>UBYX01000011.1 GCA_900469955.1 Hyphomicrobiales bacterium | reverse complement strand
TGAGGCGGTTTATAGATCCACCCCCATAAACAAGTCAACACTCGTTTTTAAAAAAATGTCATTTTTCTTCGGAAAGCCGGAAACTCAGGGGTTTCCACCGCCCGTTCGTGCAGAGATCAACGAGAAGACCGCCGTCGGTTTCCAAAAAAAGCGCTTTAACCGCCCCATTTGCGATTGCTAGTGTGACTGCAGTTTTGGTTGCTGGAGTGTGACATGCTGGTATTGAACGAGGAACAGACGCGGGCCGCCCTTCCCTGGGGGGAATTGATAGAGGCCATCGAGCAAATGTTCCGCAGCGATTGCGTGATGCCGGTCCGTCATCATCACGATATGGAGGTTCCGGGCGAGGCGACTGCGGTGATGCTGCTGATGCCCGCCTGGGTGCCGGGTGACCATATCGGCGTGAAGATCCTCAATCTCTTCCCCGACAATCATCTGCGGTCGCTTCCGACGATCATCGGACGCTATCTTCTGTCCTCCGGCAAAACCGGCGAGATGCTGGCGATCGTGGAAGGAGGAGAGCTGACCGCACGACGTACGGCTGCGACGTCGGCGCTTGCCGCCAGATATCTCGCCTCCCCGCATGCGGAGACCATGCTGATGGTCGGCACCGGGCGACTGTCGCTCAATCTCATGCAAGCGCATGCGATAACCCGTCCCCTGAAGCGCTTTTCCATCTGGGGCCGCAACCGAAGCAAGGCTGAGGAGACAGTCGGGCAGGCAAGGGCGCTCGGCATCGATGTCTTGATCGTCGATGACCTTGCCGAAGCGGTGCGCCGGGCAGACATCGTCTCCTGCGCGACGCTGTCGAGTGAGCCGCTGATCCGAGGCGAGTGGCTGAAGCCCGGCGCGCATCTCGACCTCGTCGGCGCGTTCAAGCCCAGCATGCGCGAAAGCGACGACGAGGCCGTGCGGCGCTCCTCCGTGTTCGTCGATACCCGAGCCGGCGCAATGAAGGAGGGGGGCGACATCGTACAGCCACTTCAGAGCGGCGTTCTCACGCGGGACGACATCAAAGCAGAGCTTGCTGATCTGGTGCATGGAAGGCATCCAGGCCGTGGCGGCGCCGATGAGATCACGCTTTTCAAATCGGTGGGCGCAGCCCTTGAGGATCTGGCGGGCGCAATCCTTGCCTATCGCCATGCCAGCGGCCAAGTGTCCGGCTGATGACAGCATTGCAGGAGCAGGGAGCGGTGATCAAAAATCTGCCAAAGCTCCCCGTCACCGAGGTCCTCGACAATATCACCCGCGCCATCGCCAATGGCACGCGGGCCGTATTGTCCGCGCCGCCCGGCGCCGGAAAAACGACGCTCGTGCCGCTGGCATTGCTGGAAGAGGCCTGGTGCACCGGCAAGATCATCCTCCTCGAACCGCGACGGCTCGCCGCCCGGGCAGCCGCTTCGCGCATGGCCTCGCTGCTTGGGGAGCAGGTTGGAGACCGGGTCGGCTACCGCATGCGGCTCGACAATCGGATTTCCCGGAGAACCCGGATAGAGGTGGTGACCGAAGGCGTTTTCGCCCGCATGATTCTCGACGATCCGGAACTTGCCGGCGTTTCGGCGGTCATCTTCGACGAGTTCCACGAGCGTTCGCTGGATGCGGATTTCGGACTGGCGCTGGCGCTCGACGTCCAGTCGGCGCTACGCGAGGATCTGAGGATCCTGGTCATGTCGGCAACGCTCGACATCGAGCGCGTCGCAGGATTGCTTGGCGATCCCCCGGTAATCAAGAGCGAGGGCCGCAGCTTCCCAATCGACATCCGGCATCGCGACCGGGCGCCGAACGAGCGAATCGAGGATGCCATGACCCGCATCATCATCGAGGCGCATGAGGAGGAAGCTGGATCGATTCTCGCCTTTCTTCCGGGACAGGCGGAGATCCTGCGCACGGTCGAGCGCCTCGAGGGGAGGTTTGGTCCGGAAACCACGGTCGTGCCGCTTTATGGAAACCTTGGACAGAGGGAACAGGACCTGGCGATCAGGCCGGCACCGGCAGGCAGCCGCAAGATCGTTCTCGCCACCTCGATCGCGGAGACGTCCATCACCATAGACGGGGTGCGGATCGTCATCGACAGCGGCCTTCAGCGACTGCCGGTCTTCGAGCCGGCGACGGGTATCACGCGACTGGAGACCGTGCGGGTTTCGCGCGCCTCGGCCGACCAGCGTGCCGGACGCGCCGGACGCACGGAGCCAGGGATCGCGATCCGGCTCTGGCATTCCGGCCAGACGGCCGCGCTTCAAGCCTTCACCCCACCGCAGATCCTCGCAAGCGATCTTTCCGCCCTGGCACTCGACCTCGCCCATTGGGGGGTACAGGATCCCGCGGCACTTGCCTTTCTCGATCCACCGCCCGCGCCGGCCTTCAAGGAAGCAAAGACACTGCTGGTCCAGCTCGGTACACTCGATGAGCAAGGCGGTCTGACGGAAAAAGGGCGACTGATGCGCGAGCTTGCTCTTCCGCCCCGGCTTTCCGCCATGGCGATTTCCGCGGCAGAAGAGGGTTTTGGTCGTCAGGCATGCCTGCTCGCCGTGCTTCTTACAGAACAGGGGCTCGGAGGAAACGATGTCGATCTCGATGAACGGCTGAGGCGTTTCCGCAACGACCGTGGCGACCGGGCCGAAGCGGCAAGAAAGCTCGCAGATCGAATTGCGTCCAATTTGCCGAAAGCCGTGCGATCGAGCGAAACAGCCCCTGTCGGCCGCCTTCTTCTCCATGCCTATCCGGACAGGGTTGCCCTTCAGAGAGGTGGCCGCGGGCGCTTCGTCATGACGAACGGTCGTGGAGCGGAACTGCCCGAAACGGAAAGACTTTCTTCGGCTCTGATGCTGGTCATTGCCGATCTTACCGGTCGAGCCGCGCAAGGGCGTATTCTCGCAGCGGCAGAAATTACCCGGGCGGATGTGGAAGATCAGCTTTCCGGCGCGATCGAGCAAAAGGATGAATGTTTCTTCGACCGCGCCAGCCGGCAGGTGCGCGCCCGTAAGGTGAGGCGCCTCGGTGCGGTCATCTTCGAGGAAAAGCCTTTGCCGCGCCCCCGTGGCGAGGATGCGGCCAAGGCGCTTGCCGATGGCGTCCGCGAACTCGGCCTGCAGGCTCTGCCGTTCTCCAGGGATGGGACGCAGTTTCGGGAACGGATCGGCTTTCTGCATCGGACGATCGGCGAGCCGTGGCCCGACGTGAGTGACGAAGCGCTGCTCGCCCGGCTGGACGAGTGGTTCGTGCCGTTCCAGGGCAATGCCTCCGGCCTCGATGCCGTGGAGGCGGGAAGTCTTTCGGAAGGGCTGCGTTCCCTCATTCCTCATGCGGCGGCACAGGATCTCGGTAAACTGGCACCGACCCATTTCGAGGCGCCGACAGGCCAGCGTCATCCGATACGCTACGATGGCGAAGAGCCGGTCCTGGCGATCCGCGTGCAAGAGCTCTTCGGGTTAAAGAAACATCCGGCCGTCGCGGGCGGAAGGCTGCCGCTGCTGCTGGAGTTGACTTCGCCGGCACATCGGCCGATCCAGACAACCCGTGACCTCCCGGGCTTCTGGGCGGGGTCCTGGAAAGATGTGCGCGCCGAGATGCGCGGGCGATATCCGAGGCACCCTTGGCCGGAAGATCCCTCGGAGGCTCTCCCGACGACACGTGCCAAACCGCGGGGGACGTGACAGAATGCCGCCTGCGACCCGATGTCGAGCCGGTTTATGAAGCGGGCTCCATTTATCGGCATTTGCCGGAAAGCAGAGGCAGGCGTTGAGTCTAGACAGTTCCTCGGTGCGCTATGCGCAATTCGGCCCTTCGAGCCGCCGCATCCGGCTCCAAACGCTTGTGCGGCTTCGCTGGCTTGCGGTCACGGGCCAGACGATCACCGTGCTGGTCGTCGGACTGCTTCTGAAGTTTCCGCTTCCTCTTAAGGAAGCAGCCATCCTGATCGGGGCGCTCGCCGTTGCGAACCTCATCCTGTCCGTCTGGTTTCCGCAGACGCATCGGCTGGGGCCAAAGGCGGCCCTGGCGCTGCTCGGTTTCGACCTCTTGCAGATGGCGGCGCTGCTTTTCATCACCGGCGGGCTCGCCAATCCGTTTGCGCCGCTGATCTGCGTGCCGGTCATCATCGCTTTTGCATCGCAGCCGTTGCGCCATTCGCTGGTGTTGATCGTCTTCGCATTGATCTGCACCACGGTGATCGCCTTCTCTCCGTATGCGGTGCCCTGGTACGAGGGCGAAACGCTGAGAATCCAGCCGGTCATGCAGCTCGGCGTCTGGTGCTCGATCGCTTCGATGATGATGTTCGCGGCCTTCTATGCTTACCGGGTATCACATGAAGCAACGCTGCTCGCCGACGCACTGGCCGCGACCGAACTGGTGCTGGAACGGGAAAAGCATCTCTCGCAGCTCGACGGACTGGCAGCCGCGGCAGCTCACGAACTCGGCACGCCGCTTGCCACGATCAGCGTCGTCGCCAAGGAGATGGAGCGCGAGCTCTCGGAGAACGATCGGTTCCGCGAAGATGTTCAGCTCCTCAGGAGCCAGAGCGAACGATGCCGCGACATCCTCCGCCGCCTCACCTCGCTCTCCGCCGAAAGCGAGGAGCATATGCGCCGGCTGCCGCTCTCCTCCCTGGTCGAAGAAGTGGTCGCGCCCCACCGCCAGTTCGGCATCCAGATTGAGCTCATCGAAAAGCACGACCGGGCGAGCGAGCCGATCGGCAGCCGCAATGCCGGCATTATCTACGGGCTCGGGAATCTGATCGAAAATGCCGTCGACTACGCCAGAAGCAAGGTTATCGTCACTGTCGAGCATGATGCGGAAAAGGTGGCGATCACCATCGAAGATGACGGCCAGGGTTACGCGCCGGATATTCTTTCCCGGATCGGCGAACCCTATATGACGAAGAGACCGCGGGAAGACGAGCGCGCGGGCGGCCTGGGACTCGGGCTTTTCATCGCAAAGACGTTGCTCGAACGCTCCGGGGCATCGATTCGCTTCGGCAATCGCGACAGCGGAGAGGCGGGCGCGCGCATCCGGATCGAGTGGCCGCGATCGGTGATGGAAACCCATGATCCGAAATGATTTGCGCGCAGTGCGCGAACGATCATAATTGACAAGGAAGGCGGGCCTTCAATGAAGCCCGTGGAGAAAGAGAATGGAAACGCACCTGGAAAATCCGAAAGCTCACGAGGATCACGGACTGGGGCCTGACCCGTCCCTGCTGATCGTCGATGACGACGGGCCTTTCCTGCGCCGACTGGCGCGCGCGATGGAAAGCCGCGGCTTTCTGGTCGATACGGCGGAATCGGTTGCAGAAGGCATAGCCAAATCGAAAGCCCGTCCCCCGAAATATGCGGTGGTCGACCTGCGTCTGGGTGACGGCAATGGGCTCGATGTCATCGAGGCGATCCGCCAGAGCCGCGAGGATACCCAGGTCATCGTGCTCACCGGCTACGGAAATATCGCGACCGCCGTGACCGCGGTTAAACTCGGAGCGCTCGATTATCTCGCCAAACCCGCCGACGCCGACGATATCTTTCATGCGCTGACGCAACGGCCCGGAGAAAAGGCGGATGTGCCGGAAAACCCGATGTCCGCCGACCGCGTGCGCTGGGAGCACATTCAGCGAGTCTACGAAATGTGCGAACGCAACGTTTCCGAAACCGCGCGCCGGCTCAATATGCATCGCCGCACGCTGCAGCGCATCCTCGCCAAGCGGGCACCCAAATAGTTACATATCGTCGAATGTTTTGCCGGCTGCCCATTCGGCCAACATCAGCCGCTGGGCCGCAGCACGGGAGAAGTTCAGCATAACCGCCTTGCGGGTCGCAGGCGCCAGCCTGTGCTCCGGGGCATCCCGCAGAAGATGTCCGCCATATCCGTCCGAAAGGAACAGGCCGCAATCCTCCGGAAAAATCTCGAGCGGCACGTCCTTGTGAGTGGCGAAAAAAAGCCTGTCGCAATACGACCGATAATCGGGCCATTTCCGATCGACGCGAAAGTCCTCGATCGAGGTCTTGATCTCGATGATCCAGATTTCGCCTTTTTCGGAAATCGTCACGAGATCGGCACGCCGCCCGTTCGCAAGAACAAGTTCGGGGAGAAGAGCGTGACGCATGTCGTGCAGCAGAATCTGCACGCCCTTCCGAACCAACATGGCGCGCGCCGATTGACGACCATCAATTAATGGATTGTTACTGGCGAGGTTGAGTATAGTCATGTTTTCCGGCTACTGCCGCTGATAATGTTGCAAAAACGCAATGGCATTTTTCTATTATGCGCCGGGCCTATCTTGGACCATCGCGACCGCTTGCCAAGGTCAATTTAATCGAAAATAACGGCTTATCAAAGGTGCTCGCGCACCTGCCTCAATCGATTCGTTCATCCCAAGAGATTTCCATGCGCTTACGCAAAAGCATGCTCGCACTCGGCCTGTTGGCAGTTACCGCCTTGGCCGGCTGCTCCACGACGTCGTCTTCCGGTGGCACCGAAGTTGCCACCATCACCACCTCGCAGATTTTCACCGAATCCTATGGTTCGGTAAAGGATGCCGGCTATACTCTGCCGGCGATCCCGATCACCCGCATGGACAAGAAGTTCCATCGGCAGATCGTCAGCTATTCGACACCCGAAAGCCCCGGCACGATCATCGTCAATACCCGGGAGCGGTTCCTCTATTATATCCTGCCCAACGGTAAGGCCGTCCGCTACGGCATTGGCGTCGGCAAGCAGGGCTTTGCCTGGTCTGGCACCGCCTATGTCGCCTGGAAGCAGGAATGGCCCACCTGGCATCCGCCGAGGGAAATGGCTGTCCGCCGTCCGGACGTCGCCAAATATGTCGAAGACGGTATGGGACCGGGCCTCAGCAACCCGCTGGGCGCGCGCGCCATGTATCTCTTCAATGAAAAGGGCCAGGATACACTTTTCCGCCTGCATGGAACGCCGGAATGGGCCTCGATCGGTACAGCCGCTTCCTCCGGCTGCATCCGCCTGATGAACCAGGACATCATCGACCTTTACAGCCGTGTTCGCCCCGGCCGTAACACCAAGGTTGTCGTGATCCAGTAGTCACCTTCTGAACAACACCGAAAAGGCCGCCGAAGATATCTCCGGCGGCCTTTTCCATTGCTGGAGGGAGTGGCCGTCACCTCGACGATCCACGTTGCAATGGTCAGCCGGCAAGCTTTGCCTTGAGCTCGATGCGGCGGCGGTGCAGGACCGGCTCGGTATAGCCGTTCGGTTGCTCACAGCCCTTCAGCACCAGCTCCAATGCGGCCTGGAAGGCGACGGAGCCCCCGAAATCCGGCGCCATCGGGCGGTAAAGCGGGTCGCCTGCATTCTGGCCGTCGACGACCGCCGCCATGCGCTTCATGGTCTCCACGACCTGTTCCTCGCTCACCAGACCGTGGTGCAGCCAGTTGGCCATGTGCTGGGCGGAAATGCGCAGCGTCGCGCGATCTTCCATCAGACCGACATTGTTGATGTCGGGCACCTTGGAGCAGCCGACTCCCTGATCGATCCACCGAACCACGTAGCCGAGGATGCCCTGGGCGTTGTTGTCGAGTTCACGCTGGATTTCCTCCGGGGTCCAGTTCGGGCGCGGCGCCACCGGAACGGACAATATGTCCGAGAGCTTTGCCCGCGCCCGGCTCGTCAAGCCCGCCTGAACCTCGGCGACGTTGACCTTATGGTAATGGGTCGCGTGAAGCGTCGCGGCCGTCGGCGACGGCACCCATGCGGTATTGGCGCCAGCCTTCGGATGGGCGATCTTCTGTTCCAGCATCGCCGCCATCAGATCCGGCATGGCCCACATGCCCTTGCCGATCTGGGCATGCCCGGACAGTCCGCATTGGAGGCCGATGTCGACATTCCAGTTCTCGTAGGCCGCGATCCAGGCCGCCTGCTTCATGTCGCCCTTGCGGATCATCGGACCTGCTTCCATCGATGTGTGGATTTCGTCACCGGTGCGATCGAGGAAACCAGTATTGATGAAGACCACCCGTTCCCGCGCCTGCCGGATGCATTCCTTCAGATTGACGGTCGTCCGACGCTCTTCGTCCATGATCCCCATCTTGATCGCGTTGGTCGGAAGGCCGAGCGCCTCTTCGACCCGGGAGAATATCTCGCAGGCAAAGGCGACTTCTTCCGGCCCATGCATCTTCGGCTTCACCACATACATCGAGCCGTGGCGGGAATTCTGGCGGCGCCCCCCCGGGCCGATGTCATGGATCGCGATGAGTGCCGTGACCATGGCGTCCATGATCCCTTCCGGCACCTCATTGCCCTCGCTGTCCAGCACGGCCGGATTGGTCATCAGGTGCCCCACGTTGCGCACCAGCATCAGCGAACGGCGCTTCAACGAAAACCGCGAGCCGTCCGGCGCCAGGTAGTCCGTGTCGGGGTTCAGCTTGCGGATAAAGCTCTTGCCGCCCTTCTCGACCTCCTCCGCCAGATCGCCGTTCATCAGGCCGAGCCAGTTGCGATAGACGACGACCTTGTCCTCGGCATCGACGGCGGCGACGGAGTCCTCGCAATCCATGATCGTGGTGATTGCCGACTCCAGCCGGACATCCGAAATCTTCGCCGGATCATCCTTCCCGGTCGGCGTCGTCGCGTCGATCAGGATCTCGATGTGCAGGCCGTTTTTCCGGAGCAACAGATGCGTTGGCTGCGCTGGCTGGCCAATATAGCCGGCAAATTGAGCGGGATCGGCAAGCTCGACAGTCTTGCCGTCCTGGGCGGCAGCCTTCAGTTTGCCGTCGGTGATGACGAAGGAGGTGACAGCGCTCCAGCTTCCTCCCGAGAGCGGCGCGGACTGATCGAGGAAATCGCGCGCCCAGGCGATCACTTTGGCGCCGCGAAGCGGATTGTAACCTTTGCCTTTTTCGGCGCCGTCAATTTCGGGAATGGCGTCCGTTCCGTAGAGCGCATCATAGAGAGAACCCCAGCGCGCATTGGCGGCGTTCAACGCATAACGAGCGTTCATGACCGGCACGACGAGTTGGGGTCCGGCGATCTCGGCAATCTCCGGATCGACCTTGTCCGTCGAAACACTAAAATCTGGCCCCTCGGGCAAAAGATAACCGATCTCTCGCAGGTAGGTTTCGTAGGCCGCCAGATCCGTGGGCGCGCTATTTCTGCGATACCAGTCGTCCAGCTTCTCCTGAAAAGCGTCACGCTTGGTAAGCAAGGCGCGGTTCTTGGGCGCAAGATCGTGAACGATCTTCGAGAATTCCGAGAAGAACCGTTCGGCATCGACGCCGGTCCCCGGGAGTGCTTCCCTCACCAGGAAATCATGAAGCTCCTCGTCGATCGCCAGACCGTTCTTTTCAATGCGACCCATGCATACCTCCCGATGTGCGCTGCAAAATGTGTCCCACATTGCGCGGGTGACGACGGGTGTCAATGCGACGAAGGCCTGAAACGGTTCGGTTCGGCGTCAACCTATGGCAATCCGCGGCCTTCCCGTCGCCGTCGCCGTAATCCGAGCCTCTATCAGCCGTCTCGATCCTTCGATTTCCGGCGCGTCCACCTCTTCCGAAAGCGTGACGGCCGCCTCGTCCGCTCCCTCGGTTTTGGCTTGTGCCAGCGCCGCGGATACCGCCCGTTCGCGGGCTGCCGCGAGTGCTGGCGCCTCTCCGACGAGCAACAGGCGCTCACCGCTGCCGGACACGATAAACCGACCTTCCTCGGGCGAAGTCACCACGACGCTGACGACCGCACGAATTTGTCCAACGACCGCTCCGATCGCATTGGCGACATCCGCATCCGACGGAATGACGGCTTCTGCGCCAAGCATATCGGCCACCGCGGGATAGTAGACAGGAGCCGAAGCCCCGAGCCCGATCAGCGGCCGATCGAGCGACACGAGAAAGCGGGCGATGCCGGGGGTTTTCCTGAGCGCCCGATCGACAGCCAGCGAGACGGACGGGTCGATTGCCTCCGCACCGTCTTCCGCCAGGCAAGCTGCAAGGACAGCCTCTGACGATTGGCGGGTCAGCCGGCCCACGATCTTTTCAGCGAGTTCCTCTGGCGAGCCGGCAATCTCCCGACCCGAGCCATCCTTGCGCCGGATCGCAAGCTCCAGCCCCATGCGCGCCGCGCGCCCATTCCATTGATTCTGCCTGCCGAGCACATGCAAGGCGTCCGAGGGCGTCAGGCCCGACCGATGCACCAGACCCCGTGCGACCAGCCGGTCCAGAACCGCCTTCTGGGAGTTCGCCACCAGGAGATCGTTGAGGGCGATCGGCCCCTCTCCTATTCGGACATAGAGGGCCTGCTCCGGCGTCGGCAGGCCCTGAGCCGCCATATCCGGCACTCCTGTGCGCACTGCAAACCGGCCGTCATGCCGGCCGACATGGGTGGCACGCAATTGCCTCTCCATAACAGAGATAACGAGTTCGCCATGCCTCACGGCCAGCAGACTGAGGGGCAACAGACGTCGAGGCCCCAGCGTGAATCGGGCGTTGAGGCCGCGATCATCTATATGCACCTCCGAATCGCCGCCGAGCCCGTAGGTGCGCAATGCCACGGCCTCCACCATGGTCCGATGGCCGCCGACGACCGCGCCTTCCTCGGCAAGCCTTGGCCGCCCCGCATCAAGCACCGCAACGTCGGTCGTGGTGCCGCCGATATCCGAGACGACGGCCTGGTCCAGCCCGGTGAGGAACCTTGCTCCCACAAGGCTGGCTGCTGGACCGGACAGGATCGTTTCAATGGGACGAAGCCTTGCCTCTGCCGCTGAAATCAGCGCTCCGTCGCCGCGCACGACCATCGTCGGCGCCGATATGCCGCGGCGCGCAAGGAAGTCCTCGCAGGAGCCGATCAGGCGATCGACAATCGAGACTAGGCGCGCGTTCAGCAGCGTCGTCAGCGCCCTTCGCGGGCCTCCGAGTTTGGATGTGAGTTCATGGCTGCAGGTGACCGGCAGATGGGAGAGATCCCGAATACGGTCTCTCACCCGGATTTCGTGAGCCGGATTCCGGACCGCAAAATAGCCCGCCACGGCGAAAGAGGAGACGCCGATGCCAAGTCCTGACATCGCGCTTTCCAGTTCGCTCACATCCAGCGGTGTCTCGTTTCCATGGACATCATGACCGCCAGGCAAAAAGATCACCGGATCATCGCCAAGTGCTTCGGCCAGTCCGCCGCGAGTGAGATCCTCCGGTCCGAAGCCGATCATCACCAATGCCGCGCGGCCGCCCTGCCCTTCGACGAGCGCATTGGTGGCAAGCGTGGTCGAAAGAGAGACGAGGCCGATTTCCGAAGCGGAATGGCCGCTCTTCAGGAGGACCGCATCGACGGCGTCGGCAATGCCATCAGCAAGATCATGCCGGGTCGTCAGCGACTTGGCCTTGGCGATGACGCCCTCGCCCTCCCGGAAGAGCACGGCATCCGTATAGGTGCCGCCCGTGTCGATGCCTAGAAGAATGGGAGAGGTCACGCGAAAATCCTGAAGATCGTTTTTCCGATCAATATCGCATGCTTGGCAAAGATCAATTCGCCAGAGAAGACTCCGCGCGTCGCAGACTGACCCGCATCGGCATCCCATTCCGCGGCTGGGTCGTCAGCTTCTGCACCGGCCAGACCTTCGTCTTCGGCGTGACGTCGAACCGATAGCGGTGCATCAGCACGGAGAGTGCGATCACCGCTTCCTGCAGCGCAAAGGTCGCTCCGATGCAGGTTCTTGGTCCTGCTCCGAACGGCAGGTACTGGAAGCGATTGATGCGCCCGCGATTTTCCGGGAGAAAGCGCTCGGGCATGAAAGCCCGCGGCTTGTCCCAGAGGAGCTCGTGGCGATGCAGAGTCCAAGGCATGACCAGAACCGTGACCCCGGCGTCGATCTCCACCGTTTCCCCTTCCGGGCTCGTCCAGGAATCGGCTGCGATCGCAGCACGGTTGAGCGAAGGCGCCGGCGGATAGAGCCTCAACGCCTCTTCGAAGGCGGCGCGCACCCACGGCATCAGATCCAGCCACTCGACCGGCTCTGCACCTGTTGCAAGAACCCGGTCGATTTCCTCCTCCATGCGCTCGCGTATATAGGGCGACTGCGCCACACAATAGAGCGTCCAAGCAAGCGCCCGGGCCGTCGTCTCGTGACCCGCGCCTATGAACGTGAGGATATTGTCCTCGATCTCGTCCCGGGTCAGGCCTTCGGGACCTTCCAGTTGCAGAAGAAGCGTCAGGAAGTCCTGCGGCGCCCCGTCTGGATCCTCGCGCATCCGCTCGCGACGAAGCGCCATGGTCTCCGCCACGATCGCCCTGAATTTCTCCATCACTCTCCGTCCGCCGATGCGGGTGAGGCGCGGCACCCAAGGCGGTGCACGCATCATGTCCATCGGCTCGATACGCCCCATTCGGTGCAGCAGCTGGTCGACGTCCTCCGATACCGACTCCTTGTCCCCGGCAATCTCGCCGGAGAACAATGTCTCGGATAGGATGGCATAGGCGAGGTCGGTCATATCGACGGAGATGTCGAAGATTTTCCCGTCCAAGCCGGCGCTGTGATATTTCTTCGAGAATTCCTCAGCTTCGGCAAGCATCTGGCCGGCGAAGCCCTTGGAATGCTTGGGCGTGAAGACCGGCGCCATGGCTCTGCGCGAGCGCTTCCAGACCTCGCCTTCGGCGGTCAGCAGCCCGTCCTTCAGGATCGGGCGCAACACCAGCTGGCGGATTTCCGACATTTCGTAGTTGGCGACATTGTCGACCAATACGTGCCTAATAAGACCCGGATGATTTACGATCAGTGTCCGTTCCTTGAAGAACTTCGTTTCGATCCAGGGCAAAGTGTAGGACGCCTGCCCCCAAAGTTCCAGAGGATTGCGCAGCGCGATCCAGATCACCTCGGCCGGGTTGAGCAGCCGGTTACGCGGCACGGGCGCGGGTGGTACGAAGGCTTCGGGGCGCATGTCCATCGACGGCCCTCCTCAGGGGTCTCCTGAATATCAGCCTTCAGAGAAGGGATTTCAACTCGGCGAGCTTGTCGTTGACGAGCCAGCCGTAATAATTTTCTTCGGGCAGTCCGCCGCGGGCCTTCAGTGCTGCGGCGCGCTCAGCCGAACCACCGGTATTGTAGAGCGTTGCGGTGACGCCGGGGTTGCGGGAGATGTCGATGCCGGCAATCGACTTGTAGTCGTCGATCGCGCGACGGATATTGGCAGCCATATAGGCGAGCGATTTGTCCGGATCCATGATCGCATCATAGACGTTCGCAGCCTTGTTCTCATCCAGCTTCGGATAGCCGGAGGTCCTTGCAACCATGTCCGACAACATCAGGGCCGTCAGCGGATTGACCTGGCCGAGGCCGAAGGTCTGGCCGGCGTAGAAGGGCTGGAAGAAGACGGCGCTGAAGCGGTTGTCGGGATAGGACGCTCCCGCCACCGTGCGCCCCCTGAAATTCCGGTCCCAGATGTTTTCGCGGCAGGTCCAGAGGCGGTAGGAATCGGCAAAATCGTCACATTTTACAAATTCCGGCCGGGCGAGAAAGTCCTTGATCGACTCGTCACCGTAACCGAAGCGGAAACTGTTGCCGGCATAGGCTGCGGCCTTGACGTAGTAGGTCTGCAGACGGTCATAGGCATCGACGTTGTAGGTATGCTCTCCGACGATCGCGCCGATCATATGGATCGCGTCGATGCCATAGTCGGCAGCGGTCGCCTTGATCTTGGCAACCAGCTTCCTGTCGGAGGCCAGCAGATCGCGGATCTTTTCATATTTTTCGTCGAAGGTGGTCTTGCCGGCACGGGTCCGGCGCACTGACGCTCCTGGTACCTTCGGTTGTTCGGCATGGCGATTTCCCTCCGGCACCACGGTCAGGCCGGTGGCGAAAACGGAGGAGGCCGCCGGTAGAGCGACGGCAAGAACCAATGCCAGAAAAATACGTCTCAAGTTTCGTGTCCCAGGATTTCGTCTATGCCGGCTTCCGGCACGGGATGCTCAAAGCCATTCCACCGGCTCGCTTCGAGGGAGCCGCATTTCCATAAAACGCGTCCCCCTTACGTGAATCGTGACCGGCATGTCGAGACAAGGCCATTCAAAATCCCGTCAGTCTGCAGAAAAGCAGCCGGACGTTGCCCGGCTGCCACGTTGCTCACTATAGAATATAGCGGGACAAATCGGTATCGGCAGCGAGATCGCCGACATGCTTGCGGACATATTCCGCATCGATCACTACCGACGTACCGCCCTGGTCCGGAGCATTGAACGAGATTTCGTCGAGAACCCGTTCCATTACCGTCTGAAGGCGACGGGCGCCGATGTTTTCCACCGAGGAATTGAGGTGCACGGCGACATCCGCCAATGCGTCAATCGCATCCTCCGTGAAGTCGAGCGACAGCTCTTCGGTTCCCATGAGCGCCTTGTACTGACGGATCAGGCTTGCTTCGGTTTCGGTCAAAATCCGGCGGAAATCCTCCTTCGTGAGAGGCTTCAGTTCCACGCGGATCGGCAGGCGGCCCTGCAGTTCCGGCAGCAGGTCCGAAGGCTTTGCCACATGGAAGGCACCGGAAGCGATGAAGAGAACGTGGTCGGTCTTCACCGGTCCGTATTTGGTCGAAACGGTCGTGCCTTCAACCAGGGGGAGCAGGTCGCGCTGGACGCCTTCGCGGGAAACCCCGGCACCGAGGCCGCCGTCTCGCGCCGCAATTTTGTCGATCTCGTCCAGGAACACGATCCCGTCGTTCTCGACCGACCGTACGGCTTCCCGCTGGATGACCTCGTTGTCGATCAGCTTGTCGGATTCATCCCGGATCAGTTCGCCGTAGGACTTCGCGACCGTGGTGCGCACCTTCTTGGTACGCCCCCCCATAGCCTTGCCGAACATCTCGGACAGATTGAGCACGCCGATATTGGCGCCCGGCATGCCCGGGATTTCGAAACCCGGCATTCCTGAGCCGGTATCGGAGATTTCAATCTCTATCTCCTTGTCATCCATTTCGCCGCTGCGCAGCTTCTTGCGGAAACTGTCGCGCGTCGCCGGAGATGCGGTCGCACCCACAAGCGCATCGAGAACCCTTTCCTCCGCGCTCATATGAGCCTTTGCCTGCACTTCGGCGCGCTTCTTTTCACGCACAAGTCCGATGCCGACTTCCACCAGATCACGGACGATCTGCTCGACATCGCGGCCGACATAGCCCACTTCGGTGAATTTGGTCGCTTCCACCTTGATGAACGGCGCCCCGGCAAGTTTTGCCAGACGGCGCGAGATTTCCGTCTTGCCGACGCCGGTCGGGCCGATCATCAGAATATTCTTCGGCATGACTTCGTCGCGCAGGCTCTCGTCGAGCTGCTGGCGGCGCCAGCGGTTACGGAGCGCAATCGCGACGGCACGCTTTGCGTCATGCTGGCCGATGATGTAGCGGTCGAGTTCAGAGACGATTTCCCTGGGTGAAAAAGTAGTCATTTCAAATCCGTTTCTTCCGGTGCATCCAGCGCCATGAAATGCGCCGGACCATAGATGGATGTCCTGGTGTCGATGTAGCGGAAACCTGCCTTTTCATAGGCGCGGATCGCGCGGATATTTTCGGGATCGGGATCGATGACGATCCTTTTCGCGCCATTTTCGAAAAGTTCGTCTGCAAGCTGGCGAATGATCGCGCTGCCATGACCCTTTCCGAGGAGATCCGGTATCCCGATCGAGATATCGATACCAAGCGTGCCTTTCGGCTGATCCTGGTATGGATGCCCCTCTTCGAGATGCGGATCATAATATTGGAGATAGGCGATCGCCGTGCCGTCCACTTCAGCGATCATCGGTCGGGTTTCGATGCTCGACATCGATTGTTCGATGCTTGCAAGTTCCTCATCGACCTCGCCCCACCATTCCGCCACATGCGGTTCGGCGAGCCACTTCGCCAGCAGAGGAAAGTCCTCGCGGACAACATCGCGGAAATGGTAGCGGCGGGCGCCGTCAGCTATCGGCATCCAGCGCTTCCACAACGAGGTTGTGATTGGTGTAGACGCAGATGTCGGCGGCGATATCGAGCGCCTGCCGGGCAATCTCTTCTGCCGACTTGTCCGTATCCATCAGGGCGCGGGCGGCGGCATAAGCAAAATTGCCGCCAGAGCCGATCGCCGTCACGCCATGTTCGGGTTCCAGCACGTCACCATTGCCGGTTACGGCAAGCGTGGTGGACTTGTCGGCGACCAGCATCATGGCCTCGAGATTGCGCAGGTACTTGTCCGTGCGCCAATCCTTCGCAAGCTCGACAGCGGCACGCATGAGCTGGCCGGGATATTGCTCGAGCTTCTTTTCCAGCCGGTCGAGCAGCGTGAAGGCATCGGCCGTGGCGCCGGCGAAACCGGCAATCACTTCGCCCTTGCCGATACGGCGCACCTTGCGGGCATTGCCCTTCATCACGGTCTGGCCGAGGCTTACCTGGCCGTCACCCGCCATGATCACCTTGCCGCCTTTCCGTACAGTGATAATTGTCGTCATTCAGCACCCGTTGAGCCCCTGGCGGGGCATTTGTTGGAGGCACGCAAGGCCTCGTTGGACCCTATGTAAGTTGGGCGTCGCGGAATACAATCTTGCCGCCGGGCATCCCCGGCTTTTGCTGGATATTTGGCTTTCTGCCTGATAAGGAGCCTCATCTGGTGCATGGAGCAGACCCCGATGGGCGAAACTACGATCCGACGTGCAGGGACCATTTCCCGCAAGACCAACGAAACTTCCGTTTCCGTTTCCGTCAGTCTCGACGGCACCGGTGTGGCAAAGGTTTCCACGGGCGTCGGCTTTTTCGACCATATGCTCGACCAGCTCTCGCGACATTCTCTGATCGACATGGAAATCGATGTGAAGGGCGACCTGCATATCGACGACCATCACACGGTCGAAGATGCCGGAATTGCGCTGGGTCAGGCGATCTCCCAGGCACTCGGCGACCGCCGCGGCATTACCCGATATGCCTCGATCGACCTTGCCATGGACGAAACCATGACCAAGGCGGCCATCGACGTTTCCGGCCGGCCTTTTCTCGTCTGGAACGTCGCCTTCAGCGCTCCGAAAATCGGCACATTCGATACGGAACTGGTGCGGGAATTCTTTCAGGCCTTCGCCCAGAATGCCGGCATCACATTGCACGTGACGAACCACTACGGCGCGAACAACCACCATATCGCCGAGACCTGCTTCAAAGCCGTGGCGCGGGCTCTCCGCGCGGCAACCGAAATCGATCCGCGGCAGGCCAATCGCGTCCCCTCCACGAAGGGAATGCTGGTCTAGCCGCTCCGGGAGAAATTCCTTGAGAAGCTATCTCGTTCTGAAACCACCTGGAGGCCCGAATAGAGACCCCCATTCTACGCTCGTGCTACCGGATGGTTTCTCCTGGGTCGCGCTGTTCTTTCCGTGGATCTGGCTGATCTGGCGCAGGCTCTGGCTCGCAGGGATCTTGGCACTTTTCGTCCAGATCTGCGGCGGCCTCCTGATGAGCGTGCCGGGTTTTGAGCTTGGCGGTTTCCTGTGCGCCTTCGCAATCAACCTGCTCGTCGCATTGGAAGGCCGACATTATCGCTCCGAGGCGCTGATTAGACGCGGTTGGACGCTGGAAACGGTGGTTACCGCGCCGGATCTGGCGACGGCGGAAGAAATCTATTTTTCTCATCTGCCGCAGCCCGAAGAGCAACAACTGCCAGCCTCGAGCGAATGGACGAAGCAGGCAAAGCGGTCCGGGACAGGCTGGCAAGGGCCGGGTTTCGGCCTTTTTGACTATCAAGGAGGACGCTGATGCGCGTCGCAATCATAGACTACGGATCCGGCAATCTGCGTTCGGCGACCAAGGCTTTCGAGCGGGCCGCCCGCGAGGCGGGCATCGAAGCCGTGATCGACCTCACCGACAAGGCGGAGGCCGTGGCGACGGCCGACCGGATCGTCCTTCCTGGCGTGGGCGCCTATGCCGACTGCCGGGCGGGACTTGATGCTGTTCCGGGAATGCGGGACGCCATCATCGACGTCGTCGAACACAAGGGACGCCCCTTCCTCGGCATCTGCGTCGGCATGCAACTCATGTCCTCGCGTGGACTGGAGAAGACGACCACCGAAGGGTTCGGCTGGATCGAGGGCGACGTCGTCGAGATGACCCCCAGCGACCCTCACCTGAAAATCCCCCAGATCGGCTGGAATACGCTCGACCTGCATCACCCCCACCCGCTCTTTGACGGCATTCCGACAGGACCCGCCGGGCTGCACGCCTATTTCGTGCATTCCTACCATCTGGCGGCAAAACACCGGCACGACGTGATCGCAACGACCGAGTATGGCGGCGCCATGACGGCCGTTGTCGGGCGCGACAATGTCGCGGGCTCTCAGTTCCATCCGGAAAAGAGCCAGACGCTCGGCCTCGCCCTGATCTCCAATTTTCTGCGCTGGAAGCCTTGAGCTCGCGCGGACTGCCAGGACTGAACACCTATGATCCTATTTCCCGCAATCGATCTTAAAGACGGCCAGTGCGTTCGCCTGAAGCTCGGCGATATGGCGCAGGCCACCGTCTATAATCCCGACCCTGCAGCACAGGCGAAAGCCTTCGAGGACCAGGGCTTCGAATGGCTGCATGTGGTCGATCTCAACGGCGCCTTCGCCGGAGAGAGTGTCAATGGTGCCGCCATCGACGCGATCCTGAAGGCGACGAAGAACCCCGTCCAGCTCGGCGGCGGTATCCGGACTCTCGATCATATCGAAGCCTGGCTTTCGCGCGGTCTCGCCCGCGTCATCCTCGGCACCGTCGCGGTGCGCGACCCGGCGCTGGTGATCGAGGCCTGCAAGAAGTTTCCAGGCAAGGTCGCCGTGGGCATCGATGCCAAGGGCGGCAAGGTAGCTGTAGAGGGCTGGGCCGAGGCTTCGGAACTCGGCGTCATAGAACTTGCCCGGAAATTCGAAGGGGTTGGCGTCTCCGCTATTATCTATACGGACATCGACCGCGACGGTATCCTGACCGGTATCAACTGGGCTTCTACCTTGGAGCTTGCGAATGCCGTTTCCATCCCGGTGATCGCGTCCGGCGGACTTGCCTCCCTCGACGATATCAGCCGCATGCTGGAGCCGGATGCCGCACGGCTCGAAGGTGCGATTTCCGGCCGTGCGCTTTACGATGGCCGCATCGACCCCGCGCAAGCGTTGGCGCTGATCCGCGCGCAGAAAGGACGTGCCGCATGACTTTGAAGGCTCGCGTTATTCCCTGCCTGGATGTGAAGGACGGCCGCGTCGTGAAAGGCGTGAACTTCGTCGACCTCATCGATGCCGGCGATCCGGTGGAAGCCGCAAAAGCTTACGATGCTGCCGGGGCCGATGAATTGTGCTTCCTCGACATTACCGCCTCTTCGGACAATCGCGAGACGATCTTCGACGTGGTTGCCCGCACGGCGGAGCATTGTTTCATGCCGCTCACCGTCGGCGGCGGTGTGCGTGCCACTGCGGACATCCGCAAATTGCTGCTGGCGGGCGCCGACAAGGTCTCGATCAATTCGGCAGCCGTCAACAACCCGGATTTCGTGGCCGAGGCCGCCGACAAGTTCGGCAACCAGTGCATCGTCGTCTCGATCGATGCCAAGAAGGTATCCGCTACCGGTGAAACCGACCGATGGGAAATCTTCACCCATGGCGGACGCAATCCGACAGGCATCGACGCGGTCGAATTCGCGATCAGGATGGTGGAGCGAGGCGCTGGTGAGCTGCTCGTCACGTCCATGGACCGCGACGGGACGAAAAACGGCTACGATCTTCGGCTGACGCGCATGATCGCGGACAGCGTCCGGGCTCCCGTCGTCGCCTCCGGCGGCGTCGGCAATCTCGACGATCTGGTCGCAGGCATCAAGGAAGGCCACGCCACCGCCGTGCTCGCCGCATCGATTTTCCATTTCGGTACCTATACGGTTGGTCAGGCTAAGCATTATATGGCTGAGCACGGCGTTGCGATGCGGCTCGACTGACCGGGAGAGACAGTGTGAGTGAATTTTCCCTGAGCGACCTGGAAAGGATCGTGGCGCAGCGCGCCAAGGCCTCGCCTGATGAATCCTGGACAGCGAAGCTCGTGGCCGCCGGGCAGACGAAGGCAGCCAAGAAGCTCGGCGAAGAGGCCGTTGAGACAGTCATTGCCGCGATCTCCCAGGACCGGAAGGAGCTGGTGGGTGAAAGCGCAGACCTCCTCTATCACCTGATGGTCGTATTGAATATTGCCGGCATCCCGCTACAGGATATCCTGGAAGAACTCCAACGGCGGACCGGACAATCCGGGCTCCAGGAAAAGGCGGGCCGGCCGACATCATGAATATAGCACCTCAATCCGCCGAAACGTCCGAGACGGACCCGCTTGTTGAATATTACTCGCCTTATCACCGGTTTACGGCCGAGGAATGGGCGAGGTTCCGCGCCGATACGCCTCTGACGCTGACGGCGGACGAGGTAAGCCGGCTCAGATCCCTCGACGACCCGATCGATCTCGACGAGGTGCGGCGGATCTATCTCTCGCTCTCGCGCCTGCTGTCTTCGCATGTCGAAGCCTCTCAGCTGTTATTCCAGCAGCGGAACCGCTTCTTGAGCCTCTCGGACGTCACAAAAACGCCCTTCATCATCGGGATTGCCGGATCGGTGGCCGTCGGCAAGTCGACGACAGCGCGTATCCTGCAGGAATTGCTCGCGCGCTGGCCGTCGAGCCCGAAGGTGGACCTGATCACCACGGACGGCTTCCTTCACCCTAACGCCGTGCTCCAGCGCGAAAACCTGATGGAGCGGAAGGGTTTTCCGGAAAGCTATGACGTAGGCGCCATCCTGCGCTTCCTCTCGGCCATCAAGGCGGGCGAGCCGAACGTCCAGGCGCCGCGCTATTCGCACCTCACTTATGACGTGCTGCCGGACGAATTCACGCTGGTCGACCGGCCCGACATATTGATCTTTGAAGGCATCAATGTGCTTCAGTCGCGGGCGCTGCCGGCCGATGGAAAGATTGTGCCGATCGTTTCGGACTTTTTCGATTTCTCGATCTATATCGATGCGGACGAGGAGCAGATACACACCTGGTATGTCCAGCGCTTCATGAAACTGCGCCAGACCGCCTTTCGCGATCCGACCTCCTTCTTCAAGAAATACGCCGCCATCGATGCGGATGCGGCACGCGCCGTCGCCGAAGGGCTTTGGGAAAACATCAATCTCAAGAATCTGCGGCAGAACATCGTGCCGACGCGTCCCCGCGCCGACCTCATCCTGCGCAAGGGGCGCAATCACCTCGTGGAAACGGTCTCGCTCCGCAAATTGTAGCCGATGGATCAGCGGCCATCGACAACAGCCTCAGACGTTGACGCGGCGAAGCGTCAGATTGATCCGGCCGCCGTTCTTCAGAAGCGTCGAAGTCTTCGGATAGATGCGATCGACGCCGTGAAAGGCCAACCGCCGTTCCCCGCCAAGGACGACGATGTCGCCGCTCGCCAGCCGGAAGGAACGGGTCGGGTCCTTTCGGTTCAAGCCGCCTACCCGGAACAGACAGCTGTTGCCAAGTGATATCGAAAGAACCGGCGCAGCCAGATCGGTCTCGTCCCTGTCCTGGTGCAGCCCCATCCTGGCGTCGTCCGAATAGAAGTTGACGAGACAGGCCTCCGGTGGCTTCGGATAGTCGGCGAGCCGCTCCCACAGATCGATCAATTCCTGCGGCATGGCAGGCCACGGCTTACCCGTTGCCGGATGAAACGATTGATACCGATAGCCTCTATCCTTGTCGGTCACCCAGCCGAGCGACCCGCAATTGGTCATGCGCACCGACATGGGTTTTCCGGTGCCGGGCATTTCCGGCACGTAGAGCGGCGCTCCCGTTACAATGGTTCTGATCGCCTCGACCAGGCGCTCCTGCGCCGGACGATCCAGATAATCCGGCAGATGGCGGATACCGTTCGATACCGTTGCCAAGTCAATCTCCGTTCGGACGGCCCCGCATTTTCTTCACCTCCGAGCGGCCTGACTTTTCCTTCAGCCGGCGCTCGACCGAACCTTTGGTGGGCTTGGTGGCCTTCCTTGGCGGCGGCGGCGGCTTGGCAGCCTCGAGGATCAGCTCCTTCAGGCGCTCACGCGCCTCTTCGCGATTGCGCTCCTGACTGCGGGAGCGGCTTGCTTCTATCATCAGCACGCCGTCCTTCGACACCCGTTTCCCGGCAAGCTTAAGGGCGTTCACCTTGACGCGTTCAGGAAGCGAAGGAGAATTGGCGATATCGAAGAAAAGCTGAACGGCCGTGGAGACCTTGTTGACGTTCTGGCCGCCCGGCCCGCCCGCTAGCACGAACTGCTCGGTGAGTTCCCATCCGGCGATGCTAATGCGGCTGTTGATAACGAGGGGATTGCTGGCCATGATCGACTGGTCTTTGCGTTTGGCCGCATCTTTCCCACAAAGCCGGCAAAAAGAAAACCGCCAGCTGATCAGCCGGCGGTTCCACGTGAATCATTGCCCGAGCTTATTCGGCGGCGACGAGAAATCCAGGCGCCGCGTCGCGCACCTCGCTGTCGACGTGATCCTCGAATTTCTCGAAGTTCGAAATGAACATCGAAACCAGCTTCTGAGCCTGAACATCGTAATCCGTGCCGTCGGCCCAGGTCGAGCGCGGATCCAGAATGGAATTGTCGACACCTTCGACGGCAACCGGTACCGCAAAACCGAAATTCGGGTCCGTACGGAACTCAACGCCGTTGAGGCTGCCGTTGAGGGCGGCGGTCAACAGGGCCCGGGTTGCCTTGATCGGCATACGGCGACCAACGCCGTAGGCGCCGCCTGTCCAGCCAGTATTGACCAGCCAGCAATTGACCCCGTGACGGGCGATCAGGTCCTTGAGCAGATTGCCATACTCGGCCGGATGGCGCGGCATGAAGGGTGCGCCGAAGCAGGTCGAGAAGGTGGCTTCAGGCTCGGTCACGCCCTTTTCCGTGCCGGCAACCTTGGCGGTGTAGCCGGAGAGGAAGTGATACATAGCCTGTTCGGGCGTCAGCTTGGCGATCGGCGGCATGACCCCGAAGGCGTCGGCCGTCAGCATGATGATCGTCTTCGGATGCGGTGCAAGGCCGGTTTCCGACGCATTGGGGATAAAATGCAGCGGATAGGCGCTGCGGGTGTTTTCGGTCAGCGAGCTGTCGTTAAAGTCAGGGATGCGGTTCTCGTCGAGCACGACATTCTCGAGCACGGTGCCGAACCTGCGGGTCGCGGCATAGATCTCCGGTTCCGCTTCGGCAGAAAGCCTGATCGCCTTGGCATAGCAGCCGCCTTCGAAATTGAAGACGCCGGTCTCGCCCCAGCCATGCTCGTCGTCGCCGATGAGGGTGCGGCTGGGATCGGCCGAGAGCGTTGTCTTGCCGGTGCCCGAAAGGCCGAAGAAAACGGCGGTATCGCCAGCCGAACCGACATTTGCCGAGCAGTGCATCGGCATGACGCCCTTGGCCGGTAACAGATAGTTCAGGACGGAGAAGACAGACTTCTTGTTCTCGCCGGCATAGGACGTGCCGCCGATCAGGACGAGACCATTGGTCAGGTCGCAGGCGATTACCGTTTCCGTGCGGCAACCGTGGCGGGCCGGATCGGCGCGGAAGCTCGGCAGGTTGATGATGGTCAGCTTCTGCACGAAGTTTTCGAGAGAAGCCCGGCTCGGCCGGATCAGCAGATTGCGGATGAACAGCGCATGCCAAGCCAATTCGGTGATCATGCGGGTCGGAAGCGCGTTTTCCGGATCGGCGCCGCCGATCAGGTCCTGCACATAAAGAGCCTTGCCGGCGGCATGCGCGAGCATGTCCTTCCGCAGGACCTCGAAGTGCTCCGGCGACATCGGCTTGTTATTGTCCCACCAGATCTGATCCTCGGTCTTCCCGTCCCGGACGATAAACTTGTCCTTCGGAGACCGGCCGGTGTGCTGTCCCGTGATCGCTCTCAACGCGCCGTCGGCCGTCAGATCGGCTTCACCGCGGCGAATGGCTTCTTCGTAAAGCTCGACTTCGGACAAGTTATAATTGACACGCGATACATCGCCGAAACCGATCGCCGCCAACCCGTTGGACGGGTTGTGAAGTCCAAACTCCTCCATGCGCGCATTCCTTCCGCTTATAGTTGAACGTGGCGCAAAATTAATGAGGGAATCTGAAAAGGGCAAGTGGCCATCTGGGAATTGTTTAGTAATATCAATTAATTAATCGATTTAAAAAAATTTATTCCTCTTTAAATCGGTTTAATAATAGTTTTAATCCCGCTTGGTGGTCGCGTAAAATCGCGGTTCCGATCCTGCGATTGTAAGCCGCCCCTTTATCTTTGCCACAATTTGTTCCACCTTTATACTCAAGAAGCGCGTCGGCTGAAGCGCCCGGGCTGGGGCGATTCCGGGAGATGCGTATAAATGGTGACGGAGACGGAGAGCATGCAGACAATCGCGCTCGTGGACGACGACCGCAATATCCTGACTTCGGTGTCGATTGCACTGGAAGCGGAAGGATACAAGGTCGAAACCTATACGGACGGCGCCTCTGCGCTCGACGGGCTGATCGCTCGCCCGCCGCAGCTGGCGATCTTCGATATCAAGATGCCGCGTATGGACGGAATGGAACTGTTGCGGCGGCTTCGGCAGAAGTCGGACGTGCCCGTCATCTTCCTGACGTCCAAGGACGAGGAGATCGACGAGCTGTTCGGACTGAAGATGGGCGCCGACGATTTCATCACCAAACCGTTCTCGCAACGGCTGCTGGTGGAACGGGTGAAGGCAATCTTGCGCCGTGCGGGCGCCCGCGAAGCGCAGGTCGTCGGAGGCGGTAAGGTGGTATCGGACCAGCAGGCTGCGCGCACGCTGGAGCGAGGCCAACTCCTCATGGACCAGGAGCGCCATACCTGCACCTGGAAGGGGGAGCCGGTAACGCTGACGGTGACGGAGTTCCTGATCCTGCATTCCCTGGCGCAGCGGCCGGGCGTGGTGAAAAGCCGCGACGCGCTGATGGATGCGGCTTATGACGAGCAGGTCTACGTGGACGATCGCACGATCGACAGCCACATCAAGCGGCTGCGCAAGAAGTTCAAGATGGTGGACAACGACTTTGATATGATCGAAACGCTCTACGGCGTAGGTTATCGGTTCCGCGAGGCGGCTTGATACCGGCTCTCTTTCGGAAGGTTAACTTGAGGCCACGGCCGGATCAGAGATAGATTGGTCCGGTGGAAGGACTGCAGTGGCAGATCAGACATTCGACAGTGAAATGACCCGAACGGAGAAGGTCGAGACACGCCGCGCGCCGCGACGTTTCTGGTCGAGGCCTTTCACGCTCATCCGCCGGGTGTTCGGCCATGCCGTCTTTTCCAGCCTCACTCGTCGCATCCTGTTCTTCAACATCGCCGCGACGGTGGTTCTCGTGGCGGGCATTCTCTACCTCAACCAGTTCCGAGAAGGGCTGATCGACGCCCGCGTGGAAAGCCTTCTGACCCAGGGCGAGATCATCGCGGGTGCGATATCGGCGTCGGCGTCTGTCGACACCAATTCGATCACCATCGATCCCCAAAAGCTTCTCGAACTCCAGGCCGGCCAAAGCATAACGCCGGTACCGAACGACGAGGACCTGGATTTTCCGATCGACCCGGAACGGGTGGCGCCGGTCCTGCGGCGGCTCATTTCACCGACCCGCACCCGCGCCCGCATCTTCGACGCCGATGCCAATCTGCTGCTCGACTCCCGCCACCTCTATTCGCGCGGCCAGGTTCTGCGATTTGACCTGCCCCCGGTGGAAAACGAGACGCAGACCTGGAGCGAATGGTTCGGCAGCCTTTTCAACCGGCTCCTGCAGCCGGGCAATTTGCCGGTCTACAAGGAAGCGCCGGGCGGCGACGGCTCGATCTACCCGGAAGTGATGAATGCCCTGACGGGCGTACGCGGGGCGCTGGTTCGGGTCACTGATCGCGGCGAACTTATCGTCTCTGTCGCGGTGCCCGTCCAGCGGTTCCGGGCTGTTCTTGGGGTCCTTCTGCTCTCGACCCAGGCCGGCGACATTGACAAGATCGTGCACGCGGAGCGGCTGGCGATCATGCGGGTCTTCGGTGTCGCGACGCTGGTCAATATTCTGCTGTCGCTACTCCTGTCGTCAACCATCGCCAATCCGCTACGGCGGCTCGCGGCCGCGGCCATCCGCGTCCGGCGCGGAGCCAAGCAGCGCGAGGAGATCCCGGACTTCGCCTATCGGCAGGACGAAATCGGCAATCTCTCGATCGCGCTGCGCGAAATGACCAACGCGCTCTACGACCGGATCGATGCCATCGAGAGCTTTGCAGCGGACGTGAGCCACGAACTCAAGAATCCGCTCACCTCGCTGCGAAGCGCGGTGGAAACTCTGCCTCTTGCGAAGTCGGAGGAATCGAAGCAGCGGCTGACGGAAATCATCTTCCACGATGTGCGGCGCCTCGATCGCCTGATCAGCGACATTTCAGACGCTTCACGGCTCGACGCCGAGCTTGCCCGTTCTGATGCCGCCTCGGTCAACATGGAAAACCTGCTCAGCAACCTAGTCGATATCTCGCGTCAGATACGGACCGGCCGCAAGCCGGTGGAGATCGATCTGACGATCGACAGCAAGGGCGGCAACAGATTGGCCTATCTCGTCAACGGCCACGATCTCCGTCTCGGACAGATCGTTACCAATCTCATCGAAAATGCTCGTTCCTTCGTACCGGAAAAAGGAGGACGCATTTCGATCCGGCTGTCGCGCATCAAGGACCTGGTCACCATCACCGTCGATGACAATGGTCCGGGCATCCAGGCGGAAGACATCGACCGCATTTTCGAGCGCTTTTATACGGACCGGCCTGAAGGCGAGAGCTTCGGGCAGAATTCCGGTCTGGGTCTCTCAATCAGCCGCCAGATCGCGGAAGCCCACGGGGGTACGCTGAAGGCGGAAAACCTGCACGACGCAAAAACCGACAACAGGTCGGGCGCGCGGTTCATCCTTTCGCTGCCGGCTGGCGAAACCCAATGAACGCCGGAGCCCACAACATTCATGCCACCGCCGTCGTTCTGGGTACGCGCGGGATCTTGTTCACAGGACCTTCCGGCAGCGGCAAGTCCATGCTCGCCTTCACCTGCGTCGCAGCAGCTCGAAGACAGGGCGCCTTTGCGGCTTTGGTGGCCGATGATCAGGTTTTCATCTCCCGCCACGGCGAACAGCTTGTTGCCAGCCGTCCTGACGCGATCGCGGGACTGATCGAACTGCGCGGCAGCGGCATCGCGCGGGTCGACAGCATTCCGGCCGCCGTACTCGATCTCGCCGTCGCCGTCATCCCACAGCCGGAGAGCGAACGGCTTCCACCGGAAAACGAACGCTTTTCCATCGCCGGCCTTGGTGAGCTTCCGCTTGTCAGGATATGGCAGGGAACGCCCGATCCGCTGGCTGTTCTCACCGCATTTGCCGCTGATCTTCACGGTGAAATGCCTTTTTGATTATCCGGCCGCCTGATTTTTTGACTTGAACTTCGAATCTACATGGAGAAGATGGCTTCCCACCGCTGGACGGCTTTATTGCGATGCGATAAGGCCGCAAGTTTCCATAGCAGGGGGCAGTTTTCATGATCGGACTTGTGCTTGTCACCCATGGCAAGCTGGCTGAGGAATTTCGTCATGCGGTCGAGCATGTCGTCGGACCTCAGAAATTCATCGAAACCGTATCGATCGGCCCCGAAGACGACATGGACCAACGCCGGCAGGACATTGTCGATGCCGTGGGTAGCGCTAACGATGGCCATGGCGTCATCATCCTCACCGACATGTTCGGCGGCACTCCTTCCAACCTTTCCATTTCCGTCATGGAAAGCGGCAAAACGGAAGTCATCGCCGGCATGAATTTGCCCATGCTGATCAAGCTCGCCGGTGTGCGCGGCGACAACAACATGGACAGGGCTCTTGCCGAAGCGTCGGAGGCTGGCCGGAAATATATCAATGTCGCAAGCCGCGTCCTCAGCGGCAAATGAGAACCAACGCCCGAATGTCGTCCTCCCTCACCCGCGAATTCCTGATCGTCAACAAGCGCGGCCTGCACGCGCGCGCCTCCGCGAAGTTTGTGCAGATGGTCGAAAGCTTCGATGCGCAGATCACCGTTTCCAAGGACGGCACGACGGTCGGCGGCACATCGATCATGGGCCTGATGATGCTCGCCGCAAGCACTGGCTGTACCATTGAGGTTGCCGCCGCCGGCAATCAGGCCCTCGAGGCGCTGGAAGCGCTGGGGGAACTCGTTGCGAACAAGTTCGGTGAAGAAGCCTGAAGCCTTTTCCTTACTCCGCCCTGATATAAAGATATAAAGACTTCTTTATATCCCGGTTGCCTCGTAGCCGTAAGCCTGCTAAACCGCTGGCAGCCTTCGCCTGCCTGGGCGATCTGTCGCGCGTCCTGCACGCGAGGCAAGCGTTATCGAACACCTGGAGAGCTTCATGAGCACTGAAAAGGATTACGTCGTCGCGGATATTAACCTTGCCTCCTATGGCCGCAAGGAACTCGACATTGCCGAAACTGAAATGCCAGGCTTGATGTCCTGCCGCGCCGAATTCGGCGAATCGAAGCCGTTGAAGGGTGCGCGCATCACCGGCTCGCTGCACATGACCATCCAGACGGCTGTATTGATCGAGACCTTGAAGGAGCTCGGCGCTGAAGTCCGCTGGGCATCCTGCAATATCTTCTCGACGCAGGATCACGCCGCGGCAGCGATCGCGGCAGCCGGCATTCCCGTCTTCGCCGTCAAGGGCGAGTCGCTTACCGAATATTGGGAATATACCGACAAGATCTTCCAGTGGGCCGATGGCGGCTTCTCGAACATGATCCTCGACGACGGCGGCGACGCCACGATGTATATCCTGCTCGGCGCCCGTGCCGAAGCCGGAGAGGATGTGCTGTCGAATCCGGGTTCGGAAGAAGAGGAAATCCTCTTCGCACAGATCAAGAAGCGTCTGAAGGCTTCGCCGGGCTGGTTCACCAAGCAGCGCGACGCTATCAAGGGCGTCACGGAAGAGACGACAACCGGCGTCCACCGCCTTTACGAACTTTCCAAGAAGGGCTTGCTTCCCTTCCCGGCAATCAACGTCAACGATTCCGTCACCAAGTCGAAATTCGACAACAAATACGGCTGCAAGGAATCGCTGGTCGACGGCATCCGTCGCGGCACCGACGTAATGATGGCCGGCAAGGTTGCCGTCGTTTGCGGTTACGGCGATGTGGGCAAGGGTTCGGCCGCTTCGCTCGCCGGCGCCGGCGCTCGCGTCAAGGTCACGGAAGTCGATCCGATCTGCGCTCTGCAGGCAGCCATGGACGGCTTCGAAGTCGTGGTACTCGAGGACGTGGTTTCGACCGCAGACATCTTCATCAGCACCACCGGCAACAAGGACGTCATCCGCATCGAGCACATGCGCGCGATGAAGGACATGGCGATCGTCGGCAATATCGGCCACTTCGATAACGAGATCCAGGTTTCGGCACTCCGGAACCTGAAGTGGACCAACGTCAAGCCGCAGGTCGACCTGATCGAGTTTCCGAAGGGCAACCGCATCATCCTGCTGTCGGAAGGCCGCCTCCTGAACCTCGGCAACGCGACCGGGCACCCGTCCTTCGTGATGTCCGCTTCGTTCACTAACCAGACGCTGGCCCAGATCGAGCTCTTCACCAAGCAGGGCCAGTACAAGAACGAGGTCTACATCCTGCCGAAGCACCTCGACGAGAAAGTCGCGCGCCTGCACCTGGACAAGCTTGGCGTTAAGCTGACGGAGCTCTCGGAAGAACAGGCTGCCTATATCGGCGTGTCGTCGCAGGGCCCGTTCAAGGCTGAACACTACCGCTATTAATCGGTAGCCGGTTAATCCACAATATATAGAGGCCGCAGTCTTGACAAAAGGCTGCGGCCTCTTTTTTAGCCGCATCCCTTCCCGGCGATTCCCTTAACAAGTATCCTTTTATGAATGATTCGTGCCGTCCCGGCCGTTCGACCTCAGGTCGTCCGGCTCCGGGCAAGGCACGAAATGGTATGTCTTGTCGATGAGCGGCAATTGGACGGAGACAGACCGGTTATGTCGGTAAAAAAAACGAGCCTGTTCAAGCAGGCCGATTCCTCTTGCGACGGAGTTGGCTCTCCGGCCTCGCAATCTGCCTCCGGAGCTCCGGATGGCAGCGCGGCGGCCGTCGGGTTCGGCCGTCTTGCGCGCTTTGCCAGCGCCGTTCTCTCGGGAACCGCTCTTTCCGGGCTTGCGACCGCTGCTCTCGCGCAGCAGTCCACGACCGAAGCGGCCCGGCTCTTTTCCTCGACGGAAGTCGTGGTTTCCTCGGTCGTCCTCGGCGCGCTTGGCGCAGCGCTGCTTTCCGCAGTCTGGCTGGTGCGCCAGCGGGGCAATATGGAAGCCGAAACACAAGAAATGCGCAGCGCGCTTTCCGATGCCCAGCAACGCATTTCGAAATATGAGGCGCTGATCGCCGACAAGAACCGACGCATCATCATCTGGGAAGGCGGGGCATCAAAGCCCGAGTTCCTTGGCCAGCTTCCGGCTGAGACCGGCGCTCCCCAACAGGATCGCGAATTCCTGGCGTTCGGCCGCTGGCTTCGCAGCCTGTCAGCGGGCGAACTCGAAAAATCGATCGAATCTCTTCGCAGCGAAGCACGTACCTTCGACATGGTCGTCGAGACCAATCGGGATGAGATTCTCGAGGTCCAGGGCCGCGTTTCGGGCGGCAAGGCTTTCGTACGCTTTATCGCGCTCAACAACTTGCGGGCCGAGCTCGCGGAACTGAAAATCGAACGCGAACGGCTTGCCGGCTCGATCTCCCTATTCCATTCGCTGCTCGACGCAATCGAACAGCCGGTATGGCGGCGAGACGCCCAGGGTAAACTCAGCTGGGTCAACCATGCCTACGGCGACGCTGTTGAAGCGTCGACGCCGGATCAGGCGATTGAAGAAGGCCGCGAGTTCCTGGGAACGATCGCCCGCGAAAAGATCAAGGCGACGGCGACGCCGACCTCGCCGTTCCACGACCGAATTTCCACCGTGGCGCACGGCAACCGCACCATGTTCGACGTCGTGGACGTCGTGGTACCGGGCGGCTCGGCAGGTATGGCCATCGATGTGTCCGAAGCGGAAGCCGTGCGGGAGGAACTCAAACGCACGCTGAGAAGTCATGCGGAAACCCTCGATCATCTCGCAACCCCAGTTGCGATTTTCGACGGCGACCGCCGGCTGCAGTTCTACAACCAGGCTTTTGCCCAGCTCTGGGGCCTGAGCCTTTCCTTCCTGGACTCGCGGCCGGACAATAGTGAACTGCTCGACAAGTTGCGCAGCGAAGGCAAGCTGCCGGAGCAACTCAACTGGCGGAGCTGGAAGGAAACGGCGCTTTCCGTCTATCGCTCCCCGGACACCCAGACCGATCTCTGGCACCTGCCAAATGGCCAGACGCTGCGCGTGATTGCTACCGCGCATCCGCAAGGCGGAGCCACCTGGGTCTTTGAAAACCTCACCGAACAGGTGAACCTCGAAACCCGCTACAACACACTGGTCAAGGTCCAGGGCGAAACCATCGACCACCTCTCCGAAGGCGTAGCCGTCTTCGGTCCGGACGGTCGCATCCGTCTCTCGAACCCTGCCTTCCGGGCGCTGTGGGGGATTACGGCCGACGAGGCCAAGCCGAACACCCACATCAAGGCGATTGAGGCTGCCTGCGCGCCGTCCTACGACAAACCGGACGGCTGGCGGCGGTTCGGGCAGATGCTGACCAATTTCGACGACGAACGCCCGTCGCTTCAGGGAACTTTCGAACTCTATTCCGGCCTGATCCTCGACTATGCGGTGACGCCGCTGCCGAACGCGCAGACCATGTTCACCTTTGTCGACATGACTGCGAGCGCGCGGGCCGAACGGGCGCTGAAAGAGAAGAACGAGGCGCTGCGGAAGGCCGACGAGATCAAGAACGATTTCGTGCAGCACGTGTCCTACGAACTTCGTTCGCCGCTCACCAACATCATCGGCTTCACGGATCTCCTGAAGACGCCGGGCATCGGCCCGCTCAATGAGCGGCAGTCTGAATATATCGACCACATCTCGACGTCATCCTCGGTGCTGCTGACGATCGTCAACGACATTCTTGACCTTGCGACCGTCGATGCCGGCATCATGCAGCTCCATTATTCGGAACTGGCCATCGACGATCTGCTCGACGACGTGGCGATGCAGATCGCCGACCGGCTGCACGAAAATGGTGTGACGCTCGCGATTACCGCGCCCGCCGGACTGGGAACTATCATCGCGGACCAGCAGCGGCTGAAGCAGATTCTCATCAAGCTGCTCACCAATGCCACGAACTTTGCGCCGGAAGGGTCCGCCATCACGCTCAACTGCTGGCGCACCCACAATGACGTGTTCTTCTCCGTGACCGACAGAGGCCCCGGCATTCCGGAAGAGATGCTGAAGAACGTCTTCGACCGCTTCTCCTCCAGCGCCAAGGGCGGCAAGCGCAGCGGCGCGGGCCTCGGCCTGTCCATCGTCGAAAGCTTCGTCAACCTGCACCACGGTGACGTCATGATCGACAGCAAGCCCGGCCAGGGAACGACCGTCACCTGCCGCGTCCCGAGTGCCGCCGGCAAGACGCATTCCGTCGCCGCCGAATGACGGGCGCGACCGATTTAACGCTCGTTCTTGCCGACGAGGCCGAAACAATTCGGCTCGGGGAAGATCTGGCGCTGGCACTGAGACAAGGTGACTGGCTGGCACTTTCGGGCGATCTCGGCGCCGGGAAATCCACGCTGGCCCGCGCTTTCCTGCGGGCGATGGCCGATGACGACGAACTCGAAGTCCCGAGCCCGACCTTCACGCTCGTGCAGAGCTACGACCTGCGGATCCCGGTCTCGCATTTCGACCTCTACCGGCTCGGCGACGCCTCGGAACTGGACGAACTCGGCTTCGATGAAGCGCTCATCAACGGCATCTGCCTCGTTGAGTGGCCGGAAATGGCTGAGGATCTGTTGCCCTCAGCGCGCATCTCGCTACGCCTGGAACATCAGGATCACGGGCGACAAGCCACGATTACCGGACCGGAAAGCCAGATGAAGCGCATCCATCGGGTGCTTGCGATCCGGGATTTCCTCAATCGGCACGGTTACGAAAACGCACGCCGGCGTTTCCTGACCGGCGACGCCTCGATGCGAGCCTACGAGAAGATCACGGCGCCAGACGGCGAGACGCCGATCCTGATGGACTGGCCGAAACCGCCGGAGGGTCCGGCGGTTCTCGATGGCAAACCTTATCCGAAGGTGGCGCATCTCGCCGAAGACGCCTATCCCTTCGTCGCCATCGCCCAATATCTGCGCGAGCTGGGGCTCGCTGCGCCGCAAGTCCTTGATGTCGACTATGACCAGGGCATCCTGCTGATCGAGAACCTCGGCAGCGAAGGAGTCCTGGACGTGAGCGGTCAGCCGATCCCGGAACGCTACCGTGAAAGCGTCGTATGTCTCGCTTTCCTGCACAGCCACGAGATGCGGCAGGACCTGCCCGTCGGCGAAAGCCATATCCACCACGTCCCGGATTTCGATCCGACAGCGATGACGATGGAAGCCCGGCTTCTCATCGATTGGCATCTGCCATGGAGCCGCGGCGCTCCGTCGACCGAAGAAGAGCGGCAGGACTATCTCGCAATCTGGGCCGGCCTGATCGGAGAATTGGCAGGCGCTGAAAAAAACCTTCTGCTGCGCGATTTCCATTCACCCAATATCATCTGGCGCCCACACGAGTCGGGTGTGCACCGCGTCGGCCTGATCGATTTCCAGGATGCGATGATCGGTCCGACGGCCTATGATCTTGCGTCGATCGTGCAAGATGCGCGGGTGGACATATCAAAACCGCTCGCCGACCAGATGATGGTCGACTACGTCACCCTTCGCCGCTCCCTCGGCTCCTTCGACGAGCCTGCTTTCCTCAAAGCCTGGGCGATCATGGCCGCGCAACGCAATTGCAAGCTCGCGGGCCTCTGGGTGCGGCTCATGCAGCGGGATGGCAAACCTGGCTACATGAAGCACATGCCGCGCACGCTTGGTTACCTTGCGACGGCCCTAAGCCACGAAACCCTTACGCCGCTGCGGGAATGGTGCAAGAAGGTCGGAATAGAGCTACCCGAATCATAGCCGGGGCTCTAAAACAGCAGGCATGACCATCATCCAACAGGCCATGGTGCTTGCCGCGGGCCTCGGCACCCGTCTGCGGCCCATCACCGATACGATGCCGAAGCCGCTGGTGCAGATCTCCGGCAAGCCGATGATCGATTATGCGCTCGACGCGCTGGCGAATGCCGGCGTCGCGCGCGCGGCCGTCAACGTCCATCATTTTGCCGGCATGATGGAGGCCCATCTTCAGGCTTATCCACGCCTCGAGATCCTGATCTCTGATGAACGTGATGAATTGATGAATTCCGGCGGAGGTCTCGCGAAAGGGCTCAAACTGCTCGATCCGGGCCTCCTATACGTCATGAATGCCGATCTTTTCTGGATCGGCGAAAAACCAGGGGCAAAAACCAACCTCCAGCGCCTTGCCGAATTCTTCGATCCGGACACCATGGATCTGGCGCTCCTCTGCGTCCCGCTCGAACGAACCACGGGCCACAACGGCAAGAAGGATTTTCAACTCGCCCCCAACGGGCGCCTCTCCCGCTATGCCGACGGCGGCGATAACCCGGTCGTTTATGCGGGCGCGATTGTCATGCATTCCTCGCTCCTCGACGAGGCGCCGGCGGATGCCTTCAACCTCAACATCTATTTCGACCGAGCGATCGAAAGGGGCCGCCTGTTCGGCCTGATGATGGACGGAGAATGGATTACCGTCGGCACACCGGAAGCCCTGCCTGCCGCCGAAGCGGTCATTGCCCGTCACTCCGTGGAGGCCTGAGCCGTGGTTATGCGGCAGAAACGGGTGTTTTCGATCCCCCCGGGCGCGCCGTTTCTGAGGACGCTGGCGAGCGCGCTTTGTGAAGGACGCCTCGACGAGGCGTTCCGTTACGATCCTTCCGATCCGCTTTCGCTCGCCAATGTGACGATCTTCGTGCCGACGAGGCGTTCCGCCCGCGTGCTACGCTCGGAATTCGTCGATCTTCTCGGCGGCCGCTCAACGATCCTGCCGATCATCCGTCCCCTGGGGGAAACGGACGACGACAGCGGCTATTTCGACCTCGTCGCACCGGAGGAGATGGATCTCGCTCTGCCGATCGGCGGCACGGCGCGGCTCCTGGAGCTCGGACGGCTGATCCTTGCCTGGCGCAACCAGCTTCCGAAAGTCGTGCTGGACATCCATTCGGAATCACCCCTTGTCGCACCTGCAAGCCCCGCCGACGCGATCTGGCTTGCCCGCGCACTTTCCGAACTCATCACTGCGGTCGAAACGGAAGAGCGCGACTGGAAAGATCTGAAAAAACTCAGAACGGGCGAACATGCGCTCTGGTGGCAGCTGACCGCCGAGTTTCTATCGATCGCCAGCGCCTTCTGGCCGGCACGGCTGGAGGAGCTAAAACGTTCTTCGCCGGCAAGGCATCAGGCGGCAATCCTGCGCGGCGAGGCTCAAAGAATTGCGGCACGCGAGCACAAAGGGCCAGTGATCGTGGCAGGCTCCACAGGTTCGGTACCAGCCGCAGCCGATCTGATCGCAGCCATTTCCGGACTGCCGAACGGAACCGTCGTCCTGCCCGGTCTCGATCTTTCCATGCCGGCGGATCAATGGGCAATGATCGGCGAACACGCCGTCGAGGGCCTGTCGGAGCCCGCCAGCCGCAGCCATCCGCAATTCGGCCTATGGCGGCTTCTGCGGAAGCTCGGTGTCTCCCGCGACGATGTCCGTCTCCTCGGAGAGGTGCCGGACGAACTGCTGTTCAGGGCAACCTCGATTTCCCAGGCACTCGTCCCCGCAAAGGCAACCGATCGCTGGAATAACTGGAGGGAGACGGCCGACCCTCACCGGCTCGGGCAGGCGTTTGCCGAAGTATCCCTCATCGAGGCTGCCAACGAACGGGAAGAAGCCGTCGCAATTGCGATTGCGCTGCGTCTGGCGCTTGAGGAGCCCGGCAGAAACGGCGGAGAGAGCCAGGCGGCGCTGATCACGCCTGACCGGATGCTTGCCCGCCGGGTGACTGCAGAACTCGCCCGCTTCGGTGTCATCGCAGACGATTCAGCCGGCTCGCCCCTTTCCGGCACGCCACAAGGTACGATCACCCAACTTCTGCTGGAAGCGACGCTGCGGCCGGGAGATCCCGTTGCCATCGTGGGACTTCTGAAGCACCCCCTCCTGCGCCTCGGCCTTCCGTCGGGCGACCTGTCCCCGGCCGTCGAAGCCCTGGAAGTCCTGGCGCTACGCGGCGGTGTCGGCGACATGGATATATCCGCCCTGGAGCCGCTGCTTGAAAAGCAGCTCGCCGATCAGCTGGATGACAGGCATCCGCCCCGTTGGCGGCTCTCGTTGGCGCCGGAAGCGGCGGATAAGGCTCGCGATCTGGCCAAGCGGTTATCCAGAGCGGTCGAACCGCTTGCCGGCGCGCTGCTTCGGCGGCGTCCAGACGGCCGCGGACTGACGGGCAGGCTTACCCTTTCCGACTGGGCGGCGCGAACCGGCCGGGCACTGGAAGCAATCTGCGTCTGTGAAAACGGAAATCTCGCCGGCCTCTGGTCCGGGGAGGCGGGCGAGCGGCTCGCCGGCCTCCTCGCGGAGGTCATCGAGACGGACGGCCAGATGGAGGCCGACGGACCGCAATGGATCGATATCGTGATGGCGCTGACCACAGGCGAGGCGGTAAAGCCGCGCTCTCTCAGCCATCCGCGGGTCTTCATTTTCGGCACGCTGGAAGCACGCCTGCAGAGCGTCGACACGATGATCCTCGGCGGGCTGAACGAAGGGTCTTGGCCCGGTCAGACTGTGAACAATCCCTTCCTTTCCCGCACGATGAAGACGGATATGGGCCTTGAGCCGCCGGAGCGGCGTATAGGCCAGCTGGCTCATGACTTCGAAATGGCCTGCGGGACCCGCCACCTCATCCTGTCGCGTTCGTTGCGGCAGGGATCTACGCCGACCGTGGCCTCGCGCTGGCTGCAGAGGCTGCTCGCGCTCGGCGGCAAATCCCTTGCTGACGACCTGAGGCGCCGCGGCCAGCAGTATCGCGACTGGGCCTCAGCGATTGATGCCGGCGAAAGACAGGAGCAAACCAAGCGCCCTTCCCCGAAACCGCCAGCCGAATTGCAGCCGACGAAATACTCCTTCAGCGAAGTGGGGCGGCTGCGCCGCGACCCCTATTCCATCTACGCCCGACGCGTTCTGCAACTCGATCCGCTCGCACCCTTCAATCAGGATCCAGGCGCCTCGGAACGCGGCACGCTCTATCACGCCATCATTGATCACTACACCCGCGAAGGCCATAAACCCGGATCGCCGGCGGCAAGAGAGGCCATGCGGCGGATTACCGAGGAGCTTTTCGACGCCACCCAATTGCCGCCGCATATCGATCAGGTCTGGCGGCCGCGTTTCCGGCAAGTCGCCCGTGCGTTCCTTGATTGGGAGATCGAACGGGCTCCAGACATTCGCAAAACCTTGACGGAAGCCGCTGCCGGTTGGGAACTGGAACGCGCTGGCATTCGCGTTACCGGCATTGCCGACCGAATCGATATCAAGGGTTCCGGCCAGGCGGATCTGATCGACTACAAGACCGGTCTCAATCCCTCCGTCTCGCAGGCACGGGCCTTGCTCGATCCGCAGTTGGCGCTCGAGGCCGCCGCTCTGACGGCGGGGGCGTTCCGCGACGTGGGGCCGCTGCAGCCAAGCGACCTCATCTATGTCCGCTTGCGTCCGGGAGACCGGTTCAAGCCGGAAAAGGTCAATAACGAAGATGCAAACGCAACGGCGCGGCGCCAACCGAAATCGGCCCTGGATCTCGCACAGGAATCCCTTGAACAGCTCACCCGTTTCGTCATTGCACTGCGCACGGGCCAAGCCGGCTTCGCATCGCGGCTGATCCCCTTCATGCAAGGCGATTTCGGGGGCGAGTACGATCACCTCGCTCGCGTGGCGGAATGGTCCACCGCGGATGACGACGGGGAGGCCGAAACGGATGAATGATCATCTTCCCGAAGACGACGATCCGCTCCAGTGGATCGACTGGACGACAGTGCAGCAGTCGCTGGCTTCCGATCCGGTCAGTTCCGCTTGGGTATCGGCCAATGCCGGATCCGGCAAGACCCATGTTCTGACCCAGCGCGTCATCCGGCTTCTGCTTGCGGGCTGCCGGCCCTCCTCCATCCTCTGCCTCACCTATACCAAGGCTGCGGCATCGGAAATGTCGAACCGCGTCTTTCAGCGATTGTCCGAGTGGACGGTGCTCTCGGACGAAGAATTGCGGAAAAGAATCGCCGCCATCGAAGGTCAGGAGCCGGATTCATTTAAAATTGCCGAGGCACGGCGGCTGTTCGCCAAGGCCCTGGAAACGCCGGGCGGCCTGAAGATCCAGACGATCCATGCCTTTTGCGAGGCGCTGCTCCACCAATTCCCGCTTGAAGCCAATGTTGCCGGCCACTTTTCCGTTCTCGATGATCGCGCGGCATCCGCACTGCTGGCGGAAGCCCGCCGTTCCCTGCTGACCGCCACGTCCGCCGAGGAGGATCCGGAACTGGCAGGAGCCTTCGCGCATGTCCTCGATCTCGGTGACGAATTCGGCCTGGAGACCCTGCTTTCCGACATCATTTCGAACCGCACCGCGATCCGTCGTTTCGTCGCGCGGGCGGAGCGCCACGGTGGCGTCGGCGTCGAATTGAAACGGGCCTTCGGGCTTCAGCCGGCCCATACCGAAGAGAGCATCGCAGCCGGCTATTGGCCGCTTCCCGGCCTTTCGGGCCTGACGCTTGACCTCTATCTGGCCCTGGTCGACCAGAAGGGTGGCCAGAAGGTAACCGAAGTCGCCTACGGGCTTCGGATGGTCCAGAAAGAGCCTGACGTCTTCAAGCGGGCTCAGCATCTCGATCAGATTTTTCTGACGCGCGAAGGTAAGCCGAAGGCGGATAGCTCGCTGGTCGCCAAAGCGATGGTCACCACCGCGCCGGAACTCGCCCAGGCAATCGAGGCCGCCCGGATGCATGTCGTCGCCTGCCGTGACCGGCTGCGGCTCATCCGAATGTTCGCAGCAACCAAGGCGGCGTTGACGCTCGCCCGACGGCTCAACGAAGACTATGAGGATCTCAAGAAGCGGCGCAGCCTGCTCGACTTCGAAGATCTGATTGCTCGCACTGCCGACCTCCTCACCCGCGACGGCGTCGGCGCCTGGGTGCACTACAAGCTCGATCAGGGCATCGACCACATCCTTGTGGACGAAGCGCAGGACACCAGCCCCATTCAGTGGACGGTCATCAAATCGCTTGCCGAAGACTTCTATTCCGGCGTCAGTGCTCGGATGGCCCGGCGCACGATCTTCGCCGTCGGGGACGAGAAGCAGTCGATCTATTCTTTCCAGGGGGCTCGGCCGGAACGCTTTGCCGAGGAGCGCAGCGAAACCGAACGGCGTGTGAGGGCGAGCGGCCAGCCTTTCCACCCGGTGCGGCTTCCCCTTTCCTTCCGCTCCACCGCCGACGTGCTGGCCGCTGTCGATCAGGTGTTTTCGCTGGAAGAGAATTCGAGGGGCCTCAGCGCGCTCGGCGAGCAGGTGCAGCACCGCTCCAACCGGATCGGTCACCCCGGTGCCGTGGACCTCTGGGACGTCGTGGTACCGGAAGCTTCCGAGCAGGAAGAGGATTGGACGGCACCTTTCGACTCCACGCCCGACAAAGCCCCATCGGCCATTCTCGCAAGCAGGATCGCCAACCGGATCAGCGAAATGATCGGCCAGGAAAGCGTCATTGAAAAAGGCGTCGAGCGGCCGATCGAGCCGGGCGATATCCTTGTGCTGGTCCGCAAGCGCGACGCCTTCGTCAATGCGCTCACCCGGGCGTTGAAGCGGCGCGACAACATTCCTGTCGCCGGTGCGGACCGGCTGCGGTTGACCAGCCATATCGCGGTGCAAGACCTGCTGGCGCTCGGCCGTTTCCTGCTCCTTCCTCAGGATGATCTTTCGCTCGCCGCTCTCCTGAAAAGTCCACTCTTCAATCTTTCGGAAGAGGATGTCTTCGAGGTTGCGGCGCTCCGGCCGGCAAATACCAGCGCCTGGACACAACTCAACCGGCTGGCGGAGGAACAGCCCTTGCGGTTCCGTGATGCGGCGGACCGGCTTCGGCATCTCCTGGCTCTTTCGCGGCAAGTCAGCCCGCACGATCTGTTTGCGCGGATTCTCGGCCAATATGGCGGCCGGCGCAAATTCCTTGGCCGGCTCGGCACCGAAGCCGGCGACATCCTCGATGAGTTTCTCACCTTCGCCCTCGACCACGAAACCAGCGGCCTGCCTGGGCTGCAGGCTCTCATTTCTACGCTGGAGCTGGAATCTCCCGAGGTGAAACGCGAGCAGGACGGCGGGCGAAACGAAGTCAGGATCATGACCGTGCATGCCTCCAAGGGGCTCGAAGCGCCGGTCGTCTTTCTCGTGGACAGCGGTTCCAAAGCTTTCATTTCCTCCCATGTGCCGAAGTTCAGATTGTTGCGGATTGCCGACGAGGAAGTGCCGGCCTGGGTTCCCGGCAAGACGCTCAGCAACGCACTCACGGCCGCCGACGACGAGCGGATAAGACGGTCGACCGAGGAAGAGTACCGCCGGCTTCTGTATGTCGGCATGACCCGCGCGGCAGACCGGCTGATCGTTTGCGGCTATCGCGGCAAGATCGATAACCCGGAGACGTGGCAAACCATGATTTCCAGGGCGCTCGCAGCCCACGAGGACCATTGCAAACCGGTGCAATTCTCCGGTGCGGACGGCGAATGGGGCGGCTTTCATTGGCGGCTGCCACGAGCCTCCGTCAAAGCGGAGAAAGCGCAAGCCAAGGTTCCCACATCAGCAGAGAAACAGCCCCTTCCCGCCGCGCTCTCTCGGGCGCTGCCGCCGCAGAAGCTCTTGCCACGTCCGTTGAGCCCGTCGGGCGCCGGCGCCATGATCGATGACGACGCCGACGATCTGATCGTCACCTCACCGCTCTTCGGCGAAGGAAAAAGTGCGGGGCTCGCGTTGCAGAAGGGTCGGCTCGTGCACCGCATGCTGCAGATGCTGACGGAGTTTGCCGAAGCGGAGCGGGAGGCTGCCGCCTGGCGCTACGTGGAGCGGGCTGCTCGCTTGTGGCCGCCGGCGGAGCGGGAAAGTCTCGTCGCCTGCGTCATGTCGGTGCTTTCACATGTTGAACTCCGGCCAATCTTTTCTGAAAGGAGCCAGGCGGAGGTTTCCATCATGGGAACGCTTGCCCTGGAGGGAAAAGACTATGCCATTTCCGGGCGCATAGACCGGCTCGTCGTGACGGAAGATCGGGTGATTGTTCTCGACTACAAGACGAATCGCGTGCCGCCAAAGACGCCTGAAGACGTGCCATTTGTCCATCGCGCCCAGCTTGCAATTTATCGAGAGATCCTGAAGCCGCTGTATCCGGCAAAAGACTTCGACTGCGTCCTTGTTTATACCGAAACAGCCGCCGTCGTCACGCTGCCGCCGGAACTCCTGTCACGCTCGCTTGCAGAACTCAAAACAAAGTGAGATCACGGCCATTGAAAACTTTGAGCGCCCGTCTCACATTTACACCAACAGAGAATCGTGAAGGAGAGCCCTATGGCTACCGTGAAAGTCGATAACAGCAATTTCCAGTCCGAAGTCCTGAACTCGGCCGAGCCGGTGGTCGTGGACTTCTGGGCTGAATGGTGCGGCCCCTGCAAAATGATCGCTCCGAGCCTCGAAGAAATTGCCACCGAGCTGGCAGGCAAGGTGAAGGTCGCCAAGCTGAACATCGACGAGAACCCGGAACTGGCAGCCCAGTTCGGCGTACGCTCGATCCCGACGCTCGCGATGTTCAAGGACGGCGAAGTGGCTGACATCAAGGTTGGCGCAGCTCCGAAGACTGCCCTTTCAGCCTGGATTTCCAGCGCCGCTTAAGCTTTTTGTGTAGCATGACCTCGAGAAAGCCCGGTTGTCCCCTGCAGCCGGGCTTTTTGCTGTTTTGCAACCTTGAGGTTGCTTATTTTGGCGGCGTGCCATTGTCGGCAAGCACATTGCCGGCGAAATAAAGCGATCCGCCGATCAGAATACGGGGCGGTGGACTGTCCGGCAGCTGCCTTTCCGTAATTTCCCGCAAAGCTTCCTCCGTCGAGCCAGCCGGTTCGGCGACCAGCCCTGCGTCGAAGGCGGCATGCGCCAGAACCACCGGATCGAGAGCAGATTCGCTGCCTCTGATGCGGACAGTGAAGACATGTTCGGCAATGTCTGCAAATGCCCGGAAATAGCCGATTGGATCCTTCGTGTTGATCATGCCGGCAATGATATAAAGCGGCCGAGACTGGCGCTCCTCAAAGGCAGCCATGGCTTCGGCAATCACCTCTCCGGCGCCCGGATTGTGTCCACCGTCCAGCCAAATTTCCGCACCTTCCGGCGCACAGGCCAGAAGCTTGCCTTCCGTGATCCGCTGAAGCCGCGCCGGCCACTCGACCGTCGCCATTGCCTTTTCCATCATGGCTTCGGTAACCGTGAAGCCTGCGGCCTTGACGGCCCGGATCGCGGCCGCGGCATTGGCATACTGGTGCCGTCCGGGCAGTTTCGGCAGCGGGAGATCCGCTAGACCAAATTCGTCCTGATAGATCAGACGGCCAAATTCCTCGTGGGCGGAATAATCCTGGCCGTAGACCGCCACCGGACAGCCCAGCCGCTCGGCTGTGGAAATCAACGCGTCATGGGCCGCGTCGAATTCCTGGTGTCCTATGACGACCGGGCGCCCCCGCTTCATGATCCCGGCCTTTTCCGCTGCGATCAGTTCCACGCGGTCGCCGAGATAGGCCTGATGATCCAGCGAGATCGGCATGATGACGGAAACGGCGGGATCGGAAATGACATTGGTCGCGTCGAAGCGGCCGCCAAGGCCGACTTCCAGGACGACGGCATCGGCTGGCTGTTCCGAGAACAGCAGAAAGGTAGCCGCCGTCAGAATCTCAAATACGGTAATCGTCTGGCCATCATTGGCAGCCGCGATGCGACGCAGCGCATCTGCGAGCACGGCGTCATCGACGAGACGACCCCGTCCGCCCTTGACGCCGATCCGGTAACGCTCGTGCCAATTTACGAGATGCGGAGAGGTGTGAACATGCGTGGCATATCCCCCCGCCTCCAGCAAAGCACGACAAAAGGCCGTGGCCGATCCCTTGCCGTTGGTGCCGGCCACATGGATGACCGGCGGCAACTTCCTGTGCGGATTGCCGAGAACTTCCAGAAGCCGCGTGATCCGGTCAAGCGAAAGGTCGAAACCCTTCGGATGAAGGGCCATCAGCCTGTCTATTTCCTGCTCAGCCGCGCTGACAACGGGTTCGTTCATCGCGCTCATCCCGCCACTCCGGCTCTCGCCCCGTCATCCGGTCAGGCGCTGACCGCGACAGGGACTGCAACCGCCTGCTGGACCGGCTGCTTTGTCAGCATCTTCAGAATCTTCGCGAGCGTCGACGGAATGTCGTGACGCTTTACGACCATATCGACCATGCCATGCTCGAGCAGATATTCAGAGGTTTGAAAACCTTCCGGAAGTTTTTCGCGCAGCGTCTGCTCGATCACCCGCTTGCCGGCAAAACCGATCTCCGCGCCCGGCTCGGCAATGTGGACGTCGCCCAACATCGCATAGGAAGCGGTGACGCCGCCGGTGGTCGGATTGGTCAACACGACGACATAGGGCAGGCCCGCTTCCTTCAGCATGTTGACCGCGACGGTGGTGCGCGGAAGCTGCATCAGCGACAGGATGCCCTCCTGCATGCGGGCTCCGCCGGACGCCGGGAAGATGACCAGCGGACACTTTTCCGAAACTGCCCGTTCGCAGGCCCTGACGATCGCCTCGCCGGCCGCCATACCGAGCGAACCGCCGATGAAATTGAACTCGTGCACAACGGCGACAAGCTTCAGACCCTGCACCTGGCCGATACCGGCAAGGATGGTATCCTCCTGCTCGGTCTTTACGCGGCTGTCCTTGAGACGATCGGCGTAACGCTTCGAATCACGGAACTTCAACGGGTCCTGAGCAACCTTCGGCTGCTGCAGCGATTCGATATGTCCGCCATCGAACAGATCCTTCAACCGCGCCTTGGCCGGCATCTTCATGTGATAGCCGGAGGCGGGAATGACCCATTTGTTCTCTTCCAGATCCTTGTGGAAGACCATTTCGCCGGTTTCCGGGCACTTGATCCAGAGATTTTCCGGCACGTCCCGGTTCGGACGGCCAAGCATGGAATTGATCCGCGGCCGGACATAATTGGTGATCCAGTTCACTTGGACGTACTCCCGTTGGAATCTTGCCTAATGTGGGAAAACTATTCGGCGGCAACAAGGCGAGCGGCGCGCACGCCCGTCGCCAAACCGCGAACCAGGGTCGAGACGGCTGCAACCGTATCGGGACTAGCAGCCCCGTCCTTGGTCAGACTGCCGGCGATCTGCGCGACGATTGCCGAGCCGACTACAACGCCGTCGGCCGCCGCGCCAATCGCCTTGGCATGATCAGCCGTCTTTACACCGAAGCCGACGCAGACCGGCAGCTTGGTGTGGCCCTTTATGCGTTTGACGGCGCCTGAGACCAGCGACGGGTCCGGCAGGGTCGAACCGGTGATGCCGTTCATCGAAACGTAATAGACAAAACCGGAGGTGTTCTTGAGGACCGCCGGCAGACGCTTGTCATCGGTGGTGGGGGTTGCAAGCCGGATGAAGTTGATACCCTTGGCGAGAGCCGGGATGCACAGTTCATCATCCATTTCCGGCGGCAGATCGACTACGATCAGGCCATCGATCCCAGCAGAGATGGTGTCATCGAGAAACTTTTCGACGCCGTAGACATAGATCGGGTTATAGTAGCCCATCATGACGATCGGCGTCTCGTTGTCGCCTTCGCGGAATTTTCGCGCCAGTTCCAGCGTCTTTGAAAGCGTCTGGCCGCCTTTGAGCGCCCGCTGGCCAGCCATCTGGATCGCCGGGCCATCGGCCATCGGATCCGAAAAAGGCATGCCGAGTTCGATCACATCGGCGCCCGCCGCCGGCAAAGCCTTCATGATATTCAGCGAGGTTTCGAAATCCGGGTCACCACCCATGAAATAGGTGATCAGAGCAGGACGGCCCTCAGCCTTCAGAGCCGCGAAACGGTTGTCCATACGAGCTGTCATGTCAGAGTTCCATTCCGAGAATCTTGCCGACGGTGAAGATGTCCTTGTCGCCGCGACCGGAGAGGTTCATCAGGATGATCTCGTCCTTGCCCATCTTCGGGGCGCGCTTGATGACCTCGGCGAGCGCGTGGCTCGGTTCGAGTGCCGGGATGATGCCCTCAAGCCGGGTGAGAACCTGGAATGCGTCCAAAGCTTCCTGGTCCATGATCGGCACATATTCCACGCGGCCGATGGAATGCAGCCAGCTATGCTCGGGCCCGATGCCCGGATAATCGAGGCCCGCCGAAATCGAGTGGCCTTCGAGGATCTGCCCGTCATGGTCCTGCAGAAGATAGGTGCGGTTGCCATGGAGAACGCCCGGCGAGCCGGCGGTGATGGAGGCGCAATGTTCTTCGCCCTGAAGGCCGCGACCGCCTGCTTCGACGCCGACGATCTTCACGTCCTGGTCGTCCAGGAAGGGATGGAAGATGCCGATCGCATTGGACCCGCCGCCGACGGCGGCTATGACGACATCCGGCAGCCTGCCTTCAGCTTCCAGGATCTGCTCCCGGGCTTCGGTGCCGATAACCGCCTGGAAGTCGCGAACCATTTCCGGATAGGGATGCGGGCCGGCGGCAGTACCGATCAGGTAGTAGGTGTCGTCGACATTGGTGACCCAATCGCGCAACGCCTCGTTCATGGCGTCCTTCAGCGTGCCGTTGCCGGCCGTCACCGGACGGACCTCGGCGCCCAGAAGCTTCATGCGGAAGACGTTCGGCGCCTGGCGCTCCACGTCCGTGGCGCCCATGTAGACGACGCAGGGGAAGCCGAACCGGGCCGCGACGGTTGCGGAAGCCACACCATGTTGGCCGGCGCCGGTTTCCGCGATGATCCTCGTCTTGCCCATGCGCTTGGCGAGCAGAATCTGGCCGATACAATTGTTGATCTTGTGGGAGCCGGTGTGGTTAAGCTCTTCGCGCTTGAAATAGATCTTCGCACCGCCGAGATGGGCCGTAAGGCGCTCAGCGAAATAAAGCGGGCTCGGGCGGCCGATATAATGGGCGCCAAGCTCCGCCAATTCCTTCTGGAAGGCAGCATCGGTCTTCGCCTTTTCCCATTCGCCTTGCAGGTCCAGGATCAGCGGCATCAGCGTTTCGGCGACAAAGCGCCCGCCGAAAATGCCGAAACGGCCGTCCTCGTCGGGGCCGGAACGAAACGAATTGGGTTGTGGCGTCTGGTTCACTCTTAACTCCCTCACGCGCCTTTGCGCCCCGCTTCTGCGACGGCATCGAAAAACGCATCGATCATTCCAAGGTCCTTGATGCCCGGTGCGCTTTCCACACCGGACGAGGTATCGATACCCGTTGCCCGCGTCGAGGCGAGCGCAAGAGCGACATTATCCTTGTTCAATCCTCCGGAAAGCATGTAATCGACGCTTTCGTCAAGCGACGCCATCACGCTCCAGTCGAAGGAAACGCCGTTACCGCCCGGAAGTTCAGATTCTGGCGGGGCCTTGGCGTCGAACAAGAAACGGTCGGCGACGCCGATATAAGCATCGATCCTGTCGAGATCGCCGGCCTCTCGGACGGAAAAAACCTTCATGACCGGCAGACCGTAGAGTGCCTTGACGTGCAGTATGCGTTCCGGGCTTTCGTTGCCGTGCAGCTGCAGGATATCCGGACGAAGCAAGGAAACGATGTCGTCCAGTTCCTCGTCGTCGGCGTTCACCGTGACGGCGACGATCTTGACTCGGTCGCGGACCCGATCGGCCAACTCGCCGGCCACGTCGGGAGCGATGTTACGGGGACTCTTGGGGAAAAAAATGAAGCCGATATGCGTGGCGCCCCGCGCCACGGCGCGATCGACTGCCTCGGGGGTCTTCAACCCGCAGATCTTGATATCAGGTTTCATGACGCGCGGGAGTGACACGAAATCTTGCCGGAGTCGAGGCAAATCCTCCTATTTGCAGCGAACTTGGCAAAAACTGGCGCAGGGCTATGGACAGAACTTCCGTATGACAAACTGTGATCTCGCTCCGTCGCCTAAGTGCAAAACGATACACATACGCCCTTGGCGATCCTCGAGTCTCGCTTTGCTCGCCCGAAGGACGAAGGCATGGTGAGCCCTTGGTGATCTCGGTTATCGTTTAAGCGGCCGGGACACGTCGGGTGCCTCGAATTGAAATTTTAATGGTGACACACGGCGTGTCCCGTTCGGTGTGTTTTTCCGCGCAACTCCGGTTCCTCTGCCTCCGTTCATGTTGCCATGCCCGGTTTGTGTGCGACACACGCACGCCCCGCCGTTTCCGGCGAGAGGGGAACCATTTTCTGCGCAGCCCCTGCCGATCCGCTTGCATAAGGGCGGCTCGCCAGATCACCGGTCCCGCCTCGCCGGCTATGCAGACCGGTGTAGCCGAAGCGGGACGGAGTGATGCTGGCATGAATGGCCGGGACGGGGATGAGATTTTTGTCAAGCTATTGATATAGCCGGCGCCGAGAGTCGTATCTTGCCCCTCTCCCCCTCAGACAGAGAGAAGATGAGTCGCCAAGTGGTCAATCAAAATCGATCGCGTGGAGCTGAGACCCATGCTGCTTCAGCCATTTTCGCGCCTCCTCCATGCGCGGGCAGAGCTCCTTGCAGAGTGCCCAGAATTTCGGGCCGTGGTTCATTTCCTTCAGATGCGCCACTTCATGGGCTGCGAGATAGTCGATGACCAACGGTGGGGCCATGACGATGCGCCAGGAAAAACTCAGATTACCGTCCCAGGAGCAGGAGCCCCAGCGGCTACGGGTATCCTTCATGGTAATCGACTGAACCGGCTTGCGGATCGCGGCGGCATGGCGAGCAACAAGAACTTCCAGGTCCTTGCGCGCCTCCTTCTTGAGAAACACCGAAAGCCGGCGACCCATGTGATCCTCAAGCCCGCTCACCTTCAATATCGGCTGGCCATCCGAAACCAGCGCCTCGGTTATTCCCCGCAGCGAGCCGGTGTGTTCGATGCGATGCGGGACGCCACGGACGGGAAGATAGCCATCCGGACGAACGGGATTTTCGGTGGAAAATTTCGCAAGCCGCGTCAGCAGCCACCCCTGATGGCGATCAAGAAAATCCTCGATCTCCCGTCTGCGAAGCCCCAGCGGCACCGTGAGATTGAGCGCCCGTCCGCCAGGCTCGATCCGGAGCGTAATGCGGGTAGCCCGGCGGTTTTCCCTGATCGTCAGCGGCATTGCCCGATCGCCGACATCCAGGGTGCGCTTCACCGTTTCGAGCGGTCTCGATTTTGTGCGGGAAGGCTTTTTCAGAAGCGCGAACATTCTTTCTTTGTAACCGATTCCCTTGCGTAAAAAAGCCGGCGTTTTTGACGCCGGCTCCATTCTGTTTCACGTGAATCCACGCGGGATCAGAGATCGACAACCGAGTTTTCTCCGGAAGGACGGTTCTTGCGCTCGCGCATGAAACGATCGAACTCTTCCTGATCCTTGGCGCGGCGAAGCTCGCGGACATAGGAATCGAATTCCTCGCGCATCTCGTCCAGCTTTCGGCGCTCTTCTTCGAGGCGGTCGAGCTCAGCCTTGCGCCAATCGTCGAACGCGACATTGCCGGTCGAGAAATGCGTGTTGTAACGAGACTTCGCCCTGCGGCAGCCGGCGAACATGCGATCGGCGCGATCGTTTGCATCGCGCTTGAAGCCGCGAAGCCTGTCTCCGAAGAGGATGTAGGCAAGCATGGCGAGGCCCAACGGCCAGAAGACCACAAAACCGAGCACCATGAGAGCGATGGTGGCCGGCGTCCATTCCGGACGAATCAATGCTGACTGGTTCATAGGTCACACCCTAAGGTTTTCAGCGGGTGGCCGCATGCCAGCCCGACTGAATCCGATTTGGTGAGCACACGATCCCCCTTCAAGAAGGGGAATCATTAAATTCAAGAAGATGCTGAAATATATGCCGGAAATCGGAACGGCGGCATCGTCAGCCGGCCTTGCCGCCCTTTATGACCCGCTTGAACGGCGTCGTCCTGGATGGCGTCCGGGCATGTTTTTGAGTGAACGCCACGATCCGGGGGGCGATCTCGCGGCGGAAGCGTGACCCATTGAACACGCCGTAGTGACCGACATCCGGCTGCATGTAGTGCAGGCGCATGTCGTCCGGAATGTTGGGGCAGATGGTCTGCGCCGCCTGCGTCTGGCCAAGACCGGAGATGTCGTCGTTTTCTCCCTCGATCGTCAGTAGGGCCACATTGCGGATGGCGGAGGTATCGACGGGCATATGGCGATGCATCATCTCGCCCTTCGGCAGGGAGTGCTTGATGAAAACAGTATCGACCGTCTGAAGATAGAACTCCTCGGTAAGGTCCATCACTGCCAGATATTCGTCGTAGAAATCGCGATGCTTTTCGGCCGACTCACCGTCGTTCTTGACGAGGTGTTCATAAAATTCCTTGTGGGCGATAAGGTGCCGGTCAAGGTTCATCGACATGAAGCCGGAAAGCTGCAGGAAGCCCGGATAGACGCGGCGCATGAAGCCCGGCTGCGGCCATGGCACGTTCATGATGACGTTTTCGCGGAACCATTCGAGCGGCTTCTGCTGGGCAAGATCGTTGACCGCGGTCGGGTTGATGCGCGTGTCGATCGGCCCGCCCATCAGCGTCATCGAAGCGGGGACCATGGAATCCTGCTGGGATTCCATGACGGCCACTGCCGCGAGGACCGGCACGGAGGGCTGACACACCCCGATCACATGCGTACCGGGCCCGATCACATGGAGCATCTCGATGAGGTAGTCGATGTAGTCGTCGAGATCGAACTTGCCCTCGGCCAAAGGCACCATGCGGGCGTCGATCCAGTCGGTAATGTAGACGTCGGCGTGCGGGAGAAGCGCTTCGACCGTGCCCCGCAGGAGCGTCGCATAGTGGCCGGACATCGGGGCTACCACCAGGATCTTCTGGTCCTGACCCCTGCCGGGCGGTACATGACGTTTGAAATGCAGAAGATTGCAAAAGGGCTTTGCCCAAACGATCTCCTCAGTCACCGCAACCGGTTTTCCTTCGATCGTGGTTTCCGAGTGCCCGAAAACAGGCTTGCCATAACGACGGGTCACCCGCTCGAAGACCTCCAGGCTGGCGGCAGCGGTGCGCGCCATCGTGGTCTGCGAGAAGGGATTGAGGGGATTGGCGTAGAAAAAACGCATGGCATCCGCGGCGGCACGGAAAGGCGCCATGGCGGCATGGTTCATCTCATAAAGCTGATAGAACATGGATGTGCCACCTTTCTTGATTTCCGACAGAGCATTCGGCAGGGGCATCGAACCAATCGGTTCGTTATTTACGGGGGAACAGGCTAGCACTTTTTTATTGCGACGCAACATGTGGGGGAGAAACCGGCTGGATATTTGCCTAAAGGCGGGACGGGCGAGCACAGATCATCTGTGCACTATAGAATGGCGCGTAAGCCTTAAGGTTCCGTGATATCCGGGTGGTTAAGGACTCACATCGCCGGCGATGTGAGTCCTTTGATCAATTATGCGTCGGCGATAAAGGTCTGGCGTTGGCTGCCGAGGCCTTCGATGCCAAGCTCGACAACATCACCGGCCTTCAGGAAGCGCGGCGGCTTCATGCCGAGGCCGACACCCGGAGGGGTTCCGGTGGAAATGATATCGCCCGGATGCAGCGACATGAACTGGCTGAGGTAGGAAACGAGATAACCGACGCCGTAGACCATGGTTTTCGAAGAACCGTTCTGCATGGTTTCGCCGTTGACCTTCAGCCACATGCCGAGATTCTGCGGATTTGCGATCTCGTCCTTGGTGACGAGCCAGGGGCCGACGGGGCCGAAGGTGTCGCAGGACTTGCCCTTTGTCCACTGGCCGGAACGCTCCGTCTGGAATGCGCGCTCGGAGACGTCATGGCTGACGCAATAGCCGGCGACGTAATCCATGGCATCGGCTTCCGAGACGTATTTGGCGGTCTTGCCGATCACGACGCCGAGTTCGACTTCCCAGTCGGTCTTTTCCGAGCCGCGCGGAATGAGGACGTCGTCGTTCGGTCCGCAGATCGCGGAGGTCGCCTTCATGAAGATGACCGGTTCCGGCGGAACGGTGGCGCCGGTTTCAGCGGCATGGTCGGAATAGTTGAGACCGATGCAGATGAACTTGCCTGTCCCGGCGACACAAGCGCCGATGCGGTCCGGCTGAAGCTCGGGCAGACTTTCCAGATCGATCGCCGCAATCTTGGCGAGGCCTTCCGGTGAGATCGCGGAACCAGCAATATCAGCCACATGGCCTGAAAGGTCACGGATCTTGCCGTTGCTATCGACCACTGCCGGCTTCTCCTGGCCCGGCTCACCAACGCGCATCAGTTTCAAGGAATTTTCCTCCGGTTGTCAGACAAGGTGCGTTATGGATCAAGAGGCATTGCTTGTCACGTCCGTTTCAGGGGTAAAGTGACCTGTTGCCGGCGGCAGCCCGCCGACTATCTATGTCTTTGACAGTTTGCCAAACCAAGAGAAGTTCATGACCGATAGCAATTCCCGACAATCCGAGTTTCCCATCGACACCTTTTTTCTGGATCGATGGTCACCGCGGGCTTTCACCGAAGAGACAATTAGCCAGGAAACGATGCTGACGATCCTGGACGCCGCACATTGGGCACCGTCTTCCGGCAACAACCAGCCTTGGCGATTCATCTACGCACTTCGGGGTACCGCCTCGTTTCCGGGTTTCGTCGACATTCTCACTCCCGGCAATCAGCGCTGGGCGAAGAACGCCGCCGCGCTGATGTTCGTCGTTTCGAAAAGCTATCGGATTTCCAAGGATGGGGACCGGAAGCCCGCCTATACCCACTCCTACGATACCGGTGCTGCCTGGTTCTCCGTGATCTGCCAGACGATGAAACTCGGCTATCACGCCCACGGCATGGAAGGTTTCGACAAGGAAAAGGCAGTCGAGGTACTTGGCGTTCCGGAAGGATACCGGGTAGAGGCGGCGGCTGCGATCGGCCGGATCGCCGATCGCAGCACCCTTCCTGACGACCTTGCCGAACGGGAATTCCCCAGCAAGCGAAAGCCGGTTTCCGAAATTGCTTTCGAAGGCAAATTCACCGGAGAGCCGTGAGGGTCACGATCCTGAGGTTTAAGAATTGTTTCACGTGAATCCCTATCCACAGGAAAGATTCACGTGAAACATTTTTGATCTGGACAAAGAAAAAGCGGCGCTCCTAAGGGCGCCGCTTTTTCTTTGGTGTGGTTGCCGAATGGTCAGATGTCGAGATTGGCGACGCTGAGCGCATTCTCCTGGATGAATTCCCGGCGCGGCTCGACTTCGTCGCCCATCAGGCGCGAGAAAAGACCGTCGGCATCCGTCGCGTCGTTGACCTTCACCTGCAGCAGAGAACGGACGTTTGGATCGAGCGTCGTTTCCCAGAGCTGCTCGGCATTCATTTCGCCGAGGCCCTTATAACGTTGCATCGAGAGACCCTTGCGGCCCGACGCGAAGATGGAATCGAGAAGCGCACGGGGACCCGCGATCTCCTGTACCCCATCCTTCCGGCTGAGCACTGGCGGCGTGCGGTAGATTTCCTGCAGACGCGCCGTCATCTGGTCGATATGGCGGGCATCCGCCGAACCGATCAGGGCAACATCGACGACCGCCACTTCCTTGACGCCGCGCACCATGCGTTCGAAGCGCAAGCCGCCTTCCGTGGTAACATGGCCGGACCAGCCACGTTCCGTTTCTTCGGCGATCATATCCAGGCGACGGGCAACCTCGTCGGCCGTCTGCTGGGCGCGTTCAGGATTATCAGTCAGATCGGGATGCAACGCGCCCGCGATCGCGGCCTGCTCGATGATCGAACGGCTGTAACGGGAGTGCAGGCCTTCGACCAGAGAGCGAAGGCGAAGGGCGTCCTGGATGACTTCGCGCAGATCCTGACCGGCACGCACCTCGCCGGAGCCGAGCGTCAAGGTCGCATCCTCCAGACCCATGCTGATCAGGTACTCTTCAAGCGCCTTCTCGTCCTTCAGGTACTGGACAGATTTGCCACGGGTTACCTTATAAAGCGGCGGCTGGGCGATATAGATATGGCCGCGCTCGATCAGATCCGGCATCTGCCGGAAGAAGAAGGTGAGCAGAAGCGTACGGATATGGGCGCCGTCAACGTCAGCGTCCGTCATGATGATGATCTTGTGGTAACGCAGCTTGTCTGCGTTGAACTCATCCTTGCCGATCGACGTGCCGAGCGCCGTGATGAGCGTGCCGATTTCCTGGCTCGACAGCATCTTGTCGAAGCGGGCGCGCTCCACGTTCAAGATCTTGCCGCGCAGAGGCAGGATCGCCTGATTTTCGCGCGAACGTCCCTGCTTTGCCGAGCCGCCTGCAGAGTCGCCCTCGACGAGGAACAGTTCGGACTTGGCCGGGTCACGTTCGGAACAATCAGCGAGCTTGCCCGGCAGCGAAGCAATGTCGAGGACACCCTTGCGGCGGGTGAGTTCGCGCGCCTTGCGCGCCGCTTCGCGGGCGACGGCCGCTTCCACGACCTTGCCGACCAATATTTTCGCTTCGGTCGGATGTTCTTCGAACCAGGTGCTCAGCGCCTCATTGACGAGGCTTTCCACCACCGGCCGGACTTCCGAAGAAACGAGCTTATCCTTGGTCTGCGACGAAAACTTGGGGTCCGGCACTTTGACGGAAAGCACTGCGGTCAAGCCTTCGCGGCAGTCTTCACCCTGCAGCGTGACCTTTTCCTTCTTGGTGATGCCGGACGTGTCGGCATAGGACGTGACCTGGCGCGTCAGCGCGCCGCGGAAGCCGGCCATATGGGTGCCGCCGTCGCGCTGCGGGATATTGTTGGTGAAGCAGAGGACGTTCTCGTGGTAGCTATCGTTCCACCACATGGCCACTTCGACGGTAATGCCGTCCTTCTCACCCTTGATAGCGACAGGCTTTTCGACCAGCGGCTTCTTGGCGCGATCGAGATAACGGACGAACGCTTCCAGACCACCGTCATAGAGCATCTCTTCTTCGCGGATATCCGGTTTACGCTTATCCGTTAGCCGGATTCTCACGCCCGAATTCAAGAAGGCCAACTCCCGGAGGCGATGCTCCAGCGTGTTGTAGTCATATTCGGTCATGGTGAAGGTTTGCGGGCTCGCGAGGAAGGTAACCTCGGTGCCGGAGCGTCCTTCATAATCACCGATGACCTTCAGCGGAGCATCGGCGACGCCATGCGTGAAGGAAATTTCGTGGATCTTTCCATTGCGACGAATTCTGAGCTTCAGCCAGACCGACAGAGCATTGACGACAGAAACGCCAACGCCGTGCAGGCCACCGGAAACCTTGTAGGAATTCTGGTCGAATTTTCCGCCCGCGTGGAGCTGCGTCATGATGACTTCCGCAGCCGATACCCCCTCGCCGCTATGAATATCCGTCGGAATGCCGCGCCCGTTGTCTGTCACCGTGACGGAGCCATCCGGATTGAGCGTCACGGTCACGAGGTCGGCATGGCCCGCCAAGGCCTCATCGATCGCATTATCCACGACTTCATAGACCATATGATGCAGGCCGGAACCGTCGTCGGTATCGCCGATATACATGCCGGGCCGCTTGCGGACAGCGTCGAGGCCCTTCAGAACCTTGATCGAATCGGCACCATATTCGGCACTCGCGTCATTCTCGCTGACGGGTGTATCGGTCATTAATTTTCTTCCAATCGTTTGAGATGCCGGCCGAGCGAATCACCAGCTATTCCGACCTGGAATATAGGCAAACCGGGGCGGTTTCTAAAGGTTGGTCCCTGGGAACACGGTACGAAAGCCGTGGATGGGCGCCGAAAGTCAATCCTGAGGAGGGTTTTTCTTCATCAGCATGTCCATTTCTTCTATCACGTCCGGCGCCAAAGTGCGAATCCGTTGCGCAAGGTGGTTGGCGAAGGCCGTGTAGGGCGCCGGCATGCCGGATGTATCCAGAACTACCTTGGGACGGGAATCCTCGGCGAGCCCGAACAACTCTTCCGCCTCATCCCAGATAATATTGAAATAGCCGGCAATTCTTTGCAGGAGCTCGAAGGTTGGTTTGCCGCGCCGCCCGTGCTCAAGTGCCGACAGATAGGCCGGCGTGACACCGATCGCCTCCGCCAGCATCCGTTGGGTAATGCCTCTGCGGCGGCGAAGTTCGCGAAGCGCCTGACCGAACGGCGTCATTCCCGATCTTCCCCATTGGCTGCCCGGCTACGGGCAAGACGGACGTACATGGCACCCTCCCCGCCATGGTGCCGGGCCGCCCACTCGTAAGAGGATATCAGAAACCGGAATTCCGCTTTTGAAAACCAGAGCGGTACCGCGCGGCGCAACGCGCCTTCGCTCCCCATCGAGCTGCCTTTTCCGGTGATGACCAGCACGTGGCGAAGGCCCCGCTCATGAGCGCGGAGCAGGAAATCGAGCAGCAGGTCATGGGCCTCGCCCTGAAAAAGACCGTGAAGATCGAGCCGCGCCTCGATCGGCAGCCGTCCCTTGGCGAGCTTCTTCTTGACCGGTTTTTCGAGCGGATGATGAATTCTGGCGGCACGTTTCGGCTTTACCGTTTCAGCGACCGGATTTTCCGGCAAAGGCGCTGCTTTCGGCCTGGCTGGCTGCTCGGCAATGAGTCTGGAAGCTTCCTGCTCCTCGAACTCGAGAATTTCCTTCATCCGCCCCGGCAAGGCGCGCGCGGATTTCGCTACCTTGCCCCAGAGAATTCGTTCTTCCGGATCGAGTTTGCGGCCGCCCTTCATCCGCCGAACCCGTCCGCCAGATGCCTCGGGACGAGGATATAGAAATCGGCTTCATTGCGAACCGTACCGGCCAGCTCGCCCGCCTCGAAACCCGAACCGGTAAAAATGTCGCCGCGCGAGGGACCGACGATTGCCGATCCGGTATCGAGAGCGAGCATCAGCCGGCCGAAAGGCTTACCGCCATCCAGATGGGTGAGCGTCTCGGACCGAATAAAGAATGGAAAACCGAAGGTGTGTATCTGCCGATCCACCGCCAGCGAGCGGCCGGCGATCAGCGGCACCTTGGCCGCCGCGACGGGCCCGAGCGAGGGATCGGAAACATCCGCCTCTCGGAAAAAGATATAGGAGCGATTATGCCACAGGACTTCATCGACCTTAGCCGGATTCCGCTCCAGCCAGCCTCGGATGCTCTGCATCGAAACCGTCGCCGGATCGATTTCACCACGATCGATCAGAAGCTTTCCGATCGGTGAAAACGGGTGGCCCGCCTTCGCGGCATAGGTGATCCGTCTGACCCTTCCATCCGGATATCTCAGACGCGCCGCGCCTTGCACATGAGCGAAGAACACGTCCACTTTCGATCTGGCGAAGGCAATCTCAAGGCCTCGCCCTGCGAGGAAACCACGGTCTATCTCGCCACGGTCTGGATAGGGGGTGATGCCTGCTCCAGTCTGACGCGCGAACATGTAGCCGGAGTCCATTCCCGAGGGCCGGTTGGCGGCGTCAAGGTCGATCAAGTCCGGGGGGCGGTAATAGAAAGGATGGTGCCATGTCTCGTCGGATGTCTCCGAGACCTCGACTTCCGGCTCGTAAAAGGCTGTTACGAAACCCCGGCGACCATCTTGCCTGGCGATCAGAAACGGAATGCAGTGAGTTTCGAAGAAAGCGCGAGCCGACGCCGCATCGGAAGGACTGTCGCCTGCCTTTTCAAAGAACGTCGCCAGATCGCCCGCGGTCAAGCCGAGCGAGCCGGTACGATAAGGCTTTACCTTGAGGATATGCTCGAGACACGCCCGCATTCCGGGAAAAAGCGCCCGCGGGTCGTCCTCCTCCCATCCTGCCAGATCGGAGAAGGGAACCCGCCTCAGCGTGTAACCAGCAGAGCCGTCCGTCATTGCTCGGATTCGGTGGCGACCAGCTTCCAATTCGGGTCGCGGGAACGGATGTCGCGGGCGAAGGTCCAGATGTCCGTGACCTCGGCCACCGTCTCCTGATCACCATCAATCAGCGTACCGGCCTTGTCGTAGGTGGCGGAGATCAGCTGGCTGACGATCCGTATCGTGATCTGCGTCTCGGAATCCTTGATGGCAGCATGGGTGATGTCCGATTTGTCGATCCCGACAAATGTGGATTTCACCACCTCTCCTCTCGCTTCGCGTTCGGAGATCGCCGCATCGAAACCTTCATAGACTTCCTTCGAGAGCAGACCTTTGAGCGTCTTGCGGTCGCCATCGGCAAACGCCATGACGACCATCTCATAGGCCATTCGCGCACCATTCAGGAAGTCGCGAGGCCGGAAGGACGGATCTGCCCTCAAAATCTCCCGAAGTGCGGCATTGAGCGGCGTGTCGGGTTTGGCAACCGCATCGATGTCCACATAACGCTGTTCATCATCGGAAGCATCACGGCGGGGCAAGGTCACAACCTTACTGTCGTCCCCGCCCGGATTCTTGGCCACATCTCGCGGGCTGTAGGGGTCGAACGGCGGTTTCTCGTTTCCCGTCCGCCGGCCGAGCACACTGCGCAGTTGCAGGAAGATCAGCACCGCGGCGACGAGGAAAAAGAGTGTTATAAAGTCGTTGGAACCCATATTGACCCGCAATGCCGTTTAAATCGTTGGTACAGCTTCTCATATAGTCCGCATCCGCCCATCATTCAAATAGCGAAGGCGTCAGTCTCGATCGACGCCGGGTGATAATAAAACAGGGAACATCATGCGTTTCTTTCTACTGCCGATTCTTCTTCTGTGGCCGCTGGCCGAAATTACCGGTTTTGTCCTTGTCGGCCGGGCCCTCGGGCTGTGGGTGACACTGGGCCTGGTGGTCGGCACCGCGATCCTCGGTGCTTTCCTGCTCCGCAGCCAGGGCATGCAGATCCTCAAACAGATCTCGGCCGAAAGCCGCGAAGGACGGATGCCCGGGCGCACCCTGGTGGACGGCGCGATGATCGTCGTCGCCGGCATCCTGCTTCTGCTGCCGGGCTTCCTGACCGACATCATCGGACTGGCGCTTTTCATTCCATTCGTCCGCAGCTTCCTCTGGTCGCTGATCGGCCGCCGGATCGTCGTGGTCCGCACATCACGTTCGACCGGCCATCACTACGACGGCGGCCGAACGGGGCCGGCCGGCCAGAAGCCGGGTCCGGTCGTCGATCTCGACGAGGAGGATTTCCACCGCGACGGCAATTCTTCGGGCTCCGGCTCCTCTTCTCCCTGGGCAGGACCCAAAAGTCGGGAACCTTGAACGGAGCCGGTAGTTTGCCAGGGTTGTAAGGCATATTCCGAAATGTTAGAGGGCCTCAACGTTCCAGAGCCTCGAGGAAGTCCCAATGGCAGACGAAAACAACCAGACGGCCCAGCCGTCCATCAACATCCTGGCACAGTATACGAAGGATCTCTCGTTCGAGAATCCCGGCGCGCCGCGTTCGCTGCAGGCCCGCGACAAGGCTCCCGGCATCACGATCAACGTCAATGTCAACGCCAATCCGCTTTCCGACGCCGATTTCGACGTGGTGCTGACGCTGAACGCCGAAGCCAAGGATGGCGACAAGGTGGTTTTTGCAGCGGAACTGGTTTACGGCGGCGTTTTCCGCATCACCGGCTTCCCACAGGAACACATGCTGCCGCTGCTCTTCATCGAGTGCCCGCGGCTGCTTTTCCCCTTCGCCCGCCAGATCGTCGCCGACGTCACCCGCAACGGCGGGTTCCCGCCGCTGATGATCGACCCGATCGATTTCGCCCAGATGTTCTCGCAGCGTATGGCCGAGGAACAGGCTCGCTCGAAGGTCCAGGCGCTGAACAGCTGATCCATCGTGTCTCGTAAAAAAAGAAACCCGGGCTTAAACCCGGGTTTTTTTATTCGGCGGACTTGTACCTGAGCCAGAGCGCCTTGTCCTTGAGCGAGGCCACCATGGCGGCATGTGCCTCGATCTCCGCTTCCGTCAACCTGTTCGGCAAAGGCCTCGGCCGGCCGACGGCCGTCACCACGATTTCGTCCACCTCGATCACGGTCGTCGATCGTTCGCTACCCATCAAGCCGAGGGCAGCCTGACGGCCACCCGTCATTTCAATATAGACTTCCGCCAGAAGCTCGGAGTCGAGGAGCGCGCCGTGCTTGGTGCGGTGGGTGTTGTCGATGCCGTAGCGGCGGCAAAGCGCGTCCAGCGAGTTCGGACCCATAGGATGCTTGCGGCGAGCCAGGGCGAGTGTATCGACCACACGGTCGGTCTGCACCGGAGGCAGCCCGATCCTTTCGAACTCGGCGTTGATGAAGCCGATATCGAAGTTGGCATTATGGGCGATCCATTTGGCACCGTCGAAAAATTCGACGATCTGCTGGGCAACATCCGCAAAACCCGGCTTGTCCTTCAGGAACTCGTCGGTGATGCCGTGCACCGCCAGTGCATCCGGATGGACCTTCCGGTCACCAGGATTGATGTAGAGATGCAGGGTCTTGCCTGTCGGAAAATTGTTGATCAGCTCGATGCCGCCGATTTCGATCACACGGTCGAAGCGGGTTTCGAGGCCGGTGGTTTCCGTGTCGAAGATAATCTCACGCATGCTCGCTCGTCTTTCCGGCTCTTAAAGAGGCGATAATTTCCCGCACTCTTGCCCTCGCCATCTCAAGCCCAAGGCCGGTGTCGATAAGAAAGTCGGCTCTTTTGCGTTTCTCGGCATCGGGCAGTTGGCGGGAGCGAATCATCGCCAATTTTTCCTCGGTCATGCCGGGGCGCGCAAGTACCCTTGCCCGCTGGATCTGTGGATCACAGGTGACAACCACTACCACATCCACCCTCTCTTCGCCTTTGACCTCGAAAAGCAGCGGGATGTCGAGGACGACGATATCCGTCTCCGACCGCCGGTGACGGTCCAGAAACATAACCTCGCGCTGGCGTACCAGCGGGTGAACGATCGCCTCGAGAACCTGGAATTTTTCGGGCGCGGCGGAAAGCTGGCGCGACAGTTCCTGTCGATCAACGACGCCTTCTCTGATCGTACCGGGAAAGGCCGTGCCTATGGGCGCCACGGCATCGCTACGGTAAAGATCATGAACGACGGCGTCGGAATCATTTACCGGCACGCCCTCCTCCGCAAATATTTTTGCGGTCGTGGATTTGCCCATGCCGATGGAGCCTGTGAGACCGACGACGATCATCCGTGTCTTTCCATATCGGCGATCACCAGATCCCGGAGGGCGGCATCGACAGTCGGGCGGCGGCCGAACCACTTCTCGAAACCGGGTACCGCCTGATGCAGAAGCATTCCGAGACCATCGACAATCGGAAATCCCTGCTCTTCCGCCTGGGCGAGCAAAGGGGTCTTCAGCGGCACATAAACGATGTCTGTCACCACGGCGCCGCTGCGGAGCGGTGAGAAATCCACTTCAGGCACCGGGCTGCCGTCCATGCCGAGTGAGGTGGTGTTGACGAACAATTCTGCGCCCGCCATCACTTCGTCCAACGCTTCCACCGGATGCGCGTGTATCCTGGTGCCAAAGCGGTCGGCGAGTTCTTTTGCCCGCGGCAATGTGCGATTGACCACATGGATCTCGCCGATACCGCGATCGCGGACAGCCTGGATGACGGCCCTGCTCGCCCCGCCCGCACCGAAGATCACCGCCCGGCCGGCTTTGTCCCAACCAGGACAACGATCATCGAGATTGGCGGTGAAGCCGTAACCATCGGTGTTCGTCGCCTTGAGGATGCCCTCCTCCAGCCAGAGAGTGTTGGAAGCGCCGAGTTCTTCAGCCAGTTCATCCGGCCTGTCAGCAAGCTTGAACGCAAGTTCCTTATGAGGAATGGTGACATTGCCGCCACGGTATCCGGAACTGCCGTCCTTCAGCGACTGGATGAAGGCTGGGAAATCCGCTTCCGTCACCGCCTCTGCCCGATAGGAACCCGAAATTTCGAATTGCTTCAGCCAATAACCATGGATCATCGGCGAGCGCGAATGCTTCACCGGCCAGCCGGTTACGAAAGCGTTAACCAAGAATGTTTCACGTGAATCAGCCATCGATAGCTCCAAGCACCCGCAGCTTATCAAGGAGCGGCAGCATCGGCAGGCCCAGGATAGTGAAATAGTCGCCCTCGATGCCGGAGAAAAGCTGAATACCCTCTCCCTCCAGCTGATAGGCGCCGACGCTGGAAAGTGCCTTCTCACCCACGCGCGCCAGATAGCGGTCGACAAAGGTCCCCGTCAGGGAGCGCACCGTCATGTCGGCGTGCGCAATGTGCTCCCACAAGACATCGTGACCCTTGGTGATCGCGATGGCGCTGTTCAGCCGATGGGTCTTGCCCGACAGCGACAGAAGGTTCTCCTTCGCTTCGCCAAGCGATTTCGGCTTATGAAAAACACGATTTTCGAGCGACATGGTCTGGTCCGAGCCGATTACCAAGGCACTGGAATGACGCCGGCCGACCTCCAGCGCCTTTGCCTTGGCAAGAGCCAGCGCGACCTGATCGGGACTTGCACCTTCCAGGCTTGCTTCAATCTTCCGCTCATCGATATCCGCGGCGTGGCTTTCAAAAGTCAGGCCGGCGTTTTCCATCAACATTCGGCGAAAGGGGCTGGAGGAGGCAAGCACGAGAGGCGATGTCACGAAATATCTCCCAGAAATGGCAGAGATTTCGCTTAACGCAGCTTGGGGCGTAGCGCAACGATTGCCGCCGCCGTCTCCTCGATGGATCTCCGTGTCACGTCGATGATCGGCCAGTTATGGCGCGCGCAAAGCGCCCGTGCATATTTCAGTTCCTCGTTGATGCTGGCCCGGTCGGTATAATGGTGTCGATCGAAACCCTGGGTCGCGCCAAGGTCACGGTTTTCGCGCACCTGACTGATCCGGTCCGTCGTCGCTATCAGACCGACAATCAGCGGCCGGACAGCGCGGTAGAGGCTTTCCGGCAGATCCACGCCCTGCACGATTGGAATGTTGGCCGTCTTGATGCCGCGATTGGCGAGGTAGATGCTCGTCGGGGTTTTCGAGGTGCGGCTGATCCCGATCAGCACCACGTCCGCTTCATCATAACTTTCCGGCATCTGGCCATCGTCATGATCCATGGTGAAGTTGAGGGCTTCGATGCGCTTGAAATATTCGGCGTTCAAGGCGTGCTGAGCGCCCACGCGACGGCGCGATGGAGCTCCCAGATAGGCCTGGAAAGTGATCATGACCGGCTCCAGGACATTGACCGAAGGCAAACCCATCTCCCTACAGCGCTCATCAATCAATCCCGCCAGTTCATGATCGACAATCGTATAGAGCACGATACCCGGTTCCTGATCGACAGCCTCGAGAACGGACAGGAGCTGCTTGCGATTGCGGATCAGCGGGTAGACATGTTCGACGGCAAGGGAAGACTGGAATTGGGCAGCAGCCGCGCGACCCGCGGAGATGAGAGTCTCCCCGGTTGAGTCAGATATCAGATGCAGATGGAAGAAATTTTTTCTGTTCTCCACGCTAATCTTTACCCTTTGTTGACAACCCGGGAGAGACGATCGATCCAGGCCAGCCGCCTCTCGGGGTCTGGGAAAACTGCCTAGTTTTCCACATTCGCGGGTGCTGCGGATGGAGATCCACGACCCTTGTGCACTCTGTGGACAAGGGCATCAAGCGCCTTTCTCATCCCCAGCTTGTCCACAAGCTCGGCTTCTTCATCGATCAACACAAGTCTTTGATTACGTTGAAGGAAGCGCGCTATCCCCGCAAACCTTCTGTTGTTAGCATTTTTTTGTCCAGAACATTGCGGAAAGCGGCCGATCGTCGCGCCGTCTGTGACCTAACTTTAATCCTTGCTACTCACCGACTCTAAGAAATAGAAACCTATTCTAGATTCATTTCTTTTATTTAGGGGAGACCCCATTGACCGGCCCATACCGGAAGATCGTCGAGGTGCTGAACGGCAAAACCGTTGCTCCGCCACCAATCTGGCTCATGAGACAGGCGGGACGTTATCTGCCGGAGTACCGGGAAACCCGAGTCAAGGCAGGGAGCTTCCTTGATCTCTGTTACACGCCGGATCTGGCTGTCGAGGTAACCTTGCAGCCGATCCGGCGCTACGGCTTCGATGCGGCCATTCTGTTCTCCGACATTCTCGTGATTCCCGATGCGCTGAAACGGAATGTTCGCTTCGTGCAGGGCGAAGGGCCGCAGATGGATCCCATCGACGTTTCCGGCATCGGAAACCTCGAGGGTGAGAGCGTGCTGGGCCATTTGGCGCCGGTGATCGAAACCGTAGGTCGCCTGCGGCAGGAGTTGCCTGAAGAAACGGCGCTGCTGGGTTTCTGCGGAGCGCCCTGGACGGTTGCAACCTACATGATTGCCGGGCATGGGACACCGGACCAGGCACCGGCGAGGCTTTTCGCCTACCGACATCCCGAAGCTTTCGAGAAGCTCCTGTCCTTCCTGGCGGAGATCTCAGCCGAATATCTGATAGCCCAGATCGACGCCGGCGCCGATGCGGTTCAGATTTTCGATTCCTGGGCCGGTGTGCTCGGCGAGCGGGAGTTCGAGAATTTTGCGGTAAAGCCGGTCGCCCGGATGATCGAGATCGTCCGCAGCCGTCGGCCGCAGGCAAAAATCATTGCATTCGCCAAGGGTGCAGGCCTCAATCTGCTTCACTATCGCCAGAAGACGAAGGCCGACGCGATCGGTCTCGATTGGTCCGTCCCGCTTTTCTTCGCCGCGGAGCTGCAGAAGGATGGCCCCGTCCAAGGTAATCTGGATCCGATGCGGGTCGTTGCCGGCGGTCGATCGCTGGAGGAGGGGATCGATGCCATTCTCGATAAGCTCGGAAATGGCCCGCTGATCTTCAATCTCGGCCATGGGATCACCCCGGAGGCTGATCCGGAAAACGTGACGGCGCTGGTCAGGCGGGTGCGTGAGGCAGGGGTATGAGTGCCGACGAGCTTCAAACCGGCAAACCGGCGGGACGGCGTTCGGCCACCAGGGCTTTGGTGGCTCTCGGCATATTCCTCGCAATCCTTGCGGCGGTCTATCTCGCCAGGCCGGATGATTTCATCCTCTACATCAAGGCTTTTCACGTGATCGCCGTGATCTCGTGGATGGCGGGGCTTCTCTACATGCCGAGGCTGTTCATCTATCACAGCGATGCTGAACCCGGCTCGGCACAGTCGGAGACATTCAAAATGATGGAGCAGCGGCTTCTGAAAATCATCATGAACCCGGCAATGATGATCACCTGGGTACTCGGTCTCTATCTCGCCTGGGATGTCTACCAGTTCCGGGGCGGGTGGCTGCACGGAAAAATCGCCCTGGTGGTTCTGCTTACCGCAGTGCATGTGCTGTTCAGCCGTGCGGTACGGGCGTTTGCCGCGGACGGTCCCAGAAGATCGCCCCGTTATTGGCGGATGATGAACGAGTTGCCGACCTTGTTGATGATCGGGATCGTCATTTTGGTGATCGTAAAACCTTTCTGATCGCTTTCTTTGACGAGATTTGGCGAACCCTCTTGCGGCGTTCCACGTGAATCGCTATTTTCCCCCCATCTCATCTCGTGGCATGCGTGTAATTTCCTGTCGTCCCCGGATCATCTTCCGCGGTAGCGAATTTCACCGACACGCCTACAATCTCCCTGAAATTCTCAATATGGTCCCCCTTCATGGCTGAAATGAAGCTTCAAGAACTCAAGAGCAAATCCCCTACGGATTTGCTGACCTTTGCCGAATCGCTTGAGGTCGAGAACGCCAGCACGATGCGCAAGCAGGAGCTGATGTTCGCAATTCTCAAGGTTCTGGCGAGCCAGGATGTCGAGATCATCGGCGAGGGCGTGGTCGAGGTCTTGCAGGATGGGTTCGGCTTCCTGCGGTCGGCGAATGCCAACTATCTGCCGGGCCCCGACGACATCTACATCTCCCCGTCCCAGATCCGCCGCTTCTCGCTGAAAAGCGGCGACACCGTCGAAGGGCCGATCCGTGGTCCGAAGGAAGGCGAGCGTTATTTCGCTCTGCTGAAGGTCAATACGATCAATTTCGACGACCCGGAAAAGATCCGTCACAAGGTCCATTTCGACAATCTGACGCCGCTCTATCCCAACGAGCGCTTCAAGATGGAACTCGACATTCCGACTTCCAAGGATCTGTCGGCGCGGGTCATCGATCTGGTCGCGCCCCTCGGAAAGGGTCAGCGCGGACTGATCGTCGCTCCTCCGCGGACCGGTAAGACCGTTCTTCTGCAGAACATCGCTCATTCGATCACCGCCAATCATCCGGAATGTTACCTCATCGTTCTGCTGATCGACGAGCGGCCGGAAGAAGTGACGGACATGCAGCGCTCGGTGAAGGGCGAAGTGGTTTCCTCGACGTTCGACGAGCCGGCGGTCCGGCATGTGCAGGTCGCTGAAATGGTCATCGAAAAGGCGAAGCGCCTGGTCGAACACGGACGCGACGTGGTGATCCTGCTCGATTCCATCACCCGGCTCGGCCGCGCCTACAACACGGTCGTTCCCTCGTCCGGCAAGGTTCTGACAGGCGGCGTCGATGCCAACGCCCTGCAACGTCCAAAACGGTTCTTCGGCGCCGCCCGCAACATCGAAGAAGGGGGTTCGCTGACGATCATAGCGACCGCTCTGATCGATACCGGAAGCCGGATGGATGAAGTCATCTTCGAAGAATTCAAGGGTACTGGCAACTCGGAAATTGTCCTTGATCGAAAGGTGGCCGACAAGCGCATCTTCCCATCCATGGATATCCTCAAATCGGGTACCCGCAAGGAAGACCTTCTGGTACCGCGTCAGGACCTGCAGAAGATTTTCGTGCTCCGCCGCATCCTTGCCCCGATGGGAACGACGGATGCCATCGAATTCCTCATCGACAAGTTGAAGCAGACGAAAAACAACGGCGATTTCTTCGATTCGATGAATACCTGATCCTTAGCCGGATTCAGTTAATAGAAGCGCTCGGCTCGTCCGGGCGCTTTTTGATTTTTCGGGTTTGGTTTGTTAAGGCACTCCAATGATTTCATCCGAAGATACGATCTTTGCACTTTCCAGTGGCGTTCTGCCGGCGGGCGTTGCGGTCCTGCGGCTCAGCGGACCTGCGTCCTTCGATGCGGCACGAGTTCTGGCTGGAGACTTGCCGCAAGCCCGCAAGGCGGCGCTGAGAACAATTCGAGGCCGCGATGGCTTGGTGATCGATCAGGCGCTTGTGCTCCTCTTTCCCGGGCCTCATTCGTTTACAGGGGAAGACTGCGTCGAGTTCCAACTGCATGGCAGCCGGGCAGTTGTTACTGCGATCTACGATGAACTTGAAAACCTCGGTTTGCGGCTCGCAGAAGCAGGTGAGTTTTCGAGACGGGCATTTGAGAACGGCAAGCTGGACTTGGTGGAAGTTGAAGGCCTTGCCGACCTCATAGCGGCCGAAACCGAGATGCAACGCAGGCTGGCTGTGGAACAAGGTCTCGGTGGCCAATCCGCCCTCTACAATCAGTGGGCTGAGCGCCTGACTCGCGCCCGTGCCCTGATCGAAGCAGAACTGGACTTTGCCGACGAGGATGACGTTCCGGGATCGGTTTCCGACCGAGTGTGGTCGGACATGGCGGATCTCTCTCTGGAACTTAAGGAGCATATTGCGGCGGCCAAGGCCGGAGAAGTCATCCGCGACGGATACAAGGTAGTAATTGCGGGGCCACCCAATGCGGGCAAATCCAGTCTGCTGAACGCGTTGGCCAAGCGGGACGTCGCTATTGTGACCGAGATTGCGGGCACGACGCGGGATATCCTGCATGTAGATATCGATCTCGAAGGCTATCTCGTACGATTTTTCGACACGGCGGGCCTGCGATCCACCGACGATCGGGTGGAGCTGGAGGGTGTTAGGAGGGCTTTGTCCGCTATCGAGAAAGCGGATCTGATCCTGAACCTGGAGGAGATCGATTCGGATCCGAAACAGTCTCACACTCCCGACATGCCGAACATGCTGCGGGTCGGAACGAAGAGGGACAGGCATGGTCCCTCGCCGGCCTATGATCTCTGTATTTCAAGCCAGACTGGCGAGGGTCTTGAGGAGCTGCGGGCCCGCTTGCTCGCCAATCTTCAGCAGATCTGGTCGGGATCGCTTGTCCCGAATCGCTTAAGGCAGAGTCGCCATCTCAAAGAGGCTTCCAATTTCCTCGAGGAAGCGTTAAACGGCAGGGAACTTGATGTTCGAGCTGAAAGTCTGCGTGCCGCAGCCTCCTCCCTTGGTCGGATAACCGGGCAGGTGGATGTCGAGCAACTCCTGGATATCATTTTTTCGCAATTCTGCATCGGCAAGTGATTCACGTGAAACGCCCGACGGTGTGTTCGTGGAGTGACGGAAATGGACGCGACATTCGACGTTGTGGTTATCGGCGGGGGCCATGCGGGCTGTGAAGCAGCAAGCGTCGCCGCCCGCATGGGCGCCAGAACTGCCCTGATTACTCATAAGAAAGAGACGATCGGCGTCATGTCCTGCAATCCGGCAATCGGCGGGTTGGGCAAGGGACATCTTGTTCGCGAGGTTGACGCTCTGGATGGTTTGATGGGCCGCGTTGCCGACGAGGCGGGCATCCAATTTCGGTTGCTGAACCGCAAAAAAGGACCTGCGGTTCAAGGTCCCCGAACGCAAGCGGATCGTAAGCTTTATCGCCTTGCGATGCAGAGAGAGATACTGAACCATCATAACCTGGAAGTCATTGAAGGCGATGCCTTCGACATCCAGGTCGAAGACGGTCGCGTCACTGCGGTAGTAATGGAAGATGAACGTCGATTCGGATGCGGAACGGTTGTCCTCACCACAGGCACTTTTTTGCGGGGTCTGATCCATATCGGGGACAAGAAGATTCCCGCAGGTCGCGCTGGCGAAGAACCGTCTCTCGGACTTTCAGACACCCTCCAGCGGCTCGGGCTGCGGCTCGGACGGCTCAAGACAGGAACCCCTGCCCGCCTCGATGGGCGAACGATCGACTGGAGCAATATCGGCCGGCAGGAAGCGGATGACGAGCCCGTACCGTTCTCGTTCATGACCGACCGGATCACAACCCGGCAGATCGCTTGCGGCGTTACCCGGACAACGGATGCTACCCATAAAATCATCTCGGACAACATCCATCGCTCGGCCATGTATTCGGGTCAGATCGAAGGCGTGGGGCCGCGATACTGTCCTTCGATCGAAGACAAGATCGTCCGCTTTGGAGAGAGAGACGGCCACCAGATATTTCTGGAACCGGAAGGCCTGGATGATTTTACTGTTTATCCGAACGGTATCTCTACCTCGCTTCCGGCCGAAGTGCAGGAGGCATTCATTCGCACGATCCCCGGACTGGAGGAGGTCGTTATTCTTCAACCAGGCTACGCGATCGAATATGATCACGTCGACCCCCGCGAGCTGACGCCGTCCCTCGAAGTCGTGAAGATGCAGGGATTGTTTCTTGCAGGTCAAATCAATGGGACAACCGGTTATGAAGAAGCGGCGGCGCAGGGTCTCGTCGCGGGGCTGAACGCCGCTCTGAAGGCCGGCGGTGGAGACGCATACCACTTCAGCCGCGCCGATTCCTATATCGGCGTTATGATCGACGACCTGACTTCGCGCGGCGTCACCGAGCCCTATCGCATGTTTACCTCCCGCGCCGAATACCGGCTCTCTTTGCGTGCGGACAATGCCGATGTAAGACTGACTCCAAAAGGTATCGACCTTGGTTGTGTCGGTACGTCGCGACAGGAAAAATTTGGCGAATATAGCCAAGACTTGGATCGTCTTCGGCTAACTCTTAAGTCGCTCGATCTGACGCCCAATGAAGCGATGAAATACGGTTTAAAAATGAATCAGGACGGACAGCGCCGGACTGCTTATGAAATGCTGTCCTACCCTGATCAGTCATTGCTTTCGCTTTCCTCCATATGGCCTCATCTGACCGAGTTTTCATTGAAAGCCCGTCAGGCACTGGAAATCGAGGCTTCGTATGCGGTCTATATGGATCGGCAAGCGGCGGACATAACCGCGACCCAGCGCAACGAAGCTAGAATTATTCCGCAAGAGTTTGATTTCTATACGCTTTCCGGACTTTCAAACGAGGTTAAGCAGAAGCTGGCGGCATCCAGGCCCGCCAATCTTGCACAAGCGGCCAAGGTCAACGGGATGACCCCGGCGGCCCTCGCACTCCTTCTTGCCTTGCTCCGTAAAGATGAAGTTGCTTCCAATCGCGTAAAACGAGTCTCCTGATGTTGCTAAACGGCAGGAGTGTTTCACGTGAAACGCAAGAGCGGCTGGAGCACTTTGCCGGGCTCTTTCAAAAATGGGCGAGGACAATCAACCTTGTTGCGCCATCGACCCTTGACGAACTGTGGCGCCGGCATATCGCAGACAGCGCCCAAATCTTTCAGCTCTCCCCTGACCCAAACCGCTGGGTGGATCTTGGTTCTGGAGGCGGCTTTCCTGGTGTCATCACCGCAATCTTCCTAGCGGAAATCGGCGGGGGCTGGGTCCACCTCGTCGAAAGCAATCAAAAGAAAGCTGCATTCTTGCGGGTGGCTTTGAGCGAAACAGGGGCAAGAGGTTCGATCCATCCGATTCGGATAGAGGCCGCCGCCAAAGAAATTCCTGAATGTAATCACATTTCCGCCAGGGCTCTGGCTGAGCTTGAACAGCTCCTTCTTTACACCGCATCTTGGACGAATAACAAAAATACTCGCGCTTTTTTCCACAAAGGTCGGGATTACGCCGCTGAAGTCGAGAAAGCACGTGGTCGGTGGGCTTTCGATCTGATAAAACACGACAGTGCCGTGGAGCCAGATTCCGTTATCCTCGAGCTGAGCAATATCAGGCGCAGAGAACCCTAAACCTCAGGTGCGGTATGTTCGAAAAAAACCGGATTATCACCATCGCCAACCAAAAGGGTGGTGTCGGCAAAACGACGACAGCGATTAATCTCGCAACGGCGCTTGCGGCGATTGGTGAGCGTGTCCTGATCGTGGATCTCGACCCCCAAGGAAATGCCAGTACGGGCTTGGGAATCGAGCGCCGGGACCGGAAATTGTCCTCCTATGACTTGCTTATGGGATATAATACGGTTGCTGAAACAGCTTTGGAGACGGCGGTTCCCAACCTCTGGATCGTACCGTCCACGATGGACCTTCTCGGCTTCGAAATGGAAATATCCCAGGCATCCGATCGCGCCTTTAAATTGAGGCGCGCGCTCAACACCGACGAAGCGCAATTCTATTCTTATATCCTGCTGGATTGCCCGCCCTCCTTCAATCTCTTGACGATGAATGCGATGGCGGCCGCGCACTCGGTTCTGGTTCCGCTGCAATGCGAGTTCTTCGCCCTGGAAGGGTTAAGTCAGCTTTTGGAGACGGTCGATCAGGTCCGCCGCACCGTCAACCCTACGCTCGACATTCAAGGCATCGTGCTTACGATGTTCGACGCGCGTAACAACCTGGCTCAGCAGGTGGTCAGCGACGTCAGAACCTATCTTGGCGAGAAGGTTTATCACACCCTTATTCCGCGCAACGTTCGGGTATCGGAAGCTCCCTCGTACGGAAAACCGGCCATCCTTTACGATCTGAAATGTGCCGGCAGCCAGGCCTATCTGCAGCTGGCATCCGAAGTGATTCAACGAGAACGCCGCCGTAAAGCGGCGGCGTGAGTTCATCGACCGAGAGTGAGTAAAAGCGAATGAATGATGATGTCTCGAAGCGGCGCCTAGGCCGCGGTCTCGCGGCTCTGATCGGTGAAATGGATCAGCCGGTACCCGTTGAAGGTGGTTCCCGCAGCGTAAATCCGGATCGGATGGTGCCGATCGAATACGTTGCGCGCAATCCGCGCAATCCCCGCAGAAACTTCGACGAAAGCGAGTTGCAAGACCTCGCGAGTTCGGTACGCCAACACGGGATTGTGCAACCGGTAGTCGTTCGTCCGCAAGGACTGGATCGTTTCGAAATAATAGCCGGCGAACGCCGCTGGCGAGCCGCACAGCTCGCCGGATTGATGGAAATTCCTGTTATCGTTCGCGACGTTGATGATCGTACGGCACTGGAAATTGCGATCGTTGAGAATGTTCAGCGGTCGGACCTTAATCCGTTGGAAGAGGCGCTGGGCTACGACCAATTGATCGCAGAACATGGTTATACCCAAAACGACCTCGGCGAGATCATCGGCAAAAGCCGGAGCCATGTGGCAAACAGCCTTCGGCTGTTGAAGTTGCCGGAACCCGTCAGGGACATGCTGGCGTCCGGTAGTCTGTCCGCCGGACACGCGCGAGCCTTGATCACCACGTCTGACCCTGCGGCGCTTGCTCGTACCATTGTGTCAAAAGGCATGTCTGTTCGTGATGCGGAGCGCCTTGCGCAGAACGACATCAAAGCCCAGACCGAGGGCGCTTCCGTTTCGAAGCCGGAACAAAAAGATTCCGACACTCTGGCGCTGGAGCGCACGTTGACGGACTCCTTGGGGCTCGAGGTCAAAATTAACCACAAGAATGGCGGAGGCCATGTCCGGATCAGTTATCGGACGCTTGATCAGCTCGAAGAAATCTGCCGTTTGTTGGAACGCAGACAATAAAATCAACGACTTGATTGGATTGTAATCGCCATTAGCGTCTGAAAGGCGATACTGGGCTCCAGATTCTGTTTTTGGCGGGACAACAGTACGGCAGCCTGCAAACGCTCGGTTTCGCGTGACAGGGCCGGTGCGCTCCACGTGCGGAGCGCCTTTTCCATAATCGGTTTGCGTTTGAAGTGGATATGCCGACCGAGCGTCATCATCACCTGCGCGACTGGAAGCTTCTTCTCCTCCATCTCGGCCTTCATCAGATCCAGCAACTGGAACTGCTTCAGGCACGACTGGAGGACGAGAAAAACCGGAGTTTTGGAAGACAGCACTTTCTGGATGGCGCGATGGAGACCCGGCAGATCGCCGCCCAGAATCGCGTCTACGGCTTCGTCGGCAGAAACACTGCTCGCATCGCCGATGATTTCGCTTACATGCTCTTCCTCCACCACGCTCCTGCCACGGCAATAGAGAGCAAGCTTCCGCACCTCGTTGCGGGATGCCACACGGTCTCCGCCTAGCAGGTCCAGAAGCTTCTGCCGCGCCGGCGTGCTGATCCTGAGGTTTTCGTTTCCAAGTTCGCTGTCGATAAGGCTGTTCAAAGCCCTTACGTCGTCAGCGTAGCAGGGAACAACCGCTATGGATCTGGCGGGCTCAGCAATCTTACGCAGGCCGCTGCCCTTCTTTAGATCCCCGGCCTCGATAATCAGGATATTCGCTGGCGGCGGGCCGGCGGCGAGGATTTGCACCGCGTCCAGAAGCGGTTTCTCATTGGCGGCACCGCGGAGCCAGACGAGCTTCGATCCGCCGAAGAGGCCGAGCGAATTCACTTCATCCAGGAGCCGGCCCGGATCCCCCTGCAGATCTGAAACATCCAGCTTCAGCATGGCAAAAGGGTCGTCCTTCGGAACGCCGGTTCGGGCAGCAATCATCGCCGCGCGTTCGGAGACCAGACCGCGATCAGGACCGTAGATAACGAAGATCTTGTAGAGCTCGGCACCCTTCTCGACGAAGCGGTCGAACTCGTGAGATTTTATTTCTGCCATACCGTCTGCGGCTGAGGTTCGCGGGCTATCACGATCGCGATCTCTGCACGAATGAACTCGGCTAGCTCGCGTGCTGCCCGGTTTTCGGCATCTCGAATCGCCCTTAGCTTGGCAAAACCCTGCCCTGAGACATCGATGAGAGACACCACTTCGCGCTTGCTGGACTTGAGTATCTGCCCGTCGCTGATGCGTGTAACAGTATATGTCGCTCCGACCTGCACGCGGCCGGGTACCGGCACGCCGGTCGTGGAGACGTTGTCGTCATCCTCGTCGTCGATGATGCTCGACGCCGTGCTTGTGGCCGTCAGCTTCACGTCATAGGCCGGTCGCGCCGACTCACCCGCTCCGCCTGATGTGAGGAAGATGAGGTGGTTGCGGATCACCTGATCTATGCGGCTCTGCGGCTGGGAGAAGCCAACCGCGGCAAGCCGTTCGCCGGTGCCTGCCGATTCGGAATACAAGGGACGGACCTGGCAGCCCGTCACAATGGCGAGCACCGCCAGGCTGGAGACAAGACCGATGCGACGGAAGGAGCGGTCAGACGACAATGTTCACGATCCTCTGTGGGACAACGATGATTTTCTTTGGCGCCCGGCCATCGAGAGCCGCCTTTACCGCTTCCAGCGCCAAGACCGCAGCTTCGACGGCACTTTGATCCGCGTCGCGGCCGATTGTCAATTCGGCTCGCTTCCTGCCATTGATCTGGATGGGCAAAGTGATGTCATTTTCTATGACCAGCGCTTCATCAAATTGGGGCCAAGCGGCTTTGGTCAGCAATTCGTCGTTCCCCAGCGCGGCCCAGCATTCCTCTGCCAGATGCGGCGTCATGGGCGCCACGATCTGCACGACTATCTCCGCAGCGTCGCGCACCGCTGCGCGATAGGCCGCGTCACCCTCGCCCGCCGCAACCTTACCCAGCGGTGCGGCCAGCGCGTTGACGAGTTCGTAGATGCGTGCGACCGCTTTGTTGAACGAAAGCTTGTCGTAATCCCCCTGCACGGCTTTCAGCGTTCTATGGGCGAGTTGCGAAATTGCCAGTGCATCACCATCCTTAGCCGGCGCCGGATCGACATCGGCAAGGTTTTCGGAAGCTTCGGAAATCAGGCGCCACAGGCGTTGCGTGAACCGATGGGCACCTTCGACGCCGGCTTCAGACCAAATGACGTCACGATCCGGCGGCGAGTCCGAGAGCACGAAAAAGCGGGCCGTATCTGCACCGTAGGACGCGATGATATCGTCAGGGTCCACCACGTTCTTCTTCGACTTCGACATCTTTTCGATGGAGCCGATGGTAATCTCTTCACCGGTTGAAAGCAGTGTCGCACGCCGCTTGCCTTCGACTTCCTCGATACGGATATCCGCAGGAGCCACCCATTCCCCGTTCTGGCCGGAACCCCGGCGGTAGGTTTCATGCACGACCATGCCCTGCGTGAAGAGCCCTTTGAAGGGCTCCCTGACGTCCACATGGCCCGTCTCGCGCATGGCGCGGGTGAAGAAACGGGAATAGAGCAGATGCAGGATCGCATGCTCGATGCCACCGATATACTGGTCGACCGGCAGCCAGCGATTGGCGACAGCCGGATCGGTCGGATCCTTTTCCCAAGGCGCCGTGAAACGGGTGAAATACCAGCTCGAATCAACGAACGTATCCATCGTATCCGTCTCGCGGCGGGCATCCTTGCCGCATTGCGGGCAGGCGACATGACGCCAGGTGAGATGGCGGTCGAGGGGGTTGCCCGGCAGGTCGAAGGTAACGTCATCCGGCAGCTTTACCGGCAGGTCCGCCTTCGGTACGGGCACGACGCCGCAGTCATCGCAATGGATAACGGGGATCGGGCAGCCCCAATAACGCTGGCGGGAAATGCCCCAGTCGCGCAGGCGGAAATTCACCTTGCGTTCGGCCTGCGGCATATTTCCGAGCAGCGTCCCGGACAGCTTGTCGGCAATGATCTCGAAAGCTTCCTCAGTCGGTTTCCCGTCCAGGAAGCGGGAATTGATCATGACGCCGTCGTCGACGTAGGCCGTATCGCCGATCTCGAAGGTCGCAGCATCACCGTCCTTGGGCATGACGACCGGAATCACGGGCAGGCCAAATTTGCGGGCGAAATCCAGGTCGCGCTGGTCGCCGGAAGGGCAGCCGAAGATGGCGCCGGTGCCGTAATCCATCAGCACGAAGTTGGCGACATAGACCGGCAGCTCCCATGAGGGGTCGAGGGGATGCTTGACCCGGATGCCGGTGTCGATGCCCTTCTTTTCGGCCGTTTCGAGTGCGGCCAACGATGTTCCGTGACGCCGGCACTCTTCCGCGAACGCTTCGATAGCCGGATTCTGCGCCGCAACGGCTTTCGCGATCGGGTGATCGGCGGCGATCGCCAGGAAGGAGGCGCCGAACAGCGTATCCGGGCGGGTCGTATAGACCACCACTTCGTTCTCACCGGCAGGTCCCGTACCCGGGACGATCTCCCAGCGCAGGGCCAGACCTTCGGACCGGCCGATCCAGTTCTTCTGCATCAGCCGGACTTTTTCCGGCCACTGGTCCAGGTCGTCCAGCGAATCGAGCAGGTCCTGGCTGAATTCGGTGATCTTGAAGAACCACTGTACCAGCTCGCGCTGTTCGACCAAGGCGCCGGAGCGCCAGCCGCGGCCGTCGATGACCTGCTCGTTGGCCAAAACGGTGTGATCGACCGGATCCCAATTGACCTTCGAGAGCTTGCGATAGACCAGGCCCTTTTCCATCATATCCAGGAACAGGTGCTGCTGGCGATGGTAATAGTCGACGTCACAGGTGGCGAATTCGCGCGACCAGTCCAGCGAAAGGCCCATGGCCTTCAGCTGTTTCTTCATGGCTTCGATGTTCTGGTAGGTCCAGGCCTTCGGGTGAACCTTGTTGTCGCGAGCGGCGTTTTCGGCCGGCATGCCGAAGGCGTCCCATCCCATCGGATGCAAAACGTTGAAACCGCGGGCGCGCTTGTAGCGCGCCACCACATCTCCCATGGCGTAGTTCCGCACATGGCCCATGTGAATGCGGCCTGACGGATAGGGGAACATCTCAAGGACGTAATATTTCTCGCGCGGATCGCTGTTGTCGGTCTCGAAGACCTTGGCTTCGTTCCACTTCTGCTGCCAACGAGGTTCGGCATCGCGCGGATTATAACGTTCAGTCGCCATTTCGATGATATTCCGGGAAAATCAGGATAAAGAGTCGGGCGAGACCTTCACCATGAAACCCCACAAGCGTCAAGTTTTACAGGGTCGGGAAGGGGTAAAGTTTCGGGCAGAAAGCTCTTGGCAGAGGCTTATATGAGGGCTACTCGCTGCCTTCGCAAGAAAACGGAAGGTGATCATGGGCGTCGAGCAAAGACTTCACGAAGTTCAGGAGCGGATAGGCAAGGCCGAGCGTCAGGCGAAGCGCCCGGGCGGATCGGTGTCGCTCGTCGCGGTGTCGAAGACCTTCGATGCCGATCACATCAGGCCGGCGATCGCGGCCGGGCAGCGCGTGTTCGGCGAAAACCGGGTGCAGGAAAGCCAGGGCAAATGGCCGGAACTGAAGGCGGAGACCCCCGGCATCGAGCTGCATCTGATCGGGCCGCTGCAATCCAACAAGGCGGCGGATGCGGTGGCGCTTTTCGATGTGATCGAGACGGTGGACAGAGAAAAGATTGCGCGCGCGCTTGCCGAGGAGATGACGAGGCAGGGAAGGGCGCCGAAGCTCTACGTGCAGGTCAATACCGGGCTGGAGCCGCAAAAAGCGGGAATCGAGCCGAAGAAAACTGCTGAATTCGTGGACTTCTGCCGCAACGAGCTTGGTCTTTCAGTCGAAGGCCTGATGTGCATTCCGCCGGCTGAGGAAAATCCCGGCCCGCATTTCGCCTTGCTTGCCAAGCTTTCGAAGGAATGCGGCCTGGAGAAACTCTCCATGGGTATGTCCGGAGACTTCGAGACGGCGGTGGAGTTCGGCGCAACGAGTGTGCGCGTCGGCTCGGCGATCTTCGGTGCGCGCTGATAGGGGGTCTGTTTGCGATTGCCGTCGCAAAAACCGGAACATGGCTTCGCGTAACATGTCCTAGCGCTTTCGTCGGGCTTCCCCGCATCTCTCCCGCACCCTAGATTGCCTGTCATCAGGCAGCGCAATGTAACGGGAGGTGCAGATGCAAAGCCGCTATCACGACGTATACGAAGGCTGGCGGAAGGATCCGGAGGGCTTCTGGAAGAACGCTGCCACGAAGATCGACTGGTTCAGGGAACCGGAAAAGATCTTCGACAAGGATCAAGGCGTCTATGGACGCTGGTTCTCGGGCGGTGAGACGAATACCTGCTACAATTGTCTCGACAGACATGTCATTTCCGGGCGAGGGGCGCAACGCGCCTTTATCTACGACAGTGCCATGAGCGGGAAGCAGAGGAGCTTCAGCTTTTCCGAGGTTCTTATCGAGGTAAAGGCAATCGCCGCGGTGCTGCGAAACCTCGGCATCGGCAAGGGCGATCGAGTCGTCATCTACATGCCGATGGTGCCGGAAGCGGTGTTTTCCATGCTCGCATGTGCCCGGCTTGGTGCCGTGCATTCCGTCGTGTTCGGCGGCTTTGCGGCGCAGGAGCTCGCAGCGCGGCTGAATGATTCGGAAGCTAAACTTGTCATCAGCGCGAGCTGCGGGCTGGAGCCCGGCCGGGTGGTTGCATACAAGCCGCTGCTCGACCAGGCGATCGAACTTGCCCGGGTCAAGCCACAACATTGCCTGATCCTGCAGCGTGAAGAGCTCCTGGCGCCGCTACGCCCCGACCGTGGTGAGCTTGATTTTACGGAGATGGTAGAAAAGGCCCGCGGCATCGAGGTGGAATGCGTGCCGGTCAAGGCCACCGATCCTCTCTACATACTGTACACGTCCGGAACGACCGGTCAGCCGAAGGGCGTCGTGCGGGACAATGGCGGGCATATGGTGGCACTTCATTGGAGCATGGAAAACATCTTCGGTGTGAAGCCCGGCGAGGTTTTCTGGGCAGCCTCCGATATCGGCTGGGTCGTCGGCCACTCCTACATCGTGTATGGGCCTCTGCTGGCCGGCAATACGGGCGTCATCTTTGAAGGCAAGCCGGTTGGTACACCCGATGCCGGCACGTATTGGCGCGTCGTGAGCGACCATGACGTCAAGGTGCTGTTTACGGCGCCCACCGCCTTCCGGGCCATTCGGCGTGACGATCCGGCCGGCGAGTTGGTTACGAAATACGATCTGACCGGAATGCGGGCGCTGTTTCTTGCGGGAGAGCGGGCAGACTCTGAAACGCTGAAATGGGCAGAGGAGAAACTGAAAATCCCGGTGATCGATCATTGGTGGCAGACGGAAACAGGCTGGCCGGTGGTCGCCAATCCAGTCGGACTGGGATTGATGCCGCTCAGATACGGCTCTCCCACGCGCCCTATGCCGGGATACGCTCTGGACGTGTTGGACGACGACGGCCGGCCGGTTTCCCCCGGCACGCTCGGCAACATCGTTATCAAACTTCCGCTGCCTCCGGGCTGTCTCGTCAGCTTCTGGAACGCCGATGAGAGATTCCGGGAAGCGTGTCTTGCGGAGTTTCCCGGTTACTACAAAACGGCAGATGCCGGAATGATCGACGAAGACGGCTACCTCTTCGTCATGGCGCGGACGGACGACATCATCAATTGCGCCGGCCATCGGCTTTCCACCGGCGCCATGGAAGAAGTCTGCGCCAAGCATCCGGATGTGGCCGAATGTGCTGTCATCGGCGTCAAGGATGCCGTCAAGGGACAGATTCCTTGCGGCTTCCTGGTGCTGAAAAACCAGGTTTCCCGTGAAACATCGGTCATTTCGAAAGAAGTCGCCGATCTGGTGCGCAACGAGATCGGTCCGGTTGCCGCGTTCAAGACCGTCATGGTGGTGCCCAAGCTGCCCAAGACTCGGTCGGGCAAAATCCTGCGCGGCACGATGCAGAAGATTGCCGATGACATGCCCTGGAAGATGCCGGCGACGATCGACGATCCGTCAACACTCGACGTGATTACCGACATCCTGATGAACAACGGCTATGCGCGTGCGGGTACCGGGCTGAGGCAGCCGGCCTGACGGGTTCAGGTAAACGATTCGAAAGCGAAACGCTGTTCAACCTCCGGCTATAGCCGGAGGTTCTTCCTTCATGCCCATTAAGACATGTGGGCATCGTGTTAACTATTTGTTAACCATGTTAGCGGTACATACGGTCAACGATTTGTTTACGTAGATGACCAAAGTGCTAACAGACGCTCGCTCTATCCGCATCAAGGGCCGCTCTTTCCTGGCGGTCGTTCTTTCTCCAGACCTTCCGTTCGACGACTGGCTCGCAAGGCTGGACGATCTGGCGGCGCGGTCGGCCGGCTTTTTCCTCGGACGTCCCGTCGTCCTGGACGTGACCGATCTTCCGATCGACCGGGCTCAATTGAAAGAACTGCTCGGCGAGTTCAGCCAGCGCAATGTCAGCATTATGGGTATCGAAGGCGCGCGTCCTTCGATCCTTGGCCAAGGCATGCCTCCTGCACTGAAAGGCGGCAGGCCGGTTTCGGATGAAGCGGTGGCGAAAGAACCGGTCATCGAACTGCAGAACAGTTCGGCTGACAGCAAGCCGGCCGCGATCGAAAGCCGGCAGCCGTTGCAGTCCATCATCATCCGGGAGCCGGTGCGCTCGGGCCAGTCGGTGATCTTTCCGGAGGGCGATGTGACCGTCATCGGCTCGGTAGCTTCGGGCGCCGAGATTATCGCCGGCGGGTCCGTCCACATCTACGGGACGCTTCGCGGCCGGGCGATGGCTGGATCGATCGGCAATGCCTCGGCGCGGATTTTCTGCCGCAAGATGGAGGCGGAATTGCTGGCGATCGACGGGGTTTACAAGATGGCCGAGGACATGGCTCCGAGCCTGCGCGGGAAACCCGTCCAGCTCTGGCTCGAGGGCGATACAATCATGGCAGAGACACTTATCTGAGCCGGAAACGGCTGGGAAACAGGAGAGAAACATGGGGAAAGTCATAGTAGTGACGTCAGGCAAGGGCGGAGTCGGCAAGACGACTTCCTCTGCCGCGCTTGGAGCAGCCCTGGCTCATAAGGGCGACAGGGTCGTGATCGTCGATTTCGACGTCGGCCTGCGCAATCTCGATCTCGTCATGGGTGCGGAGCGTAGGGTCGTCTATGACCTCGTCAACGTCATCCAGGGCGAGGCAAAGCTGTCGCAGGCGCTGATCCGCGACAAGCGGCTGGAAACACTCTTCCTGCTGCCTGCCTCGCAGACGCGCGACAAGGACGCGCTGACCCCTTCGGGCGTCGAAACGGTCATCACCGAACTGAAGCGGGTTTTCGACTGGGTCATCTGCGACAGCCCGGCCGGTATCGAGCGCGGTGCAACGCTTGCCATGCGTCATGCGGACATCGCGGTGGTCGTGACCAATCCGGAAGTCTCGTCGGTGCGCGATTCGGATCGGATCATCGGTCTGCTCGACGCGAAGACCGTCAAGGCTGAACAGGGCGAGCGTATCGAAAAGCACTTGCTGCTGACCCGCTATGATTCGAACCGCGCCGAGCGCGGCGACATGCTGAAAGTCGATGATGTTCTGGAAATCCTCTCGATTCCGCTGATCGGCATCATTCCGGAAAGCATGGACGTCCTGCGCGCTTCCAACATTGGCGCCCCGGTCACTCTTGCGGATGCCCGCAGCGCCCCCGCAATGGCCTATTTTGACGCCGCCCGCCGGCTTGCGGGCGAGGTGCTGCCGATCACGATTCCCGGTGAAAAGCGGGGTATCTTCGGCAAAATCTTCGGAAGGAAGGCAGCATGAGCATTTTCAGCCTTTTCCGTAAACAGAGGTCTGCGCCGATGGCGCGCGAGCGCCTGCAGGTGCTTCTTGCGCATGAGCGCGCTTCCAGCGGTTCCGACCTCGTCTCCGTGCTCCGCGAGGAAATCCTGGCCGTCATAGCCAAGCACGTACAGCTCGACAGCGACAAGGTGCACGTAAAGATGGATCGTGACGAAAACGTTTCGATCCTCGAGATCGACGTGGAAATCCCGCTTGACGCGGCGTTGCAGGCGGCCTGAGGCTGCCTGTCATTCGCATAGCTCACAGATAAAAAAACCCGCCGATCCGGCGGGTCAGACTGCTGACAAACCC
>UBYX01000007.1 GCA_900469955.1 Hyphomicrobiales bacterium | reverse complement strand
CAAACTTGCTCTTTGCCATTGAAAGCTTCCTGTGAACATAAGAGGTGAACCCGGCGGGCGGGTTTGGTGTCGCCGTTTAAGGCTTTCCACCAGAATGCGCAAGACATAATTACGACGCGTGCCGGGACAAGGGGACCGCAGAAAATGGATGCGGAAGGCCCGCCGAATATGCGCTTCCGGCAGCAACCGAAACGCGTGAAACGGCGGGATGACGGGCAGACGAAATCAGGACCGGTAGTCGTTTCAACCGAAAGCCCGCCATCGTCCGCCGTTTCGTGGGATTTTATTTGCTGGCCGGCTTCAACGAACTGATGAGGGCCAGCAGTTCTTCGGCATGCTTTTCCTGCTCGCCCTTGGTTCCCCAGTAGGTGATGACCAGCAGTTTGCCTCGCTTCGGCGACACGAGCGACAGGCCGATGCTTGCGGGGCCGTCCTTGTCATTACCGCTCCAGTCGAAATTCGACATCTTCATGCCGTTGAAGGTATCTTCCGACTGTTTCTGGGTGGCTGGATCTACCGTCACGCCGTTGTCGTCCAGGAAAGCGATCGCATCTTCAATCACCTTGTCGGTCGTCGTTTCGTCGGCGATATCGATCGATAGGTAGATCGCCTCATCCTCCGACGTCGCCTGAATTCCGGTTTCGGTTTCTTCCGGGCTCCAGGAGTCGGGGATGGTGATCTCAGCGACGGGCGCATCGCTTGGGAAACGCATGGTTTCTGCGAAGGATACAGACGGCAGCAGCATGGTCGCAAATGCTGCAGCGGCAATTATGTTCTTCATGGACGAGTTTCCATTCAAGGAGGAGACGGCTTCAGGAGCCAAGCATAAGCTCTATCCGGAATGGCTTAAGAAGTCTCAAGCAACAGGCCGAAAAAGCCAAGCAACGATGGAAACAGGGGAATGGAGCAGTAGCGGGAATCGAACTTGCGTATTCAACTTGGCAGGCTTCCAGAACCATCAACCATTTCTATGCCGTCGTGTCACTTTGTTTCTGTCTCCTTCATAACTGAACACTGGCGGTGGACACGCAAGGTTCTCTTGAGGTTCTGCCCAATCTGCGGAATCTCTGATCCATCCCAAGGCGGCGGACACAGCATCCACCGAATGCGGCCCGGTCTCGAACACGAGAGAGATTTCGTATGCCGGTGAATGGCAAGACATTTGTTTAGCATCCCCCGATGGGAGGATACAGGGCCACCCTAGACACGACAACGCGCCACACCATCCTCTTGTGGAACTGCCTTGAGTGCGAGTGGAGATCGATCGAGACAAAGTTCCGCACGGGCTTGGCTATTCCTTGCTCTTCGAAATAGAGAAGGCGTTGAAGTGCCGTTGCGGGAAAATGTTGGCCGATTGCTGGCTGATTTTATGCGGTGGAGGATATAGACGTCACCTGTCTGTGGCATTGATCATTCCTTTCCCAATGAAAAAGGCGGTTCCGAAAAACCGCCTTGTTATTATGCTTCACCAGGGATCACGCTGGCTGGCCCGCCAACTGCAGTCCGGCGGAACAATTCAACTCACTATTGACTTATTACGCCAATGGCGCAATAAAACGATATTAAGATCATTCGCACCAGCCGCTATACCAAAGACCTTCGGCGTATGGGGGTGAATGACGTTCAGAGGCAGAAGCTTGAGCAAGAGATCGTCAACAATCCTGAAGTTGGCAAGGTGATCCCTGGTCTCGAAGGCCTAAGAAAGGTTCGCTTTGCCATGGCAGGTCGAGGAAAGCGCGGCGGTGGTCGCGCTATCTATTATCTCATGTTGAACGATGATCTCTCAATCATGATCACTGCCTATGCCAAGAACGATCAGGAAGACCTGACCCCGGAACAGAAAAAGGCGGTCCTCGCTGTATTAAAGGAGTTGAAAGATGGCTGACGATCTCGTTGACGGCCTTATTGATGGTCTAAAGGAAGCACTTGCCTGGAAGAAAGGGGAGCTCGCCCTAGAATCCGTCAATATCGACCCTATGCCTGCCGCGCGAATCAAGGAAATTCGCAAGCGTTACGCACGCTCGACTAAGGCGTTCGAAAAACGATTTGGTATCCCGGCTTCAACCATGAATAATTGGGAACAAGGACGCCGTAAACCCGATCCGGCCGGTCGCCTCTTACTCAAGGTCATCGAAGATAATCCTGATGCGGTAGAGAAAGCGGCACACGCAGCTTAAAGAACAACCCGAGGCAACCCCTCGGGTTTTCTTTGCCTTCCGCCATTTAGCATTTCTTCATAGCCGGGCTCGACTCCTCGTATAGTTGTGTCAAAATGCCCGTGGGGACTTGGGGGCACATTCATTGACATTGACACACGTCGCGCGGCTGACCGTAGCCGCATCACTTTCGCTTGTCTTGGCGGGCTGCGCTACCGTTTCGCAGCATTCTTTTCGGCAAAATCCTCCAGGCACTTCAAAGGTCGACATCTGCCGCACGCTACTGCAGACGCAGGATCCAGACTTTTCCCGAGAGCTGACTGCCGAATTAGTCCGCCGGGACGTCAATCCCTTTGAATGTCCCAGTATGGTCCAGAAGCAAGACCAGGCCGGGGCTGCGCTGGTGGCTGTTGCTATCGGCGGAGCCGCTATTGCCTACTGCGCCAACCATAATTGCGGAGGTGGCGGTGGTTACTACAACCCATATCAGGGCAATTGCCAGTATCATTGGCAATACGATGCCGCTGGGAATCGCTGCGGATATCGAGCAGCTAATATGCGTCCCGGAGGCTGGTAGCCTACCACCCTCCTCCGGCCTGCTGGTTGACCGACATCTCGAGCAATATCGCCAGCGTCTTATCCGGGACGTTGGGCACATTGCCGGCATTCTTGACGATCTCTTCGTAGAACGGCGAATGTGTGCGGGTGGGGCCGGGAAACACTCCACGGCTGCTCAGGCCGGATTGATTCTATCTGACATGCGGTCTGAGCAGAAGGCCCGCGAGAAAAAGCGCACTTGACACGCCATGACACGAGTGACACCCGGCATAGCTAAGTGGTTAAAAAACTTGGAGCGGGTAGCGGGAATCGAACCCGCGTATTCAGCTTGGAAGGCTGCTGCTCTACCATTGAGCTATACCCGCGGGGTGGTCCGATCCGGTGACAGAATGGTGGAGGGAGTTGGATTTGAACCAACGTAGGCTGAGCCAACGGATTTACAGTCCGTCCCCTTTAACCACTCGGGCATCCCTCCAGTATTCCGTCTGGATCAGCGACCAAGCTCGTCAGGCCCAGGAGCACTTCCGTGCCCCCCGATCTGCGCCGCGTATATGACCGCACCGTTCCCGTCTGTCAACACGATGTTTTTGGAAAAATGAGGAAAAATAATCACTGCTCACCGGACTGCACATCGATCGTGGGGCTTTGCCGAATGAGCCGGCATCGTTATAAGGCGCCATGAGCAAGGACAGCAAACAAGACAAATCCGGCCGCGATGGTCACTATGCCACGCTGAGGCGCGCGGTACGCGATGCCAAGCGGGAGCGCGGGGAAATTCCGACGCCGCAGCAGAAGCGGCAGAAATCCAACAAGGATTGGAAGCCCCCGCAACTACAGCCCGAACAGGTCTTTCTTTACGGCTTGCATACGGTGCGAGCAGCCCTTGAGAATCCCGAACGCAAGCTGATCAAACTCTCTGTTACACAAAATGCCTTTGCGCGCCTGGATATCGGAGAGCCCGACGCACTGCCCTTCCCGGTCGAATTCGTCTCCCCTCAGGATATCGACAAGGTGTTGGGTCCTGAAGCAATCCACCAGGGGGTAATGTTGGAAACCCGGCCCCTGCCCTTGCGCCGGCTGGAGGCGTTGAAGGACAGCCCCCTGCTTCTGGTGCTCGACCAGGTGACCGACCCGCACAACGTGGGAGCGATCATGCGTTCGGCCGTGGCCTTCGGCGCTGGCGCCATCGTCACCACCCAGAGACATAGCCCGACCGAATCCGGCGTGCTGGCCAAATCGGCCTCCGGCGCGCTGGAACTCATACCTTATATACAGATCACCAACCTCGCCGACGCGCTCGAGGAGTTGCACCGGCTGGGTTTCCAGACCATCGGGCTTGATTCGGAAGGCCCTGCCCCGCTCGAAGGAACGTTTGTTGCCGACAAGGTCGCACTCGTGCTGGGCTCCGAGGGCAAGGGATTGCGGCAGAAAACCCGCGAGACGGTCGCGGCACTGGCGAGGCTCGACATGCCGGGCGCGATCAAGTCGCTCAACGTGTCGAATGCCGCGGCTGTGGCGCTCTATGCCACTCGCCAGCATTTGGCCAAGGCAAAGTGAGCCGTTTGGGGTCGCGCTGATGTCCATGCTGGCTGCTTTCGAACACGCCGCCTTGCTCGCCGGGAAAGTGATTCTCGACGTTTACGAGGCCGGACCTATCACCCGATACAAGGACGACCGCTCGCCGGTCACGGAAGCGGATGAGCGGGCCGAAGCGATCATCCTTTCCGAACTTGCAAGGGCATGTCCGGGAATTCCGGTCATTGCGGAAGAGTCGGTCGCGGCTGGACGAGTGCCGCAGATCGACGGCCGTCCGTTCATTCTCGTCGATCCGCTGGACGGCACCAAGGAATTCATCGGCAGACAGGTGGACTTCACCGTCAATATCGCCTTGGTGGAAGACGGAGCGCCTGTGCTGGGCGCGGTCTACGCCCCCGCTCTCAAGGTCGCTTATCTCGGCGAAAACGGGATCGCTGAAAAACTGATCATCGATAGTGACCATGCCGTGGCAAGCCGCGAGAGGATTTCGGCACGACCGGTCTCCACTCCGCCCATCGCGGTCGCAAGCCGCTCGCACGGCTCTGCCGAGACCGAGGCCTTTCTGAAGCAATCAGGTGCCTGTGACATCCGTTGCATCGGCTCGTCTTTGAAATTTTGCCTGCTGGCCGAAGGGGCTGCCGATCTCTATCCCCGTTTCGGGCGGACGATGGAATGGGACACGGCGGCGGGAGACGCGGTTTTGCGGGCAGCCGGTGGCGTCACGCTCGGTCTTGACGGCGAGCCGCTTCGCTACGGCAAGACCAGCCGGGATGGCGTGATGGACTTCGCCAATCCCGATTTCATCGCCTGGGGAAAGCGCATGTCGAAAATCTAGCCCTCGATCCGCGACGATTTCCCCCGCCTTTCATATCCAGGTCCTGGGTATCCCCGATGTTCGGGAGCCACGAAGTACTCCTAACCGACGCTCGAAATGCAGATCTGGTAGAAGTCGCTCCGCCGATGCGGATTAATCCTAAACCACTTGATGCATTGCAATAAAACTTAGATGCGCTAGGAAAAGTAATTATCGAGGGCAGAAGATCCTGCTCGACCGCGATGAGGATTGCAGATGAATATTGTAATGGTTGGATCGGGTTATGTCGGTCTCGTTTCCGGCGCTTGCTTTGCGGATTTCGGACATCACGTCACCTGCGTCGATAAAGCCGTCGAAAAAATCGACGCGCTGAAAAAGGGCGTGATCCCGATCTTCGAACCTGGCCTCGATGCGCTGGTCGAGTCGAACGTCAAATCAGGACGCCTTTCCTTCACAACCGATCTGAAGAGCGCCGTTGCCCAAGCCGACGTCGTCTTCATCGCGGTTGGCACGCCCTCGCGTCGTGGAGATGGCCATGCCGACCTTGGTTATGTCTATGCTGCCGCCGCAGAGATCGCCGAAGCGATCGATGGCTTCACGGTTGTCGTCACCAAATCCACCGTCCCTGTCGGCACCGGTGACGAGGTCGAGCGGATCATCCGCGAAACCAATCCGCAAGCCGATTTTGCCGTCGTCTCCAACCCGGAATTTCTCCGCGAAGGAGCCGCGATCGAAGACTTCAAGCGGCCGGACCGAATCGTCGTCGGGCTTTCCGACGAGCGCGCCCGCGGCGTGATGACGGAAGTCTACAGGCCGCTCTACCTCAACCAGTCGCCGCTGTTGTTCACGAGCCGCCGCACGTCCGAGCTCATCAAATATGCGGCCAACGGCTTCCTGGCGATGAAGATCACCTTCATCAACGAGATGGCCGATCTTTGCGAGCGCGTCGGCGCCGATGTCCAGGATGTCTCGCGCGGCATCGGCCTTGACGGCCGCATCGGCTCGAAATTCCTCCATGCCGGCCCTGGCTACGGCGGTTCCTGCTTCCCGAAGGACACGCTGGCCCTTGCAAAGACCGCACAGGACAACGACAGCCCTGTCCGCCTGATCGAAGCGACCATCGCAGTCAACGACAACCGCAAGCGCGCCATGGGGCGCAAGGTGATCGCCGCTGCCGGAGGGGAAGTGCGGGGCAAGAAAGTCGCCGTCTTCGGCCTCACCTTTAAGCCGAATACCGACGACATGCGCGACAGCCCAGCAATCGCCATTGTCCAGACCCTGAAGGATGCGGGTGCAATCGTATCCGGCTACGATCCAGAGGGAATGGAAAACGCAAAGCAGATGATGGATATCGAATTCGCCAGCGGTCCCTATCAGGCAGCGGAAGGCGCCGATGTCGCCGTGCTCGTCACGGAATGGAACGAGTTTCGGGCATTGGATCTCGATCGCCTCAAATCGGTGATGAAGCACCCCGTTCTGGTCGATCTGCGCAACGTCTACCGCAAGCCGGAGGTGGAAGGGTATGGCTTCACCTATTCCGGCATCGGCAAGCCGCTCTGACACTCCTCAATGGCAGTCTAGAACGGACGCCCGCAGCGCCATGCGTTGCGGGCGTTTCACATTCCGATATCTGAATGCGGATCGCCGCACCACGACTGGACGGCTCAGCATTTCCGTGAGCTTCGAGGTAGCTGCGCCTTATTGCCCGGTGGATTTTGCGCTTTCCTTTTCGGCAGCTTGGCGGAAAAAGGATCACGATAGGCGTGATTGAAACAGCGTCATTTCTGGACCTTGCAAGACTGTCATGGGAGGGTGGATCTGCCTCCTCTTAAAAACCATACAGAAGAGGGAACTGCGAAATGAACAAGCTACTCGCCTCGACCTGCCTTGCCTTGGGCATGTTCGGAGCCTTTGCAGGCGCCGAAGCAGCGGAATGCGGTGACGTCACGATAGCGAGCATGAACTGGCAGAGCGCCGAGGTGCTGGCGAGCCTCGACAAGTTCATCCTGAACGAAGGCTACGGCTGCGACGCGGAAATCATCGTCGGGGACACGGTTCCCACCATCACCTCGATGGTCGAAAAGGGTGAGCCGGACATCGCACCCGAAGGCTGGGTGGACCTGCTGCCGGAAGTCGTCAGCCGCGGTATTGCCGAAGGTAAGCTGGTGGGCGCCGCCGTGGCGCTTTCCGATGGCGCCGTACAGGGTTGGTGGATCCCGAAATACGTGGCTGACGCCCATCCCGATATCAAGACCATCCAGGACGCCCTCAAGCATCCGGAACTGTTCCCGGACCCCGAAGACAAGAAGAAGGGCGCAGTCCACAACGGCCCTCAAGGCTGGGGTGGAACCGTGGCCACGACCCAGTTCTACAAGGCTTACGGTGCCGAAAAGGCGGGCTTTACGCTTGTTGATACCGGCTCGGCCGCTGGCCTCGATGGCTCGATCGCCAAGGCTTATGAACGCAAAGAAGGGTGGGTCGGCTACTATTGGGCTCCGACTGCGCTTCTCGGAAAGTACCAGATGGTCAAGCTCGGCCACGGCGTACCCGCCGACATGGCAGAATGGAAGCGGTGCAATACGGTTGCCGACTGCCCCGATCCCAAGCCGAACGACTGGCCGAAGGACAAGGTGCAGACACTTGTCACCAAAGCTTTTGCAGACCGTGCCGGCGCGGACGTCATGGCCTATCTCAACAAGCGTGCCTGGACCAACGATACGGTCAACACCCTGATGGCCTGGATGACCGACAACCAGTCGAGCGGCGACGATGGCGCCAAGCAGTTCCTGAAGGAACATGAAGATCTTTGGACCAAGTGGGTAACGCCGGAGGCGGCTGAAAAGATCAAGTCTGCGCTCTAACCAGACGTGCCGTCGCCGGCAACGGCTGGCGACGGCCCTTTCAAGGAGGGAGCAGGCGATGGACTGGCTTACAAATTTTCCGCATATGGACGACGAGACGCTGCGGAACCTGAAAAAGAGCATCGATGAAGGATTCCGCGCCTTCACACGCACCTATGGCGATGCAATCGAATCGTTCTTCGATCCGCTGCAATTCTTCCTGATCTATGCGGAACGGATCATGGTCAAAACGCCCTGGCCGATCATCATCCTGGCGGTCGCCGCCATTGCTTGGTTTGCCAGCCGCAATTGGAAGATCGTGGCAGGCTGTGTGGCCACCCTGCTTGCCATCGGTTACTTCGACATGTGGGAAGACACGATGAAGACCATGTCGATGATCTTCGTCTGCACCGTCCTGTCGATCGTGATCGGACTGCCCATGGGGATTGCCATGTCGCGTTCGGAGCGACTGCAAAATACCATTAATCCCGTCCTTGACGTCATGCAGACGATGCCGAGCTTCGTCTATCTCATTCCGGTCGTCATGCTGCTCGGCATCGGCAAGGTGCCCGGACTGATCGCCGTGGTGATCTACGCGATCCCGCCGATGATACGGCTGACGAATCTCGGAATCAGGCTGGTGGACAAGGAAGTACTGGAGGCGGCCAGCGCCTTCGGCTCCTCGAGCTGGCAAAAGCTGCGCGACGTGCAGATGCCTCTCGCCCTGCCGACGATCATGGCGGGGATTAACCAGACCATCATGATGGCCCTTGCCATGGTTGTGATTGCCTCGATGATCGGTGTTCAGGGCCTCGGTCAGCCGGTCCTGAAGGCCATCGCCAACCAATATTTCACGCTCGGCATATTCAACGGGATGGCAATCGTCGGCATTGCGATCGTGTTCGACCGCATCAGTCAGGCCTATGGCCGTCGTCTCCAGAGGCATATGGAGACGACCCATCAGTGATTTGGTTATCGGATGGCCTGCCGTAACGATAGGGAGCAGCAGGCTGGAACGCCGCAGGCATGCGCCGGAACGTCTGTTGCGTTAGGTGATTAAGTTGACCGTGTGCCCATTCCCTACGGGCCGGCTTTGCCACGTCGGCCGCTGAAATTGAGCTTCCATCAGCCGGATCATGGAAGTCATTCGCTATCGCGATACGCGGACGGTGGAAACCTACGTGCCGCGAGCCAGCGTCCAATCTCATCAATGAATGGATGCCATCGCTCTCAGCGGCCCCAGAGCGCGAGCCGCTATCATTCAGTGGTAACCATGGTGAGATCATTTTACTCTGCTAACGATACGCGAAACCTGGAGGACGAGGGAATTTGAAATCCGGTTTCTCGGCGGCCGGCAGCGGGCAAAGGCTGGCAATCGAAGATCAATGATGCGCTGCGCAAAGCAGCAGGCCTTTAAGCGAGAGCTAGCGGTCTCAGTGGTTCGCAATCTCAGCCTCACGCTTCCGCCTCGCAGATCAAAAGGTCCGAAAAATACTGCCTCGTGGCTGTAGAATTCGGCGGCAGTTGACGACCACCTGCAGCAATATCGACATGATGACCTAAAGCAGTATCCCCGTTTTGAGGGAGGCACGAAGCTTAAAGCTCACGCGAAAGCACCCTTGCCAGATACGTTCCAAAGGGAGGCCTCATCTCGGAATAGGGGGCGCTATTTCCCGGAACTGGGGGCGACATCATTCCGAAATGAGGTGACAGATTGCCCTGGCAATTTGCAGTTACGTGAATCTGCTGGAGTCCCTGCGCGAAATGCCCCCGCCAAACCATGTGGGAAAAGCACCCGGGCGTCTCTGGGGTGTCTCGTTGAAGGGAAAAACGGTCGGGCCGCTCTTTTTGCTTCTGGGCAGCGTCGGCAGTGGGGTTCGCGTCCGAGCGGACCGGCGCGCACCCCATCATTTAACACTCGGGTTGCAAGTTGCTATTTAGCAAGCAAGTCTGCATCATTCTGCGACTATTGTGAAATCCTGATCGAACGTTGAAGTTTGGTCACTGCTCATGTCATGGATTGTATAGCTCAGGGTGTATTGGCCGGCAGGCGCGCCCGTCAGTGTCAACGTGAAGTCCATTGAAAACTCCATGTTGGCATTGTGGCTTTGCAAGACATTTTTGGCAAAACCCTTTTGATCAAGGAGCACGTCCCCATTCGCGGCTTTGATCTTAACGTCCGAAACGAAGTTGAGCTCGTACATGTCATGCGGCAGCTCTTTCCAGCCGAATCCGATCGGCTCGACATAGGTGATGACCTTCTCACCCGGCTTAAAGATGCTGGACTGCTTCTCCTGGTAAATTCCGTAGCCTTTTGAAGGCTCTGTGACGAAGGTATAGGTTCTCTCGGTCAAGCCAAGCTTGCCCCAGGCCTCGTAGGCTTTTTCTTCGGCCTTGGTGAGAACGTCGATTGGTGCCGACAATGCCGGCTGGTATAAGAAGACGAGGGTGCCGAGGATGAGCGCCAGACGCACTGAATTTCTCCGTTGAGTCATTTGAACAGGATTGAAGCCTCTCACTAAATACTGAAGATTTACTGACGTTTGTTGGATTGACATTACCGCATATCCCCGACCCTCTTACCGGCACCTCTTCTCCTCGTGTAGTGGACAGGCAGCATCAACAGTAGCCCGCGAGAATAGTACCATTTGCGTCGGAGGGGATTTAGTATCTCATGATTGATGCGCGAACGACGGAGTGGACTTCCGATCAGGGACGAGTATGATGATCTTATCGTTGCCAATCCCAATTCGTAGGCGGCAACGGCCGAGGGTTACTATGTGCTCCCGCCTGCTAAAGCGGAGCAACCCTATTGGCAAATCCCCTTTCGACCATTCCATTGCATCCTCGAAGGCTGTCATCGAGGAGTCAGTGAAGTTACTTGCGAGGACACGAGCAGGTAGCGACCGACACTGGCCCCTGATGGCGAAGAAAAAACCGCCTGTCGATGAGGCCCCGAAGCGGAATGAAGCGAACCGGAGAGCTGATGGCAGCCGTTTCGCACTTGACCGATCTCACGTTCAGCCGCACGAAGTAGCCAAGGCTGTAAATTTTTCGGCGGCTCGCTCGTGGCGGCGTCGAATCCGCAAACTATCCAAGCCATGACAGACTCAGTTGCCCGGCAGACTCCGCTCGCGGCCAGCAATGCTCATCACACCAGCGATGGCCGGCTACCACCTTGGAAGTAGGATGGAAACAAGTTGGCTCCCCAGAACATTGTCTTCATGCATCGAAAATGCCATGGGAGGTAATGATGACGGATCAACAAACCTTGTACGCGCTCAAGCCGGACCGCTGCTTGGTAACCGTTTCGGAACAAGCGCTAAACCTTCACAAAGAGATTGACGCTAAGCTCCCGGCCGGACCGATAGGCGAGCACACAACTCCTCATAAAACCGAACCAAAGACACCGTCCGTCCCACTGTTCCATCATCCGGTTTAAGTAGAGGGACCAATCTGCCAAGCGATCCCTCTACAGGTTCATTTGCGAAGCGTCAAAACGCCGGCCAATGACTCTCCAGCGGTAATATCTGCAGAATGTCCTCTAAAATGGCGCTGATCGCCGGACACTCTTGTGGGTGTGGCTGCAGAGAGGCCTCCGAGCGTCTTCCGTCGGTTGCGCTAAAATTGGCAGCTCCGGCGACGAGGCGCTTAGAAACACAGCCATCATCGTCGCAGCGTGCCGGGAACTCGCAGCGGCGTCGGCTGTTCGTTTGCCAGAAGAGGAGGAGGCAATGACCGATCAGGATAAGACCAAACCGCAAACCACCACCGGTGGTCCTTTGGATATTCATGAGGAGCACGTCACCCCGATTGGCACCGAGGCGGAGCTAAAGGGAAAGGCCTCGCAGCCCAATCGCCAGTCGCGACCGGACGACGTGAATACCATTAGCGAGAACGCGGATGGCGACGGCCAGCATCAGATCAAGAAGGAGGTTGATGAAGCCACTGATCTTCCTCAGAAGGGTTCGGCCTAAGCTCCACGGCTGATTGTCGTTTACCCGCTGCAGCGTCGAAAGGGGTGTTTCTCGGCTACGACCAGCGCACCTTACCTTTTGCCCTGCCTGCGAAAAAGGGTTTGCCGCAAGCCAACAGCCGTCCCTTTGACCACTAGGTCTCAGACCTAAGGTGCAGAAGTTTCGATTAGCCAGCGTGCTTGTGCTTCCTGTGCAAAACCGGGGCAATTTAACGGCTCATTAACCCAGTAATGGCGATTGTCGGCGCGTCAATTAGTGTGGAGTTTGACATGCGCGGGCAAAACGGTGGTTTGCTGTTCCTCATTCCTATTATCGCGTTACTCTTCTTCGGCATTTCTGTGGCACTGGATCAGCTTGAAACGGTCGATCAGACGATAACCGGCTCGATAACCCTATTTCCTCCACCTATCACCGCCAGCCCGTAGTACCGCGCCTGCTTGCTCACGCCCCGGCGACCCGGCGCGCGCCGCAGAAGCTGGAACGCCAACTGATCCTCGCTGGCGCTACCAAACCCCCACGGCCAAGTGTGCCCAGACAAAAATGGCGACCATAGCTGACGTGACATCGTGTGGCAGGTGCGGCCGGAGCTTCGCCATGATGATTTCTATCTGCTCCTGCTTCTCCGCCGACAGATTCAGATAATATGGATCGTCTACCCAGTCCCAATGGATGATGCTGTCACCGTCGCCAACTTTTTGCTCCAGCCTGGCCAGCCTGCTCGACGCGTTTTTCATCGGCCGATCCTCTCCTCAAGCGCCTTCAAACTCGCTTCATGCTCCACCGCCTCCACAGCGGCCACATAGCGGCCGTAGAGGCTCGCAATGGCATCTGCCTCGTCGGTAGTGAGTTCGCCCTTAGCCACCGACTGGAGGAGCGCAGCAAGGGCGCTAGGGATATCCGTGGCGCTGGTGACCTTGGGGAAGTTCTCCACTGTCACGATGCGGCCTTTTCGGACTGGCGCGATACGCTCCATGCAGAGCTTAAAGGGCGGAGCTGTCGCCGGCGAGCGCGGCCTTAATGGCTTCGCGTGCCAACCGCGTGGCTTCGTTGCCGAGCAGCTTCTCAATGGCGAGCGTGCTCTGGGACCTAGCTCCCTTCGGCTTCCCGGGATTGCCCTTCGTGAACCTGCCTTTACGGTCGCGCGATCCGTTGTCATCCACCGAGGTCAATGCTGCCTCCACGATGATCGGGCTAGGAGAATTGGAAGCGTCCGGTAGTATTGTCCGGGCTTCCTGCGTGCGCAGGTGTTCCACCGAGTCGCTGAAGGAGATCGGCATGAGCGAGAGCCCTCGCCTCATAGGTCGCAAGGAAGCTGCAGCCTACTGCGGTGACAGCCCCTCGTCTTTTTCTGCATGGGTCTCCGCCGGGAAGATGCCTCCGCCGATCCCAGGCACCAGGAAGTGGGACAAGAAGGCTATCGATGCGCATCTCAATCAGGTTGGGGTTGGTGTGGTGCGTGCCGGAGGAACAGACCACCGCGGCTTCCGAGAATGGTTTGTCACTGAGGAAGGCCGAGCGGAGATCAAGAGCGCCGATACATTCAAAAACTGGAAATTCCGGTGAAACCCAATACTTCCGCTAGTTGCGTCACTTTCCAACCGCGCTACCATCTGGACGTGTAACAGGAGGTAGCATGACGCCCGAGCAAGTACCAGACTTTATCCGTGACATCGTCGCAATCGGATGTGACCCAATCGCGGTACCTGGTGTGGGCTGGGTCATCGGCGACGCGGATCTGCCGGCCCTAAAATGCGTCACCGTAGCTCCCGGACATGCGCCGCAAGGACCGGATCATCGTCTAGGTGCCGTTGCCATGCCTCAGGCTCAATCTGACCTAATCGCCAGCGTCTCAGGAGGAGTTCTTGTTCAGATGAGAGCGGCGGAGATGGATCCACGCTGGCCTCGACATCCGGTTTTACCAAACCGATCTCGGCGAGGAGGCTCACCAATCCGCCCTTGACGTCTGCATAGGGAAGAGACATGCCTATACTCCTTTTGGAGTAGAACTTCGCGACGTTCATTCAGTTCCGCAGTCTTCTCTCGGCAAGAAGGAACGAATCTTCAGCATGCCGGTTTAATAGATGTCGCGAGGGAAAACCCGTCCCCCGTCCCCTACAAGGTTTAAGCTTGTGCCCTACGAGCCCCTCGCGACACTTTCAACCTAAGGCTTGGATTTCCCCGGCACCTTTGTCGGCGCCGCTGGCGCGTTGCACCCCTTCGACATAATGGCCGACTGTATCGCCTGGACCTTACCCTTTGACACCGATACTTGCCCTTCCTTGTCGCCGCCAAAGGTGGATGACATGGGAACGCCGATGAGGAAAACACCGAACGCGTCGCCCGTGGCAGCGTCGTGTTGTTGCTTGGAAACGGCAGAGAGCGCTGCCTGCTCCTTGATCAGTTCCTGAGCCAGTTGCTCGCAGGAGTAGTTCGTGTATGCCGCCATCGGAATGTCCGTGGGAACGATTGCATCCGGGCGCTTCGCACACGCCGAAAGTGCCAGCACGAGCGCCAGCGGTACAGCAATTTTTCTCAAGATTACCCCCTAATATGCCTGGGCGGAGGTAATCATGACTCGCGGTAAAGTGGAAGAGATATCTTGCGGCTTCACAGTGCTTGCTGCGGCCTCTGGCGACTCTATCTAAATGGGATGCTCAACATCCCTGCCCCGACTGTCCCGTTTGATGACGAGAACCGTCACCTGCACTGCCAGATGGCGGTCGAGCTTCCCATACAAGACGGGATCGAAGCTGCCATAGCGGCAGGATGGCGTGAGGAGGAAACGCTCGCAGCGATCATCGAGGTTGCGGACAACCTCAGGCCCTTCAATTCGAGCTCACCTTACGTCAGGTGGACGTAATCGGGATCTGGGAAAGACAGAGGACATCTACGACGGCGGCATCCTCGATCGCGGCCAGCGGTGGCGGGACGGCCTGTTGTGGCCTCACCTCTACAGTAACGGCGTCCTGAAGAAGGAAACGACTAAGGTCGACGATATGATCGCCGAGCACGACACGACGCAGTATCCGTTCCTTCGGAAGATGATCGATCTGATTCCACCCGGGAAGCGAATCGGCCCGATGATCAAATCGGAAGCGACCGGCCTTCCCTGTCGCCGCCGTCATTTCGCCGACGTCTGGCGTGAATGCGCGGATGCGGCCGGCGTCCCTCGGTCAGTCTGAAACCGCGATAGCCGCGCTGGTGGCGTCACTGAGGGATCAGATGCAGGGGCGGATCTCGAACATCTGAGGCATCACGCGAACCACAAAAACGCGCAGACGACGCCGCGATATAACCGCACAACGCTGGAAAAAACCCGGCAGGTTGCTCGCCTCCGAGTCGCCAGCCGATCCAGCAAAAACGGATCGGGAACAGCCGGCTAGGAACGCCGTCGGAACGCGTAGGAACGTCTATATACTTAAGTTATTGATTTTTATGGTGCCCCCGCCAGGGTTCGAACCCGGGACCCCCTGATTACAAATCAGGTGCTCTACCAACTGAGCTACAAGGGCACTTTCAAGAGGGGGAGTTACCAGATTTTCTCTTCCTGTAAAGGGAAAATCGCTCGCTCCCTCGGGTGAGATGCGATCTTTGCGCCAAGACCGAACGGTTGAGCAGCGGAAGGCGCTTGTCCGAAAGCCGGTTTTTCCTGTACCAAAGGCGCTCTCGCCGGCACGCTTCATCCGGAGCAGTGTCAGATCAAACGGTTCAGGGTCCCTGCACGCCTTCGGGCGACGGCGCCGTCGAAAGCTCGTTCATGTCGCTGCAATCGAAAAAGCTCTCCTTCATAGCGTCCGCAACACCGGAGGCTCAGTCCGGACTGGAAGAATTGAGCCGATTGTACGGCAATGTGCCGCCCGCGGAGGCCGATGTGATCGTTGCGCTCGGCGGCGACGGCTTCATGCTGCAGACGCTGCACGAGACAATCAATACCGCAAAACGCGTCTACGGCATGAATTGCGGTTCGGTCGGATTTTTGATGAATGACTACCGCACCGAAAACCTTCATGAGCGGATCGGCTCTGCCGTCGAAAACGAATTTCATCCGCTCAAGATGACGACCACCAATGCCGACGGCTCGACGTCCGTGGCGCTCGCCATCAACGAGGTCTATCTCTTCCGCCAGTCCTATCAGGCCGCCAAGCTCAAGGTGGAGATCGACGGCCACGTTCGGTTGGAGGAGTTGATCTGCGACGGCCTCATGATTGCCACTCCGGCCGGATCGACCGCCTATAACCTCTCCGCTCATGGGCCGATCCTACCGCTGGAAGCACCTCTGCTCGCCATGACACCGGTTTCGGCTTTCAGGCCGAGGCGGTGGCGCGGTGCCCTGCTCCCGAACCATGTCTGCGTCGACATCGATATCCTTGAACCGGAAAAGCGACCGGTCAACGCGGTTGCTGACAATGCCGAGGTCAAATCCGTGCTGCATGTGAGGGTTGCGCAATCCACCGAGCTTGCGGCGCGCATCCTGTCCGATCCGGACCATTCGTGGTCAGATAGAATTCTGGCGGAACAGTTCAACAACTAACGTCGCGCCAACTGGCACAAGGGAACTCCCTGACTCTGCGGGAGGATCAGCTCCTGCGGGCGAAGGCGCGCAGAAAGGTGCGCGTTGCGTTCGCTGCCATCAGGTCGATCTCGGATTCCGGCGTCTGCCGTCCAAGCTGCTGGTCGATGCGAAGATCAGCACCCAGCAGCGCCATATATTGACGGGCGGCTAGCGCCGGGTCGTCAAGGTCAAGATAGCCGGCAAGGGCAAGCTGGGCGAGACGGGCGGCAACAGCCGGGTATTTCTTACCCGGACCGTATTCCTTCCAGGTCTCGAAGAGCTTTGGGAAGCGCGCGCCTTCGGTTTCAACGAGCTTGCGCAACCACCGACCGTTCGGATCGCAAATTGCCTTGCGCAGCAGCTGGGCCGAAAATTCGGTGAGCTCCCTCTCAAGATCCTGCGGCGCCACGGGAAACGTGTCCAGAACCCGAAAGAAGCCAGCGGTCGACCGTTCGGTAATCTCGCTTACGACTACCTGGAAAAGATTGTCCTTGTCGCCGAGCTGATTGTAAATCGTCTGACGCGATACCCCAGCCCGTGCCGCAATCGCATCGATGCTCGCTCCGGCAAAACCTTCCTCGGCGAAAATATCGGCCGCAGCATTGAGGATAGCCTGCCGCTTGTTCTGCGCCGGCGGCCATATGTCCTGATCCTGATTTCGTTCAGCAGACGAATTTTTCATGACACTACCATACCGGCACTTGACGAATTGGACAATTGTGTCCAAAATATTTTACATGATTGCTGTGCATCTGCCATGTTCGCGCCGGCTCTCATCTTCATAGTCGTCTTCCGCCCTGCCGTACCACGGCAGATGTGGTGACGGGAAAGGTTTTTTCCAATGCCAAGCAGAGCCTCTTCGCATGCCCTTTCGCTTGGGCTGCTTTCGGCCATCGGGCTTTTCGCCCTCGACATGTATCTTCCATCACTTCCCACCATCAGCGCCAACTTGAACGCCGACACGCACGCGGTCCAAGCGAGCCTGATTTCCTTCTTCGCCGCTATGGCAGTCTCGCAGATCGTCTACGGCCCCCTCTCCGATATGTTCGGACGCAAGCGGCCTCTCTATGCCGGCCTTGTTCTTTATAGCATCGGAGCAATCGGTTGCGCCCTCTCGCCCTCGATCGAATGGCTGATTGCGTTCCGTTTCCTGCAAGGCATGGGCGCTTGCGCCGGGGTTGTCATCTCTCGCGCCATCGTCAGAGACCTCTATACCGGTCCTGCGGCAGCCCAGCTGATGTCGCGGCTGATGCTGGTTTTCAGCGTCTCACCGATCTTGGCTCCGCTTGCCGGCAGCATGATCACAGCCTTCGGCGACTGGCGGGTGATCTTTCTCGTCATGGTTGGCGCCGGAGCTCTGGGACTTGTCGTCGCGATCTTCTTCCTTGAGGAAACGCGACTGCCGGCAGCACGCAGCGAGAGCAGTATCGCCAGCGCGCTTTCGTCCTATACGACGCTGCTTAAGGACCGCTACTATCTCGGTCTGGTGCTGATCGCATCATTCGGCATGTCCAGCTACATGATCTACGTAGCGAACTCCGCCTTCGTGCTGATCGATCATTACGGACTATCCCCATCCTTCTACAGCGTGGTCTTCTCCTGCAACGCGGTTGCCTTCATCGGCATGTCGCAGATGAACGGCTGGCTTTCTCGCAAGATCGGCCTCAGAAAAGTCATTCGCGGCGCGGTAGTCGGTTATTCCACGATGATGGTCATGCTCGCGCTCGTTACCTCGCTCGGCTTCGACCGGCTGGAGGTGATGGCGGCTTTCCTGTTCGGTGGTTACGGCTTCCTCGGCATGATCATCCCGACGGCTGCGGTGCTGGCACTCGAACATCACGGGCGGATCGCTGGTACCGCCTCCGCGATGATGGGCACCCTTCAGTTCGTCACATCAGCGATCGTCGTCGGTATCGGCGGCCTCTTTGCCGATGGCACGTCGAGACCGATGGTCACGGTCATCGCAATCTGCTCGCTGGTGGTTCTCATGCTGTCGATGATGGTGCTGCGCGACCAGCGCGGCGCCATGGCGGCAGCGGAATAGAATCTCGAAGCACCAAACGACAGCGGCCGGGTTTTAAAAGCCCGGCCGTTTTTTGTCTCTAGGAAAACATCAGTCGACGTCGGCAACTTCCATATCCGCCTTACCGCTAATGCGGTGCGCGAGTGCTGCTTCCATGAACTCATTCAAATCGCCATCCAGCACATCGCCAGGCGCCGTGCTTTCCACGCCGGTGCGAAGATCCTTCACCAGCTGATAGGGCTGAAGGACGTAAGAACGAATCTGATGGCCCCAGCCAATATCGGATTTCGAAGCCGCTTCCGCGTTGGCCGCTTCCTCACGCTTCTTCAGCTCGGCCTCGTACAGACGTGCGCGCAGCATGTCCCAGGCCTTGGCGCGGTTCTTGTGCTGCGAACGTTCCTGCTGGCACTGCACGACGATGCCCGACGGTATATGCGTGATGCGCACTGCCGAGTCGGTGGTGTTAACGTGCTGGCCGCCGGCACCGGACGAACGATAGGTGTCGATGCGGCAGTCGCTTTCGTTGATCTCGATGTTGATCGAATCGTCGATCACCGGATAAACCCAGATGGACGAAAAGGACGTGTGGCGGCGCGCATTGCTGTCATAGGGCGAAATACGCACCAGACGATGGACGCCCGATTCGGTCTTCAGCCAGCCATAGGCATTGTGGCCTTTGACGAGAATGGTTGCAGATTTGATGCCGGCCTCTTCGCCATCGTGCACTTCCAGAAGCTCGACCTTGAAACGCTGACGCTCGGCCCATCGCGTGTACATGCGAAGCAGCATGTTCGCCCAATCCTGGCTTTCGGTGCCACCGGCGCCGGAATGCACTTCCAAATAAGTGTCGTTTCCGTCCGCTTCGCCTGAAAGCATCGCCTCCACCTGACGGCGTCCAGCTTCGACCTTCAGCGCCTTCAACGCATCCTCAGCTTCCTTGACAATCGCCTCGTCGCCCTCTTCCTCGCCGAGTTCGATGAGCCCGATATTGTCGTTGAGCTGCTGGTCGAGGGCCCTTACTCCGTTGATGCCGTCATCAAGCTGCTGACGTTCGCGCATCAGTTTCTGCGCCTCCGATGCGTCGTTCCAGAGATTTGGGTCCTCGGCCTTGTTGTTTAACCAGTCCAGTCGTCTTACCGCCTGGTCCCAGTCAAAGATGCCTCCTCAGCAGGCTTATGGCCTGCTTGATTTCGTCGACTATATTGATGATTTCCGCACGCATGGCGCTTGCTTTTCACTCTTTGTTTTGGGTGTTTCTCGCTGCCGAGGACATAGTTGCACCGGCCCTAGATGTAAAGCCCAGGCCCGATGGCTATCGGTCATCGACGGGTTAGAAGAGGCCTGGCATGCCCGAGGTCACAGCTTGCTGAGCCTGGGGCGAGTTGTTGAAGATCTGGTCCTGGGTCAGATATTCCCCTTCCCCGATCACCTGGAAGACGTCGGCCGGTCCCGTGCCGGGCTTGAAGCCTTCGACGATCGTGTCCGGCTCGCCTTCCATTGCAGCCATGCCGGTCTTGCGGTTCACGGCGATGAACTGCATTCCTTCCGGAACATGAAACTTTTCGGCAGGCGTCAGCTTGGCGGCCTCGGCCAGGAATTTGCCGAAGATCGGAGCGGACAAGGACCCGCCGGTGCCACCCCTGCCCAGAGGGGCCGGCGTATCGAAACCGAGATAGAGGCCAGCTACCAGATTTGGCGTGTATCCGACGAACCAGGCGTCCTTCTCGTCATTGGTGGTGCCGGTCTTGCCAGCGACCGGGCGGTCCTTGACAGGGATCTTGCCTGCGGCCGTACCCCGAGACACCACGCCTTCCATCATTGACGTGATCTGATAGGCGGTCATCGGATCGAGAACCTGTTCACGGTTGTCGACCACGGTTGGCTCCTCCTGGTTCGCCCAATCATTAGCGTTGCAACCTTCACAGCTGCGCTCCTCATGGCGGAAGATCGTCTTGCCATACCGGTCCTGGATGCGGTCGATCACGGTTGGCTTGATTTGCTTTCCGCCGTTGGCAAACACGGCATAGGCAGACACCATCCGCATCACGGTCGTTTCGCCGGAACCGAGAGACATGGCCAGAACAGGCATCATCTTGTCATAGATGCCGAAGCGCTCGGCATACTCTGCGACAAGCTCCATGCCCATGTCCTGCGCCAACCGCACGGTCATCTGGTTTCGAGATTTTTCGATACCCGTCCTCAACGTCGACGGGCCACCGGAATCGCCGCCGTAGTTTTCCGGCCTCCAAACCTGACCGCCGGAGACGATTTCAATCGGAGCGTCCATGATGACCGACGCCGGCGTATAGCCATTGTCGAGCGCTGCCGCATAAACGAAAGGTTTAAAGGATGAACCCGGCTGGCGCATCGCCTGGGTGGCGCGATTGAATTCGGATTGCGAATAGGAAAAACCGCCGACCATGGCAAGTACGCGGCCAGTATTCGGGTCCATCGCGACGAGACCACCCTGAACTTTCGGCGGCTGACGCAATTTGTAGGTCTTCGACGCTTCACTTATCGGTTCGACGTAGATGACATCTCCCGGCTTCAGCACACCGTCCGGCGACTTCGCCGTCTTGCGGGTGCCCGAGGCGTCGCGGAATGCCCACTTCATATCCTCGGCTGCGATCACACCGGTCTCGCGGGCAGGGTCAACCTTGCCGCCGGCATCGGTTGAAGGCTGCAGCCCGATCGAGACCGATTTGGCTGACACCTCGGTCACAACGGCGAGCTTCCATTCCGGCACATCACGTAGCGACGGCAGCTTGGCAAGTTCAGGTCCCCAGTCGCCCGTCACGCTGATCTGAGCAGCAGGACCGTGGAAACCACGACGTTCGTCATAATCTAGGAGGCCCTCCTGAAGGACCCGGCGTGCAATGACCTGCAGATCGGGGTCAAGCGAGGTGCGCACCGAAAGGCCGCCTTCGTAGAGTGACTTGTCGCCGTAACGCTCGATGATCTGGCGGCGAACCTCTTCGGAGAAATAATCGGATGCAAAGAGATGCGTGCCGGTGCGCCGCTGCTTGACGCCGAGCGGCTGCTTCTTGGCATCGTCCGCGTCGGCCTGGGTGATGTAACCGTTCTCCGCCATGCGATCGATGACCCAATTGCGGCGCTCGAGCGCCTGCTTTTCACGACGGAACGGATGGTAGTTGGCAGGTCCCTTGGGAAGCGCGGCAAGATAGGCTGCTTCCGCCGTGGTCAATTCCGTTACCGACTTGTCGAAATAGGTCAAAGCGGCGCCGGCGATGCCATAGGAATTAAGACCAAAGAAGATCTCGTTCAAATAAAGCTCGAGGATCTTGTCCTTCGAATAGGTCTGCTCGATGCGGAACGATAGAATTGCTTCCTTGACCTTTCGGTCCATTGTCTGGTCCGCTGTCAGTAGGAAGTTCTTTGCGACCTGCTGGGTGATCGTGGAAGCACCCTCGGGACGCCGGCCAGAACCGAAGTTTTGCAGATTGGTCAAGATCGCGCGGCCGAGACCGGTGATATCGATCCCCGGATGGTTGTAAAAATTCTTGTCTTCCGCCGACAGGAACGCCGCCTTCACGCGATCAGGGACAGCCTGGATGGGCAGAAACAGCCGCCGTTCGCGGGCGTATTCAGCCATCAAGGCGCCATTGCCGGCGTGGACGCGCGTGGCCACCGGCGGCTCATAAGACGCCAGCACCTCGTAGTTCGGCAGCCCCTTGGTCATCCCTGTGAGGTAGATACCCACACCGGCGGCTACGACCAAGAACAGGACGCAAGCCAATCCAAAGAGATAACCAATCAATCTGATCATATCAAAGCTACCGTTCGGCTTTCATTCGGCGCAACAAACGCACCATCGCATGAATTGACGCGTTTTGCACGGCGATTGCGGCAACGCAAGGCGGATGCGGATCAATCGTCCGTCATTGTCTAATATCTGACAACTACTGAGTAATCGCCGGAATGTGAGTAAAATAGGGCCCTCACATTCGTTTTGGACTAGCGCGCGCGGTTGTGCGGATATTCCGTAGGCCTGTGGCACGTGGGCCACGGAAGAGCGCCTTAACCGCCGTTTGCCAGCGCCCGGTCCCGATACCGCCGCACCGCCTCGGCAAGGCGATCGATGACCTTTGTGCGCCAAGTTTCATCAAGCAGCAGCTTCTCGTCCTCCGCATTGGAAAGGAAGCCCAGTTCGAGCAAGACGGACGGGATGTCGGGGGCACGCAAAACCTGAAACCCGGCATATCGATGCGGATTGTTGATCAGTCCGATCTGACCTTCGAAGGATTCAACGACATTCGAGGCGAGCGCAACCGAAAAGGCCTGCGTCTCGCGCCGAGCCAGGTCGAGCAAAATGTCAGCCACTTCCGGCGGGCCGCTGTGGATGCTGAAGCCTGCGAGCTCGTCCGACAGGTTTTCGCGAGCTGCAAGATTTTCCGCCATGCGGTCGGAGGCCCGATCGGACAGGGTATAGACGGTCGCGCCGCGAATATCCTTCTGCGCCAGCGTATCGGCATGCAGCGACACGAAGAGGTCCGCATGGCCTTGGCGAGCGAGCGTTACGCGCTCGGAGAGGGACAGGAAGGTGTCGTCGTCGCGGGTCAGGAAAGCCTTGATCCCTGCGACCTTGTTCAGCCGCTCGGAAAGCATCTTGGCGAAAGCAAGCGTGATCGTCTTTTCCGACGTCTTGGTAGCGGCACCCGTGGCACCGGCATCGATGCCGCCGTGTCCGGCATCGACTGCAACCGTGAAAACATTATCCTGTTCGCCCGTTGCCAGGGCCTCCGGCCCGGGTTCAACCGGCATTTGCCAATCCTGCGTCTTCACGAGATCGCTGAAGATCTCCTTGGAGGTCATCTCCGCATCCAACACCAGGCGAAAGGTGCCATTTTCATTTGGCTGCGTTTCGGCAAGCACCAGTTTGACCGGCTTTTTAGCCGTCAGCACGATGCGGGCGCTCGATTCGTCCATCGTGCCGTACCGAATGTCCCTGAACAGCCCGCGAGCGGAAAGATCCTCGGCGGGAAAGCCGAAAGCTGTTGCGGGCAACTCGACGACCACCCGCTCGGGTGCAGCGACATAGTGGACGGTAAACGCGGGTTTCTTCTCGAAGTCGATTACAATACGGGTGCGCGCCTCGTCGCCTGCGACCCGCGCGCTGAACGCCAGAAGAGGCTGTGTCGACGCATGAGCGGGCACCGAGGCCACGGCGCCAGCAACGCCCGCCAGGAGCATCAATGCAGCAACGATTCGCAGCCACGCCAGCTTGGTCCGACCGTCGGAAGCTGCGATAGCCCTGGCCTTCACACCCGACCTCAACTCGAAACCCGCATCAAAGACCCGCCACTTATCTAGAAGATCCGCCGCCAAGCGCCCGCTTTGGAAGGCATTTGGCCCCCTGTAGACGCGAATCATTCACCCGCTCCATGCCATTCATAAGGGCGCTAATTCCATCTAGAATATGGCAAACTTGGCTTTTCCCTTGCTATTGTGACAGATAAACCATAAAACGCCGATGAGGGTTAAAGTGTTGACGGGATAGTCTGTCGATAGGCCGCCAGCCACAATGGAAACTGGCGCCGAAGACCGACAGACATCCGCCGTTGTTACACTTTGTCCTGATACTCGATCCATCCGGCGGTGGCCGGAACAGTACCCGGGTGGCATGCCACCCACCGCTCATACGGAGCACATTCATCGGGCCTTTGATGGCCTATAGTATCGTCATTCTCGTTTGGTCCTTGATGTCACGGCAAAATTTTCAGAATCTGGAGAGATTGAGGGAGCGAGGAGCCCTGTCATCTTTCCGGTTGCCGTCACAGCCGCGCCTAACGGGAGCATATTTATCCGGCGCAACGACCGTATTGCATGACGGCCCAGTCCTCGCGGCAGGCTCTACTGCACTCTCCCGGCGGCGCCGAGGAGCAGAATTTCAATGGCTGACAAAATGCTTATCGATGCGTCTCACGAAGAGGAGACGCGCGTAGTCGTCGTTCGCGGCAACCGGATCGAAGAATTCGATTTCGAATCGCAGCATAAGAAGCAGATACGCGGCAATATCTATCTGGCGAAGGTGACGAGGGTCGAACCCTCACTGCAGGCCGCCTTTGTCGATTATGGCGGCAATCGCCACGGCTTTCTGGCTTTTGCCGAAATCCACCCCGACTACTACCAGATCCCGCTTGCCGACCGTCAGGCCCTGATGCAGCAGGAAGCGGAAGATCAGCGCAAAATCGCGGAAGCCGAATCCGCGGATCCGGCGACCGATCTCGCCCACCAGGAGCAGCCGGATATCGGAATTGCTTCCTCCCCCGCCCCGGCAGCCGAACCCGCTAGTGAAGCAGGATCAGAAGCGGTCGAGGCCAGCCCGAACGAAGCGGCTGCGGAAGTAGGACAAGAAAGCGAAAACCCGAAAGCCAAGCCGAAGCGCAGCCGCTCCCGGAAGAAGTCGGTCGAAGCAGCTGCGGAGGACGCTCCCGCAACCGCTGAGGACGCTCCGAGCGAAGGTAACGCCCCCTCCTCTAGCGAGACCCATGGTGACGACGACGGCTCCACGCCTGGCGAAATGGCCGCGATGGTCGATACCGATTCGATATCGGAAGATGTCGACATCCGTCGCGGTCGCGACGATATCGATGACGACGATGACGATGATCACGGCGAAAAGGAAGTCATCGAATCGGTCGGCGCCGAAGACGCAATGGAAGAAGTTCCGGACCGGATCGTCCGCAAGCCGCGCAAGCAATATCGCATCCAGGAAGTCATCAAGCGCCGCCAGATCCTGCTCGTCCAGGTCGCCAAGGAGGAGCGCGGCAACAAGGGCGCGGCTCTCACCACGTATCTATCGCTTGCCGGCCGTTACTCGGTGCTGATGCCGAACACGGCGCGCGGCGGCGGCATTTCTCGCAAGATCACCCAGCCGCAGGACCGTAAGCGCCTGAAAGAAATCGCCCGCGAGCTCGACGTGCCGCAGGGCATGGGCGTGATCTTGCGCACCGCCGGTGCCAACCGCACCCGCGTCGAGGTCAAGCGCGACTTCGAATATCTGATGCGTCTGTGGGAAAACGTCCGGACGCTGACGCTGAACTCCACCGCGCCCTGCCTGGTCTATGAAGAAGGTTCCCTGATCAAGCGTTCGATCCGCGACCTCTACAACAAGGACATTTCCGAGATCATCGTGTCCGGCGAAGAAGGCTATCGTGAAGCGAAAGACTTCATGAAGATGCTGATGCCGAGCCACGCCAAGGTGGTCCAGCCCTATCGGGACCTGCATCCGATCTTTGCCCGTTCGGGCATCGAGGCGCAGCTCGACCGGATGCTGCAGCCGCAGGTGACGCTGAAGTCCGGCGGCTACCTGATCATGAACCAGACGGAAGCGCTGGTCGCCATCGACGTCAACTCCGGTCGCTCGACCCGCGAACATTCGATCGAGGAAACCGCGCTCCAAACCAACCTGGAAGCAGCGGAAGAAGTCGCTCGTCAGCTCCGCCTGCGCGACTTGGCCGGCCTGATCGTCATCGACTTCATCGACATGGAAGAAAAGCGCAACAACCGCGCCGTCGAGAAGAAGCTGAAGGATTGCCTGAAGAACGACCGCGCCCGCATCCAGGTCGGCCGCATTTCGCACTTCGGACTGCTCGAAATGTCGCGCCAGCGCATTCGCGCCTCGGTGCTGGAATCGACAACCCAGATCTGCTCGCATTGCGGCGGCACAGGCCACGTCCGCTCCCAGTCGTCGGTCGCCCTGCACGTGCTGCGCGGTATCGAGGAATACCTCCTCAAGAACACCACGCATGACATCAACGTCCGCACCACACCTGATATCGCGCTCTACCTCCTGAACCACAAGCGCGGCACCGTCGTCGATTACGAGAACCGCTTCGGCGTCTCGATCTTCATCGAATCGGATGTCAGCATCGGTTCGAACCATTTCGCGATCGACCGCGGCGAACCCGTGGAGAACCCGGTCAAGATCGAAAGCCTGATGCAGTTCGCTGCCATCCCTGTCGAAGAGGACGATGACGACGTCATCATCGAAGCCGACGAGGACGAAGAAGAAGAGATCATTGCGTCGCAACCGGCCGCTGCCGGCGCCGAGCGTGCCCCGCAGGGCGACGACCAGAATGGCCGCAAGCGCAAGCGCCGTCGTCGCCGTCGCAACCGCAATGGTGAACGCGGCACCGATTCCCAGGCAGCACAGGGCGACAGCGAAAATGTCATCGGCGATGACGAGGATGGCGACGAAGGCGAAGACGACGCTGCGGAAGTCTCCGAAGCTGCGGAAGCCCCCGAAGCCGATGCCTCGGGCGATACAGATGAGAGCAACCGCCGCAAGCGCCGCCGCCGCGGCAAGCGCGGTGGACGCCGCAATCGCAATGGCGACGAGGGTAGTGAACTGAGCGCCGACGAGGCCGGCGATACGGATGAGGCAGAAGGTGACGAAGCGGCAGCTGCCGTCGAAGTCTCCGAGGCGGTTCCCGCTGAGGCAGCAACCGTCGCTGCCGAACCGGAAGTGGCGCAGCCTGTCGAGACCACTGCAAAGCCCCGGCGGTCACGTCGTGGTAAGGCCGCCGCGGTGGAAGCTCCAGCTGGCGATGAAGTGCCGCCGCCGGTCGAAACCGTGGTGGAACAGGTCGAAGCAGCGCTCGGCGAGGAGCCTAAGGCCCCCGTGGAAACACCCGTGCAGGAAATCAGCCCTGACGAGTTGGAGCAAGCGGATGCCGAGGACGCAAAGCCCGTGCGCGCCAATCGTGCTTCCAATATCTCATCCTCGTCCGAGGCTGTTGTGAAGAGTTCGGATCCGGCCGCCGCGCAGGAAACGGATGGCGAGGCCGCAAAACCGAAGAAGGCCGGCTGGTGGCAGCGCCGCGGCTTCTTCTGATCCGCATGAAACTAGCTTTTAGAAGACGACGGCCGCGCCAAACGCGGCCGTTTTATTTTGGCTGCTCTCGAAACGGCGGATGAGAAACTGAATCAACGGGATAAAGGTTCGATTCGGAAAAGCCCGCTACCTTCTTGAAAGAGTATCACTTTCTTGGATTTAGGAAGCGCTGTCATACGCAGTTGTGATGCGCCGACACTGCGAAGAAGCGATTTTGCAGTTTTTTGTAAAGAGCGCGTGGCTTATTTTTGGCGCAAACCGACACAAGGGTGCACCGGATTCGCTTGCGCCCAACCCGATGAGGATATGGATGACCCGCCCCTTCAAAACGCTCGTCACCGGCTCGATGCTGGCATTGGCACTATTTTCTGCCGCTCCGGCCGTCGCACTCGATGAGCAGCAGAAAAAGGAGATGGGCGCGTTCATCCGCGAGTACCTGATCGAGAACCCCGAGGTCCTAATCGAAGCGCAGAATGCGCTGGAAGCCAAACAGCAGTCGAAGCGCGTCGAGCAGTCGATGAAGGGCATCGCCGACAACCGCCAGCAGATATTCTCCTCGCCTACGGACATCACGCTCGGCAATCCGAAAGGCGACGTCACGGTCGTGGAGTTCTTCGACTACAATTGCGGCTACTGCAAGCGAGCACTCAGCGATATGGATGACATTCTTGCCAAGGATAAGAACATCCGCTTCATCCTGAAGGAATTCCCGATCCTCGGGCCGGATTCACTTGCCGCGCATCGTGTGGCCAATGCGGTGCGTCTTCTCGCACCGGAGAAATATGCCCAGTTCCACCGCACGCTGCTTGGCAGCGAGGAGCACGCGTCAGAGGCCACGGCAGTTGCAGTTGCCGTGTCCCTAGGGCTGAACGAGGCGGCAATCCGCAAGTCCATGACCGAGAAGCCGAACGACGATATCGTGCGGCAGGCCTACCAGCTCGCCAACAGCATCGGCATTACCGGCACACCGACCTATATCCTTGGCGACGAGGCGGTCTTCGGCGCCGTCGGCTCCGATATAATCGAGGAAAAGGTCGCCAACGTCCGCGCCTGCGGCAAGGCGACCTGCTGACCGCCCGCTATTGCTCATCAAATCTTCCATCGCAGTGGACGCCCCGGCTTTCAGCGTGGCGGGGGCTTTTCCTTGCGGGCTCTCCGGTCTATAGGTGGCCCTGAATTCATGGATGGAACAACAGATCACTGATGAACAAGACGGTCTTCGTCCTCAACGGCCCCAACCTCAACATGCTGGGAAAGCGCGAGCCTGGCATCTACGGCGGCAAGACACTCACGGACATCGAAAACGACTGCATCGCTGCTGGTCGGGAAATAGGCTTCGACGTCGATTTCCGCCAGAGCAATCATGAAGGCGTTCTCATCGACTGGATTCATGAGGCCGGCGAGAAGGCCGTGGGCGTCGCGATCAACGCTGGCGCCTACACCCACACTTCGATTGCGTTGCATGACGCAATCAAGGCCATTTCCGTTCCAGTGGTGGAACTTCATATTTCGAATGTCCATGCACGGGAAGAATTCCGTCACCATTCGATGATCGCACCGGCTGTAAAAGGCGTGATCTGCGGCTTTGGTACCGCAAGCTACATTCTTGCTCTTCACGCCTTGAAATCCATTACCGCCTGACAAGATAAACAGAACAATAGGGTTTGCCATGTCTGAGAAGAAGAATGGGATCGACAAAGGATTGATCCGCGACCTCGCGAACATCCTCAACGAAACCGACCTCACCGAGATCGAAGTCGAGCAGGACGACTTGCGCATACGGGTATCGCGCGCCGGCACGACGCAGTATGTTCAGGCACCGATTGCCGCCGCTCCAGCGTTTGCTCCTTCGACCGCCGCCGCGGCGCCGGCTGCGGCTCCCGCACCACAGGACAACAAGAACGCCGTGACGGCGCCGATGGTGGGTACTGTCTATCTCGCTGCCGCCCCGGGCGCTCGCCCCTTCATCGAAGTGGGGGCTTCCATCAAGGAAGGCCAGACGCTGCTCATCATCGAGGCCATGAAGACGATGAACCAGATTCCTTCGCCGCGTTCCGGCAAGATCACGGAGATCCTGGTCAACGACTCGCAGCCGGTGGAATACGGTCAACCGCTCGTCGTGATCGAGTAAGGCCGGATCCATGATTTCCAAGATCCTCATAGCCAACCGCGGTGAGATCGCGCTTCGTGTCCTTCGCGCCTGTAAGGAACTGGGCATCGCAACCGTCGCGGTCCATTCCACCGCAGACGCGGACGCTATGCACGTGCGGCTTGCCGACGAAAGCGTCTGTATCGGCCCCCCGCCGTCGCGCGAGAGTTATCTGAACATCCATCAGATCGTCGCAGCCTGCGAAATCACCGGGGCCGACGCCGTTCATCCGGGCTACGGTTTTCTGTCGGAAAACGCCAAGTTCGCCGATATCCTCGACGCGCACGGCATCACCTTCATCGGTCCGACCGCCGAGCACATCCGTATCATGGGTGACAAGATCACCGCCAAGCTGACCGCCCAGGAACTAGGCATTCCCGTAGTTCCGGGTTCGGATGGCGAGGTCAAGCCGGAGAATGCGCTAGAAATCGCGCGCAAGATCGGTTTCCCCGTGCTTATCAAGGCAACCGCCGGCGGCGGTGGTCGCGGCATGAAGGTCGCAAAGACGGAAGCGGATCTCGAAGAAGCCGTTTCCACTGCGCGTTCCGAAGCTTTGGCCGCTTTCGGCAATGACGCCGTCTATATGGAGAAATATCTCGGCAAGCCGCGTCATATCGAAATCCAGGTGGTCGGCGATGGCGAAGGCAATGCGATCCATCTGGGGGAGCGGGATTGCTCGCTGCAGCGTCGTCACCAGAAGGTCTGGGAAGAGGCTAACTCGCCTGCCCTCAATGTGGAACAGCGGATGAAGATCGGCCAGGTTTGCGCCGACGCGATGAAAAAGCTGAAGTACCGCGGCGCCGGCACAATCGAGTTCCTCTATGAGAACGGCGAGTTCTATTTCATCGAAATGAACACCCGCCTGCAGGTGGAGCACCCGATTACCGAGGCCATCACTGGCATCGATCTCGTGCATGAACAGATTCGTGTGGCATCGGGCGGCGGGCTATCGGTAAAGCAGGAAGACATCGTCTTCTCCGGCCATGCCATCGAATGCCGGATCAACGCCGAAGACCCCCGTACCTTCGTGCCTTCGCCAGGAACGATAACCCATTTCCATGCTCCCGGTGGTTTGGGTGTGCGCGTCGATTCGGGCGCCTATGCGGGCTACCGGATCCCACCTTATTACGACAGCCTGATCGGCAAGCTCATCGTCCACGGCCGCACCCGCGTCGAATGCATGATGCGTCTGCGCCGCGTTCTGGACGAATTTGTCGTCGACGGTATCAAGACAACTCTGCCGTTGTTCCAGGACCTTGTGTCCAACCCGGATATAGCCAACGGCGATTACGACATCCACTGGCTGGAGAACTATCTGGCCGGAGACAAAGCGCACTAGAGAAAGACCCGAATGGCAGGGCGGCGCGGCAAATATTACCCGGCAATCACTCCGGACATACTGCTGCGCGCCTATTCCATCGGCCTTTTCCCAATGGCTGAGTCCTCCGAAGACCCAGAAATCTTCTGGGTCGAACCGGAAATGCGCGGTGTCCTGCCGCTTGACGGTTTTCACGTCTCGAAAAGCCTTGCCAAGGCGGTCCGAAAAAAACCCTTCGATATTCGCTTCGACACCGCCTTCGAACGGGTGATCGCTTTCTGCGCCGAGCCCGCCGGTGACCGGCCGAGCACCTGGATCAACTCCACCATTCGCAAGCTCTATACCGAACTGCATCGAATGGGACATGCGCATAGTGTCGAGGCATGGGAGGGCGAAGAGTTGGTGGGGGGCCTCTATGGCGTGTCGCTCGGCTCGGCCTTTTTCGGGGAAAGCATGTTTTCCCGGCGGACCAACGCCTCGAAGATCTGCCTGGTCCATCTGGTCGAACGGTTAAGGGCAAGGGGCTTCACCCTGCTCGACACACAATTCACCACCGAACACCTGAAGACTTTCGGCACGATCGATATCCCGAAGGATGAATATCTCAAACTTCTGAGGACGGCGGTCGATCTGCCTCACAGGGCGTTTTGACGCTTAATTCTTCGCCTTTGGCGGCGGCACGTCTGAGCTCGGCTTGCAGCCTGTCAGCCAAACGTCATAGATCGGATGCTCAACGGCGTTCAGGCCGGGGCTATCGGCAAACATCCAGCCGGTGAAGATGCGGCGGATCTTGCGGTCGAGCGTGATCTCGTCCACCTCTATAAAGCCGTCTATCTTCTGTGCTTCCGTGTCGTCGCGCGAATAGCACACCTTTGGCGTCACCTGTAACGCGCCATACTGCACGGTCTCGTCGACATAGACATCGAAGGTCGTGATGCGCCCGGTAATCTTGTCGATGCCCTTGAATACGGCCACCTGATTGGAGATCCGCGCAGCAAAAGCCCCCTCTCCCGCAAGAACGGAGACTGCCGCCATCACCACAGTGCCGACGATCAGTTTTCGTGAGGAAAGCTTCATCCGTGTCATTCTGTGTCCCGTCTCGACAACATGCCCGGGTCGACGCCTAAAGCCCGATTATGGCCAAAACAGGTGTCAGTTGCCGGGTGTCCAGGCGTCATAGTCGCCTGTTACGCGGGGACGTTCGCCGGTCGCAGCAAGCGAGCCTTTGGGACGATATGCAAGCGGGGTGCCGGTCATGTTCGGCTTGTGAGCCTTTTGCCACTCACGCGCCTGATAGTCTTCCTGCGAGGGGGCAATGTCAGTCCGATAATGCATCCAGCCATGCCAGCCCGGCGGGATGGCAGAGGCTTCGGCGTAGTTCTTGTAGACAACCCAACGCTTCGGAGGGCCCCAGGACGTCAGAGGACCTTCAAAATAGACGTTGCCGAGTTCGTCTTCCCCGACCTTCTTGCCGTGGCGCCAGGTGAAGAACCGTGTACCGATCGTCTGTCCGTTCCACCAGGTAAAGATCTGCAGCAGGAGGTTTTTCATGAATATTCCGTCGGCTTGGCAAACAGGATAGGTACCACATGCATGGCTGATCCGCTTATGCCGCTTGAACTCCGGGATGTCCAGTGGTTCCCGTTGTCGCAGGCTTATTTGAGCGTCATCTTGAAGCCGAAATGGCTCTTGGCGAAGCCGAGCCGCTCGTAAAAGCGATGCGCATCAGTACGTGCCATGTTAGAGGTGAGTTGGACCAGCCGGCAGTCGCGGCGCTTCGCTTCTTGGATGGCGTAGCCGATCATCTGCGCACCTATGCCTTGACCACGCATGTCGCCACGCGTCTGCACCGCCTCAATGATCATGGAGAGCGATCCCCTGCCCGTCAGCGTGCGGTTGAAGAGGATCTGGAACGTACCGACGACTTCGCCGTCCTGTTCAGCCACGAAGAGCTGCTCGTTCTGGGAGGCGTCGATCACGTGGAAAGCGCGAAGGTAGTCTTCGAAAGCCGCCGCCTCCGTAGTGTCTGCGTGGCCGCCGATATTGTCGGCGGCGAAGAGGGCAATGAGCGCGGCGAGGTCCGTTTCCCTTGCCCGCCGGATCAGTAGATTATCCGTCAACTGTTTTCCTTTCGAAGGTGGTGTCTGCAATGATCGGCCTGAGGCTCCGGAGCCACTTCCATTCTTCGGAAGTGTCTTTCCATCTTTACCCCGATTTGTCTCACCGGAACTGAAGGTGAGAGGATTTTTCCGGCCACGTCGCACTTCTGACGCTCGAAATTCAGCGTGGATCATCCGCTTGATGGGAAGGCTTTCGTATAGTGCTGGGCCACCTCACAATGGGGCCAAGCAAAGATCGCCATGTCCTAATACTCCCTCCCGCTGGCTCGGCGAGATGGCACAGACGGCATTCTTGCGCCTTGTGAAGAGCATTCCGGCAATCGGCGTCTTTGCACCGCTGGCGTGTCTGGTTTCCGAAGCCGTTTTGGCTGAACGATTTCCCGCAGTCGGCGAAAAGCGAGGTCAGCTGATCATGCGTAATCGTGTCCAGAAGCCGGCTCGGGGTCGACGTCCGCGCGTTTTTAGAATGCTGGACGCGTGTGGAGTGGGCGGTTGGCTGAGATGGCCAGCCGGATCAGAAGCTTCCCACGGCCGCTTCGGGAGCTTGCAGTTCTGATGGCCGTTATTCAACCCACTTTGATGGGTTGAATAACTCGAGGAAATGCATTATTCCAACCATTGAAAGGGTCAATTAATGCGCCTGACGCTCCAAACCCATTCTGATGGCCAGCGGCATCACGCCGCGACGCTGGAACTCAAGGAGGGGGATCTGGCGAAGGATATGAGTGCGGCTCCGGAACTTCTGGAACGTGCAATGGGCCGCTGTACGGAGATTACGGATAGCGTTTTGGCGGGGTGCCTGTGATATCGGAGGAGAGCGAATTGGCCCGCTGGAAAAAACCCACGAAAGAGGAGGTTCTTGAAAACCGGCGGACACTGGCTATGCGCGCTCGAAACGGCGACTTGAGACTGCCCAGGGCCGTAGTGGAAATCCGGAAGGGCTTCGGCATGACGCAGCAGGAATTTGCCAAGGCGCTCTCCGTTACCAGGCGTCAAATTGCGGAGATCGAAGCCGGCACGGCGAACCCAACATTGGCAACAATGGAAAAAATCGGCAAGCTTTTCGGGTTCTCGGTAGGCTTTGTCCCGAAAGCACCTACTTTAAATAGCTAGCACAAATAGTGGGTCTTTGAGACCATGCCTCGCGACAACCGGCCGCCCTTTGTCGTGAGCCTCGCCGCGGAGTTCGACCACCAGCACGTTCTTTTCGGCTTCTTTGCAATATCGGGGCGCGCGGCCACGCCGAGAATGATGTTCGTCAGTACCGGAGAAAGACAGCATAGGGGTGCAAGGACGGAAGGCACTCGAAGCCCCGGCTGGTGAACCGGCTCTTCAGACCGGCAGGCGCTTTTCCAAGATGACTGCCGGCAAACCCGAATTGGGCGCTCCCCACTCCTCCATGCGGTCGACCTCGGAAAATCCCAGCCTGTTGTAAAAGGAAATCGCCCGGACATTCTGCAGCGCCACTTCGACGCGCATGATCTCGGCATCCGGAAAACAGGTTTCGAGTTCCGCGAAGATATCGCGCCCAATGCCTTCGTTCTGGCAGGACGGCCTGACGTAAAGCTGGTGCAGCATCGCCGTCTTCGCCATCTTCGGATACACGGCGGCATAACCGAGGCCGCCGATGTTCTTGCCGTTGTCGGCAACCAGAAACTCGCCTTCTCGCTTCTGGATACGCGACCGAATGGCCGCCATCGAATGCCAGCCATCGATCATCTTCCGCACCCGTTCGGACCCGTAAAACGGGTCGTAGGTGGCATGGAACGTTTCCGCCAGCAGGCTGCGGATCTGCTCCACGTCCCGTTCCCCAGCTGTGCGTACGAAGTAGACCATGGGCCTAGTCTTCTATCCCCAGCTTGGCCTTGACGAGAGCTTGGACAGCCTGCGGGTTGGCCTTGCCACCGGTCGCTTTCATGACCTGTCCCACGAACCAGCCGGCAAGCGTCGGCTTTGCCTGAACCTTGGCAACCTGATCCGGGTTAGCTGCAATGATCTCGTCAACAGCCTTTTCGATCGCGCCGGTATCGGTCACCTGCTTCATGCCGCGGGCTTCAACAATCTCGGCCGGATCGCCGCCCTCGTTCCAGACGATCTCGAAGAGATCCTTGGCGATCTTGCCGGAAATAGTCTCGGCCTTGATGAGGTCGATGATGCCGCCGAGCTGGGCGGGCGAAACCGGAGTCTCTTCAATGTCTTTGCCGGCTTTGTTCAAGGCCCCGAGCAGGTCGTTGATGACCCAGTTCGCGGCAATCTTGCCGTCACGACCCTCGGCGACAGCCTCGAAATAATCGGCGATCGCCTTTTCCGAGACGAGGACAGAGGCGTCGTAGACCGACAGGCCGAGTTCGCGCACGAAGCGGGCCTTCTTGTCGTCCGGCAGTTCCGGCAGGTGCTCTTTCAATTCCGCGATAAAGGTGTCGTCGAATTCGAGCGGCAGCAGGTCCGGATCGGGGAAATAACGGTAATCGTGCGCGTCCTCCTTGGAGCGCATGGAACGCGTTTCGCCCTTGCCCGGATCGAAGAGCCGGGTTTCCTGGTCGATCGAACCGCCATCCTCTAGGATGGCAATCTGGCGGCGGGCTTCGTATTCGATCGCCTGGCCGATGAAGCGGATCGAGTTGACGTTCTTGATCTCGCAACGGGTGCCGAAATCCGAACCGGGACGACGGACCGAGACGTTGACGTCAGCGCGCATCGAGCCCTCGTCCATGTTGCCGTCGCAGGTGCCGAGATAACGCACGATCGAGCGCAGCTTGGTCACGTAGGCCTTGGCTTCCTCAGACGAGCGCATGTCCGGCTTGGAAACGATTTCCATCAGTGCCACGCCGGAACGGTTCAGGTCCACGTAGGACATGGTTGGATGCTGGTCATGCATCGACTTGCCGGCATCCTGCTCCAGATGCAGACGCTCAATGCCGATCTCGATATCTTCGAACTGGCCTTGGCGGTCCGGGCCGAGCGAGATGACGATCTTGCCTTCGCCGACGATCGGGTCCTTGTACTGGGAGATCTGATAGCCCTGCGGCAGGTCGGGATAAAAATAGTTCTTCCGGTCGAAGACGGAACGCTTGTTGATCTGCGCCTTGAGACCGAGGCCCGTGCGGACTGCCTGCTTGACGCATTCCTCATTGATGACCGGCAGCATGCCGGGCATGGCGGCATCGACCAGTGATACGTTGGAATTGGCAGGCTTGCCGAATTCGGTGGAGGCGCCCGAGAAGAGCTTGGAATTGGACAGCACCTGGGCGTGCACCTCCAGGCCGATGATCACCTCCCAGTCGCCGGAGGCACCGGGAATGAGGCGTTTCGGATCAGGTGTGCGGACGTCGACAATGGTCATCTGATGCTCGTGAAATGGTCTCGATTATTTTGTCTGGAGGTAGAGCAAATGACGATGAGGCGCAAGCTTTAGAAGCTCGGTCCGTAGGTCTCCGGCTCTTCGACCACGAGACGCTTGGACAATCCGACGGACTGGACGTCCCGGTCGATCTTGGGCGAGTAGGCCACAGTCAGCCAGTTGATGGAATAGCCGCGCTTTTCGAAGAAGCCGACGGCCTCTGTGTTGCGGGCGTGGGTTTCGACACGCGCGACCTCAAATCCCTGATGGACGATCTGCGCCTCGATCTCCTCGAGCAGCAGCTTGCCAAGCCCCTGACCCTGGAATGCCGGATCGACCCAGAAATCGGAGATCAGCTCGTCCAGCTTCTCGCGGGCGGCCCAACCGGCCACGCTCCCGCCCTGCTCTACAATGGTAATGGTGAGCCAGGAGGAATGCGTGAAATTCCGGAAGGCGGAAAAGGCGCTCTCGCGCATATCGGTCATCTCGCCGATCGAGATCATGGCCTTTTCCCAAGCGCGAAACCCGATCTCCGCAAGGGTATCCACTTCATCTTCACGCGCATTGCGAACGCTGACCATGGCACCCCCTGTTGTCGAGCCAGTAGAACACTGAGTCTCGCCTTTTGCCAGAAGAACATAGGCACGGCCGCACAATGCAGCTTGACGCCTGGGGAAAACATGCTAGCAGCGATACCGTACCAATGGAGTTTTGATGTTCTCTTTCGTAGAGACCTTCTGAGGGGCCGGTCAGCGATATAAGCCGCGCCGGCCCAGACAAAAACGAGAGCCCCGACGCCAACCAAAGCGCCGGCAACGTTTTTGTGCGCTCGCAAGCGGGCGCCTATCCGGACATCAAAACCAATGGATATTTCCCGCGCCGAACAGCGCATCCTTCACCTGCTCGCCCAGGGTGGCAGAATTGAAATCACCCGCGACGAAAACCGCAAGATCGAAAAACTGCAGCTCTATACCCGAGAGGGCTGGGTTTTCTCACGCCTCGATCTGATTACTTTCCGTAAGCTCAAGCAGAAGAAGGCGATCAGATCCAAAGCGGGTAAACCCTACCGCATCACCGAACGGGGATTGGTGCTGGTGAGAGCCGAACAGGATAACAGGTAGCAGTGGCCAATCGACCGCCGCGCGTCGTCATCGGCGCGCGGCGAAGGCCCCGCCTCAAAGATGCGCCGAAAGTTCTGTCCGCATCACCGACCACTCGTCAGCGATCGATCCCGTGCGGGTCTTGCCGGCGCGGCCATACCAGTAGTCTGCATTCCAGTCGTCGCCTTCAATGCGATGGCATAGGGCATGGCCCCAGTCGAAGAATTGCTCACCTTCATGATCCTGGCAGATTTGGTGTACGGTTTGCCAATCCGTGTCCACCTTGAAACCACCTGCCGAAAGACGGTCGAATGCCTCCACCATTTGCGCAAGATTGGATTTTGCCATGAAGCCACCTCCCTGCTCGCGATCTGCGAGCAACTCCTTCTCAAGATGGACCTTCTCAAGGATAGTACCAAGGCTCGGATCCTGCTCCGGGCCGCGCCGGACGATCGAGAAGCCGGAACGCTGATAAAGGCCAATCGCTCCGGTATTGGTGGCGCGGGTGTGGATCTTCGCCGACCGGAAGCCGTCGGCGGAAATACGTGCCAGGAGATGGCCGAGGAGAGCTGAACCTACACCACGGCCCTGGAAAGCCGGATCGACCCAGATATCGGAGATATGATCCGGCTCGTCTTCGCGGGCGGCCCAGCCGATTACTTTGCCCGCCAGTTCGGCAACTGCGACGTCGCCTTTGGCTGTCGCGGGATAGTCAAGGAAGGCTGTGCGGGCGGCCTCGACAACCTTGGGCTCTTCAAACGCCGCCTCGTCTTTGCCGCTGGATTTCCATGCTGCAAAGCCCACTTCGGCGACCGCCTCATGATCGGCGGCGGCCATTGCCCGGATTGTAAGTCCGCTTACCACCACTTGGCCGGCGTGAACCTCCCGGCCGCCTGTTCGATGACATGCGCCGTCCGGAACAGCGTCTCCTCCTCGAAGGGCTTACCGATGAGCTGCAGACCGAGCGGCAGCCCCTTGTGATCAAGACCCGCGGGAACCGCGATGCCCGGCAGACCAGCCATATTCACGGTAACGGTGAAGATGTCGTTGAGGTACATCTTGACGGGATCGGATGCCAGATCCTCGTCGGCAACACCAAAGGCGGAGGACGGGGTGGCGGGCGTCAGGATCGCATCGACACCGGCGTCGAAAACGACTTCGAAGTCGCGCTTGATGAGCGTGCGAACCTTCTGTGCCTGCAGGTAATAGGCATCGTAATAACCCGCAGACAGCACGTAGGTACCGATCATGATGCGGCGCTTGACCTCGGTGCCGAAGCCGGCGGCGCGGGTCTTCTCGTACATGTCGACGATGTCCTTGCCGTCGACGCGCAGGCCGTAGCGCACGCCATCGTAACGGGCGAGGTTTGAAGAGGCTTCGGCGGGCGCCACGATATAATAGGCCGGAAGGGCGTATTTGGTGTGCGGCAGGGTGATATCGACAATCTCGGCGCCGGCATCCTTCAGCCAGGCGATGCCCTTTTGCCAGAGCGCTTCGATTTCCTCCGGCATGCCGTCGACGCGATATTCCTTCGGTATGCCGATCTTCATTCCCTTCAGCGACTGGCCAAGCGCGGCCTCGTAGTCCGGCACCGGCAGATCGACGGAGGTCGTATCCTTGGCGTCGACCGATGCCATCGACTTCAGCATGATCGCCGCATCGCGCACGTCGCGGGCGATCGGACCTGCCTGGTCGAGCGACGAGGCGAACGCGACGGTGCCCCAGCGCGAGCAGCGGCCATAGGTCGGCTTGATGCCGACGGTGCCGGTGAAGGCGGCCGGCTGGCGGATCGAGCCGCCAGTGTCCGTCGCGGTCGCGCCGGCGCAAAGATGCGCGGCAACGGCGGCGGCCGAACCACCGGAGGAACCGCCCGGTACGAGCTGCTGATTGGAGCCGGCCGCCTTCCATGGGTTGATCACCGCACCGTAGTGCGAGGTCTCGTTGGAGGAGCCCATGGCGAACTCGTCCATGTTGAGCTTGCCGAGCATGACGGCGCCATCGTCCCAGAGGTTCTGGGTGACGGTCGACTCGTATTTCGGTTTGAAACCGTCGAGGATATGCGAGCAGGCCTGCGTATGGACGTCGCGGGTGGCGAAAAGATCTTTGATGCCGAGCGGGATACCTTCCAGCGCGCCGACCTGGCCAGTGGCGCGACGGGCGTCGGAGGCTTTTGCCATTTCAAGCGCCTTTTCCGGCGTCACGGCGACATAGGCATTGAACACCTGGTTGGCGGCATCGATCGCCTTCAAATAGCTTTCGGTGAGCTCGACGGAGGTAAATTCCTTGGCCTTCAGCTTTTCGCGGGCTTCGGCAATGGTGAGGCTGGTGAGTTCGGTCATGGTCACATCAAATGTTCGAATGCGTGAAAAGGAGAGGAGCGGCGCTACTTCGCGCTCACTCGACGACCTTCGGCACCAGGAAGAAATTGTAATCGGTGGACGGAGCATTGGCGACGATATCCGCAGCCTTGTCGCCGTCGGTGACATTGTCGGTGCGCTTGCGCATGTCCATCGGCGTCACGGAGGTCATCGGCTCGACGCCGGCGACGTCGACTTCGCCAAGCTGTTCGACAAAACCGAGGATGCCGTTCAGCTCGCCCACCATGCGATTGGCATCTTCCTCGGTGACCGCAATGCGGGCAAGGCGCGCGACGCGCTTCACAGTGGCGAGATCGACGGACATGGCATACTCCGGGCAAGAAAAATCCTCCCCGCTATAATGGCCATGCCCGCCCTTCGCAACAGGATAACGCGTCTGAATTCAACGCGCGACCTTCCCCGGCGGGCCAAGCATCAGTAGCTGAGGCTGCCGCCCACGGATGGCGTTTCCACGCGGGTGCGGGTGCCTTCCATGCCTTTCACGAATTTTTCCGGCGTCTGGTCGATAATCGGAAAGCTTGCGTAGTGGCAGGGAATGGCATGCTTGAAATCGAAGAAGCGCTGGCAGGCTAAAGCTGCCACAGCTCCGCCCATGGTAAACCGGTCTCCGATCGGCACGATACCGATATCCGGCTGATGCAGTTCGTTAATCAGCCCCATATCGGTGAATATGTCCGTATCGCCCATATGCAGTACGGACGGCTCGTCGTCGAAATGCAGCATCAGGCCGTTTGCGTTGCCGAGGCTATGGGAAACGCCGTCTTCGGTGATCTTCGCAGACGAATGCTGCGCCTGGGTGAAGGTCGCGGTAAAGCCGTCAAAGGCAACGGTTCCACCGGTATTGCCCATTTCCAGCTTCTCGACGCCCTTGCTGCCGAGCCATGCGGCAAGGTCGGCATTGGCCAGAACCGTCGCGCCCGTTTCCTTGGCAATCCGGATGGTATCGCCGACATGATCGCCATGACCGTGGGTCAGCAGGATGTGGGTCACCCCCTCGGCTGCGGCTTTTGCATCTTGCCCGGTGAAGGCAGGGTTCCCGGTGAAGAACGGGTCGATCAATATCTTTGCCTTTGCAGTTTCAAGGCGAAAGGCGGAATGGCCGAGCCAGGTCAGCTTCATGACATTACTCCTGCTAGAGGGGTCAACATGGTAACGACAGATAGCCGATATGGAGCTAAAGGAAAGGGGCGCTGGCCACGAACCGGCAGCAGCTTCACTACGAGGAACAAACAGCAATGGCAGTGATGACGATCGAGGAATTGGCCGAAGCCCTCGAGCCCGCCCAGGCTATCGCCGGCATTGATCTCGGCACCAAGACGATCGGTCTTGCCATGTCGGATATCGGTCGGCGCTTTGCCTCTCCCCGTCCGGTCATCAAGCGGGTGAAGTTCACCAAGGATGCCGAGATGATGTTGAGCTTTGCGGCGAAGGAAAAGGTGGCGGCTTTCGTCATCGGCCTGCCGGTGAACATGGACGGCTCCTCCGGCCCGCGCGTTCAGGCAACCCGGGCTTTCGTACGCTCCATGAGCGAGAAGACCGCTATTCCCTTCGTCTACTGGGACGAACGACTTTCCACGGTCGCGGCTGAACGGGCGCTACTGGAAATGGACGTTTCTCGGGCAAAACGGGCCGAGCGGATCGATTCGGCCGCGGCAAGCTTCATTCTTCAGGGAGCCCTCGACAGGCTTTCGTCACTCGCCAGAGAAACGTCGTCAAACCTGGAAATCTGACGCTTGCGCCACCAGGCGGCAATCTGACGGCGTTTGCGGAATGCGATAATGGCGAACACGACCAGGCTGTCGAAGGCAATCGCACGGGCTACCAGCGGTGGAATGGTTTCCGGCGGAATTCCTAAGACGTTGCCATAGATCTGGAAGACCAGATCATGCGTATGGCGCGTCAGCATGAAGAAGCCGAAGCTCATGTCGTAGTAAGAGAGCCCGTACCAGCTGGTCAGCAGCAGGACCGGCCCCGCCCACAAAATCAGGAACCACTTCATGCGGTTTTCCCCCTCGGCTCCACCGGATACATCTCCGGCACCATGAGCCATCTCGTTAGAGCCATGACGCAAAGAACCCCAGCCGGAACGGCGATGTTCAGTGCCAGCATGGCAAAGATCGCGGTCATGGCGATCAGCAATGCCTTACCCCTGACAGCAGTTCCCATGTCGTCCGCGTCCAGATCGTTCTTGGTTAATGATGCGTTAACGTCGAACTTAGAGCGCCAGAGATTTACCGCAACGGAAACCGCGCGGCATGGTTAATACGGAAGGCGGGACTGTGGAAAACTCGATCAGCCGTAGATAGCGCGCACCAAGCGGCAGATGGCGCTGGCAACCTTGTCCCAGTCTTTGTTGGTGCGCAGCGCGACGCCAGCGAACTGTCCGCTCACGGCAGCTGAAATCACGAGATGCTGAATTGCCGCGAATAAGATTGCGTTTGTAGTCGCCGCGTCGACGCCTTTTGGCGGTGTCAGCGAACCCCGCATCCGATCCAGCCATTTCCCGAGAGCCTTGGTCCGAGCCTCTGAGAGACGGCGGACCTGCGGCGTGTCCTGCGAGACCTCCCAGGCAATAATCTTGCAGACGAGCGGATCGTCGCGCAGTGCTTCCATGAAGTAGATCGCAAGCTTCTCCATCAGGTCGCCATAGGTCAGCAGGAACATGCCGCCCGTGTCTTCCGGAATGCGGTCCTTAACCCATGTGCCGAGGTCCGCCCCGATTGCCTCGATGAGCCCATCGAGGCCGCCGTAGTAGCGGTAAATAAGCTGCTTATCGCAGCCGGCACGGCGGGCTACCGCGTTTATGCCGAAGCGCTGAAACCCCTCTTCCGCCAGAAGGCCACGCGCAGCCAGGAAAATAGTCCGCTCGGTACTGGCGCGGTTGCGTACCTTCGTAATCGAACCTTCTTGCGCCGTGACTTCGGGGATCTGGAGCATTTTACGTGTACCGGTTGGTCTTGTTACCGCGATAATGCGCGGCTGCAAGCACTGCAAGCCGCTGAAGGTCCAATGCACAAGATAACGGGAGCCTGACATGTCTCTGCGCATCTGTTTGATTGCATGCCGCCCAGCAAGAGACTAACGAGGGGGAAACGCGATCCAATTGCTGGCAAATGCTCCTGATATTTGAAAGTATCCTGCCGATCTTCCTGCTCGTACTACTCGGTGCAGCACTGAAGCGAAGCTCCTTCATAAATGCGACGCTTTGGGACGGCCTGGAGCAACTAGGCTATTACGTCCTGTTTCCGGCCCTGCTTTTCTACACGCTCGCAATGGCAGACTTCACAAAAATCGACATAGGAATGGTCGGCGCGGTGTCGAACGGCGCCGTGATACTGATGGGTGTTTTCGTCCTGGCGCTCTGGCCCGGCCTTCGGCGCACCGGTGTCGGCGCATCGGCCTTCAGCTCCCTCTTCCAGTGCTCGACCCGCTGGAATGCGTTCGTGGCTCTCGCAATTGGCCAAAAAGCTTTCGGACCAGATGGGATTGCGATAATCGCGGTCATCATGGCGGCCATCATCGTGCCGATCAACCTGCTCAACGTCTCGGTGCTGCTTTGGTTTTCCGGTCGATGGCAAGGATACCGGATATTTGCCGTTCGCATCATCACCAATCCGCTGATCTTCAGCAGCGTGGCCGGCATCGTCGTCAATCTTCTGCACATCCCGATCTATCAACCATTTATGACGACGGTCGGGCTCGTGTCACAGGCGTCGCTAAGCCTTGGCCTGATCGCCGTCGGTGCCGGTCTGCGGATAGCCGATGCCCTCAAGCCGAGCGCTATGGTGGTGCTCGGTACGGTGCTAAAGCTCATAGCGTTCCCGGCGGTCATGGTTGGCGTAGGGCTCCTGTTCGGATTAGGCGGCGAAACGCTCGTGCTGCTCGCCTTGAGCGCCAGCGTGCCGACCGCCATGAACGGATATCTGCTCGCCAAGAAGATGGGAGGCGACGCAGATCTTTATGCCGCAACCGCGACCGTGCAGACAGTGGCTTCGTTTTTCACTATTCCACTGGTGATGATCGCCGCCGATCAGCTTGCGGCGCCCTAAAGAAGGCCGAAAGCGCGGGCGCTTAAGCCGGTCGTCGGCAATCGTATCACCAATCCCGTTGAGATCGAGCGCCCTCATCGTTCAGCATTATGGAGAGCAGAACTGCTGGCCCTAGGGCTTTTCGCCTGGAGCGATGTCTTGGAGTACGCGCACCTGTTTCTCAAATCATTCCGTTTTGATGAATGCTGCGGTGCAAGGGCGCCGACGAAGTCGCCGACGCCACAGGAGAGTGCACCCGGCCGACTGCCATTGGAATCTAGAGGCTACGAAACATTATCCGGACCCGATTTATAACCAGCGATCCATGCCGAAAAAAGCTCAGCTTCGTTGACTGCACTGTAGGGGCATAGTCCAAGACCAAGGACGTGCCCGGCTGCAGCGCGCCCTTCCTGGAACGCCGCCTGATGAGCCTCGGAATACCGCAGCATTGGCATGAATTGTTCTCCGGCGACCCTTGCGGATCGCAGGTCAAATTCATCAGCGGAAACTTGAGCGCTATTTTTTCCGATAAACTCGTCACGAAGCTGACCAACAAGCTCATCGATGTTTTCTCTGAGCTTCCTTGCCCGGTCTTCGCTCTCCTTCAGGGCGGCAGTTGACCGGTCGAGCTCGGCGATTTTGGTTGCCAACTCGTCAGCGAGCCGTTTCTCCGAGTTCCATCTATTGATCAGAGTGACGGTCAGTTGGAGCAACTCGTCGGCGTTGAAGGGCTTAACGAGGTAAAATAGACGGTCACTACAGCCGATCTCTGAGGCGATTTGCCGAGGGGCGTGGTCCGAATAGCCGGTAACGACGACGATGTTGATACTCGGGTTGACTTGGCGCAAGCGTTTGGCTGTCTCCAATCCGTCAATTCCAGGAGGCATCCGCATGTCTATGAAGGCTACAGGATAGGATGTTCCTTCACCCTGCCTTTCTTCGATCTCTCGAACAGCGTCCTCACCCTGCCTGCAAAAATCCACGGCCGCGATAGTGGTCCCGCCAGATGACGCTGGCGGCGGCTCGTCAAACAGCTCCGCCGCTAGACTCACGATCTTGTCAGGAGGAGACCAAACAATTTCCCTGAGGACATGCTGATATGCATCCAAGATGTTCTGCTCGTCATCAACTACCAGAACCCGTGCGTCAGCAAAATGATTCACGTCGCCATCTCCAAGCTCCATTCCGTAAGGGTGAAGTTTGCCTCCCTCCCCGCGCCGGCACAGTTGCATACATTCTAAGCAGCCCGATCCGCCTGCCGCTGTTTATCTAACAGCCTCTCCACATCCTCCTTGCTGCAGGGCTTATGAAAGAGAAAACCTTGCATCTGATCGCATCCAGCCGCGCGTAGGAGCTCATGCTGAAACTCATCCTCGACCCCTTCGGCGGTGACGGTCAATCCCATTGCCTCCCCAAGACCGACTATTGAGCGGATCATCCTATCGGCATTGGGTTTGAGACGCAGGTTGCTGACAAAGGACCGATCGATTTTCAACTTGTTGAAGTGGAACTGGCTAAGATATCCAATGCTGGCGTAGCCGCTTCCAAAGTCGTCAAGTGCCAAATTAAAGCCCGCGCGCCTCAGTGTTGCAACTTGTTGTGCGAAGTTAGTCATGTCCTGCGACAGGGCCGTTTCGGTTATCTCGAATTCAATCACCGAGGGCGAGATGCCGGCACTCTTAGCCAGGGCGAGGACGTGCTCAGCGAAGTGTGGCTGAGCGAATTGAACGACAGAAAGATTGATTGAAGTAACGATATCCGGCCAAAGTTGAATGTCCTCCATTGCCTGCCGCAGGACCCACTCGCCAAGCTCAGCCATCAAGTTGTTCTGCTCAGCGATTGGCACAAACAAGGCCGGCGAGATTGGTCCATAGTCCCGCCGGTCCCAGCGAAGCAGCGCCTCAAGCCCCGTCACTCGACACCCGTCAGCGCTCATCAAGGGTTGGTAGTGCAGGCGCAGGGCATTTGCGTCAATGGCATCCTTCAGATCCCGCGCGATCGCCTGGCCGAGCAAGAACTGCTTGTCGAGATCTGCGTCGTAGATGCGCGCGCCACCTCTTCCTGCCATTTTCGCAGAGTAAAGGGCCACGTCCGCACGCCGCATCGCATCTGAAAGGCTATCCTGGCCAGCATCACAGCGACAATATCCAATGGAGAGGCTTACGGGTAAGTTGAATCCATCTTCGATGAACGGCGTTTCGCCAACCCTAAGGAGGCGGCAAACCACTTCTTCGAGACTGTCTGGGTGCGCACAAACAACCGCAAATTCATCGCCCCCAAGTCGGGCAACGAAACCATCGTCGGCAGTTGCCTCAACAATACGGCTTGCAACTTCGCGGATCAACCGGTCTCCCACCGTGTGTCCGTGCGCGTCATTCACGAGCTTGAACCGGTCGAGATCGATATAGGCAAATGAAAGATATCGCCCTTCTTTGGACGCAAGTGAAAATGCGGCATCGAATTGCTCCTGCAATCCCTTGCGATTGAGCAAACCGGTAAGCGGATCCCGGCGAGCTGCTTGATGCGCGGATGCCTCGCTTAGCTTTAATGCGCGGTTGACCTTCTCAAGTTCTTGAAGGCGAGACGTCAATTCATTGGCAACGGTCCGGTCGCTCGACCATCGATGAGCCAAGGTCGTCGCCATCTGGCGGACCTCATCCGGATCGAACGGCTTCACGAGATAAAAAAGACGATCCTGCGCTCCGACTACTCCAGCGATTTCGGCCGGACGATGGTCGGAATGTCCGGTGACCATGACAATATTGATGGCCGGATCCAATTGCCGCATCAGCCTGGCCACCTCTACGCCATCGATGCCGGGCGGCATGCGGACATCTAGAAACACGGCGGCAAACGGCTGGCCGCGACGGCCTGCATCCGCGAAGATCGCCACCGCCTCCTCACCCTGGCGACAGTAGACAATATCGCTGATGTTGGAGCTCCTCGCAGCGGTTTCCAGCTCTTCGCCAAAGAGGTCGGCGGCGAGTGCGTCCAGATCTTGCTCTCTTTCCCTGCTCGAAGGCTCGACCAGACCCGATAGTATCCTGCGATAAGCCTCGAGTACGCTGCTCTCGTCGTCGCAAACTAGTACGCGTGGTAGTTGTTGCTCGTTGATCATCATGCTGCGGCCTTCTCCGCTTTTTGTGCGGAAAGAGTGATCGTGAGCGTTGCACCTTTTTCTAGCCCCGCGCTTTCTGCGACAATCTTACCGCCCATAGCGTTGATTGCGTTCGCGCACCAATGAAGGCCAAGACCTCGCTTGCCATCACTCTTGGTGCTGAAGCCTTTTTCGAAGATGCGGGCGAGCGTCGCCTGCTCTATTCCGACCCCGTCGTCTCGGATCCGCAATACGACCTGAAGTTCACCTTGCTCTGCAAGACTATGCTCCGAAGTGATAACGATATGTCCGGAGATTTTGCCGGAAGCCTCTATAGCCTCCGTGGCGTTGACAAGAATATTTGCGATTACCTGGTCCAGAGGCACCTTGTGGCCTTCGACACGCGTGGCGCTCAAGCTGGTAAAGTCGACGTCGATTCCCTCTTTGCCTTGGACCAATCGCATCGCATCCCGAATGGATGCCTCAAGGTCAATCGGCTCGAGAACACGATCAAGTTGGGCAGATCGGTCGGCTTCCCTTAGGATTTCATCAATGTGCCGGAGCATTGCCACCATCGAACGCAGATTGTCCCGGCGCGTTGACTCGTTCTCGATCAGACGCTCCGCCGACATCAGAACGAACTGATTGAGTTTACTGGCCCGGTCAGCTGGAATGTTGGGGTCTTTCAGCTCATTAACTGCTTTGGCGAGGTTCTGCTGCGACGCCGTCTCGCTCTGCCTGGAAAGCTCCCAGGCCAACGCCGATACAGGGCTCATGGCGTTACGAACGTTATGGAGCAGACCAGCGGCCTGATCAGCGGCGCCATGCTCATAATCTTGTTTGCGAAGTTTTGCCCTCAGTTCCGCCAACTGCCGCGCCATCTCGTTGAATGACTGAAGCGTTTCGCTGAGTTCATCTCCCTTCCCGTCTTCAGGCAAAATCTGTAAATTGCCGGTGAGGGCAACGTCCGTGAGATGGGATCTAAGCTTTTCGATGCGGCTTACGGCAATCTTCCGCAAAGCAAAGGCGAGAGCGATCAGAAGCAACGCTGCGGCACCAAGCAGAAACGCCATTGTCGTCAGGATCGTTCGCTTGCCGATGCTAGTGATATCACGGCTGGTCCGGGAAACCAGGGTTGCCGCTGGTTGGCCATCAAGGCCGTCAAGCTGATCAACCCGACGCAGATATGCGTCGTCCGATGAGCCAGCTTGGCCAGCTCCTTCATCACCCCGCAGCATTTCGAAGTCGACCTTGGTTGCGGTCTTGATGTCATCTAAATCGAGGATCCGGCCCAATACCAGGGTACCTGCTCGCTCGCCGCTTCGGTCGGAACGCAGAATTGGGGAAAAACCGATAGCGACAAGTCCTTGGTCAGTTCGCATCAGCGCAGATTGCACGGTTATTTTGTCCGACGCTGTGACCAGCGGACCCGTCGAGGTGACCGCATCAGCCAAGTTGAGTTTCACCGGCTGCGGCTCCTCGCCATCATGAACAAATCCGCTGTCGATAACGACCCTGCCTTCGTTGTCGAGAGCTACGAAATAATTTACCCCAAGGGTCTTCAACGACTCCGCGGTGACATTTTTCGCCTCGTAGTCTTCTGCCCTGCCGTTCATCAATTCGTAGGTGTCGTCCCAAATCGCGTAGTCACCGGTGCTATTGGCGACCTGTTCCTTTTGCAGCTCGACCGCCTCAAGTACGCGACTTTGATTCTGATCAGCTGCCAGCTCCTCCAGAGCCGCGAAGCTCGGCATGACCGCCATCCGCAGTGCCGCAAAATTCAGCACCGCTGAAACCGCGACCACACCAACAAGAGCGAGATTAATTTTCGTAACGAGCCGCATGACCTACCCCCTAATTTTGATAGTTTAGCGTTTCGAACATTAAGCATGGCTTCAATAAGATGGTTAATACACCAGCGACTCGCCCGCTAAGGCACCGGTGATACTCAAAAAAACGACGCCCTGAGGAGGTGGCCCTGTATCGGCAGATCTAGGTCCGCGACCACTGATGAAGCCATTGAGCTTCAGCCGGCCCAGCCAGCCGATCAGCGTGTCGTCATCAACTGCCATCACCATTGACCCTCCGCTCATATTCCGACAGTGGTCAAAGAACTTCGGGCGGGCTGGGGAGCGGGCGGATCGGCCTGCGCGGCTTGCTTGACAGGCATCCCAAGGCTTGTCGGGCGATGACGGCCGCGGAGTTCGCACCTGCATTCCCTCATGGATCCCCGACACAGTTCGCCAGGGTGAACCGGATTCGACGTGTCGGGATGATCGACCTCCGCCGTCAGCGTTTTAATGATCACAGATACTTGAGGAGTATCCGGGATACGCCTTATATTGGCCCCCTGTAGGAGCTGCCACCATGTCTGCGAAAGATCGTATTAAGAAGTACCGCGAGACTGGAGGAGCATCCGATCTTGTGAGGGTGGAGGTTCTCCTTCCCAAAGCACGCAGAGATGAGATCGTGGGTTTCGCGGCAGAACTGCGCGCTGCGCATCGGGCGGAAAAGACCTTCCTTGTGGAATTTATCAGGATTGCTAGCGAGAGGTATGGGCTAAGAATTTTCGATAACATCGACATCGCAAAGCTGAACGATCTTCCGCAGAAGGCGCGAGTTGTCGCCAATGCCCTTATAGAGCGCGGTGATGCGCGAGCTTATGCCATGGGACGAAAAATGGTCGACCAGCTAAGAGATGGGCGCTGATTAACTTGGCAATGCGCGCCGCGAACACGTAGGGATACTGGCCGTCGACGCTGCCGGCGTTCCGATCGAGGTCTATGACCTCAACACCGCTGGGATCGGGTATCGCAAAGCCACCTCTGAGCCTGAAGTGACGCCAGATTTACCTGAAGCCGGCAGCCGGTGGGAGGATAAAACTAACCTCCGCGCGTGCGTGGGTGCTGTGGACTCGTCACTATTTTTGGTCTGGTGGCAGTTGCAACGTCGCCCGCCTGCCATGAACGGATATCTGCTCGCCAAGGAGATGGGAGGCGACGCAGATCTTTATGCTGCAGCCGCGACGGTGCAGAGGGTGGCTTCGCTTTTCACTATTCCGCTGGTGATGATTGCCGCCGGTCAGCTTGCCGCGGGATAAAGAAGGTCGATGATGTAGCGCGCGTCGAATCTCGCATCGAGCATGCCGTAGGTCGAACGCCAGCCTCCTGCCAAGCGGGTTTCAAGGAAAGCATCGGCGATCTTCCCAGCGCCGAGGCGGACGAGTTCGGATGCAGCGGCTGCGAGTGCCAACTGCTCGACCAAGAGGCGCGCAGCCCCCTCGTCGGTTTCACAGAGCGCCATGGCGGCGCGGAGCACCTCCACCGTCTTTCTGCCGGACGCACCGAGATCACGTTCGAAACCGGCAAGCACCGTATCGAACAGATCCTTTCCGCGCGACAACACACGTAGCACATCGAGTGCCATGACGTTGCCGGAACCTTCCCAGATCGCATTGACCGGGGCCTCGCGGTAGTGCCGAGCGATTGGCCTTTCCTCGACATAGCCGTTGCCACCAAGGCACTCCATCGCCTCGTAAATGAGCGACGGCGCTATCTTACAATTCCAGTATTTGACCACCGGTGTCATGACGCGGGCAAAGGCCGCGTCAGCGGGATCGGAGGCGGCACGGTCGAAGGCATCAGCCAGCCTGAAGCCAAGCGCCGTCGCCGCCGCGACATCTAGGGCCATGTCGGCCAATACGCGCGTCATCAAGGGCTGATCTACGAGCTTTTTACCAAAGACATTGCGGCCCCGGCAATGATGCACCGCCTCAGACAGCGAAGCGCGCATGATCCCAGCGGATGCCAGGGCACAATCGAGCCGCGTCAGCGTTACCATGTCGAGGATGGTGCGGATGCCGGCGCCCGGGTCGCCGAGGAGATAACCGAAGGCATCGGTAAACTCGACTTCTGACGATGCGTTCGACCGGTTGCCGAGCTTGTCCTTGAGCCGCTGGAACTCCAGGCCATTGGCCGAGCCATCTTCCAGAAGACGCGGGACAAGGAAGCAGCCAATGCCCTCGTTCGTCTTGGCCAGCATGATGAACCCGTCGCTCATCGGCGCGGACATGAACCACTTATGGCCGGAAAGCTGGTAGATGCCCTCGCCTACCCGCTCGGCAGTCGAACGATTGGCGCGCACATCGGTGCCACCCTGTTTTTCCGTCATGCCCATACCGAGCGTGACGGCCGTCTTCTGCAGCGCAGGGCGATTCGTCGAATCGTATTTGCGCGACAGGATCTTCGGCGCCCATTCCTTCTGGACGCGTGGAGAAGCCATCAGCGCGGCAATGGAGGCGCTTGTCATCGTCAGCGGGCACAAATGGCCGCATTCGAGCTGCGCCGTCAGGTAGAACCGCGTTGCGCGCGCCTTGTGCTCATGACCCTTGGCTTCCGGAATGCTTTCCCAGACAGAGGAATGCAGCCCCGTCTGCATTGACCGGCGCATCAGCGCGTGCCAGGCCGGATGGAACTCCACCGTATCGAGCCGCTCGCCACGAGGGCCGTGGCTTCTGAGCTTCGGCGGGTTTTCGTTCGCCATGCGCGCAAGTTCCTGCGCCTCCGGCGAGGTCACGTAACGGCCCAGCTGGTCGTATTCCTCCCGAACGGTGCGATGCAGGCCGCTCGTCAGATCGACAACCAACGGATCGGATCGGTATGCATTGATTCCCGACCAGGGTTTCGGCTGGTTCAGTTCGGCAAATTTTTCTTCGGCGCGCGATATCTGGTTCATGAGGCGGTTCTAGCGGAAGTTATAGAGTCTGGAAACGGCAGCCTTTAACGATTTCGGCCGTTCTGCACAAATGGCCGGCGCTGCGGTAACGGAAGGCTTTCCGCCGCGGGTGAAACAAGCAGTGAGATAACCTTCTCTTCCGCTTGCGGCGTTAACCGTCAGACCTTATAGACCGCCCAACGCAAGCGGAGACATGATCGTATGGTCTTCTTCCCCCATCGCCATCTCCTTGGCATCAAGGGCCTCACCGAACAGGACATCACCTTTCTTCTCGACAAGGCCGACGAGGCCGTGAAGATTTCCCGCCAGCGGGAAAAGAAAACGTCCACCTTACGCGGCCTTACCCAGATCAACCTCTTCTTCGAGGCTTCTACCCGCACCCAATCCTCATTCGAGCTCGCCGGCAAACGCCTTGGGGCCGACGTGATGAATATGTCGGTGGGCAATTCGTCGGTAAAAAAGGGCGAGACCCTGATCGATACTGCGATGACGCTCAACGCGATGCGTCCTGACGTACTGGTGCTGCGCCATTCCTCGGCGGGCGCAGCCGCACTGCTTGCCCAGAAGGTGGCTTGCTCGGTCATCAACGCCGGCGACGGCCAGCACGAGCACCCGACCCAGGCGTTGCTCGACGCGCTGACGATCCGCCGCGCCAAGGGAAAGTTGTCGCGCATCATCGTGGCGATCTGCGGCGACGTGTTGCACTCGCGTGTCGCCCGCTCCAACATCCTTTTGCTCAACGCAATGGGCGCTCGGGTTCGGGTGGTCGCACCATCGACGCTGCTGCCCTCTGGCATTCGGGAGATGGGCGTGGAGGTCTTCCACTCGATGGAGGAAGGTCTAAAGGACGCCGACGTGGTAATGATGCTGCGTCTGCAGCGCGAACGCATGGCCGGCGCATTCGTGCCTTCCGTGCGCGAGTATTTCCGCTTCTTCGGTCTTGATGCGGAAAAACTCAAAGCGGCCAAAGAAGACGCACTTGTCATGCATCCCGGCCCGATGAACCGCGGCGTGGAGATTGCTTCCGAGGTTGCCGATGGGCCCCAAAGCGTCATCGAGCAACAGGTGGAAATGGGGGTAGCGGTACGCATGGCTGTGATGGAGGCTCTGCTCGTCTCTCATAACCAGGGAGAGCGCGCATGACCGCGACAGTTTTGAAGAACCTCCGCCTTATCGACCCCTCGCGTCATCTTGATGAGACCGGCACGATCATCATCGGCGACGACGGCCGCATTCTCGCCGCTGGCAAGGACGCGCAGAACCAAGGCGCGCCGGAAGGGGCAACCATCAAGGATTGCAACGGTCTCGTCGCGACGCCGGGCTTGGTGGACGCCCGCGTCTATGTGGGGGAACCCGGCGCCGAACACACCGAGACGATTGAATCAGCAAGCCGTGCGGCTGCTGCCGGAGGCGTCACCTCCTTCATCATGATGCCGGACACGGATCCGGTACTGGATGATATCGCACTGATCGAGTTCGTCCAGAAGACGGCACGCGACAAGGCGCTTGTTAACGTTCATCCGGCTGCGGCGCTCACCAAGGACCTCGCCGGCCAAGAGATGACGGAAATCGGCCTATTGCAGCAATCCGGTGCCGTCGCCTTCACCAATGGTCGCCACGGCCTTTCGGATAGCCTGCTTCTTCGCCGCGCCATGACCTATGCGCGCGAGTTCGATGCGGTCATAGCTCTCGAACTGCGTGAGAGATATCTCGGCAACGGGGTCATGAACGAGGGCCTCTTTGCGAGCTGGCTCGGTCTGTCGGGCGTGCCGAAGGAAGCGGAGATCATCCCGCTCGAACGGGATTTGCGGATCGCTGGTCTGACCGGTGCCAAGTATCACGCGGCCAAGATCTCGGTGGCGGAATCGGCCGAGGCGGTACGTGTCGCCCGTTTGCGCGGCGCGAATGTCACCTGCGGCGTATCGATCAACCACCTGTCGCTCAATGAGAACGACATCGGCGAGTACCGTACGTTCTTCAAGCTTTCGCCGCCACTGCGCTCGGAAGACGATCGTGTCGCAATGGCCGATGCGATTGCCGATAGCACGATCGACATCATCGTTTCGTCGCACGATCCACAGGACGTCGACACAAAGCGCCTTCCCTTCTCCGACGCCGCCGACGGCGCAATCGGCCTAGAGACGATGCTTGCCGCAGCACTCCGCCTGCATCACGACGGCCGTGTACCCTTGATGCGCCTGATCGACGCTATGTCCACGCGACCCGCGCAGATATTCGGTCTCGATGCCGGTACGCTGAAACCGGGGGCCAAAGCGGATATCACGCTGATCGACCTCGACGAGCCTTGGATCGTGTCGAAGGATATGCTTTTGTCCCGTTCAAAGAACACGCCTTTTGCGGACGCGCGGTTCTCAGGTCGTGCCGTGGCGACCTACGTGGCGGGGAAGTGCGTTCATTCGCTTTGATGGGGGACATGCGTGAGTGAGCTATTCAACTGGCAGATCGCGCTGCCTACCGCAGTAGGTGTGCTCGTCTTCGGCTACCTGCTCGGTTCCATTCCTTTCGGCCTCATCCTCACCCGGGCAGCGGGTCTTGGCGATATCCGTTCGATCGGTTCAGGCAATATCGGCGCGACGAACGTTCTGCGCACCGGCAACAAGAAGCTCGCGGCTGCAACCCTTCTGCTCGACGCGCTGAAGGCTACGGCTGCGGCGTTAATCGGCTGGTACTTCTTTGGTGCCGAAGCGGGATTGCTGGCAGGCTTTGCAGCTTTTCTGGGGCATCTCTTCCCCGTCTGGCTCGGCTTCAAGGGGGGCAAGGGCGTCGCGACCTATATCGGCACGCTGCTCGGCGTTGCGCCGTTGATGGTTGTCGTCTTCGCCGCGATCTGGCTCGCAACCGCCAAACTCAGCAAATATTCCTCGCTGTCCGCTCTGGTTGCAACTCTTATCATACCGGTTGTGCTGTGGTTCATAGGGGAGCCAAAGATTGCACTGATCATGACAATCATGACCGTCATCTCCTGGTGGAAGCACGAGACCAATATCAAGAGGCTGATCGCCGGCACCGAAAGCAAGATCGGCCAAAAAGGATAGGCGAATAGACGGCGGCGCGAGCCGCACGGGATTGCACTGCCGGAAAGACAGAAACTGTCTTAGAACCCGTCCGAGAATTAGGGTGAGTGATCGAGCGAGACTTGACTTGAAATGCCGGAGGTTACCGGACCGTCGGTAAAACTGATTAAGGCACCAGGATCTTCACATCAGCGATGACGAGAGATACAGGATCGCATTGCCTATCAGGAAGCTCGACAACTAGCCGCAGGGATCGATTTCGACAACGGCGATGCGCGGCTCCGGATTGTGGCGCTCATCGAGACGTTCAGGTTGCATCAGATCGCTGGAAACACCGAAGCCGCTGGATGGATGCCTACCGCCATCGAAGAGAGGATAGCGGAGAGAAACTTGTCGCATTAGAGAAAATTACGGCATTAGAAGCAACGACCACCAAAAGCAGCTTAGGCATCTGAATATTACAGAAATTACCGGCGTTATGGAGCAAGTGCCACATGCGTCAGGCGGCGCGTTAGGAGTGGCAATGCGCCCACGTTGTCGCCTCTACCGACGCGGTTTTACCAGTGTTTCTGGGGTTATCAGATGCAGCCGCTCGTCTCCTTTCGCCAAACTCTCGACATCGCTTGAAAAACCACTTCTACTGAAAAACAGGTAGTGCTTGCCCGTCGCTCCTTCCCCGTAAGTCGTTTTTTCGGAGCGCTCACGCAACAATCGGACGTGGCCAAGGTCGATCACGCGCGATCGCCATTTGCATTCGCCATAGAAAAATGCACCATCCAACAATCGCCCCGCGAGATCGATGTCGAAATCGGCGTGACCCCAAATCTGGCCAACCTCCTGCGTCGGAACCGCAAGGACCTCCTGCAGGTGAAGCCTCGCAAATTGAAGGGCGATCGGTTCGAACGCAACCCCCATATATTCGGAGAACCGAGGCTCCACGACGCGGTCGTAAACCTCCTCGCCAAACCCGCTGCTGATCGCGCTCAGGTTTGGTCGCACGAAACGATGCCAGAACGACATCAGGCTGTCTGCAACGCGATAGCGGCGGTTTCGGCCCTTTTCGTCGGCATCCAGCGATTTCGAATTATCGATCAGATCAAGCGCGAGCAGTTTTGCCAGGTACGGTCCAATACCGTCCGCTTTGACACCCAGTCGGTTTGCGATCTCTGACTTAGTGTTGCAACCGTCAGATACAGCCACAACCACGCTTGAGTAAAAGGACGGCTCTCTGAGTTCGGTCTGCAGCAGCGTGTTCGGTTCGTCGATCAGCGTGCCTGTCTCTGCGAGCAAGAGTTTGATGACGTTGTTGCGGAGCGGTTCCTGAGCGTCGCAAAGCTGAAGATAGTAGGGAATTCCGCCGAAAATCGCATAGGTTCTGATAATGTCGTCGGCCGTGTATTCCGGGAAAAACTTGGCGACATCGACAAGGGGCAAGGCCTTCATGTCGAGCGACAGGGTTTTTCGCCCGTAAAGCGGGTTCCGTTCTGCCAACAGGTCTTCCATTTGAGAAATGGCAGAGCCGCAAAGGATCAGTTTCATCGCTCCATCTGCAAGCGCGCCGGAATCCCAGAATTTCTGCACGATCGATGGCAATGCTGGCTCGTTATCAAGCAGATAGGGAAATTCGTCGATCGTGACGATCAATCCCGGATGCTCGCCGGCACGCTCGGCAACATAGTGCAGTACACCCTCCCAGCTTGACAGGGCTTCGAGCTGTGGCTTTGATCCGATTGCCTTTCCGACCTCGGATTTGAACTGCTCCAGGTTCAAAAGTGATGAGACGCGGGTAGCCTGAAAGTAGATTTCCGGGCGGTTCTTGGCGGCCTCCCTAAGGAATCGCGATTTGCCGATACGCCGTCGGCCAAATACGACGATGAGGGAAGGTCGTTGCGAGTCCAATTCGGTCCGCACCAGCTTGAGTTCACGTTCGCGCCCGAGAAACTGCATATGCTTGCCATTCGGTAAAAATAATTACCTTAATCGTGATTACCTTAATCGTGATTACCTTATTGATGATTCGATGTCAAGTTCTACGCGCTACGAACTCGCCAAGCCTTTCTCCAGGCTGTCGATTTTTCCCCAGCCAGCAGGGCAAGACTATTCCCTTGGAACCCCGGCTGTTGATCTCTCGTAGGCAGAAAAAGGACCCCAAGTGTGTTTTGGCAATTAACCATTTAGACCTCCTCCGATCGACTCTTGCGGAAAGGACCATGCAAAGACCTGGGTCATGTTCAGGATGATACGCATACAGCTCTGATCTCCCCGCGGCCTTCGGCCGCCGATCCGCTGTGCCTGCTTTCGACCTCTGGAGCCTGAACCTGACCATCATCGCCACCGCCGCCATTGCCCATCGCTCCCACGCTGAGGTGTTGGCCGTCAGTGCCTTGGGCGGGGCTTGGAAATACGCCTACAATTGGTTTAAGCGCCTTCGCTGGCACGAGACGGAGGGGGAGCCTTACCGCACCAAGTGCGGAACGTTGCGCTGCAACACGATGAGCCGCAACCGCTTCAAATGCACCGAGAAGCACCGAGAAGACCTGCAAGACCGTGTTCAGCGTGACCTCAGGCACGGTGTTCCATGCACGCAAGCTGAGCTTCAAGAAGATGCTTATCTCCATCTGGTTCTCGGCGAACTCGGTGAACGGGAAGCCGCGCTCCAGCTCTCGTGCGAGATCGGGTTCCGATACCCGCGATGATGTTGAATGGCTGCATTGCCATCAAAGCGTAAGACACACCATTTCTCGGACTGGCTGTCAGATAGGCTGATCTACTCTGACAATGTTAGCTCCGGGAAGTTCCGCGTCCTCATCAATCGTTGCGGGTCGACAGGACGTTCCGACGATTTTATGAGCCCGTCGACACGGCGCACTTTTGTCAAAACAGAGGCACACAACGCAGCATCGGGGGGCTTATTTTTAAATCCGATTTTTTGCTTATATCCGCTCGCGCCTGCATTCCACGCGTCCCGATTTTGCTCATGACCTCTTGACCGCGGGGCAAACGCCCTCCATGTCGGGAGGTCAAGATTTCCGCCTGGCCGTGAACGTTGCCGGGTGAAGCCTCTATTCAGAGAAAAAAGATGAATGTTGTTGTTGTAGAATCTCCAGCCAAAGCCAAGACGATCAATAAGTATCTCGGTTCAGGCTACAAGGTTCTCGCCTCTTTCGGACACGTGCGCGATCTTCCAGCCAAGGACGGGTCGGTGCTTCCCGACCAAGATTTCGAAATGTCCTGGGAGGTCGACAGCGCATCCCAGAAGCGCATGAAGGATATTGCCGACGCCGTGAAGGGGTCGGACGGACTGTTCCTGGCGACCGACCCGGATCGCGAGGGCGAAGCCATTTCCTGGCATGTGCTCGATCTTCTGACGAAAAAGCGGGTGATTGGCGACAAGCCGGTGAAGCGAGTGGTCTTCAACGCCATCACCAAGAAGGCCGTGCTCGATGCCATGGCCAATCCTCGCGACATCGACGTGCCTCTGGTCGACGCTTACCTCGCCCGGCGTGCCCTCGATTATCTCGTAGGATTCAATCTTTCGCCTGTTCTCTGGCGGAAGCTGCCCGGCGCGCGCTCGGCAGGCCGTGTTCAATCTGTCGCACTGCGGCTCGTATGCGACCGCGAATCGGAAATCGAACGCTTCGTCTCGGAAGAGTATTGGAACCTGTCCGCCGTGCTGCGCACGCCGCGCGGGGATGAGTTCGAGGCGCGCCTCGTTTCTGCCGACGGGAAACGCCTGCAGAACCGCTCCGTCAAGAATGGCGAAGACGCCAACCGACTGAAGGCGCTTCTCGATGGCGCTGTCTATGTCGTCGATACGGTCGAAGCAAAGCCCGTAAAACGCAATCCGGGCCCGCCCTTCACCACCTCGACCCTGCAACAGGCTGCGTCCTCCAATCTCGGGTTCAACGCCTCGCGCACCATGCAAGTCGCGCAGAAGCTTTATGAAGGCGTGGATATAGGCGGCGAAACAGTCGGTCTCATCACCTATATGCGTACGGACGGCGTGCAGATGGCGCCTGAAGCGGTCGAGGGCGCCCGCCTTGCCATTGCCGACCAATTCGGAAACCGGTACCTGCCGGAAAAGCCGCGCTTTTACTCGACCAAGGCGAAGAACGCACAAGAAGCCCACGAAGCTATTCGCCCGACCGATTTCACCCGATCGCCGGACAAAGTGCGCCGCTACCTCGATGCCGACCAGGCGCGGCTTTACGAACTGATCTGGAAGCGCGGGATCGCGAGCCAGATGGCATCCGCTGAAATCGAGCGTACGACGGTTGAGATCCTTGCGGACAACAACGGCCAGCGGGCCGGGCTGAGAGCGGTCGGATCCGTCATCCGGTTCGACGGCTTCCTTGGCGCCTATATGGATCAACGCGAGGAAGGTGAAAAAGGCGACGACGATGAAGACGACGGCCGGCTCCCCGAAATCAATGCACGCGAAAAGCTCGACAAGAGCAAGGTGAATGCCAGCCAGCACTTCACCGAACCACCACCGCGTTATTCGGAAGCTTCGCTGATCAAGAAGATGGAAGAGCTCGGCATCGGCCGGCCCTCCACCTATGCGGCGACACTGAAGACCTTGAGCGACCGCGAATATGTCACGATCGACAAACGCAAGCTCGTACCCGAGGCGAAGGGCCGTCTCGTAACCGCCTTCCTCGAGAGCTTCTTCACCAAATACGTGGAGTATGACTTTACCGCCGACCTGGAAGAGAAGCTCGACAAGATTTCGGCGGGTGAACTCGATTGGAAACAGGTCCTGCGCGAATTCTGGCAGGACTTCTTCGCCCAGATCGAGGATACCAAGGAACTCCGTGTCACCAACGTGCTGGATGCGCTGAACGAAGCCTTGGCCCCGCTCGTCTTCCCGAAACGGGAGGACGGCAGCGACCCGCGCGTCTGTCAGGTCTGCGGCACCGGCCAGCTGTCGCTGAAACTCGGCAAATACGGCGCCTTCGTCGGCTGCTCGAATTACCCCGAGTGCAACTATACGCGACAGCTTTCCTCGGAAGGCGGCGCGGAGGCAGAGGCGAACGGACTGAATGAACCGAAGGCGCTGGGCGCCGACCCTCACACCGGCGAGCAGCTGACGCTCCGTTCCGGCCGGTTCGGACCCTATATCCAACGCGGCGAAGGCAAGGATGCCAAACGGGCCTCCCTGCCCAAGGGCTGGAAGCCGGAGGAGATTGATCACGAGAAGGCGCTAGCACTGATCGGCTTGCCGCGCGACGTGGGCAAACATCCCGAATCCGGCAAGATGATCTCGACAGGCATCGGCCGCTACGGCCCCTTCGTGCTGCATGACGGAACCTACGCCAACCTTGAATCCGTCGAGGACGTCTTCACCATCGGTCTAAACCGAGCCGTGACTGTGCTTGCGGACAAGCAGAGCAAGGGTGCCGCGGGTGGACGAACCCGAGGAACGCCTGCGGCTCTGAAGGAACTCGGCGAGCATCCAGATGGCGGACCGATCACCGTGCGTGATGGGCGCTATGGTCCTTACGTGAACTGGAGCAAGGTGAATGCCACATTGCCGAAGGGCATGGATCCGCAAGGGGTAACCCTGGAACAGGCGATCGCGCTGATTGTTGAAAAGGGTGGCAAGGCGCCTTCAGGCAAGGCCAAGCCCAAGAAGGCAGCCGCCAAGGCGGGCGCTGACACTAAGAAGGCGTTGCCGAAAGCAAAGGCAAAGGCGCCGGCCAAAAAGGCGGCGCCCAAGGCGAAGAAGACGGGCACGTGAGAGAACCGCGCGACAGATCGAGACGCCACGGCAAGCGGCAGGACAGAGCTGTCGGCAGTGCAACCTCTTCTGCCGGCGACAAGCCCGTGATCATTCATGGCGCGGTGCCTCCTCGGGAGGCCCTGCTCGAATTCATCGCCGAAAATCCCGACAAGGCCTCCAAGCGAGAGATTGCCAAAGCCTTTGGCCTCAAGGGGGAAACGCGTGTCGAGCTGAAGGATCTTCTGCGGACGCTGGAGGAGGAAGGTCTTCTCACCAAGAACCGCAAGTCGCTGACGCGTCCCGGCGCATTGCCGCCGGTGACGGTGCTCGACATCACCACCCGCGACAAGGATGGCGAATTGATCGGCCGTCCCGCCGAATGGCCGGAAGAACAGGGCGCGGCGCCGGCTGTCCTCATCCGGCAATCTTCGGAAAACCGTGGCAAGGGCAAGACCCCGGCGGCTGGCCTCAACGACCGGGTGCTGGCAAAAATCTTCCCGAACAAGGATCGTTCCGGGCCCGCCTATACCGCGCGCGTCATCAAGATTATCGACAAGCGCCGCGGCGCCTCGCTCGGCGTCGTCAAAAAACTCGCCGACGGCGAACTGCGCCTGCTGCCGACCGACCGGCGGGGTGAGGAAATGGTGATCGAGAGCGCCGATATTGGCGAAGCCAAGGACGGAGACCTGGTCGAGACCGAAGTCGTCCGTTCAGGCCGTTTCGGCCTACCCCGCGCCCGCGTGCTTTCCGTGATCGGCTCCGTCGGGTCGGAAAAGGCGATCTCGATGATCGCCATCTACTCCCATGGCATTCCGCATATTTTCCCCCAGGCGGTTCTCAATGAAGCCGAGGCCGCTAAGCCTGCAACCATGTCCCGCCGGGAAGACTGGCGCGACGTTCCGCTCATCACCATCGACCCTGCCGATGCCAAGGACCACGACGACGCGGTCTATGCCGAACCGGACCCCTCCCCGGACAACCCGGACGGCGTGATCGTCACGGTCGCGATAGCCGACGTTTCCTGGTATGTCCGCACCGGTTCGCCGCTAGACCGGGAAGCGCTGAAGCGCGGCAATTCTGTTTATTTTCCCGACCGCGTCGTGCCGATGCTGCCGGAACGCATCTCGAACGATCTCTGCTCGCTACGTGAAGGCGAGGATAGGCCGGCACTTGCCGTGCGCATGGTTTTCTCCAGGGAAGGCCGCAAGGCCGGCCACACGTTCCACCGAGTGATGATGAAGAGCGCCGCCAAGCTCTCATATCAACAAGCCCAAGCGGCGATTGACGGCAAGCCCGACGACAAGGCCGGGCCACTGCTGGAGCCGATCCTCAAGCCTCTCTGGCACGCCTACCGCATCCTGAAACGTGGCCGGGACCGCCGTCAGCCTCTCGAACTGGACATGCCGGAACGCAAAATCATCCTGAAACCCGACGGCACGGTCGATCGGGTTCACGTGCCGGAACGCCTCGACGCGCACAAGCTCATCGAAGAGATGATGATCCAGGCAAACGTCGCTGCTGCCGAGACGCTTGAAAAGAAGCGTCAGCCGCTGGTCTATCGCGTCCACGACACGCCGGCGCTTTCCAAACAGGAGGCGCTGAGGGAATTTCTGGCAACGATTGGTATTTCCATGGCCCAAGGCGGGCAGTTGCGGGCCAACTCTTTCAACGGCATCCTCGCACGCGCGCTCGATACGCCGCATCAGACCATGGTCAACGAAATGGTGCTGCGCTCTCAGAGCCAGGCGATCTACAGTCCCGAGAATATCGGCCATTTCGGCCTCAACCTGATGAAGTACGCGCATTTCACCTCGCCGATCCGCCGTTATGCGGATCTGATCGTGCATCGCGCGCTCGTTGGTTCCCTGGGACTCGGCGAAGGCGGAATCACCCCGGACGAAGAGGCGCAGCTCGACGATATCGCCGCCGAAATTTCGACCTTCGAGCGCCGTGCCATGGCGGCCGAACGTGACACGATCAACCGGCTGATCGCCCATCACCTCAGCGAACGGATCGGCGAGGAATTCGAAGGCCGCGTCTCCGGCGTCACGAAGGCGGGACTATTTGTCTCGCTTCCGACCTATGGCGCCGACGGTTTCATCCCTATATCCACCCTCGGCAACGACTACTTCATCTACGACGAGGCGCATCAGGCGCTCTCTGGCGAGAAGACGGGAGTAGGTTATCAGCTCGGCGATACTGTCGACGTGAAACTTGTGCAAGCGATCCCGCTTGCCGGTTCGCTGCAGTTCGAAATGCTGAGCGAAGGCAAGAAGCTGCCGACAGCGACCCGCTCCTTCCACAAGTCGGGGCGGCGCGACCGATCCACCGGCCGGGCTAAGCCGGGTACGCGGCCGCCACGCAGCGGCCGGAGGAGATAGAATGGAAAGACAGGACGAGCAGACGGTCCGATACGGAAGCGCCGGAGAGGCCGGAAGGCCCCTGGGACGCTCTGTAAAACGGGGTATGCTGAACCGCTGTCCCAACTGCGGGACGGGTCGTCTTTTCCGGGTCTTCCTGAAACCGGTGGATGCCTGCGCCGTTTGTGGCGAAGATATTTCCCACCACCGCGCCGACGACCTACCGGCTTACCTGGTCATCGTCGTTGTCGGGCACGTTCTGCTGACGGGTTATATGCTGACCGACATGGTCTTCCTCGTTTCCCCGTGGGTGCATCTCGCGATCTGGGGGCCGCTTGCCGTCCTCGCCGCGCTGGTGACCATCCAGCCGATCAAAGGCGGCGTCATCGGGCTACAATGGGCCCTGAGGATGCACGGCTTCGGCGGCGAGGACAACGAGGTGGTCGATCCCGGCCGCGGCGGACCGATCGCATGATTTCCTCTGCCGAGGAACAGATGCCGTCGGCAATGGACGCGCTGAAGCATGCGCATATCGCCGGGGTGAGACCAAAAGATGCAGCTTCGCTCATCCTGATAGATCGCTCCGCAGGGAGTGCCCGAGTACTGGTCGGCCGGCGCGGCAGCGGCCATGTCTTCATGCCGGATGTCTACGTCTTTCCCGGCGGACGGCGCGACGCCCGGGATCATGCACTCCCGTTCAGCGCCGATCTCGACACCCTTGTTCTCGAAAAGCTTCTCGTTGGCGCGTCGTCCGGCCTCACCCGAAATCGCGCACGGGCGCTCGCGCTTGCCGCCCTGCGGGAACTTCATGAGGAGACGGGAATAGCCAGCAGAACGGCACCGAACCTGTCGCGTCTGCGTTATGTCGCGCGCGCGATCACTCCCCCCGGTAACGTGCGGCGCTACGACACGCGCTTCTTCCTCGCCTTTTGCGACGAGACCCCCTTCGACATGAGCCGTTTGGGAGATTCCAGCGAACTTCAGGACGTGCGCTGGCTTGACATCGCCAACCTTTCCGGTCTGAAACTCCCGGCCATTACGAAGTCGGTCTTGGAGGACGTGAAAAATCTCATGACAGCCGATCCCTCTTTGTCGTTCGGAAATCCGGTGTCCTTTTACTTCATGCGTCATGGACGATTCGTCCGCAGCCGACTGTAAGGAATATCGAATGCCCCAGCCGACGACCGACGCCAACGGCCATGTCGAGCGAATCCACTGGCCCTCGCTTGTAGCTGCGATTGCCGCGATCAGTGCAGTCGGAATTGCAATCGGGCTGGGTCTGCCTCTTCTCAGCATCATTCTGGAAAAACGGGGAATTCCCTCGACGCTGATCGGCCTCAATGCGGCCATGGCCGGCGTCGCTTCAATGCTTGCCGCGCCGGTCACGACCAAACTTGCGCATGACTACGGTGTCGCCAGGACCATGATATTCGCCGTCGTTGTGGCGGCGCTGAGCGCTATCGGCTTCTACTACGCCGACGCTTTCTGGATGTGGTTCCCGCTCCGGTTCACGTTCCACGGCGCTACGACCACGCTCTTCATTCTGTCGGAATTCTGGATCAACGAGGCCGCGCCTCCAAGGCGACGCGGGCTAGTGCTGGGGATCTATGCAACCGTCTTGGCGATAGGCTTTGCGAGCGGCCCCCTGCTCTTCTCGGCACTCGGCAGCGAAGGCATCCTGCCGTTCCTAGTGGGCGCCGGCATCATTATGCTCGCTGTTATCCCAATCTTCATCGCCCGCCACGAAAGCCCGGTGCTCGACACCAAGCCAGACCGGCATTTCTTCCACTATATTTTTCTGGTGCCGACGGCGACCGCAGCTGTCTTCGCATTCGGTGCCGTTTCGGCAGGAGGCCTATCTCTTTTCCCAATCTACGCGCTTCGTGAGCAATTGAGCGAGCAGCAGGCCGCTGTGCTCTTAACTGTGATGGGGATCGGCAACATGGCGTTCCAAATCCCGCTCGGCCTGATTTCCGATAAGATGCGCGACCGGCGCCCTCTTTTGACAGCCATGGCAGCATTGGGGGTCGCTGGCTCGCTTGTGCTGCCCTTGTTGATCGAGAACTGGATCCTGATGGCCGTGGTCCTGTTCTTCTGGGGCGGCTGTGTGTCCGGGCTCTATACGGTGGGTCTGGCGCATCTCGGGGCAAGATTGAGCGGTCCGGATCTTGCAGCCGCCAATGCGGCATTTATCTTCTGCTACGCGGTCGGTACAGTCGCCGGACCCCAGAGCATCGGGGCCGCGATGGACATCGGTGGAAACGACGGTTTTGCCTGGGCGCTTGCCGCTTTCTTTGGCTTCTATGTGGTGGTTTCGGGCTGCCGCTTACTTTTCCGATCAAAACGAGGTTGACTTTTCGGGCGCGATTTGTAATTTCGCGCCAGATTTTGCCGTGGAGCTCACCCGCGTCCACGGCTTCATTTTTTTAGAGGCAGAACGACCATGGCGAAAGCTACGACCATCAAGATTAAGCTGCTGTCGACGGCTGACACCGGTTTCTTCTACGTCACGACGAAGAACAGCCGCACGATGACGGACAAGATGACAAAGACCAAGTACGACCCGGTTGCCAAGAAGCATGTTGAATTCAAGGAAACTAAGATCAAGTAAGTCTTGATCTGAAGGGTTGCCAGGAGGCGCCGACCGTCAGGTCAGGCGCCTTTTATTTTGGCCTGTGCTCCGCCTTCTCGGCTCAATCAATTTGAGAAACAGCGCAAAAGAAAAGCGCCGCCTCCAGTGATATGGAAGCGGCGCTTTTAAATGGGGGTCGACCAGCTTGCAATCACGGCACGAGGAACCGCTTTGGTATGCCTGCTAGTCGACCGACCCCACGACCCAGGAGATGCGGCGGACCTGAGCATCATGGGGTATGACGATCCCGTTAGGGAAGCCATAGTTTCGGTTGCGGCCAAAATTGCTCAAAACGAAAAGAAAATCAACAGAATCTTAACTCGTCGTACAATCCAGATATGTTGTTGGTTAAAATTCGCGGCGAGACATCTCCCCGCCACCTAATTCATCAAAGAAAACCGATAGTTATTGCCCAAAAAAAGTCTTTTCTACTTTAATAGTTTCCAACAACCCACCCACCTTTTTCAATAACAGACCTTGGCGATCGACTGATTTCCTCAACCACGTGAAAATCTTAGGAAGGCGTGAGCCTGTTATTTTCGATCAACTCGGAAAATGGAATTTGCCGATACAGCTTAAGACTTCTGGATGCTCTCTAACCAGAAGATTTCCGGCTACTACCCGCGGGATTTTTCTATATTGAATTCCACCCGTAAAAACCTTGTGCCAATGACAAATAATGGGGGATCAACAGCGGCGATTGCCGGATTTTCGAAATCCGCAGCGGTCCGCACGCGTATTTTAGAATCAGGTGATTCTTTTTAAGCGGCCGCGGCAACCACTCGATTGCGCCCGCCATTCTTGGCCTCGTAGAGCGCCCGATCAGCCTGCTTCAAGAGTTGCTCGGGGGTTTCGGCACCGTATGTGTTGCACGCAATCCCGAGCGACGCGGTGACGTTAAGGACAGCGCCCGCCCCCTGTAGCGTGAAGGGCTTGCTTTCGATGATGCTGCGCAAGCGTTCGGCTATGGCGGTCGCGGCCACGGCATCGGTATCGGGCATGACCACCACGAATTCCTCGCCACCGTAACGGCAGGCAAGATCGGCTCCCCTCACTGTGGAGCGGATGCGCGCTGCGAACTCTCTCAAAACCTCGTCCCCGGCATCATGCCCATAGGTATCGTTGACCGACTTGAAGCGATCGATGTCGGTGATGCAAACAGACAGTGGCCGGCCGCGTGCAGCGGCCCGGTTGAACAGCACCTTCAGATGATTGTCGAGATAGCGGCGATTGTTGAGGCCGGTCAGCCCGTCGGTGACAGCAAGCTCAATGGTTTGGCGGACGCTCATCCGCAGGCGGTCGTTGTAGCGCTTGCGCTTGATCTGCGTGAGGACACGGGCGATCAGCTCATTGGGGTCGAGCGGCCGGACAATATAATCATTGACCCCGAGATCCAGCGCCCGAACGATCAGGTCGTCGGCCCCCATCTCCGTCACCAACAGCAGAGGGAGGAAGCGGGTCCGCTCCAGCGAGCGGAGCTGCGAGCAAAGACGCAATGGATCGTATTCGTCGAAATTGGCGTTGACGATTACCAGGTCGACGGGATTTTCCGCGGCCTCAAAGAGCGCCGCCTGCGGGTCGGACATGGCAATGACATCGGCAACCGGCTTCAATGCCCTGACGATCCGCTCCTGGGAGCTTGCGCGTCCGTCGACCAGCAGAACCTGGGCAGCCTCCTCGCGGCCATCGATCCCCTTTAACACGTCTTCGAGCACGATGTTGTGGGCCGTGTCCGCGCGGATGCGCAATTCGTCGGTTAGCGCTTTCAACCTTACAAGGCTTTTTACGCGAGAAACGAGCTGCAAGTCATTGACCGGCTTGGTGAGGAAATCATCGGCGCCGGCTTTGAGGCCGCGGACCCTGTCGGAAGGCTGGTCGAGTGCGGTGACCATGACGACCGGAATATGGGCAGTGCGCGGGTTGGCCTTCAACCGCTCGCAGACCTCGAAACCATCAATGCCGGGCATCATGATGTCGAGCAAGATCAGGTCGACATGCGTGCTTTCACAGATCGCAAGGGCCTTATACCCGTCATCCGCCGTCAGCACATCGAAGTACTCAGCGAGCAGCCGTGCTTCGAGCAGCTTCACATTTGCCGGAATATCATCGACTACCAACAGGCGTGCGGTCATGCCATCCGATCCGATTTCACGCGTCACCTAGATAGGTCTTGATCGTCTCTATGAATTTAGGGACCGAGATAGGCTTTGAGACATAGGCCTCACAACCGCCTTGGCGAATCCGCTCCTCGTCTCCCTTCATGGCGAAGGCCGTTACGGCGATCACTGGGATGATGTGAAGTTCATCATCCTCCTTCAGCCACTTGGTGACCTCCAGGCCCGATACTTCTGGCAGCTGGATATCCATAAGGATAAGGTCAGGCCGATGCTTGCGGGCGAGGTCGAGCGCTTCCATGCCATTGCGGGTCTGGATTGTATCGTATCCCGATGCTTCGATCAGGTCGCGGAAGAGCTTCATGTTAAGCTCGTTGTCCTCGACGATCATGACCCGTTTGGGCATAGCGATCCGTTCCTTAAGCGTGCCTTCTGTATATAAGCTCTGCCGACGGTCGATTCCACAGGCCCTATTTTAGGCATGGTATGACGATTTGGTTGAAGAAAAGGTAACCTTGAAATTATGCGGCTTAAACCGACAAAAACCAATACCAGTGCGACCAATGCGGAGGAAACGGCTGCGGCCGTGCTCGGCTGGCTTGCCAAGGAGCCGGAGATGCTTGGGCGCTTCCTTGCCTTATCAGGCATGCAAGCTGATCAGATGCGTGATGCGGTCGACGACTCGGGCTTTTTAGCCGGCATGATCGACTTCCTGATGGGTCACGAGCCGACATTGCTCGCGTTCTGTGAGGCGACGGATATCAAGCCGGAAACCGTGGCGGCGGCCTGGCAACACTATGCGGGATCGCAACCCGGTTCCGGCGATTACTAAGTCGACCAAGATGCCTCGTTGGAGGCACAAAGAACAAAGCCAGGGCTCCCACAGACGATGACGGTGGAAGCCTTACGCGGAATGATATAAGCTTTCGGGATGAACAGAAGCGGCGCTATTCACAAACGTCAACAGCACGCCGATGCGGTAAAGGGCATTGGCGCCACCGCCCTGTCCTTCTTCGGGTCGATGGTCCGCGACGAAGCTCAGGCGTCGAGCGACCTTGATCTATTCGTTGATTATGACCCGGCCCAAGGGTTTTCGCGTCTCGACTTGGCCGAGATCAAGCAGTTCCTGGAAGATAAGCTTTCCGTGGAGGTTGGCGTGACCACCCGTAGCAGCCTGCACCCGGTGCTGCGCACCGATATCGAGTGATCCGCAACCGTTGTTTTCTGATGGACAAGCGTAAGATCAGGCCGGTTCTGGCTGAAATCTTGAAAGCCATCCATGGCATTAAACCCAAACCACTGAGACGTCTCTAGGGGAGTTTAAACGCGATTGGCTACTGCGCCTCGGCACCGAACAAGCGCCTTAAACTGTGTCCGAAGCCTGCTCGCTTCGCTGTAGGTGACGAATCTGGCCTCAGGGAGCTTAATTCAACATATTCCCTCTGTTGTGGTGAACGCCGTCGTCATTTGCCTATCAAAGAAGGAGCTTGAAGGTGAAGCCCTGGTCGTCCGCAATTTCCACAGCGCGGGTCGAAAATGGCTTGGTCAAGGGGACCGACCGACGGACTTGGATCAACACATTTCGGGCTCGCTCGGACGGGGTGATCGCTATCGCTCGCATTGTTGTTGCGATCGGAAGTCTCTGGATTATCTGGCTTGATGCCGCCGTTCGCCCTCCTCGCTCGGATCTCGCCTATTGGCTGCTCATCGCGTATCTGGTCTACGCGATCGCTGCCGCCCTTTCTGTTTGGAAAGGGCAGGTTCATCTGGTTCGCGGCACATTCGTTCGGCACATGGTCGACGTCGTCACGTTGATCGCCTTAGCGTTTCTAACAGGTCGCGTGTCTGGTCCTGTCTTCATGCTCATGCCCTTTGTCCAGTTGACAGCAACGCTGCATTGGCTTTGGCGCGGTGCCCTGTGGACCGGTTCCATTGGTATTGCGGTCCTGGCATATCTGGCGATTTCAGATACCGGCTGGCCGTTTCGTTCGGATGTGGACGCGGCGGTCGCCCTGTCATTCATTCTCTCCCTGCTGACGGCGACAATTCTTCTCACCTGGCTGGGGACCCACCAGGAGGAGGTGCGCTCGCATTTGTTGCGATTGGTCGAGCGGACGCCTTCAGTGCCCGAGGGCCGCGATTGGCCGGCCGAAGCGGCATTGGATTATGCGACCCAGATGATGCGCGTATGCCGAGCACTTTTGATCTGGAGTGACGGTGACGAACCTTGGACCAACCTGGCGATATGGAAGAGCGGCGCATACGAGGTCAGGCGCTTGTCGCCGAGTGCATACCTGCCGTGGACACCGCAAGTGCTGCGGCACGCAAGTCTTCTGATCATCGACGCAAAGCGCTCCCGAGCCCTCATCCATCGCGGCGAGGGTCGCTTCGGTCGATGGCGCGAAGACGAGCCGCCAATTTCTCCGGCGCTCGCGGCTGAATTCTCGATCGCGTCGGCAATCTCGGTGCAGTTCCACGCCAACGATGTCGAGGCGCGACTGTTCCTTCTCGATCCGCCGGCCCCGACATTGGATGACGTTGCCATGGCGGAGATTGTGGCCGACCGATTGAAGACACTCTTCGAACAATCGATCTTGCTGCGCCGTCTCAGCGATGCAGCCGCCCTTGAGGAGCGCATCAAAATTGGGCGGGATATACACGATGGCGTGCTGCAAGCGCTGGCGGGAACGGCCCTGCAACTACAAGCTTTGCGCTCGTCAAAGGCCGCGCCTGACGAGATCGACAGGCGTCTGATAGCTATTCAAGCCACACTTTTGGAAGAGCAACGAGATCTCCGCGCCCTCATTCGCGCGCTTGAACCGGGATCTGACCATCGCCGCACAGGTGACTCTCAACTGGCGCTGCGATTGGAGGCTCTGGCTGACCGTTTGCGGCAGCAATGGTCGATCGACTTCCGTTTCATTCTTGATCCCAAAGATCTTTGGTTGCCGGCGGGGATCATCGACGAGCTGGCGCGGATGATCGCGGAGGCAACCGCCAACGCCGCACGTCATGGGCAAGCGCGAACGATCGAGGCCCGGCTCCGGCTCGACGGTGCTGCGGTCGTCCTCACCGTCGACGATGACGGAACGGGGTTCGGCTTTGACCGGCGACTTGAGCATTCCGAGCTAGAGAGCAGCAAGGTGGGGCCGCGAAGTCTTCGCGAGCGCGTGTCCACGTGGGGTGGGGAGCTCTCGATAGACAAGGTGGAACAATGGACTCGGATAACCATCAAGATCCCGGCTCATCCATGAGCGGGCGTATCGTTATCGTCGATGATCACCTGATCGTCCTGGATGCGTTATGCCTGCTGGTTTCGGCTGAGTCTGATTGGCAGGTGGTTGCTAAATGCAGTACTGCGGCGGAGGCGATCGAGGTTGTCTCGTGCGAGCTCGTCGATGTCGTCGTCCTCGATCTGCGGATGCCGGAAATGACCGGACTGGAGCTCGTTCGTCGTCTGCACGAGGATCGGCCGGAACTTGCTTGCGTCATTCTCACCGCTGATATCACCGATGAAGAGCTTGCCGAGGCAATGCGCAATGATGTGCGCGGCGTTGTTCTTAAGGAACAGGCCCCGAGTGTCCTTATCGACTGCATTCGGGCGGTAATGGGAGGCAGCGCCTATTTGGTGGATCAAAGTTTGAGTGCCGCGATTGATCGGATCCGCGAGCGCGATGTCGAACGCCGCTCGGTCATGCAGAAATTGACGCCTCGCGAACTTGAGATCTCCGGACTTGCCGCCGAAGGTTTACGCAGCCGGGAAATAGCCGCGCAACTTGGGATAACTCCCGGCACCGTCAAGCTCCATCTTCACAGCGTCTACAGCAAGCTCAACATCACAACCCGAGTGGAGCTCGCGAATATCTCCCAACGGCTTCAGCTTGGTTCGGATTGATTATCCCGGACGGCCGGTAGATTGCGATGTGATTTGTCTATCATTTGTTTTCTGCGGTTATCGGACCATCAGTCTTCTTCGCCGCTATCGAGCGGAGGATTTCGCTCGCAACGATTTTCGCGCCGACTGGACTGAAATGAGCATCGGGAGCGTACAGAAGAAGAGGTTCGCTTTGAGCGCGTATCGTCTCATGAAGATCAATGACGGGGATCCCCTCCGCCGTGGCGGCATCTCGGACCCGCCTCCTCAGTGGGTCAAAGGGATAGTCCGATGAAAGCGGTCCAATGAAACGGTCCATCCTCGGTACATAGACGAGCGTAAAAGTGCCGCCCCAGCTTGTGGTTAGCTCCTTTGCGCGTTTGAGGATCTTTCTGTACTCCGGCTGACTGCCGGCGATTTTTGGATACACCAGCCCCAGTCTCGCAAGCGTTTGCTGCAGGGCGACAAAATTGCGCAACAAGGATGTTCTCGTCAGTAGGTCGCTCGTCCTCACCGGGTTATTTTTTCGGCCCACCAAAATGCTCTGAGCATCGCGCATTGTTTCTTGCGCGCTCGACTGCAGCCCGTAGTTGGCATCCGGCAACAGCGCTTCTCGAAGCCAGGGCACTTTAAGTTCGCGCTCGAGATTCTCCCAATCGTTACCCTCAACGAAGACCATTAGCACGTGGCGCGGACGAAGAACTTCACCGAAACGACCGAGCATTGCGAGTTCGACTAAAGGGCCATTTCCTCGAATGCCTATGCTCGCGGCAGTAGCACCGCCCGCCCGCACGCTCGATGCAAGGTCCTCGCCCGGAGGTAGGCAGAAGCCTTCGACGAACGAGTCTCCGAGAAGCATTAAATCCAGTCGGCGATCATATACATCGTCCGGGTTATTGAAGCCGTATCGGTCTGCCTTGTAGCTGACGATGCCGCCCTTGGACGTGCACAGCACCACTTCGGTCGACGGAAAACCCGAAAGCAGTGCCTCGGGCAGCTCATCGGTGCCGGAAAGTCGGTTCAGCCCCTGTAGCGTGAAGCCAGGAACCATGTTCTTGTTGCGCCTGAGCATTTCGGCCTGCGTCTCGCTGAGTTGACCGAGCATCTCCAGGCGGACTGACGCGACCGACACCGTATGCATCGCCTCAAAAAGAAAGAGGGCGAGCAACACGCTCGAGGCACAGGTGCCGACAATTGCGGAAAAGCGCGGCTTTGCAAGCAAACCGATGGCAATGATGGCTGCGCCCAGTAGGCCTGGGATCAGCACGTAGCGGATAAAATGCGGGCTTTCGGCTGCGAACAATTGGTAATGCAGCAGAGCGTAAATCGGGCTTAACAAAAGGTACAGCCCGGGGACTGCGCAGACCAAAAGTCCAAGATGCCGCTTGGTCATGACCTCTTGTCCCCTAGCAAAACTGCTCAGCAAGACTACCGCTTGCGGACCTCCCGTTCAAGCGGCTGACAAAGACTTGTCCGCTTCACTGGATTTGCTGCGACGAGCCTTTTCTGTTGCACTTGGAAGTTACACCGCTGGATTGGGCAAGAACTTATGGGCTGCATTTTGCAAGTCAGAATAGAGGAGCTTTTTTCCGATCGGGTCTCTCAAAAAAATCGCACTGCTTGAGGGCCCGAAACCGCAGAGCCACCTATCTCCGCCGTCTATATCCAATGGCATATTGACCGGATCGGTCACCATTAGTTCTATAGCATCCGTCTCGATTGTTCCTTTCAAGCAAAACGCGAGTGCACTCGCTCATGTCGTATTGCAAGGATTGGCACTGATCGCTGAGGAAGTGCAACATGGATCAGTCGCACGAATCTTTTCCCGAGCACTCCGTGGAGGGGGCGTCAAACCGCAGTTTTGGGTATACTGTTGGCGGAATCCTCCTCACTTTGGTCTTCGTGAGGTGGCTTATCAGCGGCCAACTAGGCGCGATCTCAACAGGTCTTGCGACCATTGGCGGCGTCCTCGTCCTGTTGGCGTTCGCATTTCCTGACTGGCTCGCATTCCCAAACCGGTTATGGACCAAGCTCGGTCTGTTGCTGTTCAAGATCGTCAATCCGGTGGTGATGCTGCTGATTTATGCGGTAGCTTTCGTGCCGCTCGGACTGTTCCTGAGGTTACGCGGCTATGATCCACTTGCCGCCTCATTCGACAAAAGCGTTGAGACTTACTGGGACAAGCGCTCACCGCATGAACCGGATCCCGATACGATGAGCAATCAATTTTAATTGCAAGCAGTTCTGAAGCGCCAAAACCATTGCCGAGTTCTTGAGTGGAGGAATGCAATATGGAACTGGTACGAGAACTCTGGGCGTATATGGGCGTCCGCAAGAAGTTCTGGCTCCTGCCGATCTTCATCATACTTGGCGTCTTTGGCGGATTGATCGTGCTGACGCAGGGTACTGCGGTCGCCCCGTTCATCTATACCCTGTTCTGAGCCAGGCCATCTATGCGTATCCTCGGTATCTCGGCGTTCTACCACGACAGCGCGGCTGCGATGATCGAGGACGGGCGTATCATTGCCGCCGCGCAGGAAGAGCGGTTCACGCGCAAGAAACATGACGCCGCCTTTCCGGCCAACGCAATCGGCTATTGTCTGTCTGCGGGCGAAACCGACATGGCGGGCGTCGATCATGTCGTCTTCTACGACAAGCCGTTCCTGAAGTTCGAGCGGTTGCTGGAGACCTATCTCGCGACAAGTCCGCGCGGTTTCCGCTCCTTCAGGATGGCGATGCCGCTCTGGATCAAGGAAAAGCTGTTCCAAAAGAGACTTTTGCGCCGGGAATTGGGAAAAATTGCCGGCTCGAAGGAGTGGTTAGGTTCGCTCCTGTTCACCGAGCATCACCTGGCACATGCGGCAAGCGCGTTCTTTCCGTCGCCCTTCCCGAGCGCTGCGGTGTTGACCATGGATGGGGTTGGGGAATGGTGCACCACGTCGGTCGGCCATGGCCGCGGCAACGACCTCCAAATTCTGAAAGAGATTCGCTTCCCGCATTCCCTAGGGCTGCTATATTCCGCATTCACCTACTACACCGGATTTAAGGTCAATTCCGGAGAGTATAAAGTGATGGGCTTGGCTCCCTATGGTCGCCCCCAGTTCGCGCAGAAAATACTCGATCATTTGATCGACCTGAAGGAGGACGGATCGTTCCGTCTGGACCAGCGCTATTTCGACTACTGCGCCGGTCTTACAATGACCTCCCCTGCCTTTCATCAACTGTTCGGCGCCGAGCCTCGAAAGCCGGAATCGCCCCTGACCCGGCGCGAGATGGATCTCGCCGCTTCGATACAGGCGGTCACCGAAGAAGTTGTTTTGAAACTTGCCCGTTTTTGCCGTCAAGAAACCGGCGAGCGTCACCTTTGTCTTGCCGGCGGTGTCGCCTTGAATTGCGTGGCAAACGGCAAGCTGCTTAAGAATCGGATTTTCGACGACATCTGGATCCAGCCAGCGGCTGGCGATGCCGGTGGCGCGGTGGGTGCGGCCCTGGCGGCTTGGCACGGCTATCTCGGAAGCACCCGGATTGTCGACGGACAGGATCGTATGGCCGGCGCTTATCTCGGTCCAGCTTTTGAACAATGCGAAATCGAGAGGCGGCTGAGTGCCACCGGCGCGGTGTACGCCACGCTGGACGACGAGGCGTTGATCTCGCGCACAGTCGACGCGTTGGTGGACGACAAGGCGGTCGGATGGATGCAGGGGCGGATGGAGTTCGGCCCGCGGGCTCTCGGGGGAAGGTCAATCCTGGGTGACCCTCGCTCGCCAACGATGCAAAAGACGCTCAATCTGAAGGTCAAATACCGTGAGAGCTTCCGTCCCTTTGCTCCATCGGTCCGGCGCGAGGACGTGGCGGAGTGGTTCGATATCGACAGCGACAGTCCTTATATGCTGCTCGTGGCTGAGGTGCTCGACAGGCGGAAATTGCCTCTTGGTCCCAGCGAAGCAGGGTTGTTCGGCATAGACCGCCTTAACGTTCCACGGTCGGAGATCCCAGCGGTCACCCATGTCGATTATTCTGCCCGCGTGCAGACGGTGCATCACGATACCAACCCGCGCTATTGGGAGCTGCTGAGCGCGTTCAAGCAGCGAACCGGCTGTCCCGTCCTGGTCAATACCAGCTTCAACGTGCGCGGTGAACCGATCGTCTGCACCCCGGAAGATGCGTTCCACTGTTTCATGGGCACCGAGATTGAGTGTCTTGTCGTCGGGAACTGCTTTCTGAGGAAAGAAGATCAGCCGACACACCTGCGGCGGGACTATAAGGAGCAATTTGAGCTCGACTGAATATGTCGCCGGATACCGCGCACGTCTCGGGCGACGCGATCAGGCGCCTTCGGCGCAGCGCGCGATTCAGACGGCGTCATCTACGCCCCTCCCCCTTGTCTGAGGCGGTCAAATACGCCGCTGAAAACTTTGAAGTCCTATTAGACCGGAGCCGTTGCCGCGTGCTGGGCGGTCCTGTCCGTAGCAGGCCAATGGACCCAATTCCTCGCCGGGAACGGCATGACAACATGCGGCCTCACAAGCTGTGAGGCGGGCGCGTTTTGTTCGGACAGAAGAGTGCGATTTTCCAGTCTCGGAATGGCGGTGGCGACAGGCCGGATGAAATCCGGTGCGATACCGTAGTCAATCGCCTGCCTTCGGAAAACTTTTGTCGTGGCATAAATCTCTTCGGCGCATCGGACAGCCTCGCATACACGCGTCGTGTCGTTGATGCTGACATAAAGAACACCAGGGATCGACAAAGGCAGCGTTGTCACGATCGGGTCCAAAACCAAGTTGATCGCTTGCGGCGTAACGCCATTGAGAACATAAACCACGACGCCAGCCTGGCTTGCCCAATACCCGACCACGATGAGTTCGGTTGGCAGCCGCCCGTCAGACTGAGCAATCTCAATGACGCTTCGTGCTTTCATGATTCCGCCCACCTCGGTGAAAACGAAGGGCTGTTACCACAATCATCATGGCGATGCGCCAGATGACGCGTCTTCGACTGCGATTTCATCGAAAGCTTGAATGTCAAATATTCAAGTACGGCGCAGAGACTATCTTCTTCACCTAAGTTGCACCATATGCCTTTGGATATATGACCTCATTGCGCTGAGCGCCCTGCTCATCTCCCGCACCGACGTGCATGAGCGTGGCGCGGCCATTTTGAGACGTAAAGCAGCGATGGCTTCACCGGCCCCATGAATTTCCCGATCGGGACATTTTTCTACTGAGCGGATTCAACGCCGCTTATTTTCCCGATCGGGAAAAAATCGTGCTTTCGGCCAAAGGGTGGGCGCCGCAGTGTTCCCGAAGACGATAAAGAAGCCATCCCCCTTGAGACTCATGAGCTTCAGGCTTATCGTCACAATGTTCAATCTTTGTTCCAGCCATGACATCTACACCAGACACGACATCCGGCTTCTGTCGCGACTGCCTTGCGGAGCAGAAGGCGGGAACCCGCCGATGCCGCGGATGCGGCAGTCCTCGGCTTGTGTATCACAGAGAACTTTATGCGCTGACGTTGGCGCATATCGACTGCGATGCCTTTTATGCCACCGTCGAAAAACGCGATAATCCAGACCTGGCGGATAAGCCAGTGATCATCGGCGGCGGCAAGCGCGGCGTGGTATCGACTGCGTGCTATATCGCGCGGATCAACGGCGTGCGCTCCGCCATGCCAATGTTCAAGGCGCTAGAGCTCTGCCCGGATGCGATCGTCATCCGGCCGAACATGGAGAAATATGTTCAAGTGGGGCGCCAGGTGCGGCAGATGATGATGGATCTGACGCCATTGGTTCAACCGCTCTCCATCGACGAAGCCTTTCTCGAACTGGCCGGAACTGAGCGACTGCATCACGATCCGCCGGCGCGCACGCTTGCGAGGTTCGCGGCACGCGTACAGAGCGAGCTCGGTATCACCATCTCGATCGGTCTGTCCTACTGCAAATTCTTAGCCAAGGTCGCTTCCGATCTCGATAAGCCGCGGGGGTTTTCCGTCATCGGCCGAGACGAGGCCATAGAATTTCTGAAAACTCGCCCGGTGACGACAATTTGGGGCGTGGGCAAGGCTTTCAACGCGACGTTGGAAGCTGACGGCATCCGCACTATCGGTCAGCTTCAGACGATGGAGGAGAACCAGTTGATGCGTCGCTACGGGAGCATGGGGCAACGCCTCTATCGCCTGTCGCGAGGCATAGACGAGCGTGAAGTCCATCCAAACGAGGCTGCAAAGAGCGTCTCCGCAGAGACGACATTTTTCGACGATATATCAAGCCATGATGAACTGGTGTCAATTCTGCGCCGGCTTTCGGAAAAGGTCTCTGCTCGACTGAAGAAACATGAGATCGCCGGACATACCGTCGTCCTGAAGATGAAGACTGCGGACTTCAAAAGCCGGACCCGGAACCGGCGTCTCGAGGATCCGACGCAGCTTGCAGACCGGATCTTTCGTACCGGCCTCACCTTGATGGAACGGGAGACCGATGGGACCAAATTTCGCCTGATCGGAATCGGCGTCACCGATCTTAGCGATCCGGCACTTGCCGATCCTCCGGACCTTGTCGACCGCCAGTCCGGTCGCCGGGCCGCGGCAGAAGCGGCGATGGACAAGCTGCGCAACAAGTTTGGCAAGGCGGCCGTGGAGACCGGCTACACCTTCGGGGACCGCCGTCGGGATCAATGAAATGTGATCCGTTTTCAACCATCACATCCCGACTTTTCGCCCCATAGAAAATCTTCGTTAAACCTCGTTAGCTAATATTCCGCCTGTGTATTGCGTATAGGGTCGGGACATGTTGCGTCGTATTGCGTTCGGAATTGGGCTCTTGTCAGCGACCGTGCTGTCGCATCCGGCTTTGGCGGAAGGCGCCCGCACCCTTCAGATCATCGTTTCCAAGGATAAGCAGCAGCTGGTCGTCTATGACGGAGACGCGGTTGTGACCAGGTCAAAAGTGTCGACAGGCAAGGCCGGGCACACGACGCCGAGCGGGATCTTTTCGATCCTCGAAAAGCGCAAATACCACGAATCGAATATCTATTCGAATGCGCCGATGCCTTGGATGCAGCGGCTGACATGGTCGGGTATCGCCCTTCATGAATCCAATAGCGTCCCCAATTATCCGGCGTCGCATGGCTGCGTTCGCATGCCCGGCGCATTCGCCAAATCCCTCTTCCAAATAACCGAGCAGGGCGCGCATGTGGTCATCACCGACGCGCCGGTCGAGCCCGAGCGGATAGACCATGCCGGTCTGTTCCGCCCTCGCAAACCGCTTCCGACCGGTCCTTTGATGTCCGACGTCGAGCTGCGAGCCTCCGCAATCCGTGCGGGCGACAAGCCCATCGAGGTGGCCATGAATGTCGTGCCGGGCAATCCTGCTGCCGTGCATCCGGTCCCAGCCCCTGCAATAGCCGCCGCGGACCCTGACGCCGCCCCGCTACGGATCCTGATCACCCGTCGCGGTGAACGGGAGACACTGATGGATGCCCAGCTGCTGCTTCAGGACCTGGGTTTCGAGACCGGCGGATCGGACGGATATTCAGGGCCTCTCACCCGACAAGCCATTGCCGGCTTCAAGCGCTGGAAAGGGCTTTCCCAAAAAGGGCCGCTGCTGACAGCCGAATTTCTGGCGTCACTCTACGAAACAGCCGGCAAGCCCCAGCCCCCTGCAGGGCAGATCATGGTGCGGCGGAGCTTCGAGCCGCTGTTCGAAGCACCGATCGGCATCAAGAATCCGGAAATCGCGCTCGGCACTCATTTCTTCACGGTGGACAAGGTGGAGCGTAATGCTGAAACGGCGGAATGGATAGCTCTGACGCTGCCGAATCAACTCGGCAAAGCAACCGAACAGCGGCTCGGCATCACTGTCACCGAAGATCGCTCCGCGCCGGCAACCGCTGCCAGCGCTCTAGACCGGATCGAAATCCCGGCCGATGTCCGAGACCGGATCGAGACGCTTATGACCGACGGCACATCGGTAACGATCAACGACCAGGGTATAGGGCCTGAAACCGGCAAGGGGACGGATTTCGTCACTGTCACCCATTCGCAGCGCCAAGAGGCTGTCCAGGCATCCGTTACAAAGGTCCGCCCGGTGCGTCAGACCTCCGCCGCGTCGAAGAACCGCGGAATCGGACTGTATTGAAGGCCTAAACCAGTTCCACGTCGAGAACGCCCGGTGCTGTCCTGAGTGCCGCGGCTATCTCCGGCGAAATGCGGTATTTCTCCGTCAATTCCACCTCGATCTCCCGCTTGCCGTCATCCTTGATGACGACAAAGGAGACGAGCCCATCACCCCTTGCGTTGAGATGCCGCGCAACCGCCTTCAACGGTCCGGAATCTCGAACGTAGACGCGCAGAGCCTTCTGCATCTGCACCGACTTCTCTTCCAGCGATTGGGCAGTCTGAATCCGCAGACCAATGCCTTCCGGCCGCTCTTCCGCTTGCACGGTGATCACTAGCGATTTACCCGGCTCGAGGAGATCGCGATACTGCGCCAATCCTTCCGAAAACAGAACCGCTTCGAACTGACCGGACGAATCTGAAAAAGCGACAATGCCCATCTTGTTGCCGGTACGGGTTTTGCGCTCCTGCTTGCTCGTAACCGTTCCAGCCAGGCGGCCGGCCGTCGCGCCCTGCTTCACGGCAGCGGAGAAATCCGCAAATGTCTGAACGCGCATCTTCGCGAGCACGGCGGCATAGGAATCGAGGGGGTGGGCCGACAGATAGAAACCCAGGACCTGATACTCGCGCATCAGCTTTTCCGATGGAGTCCAGGGATTGAACTGTGGCAGGACAAGCTTTTCCGGACCGGCACTTGCTGAGGATCCGAAGAAATTCGACTGGCCGCTGACCTTTTCCTCCTGAGCGCGCTGCGCATATCCGATGATGCGGTCGAGGCCCCCGATAAGTTCGGCACGATCTATCCCAAAGCAGTCGAACGCCCCGGCGGAAATCAGGCTTTCCATCACGCGACGATTGATCTGTTTAGGGTCGATACGAAGGCAGAAATCCTCAATGCTCTTGAAGGGTCGCTCGCCGCGCACCTGGGTGATATGCTCAACGGCCGATTCACCCACGCCCTTGAGAGCTGCAAGTGCATAGTAGATCTTGTTTTCGCCCGTCTCGAAATGCCGGAAGGAGGTCTGGACGGACGGCGGAATGACAGCAATACCGAGACGGCCAGCGTCCTGTCGGAAATCGTTCAGCTTCTCGCTGTTTGCCATATCGTAGGTCATGGATGCGGCAAGGAACTCGACCGGGTAGTGCGCTTTCATGTAGGCCGTCTGGTAAGAGACGATCGCGTAAGCGGCGGCGTGAGATTTATTGAAACCGTAGTTCGCGAACTTGGCGAGCAGTTCGAAGATGTTGTTGGCCTGCGGCTTGGAGACGCCGTTCTTGATGGCGCCATCGACAAAGCGTTCGCTCTGCTGGTCCATCTCCGCCTTGATCTTCTTGCCCATGGCGCGGCGCAGCAGGTCGGCCTCGCCGAGCGAATAGCCCGACAGCACCTGGGCAATCTGCATGACCTGTTCCTGGTAGACGATAACCCCTTGGGTCTCCTTCAGGAGATGGTCGATCATTGGATGGATCGATTCGATCTCCTCCTCGCCATGCTTGCGAGCGTTGTAGGTCGGGATGTTCTCCATCGGGCCTGGACGGTAAAGGGCCACCAGCGCGATGATGTCCTCGATGCAGTCCGGCCGCATGCCGATCAGCGCCTTGCGCATGCCCGCACTTTCCACCTGGAATACGCCGACCGTCTCCCCGCGCGAGAGCATCTCGTAGGTCTTGGCGTCGTCGAGCGGGATCTTGGCCAAATCGACTTCGACGCCGCGCTTGCGGCAGAAATCGACTGCGGTCTTCAGGACCGTCAGCGTCTTCAGACCAAGGAAGTCGAACTTTACGAGGCCTGCCTGCTCCACCCACTTCATGTTGAACTGGGTGACTGGCATGTCGGAACGCGGATCCCGGTACATCGGCACGAGCTTCGACAGTGGCCGGTCGCCGATGACGATGCCGGCAGCATGCGTCGAGGCGTGACGATAAAGGCCTTCGATCTTCTGGGCTATATCCAGCAGGCGGGCGACGACCGGCTCCTTCTCGGCCTCCTCCTGCAGCTTCGGCTCTTCCTCGATCGCCTTTGAAAGCGGCGTGGGGTTGGCTGGATTGTTCGGTACCAGTTTGCAGATCTTGTCGACCTGGCCATAGGGCATTTCCAGCACGCGGCCGACGTCGCGAAGTGCTGCGCGCGCCTGCAAGGAACCAAAAGTGATGATCTGCGCCACCTGCTCGCGGCCGTATTTCTTCTGCACGTAGCGGATCACCTCTTCGCGGCGATCCTGGCAGAAGTCGATATCGAAGTCGGGCATCGAGACGCGGTCCGGATTAAGGAAGCGCTCGAACAGAAGCGAGAAGCGCAGAGGATCGACGTCGGTAATGGTCAGCGCATAGGCGACCAGCGAGCCCGCCCCCGAACCACGGCCGGGACCGACCGGGATGCCCTGCTGCTTGGCCCATTTGATGAAGTCGGCAACGATCAGGAAGTAGCCCGGGAATTTCATCTTCTCGATGACGCTGAGCTCGAAATCCAGACGTTCCCGATAATCCTGTTCGGTATAACCCCGCGTCATTCCGAGGGTAGCGATGCGCTCTTCCAGACCTTCAATCGATTGGCGACGAAGTTCGTCCGCCTCGGCGCGCTCGGCTTCGGCCGGATCGTCCGTAGCGCCGGTGAATCTGGGCAAAATCGGATTGCGAGTCTTCAGGATGAAGGAGCAGCGCCTGGCGATCTCGACGGTGTTTTCCAGCGCCTCCGGCAGATCGGCGAAGAGGGTGGCCATCTCGGCGCGGCTTTTCAGATAGTGGTCCGGCGTCAGGCGGAAACGGCTGTCGTCGGAAACGATGGCATTGTGGGCAACTGCCATCAGCGCATCATGGGCGTCATAATCAGCCTTGGACGGAAAGAAGGCCTCGTTGGTGGCGACCAGCGGCAGATCGTGATCGTAGGCGAGCGTCACCATCTTGTGCTCGTGGCGCCGGTCGTAGGAGCCGTGGCGCTGCAGTTCGACATACAGCCGATCGCCGAACATCTCCTTGAGCTTGAGCAGCCTTGCTTCGGCAAGCGTGGCATTGCCTTCCTTCAGGACCACGTCGACCGGACCGGAGCCGGCGCCAGTCAGCGCGATCAGGCCCTCGGTGCCCCCCTCTTCCAGCCAGGAGCGGCAGATATGGGTGGAGTGATGTCCCTCGCCACCGAGATAGGCGCGGCTGATGAGGTCAACGAGACGTTCATAACCAGTGGCATTGGCTGCCAGCACGACGATCACCGGCAGCTTCGCAAGCTGCTGGTGGCTGTTGCGCCGATCTTCCGACTGATCTTCCATATCGATCGACAGCTGGCAGCCGATAATCGGCTGCAGGCCGTCGCCGATCGCCTTCTGGGCAAATTCCAACGCGACGAAAAGATTATTGGTATCGGTGATGGCGATGGCGGGCTGATTGTCCGCCACCGCCTTGGAAAGAATCTTCTTGAGAGGCAGCGCCCCTTCAAGCAGCGAATAGGCAGAATGAACCCGAAGATGGACGAATTGCGGGGAAGCCCCCTGCTCTTCGGCTCCCGTGCTTATCTGCGTCAAATCTGCCATGTCCGCGCCATACCCGTTTCATGAATCGGGCCATTTTCAAGTGCGGCGTTCAGAGAGTCCAGTTCGGATTTCCTTGCTCAACGTCTTTCGGAGATACGCCCCGAAATCACATTGCCATGACGATCATGGAAAGGCTGGCCACGAAGGTTGCGATGGAAGCAAATGCGGCAATGTCACGAAGAAGGTCAGTCATCGTCGTCTCCCTTGTTCCTTTATGTTTTCAATTTGTTCTCATTTTGTTTGAGAGTCAACAGCAGAACAAAACAGGAATTTAGAGATTCCACGTTATGGTTAAGATGGGCTCCTTCTCCTCCAACCAGAACGCCTGATCAGGCGTCTGCGGACGGTTTCGCCGAAATAAAGCGGCGCGCGATCATCCAGCAGCCGACGGCCCATGTAGCGCCGCCGCACCAGCCGCCCAGGACGTCCGTGGGATAATGGACACCCAGATAAATCCGGCTGAATCCGATCAAGAGCGTAAGGAATATCGCGGCCGCGATGAGGAAAATACGCGTGGACCGGTACGGCTGCGCTCGCGACAAAAGTGCGCCAAGCGTCAGATAGGTGACGGCGGAAAGCATCGCGTGTCCGCTTGGAAAACTGAGATCGTAGACCTCGATCAGATGGGGAACGATATCCGGCCTCGGCCTTGCAACGCCAAGCTTCAAGGCATTGCTGACCAGCCACCCGCCGAGGATAGACAGGAACATAAAGATGGCTATCGCCCTCTGCCGGGCCAAGAGAAGATAAATGGTTCCCATGACAGTCATCAGCGACAGAACGGTGGTGCCGCCGAGAGCGGTAATGTCATCGAGAGCATGGCTGAGCCAGAAGGGTCCCACTGGCGTCGACAGGTCAGCCGTGGTCCTCAGAGCAAGCAGAATGCGCTCGTCAAACGCACGCGTATCGCCTTCAACGACCTCACTTGTCAGGTTGAAGAAGAGGAACAGGCCTCCCGCCAGAAATGCGAACATCATCAGACCGATCGGCTCGAAGGTCATGAACCTTTCGACGATCCTCTGCCTCATCCGAGAATGGAAGACCATATTCTCCTTTCTGTCTTTCTTGTTAGCCTCAGACCGTTAGCCCGTGCCGCGCCTCAGAAAGCGCCGGCGTGGCGATATTCCTGAAGCGCGCCTCGATCAGGCCATAGGCGCCGAAGGCAAAAAGGCCAAGAGCAACCAAGGCATATAAAATGGAACCGAACGGCAGCTGGCGTATCCAGGCGAGCGCCTCCGCCATACTTCCTGCTTGGGCGGGGTCAACAGCAACCGCCGCATAACCGAAGAAGCCGCCGAGGATCAGAAAAATCAAGCCGCGAGCCACGAGCCCGTACATGCAGATGCCGTTCAGAACGGATCTCCGTTTCCAGTCGGGGCCAAAATATTTCAGGTAGTTTTTCTTCATTCCCTTGACGATCTGCGCCACTCCGGCTGCGATGATGGCAATGCCCACCATCCCCACCAGATAGGGACCGAAGGGCTGTTGCATCAACCATGCAGCCCAACTTTTTTCGCCGCCTGACTGGCCCCCGCCAAGCCCCACATTCAGCGCCTGCCCCACGGCATAGAGCGCCAGACCGGCATAGGTGGCTGCACTGACGAAAAGGGCGACCCTCACTGCGTAGCCTTTGGCATCGGAGGCGTGCCTGTCGGTATTGAAGATTGCCTGCACCACACGCCAAAAGACGAAGCCGATCAGCCCGACGCCGATCAGTCCCAGCCAGATCGCCCCGAGCGGCTGCTCCAGGACGAGCTGCAGTGCCGATTTGGTGTCAGGTTCCCCGCCACCAAAACTGGTCAACAGTGCCATACCTCCAATGAGGATATAAACGATACCGCGAGCAGCATAACCAAAGCGTGCCAGCCGTTCGAATTTCGCTTCCTTCAGCATCCGGCTCCTCCATGAGGCAGGTGCAACGCATGTCTGCGGTCCCTGTTCCACCGAACGTTCAGGGGCGATGAAGAGATGGGTCTGGCGAGGCGAGTGAACCTGGAGGACCGCTGGTCGTGCCAGAGGCTCGTCACATCTCGATGACTTTGCCGCCCTCGATCGTTACGCGGCGGTCCATGCGCTGGGCAAGGTCATGATTGTGGGTGGCGATGAGGGCGGCAAGGCCCGATTGGCGAACCAGTGCTTCCAGGGCTTCGAAGACATAAGATGCCGTCTTCGGATCGAGATTGCCGGTCGGCTCATCGGCCAGAAGTACACGCGGCGCATTCGCGACAGCTCGGGCAATTGCCACGCGCTGCTGCTCGCCGCCGGAAAGCTCCGCCGGGCGATGATCGGCCCGGTGGCCGATGCGCATGTAGTCGAGGAGTTGGCTTGCGCGTTCCTTGGCTTCGGTCTTGGGAAGCCCCGCAATGAGCTGCGGCATCATGATGTTTTCCAAGGCCGAGAACTCAGGCAGAAGATGATGGAACTGGTAGACGAAGCCAATCTGGCTGCGCCGGATGGCCGTGCGCTCGTCGTCGCTCAGGCCGTTGCACGGCTGACCGTCGATAAAAACTTCGCCGCCATCGGGATGTTCAAGCAAACCAGCAAGATGCAGCAGCGTCGACTTGCCGGTACCGGACGGGGCAACCAATGCGACCGTCTCTCCACTTCTGAGTTCGAAGTCGGCGCCCTTGAGGATTGAAAGCGTGGTCTCGCCCTGGCCGTAAATGCGTTCGACACCAGAGAGTTGCAGGACGGATTTACGTGCCAAGGATGCGGGTCCTATTCGTACCGAAGGGCCTGGACGGGATCGAGCTTCGAAGCCCGCCATGCAGGAAAGATCGTCGCGATGAACGAAAGTGCCAGTGCCATGATGACGACCGACAGCGTCTCACTCAAGGTCATCTCGGCCGGCAATTGGCTCAGGAAATAAAGCTCCGGATCGAAGAGCACGGTGCCTGACAACCAAGAAAAGAACTGCCGGATGGACTCGATGTTGAGGCAGACGAGGACACCCAACACCACGCCTGCGATCGTGCCGACGATGCCGATCGCCGCTCCGGTCATGAAGAAAATCCGCATGATCGCGCCGGCGCCAGCACCCATAGTGCGTAGGATCGCGATGTCGCTGCCCTTGTCCTTTACCAGCATGATGAGACCGGAGATGATATTGAGCGCTGCCACGAGCACAATCAGCGTCAGGATCATGAACATCACATTCCGCTCTACCTGAAGCGCGGAAAAGAAAGTCTGATTGCGCTGGCGCCAATCGGTGACAAATATCTGCCGCCCGGCGGCCGCTTCCACGAGCGGACGCAAGGCATCGACATTGTCGGGGTTGTCGATAAAGAGCTCGATCGACTGCACGATGCCATCGGCATTGAAATAGAGCTGCGATTCCTCGAGCGGCATATAGATGATCGTCGCATCGTATTCCGACATGCCGATCTCGAAGATGCCGGATACCGGATAAGATTTCACGCGCGGATTGACGCCCATCGGCGTCACGTCGCCCTCAGGGGAAATGAGTGTGATCTGATCCCCTGCACTCAGGCCAAGCTGCGCCGCGAGCCTTGAGCCAACAAGCACGCCCTGCCCTGAGGCAAACCCCACCATGTCGCCGGATTTCACATTTCCGGCGACCTCGGTCAGCTTTTCGAGATCTTCCGGACGAACGCCGCGGACCAGAGCTCCCGACCCCGCACCACCGCGACCTGAAGCCAGCGTCTGACCTTCCACCAGGGGCAAAGCCATTTTTACGCCTGGGACAGCAGCAAATTTTCGGGTCAGTTCCGCGTAATCGTTCAAAGGACCATCAATCGGCTGGACGATCATATGGCCATTGATGCCAAGGATGCGGGATATGAGTTCGGTGCGGAAACCGTTCATCACGGCCATGACGATGATGAGCGTCGCAACACCGAGCGTGATGCCGACGAAGGAGAAGCCAGCGATAACTGATATGAACGCTTCGCGCCGCCGAGAGCGGAGATAGCGCCAGGCCACCATGCGTTCGAAGGCCGAAAAAGGACCCGCCGAGGCGGAGCGGCCCGCCTTTTCCGTTTCACCGTTCGTCGCGACGCTCGCCATGCCGTCTCCTCAACCTGCCCAGTCTCTGTCTTTCGCAGTTCCAGAGACAAAATCTGGAACTGCTCCGGCAAATCGCCGTATCAGGCTCCGGCGAGCTTGTTCATGGCCGCTTCGAGAGTGAGCACTTCGCGCTCGCCCGTCTTGCGGTCCTTAAGCTCCACCTCGCCGTTTGCGGCGGAGCGAGGGCCGACAATCACCTGGAACGGCACACCGATCAGATCGGCAGTGGCGAACTTGGTCCCGGCGCGCTCATCCGTATCGTCATAGAGCACATCCTTACCAATCGTCGTGAGCCCGCTATGGACGGTCTCGGAAAGGCGGTCGCAGGCTTCATCGCCCGGTTTCATGTTGATTACCACGACGTCGAAAGGAGCCACCGATGCCGGCCAGATGATTCCGTTCTCGTCATGCGATGCTTCGATGATGGCGGGAACAAGGCGGGTGGGGCCGATACCATAGGACCCCATGTGGACAAGATGTTCCTTGCCATCCGGGCCTTGCACCTTGGCGCCCATGGGCTCGGAATATTTGGTGCCGAAATAGAAGATATGGCCAACCTCGATGCCGCGGGCCGAAAGCCGGTCACCTTCCGGGATGGCATCAAACGCCGCTTCGTCATGCATTTCGGATGTCGCCGCATAAACGGACGTCCACTTGTCGAAGATGGCCTGCAGGCCTGCAACATCATCAAAATCGGTTTCCGCGCTTGGGATCTCGAAATTCACGAAATCCTTGTGGGAAAATACTTCAGACTCGCCGGTATCGGCCAGAATGATGAATTCATGGGAAAGGTTGCCGCCGATCGGGCCGGTATCGGCGCGCATGGGGATGGCGCGCAGCCCCAGCCGCGCAAACGTGCGCAAATAGGCGGCGAACATCTTGCGATAGGAATGTTCGGCAGATTCCTTCGTCAGGTCGAAGGAATAGGCATCCTTCATCAGGAATTCACGCGACCGCATGGTGCCGAAGCGCGGACGGATCTCGTCGCGGAATTTCAACTGGATGTGGTAGAGATTGAGCGGCAGATTCTTGTAGGATTTGACGTAGGAGCGAAAGATGTCCGTGATCATTTCCTCATTGGTGGGACCATAAAGCATCGGCCGCTCCTGGCGGTCCTTGATGCGCAGCATTTCCTTGCCGTAGGCATCGTAGCGACCGCTTTCCTGCCAGAGTTCGGCGGATTGCAGCGTCGGCATCAAAACCTCGATCGCGCCGGCGCGGTTCTGCTCCTCGCGAATGATGGCGTTGACCTTGTCCAAAACCCTCTTGCCGAGCGGCAGCCATGAATAGATACCCTGGCTCTGCTGGCGGATCATCCCGGCACGCAGCATCAGCCGGTGGGAGACGATTTCCGCTTCCTTGGGGTTTTCCTTCAGAATGGGCATGAAATAGCGGGAAAGGCGCATCGAGATTTCCGAGGTTGCCGGGCCTACTTCTCGGTCGAGGAATCGGCCAATTTTTGAGGATATTCGCGCCGGTACATAGCGGTTTCAGGGGACGATGGGAACCCGCCCCTGCGGGAATCGCGCGAAAGCCAGCGACTCGGCGCCGTCACTGAAGATCGCGAAAAAGCGGATATTTCGTGGCAAGCCGCGGACATTTGTGTCAACGGAAAAATTTTATGTGAGTGTGTTAAAAATACAAAAAAATCGGGTGACAAAGCCCAACCGTTGGGCTAGGTTCAGCTCACAAAAGAGGCAAGGAGTTCAAATTCTTGCCAATTCGCGGTCAAGTCTTGGGAGGATCAGATCTTAGGCGCGCTTGTTCGCTGCCCCGGCAACGGTTAAGGATCACGCGAAACTAGAAACAAGGCTTAACCGCCTTGTTTTTTTTTGCCTTACAGCCAGAGCCGCCCGATCAGCGTGACCGCTATGCATCCAATGCGTAACAGGAATATGACACGCTCTAAGGTCGGATCGTCGGTTCGAAGTTTGGCACGATGTTCGGAATGTCGGTAATGCCGAAGCCCAACCAAGTCGAAGCAAGATGATAGGCAGCGTAAAGCGCAGCCGAAATCAGGGTTGTGAGTATCACGACACGGCCGCCACGGAATTTTGTGGGAGCGCTCTCTACCGTTCCGAGCGTCACCTCGCCGTCTTCCTGCTGGCTGCGATAGCCGAGCGGCAGGACCATGAAGAGCACGGTCCACCAAAGAATGAAATAGATGGCCGCGACCGTCAGCAGGGACATGATCTCTTTTCCGGGTTGAAGAAACAGGCGGCGTTATAGGACGAAAGCTACCGAAGCTCAAACGACGACGTCGGACGGGATGTCGCAGCCTGCTATCCTGAATCCGGTTCGACACAGAACGCGCGAAAAAGATTGTGGTTTTCCGCAGTCTTCGGACTGGTTCAGACTTCTTCGAGCTCGACCAACGTACCGTTAAAATCCTTGGGATGCAGGAAGATGACAGGTTTTCCGTGAGCCCCGGTTTTCGGGTTTCCGTCACCAAGCACACGCGCGCCGCCTGCCTTCAGCCGGTCGCGCGCAGCGAGGATATCCTCCACTTCGTAACAGATGTGGTGCATGCCACCAGCCGGGTACTTCTCCAGGAATAGAGCGATGGGCGAGTCCGCGCCAAGCGGCTCGAGAAGCTCGACCTTTGTATTTTCAAGCTCCACGAAAACAACCGTGACGCCATGTTCCGGAAGAACCTGGGCCTGGGAGACGCGCGCACCCAAGGTGTCGCGATAGATCGCGGTGGCAGCGGACAGGTCCGGCACAGCGATGGCTATGTGATTGACGCGTCCGAGCATGACCTCTTCCTTCCGGCCTCTGCGTTTAAAGTCGCGTTACGAAGACCGTCACGACCGGCTTCTTACCCCATGCCTCGTTGGCAGCGGCGCGCACGGCCCGACGGACCGCCTCGCGCAGCAGGTCGAGATCCTTGCGGCGCGCACGAGGAATGCTTTCGATGGCCCCGAGCACGGCATCGTAGAGAGCATCCTCCATGTCCTCGCCTTCGTCATCGAATTCCGGCAAGCCAAACGAGACCAGATCGGGATCTGTCAGAAACTCGTAGCGGTTGTCGAGAAGCACATTCACTGCGACATGACCGACATAGGAGAGCTTGCGCCGATCGCCGATGCCCATTTCTTCAAAATCGCCGATGAGCTTGCCGTCCTTGAATATACGGCCATGCGGTGCCTCGTCGACGACTTCAGCCGGGCCCGGCGCAAGGCGAAGTATATCGCCATTGCGAACCCGGGGTATGGTTCTGATGCCGGCCGATGCCGCAAGTTCGGCCTGCGCCGTCAGATGCGCCGCCTCGCCATGCACGGGCACGAGGATCTGCGGCCGCGTCCATTCGTACATCTTGAGGAGTTCGTTGCGGCGCGGATGACCCGAGACATGCACCAGCGCGTCTGAGTCGGTGACCACCTTGACGCCCTGTTCGATGAGGCCATTCTTGATTTCCAAGATGGCCTTTTCGTTGCCCGGAATGGTGCGCGACGAGAAGACGACGGTATCTCCAGCCGACAAAGCGACGTTCCGCATCTCGTCGCGCGCGATCTTGGCAAGCGCTGCGCGCGGCTCGCCCTGGCTGCCGGTAAGGATCACAACGATCTTGTCGCGCGGAATATAACCGTACTCATCCTCTGCGATGAACGGTTTCAGGCCGTCCATTATGCCAATGTCGCGGGCGACATCAACGACACGCTTCAAGGAACTTCCGAGCAGCAGCACCTCCCGTCCTGCGGCCTCGGCGGCCTGCGCAATCGAGCGGATGCGGCCGACATTCGATGAAAAGGTGGTGATTGCGACGCGGCCTTCCGCTTCTTCGATCACCTTGCGTAAGCCCTCGGAGACCTCCTCTTCCGAAGGCGACACACCTTCGCGCATCGCATTGGTGGAGTCACACATCAGCGCCAGTACGCCCTCGTCTCCAATCTGACGGAACCGCTGCTCATCGGTCAGGGGTCCGAGCGTCGGCGCTGCGTCGATTTTCCAGTCGCCGGTATGTATGACATTGCCGAGCGGCGTGCGGATGACGAGCGACATCGGCTCAGGGATCGAATGATTAACCCCTACCGCCTCGATTTCGAAGGGGCCGATGCTGATGCGATCACCCGCATTGAAGATCGTGACCGGAATATCGGCGCGGGAACCCTCATAGTTTCGCTTCGCTTCCAGCATGCCTGCCGTGAACGGGGAGGCATAGACCGGCACGTTGAGACCCGGCCACAAATCGTTCATCGCACCATAATGGTCCTCGTGGGCATGCGTGATGATCATGGCCTTGAGGTTGTTGCGCTGTCCGGCGAGGTAGCGGATGTCGGGGAGAACCAGATCGACACCCGGCAGGTCGAGACCCGGGAAAGTGACCCCGCAATCGACCATGATCCACTGGCGTTTCTCCGGCGAACCATAGCCGTAAAGGGCGAGGTTCATGCCGATCTCGCCCACGCCGCCAAGCGGCAGAAACACCAGTTCTTCCTGTTTTGCCATTTCTCTCTTATTCCGTTCTGTCGAAAAATACATCACCAGCAGCAATCGGCAAAATCTTGCCGTGCCCGGTTTCAAGCATCAGAAAACCCTTGTCATCGATACCTGCGAATGTGCCCACAAGCGAGCGGTCGGACAGGTTTACGGTGATTTTTTCGCCGATGCCGCAGGCGACGGCACGCCAGCGACTGCTGATCTCTGCCATCCCTCGCCCCTCGTCCCAAATATTCAGAACTTCAACCATCTCTCTGAAGAGATGCGCAAAAACCTCTTCAGGTGACGCTCCAAATCCGTGATCGGCAAGCCGCGTGACACCATAGGGCGCCTCTTGAGGCATATGGCGGATATTGATGCCGATACCGATGACGAGCGCACGGCGGCCATCCGGCAGTCCCTCGCCTTCCAGAAGAATACCGCAGGTCTTTCTGCGACCGATCAGGATATCATTCGGCCATTTGACTTCGATCGGCTCGCCGCCGGGGGGCAACACGGCGCGGATCGCCGCATGGACAGCGACAGCGACAGCCAAAGGCAGCGAGGCCAGGCGCTCCTGAGGAGCCGGGTCGATCAACAGCAAGGAGGCATAGAGGTTGCCTGGTTCCGACGTCCAGGCACGCCCGCGCCTGCCACGCCCGGATAGCTGACGGTTGGCGGTGATCCACAACAAACCGAAATCGCCCGCGCGAGCGCGGGCGAGACATTCGCTATTTGTGGAACCGACTTCGCTCAGAGCTTCGTGGCGAAATTCATCGAGCGAGAAGCGATTGCCCCGACCCGTCATCCTCAGAAAAAGGACTTGGCTGCTGCGTTTGCAGCAGTGCCGATCGGGCCGCCGAAGAGTACGTAGGCCGTGACGAAGAGCCCGGAGAGCCCGAAGACGAGGCGCAGCTCTCCCGAAATGCGGGCGAACTCACCCTGAGCTTCATCGAACCACATGAGCTTGACGATGCGCAGGTAATAGTAGGCGCCTACGACGGAAGAAAGCACGCCAATGACAGCGAGCGCATAAAGCTTTGCTTCGATGGCCGCGACGAAGACGAAATATTTTGCAAAGAAGCCCGCGAGCGGCGGGATACCCGCCATCGAGAACATCAGCGCCGTCAACACGATCGCCATGAACGGCTTGGTCGACGACAGCCCGGCAAGATCGTCGACATTTTCGACATTGCCACCTTCCTTGCGACGCATCGCCATGATGCAGGCGAAGGTTCCAAGCGTCATGATCATATAGATGGTCATGTAGAGGACCACGCCAGAGACGCCCGTTTCCGTGCCGGCGGCAAGGCCAACTAGCGCGTAACCCATGTGGCCGATCGACGAATAGGCCATCAGTCGCTTGATGTTGCGTTGCCCGATCGCAGCGAAGGAGCCGAGCAGCATGGACGCGATCGATACGAAAACGATGATCTGGCGCCAGTCTGCCAGGATCGGCAGGAAGGCTTCCGACACGATACGGACGAGGATCGCCATCGCGGCGACCTTCGGACCGGCGGCAAAAAAGGCGGTGACCGGGGTCGGGGCGCCTTCATAAACGTCCGGTGTCCACATGTGGAACGGCACGGCGGAGATCTTGAAGCAGGCGCCGGCGAGCACGAAGACCATGCCGAAGATGAGGCCCATGTGCCGAGGCTCGGAGCTCAGTATCCCGGCGATTTCGTCAAAACCGGTATTGCCGGTGAAGCCGTAGACCAGCGACATGCCGTAGAGCATCATGCCGGAGGACAGGGCGCCGAGGACGAAGTATTTGAGACCCGCCTCGGTCGAACGGATGCTGTCGCGGTTGAAGGCGGCGATCACATAGAGCGCCAGCGACATCAGTTCGAGGCCGAGATAGAGCGCAATGAGATCGTTAGCAGAGATCAGCAGCATCATCCCGAGCGTCGAGAGCACCAGGAGGACCGGAAATTCGAACCGGTCAAGCTGATCCGACTGGGCGCGTCCGACGGACATGACCATGGCCACGATGGAGCCTATCAGAGCCAGGACCTTCATGAACCGGGCGAACGGATCGAGCATGAACGCGCCGCCATAGGCTTCGCCCTCGCCCGGCATGAAGATCAGCCAAAGTCCGGCCACCAGAAGCAGCGCCACCGCAAGACCGGTGACGGTCGACGTCGACTTGTCGCCGGAGAAAACGCCGATCATCAGAAGAGCGAGCGCGCCCACGGCCAGAATGATCTCCGGCATCGAGAGCTGCAGGCTTAGGGAGAGTATTTCAGCGGTCATGTCCTGTCGTGTCCCGTCTCAGTGCACATTGAGTGCAAGGTCTTTCGCCGCCTGCAGGGCCGCGGAATAATTGTTTACCAGCTGATCAACCGAGGCTGCGGTCGCATCGAAGATCGGAGCCGGATAGAAGCCATAGAAGATAGTGAGCGCGATCAGCGGATAGAGAATGACCTTCTCGCGCGCCGAAAGGTCGAGCAGACCTTTAAGGCTTTCCTTTTCCAGCGCGCCGAAGATCACCCGGCGGTAGAGCCACAGCGCATAGGACGCCGAGAGAATGACACCCGTGGCGGCGAAAAGCGCGACCCAGGTATTAACCCGGAAGACGCCGATAATCGTCAGGAATTCCCCGACGAAACCGGAGGTGCCCGGTAGGCCGACATTCGCCATCGTGAAGACCATGAAGGCGACAGCGTATTTCGGCATGTTGTTGACAAGCCCGCCATAGGCCGCAATTTCGCGGGTGTGGAGGCGATCATAAACAACGCCGACGCAAAGAAAGAGCGCGCCAGAGACAATGCCATGCGACAGCATCTGGAAGAGCGCTCCCTGCAGACCCTGGACGTTGGCCGCAAAGATACCCATGGTGACGTAGCCCATATGAGCGACGGAGGAATAGGCGATCAGCTTCTTGATGTCGTCCTGCATCATTGCGACCAGCGAGGTATAGATGATCGCAAGCACCGAGAGCGTGAAGACGAAGGGCGCAAAATAATCCGACGCCAAAGGGAACATGGCGAGCGAGAAGCGCACGAAACCATAGCCCCCGAGCTTTAGCATGACGCCGGCAAGGATGACCGAGCCTGCTGTCGGAGCCTGGACGTGCGCGTCAGGAAGCCAGGTATGGACTGGCCACATTGGCATCTTGACCGAGAAGGCCGCGAAACAGGCGAGCCACAGCCAGGTCTGCATGCCGGCCGGGAAGCCGTACTTCAACAGCTCGGTAATGTCGGTCGTGCCGGTCTGCCAATACATGGCCATGACGGCAAGCATCATCAATACCGAACCGGTGAGCGTATAGAGGAAGAACTTGTAGGACGCGTAGACCCTATCCTTACCGCCCCACACGCCGATGATGACGAACATCGGAATAAGGGTTGCTTCAAAGAAGACGTAGAAAAGCACGATGTCCAGCGAGACGAAGACGCCGACCATGACCACTTCCAGGAGGAGGAAGGCGATCATGTATTCCTTCAGGCGCTTACCCACGGATTCCCAGCTGGCAAGCACACAGAAGGGCATCAGGAAGGTCGTGAGGATGACGAACAGCATCGAAATGCCGTCGACCCCCAAATGATAGGAGATGCCGGTGCCGAGCCAGGCATGCTTCTCGACCATCTGGAAGCCGGGATTGGAATTATCGAAACCGATCCAGATGAACAACGATACCACGAAGGTGAAGGTCGTCGTGAACAGGGAGACATTCAGGATGTTGCGGCGACCGTAGGTGCCCTCCTCCCGCGTGAGCAGCAGAAGCAGCACGCCGACCAGCGGCAGGAAGGTGACCGTCGAGAGAATTGGCCAGTCGGTCATTAGATTGAGCTCCCGAGCATCATCCAGGTGACGAGGGCGGCGATGCCGATCAGCATCGCGAACGCATAGTGATAAAGATAACCGGACTGCAGCTTGACCACCCGGTTGGTGACGTCGACCACACGGGCTGCAACGCCGTTCGGTCCGTAGGTATCGATGACGCCGATGTCACCCTTCTTCCACAGGAACCGGCCAAGAGCCTTGGCGGAGCGGACGAAGAGAAAGTCGTAGAGTTCGTCGAAGTACCACTTGTTCAGGAGGAACTCGTAGAGAACCTTTTGCGACTGCGCCAGACGACGCGGCATCGAAGGCGACTTGATATACATGTACCAGGCCGTCACGAAGCCGAGCGCCATCGCTATGAACGGGCTCCACTTCACGAGGGCCGGCACGTGATGGAATTCTTCAAGAATTTCGTTTTCCGGCAGCGTGAACAGTGCACCCTTCCAGAACTCGGCATATTCGTGGCCGAAGAAATAGCCTTCGAAGAGAACACCGGCCAAAACGGCACCTATTGCGAGAACGTAGAGCGGCGCCAGCATAACCATCGGCGATTCATGCACATGGTGCATCACGTCGGCGGAGGCGCGCGGCTTGCCGAAGAAGGTCATGAAAGCCAGGCGCCAGGAATAGAAGCTGGTGAAAAGCGCCGCGATCACCAGGAGCGTGAAAGCGATACCAGATACGGTCGAATGGGACGCATAGGCGGACTCAATGATCACGTCCTTGGAGAAGAAGCCGGCGAACCCGAACATGGTGCCGGGGATGCCGACGCCGGTGAGCGCAAGCGTGCCGATCGTCATCATCCAGAAGGTGATCGGGATGTGCTTCCGAAGGCCGCCCATGTAACGCATGTCCTGCTCGCCATCGACAGCATGGATGACCGAGCCGGCGCCCAGGAACAGTAGAGCCTTGAAGAAGGCGTGTGTGAAGAGGTGGAAGATCGCCGCGCCATAGGCACCGACCCCCAGCGCCACGAACATATACCCGAGCTGCGAACAGGTCGAATAGGCGATGACGCGTTTGATGTCGTTCTGCACCAGGCCGACCGTCGCTGCAAAGAATGCGGTGATCGCACCGATAAACGTCACGACGGTGAGCGCGTCATGCGACAATTCGAAGATCGGCGACATACGGGCGACGAGGAAAACCCCGGCCGTGACCATGGTCGCGGCATGAATGAGCGCCGACACCGGAGTCGGGCCCTCCATGGCGTCCGGCAGCCAGGTGTGCAGCAGGAACTGCGCCGACTTGCCCATGGCGCCCATGAAAAGCAGCAGGCAGACGACGGTTATCGCATTGGCTTTGTCGAGCGTCAGACCGAAGATGTTGATGATCGCCTGTCCAGCCTCCGGCGAGCCTTCGGCCGGCAGGTAGCTGGCGGCTGCGGCAAAGATCGTCTCAAAGCTGATTGAGCCGAACAGCACGAACACGCCGGCAATGCCGAGCACGAATCCGAAGTCGCCAACGCGGTTGACGATGAAGGCTTTCATGGCCGCGGCCGAAGCCGACGGCTTCTTGTACCAGAAGCCGATCAGCAGGTAGGACGCAAGACCGACACCTTCCCAGCCGAAGAACATCTGGGCGAGGTTGTCGGCAGTCACCAGCATCAACATCGCGAAGGTGAAAAGCGACAGATAGGCGAAGAAACGCGGGCGATGCGGATCGTGGTGCATGTAGCCGATCGAATAGATGTGCACGAGGGACGACACAGTATTCACGACGACGAACATGACTGCCGTCAGGGTATCGACGCGGAAAGCCCATTCGACGTCGATGCCGCCGGACTGGATCCAGCGCATCACTTCGACCTTGATGACCTCATGACCGTCGCCATGGGCAAGTGCGACGTTGAAGAAGACGATCCAGGACAGGATGGCCGCGATCACCATGAAGCCGCTGGTGACGTATTCGGACGCCTTGGCACCGATCGAGCGGCCGAACAGGCCGGCGATCAGGAAGCCGATCAGGGGAAGGAAGACGATTGCCTTGTAGATCATGACCTGATCAGCCCTTCATCATATTGACGTCTTCGACGGCGATCGAACCACGGTTGCGATAGAAGACGACGAGAATTGCAAGACCGATGGCCGCTTCCGCAGCAGCAACGGTCAGAATGAACAATGCGAAGACCTGGCCGACGATGTCGTTCAGGAAGGATGAGAAGGCCACCATGTTGAGGTTGACCGAGAGCAGGATCAGTTCGACGGACATCAGGATAATGATGACGTTCTTGCGGTTCAGGAAGATGCCGAACACGCCGAGAATGAACAGGATGGCGCTGACAGTGAGGTAATGGGAAAGTCCGATTTCCATTTTCTTTTTCCTTTTTCCGCCTCAGACGCCCTGACCCGGCTTGACCTTGACCACCTCGACGGCGGTCGCGGGCGTACGGGCCACCTGCTTGGAAATATCCTGGCGCTTGATGTTCTCGCGGTGACGCAGCGTCAGCACGATCGCGCCGATCATCGCCACCAGCAGAACGAGGCCGGCGATCTGGAAGAAATAAACATAATTCGTATAGAGCACGTCGCCGAGGGCGGCAGTATTGGTGCGCTCCGCCGGGTTCGGGATCGGCATTGTTATCGACCGCGCCGCATCAGGGGTCAGGACACTGCCGCCGATGACGACGATCAGTTCCGCAGCAACGATCAACCCGATGAGGATCCCGACCGGCGCGTATTGCAGCACGCCCGAGCGCAGCTCTGCGAAGTCGATATCGAGCATCATGACCACGAAGAGGAAGAGAACCGCGACGGCGCCGATATAGACGACCAACAGGATCATCGCCAGGAACTCGGCACCCGTCAGCAGGAAGAGCCCGGCCGCGTTGAAGAAGACGAGGATGAGGAAGAGCACCGAGTGAACCGGGTTTTTGGCCGAAATGACCATAAACGCCGACGCCACCGCGACGAACGCGAAGAGATAGAAGAAAATAGCCTGCAGACCCATCGTGGTGCCTTTTCGTCCTCACCGGGATCAGAGTGAATGCTCCTTCCCGTCGAAACCCGGCCGCGTCCTGCGCACCGGGCATTTCATACAGATATTATCGGCGCATTATCCGCTGATGCGGCCGCCCCGACGCATGCGTCCCGAGCTTAGCGGTAGGGCGCATCCAGAGCGATATTGCGGGCGATCTCGCGCTCCCAGCGGTCGCCATTCTCGAGAAGCCGCGCCTTGTCGAAGTAAAGTTCTTCACGCGTCTCGGTCGAGAATTCGAAGTTCGGCCCCTCGACGATCGCGTCGACAGGGCATGCCTCCTGGCAGAAGCCGCAATAGATGCACTTCACCATATCGATGTCGTAGCGCACGGTGCGGCGGGTGCCGTCGTTGCGACGCGGACCTGCTTCGATGGTGATGGCCTGAGCAGGACAGATCGCCTCGCAAAGCTTGCAGGCGATGCACCGCTCTTCACCGTTCGGATAACGGCGAAGCGCATGCTCGCCGCGGAAGCGCGGCGAATAATACATCTTTTCGAACGGATAGTTGATCGTTGCCTTCTGCTTGAAGAAGTAGCGCATCGACAGAAAGAACGCGCCTACAAACTCCTTGAGGAACAACGAATTAATGGCCTGGCCGAGACTTGCCATCCTTATTCTCCAATGATGCCGGAAGCCAACATGGTCATGGTCATGCCCATCCTGTCAGCTTCAGCACGAATGCGGTGATGATGACCATTGCAAGCGACAGCGGCAGGAACACCTTCCAGCCAAGGCGCATGAGTTGGTCGTAGCGGTAGCGAGGCACAAAAGCCTTCACCATTGCAAAGAGGAAGAAGACGAACGATCCCTTCAGCACGAACCAGATAATGCCGGGGACCCAGTTGAGCACGGCGATATCGAGCGGCGGCAGCCAGCCACCCAGGAAAAGGATTGTCGTCAACGAGCAGATGAGCAGGATGGCGGCATATTCGCCGAGCATCAGCATCATGTACGGAGCGGACGAGTATTCCACCATGTAGCCCGCGACCAGTTCCGATTCCGCTTCCGGAAGATCGAATGGCGGGCGATTGGTTTCCGCCAATCCCGAGATGAAGAAGATCACGAACATCGGAAACAGCGACAACCAGTGCCAGTCCAGGAAGGAATTCGGCAGACCCACCATGGTGCCGAGACCGTCCTTTTGGGCATAAACGATATCTGAGAGGTTCAGCGAACCTACGCAGAGAAGAACCGTCACGATCACAAAGCCGATCGACACTTCGTAAGAGACCATCTGCGCCGCAGAACGCAACGCGCCAAGGAATGGATACTTCGAGTTCGAGGCCCAGCCCGACATGATGATGCCGTAGACTTCAAGCGAAGAGATCGCGAAGACATAGAGGATGCCGACGTTGATGTTGGCAATCACCCAGTTGTCATTGAGCGGGATGACCGCCCAGGTCGCAAGCGCCAGCGTCACGGAGACGAGCGGAGCCAGAAGGAAGACACCCTTGTTGGCGCCGGCCGGAATGATCGGCTCTTTGAAGACGAACTTCAACAGATCGGCGAAGGACTGGAAAAGGCCGAATGGGCCGACGACGTTCGGACCGCGGCGCAACTGGACGGCAGCCCAGATCTTGCGGTCGGCCAGCAGGATATAGGCGATAAAGACGAGCAAGCAGACCAATAGCAGCAGCGACTGTGCGACCATGATCAGGCCCGGCCAGAGATAGATGGAAAAGAACGAGTCCATGTTCAAAATTACTCCGCCGCAGCCTGGAAATTGTTGCGGGCCAATGCCGAGCACTCGGCCATCACTGCCGAAGCTCGTGCAATTGGGTTCGTCAAATAGAAGTCTTTGATCGGCGACGCAAACCCGGACTTCGTCATCCCCCCACTTTGGCCACCAGCTTTTTGACCAAGTGCGGCAATTTCGTTCACAGAACCGGCTGCGATCTCGTCCACGGCGGCGAAATGCGGATAGTCCGCATAAAGTTTCGCACGCAGAGCCGGCAACGAATCGAACGGCAGCTTGTTTCCGAGCACATCCGAAAGAGCGCGCAGAATTGACCAATCCTCACGAGCGTCGCCCGGCGCAAAGCCCGCGCGGGTGCTCATCTGCACACGTCCTTCGGTATTGACCCAGGTACCCGACTTTTCTGTGTAGGCCGCCCCGGGAAGGATGACGTCCGCATTGTGCGCGCCCGCATCGCCATGGCTGCCGATATAGACGGTAAACTTGGCACCCTTCTTCGAAAAATCGAGCTCATCGGCACCGAGCAGGAAGAGCACATCCATATCGCCCAGCATTTGTGCCGCCGCGGCGCCCTTGGCTCCCGGTACGAAACCGAGATCGAGGCCGCCGACGCGGGCGGCAGCGGTATGTAGCACCGCAAAGCCGTTCCAGTCTTCCGTCAATGCGCCGACCGAGCCGGCGAGCTGGGCGGCCGCGGCAAGAACGGCGGCACCATCCGGACGCGCGAGAGCCCCCTGCCCTACGATGATCATCGGATTCTTGGCATTGCGCAGCTTGTCGACAAAGCTGTTCGCACCGGAAGCAAGCTCGGAAAGCGTTTCCGGGCCGGCGCCGAGATAGTCGTAGACGTATCGCAATTCGCTGACTTCGCCGATCACGCCGATGGGGAAGTTGCCTCTGCGGAAACGCTTGCGGATGCGGGCGTTTAGAACGGCCGCTTCGAGGCGCGGATTGGCGCCAATGAGAAGCAGCGCTCCCGCCTGTTCAATACCTTCGATCGTCGGGTTGAAGATATAGCTTGCGCGGCCGAGCGACGGATCAAGCGCCGTCCCGTCCTGCCGACAGTCGAGATTTTCCGATCCGAGCGAACGGATCAGTTCCTTCAAGGCATACATTTCTTCGACAGATGCCAGGTCGCCGGCAATCGCGCCGATCCTGTCGGCAGAGGCAGCGGAAACCGCCGCCTTGATGGTGCCGAAGGCTTCGCCCCAGGATGCAGCCTGAAGGCGACCATTTTTTCGAACATAGGGGCGGTCAAGACGTTGGGTCTTCAGACCATCCCAAATGAAGCGCGTCTTGTCGGAGATCCACTCTTCGTTCACCTGCTCATTGACGCGCGGCATGATGCGCATCACTTCGCGGCCACGGGTGTCGACGCGGATTGCCGAGCCGACCGCATCCATAACGTCGATCGATTCGGTCTTGCCAAGTTCCCACGGACGCGCGGTGAAGGCGAAAGGCCGCGAGGTCAACGCACCAACCGGGCAAAGGTCGATGACGTTGCCCTGTAGCTCGGACGTCATGGCATGTTCGAGATAGGTGGTAATTTCAGCATCTTCACCGCGGCCGATGAGACCCAATTCGGAAATGCCGCCGACTTCGGTCGTGAAGCGGACGCAACGCGTGCAGTGAATGCAGCGGTTCATCACCGTCTTGACGAGCGGGCCGATGTACTTGTCTTCGACGGCGCGCTTGTTTTCCGTATAACGCGAACTGTCGATGCCGAAGGCCATGGCCTGGTCCTGCAGGTCGCATTCGCCGCCCTGGTCGCAGATCGGGCAATCCAGCGGATGGTTGATCAGCAGGAATTCCATCACGCCCTCGCGGGCCTTCTTGACCATCGGCGTATTGGTGAAGATTTCCGGCAGTTCGCCATTCGGGCCGCCGCGAACGTCGCGCACGCCCATGGCGCAGGACGCCGCCGGCTTCGGCGGTCCGCCCTTCACCTCGATCAGGCACATGCGGCAATTGCCCGCGACCGAAAGACGTTCGTGGAAACAAAAGCGCGGTACCTCGGCGCCGGCTTCCTCGCACGCCTGAAGCAGCGTGAAATGATCCGGAACCTCGATCTCCTTGCCGTCTACCTTCAGCTTTGCCATCGTATCACTTACGTCCCTAATTCGATCCCTTGAGCCAAAGGCCCGGGACATAATCCTTTATTTCAACAGAGCTTTCGCCTGACCGACCCAGTCGTCTCGCTCGATGCGCCCTTCGAAACCCAATTCCTTGTCAAAACGGGCGATGTCCGCATCCTTCCAGGCGGCGATCTGAGACACACTCGTCACGCCGAGCCCCTTCAAGACCGCCTCCAGTTTTGGTCCGATACCGGAAATCCGTTTCAGATCATCAGCGCCGGCAACGACGGCCGGCGTTCTTGTAACCGCCTTTTTGGCTTTGGCAGCGGTGTTTGCCACGGCCTTAACTTTAACAGGAGCATCAAGTTGCACCGGCTTTGCGACAGCCTTCTTTTCCGCAGCCGGTTTACGGGTCGGCTTTGCCTTCGGCTTTTCTGAAACGGCGACGGCTGTCTTGGCAGCGGCAGGCGCCTCAACGGCAGTAGCGGAGACCGGAGCGGTCGCCTCCGGCGTTTCCAAAGTCGGGGCCTCGGCCTGCTTTTCAACACCCCTCTGGCCGGCAGTTTCCATCGCCCCCTGCAGAGCTCCGAAGAAGGCGCTCGCCATCTGGTTCGCCAGACCGAAGCCTATCGCAGTCGCCGCAGCCACGGCAGCCGCCGAATGGGCGAACAACGGATTAAGCGACAGCGCCTCGGAAAAATCAGGCGCGCGTGCGCGATCAAGCGCCGGATCGTCCGCCGCCTCTATCTTTCGCTCGTCACCCTTCTTGACCAAGTTCTTACTCCGCGGCTTCCATGACGGCGCCATGCGCCATGGCGTTGTAGGTATACTGGTCGATGCGCGCCTCGATCTCCGGCCGGAAATTGCGGATGAGGCCCTGGATGGGCCAGGCAGCCGCATCGCCGAGCGCGCAGATGGTGTGTCCTTCGATCTGCTTCGAGACCTGCAAGAGCATGTCGATCTCGCGCTTCTGGGCGTTGCCCTTCACCATGCGCTCCATGACGCGCCACATCCAGCCCGTGCCTTCGCGGCAAGGCGTGCACTGTCCGCAGCTCTCATGCTTGAAGAATGCCGAGAGGCGGGCAATCGCCTTGATAACGTCGGTCGACTTATCCATGACGATGATCGCGGCGGTGCCGAAGGACGACTTCTTGTCGCGCATTCCGTCGAAGTCCATGATCGCGTCGTCCATGTCCTCGCCCTTGATAATCGGGCAGGATGCGCCGCCTGGAATGACGGCAAGCAGGTTGTCCCAGCCACCGCGGATGCCGCCGGCATGTTTTTCGACCAGTTCACGGAACGGAATGCTCATGGCCTCTTCGACCGTGCATGGCTTGTTCACGTGGCCCGAGATCATGAAGAGCTTGGTGCCGACATTGTTCGGACGGCCGATCGACGAGAACCAGCCGGCGCCGCGGCGCAGGATGGTCGGGGCAACGGCGATCGATTCGACATTGTTGACCGTCGTCGGGCAGCCATAGAGGCCCATATTGGCCGGGAATGGCGGCTTCAGGCGCGGCTGGCCCTTCTTGCCTTCGAGGCTCTCGAGCAGCGCAGTCTCCTCGCCGCAGATATACGCGCCGGCACCGTGATGAACATAGATATCAAAATCCCAACCGTTCTTGTTGTTTTTCCCCAACAATCCGGCATCGTAACATTCATCGATCGCCGCCTGGAGTGCTTCACGCTCGCGCATATACTCGCCGCGCACGTAGATGTAGGCGGTGTGCGCGGCCATGGCAAAACCGGCAATCAAGCACCCTTCGATCAGCGTGTGCGGATCGTGGCGCATGATTTCGCGGTCCTTGCAGGTACCGGGTTCGGATTCGTCGGCATTGACCACTAGGTAATGTGGGCGACCGTCGCTTTCCTTCGGCATGAAGGACCACTTGAGACCGGTCGGGAAGCCGGCACCACCACGTCCACGAAGACCAGAGGCCTTCATTTCGTTGATGATCCAGTCCCGGCCCTTCTCGATGATTTGCTTGGTGCCGTCCCAATGGCCGCGGCCCATGGCGCCCTTCAGCGACTTGTCCTTGAGGCCGTAGATATTGGTAAAGATGCGATCCTGATCTTTCAACATGATCTATTCCACAAGTCCGCCGAGATTGAGTCGGTCATTGTTTGGCATCATGCAGCCATTTTCTGAGGCCGCACAAGAATTCTCGATGATCACGACGGCTCACCTTCCGTCGTCGTCTTGCGCCGCGTGCGCTTCGGCTTCAAATCGCCCGATACCGCGCCAGGTTCCGGCGGAGCACCCTCGGCAGCGCTGCCTGCCGCCTTTGGATCAGGCTCGCTCTTCGCCGTGCCTGAAAGCGGCTGCTTCTCCGCAGTTTTGGCGCGCTTCTTGGCGCCTTCCTTGTCCGTTACCGGCGTCTTCAGGGTCGGATTGGTTTCCGGCGCCGTATCCTTCGGACGCCCGGCATCGGCCGGTGGTACGGTGGCGGCGGCAGTCTCTGCCAGGTCCCGCTGCGGCTCCAGGTTGGTGCGGACCGGTTTCACCTCTTCGAGAAGCGTCAGCGCGCCTCCTTCGGGTGCGGCGAAGTGCCGGTCGATCTGCGGGCCTGGCTTGATCTGATCGCCCTTGCCTGCTTCAAACGCGTCGATGATCTCTTCCAGCCGCTCGGGCGTCAGATCCTCATAGGCATCCTTGAAGATGATTACCATCGGCGCATTGACGCAGGCGCCCTGACACTCGACTTCTTCCCACGACAAGGTGCCCTCGGCGTTCAACGCGAAGGGATCGTGATGGATCTTCTTCTGACAGACCTTCATCAGATCTTCCGCCCCGCGCAGCATGCATGGCGTGGTACCGCAGACCTGGATATGGGCGCGGGTTCCGACTGGCTTCAGCTGGAATTGCGTATAGAAGGTCGCAACCTCCAGGACGCGGATATAGGGCATGTCCAATCTGTTCGCGACATGCTCGATCGACGCCCGGGTCACCCAGCCGTCCTGCTCCTGCGCACGCATCAGAAGCGGAATCACCGCTGACTGCTGCCGGCCTTCCGGATATTTCCTGATCGTTGCCTCGGCCCAGGCGGCATTCTCCTCGTTGAAGGCGAATGCTGCCGGCTGGACGCTATCTTCGGCTAATCGACGAACGGACATTCTTTTCCACGCCTTATCAGTTTATGGATCCACACCTGGTTTTCGTGAGCGTCACGAACTCGCAGGCATAGGCAGACTTCTCTTTCTGCATGAACACTATGAACTTTGTTCCATTGGGAACACTCGCCTTGATCTCATACCCGTCAGACAGGAGATCAGGCATTGATCTCGATCCACCGCTGACCGTCGAACCGCCGGACACCTGCGCCTGATCCTGCTGCGCGAAGGCAACGGGAGCCGCAAAGACCATTCCGGCAGCGACGATAGCTCGGATCATCAGCGGTCCACCTCACCGAACACGATATCCAGCGAGCCGAGGACAGCCGAAACGTCCGCCAACTGATGCCCGCGACAGATGAAATCCATCGCCTGCAGATGGGCGTAACCCGGCGCGCGGATCTTGCAGCGGTAAGGCTTGTTGGTGCCGTCGGCAACCAGGTAGACGCCGAACTCGCCCTTCGGCGCTTCGACTGCTGCGTAAACCTCGCCCGCCGGCACGTGATAACCCTCGGTGTAGAGCTTGAAGTGGTGGATCAAGGCTTCCATCGAGCGCTTCATCTCGCCCCGCTTCGGCGGCACCACCTTGCCGTCTGGCGAGGAGAAAGGTCCGGTCTTGGCGTCGCCCAGCAGGCGATCGACGCATTGCTTCATGATCTTGCAGGACTCGCGCATCTCGATCATGCGGATGAGGTAGCGATCGTAGCAGTCGCCGTTCTTGCCGATAGGGATATCGAAATCCAGCTCCGAATAGCATTCATAGGGCTGCGCGCGTCGCAGGTCCCAGGCCGCGCCCGAACCGCGAACCATGACGCCTGAGAAACCCCAGGCCCAGGCATCTTCCAGCGTCACGACGCCGATATCGACGTTACGCTGCTTGAAAATACGGTTGCCGGTGAGGAGGTCGTCGATGTCGTCAAGCTTCGACGGGAATTCATCGCACCACTTGCCGATATCTTCCACCAATTCCGGCGGCAGGTCCTGGTGTACCCCGCCTGGACGGAAATAAGCGGCGTGCATGCGGGCGCCCGAGGCGCGCTCATAGAACACCATCAGCTTTTCACGCTCTTCAAAGCCCCAGAGTGGCGGCGTCAAGGCGCCGACGTCCATGGCCTGGGTGGTTACGTTGAGCAGATGCGAGAGGATGCGGCCGATTTCCGAGTAGAGCACGCGGATCAGCTGGCCGCGAATCGGGATCTCGAGGCCGATCAGCTTTTCGATGGCCAGAGCAAAAGCGTGCTCCTGGTTCATCGGAGCTACGTAATCGAGCCGGTCGAAATAGGGGATCGCCTGCAGATAGGTCTTGGCCTCGATAAGCTTTTCGGTGCCGCGATGCAAAAGACCGATATGCGGATCGACACGCTCGACGATCTCGCCGTCCAGCTCCAGCACAAGTCGCAACACGCCGTGCGCCGCCGGATGCTGCGGTCCGAAATTGATGTTGAAGTTGCGGACGTTGTGTTCAGTCATACTGCTTGCTCCATACCGGGCGAAGACCGCCCCGAGCGGGAAGGAATGCGTTCGACCGGCGCTCAGCGCGCCGGTTTTTCTTAAATCTTGGCCTTTTCATCTCCCGGAAGAACGTAGTCGGTCCCTTCCCACGGCGAAAGAAAATCAAAGCTGCGGAATTCTTGGCGAAGCTCGACCGGCTCGTAGACAACTCGCTTGGCGTTGTCGTCGTAGCGAACTTCGACAAAGCCGGTCGTCGGGAAATCCTTTCGAAGCGGATGACCCTCAAACCCGTAATCGGTCAGGATGCGGCGCAGATCCGGATGGCCGGTAAACAGGATGCCATACATGTCCCACGCTTCGCGCTCGAACCAATCAGCCCCCGGATAAACGGAGCAGGCAGATGGCACCGGCTCATCCTCCGCCGTCGCGACCTTGATGCGAACGCGAAGATTCTGACGCGGCGAGAGCAGGTGGTAGACCACATCGAAACGCTTCTCCCGCGCGGGATAATCTACGCCGCAGATGTCAATGAAGCTCACGAAACCGCACTGCACGTCGTCCCTGAGAAATGTCAACAGGGGCAGAAGGCTTTGTGCAGTCGTCGTCAGCGTCAATTCGCCATAGGCAATCGTGGCATCCTCCACGAGCGACGCACGCGCTTCGCGGATGTAGGTCGAAAGCTCGTTCAGGGCTTCACTCATGATCTTGTCCAATTACCCTCAGTCTCTGGCCATCAGCGCTCGATCGTGCCGGTCCGGCGGATTTTCTTCTGCAGCAGAAGCACGCCGTAAAGGAGCGCCTCCGCCGTGGGGGGACAGCCCGGAACATAGATATCGATCGGCACGACGCGATCGCAGCCACGAACTACCGAATAGGAATAATGATAGTAGCCGCCGCCATTGGCGCAGGAGCCCATGGAGATCACATAGCGCGGCTCCGGCATCTGGTCATAGACCTTGCGGAGTGCCGGCGCCATCTTGTTGGTCAAGGTGCCAGCAACAATCATCACGTCCGACTGACGTGGCGAAGCGCGAGGAGCAAAACCGAACCGCTCCACGTCGTAGCGCGGCATCGAGAGCTGCATCATTTCCACAGCGCAGCACGCAAGGCCGAACGTCATCCACATCAGCGAGCCAGTACGGGCCCAGTTGATCAGCTCGTCGGTCGAGGTGACGAGAAACCCCTTGTCGGCGAGTTCATTGTTGATCTCGCCGAAGAAGGCGTCGTCGTTGCCGATGGGCTTGCCGGTATTGGGATCGATGATCCCTTTCGGCTTTGGCGCCACGAGGGTATTGCCGCTGTCGACTACTCCCATTCCAGCGCTCCTTTCTTCCATTCGTAAATGAAGCCGATCGTCAGAACGGCAAGGAAAACCATCATCGACCAGAAGCCGAACCAGCCGATGGCACCGAAGGACACAGCCCAGGGGAACAGAAAAGCCACTTCAAGGTCAAAGATGATGAAGAGAATCGAGACGAGGTAGAACCGAATATCGAACTTCATGCGCGCATCATCAAAGGCATTGAAGCCGCACTCGTAGGCTGAAAGCTTTTCTGAGTCGGGAGCCTTGTAGGCAACAGCGAACGGCGCAATCAAAAGTGCCAAGCCAATCACCATAGAGATGCCGATAAAGATCGCGATCGGGACGTAGGAAGTGAGGAGTTCACTCATGGTATTCGATCCCTGCTTGCCACAGCGCCGGGGGCGACGCTCATCATTCGTGCGCGGCAAGCGAACGTGCATTGCAATAAGCCGTGACTAGCGCAGCCGAAGGCGCGGCGCAAGACCTTTGAACGGCAGCCCCTGCGCCAAAATGGAGCAGTTCCAACGTGCAATTTGCGATGAACGCACGGCTGAGACAAAGGACTGGCATGAGCGACCTCGGCAGGAACCTGCCGAATTCCAGAACCATCACGAAGTTGAACAGGCTGTGCTTTCAAGAAAGCATGCCTTGCAGACTGCGTCGCTCAGCCGCAAGCGACGTCGGGGAAATAAGCAGATTGTCATCTGGTCGCAAGTGCCGGCAGGAGAATTATTTCAGAAACATCTAAATCATAACGAAACAAGAAACGGAAATGGCCTGATCTCCGTCGGCGCGTTCGGACCGGCGACGCTGAACTGCGCCGCATCGGGCCTGGTGGCTGACCGCCGAGTTCATCGGCGTAGGCGCCGCGGGCCTCGTCGGCATGATGCTGCAATCCGGCTCGGCGCATACAAGAACATCCTCATCCGTCCGTTTGCGGCGCTCATCTTCATAGTCGCGGGCTACATCTTCTACCGGAACTGGAAAACCACGAGGGCAGGATGCCCGTCCATCGAACTTGGAGCTTCGGCGTGGCAATCCGACGCGCGACGCTCAGGGGTCTTGGCGCCCATCGAGGCTCCCTTACCTTAGGGCCCGATGCCGCCCGCCAATCATGCGTACGCGGAGGGCTGGAACCTGGCCCCCTGCGTGAAGTTCGAGGGTCTTCAAAAATGGAGTCGTCATGACCTTCCTTGGTCTCGAAGCCGAAATGCTGGCGCGGGTACAGTTCGCGTTCACCGTCTCGTTCCATTTCCTGTTTCCCGCGTTCTCCATCGGGACGGCCAGCTACCTCGCCGTCCTGAACGGGCTCTGGCTCTGGAAACGTGACGAAGCCTATCTCAAGCTGTTTGAATACTGGAAGACGATCTTCGCGGTCACGTTCGCCATGGGCGTCGTCTCGGGCATCGTCATGAGCTACCAGTTCGGCACCAACTGGTCCGCTTTTTCCGACAAGGCGGGCCCGGTCATCGGCCCACTGATGGGATACGAGGTCCTTACCGCCTTCTTCCTCGAGGCGGGTTTCCTCGGCATCGCCCTCTTCGGCCGCAAACGGGTCGGAGACGCCGCCCACATGGCGGCTGTCGCCATGGTCGCGATAGGAACGCTGATATCAGCAACGTGGATCACGGCGGCCAATAGCTGGATGCATACGCCGGCGGGATTCAGCGTCGACACCAACGGTGTCTTCATTCCGGAAGACTGGTGGCAGATCATCTTCAATCCGTCCTTCCCGTACAGAATGACCCACACCGTCATGGCAGCCTTCCTTACGACCGCCTTCGCCGTGGGCGCCGTCGGTGCCTGGCACCTGCTGAGGGACCGGACGAACCGACAGGCCCGGATCATGTTCTCGATGGCCATGTGGATGGCGGCGATCGTCACCCCGATCCAGATCTTCGTCGGCGACCTGCACGGCCTGAATACGCTCAAACATCAGCCCGCGAAGATCGCGGCCATGGAAGGACATTACGAGACGCACAAGGACGGCGCTCCCCTCGTGCTGTTCGGCATTCCGGACGACGAGGCGGAGACCACCCGCTACGCGGTCGAGGTTCCGAAGCTCGGTTCCTTGATCCTGACGCATGAACTGGACGGCGAGATCAAGGGATTGAAGGAATGGCCACGCGATCAGCGCCCGCCGGCGCTCATGCCGTTCATCACCTTCCGGATCATGGTCGGTCTCGGTTTCCTGATGCTAGGCGTCGGGCTCTGGTCTCTGTGGGCGCGCTGGAAGGGAAACCTGTATGACACGCCGTGGCTCCACCGGGTTTGTGTCGCCATGGGAGGTTCCGGATTCGTGGCGGTGCTCGCCGGCTGGTACACGACAGAGGTCGGACGTCAGCCCTGGACAGTCTACGGACATCTTAGAACCGCCCAGAGCCTGTCTCCGGTTTCCGCTCCCGCAGTCGGGACCTCACTTCTGATATTCATTGCCGTCTACTTCGTCGTGTTCGGCGTTGGCGTCTACTATCTGCTGAAGCTCATGCGCCGGCCGCCAACGCCTCTGGACATGGATCAAGAACTGGATGCCGGTCCGATTCGAACGGCGGGCGTCATGCCGGGTGCGGCGCAGGATTATCCGATTGGAGGACGACATGGAGATTGACCTTTCTTTCGTCTGGGCAGGGATCATCGCCTTTGCGGTTCTCGCCTATGTCGTGCTGGACGGATTCGACCTCGGGATCGGCATCGTCTTCCCGTTCTTCCGCAGGAGGCGCGACCGTGACGTGATGACGAACTCGATTGCTCCCGTTTGGGACGGCAACGAAACCTGGCTAGTGCTCGGCGGCGGCGGCCTCATGGCCGTATTCCCACTCGCCTACGCAATCATCATGCCTGCGCTCTACATGCCGATCATCCTTATGCTCGTTAGCCTGATCTTCCGCGGCGTCGCCTTCGAATTCCGGTGGCGTACCCATCATGAGTCGCATCTGTGGGATTTCGGTTTCTGGATCGGATCATCCGTTGCGGCTCTGATGCAGGGAATCGCGCTTGGGGCGCTGGTGCAGGGCATTGCCGTCCGGGGCAGGCAGTACGCCGGCGGCTGGTGGGACTGGCTCACGCCTTTCTCGGTCCTCACGGGCGTCGCAGTACTCGTGGGCTACGCGCTACTCGGCGTCACATGGCTCAACTTAAAGACGTCCGGAGAGATCCAGGCGCGCTCGGCTAAGCTCGCGCGCCCTTTGAGCCTTGGGCTCCTGGCCCTGATCGGAGCGGTGTCTCTCTGGACGCCTTTCATTAACCAGATGTACTTCGAGCGATGGTTCGGCTGGCCCATCGCCTTCTTCTCGTCCTTCGTGCCACTGTTGCTCGCCTTGTGCGCGTTCGCACTCTGGCACGGCCTGACGCATGACAGGCACCTGCAGCCCTTCCTTTCCGCGCTAGGACTGTTCGTGCTGAGCTTCGTTGGCCTTGGGATCAGCTTCTATCCGTACATGATCCCTGGAGTGCTCACGATCAAGGACGCCGCCGCGCCGGAGAGTTCGCTGAAGTTCCTGCTTGTCGGAGCCGTCGTTCTCGTGCCGATGATCCTTGCCTACACCGCCTATGCTTACTGGGTCTTCCGCGGCAAGATCGATCCAGAGGAAGGATACCATTGATGAATGAGGGGCTTCGAAAGACTGTCTGGTTCGTCGGGCTATGGTTGGCCGGCGTCGGCACAGTCACGATCATCGGTCTCTTGATCCGCGCCGCCCTATTCAACTAAAAAACAAGTTGATGCTTCGCCTATTTTGTCCTCCTCCCGCACCAATTGCAGGATCAACCGCGCAGGATCGTACCAATTCAACTTTTGCAGGTCTCCAGTACCTCATCGCCGATTGTCGGAGCAGCAATCATTGAAGAATCGTGGGGCCACCGGATCCCATCCCATGCAAAGGGCTTGGACGTGCCGAGGCAAGACGGCCAGCCGTCTTCGAAAGAAGATCGAGATCGAGGACCAGATCTCGCTTTATTCGTGAGCCCACATCACGTCGAGCGCCTGGATGACGAAGAAGTCCCGCTCGGGCGAACTTGTCGGCGGGCCAAGCAAACTCCGGATGCGCGGACATCTGACGCTCTTCCTGCTCAAGGCCCGCTGCGGAGGAAGGCTGGATCTGCGCGCGCGACGCGACGACCGCATAATGGTTTACTTCCGGCGCTCAGCAGCCGTGAAGGCGATTGCCGGCGGTGTTCAAGCCACATATCTCAGGCCATGGGAAATTCTTGAGCGGCTTCTTTTCGGAATTAGTGCCCCGTGAACGTCGTCCCCTGAAGGAGGTTCGAGACACCTGAGCAAGTGATCGGCGAAACTCGCGCCAGAAAACAACGACACTGGCGTTAATCTGAAGCCAAACCGGTACGAATGTCCGGGAACCCACCACCCCACTTAGCGAGGATCGCGAACCTATTTTCGGTTGATTCGGAACGGCAAAAGAAATGATGGCGCGAGTGACGGGGCTCGAACCCGCGACCTCCGGCGTGACAGGCCGGCACTCTAACCGACTGAGCTACACCCGCGCATATTGCCGACTGGCGGCATCCGCTTCATTACGCAGGTTGCGCAACTGGCAGATATTCGAGGAGGAGAATGGCGCGAGTGACGGGGCTCGAACCCGCGACCTCCGGCGTGACAGGCCGGCACTCTAACCAACTGAGCTACACCCGCGCATTTCTCTAGGGCAAAGTGCCCTCCCCTTGCGGCCTCGACCGCTTGGTTGAGCGGCTAACTAAGAGGTTCGTGATCGGGTGTCAAGCAGGTTTCAAGACAAAAGGATGACGCCTTGTTCATTTGCGCTCCTCCCCCTGCTGATTGATGAACTTTGTCCAGAATTTTCAAAAAAACATCATGAAGGCTCTTGCGGTTTTCGCGCGATCCGCATAGATCACGGCCACCGACGCGGCGGGACAATTGCTCCACAGCCGCAGACGGGCGATTAGCTCAGTTGGTAGAGCGCCTCGTTTACACCGAGGATGTCGGGAGTTCGAGTCTCTCATCGCCCACCATTGCCCCCCGCAAATCGATCGACTTGTCTACGTGGACCATCACTTGGTTGACGCCGATTTGTCAGCCACATCAAGGCCTGATCCGAAGGTCTCATCAAACCGATTCCAATGAACCTCAGACTTTCGGCGGTATCGGGTGAGACTGAGGTCCCACCCGCGCGGGTCTTTAGTCCTATGGCGGGAACTGGGGCTTTCTTTTTTCGATTAGCCAAACGTAAGATAGCGGCTTCGGCCGGCTTAACGGCTACCGGAGGCACAGCAGGCCAATCGATCGATCAAGTTGACCACGTCCCCAGGATGGCGTTCACGTCGATCATCGCCCCGGACCCCTTTTGGCGTCAGCGGCAACAGGAGGCTTCAATGCTCTCTCGCAGACAGCTTTTCATCCGTTCATTGTCCTCGGTCGTCGCGTTGACTACTGCGCGCACTGCCTTGGGCAGTGTGGCGCTTTTTGCAAGCGAGATGCCCGTCAAAGCTCAGCAGGGCGGTGGAAACGGAAATGCCGGCAACGGCAATGGGAATGGGAATGGCAACGGAAACGGGAATGGGGGCGGGAACGGCAACGGCAACGGCAACGGGAACGGGAACGGGAACGGGAACGGGAACGGGAACGGGAACGGGAACGGGAACGGGAACGGGGCGTCCAACGGTAATGCAAGCGGAAATTCAGGTGGCCAGCAAGGCAATTCAGGCGGCAGCAGCCCTGCGTCCGCAACGCCCGGCCTCCATGCGGCCGACGGCCCGCCTTTGGAGGTCCGCCACCGAAATGGTGCCCGCGAGCAACTCGCCAACGGCCGCTATGTTATGCGCGACCCTCGCGGTCGGAAAATTGTCGATCGGTCGGCCACGGGGACCGATAGAACGCGGCTTCGGTCCTTGATCGACCAATGGTCTTCGGATTGATCCACGACAGCCGAGGCTACCACACCCCCTCCTCCCGCCTATTCGATAGTAGACGGGCAGCAAGGGTGCTGCGAGGATTGCCTATATCTCGAGGCAAACAGCAGCCTTAGTCGATCAAAAGCTTTTCGGAGACCCGGTTACATAACGAAAAACTGGCCGCAGCGGTGATCTGAGAACTGTCACGACCATGACAGCACCGTTATATTATAAGAAATTCACTTGTTGGCGGCCAGGAGAACCTTCCCCCGCCAGCGAGGTTCAAATGGGGAAGGCAGTGGCAGCCAGATCAGCCTCACGCCCAAAACTCACCCGATAGTGGTCGGTGACACCGACAAAGGACTGCCGTTTGGCGAGGGTGCTCGGCCGGAACCTCCTCCCGAGCATTTCCCTCCGTTTCGAATGGTTGGCTCCCTCGCCCAATATTCCCACCCATGCTCATGGCGGCGTTGCAGGGCGCATCTGTGAATTCTCCAACCTGGCTTTTGTACCGAAAGTGAGCGGCGCAGCTAAACAAGGACAAAATCCCCGACCGTCAACCCCGGATTCGTCGCAAGCACAGCGAACTGAACCGCGGCATGACCAGAAAGGCTTCCGTCTGCGTCATAGTAGAGAGCCCCGGTTGTGGTGTCGTAGATGACTTTCTGGTTCGCATTTTGCGCCCCGGTAGCACCGGCCGCGGCGTAAAACTGTGTCGCAGCCAGCGAACCGCCACTCAACGCGGTAAAGACAGACTTCGATAAAAAGAGCCTGTCTCCCGATGTAAAGTCCGAAATTGAGTCAACATTGGTTGCTCCGAGAGCGAAATCGAATTGGAAGATATCCGCGCCCGCTCCGCCGAAGAGCGTGTCACTCCCGCCGCCGCCAGAAAGGAGATTGGCGTTCAAATCGCCGATCATGCTGTCATCGCCGGTTCCGCCCCAGATGTTCTCGATATTGCGGATCATATCCTCAGCCACGCCACCGACCGTGACAGTTGAAAAGGTGACGCCATTGAGCGTCACGGAGACCGATGCCGTCTTGTCACGATAGTTGGCAGTGTCAGAGGCCACACCGCCGTCGAGAGTGTCTGCGCCGCCGCCACCGCTAAGCAGATCCTTGCCCTCGTTGCCGTTGAAGGTGTTGGCGAAGTCGTCGCCCGTCAGCGTGTCATTGCCCTTGCCGCCGAACACGACCTCGATATTGCGGATGGTGTCTTCGACAATTCCGCCCACGAAGACGAAGCTGTCATTGCCGCCGAAGAGGGTCACATTCACGGAGGTGCTTTTTTCCCGGTAATCGGCAGTGTCCACGCCTGTACCACCGTCGATCAAGTCGGCGCCGAGCGCCCCGCGGAACATGTTGTTGGCGGCGTCGCCGATTAGAGTATCGTTACCAGAACCTGACAGGATACCCTCCACGCTGCGAATGGTGTCTTCGGCAACGCCACCGACAACGACGGTGGCATTGGCCGCTCCGTTCAGGGTGATAGAGATCGCGTCTGTCTTTTCGAGATAGTCGGCGATATCGACGCCGATGCCGCCATCCAAGACGTCGTTGCCAAGGCCGCCTTTGAGTGTGTCGGCGCCATCGTTGCCGGACAGCACATTGGCAAGGCTGTCGCCGGTAAGCGTATCGGCTGCGGAGCCGCCGGAGATGTTTTCAATATTGCGGATCGTATCCTCTACTACGCCGCCCAACCTAACCGTTGCGGGGTTGGCCCCATCTAGGGTGACGACCACGGACTTGATCTGGTCGCGATAATCGGCCGTGTCCATACCGGCACCACCATCCAGACTGTCGGCGCCGGCACCACCGCGGATCGTGTTGCTGTTATTATCGCCGGTGAGCGTGTCGGCGGCGGAACCGCCGAAAATGTGCTCTATATTACGGACGGTGTCCTCGGCCACTCCGCCGATTGTCGCGATTGTGTTGGCTGCGCCCGCCAGCACCAGAACGACCCCTGCAGTCTTGTCGCTGAAGTCGACCGTGTCCGATCCGATACCGCCGTCGATGACATCTTGTCCGCCTCCGCCCCTCAGCAGATCTGCCCCCCCTCCTCCGAGGATGAAGTTTGCCTGTACATCACCGTTTATAACGTCGGAGAAGTCCGTCCCGATGACGTTTTCAACGTTGCGCAACGTGTCCTCCGCAGCCCCGCCAACACTCACCGTTGCATCAATGGCGCCATTAAGCGTCACTGCGATGCCCTTGATTGCGGTTGAATAGTCGACGGTGTCGTTGCCGCCGCGGCCATCGAACAGGTTTTGGAAACCATCACCAGAAAATACGTCATTGGCGGAACCGCCGATAATATTTTCGATGTTGCGTAGCCCATCCTCAGCCACGCCGTCGATCATGACGGTGGCCAAATTTGCGCCGGCGAGTGCCACGACCAAAGGACCCGTCCTGTCGCTGTAGTCCGCTATGTCGCTGCCGACACCTCCATCCAGCAGGTCGGCGCCCAAGCCGCCATTGAACATGTTGGCGAAAGCATCTCCGGTCAGTTCGTCGTTGCCCGATCCACCTATGATGTTCTCGATATTGCGGACCGTATCTTCCGTCGTTCCACCGATTGTCGCAAGAGCGTCAGCCGCACCGTTGAGGGTGAGCACCACGGCCTCGGTCTTATCGCTAAAGTCGGCCGTATCGCTGCCGCCTCCGCCGTCGAGGACGTCGGCACCGGCGCCTCCACGAAACGTGTTGGCAGATGTATCGCCAGTGATCGTGTCTGCGCCCGAGCCACCGACAATGTTTTCGATCTTTGCGATCAGGTCCTCCGCAATGCCGCCTACAGTCACTGTGACGGCATTGCTGCCGTTTAACGTCACAGCGATTGCTGCCGTTTTGTCGCTATAACTGGCCGTATCGATGTCTTCGCCACCGTCCAAAGTATCGGTACCGTCTCCACCCATGAGCAAGTCATTGCCGCGTGCGCCAGAAAGCTTGTTCCCGGCCCCATCACCAAGGAGCGTGTCGCCGGCCAACCCGCCGACGATGTTCTCAAAATTCGAGATTGTGTCCTCCGCGGCACCGCCCACGAAGACTGTGGAGGCATTTGCACCGTTCAGCTGCACCACAACTGAAGATGTTTTCTCGCGCAGATCGAAGGTGTCCACCCCAGCGCCGCCGTCGGCGGTGTCGTCGCCGCTGCCGCCGAAGATCGAATCGTCGCCGGCTCCGCCGCTAAGAATGTCATTTCCACCTTCTCCCCGAAGGATGTTGTTTCGGTCGTCACCGGTCAAGGCGTCGTTGCCCGCCCCCCCATAGACATTTTCAAAGTTGCTGATCGTATCCTCGGCGACCCCATTCACGAAGACCGTCGAAGGGACCGACCCCATAAGTGTAACCACGACCGAGGCGGTCTTATCTGTGTAATCGACTGTGTCATTTCCGCCGCCGCCGTCGAGCACATCGCTTCCACCACCTCCCCTGAGGAGGTTGTTTTGCGCATCCCCGGTGATTTGGTCGTCGCCCGCGCCGCCGTAGACGTTTTCGATCGCGCGCAGGATGTCCTCGACAACGCCGTCGACCATCACCACGGCATCGTTGGACCCGTTGAGCGTGACGACGATTCCAGCCGTCTTTTCTCGATAATCAGCCGTATCCACGCCTGAGCCGCCATTGATGATGTCAAACCCGGCAAGGCCCTGGATCAGATCATCGCCTGCCAAGCCGTTGATTGAATCGTCGACAGCTGTGCCGACCAAAACATTATTTCCGGATGTACCGTTGATAACTGCCATGGGGTAATCTCCTCCAATTACCTGTGAAGCCCCCAGCGGGGAGTGCGTAACGAACCCACCCCCATATGTGTCGTCTATCCAACGACGTTCGGCCCCTTCGGCCTCCACTGCCCTGCCGCACGGCCCTTTGTTGCTAGCTACCCCTGAGAGCTCCGCACACAGCATCCCCTGCGCTAGAGGCTCGACAAAGAAGTCTAGCGGCTAAAAGAATTTAATGGAGACGGGGCTAGCACCTGCTTCGCCGCGTGCTTTGTGCATTCATCGAACGCAATAACATCGTCATGCAGGACGGTGCTGCGGGGGTAGCACGATTGCACGGAACCGATAACTTGCAAATATACCGGATGATGTAGCCTATCTTCAGGAGCTTGGGTTTTTGCCCGACGGGAGCAGGCGGCTGGCATGCCCGGCTCTACGACGTCCGCGAATCATGTCGCGCCAAGATAGGTTAGCGTGCGAAGTTACCACGATCCGCGGCTGACCGAGGCGGGCAGCACGTGCTAACAGCCATGCTCTCGTCCAAAGCCACGCCACGCCGCGATCTTACCGGCACGATTGGTCGGCCCGTAAGTGTGGCGGTCCCCTGTCAACCATGCCAAGCTCTCAGTGCAAAGCTCGTTTTGCAATAAATGTGGCGCGTGTGCCGTTGAGGTATCGTTTCTCCGGGTTGTTTGGCTTTGGCCGAACGTGCGAGATGTCGTTGAACCCCGCATATTCCAAGAGAAGTTTGACTGCGGCGGCATTGGGCGAAAACTGGCAGTGAGATGTCTTGCGCCAACGCGAGGTCGAAATATTAGTGGCATCTTCAGAAACGGCAGGCACTACCCGCATGTGCCACAGAGGTTGTTTCAACAGGCGATTCAGGAAAGGAACCCGCATCAGGGTTGTGTCTACCATCATCACCTTGTCAGTTACCGCCGCGATTTTTTTTGCAGTCCCAACGTAGGGTTTTCAAGATGGTATAGGATACCAAAGCAGAAGGTAACGTCAAACATTCCATGAATATTAGGGTCGAGATCTTCTACACGAAGGCGTTTGAATTCGACATTATTCAAGGATAATGCCTCCTTTATAAAATCGGCTTGCTTTAGATAGTGATCCTCGACGTCAAACCCCATAACATAAGAGGCGCCATCCTGGGCAGCTTTAACGGAGAACCCCCCGCAGTTGCAGGCTACATCAAGAACGCGAAGGCCCTTCAACGAACCGCCGCATGCTTCCAAGAGCGCAGGCCAAGCGTGATCGATTAACGTGTTAATCCTAGTCCTCTCTCGCTCTTGACGAGACGCCTCTGGAACATGCGTTCGTAGACCGAACGGGAGTTCGATGTCGTGATGGAACGGCGCAAGTTCTCGTACTCTCCGTTCAATTTTCGCCCTCGACACTTCCTGCATCGCGTCTCTCCTCCTTGGAAAAACGTCCCTTATGGCGTCGCAATGCGGGAACAAAAACCCAATAATTGGATATAAACCGAAAGTTTAAGCTAGAGATCAAATGAATGTATTGACCCTATCAGGTTTTTGAACCTGGCGGCGCGCTGTCAAAGTCAGAGGCGAAAATCCCGCTTTGGCCTATTATAAAAGCCGAAACAGATCTGTGTGTGACCAGGGCAGTGACAAGTGCAACGCGCGCAGGCTCGAGCGTTGTCGCGATAGCAGGGGTTGACCCGCTCTCCGGGTTACGTCCAACGCCCCTCCAGTATAGCCTGTAATGCGGATTGCCGGTTGAAGCATTTGGAAGTAGATTTTACGTTAGCCATTCGGCATATATGATGACTTGGGATACACCACAGCTCCACTGACCACTTGGGGAGAAACACGTGAAGCCTAACCTTTTTATCGTTGGGGCGCCCAAATGCGGCACAACCGCCTGGGTGGAATACCTTGGATCCCATCCGCATATCTTCTTTTCCAAAGCAAAGGAGCCGCACCACTTCTCCCATGACTTTCCGAAATGGTGCTGGGCAAGAACGCGGCAGGAGTATCTTGCACTGTTCGAAGAAAGCGGCGACGCGCCGGTCGTCGGCGAGGGCTCGGTTCGTTATCTTTATTCGCGAGTGGCCGCGCGGGAGATCAGCAAGTTCAACCCCGATGCCAAAATCCTCATTTTCCTGCGTAGTCAGGAAGACTTTCTGCCAAGCCTTCACAACCAGCAGCTCTACAATCGCGATGAGTCAATTGAGAATTTTGAAGAGGTCTGGCGGTTGTCCGGCAGGCGTCCAGCGGACAGCATACCAGCATGTTGCCGAGAGGCTAGCTTTCTAGATTACAAGGCGATGGGCCGCTTCCGTGAGCAGGTGGAACGCTATCTAGCCGTTTTCCCCGCCGAACAAATAAGGGTGCTTGCGTTTCGCGATTGGATCGCCAACCCGCGCCAGACGTACCTTGAAATCTTGCAATTTTTAGATTTGGAGGATGATGGACGGACGGAGTTTCCGCCCGTCAATGAAGCTAAACACCACAAAAGCAGGCTGGTGGCTTCGCTGACGCAGAACCCCGCGCCATGGGTGCGGAAAATCTCGACACTTTCGACGCAGATTGCAGGACGACAGCTTGGCATCTTGTCGTGGCTACGCAAATTGAACCGCGGTGCTGGCTACCGATCGTCATCGATTGACGCCTCCCTGAAGCAGGAAATCAGGGAGTATTATAAGAACGAAAATTTGTCGCTGCTGCCTCTGATCAGCGGCCGTGGCGCCGGCCACGACCTGCGCCTTTAAACCGCGCAGCCTAAGCTGCCTTTGAAAAGAAGGCGAGACAGGCCCGAGCGGCCCAACCGGTTTGTTGAGTGCTTCTGCCTCGGCGAGCGGTGTACCAAGCTATCGAAACTTCGAAGTCAATTGCAGAGATGATGCTGAATCTTAGGCGGCGCCGCGCGCGGTCGCATGGGGTTGCGACCGCTCCTCAACCGGCTACTCCGATACCCGCATAAGCCAGGATTTCTAGACTTGGGCGCTACACTTTCTAGCGGTGACAAGGGCCAATAAAATAACTATCCAAATATACTGCAAAGCTATAATAATGAAGGGCAGGTTTAGCTTGCGCTCTTTTCCTGCGGAAAGGCCTGACTGCGTGATTTTCAACAAGATAATTGCGAAATTCGCGAAGTTGTGGCGGTCGTTTCAAAAGGAGCGGCGGCTTCGAGATCGGTTAGGACAGATTGGTCATCTTCTTACTGGAAGTTTTCTGTCTTCGATTATCGGACTTGTCGGTTTCGCTCTAACGGCCAGGGCCCTCGGCCCGCAAGATTACGGAATACTTGCCCTTTGCCTTACCTATACTAGCGCGATTGAAGGATTTGTGAGCTTTCAGTCGTGGCAGCCACTCATAAAGTACGGCGCTGAGGCAGAGCGTGCTGGAAAGATCGAGGAGCTTCAGTCTCTCCTAAAGTTCGGCTGGTTGCTCGACATCTCTGCTGCGGTCGTCGGTTGGCTGATCGCCGTTATACTGATCCTGAGTGCCGGTCCCCTACTCGGGATTCCCGAACAGTACTCAAATCTCGCAATCATGTTCTGTTCTATCCTCCCCTTGCGAATCTCTGGAGTGCCGCTTGCCGTTCTGCGGCTATTTGGACGTTTCAGATCCGTCGCCTACGGCCAGGTGATTTCGAGCGTTTTTCGCGTAATCCTGTGTGCGCTGGGGATAATCTTGGGCGCCGGCCTCTTCGAGTTCGCCCTGATTTGGATGGCGTCCCAGGCGATAAACTCACTTACTATGGTCACATTCGCACTCCTGGAGTTACGCCGGCAAAAGATACTGAAGGGCCTTTTTAAAGCGTCGCTGCGGGGCATTACATCCCGCTTCCCCGGGATTTGGCGTTTTGCGATATCTACGAACCTTTCTCTGACCATTGGCTCGAGCGCCAATCAAATTGATACTCTTTTGGTCGGATATCTCGCAGACCCAGCGTCTGCCGGGTTGTATCATATCGCAAAGCGGATTGGACGTATCGCGCGACAAACTGGTGATCAGGTTCAGGCCGTGCTTTATCCGGAGTTGGCTCGTGCCTGGGCATCTCAAGCGATCAACGAATTCCGCCGTGCGATATCACAAATGCAGGGTCTGCTGCTCATATTCGGCCTCGTGCTGGTTGGGGGATTGTATTTCACGATCGCTCCAGTGCTGCATTTTGCCGCGGGACCTGGATTTGTTGGGGCGGCCCCCCTGGTGATCGTTCAGTCCATCGCGGTTACGCTTACACTATGTGGTGCGGTTACACGCTCTGCACTTCTTGCCATGGGGCGGGAAACCCAGGTGCTCAGGACGGTATTGATTGCCACTGCTGCCTTTTTCTTGACCGCGTTTTTTTTGGTGCCACAGATGGGTCCCATCGGCGCAAATATCGCCCATGTCGTTCTCGCGTTTATCTGGGCGAGCATGATGACCTGGGAGAGTCGTCGTCAATGATGGTAGCGAAACTGCACTGGTGTCGGGTTCCGAAAAAAACTCCCTATTGCATCTTGCCTCCGACGGGTGTGAAATACCTGGAGGAATTTCCGCTCAATACTTGCAGGTTTGGCGGATAAACTGTGGCCTAGTGGCTCACGCTTCACCAACAGGCGTCGTCCAGCGGCCTCCGCTGGTGGTGTGTCAGCAAGACGTATGACGAGATCGGCCAGTGTATTAGAGAAACCCCGTTCTAAACAGGACGCAAGCCAGCTTATTCGTGGCGGGCAAAAGGTGGGGGATTGACGTGCAATTTCGCGACATCGACTTCCTCATTATCGGCGCGACGAAGAGCGCGACAACTTGGCTCCAGCAGTCCTTGCAGCAGGATGCCACGATATTCATGCCTGACCCCGAGCTACACTACTTCAGCCGTTATTACGACCGAGGAGACCATTGGTATTTATCGAATTTTGCCGGGCAAGAGCACCGGCGGCTCCGAGGAGAAAAATCCAACTCCTATCTCGGCATGCCACAGTCGGCAGAAAGGATACGTGAAAAGCTGCCTCACGCCCTTCTTGTCGCGCAGCTTCGCAACCCCGTGGACCGGGCCTATTCCGACTACTGCATGCTTTATCGCCGGGCTGAGGTCAGTCGTAACATCGCACAGTACCTGGATCCGCGGCAGGCCGCGGGTGGCCGCTTCTTGGATCGGGGCCTCTATTACCAGCAGTTGCAACGCTATATCGACCGATTTCCTATGGAGCAGCTTCTTGTACTGTTCTTCGAGGACCTAAAGGTCGACGCAGGCGCGCAACTTTCTCGTGTGCGCCGGTTCTTGAACCTCAACGACGACTTCGCGCCCCAGCCACTCGCGAAAAAGGTGAAGGACAAAACGCAACCGATTATCGGCCCAAGACTGCGCCTCCTCCTGCGCCCACTGAAACCGGCTTTGGCTCCCTTTAGACAGACCGCGGCCTTTAGAAGGCTGCACTCAATGATGACCAAAGAGCTTCAATATGAGCCGCTCAGCGGAGATCTGCGCGCACGAATGGTCGAATATTATGCTTCCGAGACGGAAAAGCTCGGAGCCCTGGTCGGCAGAGATCTGACTGGCTGGTTAACGCAGGGGAAGTAACACTGCTTGAGCTAAGGTCAAGCCGGCGACGAACGATCTGTGATCAAACAGGAACTCGTGAGATTGGTAATGTTAGATTCCAGCAAGACGGCCGCGCCCCAACTGTATCTTGGAGAACGTTCAACCACCTCTGATCCCTTCTTAGCAAAAATTGAGCGCCCTGTTGTTTATGCCGCCGTATTCTTAGCGCCCTACGCGACTTTTCGGTTTTCGGAATTATTCTTTACGGTGAGCGATTTTTTCTTCTGCGTTAGCCTTATCCTCCTGCTCGTCAGCGGGCGGACCAATAGCAAGCCGCTCGATAATTTGACCGGGCTCTGGCTTTTGGCATTCATGTTCCTCTTCGTTGGAATAATGGTGGGCAGCTTGGCTCGCGGCAGTCCCGAGCGCGGACTGATTGTGATGGCGCAGTATGTCTTTGCGTACCTCATCTTGATGCTCATTTTGATGCGCCATGATCATAAGGAGATATACAAGCTAGCCGCAATATTCCTTGTCAGCGTTCTCATAATAGATGCGCATGGAATTATCACTTTTTATACCGTTGGATACGTCGCCGGGGAAGGTAAAGGGGTCGTAACCGGAGGAAAACGCCTTGCTACGGTGCTTCGAAATCCGAATTTAGCGGCCTCAATCAATGCATTGACGCTGCCAATTCTTCTATATTTCTGGTCGTCCGGCAGGCTTAAATCTTTTATTGCTTTGCCGGCGGTCGGTCTCATCGTTGTCACCGTTGTTTTGACAAGTTCCAATAGTGGCCTTTTCGTGACTGTTCTTACCATGGCTGTTTTCACCGCCGGCATTTCCACGCCACGGCTGCTTCTGCGGTTGACGCTCGGCGCAGCCATTTTGGTTGGAGCATTTGCCCTGTTTGGCAATAAAGAAATGCTTCCAAAGACATTTCAAACTCGCGTTTTGGGCGCGCTTTCGTCGGGTGACATTTCTGAAGCTGGAACCTTCACATCGCGAACTGACCTTATGCGTGAGGCAATTCAAATTATCTCTGATGAAGGTATCTTGTTTGTCGGGGTTGGGGCTGATCAATTCCGAGAGAAGAGCGTACAGGATGCTCCCGTTCACAATCTCTACCTTCTTCTCTGGGTAGAAGGTGGATTGCTAGCCCTGATCGGCTGGTTGCTGTTTTCGGGCGTTGGCTTTCTGCTTTGGCTTGCGGTCAAAAAGTCTGGCGGAGACAGGTATGCAATGGCCGCAGTTTCGACGACCGTCGTGGCGCTCTTAACCATCGCGATGTCCAATCCACACATGTACGCAAGATACTGGACGATACCGGTCTTTTTATCCTTCGCGCTGGCCCTTGTAGGATTGAAGCGCGCTACACTTCGCAGCCGAGGCTAACGCCATCGAGCCGATGCCACCAATGGAGTAATTGCGCCACATCTAACATTCAAATAAACTTTCGGGACGGAGAGGGTCGATGACAACATTCGTTTCGAATGACAGCCTAACCGCTCGCGCCCGATATCGCGAAGGCGTGGAATTTGCCATGGATCGGAATGGCCAGACCGTGGGCCTGTCTGACGTCTGGGCATTAATAAAGCGCCGTCATTGGCTTATTTTTTCGGTAGTCGTCGGATGTACTTTGTTGGCTGTGGTTGCCTGTTACGTCCTGCCGACGACCTACACCGCGAGTTCCGTCGTAGTACTGGAGCGGAAAGACATTCGGCCGTTCGCCACTGATGCGGCTTTAACCTCCCTTGAGCGTGATCGCTCGGCGGCGGAGACCGAAATGGACGTGCTTCAGTCTCGGCAGTTTGCCGGTCGTATTGTGGACCAATTGAATCTGATCAGGAATCCGAGCTTCAATCCATACGCTACCAATGGGCCAGAACCGAAGTCTCTCAATCAGCAGCTTCTTGAATATCCGAAAAAAGTCGTGGGGGTTGGTCCCTCACCCAAAGCCGCTAGAATTGTTCCGGATGAACAAGAACAGCGAGATCGCGCGATCTCTGTGCTGCTTTCTCAAATTGATGTCAGTCGCACCGGAGAGAGCCTTGCCGTGCGGATCACGGTGTCAAATCCCGAGCCCAGACTTGCGGTGGAAATTGCAAACACCATCGCAAAGCTCTACGTGGAATCCTCGTTGGAATTCAAACAAGACGAGCGGACCGCTGACACACAGCGCGCGCTTAACACCGGCGGAGCCGTGGCATTTCTTCGCCAAAGCACCACCCAGCCCCTATTGATTACCTTGCGGAATGAAGAGGCCCGGCTGTTGCAGAACAAGGCCGAGCTTGGCGCTAAGTTCGGTAAGAACCACCCGCAAATGATAGAGGCGGATTCCCAATTGGTAGGGGTCCGTAGAATGATCGGAGATGAAGTTCAACGCATCTTGTCTGACCTGGAGGCCGAGTCACTGAAGCCAAGCGCGCGTATCGTTTCAACCGCAGCTCTTCCCAACTCTCCCTCGTTTCCCAAGCCAGCGATCATTATTCCAGCGGCGTTTGCCGGTTCCACACTTCTTGGCCTATTGCTCGCCCTCATGCTGGAGACTACCGACACTCGCGTTCGCAGTGGCCAACGCACCGCACAACTCCTGCGCGTCCCCCACCTTGGCTATGTTCCGAAGATTTCAAAGCAGAAGATGAAGCGATTTCACTCTGGTGCCGGCTGGAACAGTGTCACGTTTGCAGAAGCAGAACGGGCCGTCTATATGGCCTGCCGCTATTCAGATGCAAAACAGGCGCATCGCACCCTCCTGATAACGTCGTGTCGTCCCGACACTGCGAACGCATCAACGGCGTGGGGGATCGCGACGGCCGCAGCATCTGACGGCCGGACCACTGTATTCGTGAACCTAGATGTTCACCAACCCAATGCGCCCTATCCGGGCTCTACCCAGCGTGCGGAACCGATAGAACGCTATCTCAGAAAAGAAGCTCCATTGCCGGAGATTATACAAACCATTCCTACGTTACCCGGATTTGGATTCATCGATATGGCACCGATAATGATCGAGCCATTTATAACGATGGACGCTGATAGACTTGGCGAGTTGGTAGCGGATCTGAAGCAGAGCGGTTACGATCTGATCGTGCTTCACGCTCAGCCAGTCCTCGCAACAGGGGACGCAAGCTGGCTATCGCCCTTCGTTGATGGGGTCGTTGTCATTGCAAATTGGGGTAAAACGACGGAAGAGGAGCTGTTAGATGCGGTGTCGCAGTTGCGGCTGAACCACGCGAACCTGATCGGCACCGTCATCAATCAAGTCAACGCGAAAATTCATACACGGCATCACTACGGCGGGTTTGTTTTGACAGCCAAACGCGCGCCCACTTCGTTATGGAAACAAGGGCGCTTACGCGGCCAGAATGGAAGCTCGGAGCAATGGGAAGCAACCATCGATCCCTCGCCTGCTCCAACGACACGAAGTTCGGTCGATGGTTGACCGCACGCGGGCGTCAGGCGATGTCGGGAAAATTCACTTAGTCAAAGCTTCGGCGAGGCGCAACGTTTCTTGAGCCTCAAAACCCGGATCTCTATTTTATTGGTTCTTGAGGCGTTCTTGCGCTCACGTCGCCCGCCATGAAGTGGAGAAACTCTTCGAGATTTGTCCATCCGTCGCCGTCCAGATCCTGACCACCATCGTCGGAATTTTCAGGATCCAGAGAATTTTCAAATTCCCAATCATCTGCAATGCCATCGTTGTCCCGATCGCTGTAGGGTGCTCCGGCAGCAAGTTCAGGCCATCCACCGACCTCAGTCGGATCCGTTTTCAGCAATTGGCCGCGACGGCTTTTGACCAGCTCAACAATTCGTCGATCGACCGCATCACGTTTGGGCTTCGTTGCCCCGGCGCTTTTCAGGACATCCTCGTAAGCACGCCTCGGGTCGGATGTGCGGACGGCGGGGGCATCAAATCGAGTTGATTCGATAACTTTTCGCTGCTCCGCGGCGATCACCAAAGCGTCAGGTTGCTCGGCTTTGGTGCGATAAGGTTCGTCGTAGTTGTCTTTGAGATAAATCGAGTGTCCGAGCCCGCTTTCGTCAAAAACATGCACGGTATGGGCGTCATTGTTTTTTCTGCCTGCAATCTTGTAGTTGCCAACAACGTTGGCCTGGGTCCGAGCCCATTCATCCCCAAAACTTACAACGTATTGCCACACTGGTGAGAAGAAGACGTTGTTTACAACATCCGCCACTGCCCCAGGTATTTTCATTTTGATTTGTGGATTTCGAAACTTTCCGAGGGCAAAGAGGGAGTGATGTACAGAGATGTTACCCCCTTTTGTAAACAACATGTTTCGCGCCCGGTTCCTCTTTTTTGGTCCGCCTCGTAACAGTGGCTCGCTCGTAATACCCCATTGCCAAGTGACGTTGGTGGCGTCTTCTGCATCGATCGTCTCGTCGGATCCCCAACTCGCCGAGATATGATCCAGGATGATATTACTTGCCGCCGGAGTGTACATCCCGAGCCCGCCGGAACAGCAGGCCGCTATGGCATGGGGACCGGGGCGCAGGCGGAGGTATCTGACGATAACATCATTCGTTACGATCTCGATCGATGGACGGATTTGATTTTCACCGTTGCGGATCGCGATCCCGCCACCGGGAGCGGTCTCTCCAGCGATAGTCAAGAACGGGTTGCTGACAACCAAAGATTGCTCACGAAGAACAATAGTGCCGCCGGTGCGGAAGACACACACTCGAGGTCCGGATGCATCTATACAATCGCGCAATGAACCGGGGCCTGCCTCATTTGTATTGACGACCTGGATCACCCTGCCCCCCCTGCCTCCAACAGCGGCGGCGCCAAACCCTTCAGCCGTTGGAAAGGCGCGCTGTCGACCGTCTGGGAGCTTCGGCGAAAGCGGCTCCTGAGCTTTTGCCTGCCAAGGCCCGCAGGCAAGACCGATGATGATCAGTGCTCCAAAAGTTCGACGATGCATGCTCCCAGAGCGACAGATCCTGGCAGCGCGCATTTGGCTTTTGATTTTCATGCTCATGTCCCGCCTCTTAGAAAAGTCAAAACCGGCAGTATCTCTCGAAGCAGTACCCCGTAGAAGCGCACACCGAAAAAGGCATTCGACATTGCTCTGACTGACGTCGGTAGACAGACGATTGATTAAACGTACTCAGAGATAGCCATAACGCCTTAGCATCCAACCGCCCAACCGCTGGAATGATAGCTGCTGACTGACCGGCATCCGCGTTTGCCAGGACTCGTCCTTTTTAAGTGCGATGGACGACGTCATCCGCAATCGGTTGCCGGCGACTTGGTGGCCCGGCCCCATCGGCTCGCCTCTTTGCAGAGATGAGCCGATCTGACTGAGGTCGAGCTCGAGAAATGAGCCGATTTGCTGTAGCGTCGCCGCCGGGTTGGAGGTGAAATCCTCGTATCTCACGCGCATGATCCTTTCCGGGCCTAATGTTCGCGAGAGGTATTCGACCGCCATATTGACTATGCTCCACCGCAACGCTGTTCGAAATACAGATTTAGGCTTGATTTCTTTCTGTAGACCCGATTTTGCGTCTCGCTCATAACCTTTGAGCAGCGACCAAGCCACTCCGCGTCCGTCACGCACCAGATGGATGATACGCATGTCGATCCCCGGCATCTGGGAAAGAGCAATTGCCCTTCCCGGTAATTTGGAGGAGTCGACGATCATCTCCTTGTTGGAATAGGAAAGCATGGTGGCAAACAGCCTTGTCGTATGCAGTGAGTATTCTTCAAACTGCGGGCCGAGCCCTATTCCAGAGATCGATTTCAACAACATTGAGAGCCCTTCGAACTTCTTTTGAAGAACACAATAGTCCCGAATGAGCTCTGCTTCGCGACCGTTGGACCAGTGTCGGCAAACCGTGCTCCAAAAACTGCAATCGGTTATTGCACTTCCGCAGGCACAATATTCATTTTGGGCCCAAACGTGTCGCGTAAGCGCTGCAATCTCACCTGCTCCGACTACCGCAGCATGTTGTCCCAAGGCGATATCAAGGATCGTCGAACCACTACGTCCGTAACCGGCAATATAAGCAATGCGAACTGACTGCGACGGCATTTGGAAGCCTTCCATTGAGCGACATGTTCGGTGTGGTTTAAGGAGCCACCTCTCCTGAACTATTCCTCTGCGCTTCAGGTGATCCGCGACCGTCCCCAATCCTTTAGGTTTGTGTTATCGACATGACACGGGCGACGGTTATGTCTTCCTAAAGTCCAGAAGAAGACTCTCAATTTCTGAGCCACCTCGCACACGCCCCAAGACGGCAAACGAGCCGTCATCCTTCAGTTCAAACAGCGTCCCATTGTTTTCCTGCGTGCGACTAGTCCTTGTGACCATGACCATAGCTCCAGGGCCTCGCAGATAAGAATGGACGTTGGCAATAGCCGTCTTGAGCTGGTCGACGGAAAAATAGTTGGTATTGAGGATGTTGGCAGCTCTTACTAAGTCAAACCGGCCACGAAGATGCTCCGAGCGGCTCATTATATCATCCTCGATGAAGTCTATTTCACAGTGCTCTGGCAGCGACCGCGTAATCATTTGCACCTTGTCGCTCCTACCCGCGCGAATTCGCGAACACAGTCGTGGTTGCAGCATGGTGCGCGCTAGAAGCAGTGGGATGAAGGCCAAAGTTGCGTAGTCTAGCCTCCTGATCCAGGGACGAATGGGAACGCCGAAGAGCTCATATTGCAGGGGCCAGCCCTCGGGGTCACAGAAGACCGTGACTTCCGGGAAAAGTTCGACGATATGAGCCTGCACGAAAAGATCTGTCGCCGTGATTTGAACTGTAGCTCCGCAGTCTTTCAGGAAGTGCGCAAGTTCAACTGTCGTAAGCCCAGTGGAGACGCCGACATCCAGAACCTGATGTAGAGAATGAGCACGATCCATAATGATCGACCTAAAGGCGACCTCTAACTCGCGGAATCTCGAGACCTGAGTCAACTTGAAGGTGCCATTTCGCATCTTCAGTCGTGAGAAGAAAGCTGACTCCGCCGCCAGATCAGCCTCGTTGAAATTGGCTGAATAGAACTTTCTGGCACTAACCGTCATGGCCCCCACTCCAACCCAATCCTCCCTCAGCGGAAACTTAATCGCGCGTTAGGTGTCCCATCCCAGGGTTCCGCAATGCCACTAACTATTCACGCCTGGACAATCCTCGCACAACGCGGAAGGCCGCGAGTGAAAAGGCGGAATAACGTCCTTCAGGCTCATCCAGGCCAGAGCAAATTCCTGCGCGATAGTCTGTGAACCTGTCGTGTTTACTGCCCCCAGTCTCACAACTTGGGTCGGATTTTTTTGCTCAAGGCGAGGTAACGCCCCCTCCTACCGCCGAAGATTGGGTGCCCGTCTCATACCTCCATTTAAGTTAGTAAATGGAGAATATATCGAGTATAATGTACTTCATCCCCGTCTCTTCGCCAACTCTTATATTAGAGAAATAGGGGTCACGAAGCTTCGCCTTCACTCGCCGGGATTGTGATAGACATTGTGCCTTCGCATGAAGATCCCTTGCCACAAGCGGGCGAGGAGCCGGCCTCTGTAGTGCCTCATTCGACTTTTAACCAGCGACCCCGCAAGTTCTAAAGGAGAAGACGGTGATACTTAACGGAAACAATGCGGCCAATCAGCTTCATGGAACGAGCCTCGCTGATACAATCCGTGGCTATGACGGCGACGACGAGATTTGGGGCTACGCAGGCGACGATTATCTTGATGGCGGCCTCGGGAACGATCGGCTGTACGGAGGGATCGGAAACGACTTCTTCAAGGCCGGCAGCGGAAATGACTATGCCGAAGGCGGGGATGGTAACGACCGCTTTGACGGTGGCGCGGGTGCAGACACTCTCCTAGGTGGACTGGGGAATGACACTTTCGACGGCGAAGACGGAGATGACACTATCGACGGCGGTGACGGCCACGACCACATCCTCGGGGGAGCGGGCAACGACACGATCTATGGCGGGGCCGGTGAAGAATACATCGACGGCGGGATTGGCAACGATGTCATCTATGCAGGATCTGGAGACGACGGATTCCTCAACCGCATAGACCCCGCTACCGGCAAACTCACCCAGCAGGCCGTCGGTGGGGGCGCCGGTAACGATACGATCTACGGTGAAGAAGGCAATGACGCGCTGAAGGGTCAGTCCGGTGACGACCAGGTTTACGGCGGTATCGGTAACGATATCGTCGACGGTGGCGATGGAAACAACTACCTCGACGGCGGTGACGGTAATGATATCCTCGATTCCGAGGCAGGTGTGGACGTCGCACGAGGCGGCCAGGGGTCAGACAGGATCAGCGTTGGCGGGGGCAACGACCGGGCAAATGGCGACGCCGGCAACGATTCTATCAGCGGCGAAGCTGGCGCGGACATCCTCGACGGTGGCGTCGGCAACGACCTCCTCTACGGCGGCGACGGCAACGACACCTTGTTTGGTTCTGCAGGTGAAGACACTCTGCTTGGTGATGCCGGAGCTGACATTCTCTGGGGCGGAGCCGATGCCGACCGGTTTGTATTTAAAAAGACGAGCGCACTTTCGGGTCAGGATGTCGTAATGGACTTCCAAGACACGACGGATTTACTCGTCTTTGAGGGTCTTGGAATCAAGCAGTATTCAGGCTCCAATGCAGCGGGCACGGTGTATGCTTACGACGTGGCAGATGGCGATGTCCTGCTGAAGGGCTTCGATGCCACTGGCCAGTCTGTGTCGGTGCTCATCGATGATCCAGCAGGTCAGTTGACAGCTTCCAACTTCTCGAGCGGTGATTTTCTATTTGCCTAACATCGACGATGAAGGACGCTGGGTGTTTCGCACCGAGACTTCCGCCTCAGAAGGATCCCGGGATTCCTCGGGATCCTGCACAGATACTTCAAGCTATTCATCGGGTATCAACGCTGCGGGTTTCTTGGCAACTTCCAAAAGATGCTGACTACGGGTTTATTCAACGCCGCTCCTGCCTGCTCGCCCTCCAGGTGCTGCCGCTACCCCTGAAACCAGCAACGCGTCCCAAGCCTGCAATACATGTTCCTGCGAATAAGCCTTGGCGCTGCAGACCGCATTCCTCGCCAGGCTTTCCCTAAGTCCGCTATCGCGCAGAAGCAAATCAAGTGCATCGGCAAGATCATCGACACTTTCTGGTTCAACCAAAATCCCGTCGTGTCTGTGGACAATCATTTCGCCTGGGCCCCATTTGCAGTTATAGCTGACCACCGGAATGCCCGCTGCCATCGCCTCAAGAAGGACGATGCCCCAACCTTCATAGCGCGACGAGAGAACGAAAACATCTGCTGTCTCAACCCATTGCCCAGGCGATGACGTAACACCTGGCATCTCCACCCGGTGCTGCAGTCCAAGTTGAGTGCAAAGAGCCTGCAGCCGGCCGCGCTCTTCGCCCTCGCCCCAGATGACGAGCTTCCACTCCCGGTGCTGCTCGGAAACTTTTGCGAACGCTTTTAAGAGAAGATCAAAACCCTTCTGATGGGTCAGCCGGCCGACCGCTGTTAGCGTGCTGCCGGTCCGCCGATCGATCCAATCTGCCGGAAGATCGACGGCGTTCGGAATGACGCGCGCCTTTTGTTTGACGGCATCGGGGAAATAGGCAAGCGCCCCATGTGTCATCGTTACAAGGCAAAAAGCACGGGGATAGAGCAAGTTTCTCAGCCGCCGCCATATTGCTCCGAAGGGCTGAGCTGCGGGGTTGTTGCGTTCTGAAACGGCAGTTGGAACATCTGAACCCAACATCGCAATTAGCGTAATGACGTTTGTGCGCGTGAGGAAACTGAGTACGACAGCCGGCTCAGCTTGGCGGATTGCTCGTCGCAGGCGCCAAATCCGCAGCCAGACCGAAGTGGCGGAGGAGAGCCTGCTCCTCTGCCCAGGAGGCAGGCCGAGCCGGATTATGCGGACATCGCTCCGGAAGCTGTAGTAGGGCTTGGTGCCCTGCGCTTCGAACGTTATAATTGTCACGGCATAGCCCAATTTTGCCCAATGGTTTGCAATAAGGCTAACCACATGTTCTGTGCCGCCTGCGGATAAGCCGGGTATTACAATGGCCACCCTGGCGTTCGGCGCTTTGCTGGGGATAGGAGCTGACGCAGTGGGCAGACTGCTATTTGCAAAAGTCATTGCCGGTCCCTTCCGGTTCGCCATCCCTGGAAAGCTGCCTTCTTAGTCAGCTCAATCGCGGCAGACCACATGACCGGATCATGTCGCATCGCCTAGCCCCCGCTCCAACCTTGGCGATAAGCCAAGCGTGTCAACATGCTGGCCGATTTCAAAACAATCGGCAAAGCCAGTCTCCGCTTTCCAAGCTTCGATCCCCTCACGGAAAGAACGGGGCCGATATCCCAGTTGCTCGGTCGCCTTGGTAACGTCCATCGCCGAAAATCCGATCATTGTCCCGTCCTTGCGTTCTCCTTCGACGCTGATAAGACCGGGGTCCGCGCCGAGCGCGCCGGCTATGATGCGAGCCGCCTCTAACGACCTGCACGCTTGTCCGCTGCCCGCATTAAACACCCCAGCACATTCTTGCTCCACGGCCGCCAAAGCCAATGCGACAACGTCGTCAACGTGGACAAGGTCGACGCGGTAATGTCCGCCATCCTTTAGAATCACGGAGCGCCCATTGCCGAGCGCACGAATAAACGTGAGGACCATGCCGGCACCATGCATTGTCGGCCCATAGACCGAGCCGAGACGCAGTAGCGTAACAGGCAGTGCGTTTGCGGCTCCAAAGGCAGACAAGCATATCTCCGCTGAAAGCTTACTCGCGAGATAATAACTGCCACGGTGGATGGGAAAGGTCGGGTTGGTCTCAGACACGGGGGTAAGAGAAGGCGTGTAGACTTGACCCGATCCGAAGAATATCAACCGCCTTACGCCCTGAGCTAGGGCATCCATCGCGATCTGTAATGCCCCATTGGTATTGACGCTGAAGCATTTTGCAGCCTGGTTGGCGTCGTTGAAGTCGGTGGGAATAAAGGCAGCGAGATTAAGAATGGCATCGGCTTTGCCCACCGCCGGTAAGGGATCACCAATCGCCCACTTTTCGACTGTTAGTAGAGGGCTTTGCCTCCGCGCCATCAGCTCCGGGTCCCGCGCCAGGGCCGTAACGCGGTGACCTTTCAAAAGCGCGTGGTCGATCAATCTGGAGCAGATGAAGCCTGTCGCGCCGGTAACAACGAGCTGCATCGACGTCAGTCCCACATTGCCTGATAGCCCCAGAAAATCATGCCGCGTCGATACAATCGCACTAACACCCCGATAATTGCTTGGTCTTTTAACGCGTCAACCAAGGACAGATGCGCGGGTCGGGCAAACATTCGTTATGCCTCTTCCTGCAGCGACTTTGATGGGGTGATCAACTGGGCGGGCGTCACGACTGTCTCCGACCAGTGCCGCAAGATCGTTACCTGTCTGATCTCTGGCTGCTCTATCGGTTCGTTAAAGAGGATATGCCGGATGCACATCTCCACCTCATTGAAACCCGCATGGAGCCTAATGGCCGTGGTCCCGGAAAAACGGGCATTGATCTCGAAAATACGTGGGACGCCGTCATCCAGCCGGAACTGGAAATTTGCCGGGCCATGTGCGCCCAGAGCATTGGCGGCCTGTATCATGGCGCCGTTCAGCTCGGGGAAACGTTCGGCAAAAGCCCTATAGGTGTTGCCGTCCCGCAAGTCTCTTCGCATGACAATTGTCGCCTGACATTTTCCACCGAAGGTGAGTGTCCCTGCGGTATATTCGGTCTGATCCGAACCGACATATTTCTGGATGACCACATCAGATTGCGCCGCGATCGCGCGCTTCAATTCCTCCCCGCTATATACAACATTGACCCCGATTGATCTCGCGCCCACGCGAGGCTTAACGACAAGGGGATATCCAAATTGCTCGAGTAGCGCTTCTTCGCCGCCAGGCAGGCACGACGGAACATAACCCAACCCCTGCTGCCGAAGGAACTCGGAGGTCATCCATTTGTCGTTCGCGATCGATACAACACGAGGGGAACTGATGATCACCTTGGCGCCATAAGTTTGCTCAATCAGCTCCCGATTGGCTGCAATGATGGGGAGCTCCACGTCGGTCCCGGGAATGAGTACGTCAGGCCGTTCTGCTTGCAAGAGTTCGAGCAGCCGGTTGAGATAGTCAGGATCTCTCGCCATCGGCAAGAGATGGGCTATATCGCCCCAATATAGCCCGGCAGAAAGGGGGCTTGGGTCGCCCACGACAACCGTCGCGTTCAAGGTCGAACGCTTTAATGCGCGGATGATCCCTTGTCCTAGGAGGGCGCCGGCGCCGGTGATAAACACCTTCATGACGAGCCCAGCCCCAGTGCAATCAGTTGGTCCCTGCAACGCGCGAGTTCGCTCACCTTATGGGCATCGGATCCAATTGAAACGAATGGATTGACCTCTTCGCACAAAGCTAAAAAAGCTGGCATATCCACGAGATAGGAGGAATTGATTTCGATGGCGATCTGCCTGTCGAGCGATGTGTTCATCAGCGCGCGGAAATAGGCCTCAGGAAAATGGCCATGCCGCCTCAGGCTCATTCCCCCAGGATGCCCTAAAACGTCGATCGGCGCCTTGGCAATCATCCCCATCGACAGCCTGTACTCCATCTCAGAAGTCTCGTCGGCGGAAAGTTGCTTGAAGTCGAGGTAGCCGCCCCGGCCGTCGGGCAAACGATGAACAACTCCTAAGACTATGTCGCAAGCGTTGATCACCGTGTCCGATACGTCCAATCGACCGTCATAATCCATCGCCTTGGTCTCACAGCCGACATAAATTCTCATCCCCTCGAAACCCAGCGCTGCCGAACGAACTTCGTCTCTAAACTCGGGAAACCATGACGTCTCTTCCCGAACATGTTCTGTGAACGCCATGGCCCCGAGATTGAGTGCCTTCGCCGCTCGTAAGATCTCCAGTATTGATGCCTCCCCATCGGTCCAGTTGGTGTGAACCTGGAATTCGACGTTTAACTGCTCTCGAGCGAGATCACGAAACCTGCAAAAGGTAGGTTTACGGGTTTGTTTTCTTGCTTGCAGGTTCATTGCTCGGTCTGCCTTTGGTCTTTTGGCGGTGAGGTTCGCCTGTTTGAACCTGCCGCAATCAAGCGAGCAGCAAAACGAGCGATCAGACTAGCGTGGCCGGAGCCGCTGCCATTCCGCCCCAAGCGACGAAGTGTGGATTTGCAAAGTCGCTGTCTTCGCTCTGCCCGGTCTTACCGTAGAGCAGTCGCGAGCCGTCGAGGCGCACGACTGAGCCCCCGGCGCAGCTCAAGACGGCATCCCCGGCAGCCGTGTCCCACTCCATGGTTCGGCCAAAGCGCGGATAAACGTCCGCCTTGCCCTCAGCAAGCATGCAAAATTTCAACGACGAGCCAACGGAGGCATATTCGGTAATGCGGTGCTCGACCAGGAACGCCTCGGTCGCGGAATTATCGTGCGAACGGCTGACGATCCCCGTAAGCCCTGCGCCCGGCGCTCTCACACGTATCGCCTGCCTTTGCTCAATATCATGACCGTGACCGATAAGCAGCTTCTCCGATCTGCCCCCGTCGGCCACATAGGCGCAGCGTTGCGCGGGCGCATAGACGATACCGGCGATTGGCACACCTCCCTCAATCAGTGCGATATTCACCGTAAAATCGTGGCGCCGGTTGATGAACTCCTTTGTCCCATCCAGAGGATCGACAAGGAAAAAGGAGCCGTTGCGGATGTCGGGAACGTGACCGGATGAGACAGCCTCTTCCGCAACAGCTGGAATACTGGGAAACGCGGAGGCAAGACAGCCGAGGATGATTTCCTCAGCCCTTTCATCCGCTTCAGTGACGGGCGAATGGTCATCCTTGTATGAGATATTGGGACCGTGATCGTAGACTTCGAGGATAGCTGCGCCTGCCTCAAGTGCAATTCGTTCAAGCAGTTCACAAAGAGGTGTCATTTCTCCCCCAATCTCAAGTCAAGAAATTCGTCGATCTTAAGTGCGAGGGCGATCGGCTCGTTGCCGACTGTGTGAAGATGCAGTTCGGGATTGTTAGGGGCCTCGTACGGCGAGGACACACCAGTGAAGTTGGCAATCTTCCCAGCGAAAGCTTTCTCGTACAATCCCTTCGGATCCCGGCGCGCACATTCCTCGATTGGTGTGTCCACGAAGATCTCGAAAAACTCGCCTTCGTCCATCAGTTCGCGTGCCATCCGTCGCTCATCGCGAAACGGTGATATGAAGGAAACGAGAACGATCAGACCGGCATCTGCCATAAGCTTCGCCACTTCTGCCACGCGTCGAATATTTTCAACCCGATCCTCCTCCGTGAAGCCGAGATCGCGGTTGAGGCCATGGCGGACGTTATCGCCATCCAGAAGATACGTATGTTTACCCCTTACATGCAAAACCCGCTCAAGTGCGTTGGCAATAGTTGACTTGCCCGAACCTGACAGCCCTGTAAACCAGAGCACTGCTGGCCGTTGGTTCTTCATCGCGCTGCGGGCATCCTTGCTGACATAGGTTGCCTGCCAATGGACGTTGTCGGCCCGCCGTAGCGGGAAATCTATCATGCCAGCGCCGACGGTTGCGTTTGTCAACCGATCGACGAAGATGAAGTTGCCCGTCGCGCGGTTCTCGCTATAGGCGTCAAAGGCGATCGGCGATTGGGTAGAGATATTGCAGACGCCGATCTCGTTCATCCGCAGGGATTTTGCAGCTTCGCGGACGAAGCTATTTATGTTTACGCGGTGCTTCAGCGTGGTTACCGTCGCACTAACGCTGTCGTTTTCGGTCCGCAGAATATAGCTTCGCCCAGGCTTCATTGAATTGGCGTCGAACCAAACGACGTTTGCTTGAAACTGGTCTGCCACGAATGGCCTAGCCGTCGGCGAAACAAGCATATCGCCTCTCGAGGCGTCGACGTCATCGGAAAGAACCAGCGTGACGGCCTCGCCTTCCTCGGCCGAGGTCAGGTTTCCGTCCTGCGTCACGATCGATTTTACCGATGAACATTGCCCGGATTTTGCGACCAAAACGGCGTCGCCGACAGAAATCCGGCCCGAGGCAACCTGCCCCGCGTATCCGCGAAAATTCGCGTTCGGCCGCATCACCAACTGCACTGGGAAACGGAGCGGCTTGTCCAGTTCTAAAGGACCTAGTTCCACCGTCTCTAAGTAATCTAGTAGGGCTGGCCCGCGGTACCAAGGCGTGCGCTCCGACGGCCGTATGACATTGTCGCCCAAGCTCGCCGACATAGGGATCGGCTGAATGCAGGTAAACCCCAGATCCTTAGCGAAGACGTTGTAATCGGCGACGATGTCGTCAAAGACCTGCTGACGGAAATCGACCAAATCGATCTTGTTGATTGCCAGGACAATATGTCGAATGCCAAGCAGTGATGCGATGTAGGAATGGCGCCTGGTCTGCGGCAGGATACCCCGGCGGCTATCGATGAGAACGACAGCGAGATCGGCAGTGGAGGCGCCCGTCACCATGTTTCGGGTATATTCCTCGTGGCCTGGGGTGTCGGCGACAACGAACTTGCGCTTCGAGGTAGCGAAGTAGCGGTAGGCAACGTCGATTGTGATGCCCTGTTCGCGCTCTGCTTCAAGCCCGTCCAGCAGCAGCGCCAGATCTAACTCCTTGCCGTTGGCGGTTCCTACCCGTCCAAGATTTGCAAGTTGATCCTCGAAGATCAACTTCGCATCGTAGAGCAGCCGTCCGATAAGCGTCGACTTCCCGTCATCCACCGAGCCGCACGTAATAAATCTAAGGATTGATTTTGCGTCTTGCTCAGCCAGATGAGCCTCGACCTCAAACGGGCGTACAGATTGAAGATACGACATCAGAAATACCCCTCACGCTTCTTCTTCTCCATCGCGCCGGTCTCATCGGTGTCGATGAGGCGACTGTGCCGCTCGGAGGTGCGCACGCTCAGCATTTCGTGCAGGATGTCTGGAACCGTGCTCGCCTCAGACTCGATTGCGCCAGTGAGCGGGTAGCAACCGAGCGTGCGAAACCGGATCATCTTCTTGGAAACGACCTCGTGCGGCTCAAGCGGCATGCGCTCATCGTCGACCATGATAAGCATGCCGTCGCGGCGAACCACGGGCCGGCGGGCCGCGAAATACAGCGGCACAATCGGAATGCTTTCAGCCAGAATGTACTGCCAGATGTCGTATTCGGTCCAATTGGAGAGCGGAAAGACCCGCATCGTCTCGCCCTTGCCGATGCGAGTATTATAGGTCTTCCACATTTCCGGGCGCTGGCGTTTGGGATCCCAACCGTGCTGTGCGTTTCGAATGGAAAAGATGCGTTCCTTCGCACGCGTTTTTTCTTCGTCCCGACGAGCTCCCGCGATCGCCGCGTCGAAACCATGTTTTTCCAGCGCCTGTTTGAGCGCGACTGTCTTCATAATGTGGGTGTGAAGGTTTGAGCCGTGGGAAAAGGGGCCAATGCCTTGATCGATCCCGTCTTGGTTGGTGTGAACAAGGAGGTTGAAGCCAAGCTCTCGTGCCATTCGGTCGCGGAACTCGATCATTTCACGGAACTTCCACGTTGTATCCACGTGGAGGAACGGGAAAGGCGGTTTGCCGGGGTAGAACGCCTTCATGGCCAGGTGCAGCAGCACGGAGGAGTCTTTGCCGATCGAATAGAGCACCACAGGTCTTGAGAAGGTTGCGGCAACCTCGCGAACGACATGGATTGCTTCAGCTTCCAGCCGCCTCAGATGAGGAAGAGACATGTCATCATCCCTTTAATCTTGGACGAGAAGTTCTTGCCTGCAACGAAGCTTTGCAAAACGACTTGCAAGCGTGGTCAAGTAATTAGGGGTCAGACAATGCTGCCATCTCGCGCAACCATTTGGCGCCACAAGGAGAGTATTTAGGGGGGAGATTTTCCGCAACCTAACAAAAAGAGCGATTTTTTGCTTGGCCCCTCGTCCGAATGGATGAAGGAGGCTCATCCTTGGCCAGCCGACTAATGGGGCACAGCAAATACGCGACGGTAGATGATGTGCCCGACCTTCAGGTCGAGCCATTGAAAGTTGGCATGATATTCGGGGTTGCTGACAATGGTTCCCCCACGATAGGTCTGTCGGGTTCATGCAAAAGATGCAGCGGCTCTTTCACAGACACATCGACGTCATGCAAACTGTCATGCTGCGCTTTGCCTATTACGGCGGCTGCTCAATAGACACCGCTGCCCTTATGGTGTTTGATGAAGCAACTGCTTTGGCTGTCGATCAGGATCTCGCTCGTTCCCAGTTCCAATAAAGCAGTCTGAGATTTGTAAGCGACCCCTGCTGTTTGCGTTGGTGCCGGCTCATGCGTATTGCACTTGTTGGTGCGGTTGAAGCTTCCAATATCGCGTTGAAAGCGCTAATCGAAGCGGGGCACGCGCCTACGCTGGTTGTGACACTGCCCGCGGATGCGTCGGCGCGACATTCCGACTTTGTTGACTTCGGCGAGCAAGCGCGTGCAGCGGAAAGCCTCGTTCACTACACAACCGATATCAATGCGCCCGACACCATAGAGGCTCTGAAACTCACCCGTCCCGATTTAACCCTGGTGCTCGGTTGGTCGCAGGTGTGCCGTAAACCGTTTCGAGATATTGCCCGTCACGGCACTGTTGGATTTCACCCGGCTGCGCTTCCCCGCTTTCGTGGGCGCGCCGTCATTCCTTGGACAATCTTGCGCAGCGAGCGCGTCACCGGCTCCACATTGTTCTGGCTCGATGACGGTGTGGATTCCGGGCCAATCCTGATCCAGAGACTTTTCCCGGTCTCGGCTGATGAGACAGCCCGCAGCCTCTACGACAAACATGCGCGGAACCTTGCTGCGATGGTCGTCGAGGCCATTGCCCTTGTTGAATCGGGAAGAGCGCCGAGGATAATGCAGGACGATCGCCAGGCTAGCTATTGCGCCAAGCGAACACCGGAGGATGGCCTCATTGATTGGAACGCGTCTGCCGAGGCGGTGCAGCGCCTGATCCGGGCGGTTGGCGACCCTTATCCTGGTGCTTACACCTGGTATAGGGATGACAAGATCCACATCTACCATGCAAGACGACTTGAAAATTCAGATCGGTTCGTGGGTCTTGTCGGCCAAGTGCAAGCTCACACCGAGCGCGCCTTCATCGTCCTATGTGGAGGCAACGAGTGCATTGAAGTGTTGGAGTGGGCTTCGTCATCGGGAAAACGTCCCCCGGCCCATTGCAAGCTAGGGAATATGCAGTGACTTCGGGGCGACGTCAGTGCGCGACGGCGAGTGGCTCCCACTAGACATTTGGGCTATGGAGCTGGCGCAACGGCCATTGTCGCGGGTGCCGTGGGAATGAGTTTGGTCAAGCGCCTACCATCCTTCCCATGCTGGCGCTGGCACACACCTCTCTTAAGACATGCGTTGCCTTCTCCAATGCCGAGGTTTCTTGTGAGGGGTCGACTAAAAAGGCAAGGCTGGTTTCCCCAAGCTCGCGCGCAATAGGCAGTCTTTCCGCGGGCGCCATTCCAATGGCGGTAAAAGCCTTCTCCAGATAGATTTCGGAGCAACTACCGCTGAAGCAAGGGACGCCGGCCGCGTTGATCTCGGCGATAATGCGATCTCTGCTCCAGTTCGCCTTGAGACGTTCCGGTCTAACGAAAGTGTAAAATCGATACCAGGCGTGGCTTATCCGCGTTGGCGGCCGAGGGGTGCGCAACACCTCGATTTCTTCCGTCGCTCTTGCAAGGATTGCGGCGTTATGCGCTCGCATCCTCCTGTACTCCGTCAGACGTTGCAACTGCCGAACGCCTAAAACCGCCTGGATCGAAGTCATCCGCCAATTGGTGCCAATAGTCTCGTGCAGCCAACGGAAACCCGGTGGGTGCGCTTTGTTGTAGACGGCTTCGTAAGACTTGCCGTGGTCCTTCCGACTCCAGGCCCTCTTCCAAAGTTCGTCGTCATTCGTTGCCACCAATCCGCCCTCACCTCCTGTGGTAATGATTTTGTCCTGGCAAAAGGAGAAGGCAGCTACATCGGCGAAACTACCCACTGGCCGACCGTCAATCTCGGCGCCATGGGCCTGTGCACAGTCTTCTATGACCCACAATTGCTTTTCCCGCGCCAGCGCCATGATGGCGGGCATATCGCATGGCCAACCGGCAAGATGCACGACGATGATCCCGCGCGTACGTGCGGTAAGCTTGGCGCGGATGGTTTCCACCGTTATATTCTGACTCTCAGGATCGACATCTGCAAAGACGGCCACGCCGCCTGCCATTGGAACACTCGAGGCAGAAGCAATGAAACTCCGAGGCGTTACGATCACCTCGTCGCCGGCCTTAAGCCCAAGGGCGAACAATGCTAGGTCAAGTGCGACAGTGCCGTTTGCAACGGCAACGGCGTGCTTAACGCCTAGAAACCGCTCGTATTCAGTTTCAAAATTACGCACGTGAGGCGCAGTCCAGGCATTCACGTCACCAGATCGAAGTACGGAAACGACGTCTTCGATCTGCTCTTCGTCATATACTGGCCATCGTCCCACTTTCGCCTCCTGCTTTTGGTGCCCCGAGCAGATCGGCAGCGTCAAGCGCTGGCGTCTTCTCAAGTGCCAACTCCTCGGCGTCAGGCGACATGCCTGACCAACACAAATGCCTCCGCGGCCTCCAGCATTACGGTCGCTCCGCGAAGTGTCGCCAGCGCGCGCAAAGCGTGGAGCGACCGCTCGTGCGGCGGCTCGCGCAGCTGCGACGCGAAACTCTTCATGGCCTTTAGTTTGGTTTCGACGTCCTGCGAGATATCGACGAAGAAGTTTGGAGCGAATGCGGGCGATAGGTATGGCGCATTCCAATTTGTCTCCGACAGAGTTTCGTAGGCCAGAATGAGTTTTGGAAATTCCAATTGGTGCGGCCGGCAGGCAACCAGCCCTGAATTGAAGGTCAGTTGATGGTCAAAATGCATATCGCCTATGAAAGGCAGCAGCACCGTTTGCGGGCACAAATGGCGAACGATATCGGTCAAGGCTCCGTTGACGGTTGCATGTGGCGTTTCGGCAAGTTGCGCCGCCGGCAATCTCAGCCAGTAGGTGTCCTTCACGCCCAGCACGCGGTGCGCCTCGACCGCTTCGGCCTGCGTGCGAACGACGTCCGAAGAACTGAATGTCGGCGGCTTGCCTTCTGTCATGATGACGACAAAGACTTCTTGGCCTTCGCGCGCTAGCCTTGCGATCGTACCGCCAGCGCCGAGCACCTCGTCATCGGGATGCGGCGCTACAACGAGAGTTCGCCCGAATTTAATCTGCGAGCCAGTCATAAAAACCCTCAGCTATTTCTGCAATCGCATGCATCCAAGACCTAGGTTCTAAAGCCGCTCGCGATCAGCTTCGTCAGAAAGTCGTGTCCGCAGCAATTTAGGTCTATCGCTCCCTATTCGGCCGATGACGTCCATCGATCTGACAGGAACTCCTTGGCAAGTCTCAGACGACCGACATGCACCCGCTCTCCCGCAAAAAGCATTTTGATCGTCAGCAGGAGAATTTTGATATCAAGCCAGAAGTTGGCATTGGCGACGTACCAGAGATCAAGCGCCACCTTGTCTTGGTCAGACAAACGCGTATTGCCGTTAACCTGCGCCCAGCCAGTTAGACCAGGAGCGACTAAACTGCGAAGGCGGCCAAGGTCACCGAACGCGGCGACCGTCGCGAAAGGAAGCGGGCGTGGCCCGACCAGCGACATGTCGCCGGAAAGCACCGAAAGCAACTGCGGCAGTTCATCCAAACGTAGTCGGCGTAGGAGGCGCGTTGCTCCGGTCTGCCGCATATTGTCAGGCAACAATAGGCCATCTGGACCGCGCTGATCGGTCATCGTGCGAAATTTGCGAACCGTGAAGACCCTCATTCCCGCACCAACTCGGGCCTGATGGAAAAACAAGGGGGGCCCTAAACTCGTCCAAACAACGAGGGCCGTTACGGCCATTAGCGGAAGGCACAGGACGAAAAGGATTCCGCCTAACAGGCATTCAAGCCGCCGCTTGAAACTGTGAGGTCCCGAGGCGGCGGGAAAATCAAAAACGGCGGCATGCTCTCGACGAGATTTCAACACAATGCCCCCTCGGCGTAAGTACAACCATTTTCCCCGTGACGATGATCACGTTCCGGCAATAGCCACCAAAAGCACATCACCAGGCAGCAGTTCCGTCAAAGGCGAGGCCTTAATGCTGGTATGCGAGCCGTCTAAAATCTTTCGCCGGACCTCGTAGGTATAGGAGACTTCGTTCTCCTTGGCTTCTTCGTCAGCCTCTACTGCAGCGAGCAGCAGGATCTGCTCTTCAGCTGCGCGCTTTTGCGAGATTAGCTTCTGAATGGCGATCTCACGGGCTTGGAGCTGCGTTAGGATGTCTTTTTCCCGATCGGCCGCGAGCTTAGCCAACTGCAGCTTCAACGCACTGACCTCTTGGCGCGATCGCTCAAGGGAGGCGAGGATTTCAAGAAGATGGGCTTTATCAGTTGATTCGGTATTCTCTGCGCGAGAAAGGTCGCTTTCCGTTGTCAGACCGCGCTTGCGAAGGTCGGCGACGCGCCGCAAATCATCCTCGCTGTTCTTGATCACTTGCCTTTGTTGCAGAACAAGTTCATCTAATAGCTTGATGCCATTTTCGGAATGCATGATCCCCTCGGCCAGAATCTGAGATTGAGACGTCCTCGCGGTTAGATCCGCTTTAAGGATCTTCTCCTCCACCTCCACTAAGCCCTCCAGCGGTGCTCCGTCGACATAGGCGCGCGCGATCTTCGGCACGGCACTTAGATCGACCTTGTCACTGGACTTTAACTGCGCCACCAGCCTGGCGGCATAAACGGCCTCGTGGACGATCTCGGCGGTCGCCGATTCGATGTCTCCACGCAAACGGGCCCGCAAGATAATCCGGTCTGAGGCGTTTGCTGCAACCACCAGCGTCCCGCCGGCAAGGCCAATCGCCTGATCAACGGTCAGGTCGGCAAAGAAAGCGAACGAACCGGGGTTCTTCACCTCGCCAAGAACAAAAACCGGTCGAAACGTCGCAACCTCCAGCGACACCTTCGGGTCGACCAGGAGATCGCGGGTTCGGTATTCCCCCTTGAGTTTCGCCAGCGCCTCGGGAATCGTAAGACCCATCACAGTTACGGCACCGATAAGCGGAAATGACGCCTCGCCGTTGCGGGCGACCGTTGCAGTCACAGGCAGTTCAGTGTCATCGAGGAAGTCGAAGGTGAGTGCGTCGCCCGCGCTTAGCCGGTAGTCTGCCGCGATCGAAAGCGATGCGGGGCCAGCGGAATACGCAATTCCAAGGCAGGCCACAAGGAGCGGACGTAACGCTTGGCGCATCCTGAAGGTCATCCAGGTGAAGGCCTGTGACACATTCATCTCAGCAGCTCTCCATCAGAGTCGACAGGGATGTCTTACAAAATTGTATTACGCCCGGCGCAATCTCGTCAAAGGATTTCAAGTACATCCTGGAGATCACCAACGCGGCGCAAAGCCCGACTTCCCGATCCCAGGGCCAGCGCCGGTTTTAATTAATCCAAAACGCTCATGCGAAAACCAACCTTAACCTCCTCTCTCCATAGAAATCCACGAACAAAATCAGAAAACGTGAAATATTTTTAAAATATTTTGCAGGCAAATTCGGCATGATCCATGTATAAATTAAACGTACCTCGATAGTATAAATTCATTCATCGCAATTATTACTGATCTTGATCTGGTAATTAATGCTTTTAAGTCGCCAAAAATTCTTCGTACCGCATCTTAGTCCCCTGAAATTGCCGGTTGACCAGAAGCGTCATTCACGCAGCCCCTACACCTTAAGGAGTAGGTTACCGCAATATATTAGCCCCCTTACGTACTTTGAATTAGATTGATGTGACTATGCCTGTCTCGCGGATGGGCGGTTTACAACCAGCCAGTTCGATGCTTTTACTATGATCCCAAGATTAAGCCGATTTCGTCGCCATCTAAACCCTGGTGAACGCGATGTTTCTTGACGTTACGACGTCGAGCATGGCGGGGTCGCATCCACGATAACAATTTCGGAAGCACTTTGAGTTCTCCCCCCATGAGCTTTGCGGGGAGTGTGCGGTCGTTTTTGTGGGTGCGGCGGGCTTATCGACGTTAGGAGGGGCACTAATGCCGCGCATCCACGCCGCCGCGAAGGCAGTTCGTGATCAATTCCTAGGGCTACAGTCGATTATTTCAGAAGGCAAAAGTAGGCGAGCAACTGCCGACGCTCTCGTAGCAATGCGCGATGCCGCCCTTGATATCGGCAAATGTCGTCTACAAACAGCCATTCGCCGGGTGCGCAAATACTGCGCATTGTATGTCGCTGACCTCGGATCCGCCGGCCTTGCACTGGCGACGGCCCTGCTGCTTCGTTACGGGCCAGCAGAACTGAATGCTCGGCCAGAACTGGTCTCGATTCTCCTATGGTCCGGAGCACAATATCTCCTCGTCTGCGCGCTCGTTTTTCCTTTGTGCGGCCTTTACAGTCGCAACTGGCGGTATGGCTCCATTTCCGACCTCTTCACTATTTTGCGTGCGGTGCTGTTAACATCCATGCTGCTGGTTTCGCTACTGTTTTTCTCTACACGATTGAGCGACATGCCGCGCACAGTCGTTCCAATGCAGTCCCTCCTGCTGATCGCGTTCTTGTCCGCCGCCCGACTGAGTTTTCGCGCGGGTGAGTTTTCGCTTGCCCGCCCTGGTTTCAAGACTCGACGCAGTAATGCGGTGATCGGGGATCACCATATACCGCTGCTGCTGGTTGGAGCCGGTGACGCTGCCGACCTCTATCTTCGCGCGCTCGGCCGCGATCCCAATTCCACTTATTTGCCGGTAGCCTGTATCGACAAGAACGAGGACCAGATCGGTACGAGCTTGCGTGGCGTGCCGGTCGCAGGTCGGATCGAAGATTTCGAGCGGGTGGTGGCGGAGCTGCAGCGAGCCAACAAGCAGCCGCGTCATGTTGTTTTCACGGAGGCGCCAGCAGCCTTTGGCGAAGCCGCCTCGGATAACCTTCTGCGTTCGGCCGAACGGTTCGGGATTGCCGTCTCGCGCCTGTCGCAGATAACGGAGTTCCAGCGCGCCGAAGGACACAACCCGTATGAGTTGCGCTCCATCGAACTCACTGATCTCTTGGAGCGACCGCAGGCAACGCTCGATCGCGAGGCGATTGAACGGCTCGTGCGCGGACGGCGTGTCCTTATTACTGGAGCCGGCGGCTCAATTGGCAGTGAGCTAACGTTACAGGTGGCTGGGTGCCGCCCGGCAGAACTCGTCCTCGTCGACAATACCGAGTACAACCTCTACGAGATCGATATGACACTTTCGGAGCAGGCACCGGAAGTGCCCCGGCGGAGCTATCTCTGCAGCATTCGGCGTAGCCAGAGAGTTGAGCAAGTTTTCAAGCGGCATCGACCCGAACTGGTCTTCCATGCCGCGGCTCTCAAACACGTCCCCATGGTGCAAATGAATTCGTGTGAGGGAATTCTCACCAACGTCATCGGAACGATGAACGTCGCCAATGCGTCGAAGAAATACGGCGCACTCGCCATGGTCCAGATATCAACCGACAAAGTCGTGAACTCGACAAGCGTTATGGGCGCAACCAAACGCCTGGCCGAGCTTTACTGCCAAGCCCTGGACCTCGACGGCCTCAAGGCTGAAGGGGGGACCCGCTTCATGACCGTACGGTTTGGAAACGTGCTTGGATCGAGTGGTTCGCTCATTCCGCTCTTCAAACGTCAACTGACGAAAGGTGGCCCGCTTACCGTAACGGACCCCGGAATGACACGATTTTTCATGACGATCCGCGAGGCGGTTGAACTGACGTTGCAGGCTTCCGCCTACGGTTTCGAAAAGCAGCTCGGCCAAGGTGAGATCTTCGTTCTCGACATGGGAGAGCCGATCAAGATCATCGACATAGCAAAGCGTATGATCCGGCTGGCGGGTTTCTCCCCAGACAAGGACATCAAGATCAAGATCGTCGGCTGCCGTCCTGGGGAAAAGCTCTTTGAGGAGCTTTTCGACGAGACTGACAAACGCATAGACTCGCCCGTTCCAGGCGTTCTGGGAGCGGTACCGGAGCCTGTACCATTGCCGACGCTGAAGAATGCTTTCATGCGGCTGCAGCATTACGCGGAGAGAGGTAACGAAACGGCAGTGGTTTCTGTCATGCGCGAACTGCTCCCACGTTACGAGCATGAAGCCACAACAAAGTACAAGCCATCGAACGAAAGCAAACTAGTAGGCCCCTCACCGAAGAGCAGGCCAAAAGTCCCCCGTTCCGCGAATATCCAGCAATCAAATGCGCAGAAATCCGCCTACTGAGGATGTCTATGGGTAACGACAAGCAAGACCGAGGGAGGCAGATTAAATGCGAGGTGCGACGTGCACGTCGCTCGGAGGAAAAGTTTTTTGCAATCTCCAGCAGATCCAGTTCATCCGCCGGCCGTTTAGCATCGCCTGTCAGTCCCTTTCCGTTCGGCGCAGACGGCGCCACGTTCTGGCGGGAGATTTCGCGTTGAGTCCAAAGCTCTCTTTGAAGCCCGTCACCGCGGACCACCTTGTCCTCCTACCCCCTGCGCGACTAGGGGAAGAACCGGGTTTCGAAATACAATCAGAGCCACGCAAGCGAGTGATTGCAGTTATAGCGAGCCTGACCCTCTCATTGACAATTTTCCGACTGGAATTGCTCAAACGAATGGTGCGGGCTGGCCATAAGGTTGTCGCCTTCGCTCCCGACAACGATGTGCGGGTTGAGCGCCAACTGGCTGCAATCGGTGTCGATTTCGTTCGCATCCCGATGGCGCGCACCGGCCTCAATCCGTTTGAAGATTTGGTTACTTTGTGGACGTTGCGACGGCATCTACGGCAACTGAAGCCTGACATGGTGCTGCCTTACACCATGAAACCGATAATCTATGCCGGGATCGCAGCCAGGACATTAGCGGTCAAGGAACGCTGCTTCCTTGTCACTGGACTTGGACACGTGTTTTCCGACCAAACTACACCGGTCATGAGATCCAAGGTCATTCGCCAACTCTGTATTGTCCTCTATCGGATTGCGTTTCGAGGTGCCAAAGTCGTCTTCGCCTATAACGAAGCTGATGCCGAAGACCTGCGACGGTATCGGATGCTGGAGGACAATTCCAAGATCGTATTAGTCTCTGGTTCCGGCGTTGACCTCGAGCACTTCGAGCTTTCAAGCCCGCCTCAGCGAGGGCCTGTTTTCCTTATGATTGCGCGCCTTTTGCGTGACAAAGGGGTAGCCGAGTTCGTGGACGCTGCGCGGCAGTTGCAGCGTGAATTTCCTGACGCACGGTTTCAGCTCCTGGGACATTTCGATTGCAATCCGACGTCCATTTCGCACGATCAGATCAACAGCTGGGTGAACGAAGGCGTCCTCGAATACCTAGGTCACACTGACGATGTCCGTCCCTACCTTGCAGCTTGCACTGTCTTTGTCTTGCCCTCCTACTATCGGGAGGGCATCCCCCGAAGCATCCTAGAGGCGCTGGCGACCGGGCGGCCCATCATCACAACCAACCTGCCGGGTTGCCGTGAAACTGTGCAGCCTGGAGTGAATGGATTCCTGGTCGAGCCTCGCGATGCTGAGAGCCTTGCCGATGCAATGGCCGCCTTTGCTCGCCAACCAGAATTGGCTGTGACGATGGGACAGCGTTCGCGTGAGTTAGCAGAAGCAAAGTTCGATGTGCACGAGATCAATCGGGTCCTATTCGCTTGGATGCAGCTTGAATGACTGGCCTCCCTACGGCTCCTCCGCTTTACGTTGGCGGCCACAGAATACGCACCCCGTTCATGCTGTGCGATCGTCACCGCCAATGGGACGTTGCTCGATATACGGTTAAGCCTTCAGTCTGAGGATAGAACCGATGACCGTTGATATGAAATTGAGCCTCTCCCAGAGCAATCTTGCCGGCAAAGCGAAGCCGTCGAGCCGCCATGCTCCACTTAGGACGATCATGCATATCATCACCAATTTTACCGCGAGCGCCGGGGCCGAGACAATGTTGGCTCGCCTTCTCAGACAATCGCGCACCGAGCGCATTATCGTTGTCTCTTTGCTGGATATTTCGGAACGGAACCGAAATCTCGCCGATAACCCCAACGTATTCTACGTTCCGCTCAAGGCGGGTGGCGCTGCAACTTTTCCGATGGCGATACTGCGCTTGGCCCAGCTCATTCGCGAGCATCAGCCCGATCTAATCCTATGCTGGATGTACCACGCGATGGTCGCTGGAACTATCGGAGTTCGCATTGGGCGCAAGCGTACTCCTATTTTCTGGAATGTCCGCCAATCATTGGACGACCCCGCGTCGCTCTCGCGAAGTTCACGCGCGGCTATCACGATGGGAAAGTGGCTATCGGGGGCTGCCTCTGGTGTTATCTACAACAGCTATCGCGCTCGCGAATTGCACGAGGCTTACGGCTATAGCAAGCGCAACGCTGTGGTCATCCCGAACGGGTTTGACTTACCCCCTTTGGTTCAGTCGGAGCCTAGAGAGCCGATGCGCATCGGCATCGCCGGCCGATTTCATCCGCAAAAAGACCATGCCACGTTTTTTCACGCAGCTGCATCCGTCCTGAGAACGCACCCCAACGTCAAATTTTATGCCGCCGGCCACGGTCTAACTCTCGACAACCCAGCCCTTAGAAGCCTCATCGCTGAGGCAGAGCTCCCGCTAAAATCCATCGAATTTTGGGGTGAAGTCTCGGACATGTCGAGGTTCTATGATAGCATTGACCTCTTCGTACTCTCGTCAAGGACAGAAGGGTTTCCAAACGTCATCGCGGAGGCCATGAGTCACTCAAAGCCCGTTGTTACCACCAATGTGGGAGACGCAGCGGCTTTAGTTGGAAGAGCCGGGATAGCAGTTCCCTCCAGACGTCCAGAGGCTCTAGCATCGGCTATTCGTACGATGATTGACTTGTCACCCGACGAATATGCCCGCATGGCTCGCCGTGCACGCAGACGGATTGAAGTTGAATACACGCTGGCAGCAGTTGCGCAGAAATACGACGCGTTTTTGCACCCGACTTGGTGACGTCTCCCTTATCGGTCCCCCGGACACCGATAAAAAAGGCACAGTGATGATAGGATCAACGGCAGCGTTCGTTTCGGTGAGAGCAGCTCCGCCTGGACAATGATACCCGCGCTTATCTGCATGAAACAGCTAACTACGAAATCAAAATGTCCTGTCAGGTAGATTGGGGATAAATTTCCGTGCTCCTCTCCGAAAAAACCATGGAACAACACGGTCCGCTCCCGCGCAAAATTACCATCGCTTTTCCGTTCGTGGGCGACAAGTTAGGGGGGAGCCATATTTCCGCAGCCGGCCTCATTGCGGGCCTCGACAGGACAAGGTTTGACCCGCTAATCGTCATCCACAGAAGCGGCTTGATCCTTGAGCGATACATGCACGAGCGTGGACTTCCGGTCACCCTGGCCCCCGAGGTCGATATCTTATCTCCGACGAAAGATCGAGGACTAAAAGGCGGCATTGCGAGGGCTCGTTCGCTCATGCGGAACACCGCTCGTCTAGTTCCATTTCTGCGGGCCAACGCAATCGACATCGTACACACGAACGACAGCGAGATGCACGCCACCTGGGCTCTGGCGGCACGTCTGTCTGGCGGCAAGCTCCTGTGGCACCACCGGGCAGATCCGCTAGCGCAAGGCGTCAACACTCTAGCGCCCCTCTTGGCAAATCACATCGTGGGGGTGTCAAAGTTTGTTCAACCGGCGAGGCCCCTTTTGCCGATTGGTCACAAGTTCACGGTGCTCCATAGTCCGTTCGACCATCCCAGCTCATTGCCCGATCGCGAGGCCTGCCGTAGAGCATTTGTCGACGAATTGCGCCTCCCCCTTAATACACGTTTCGTCGGGTATGTCGGCGGATTGGTCGCACGCAAGCAACCGGTGGCATTCGTTGAGGCGGTACACGCGTTCCTTCAAAGCTATCCCGACTTCGCTCTTTCCGGCCTGATCTTTGGCACGTCTCCTCCCAACAGGCCGGATCTTGGCGAAGAAGTTAAACGGCGCGCAAAGGCGCTCGGGATATCGGATCGGATTCATCTGATGGGCTTTCGAACGCCGGTGGCTCCTTGTATGGGTGCATTGGACGCTCTCCTGGTTCCCGCCTTGAACGAACCATTTGGGCGCACGCTGATCGAAGCCATGCTGCTTGGGACGCCTGTTATTGCGACCAATCATGGAGGAAACCCGGAGGCCATTGAAGATGGAATCACGGGTTACCTAGTAGAGCCAGGAAAGCCGGACGCCTTCGTCGCGCCACTGACATGGCTTCTCACCGATCGGCAGCAATGGGACCATATTAGCAGCACGGCACGAACTCAGGCGCTGATCAAATACGGGGATAAAGCGCATATCGATGGGATTAGTAAGCTATACGAACGCCTCGTTGGCACCCATAGAACCCAGTCCGAATGCAGTCAAAGCGGATGACCATCATTTTAGCGTCCGTCTTCGGTGCTGGGAGATGGCGATATGTGGGCGCGATCGCAACGAAGAAGAGCCGCGCTTACCGCGTCTGGCTAGCCGAGAAAGACCGGTAAGCTGGGACAAGGGAGCGGCTGTGACCGTTTTTTCGCTCTGACAGTCAGAACCTCCTACGGTGCCGTCCGCCTGGTTCAAAACGACGGCGAAAAGTTTAAAAGGGGCAGCCTACGCCTTTCGGATGAAGTCTGAAACAAGTCGGGAAATGGTCAGTTCTGTTAGGTCACGGCGGCGGACGCCCGCTTCCCTCCATCATTTTCTGTGTCCGTCGCCGTGGCGATCGAGAGAGGCGATGCGGAGTGCAGGGTCATACCTGCTTGCGAAAGCGCGGCGTCCCCCCCGCCGCGACCCTGCGCTCCACCACTTCGAAGTCGTTGCTTTCGCGCGGCGGCGCAGACCGCTTGGAACTGTGGAGTGAACCTGACAATATAGGTTGGATTAAGACGCCTCTTGCGCCAAGGCAATCGGAGTATTGCCACCGACTGGCAGACATCGGACGTAATTATTTTGTGCCTATCCAAAACATAGGCCTCATTCGTCGGTGTATCTATCCTTTGATTGATGCCGATTTCGGTTTTATCATTCGGATGGTTAATTGCATTGGCGATTTGATAGCAGTAGATTTACCCTCTGGAGGGCGACGTCGAAAATAGACTGACGGACAAACACGGGTCAGATACCGTTTCGTCTCCGGTTTGACTTGCGCAGGCTACGTTAGCTAACGGCAAGTCTGCGTAAAATGCCAAGAAGATTTGATTTTTGCGAAAGCCGACCGAGAATGTTCGTGTTGGTCGTGCTCCTTGTGTGAAATTTGATGGGAGGAGGAAAAAATGACTGTTCAACAGAGCTATGAAATCGGCCTTTGGCAAGTCCCAGTCTATGTCAGGATTGGCTACGGTGCCTCCGAAAGCGTTCACGGTCCGAACGAGGCACTGACCTATCTCAAGGATCGATGGCCAGCCGAACGTGGGCCCCACTACGATCGGGCTCACCAGACCTGCCAGTTGGCGACCATACGAAAAAGACCGGGTGAACTGGCGAGAGAGGCGTTCATTGCCGCGGCAATAGAAGCGAGAATCATTGCCTGATTGTTGTTTCGTGCCTCACGCCCCGCAGCACTGCTTCATCAGCCCGCGTTTGTTAACCGCCCCCCTCGCGCTCGCTACAAGGTTGCTAATGTCGCGGTGACGTCAATGGCTCGCGACAGACCCTCAGTTACCGTCTCATTAGCGGTTGGAAGGTTCCGACTGTATTTCAGCAGTGTTTACCGGTGATGAGGTCAGGATGACCGGGTCGGTAACCTCGTTGGAACCGGTGGTCCTGACACGCTTGCCTGAGGCGGAGGTCCTCAGTTTGTCGGCGTCATCTGAACGGCCAGCCCGATCGTACAACGCTGTTTGGGTGTAATGATTTCCTGAGAACTTGCGGTCTACCCCCGACCAGCAATCTCAGCGGCCGGCGCCTGCGGCGCTGGCCGTCTTTTCGGTAGGTGATCGTTTGCTCTAATTCTTTTGAGTTAATTTGCGGCTGCCGCCGGTTAGGCTACCATCAAAGCATCACTAGGCCGAGCATAGAAGAGTCTTAGGCTTAGGAAGAGCCCGCGCCGGGGGGGCTGCGCGGGCTCTTTACGTTCGCAAAGGCCCATCAGCTGCGGCCCTTTGAAAAGCGTCTGATACCCACGCGGATCGTGGTTGACGAGTCCTTCGACGAAGTCCTGATCAATTCAAAGATTTGGTGGATCTCTGGCAGAACTCCGGGCGTACCGCGATCGCAAGGGCTGTTCGGCGCGCCGGCGAAAGCGCGTGTCCGGACGTTCTGCATCGAAGCGCGCACATTAGACCCTTTCCCACGTCCACGGCACGGCGAAGTAGCCAACTCGGTGTGCTGACGTAACCGGCCGCGAGATCCCCCGCCGCCCTCGGCTTGCTAGTACCGTAGGCTCTAGTCCGCGCTATACGCTCGATTCATTTGCGCACCGTCGTACAATCGATGTCAGTCTGCATGGCGATCGCCTCACACCGACGCCAATATAATTTCCAGAACCATCATTGTCTCCATTCAACTCGGATCACCGAACTCCTTCAGGCTATCGGAAAGAGTATTGGTACTGACGTGCCGCGTTCTTCTGGGGGAACCGGAAGAACGGCGGCATTTTCAGACCCGGCAAGATCCAGACGGCGCACGACGCCGTCTCGAATCATCGGTTTGGTGTGATGGCTGGCGGGGAAGGCGTGGTAACGGGCGGAGGCGTATCAGCCGGCGCGACCACACCCGACCGGCTTGGCTGGCCTGGTCCACGCATCAAAAAAGCCGCCACCAGAACTATAACCACGATCAAGAGCAGGCCTATCATCCCATTCTTCGTCATGGCGCCGTCCTCCAGATGGTTGGGATGTACCGGTCCTCATTTGCAAACATGTTTAAGAACCGATTTTGAGGTCCACGAGTTCCCTAAACAAAAGCTTCACTCGAGGTTTGGACGGCCATCTGGCGCGGGCTCCGCCGACGGCGCGAAATGAATGGGTTTGAGCGAGAAGACCAGTCGAAATGACCGATTGGAGGAGCGGTCATTGCAATCGAGCGGCACGTACGGTTAGGATTTGACGGCAATTTTCTGGAGTATCTCGCATGCAGATCGAAATCCACCTAATTACCAGCCTTCGACCAAACCGCTCGTAGCCCGGATGATACAACGCCAACAAATCTGGTTGCCAGACACTGCAACGTTTGACGAGGCTGCTGTAACGGTCGATGAGTATGTGAGGGCTTACCTAGATGACCCTGACAACTGGTGGTGGACGACCAACCTTTCGACCGAACCGAGAGAAATGGTCCTGCTGAGAGTGCTAGCCATAATCGAGAGGGCAGGCGTAGCGGTTCATGAAAAGGCACTCATCCAGGTGGGGCTGGTCCACTGGAAGACATCATGTCGGACCGGCGGCTAGATGAGTTGCAAGCCTTCCACCCGGCCAGTCCGGCACTGAAGCTCGCGTTGTCGTGCGTGCGGGTTGATGCGGAACCTGCCTCGACTACTTGTCGCCGTTGACGTTGGCGGAGCGTAGCCCTCAGGTAGGCGAGTGGGAGCCGGCATTGAGTTTGCGCGTCGATGAGAGGGGCGATAGTCGCCAGTTCTCCGCCCCAGCATCGTGGCCCGCGAAGAGACCTTCTTGCGGACAGAAAGAGGCCTCGGCGCGAACATGCGAAATCTCGCAATTTACAGTGGCAGCGACGCTCGAATAAGATGCGGGCTTTAACTGACAGCGGGAGTGGTGTCGTCTTGATTGACCGATCCTGCGAAAGACTGGAGGTAGTCGGAGCTGACTTCGATAATTCAGCGTCGCACCTCTCGGCCGGCTCATCGAGCTCTGGTCTGAGAGGCGTCCCGCTGCCATGGATGGGTTCAGGTGGGCCGCCATCGTTAATATCTAAATCTCCAGCGCCTCCCCCGCCCTATGGGACATATCGTCAGCGGCTCTGCCAAGATAACCCAGCAATGGAGCGCGGAGTTTGAGATGTTATTGGCAGGTTTGCTGCTTCAATTTTGCGAAGCTTGTACCGCGGCGCGGAGCCCAGCGGAAGTTTCAGCTCTGGTCGAGCGCGTCACCGCATCGTTAGGTTTCGAGCGATTTGCCATGGCAGGATATCCCCTGCCCCATGAGAGTTTGGAGGCCTACTTTCTCTTGAACGGCTGGTCCGCTGGATGGTTTAAGGTATACGTTGAGAAAAACTACTTTTTTGACGATCCGATCGTAAACCTCGTCCGTCGCACCGACCGTACAATCGTCTGGTCCGAGGCCATCAAGGGGCAGGCTCTGTCGTCCAAAGGCCGTCAGATCATGCGCGAAGCTGCCGATTTCGGGCTAGTGGACGGCGTGACGGTCCCGATCTTCTCGCGGCGCGGTCTTGTAGGTCTCTTTTCTCTGGCCGGCCGCCAGGTCTCATTGTCTGTCGCCCACCGAGACCTTCTACGAATTATTGCAATATGCGCCCACACCCGCCTTCAAGAACTCAGGGGAACAAACGACAAAAAGATGGCCGATGTCATGATTACCCCCAGCGAGAGTGAATGTCTCGCCTGGTGTGTTGCTGGCAAGACGGCTAAGGAAATAGGAAGTCTAACGCGACGCTCGGAGCGAACCGTGGCGGTGCATCTGGCCAACCTGCAGCGCAAGCTCGATGCAGGAAATCGGGCTCAGTTGATTGCAGAGGCGTTTCGACACGGACTGCAACGATGAAATCTACGACATTTTACGGATAGAATTCAGTCACCTCCGGTTGCACAATGACCATGCTGGATCGGAGGAAATTCGATGCTTGAGGTCATAACAGGCAGCCAAATCGGACAAAAACCAACCACTATGGAGAAGGTCTGGCGTTTTCGCCATCAGTGCTTTGTTGAAGAACTTGGTTGGGAAGCGCTCCGGCGGTCTGATGAGCGCGAACAGGATCAATTCGATACGCGGTCCACTATTCACCTGGTACTAATGGAAGAGAGAGAGGTCGTTGGATATTCTCGCCTGCTTCCGACGACAAAACCGCACCTTCTCTCCCATATTTATCCGGAATTAATGGGTGGAAAGAGTTATCCAAAAGGACGGCATGTCTTCGAATGGGGACGTTGTGCCACCGACGCTCGTGTTCCTTGTATCGGGGCTGTCGCAACCGCCGACATCTTGATGACCGCAGTTCTTGAGTTCCTTGTCCATGTGGGAGCGGAAACGGTCATCATCCAGACAAATCCGATGCTCGTAGAGATGATCCGGAAGAGAGGCTATCCTCTGCAGGTTCTTTGTGAACCGCTGGTTTACTGCGGCGAAATGCTCATGGCGATTGCCGCCCAACCCTCACCCCGACTGCTCGAACTGCACCGGAAAACCCATGGGATACGGCAATCGCTGTTATCCCTGCCAGCTGCCGAGCAACCGAAGCATCCTTTCACGAACGACGTTCCGCTCAGAAGAGGCGCAGAAAGTGGTGGGGCGCTCAAAATATCAGATGGCTTCGTGAGCTCGGGAGGCGTTGAAAACGGATACGGCCTATGAGGGACTTCGTGACTTTTTGAGGATTTGCAGACAAGGGCTGCAATGCAGTCGTTGCGCCACTAGTTTTCGGTTTTCGGCGGCAATCTGGTCATTGCATCGACCAGCGATAACAATGAATCGACGGCGTCGGCCGGAAGGGTTTCGACGATCTTGATCAGTTCCCGGCGCCTTTCTGCCTCACGTTGAGTTTTTCCAAATCGATATGGGGCGGCGGCCATGACGACATCAATCGGCGAAAAATCCAAAAGCTCACTCAGATGAATGAGCCGCGTGACATTCATCTTCGTCTCGTTGCGCTCATATCGACCGTAGACTTGAGGGTGAAGTCCAAGCAAAGGCGCAACATCAGCATGTGTAAGCCCAGTCCGCTCCCGTGCCTGCCTCAGCGCTTCCGAAATTCGGCTGTCGAGTTCGGAAAACTCAGGCACCCCTTCAAATCCTGGCCCCCGGAAAATCGGCTTGTCGACCTCGGGATCTCTCGTCTCAAGGAGACCTTTGTCCTCAATGTATTTCTCAACTCTGCTTCTCATGAAAGGCCGCCTATCATTGTTTTCTAACTCTCATACATCAACGGCGCTTCCACTGGCCAGACGCGAAGGTCCGGCGTCAACCGAGAATGACAATTAAGCGATCAAAGCAGGATGGACGATGGATGATAGGAATGTTCTGGAACTTACGGCCCTCATCTCGCGCCATCGAACGCTCCTCCTCGCACTAAAGGGGCAGCGCAGTCCAGTTCGAGATAACCCATTTGCCGCGCAGCTTGGTAGTGCCGAACGTGAGGTTCGCGACAGGATCGTGTCATGGCAACCCTTGGATGAACACGAAGCCCACCTGAAACTTGAGCACCTGGCGAGCTACATATTGGCGACCGGGACCCACCTCGATGCGGTGGAGATGAAAGCCATTTGCCGGTCAGTGGAAGGATTCTTCTGAGCGCGCTCTTGGAAACATCGCTTTGATTGAAGGCGGCCCGGGTTGCCGCCGGACTTTCAGACACTACGAATGCGGGATCTTCGAGGGCAGAAGCACGCTCCACTATCGACCTTTGGTCATCTCTTCTTCGAGATTATTTAGCTGCTTCAGGACACTACCGTTTGGGCGAGCTTTTAGCCTCATTGCCATAAGCTCCCATCAAACTTTGGCGCAACTCTGGTTCTCGCTCGTCTTGGCAAACGCGGTTTCGGCCGGCGGACTTCGCCTCGTATAGCGCCTTGTCGGCATTCGAATACAAGGCATCGAAGGAACTGTCGATTGCACTCTGCCAAGCCAGGCCAATGGAGACTGTCATCCGGAATGTCCCCGCCGCCGATAAGACGGGCCGCTCCTCGATCTCACGCCTGACCTGTTCGCATATCTTAAGCACTTTGCCCGGTTCGACAGCCGGAAACACGATCATGAATTCCTCTCCACCGACACGGGCAAAGGTCATCTCGCTGGACGGATCGGCGGCGATGATCTCCTGGATCGACCGCGTCAAGGATTTCAGAGCAGTGTCGCCTGCTGCGTGCCCGAAGGTGTCGTTTACACGCTTGAAATGGTCGACGTCGAGGACAGCCACAGCGAGTTTGCGGTGGCCAGCTATCCCTTCGTTGAACAAACCGTGGCCAATTGCGAAAGCATGACGGCGGTTGAACGCACCGGTCAGTTCGTCGGTCACGGCCAAGAGGTGTAGTCTGTCCTGGATCATCTTTAGATCCGTAATATCCTGTAGGAGAAGTTGAACGACTGGGTTGCCTTCCCAAGGCAAGGCGCCCGCGATCAACTTAATTGTGCGTGTTTCACCCGCGGCGGTTTTGACCTCAGCCTCGGTCGGCTCAACACTGATCCGACCGTCAAATGCCTCCTCCATCTGTTGGGCGGCGTCTTCAGCATGCGTGGTCAAGAAATCGAGGAAGTGTTTGCCGACGACTTCACTTTGCGGCACTTGCAGGAGGCGTGCCGCCTCCTGGTTTCCGAAAATAATTCCCTGCCGGGTATGAATGAGCAGCCCCATCGGCATGAGATCGAGCATCATGCCCATCCTCTCCTGCGTATCGACAAGTGTCTGCTTGGTAAGCTCTGCTGCTTCGAGCGCTTCGTGATCTTCATCCAAGAACATGGCTGGACTTTCGTAGAAAAAAATCTTCCGGCTTGGCGTTCGAGGGTCGCCACAAATCAGTAATATCGGACGGTAATGGTGAAAACATAGATAACTTAATTAGAAGCGACGCACCGAACTCCCGGAAAAGTGGACATGGCTCAAGTGATACCGAGCCTTCCGTACAGACACTGCACCAGCGACCCCAAGCTGATAAGAGGCTTTCCTGTATCCGATACAGACACATCCGTTATCTGCGGCAAACAAACGGGCTAGCCGCTACTTAGCGGCGACAGACCCGAGCCCCGCTCTTAAGATCATCGCTGACTTGCTCTCGGATCGGCCCACATCCCAAAGGATCCATTCTTGCCGATTTCCTCCGCCCTTATGAGATCTGGTCGGGCTAAAGTCCCATCGGGCTTTTTCATAAGACGGAGCGCGCCAAGCGATACAAGCTGCTCCTCAAACATGTCGACGCTGTCGAGACTGCCCGGAAAATAGTGATACCCATAACAGGTGGCGTTTTGAACTGGCGCGTTCTTTTCAGTGAAGAACGCCCGACAGAAGACCACCTTGGGATTTTTCAGCATGATTGCGAGCTGTTGGCGGGCAAAATCGATGCAGCGTCCGGCAAAGCCATCTCGCCGATTGACCATTTCGCCTTGGCAAGCCTCGACACCATAGAGATGGATGACCATCGTATCGTGGACGCGGAAGTCGGTCCCCGACAGGACTTCAAAAGAGCCCGAAGTCGCATAACCCTTCCGCTCCAACACCTCACCACGACCGTCGTAATATTCGACCACCAGCACAACCCTTCCCGGCCCTGCAAGCGACCGAACATAATTTTTGTCGATCGGCCGAACAGCCCAAGCGGGACCGGCCAAAAGGCAGCTGGCAATCGCAACGGCCATCACAAGCTTCACGAGAGGTACCATACAATCTCCGTATACAATTTTTCCGAGAAAGGGTCTTGAAATTCTATTATCTCTCTGCAAGATTATACGAATAACGTATAGCGACAACGACCATAACCCGGTCAAGATCGAAGCTCAAGACAAAAGAGAGCCAGAAAGAAATGCGCCATACCCGTCGCCTTTCCCGATCAGTGTGCGGAGCGACCCTAGCCCTCACAGCAGGCGTTGCAGCTACGACAAGCGAAACTTATGCAGAGCAATTTTCTCGAAAAATTGCCTTTATTTCAGATATTTATGAAATCTCGTCCTTCCGGCTGAAAACAACTTCCGCATCTCTCGTCTCTGCGTCTTCGGGCGACGCAAGGCGGACCCCCTGCCCTTCATCTGAGATGATCATCAGCGGCGTCGTCGCAAGCTGCGGACGTTCTAGCAAGGATTACTATTTTGGTGACATTACGCTTCAAAGAGAAAGAATACCGAATTCGTCTTCCGACATAACGAGGAGTGCCAACTCTGAGGGGTCCGGCATCAGACGCTCAAGCTCAAGAGCTCCGGGGATCAAAAGGGGGAAACAGGCTGTCGAATGCGGCCCCTCGCCGCTGATGCCAGCGGACGTCCGACGTCTCGTCGTCGAAACCGCACGGCGTTACGAGGTCAACGAAGACTTGGCAGTCGCAATTACCTGGGCCGAGAGCGATTTCGACACGAAGCGAAATTCCCCAAAGGGCGCGCGTGGCCCGATGCAACTGATGCCTGAGACCGCTGCTCGCTTCGGCGTTGAGGACGTCTGCGACCCAACCCAAAACGTCGAAGGCGGGGTAAGATACCTGCGGATACTACAGGAGGAATTTAAGAATCCCCTCTTGATTGCAGCCGCTTACAACAGTGGCGAACAGCGCATCTACCAATATGCCGGGATTCCGCCCTTTGCCGAAACCGTCAGATACGTCGCAAAGGTGATCAATTATCAACTCGGCCTGGGGATGCCCACGCCGAAACCTCGCATTGGCACCAGCGGGGCTCGCACAACTGCGGGGGCCGATCGCGGCACACTTATGGGCATTGTCCCGGTTGAAAAGAACGGCCGGTTTATCGGCGGTGTGATGCATTTTTGAAGGAGAAAAGTGGATGCATACCCAATTCCAGAAGGTCGAGCGACGGGCACTGAAAGTTGTAGCCCTGATGGGCATCACCGCCCTCTTCCAGATCATCACCGCCGATGCCGCACTAGCTCAAACCAGTGGGGGCGGCGCTTTCGCGCCGCTTGAAACGGCCGTTCAGATGATCGTCGACTTCATCACTGGCCCCTTTGGCCGGCTTCTGGCGATCATTGCGGTGATCGGCCTTGGATTTTTGGCTTTCGCAGGGCGCCTTTCCTGGTTCACGGCAGGTGCCGTCGTTATCGGTATCGGCTTGGTATTTGGCGCCCCGGCGATCGTCGACCAGATGATATCAGCGGTCGGGCAGTGACCGATGACTGCATTTATCGAAGACGAAAGGCCAGCTCTCACGCCACTTGTCGTCGGCTTGACCAGGTCACCGACGTTATGGGGGGTGCCCTATATGGCGGTCGTCATCATCGTTGGCATCACCATTATCGGCTGGCTGGCGACCAACGATCTTTTGGCACTCTTAATCGCACCAATCACCTATCTCGCCCTGTTCTCGCTCTGCGCCTTCGACAGCAAGATCCTCGACGTATTGCAGGTGACCGCTCGCACAACCCCCCGGACGCCTAACAAGCATTTCTGGGGCTCGAACTCGTACGGGGCGTAACCATGCTGAAGGTGGTCAGGCAAGAACTTGGTTTCGGCCCCATAGCCCAGAGGGAGCGGCCGATGTCGCGACATATCCCGTATCTGCGGCATGTCTCCGATACAATAATCGGACTTGAGAACGGATCGCTCCTGAGCGTCATCAAGTTGCAGGGGTTGTTCTTCCAAACGGAAGACCAGGCTGAACTGAATATGCGTTCGGTCGTACAAAATACGATGATCCGGGCTCTCGGCTCCAGCCGCTATTCACTTTGGTCAACGGTCGTGCGGAGAGAAGTCAAAACCGACCTTGACGCCACCTTCGACGACCGGTTCTGCGATCTTTTGAACACGCGCTATATGGACCAATTGCGCGACAAGCGCATGTTCAAAAACGAAATCTACCTGACCATCATACGATCGGGTATGCGCGGCGTTCTCGGCATTGGTGATAGTTTCAAAAAAATTTTCAAGCGCTCGGACAGGGGTGGCAAGCGACAGCAGAGCTCCGACGACATCAGCGAGCTTGAGGAGCTTGTTGCCACCATCGTGCAGGATCTCAGCAAGTATGGGGCACATGCGCTTGGCATCACCCATCGGAGGCGTCACGGCGCCCCTATACGGACAGACGGACAAACGGGCGAGACGCAGGCAGAACCTTTTTCCGAGCCTTGTGAATTCTTCAATACCATCCTGACCTGCGGCGCGCGCCAAAAGGTGCGCCTGCCACGCATGGGGATCCGCAACTTCGTCGGCACCTCACGACTGCATTTCGGCAAGCGGACCATGCAGGCGCAGGCGGCTGTCGATGAAGACATTCGGTATGGCGCTATGTTGTCGATCAAGGAATATCCCCCTTTTACAGGCCCCGGCATGTTGGATGGCCTTTTACAGGTCAACCACGAGTTTATTCTCACCCAGTCTTTCACCCTTGCCGACAAGCCGATTGCGCAGGAGCGGATTTCCCGGCTGCAAAGACAAATCAGAGCCTCGGATGAAGCGGGTAGCTCGGTCGAACAGGAGATCGACTATGCGCTGAACAGCCTGATGAACCAGGAGGCCGTGTTTGGCTTCCATCATCTGTCGTTACTTTGCCTGTCGCGCGATCTGGAGGGCCTCAACCGGAGTGTTTCCGAGCTTGGCGCCTGCCTCACCGATATGAACATCAATTGGCTGCGCGAGGACCTCAACCTTGAAGCGGCTTTTTGGGCGCAGCTTCCAGGCAACCATTCCTACATTGCGCGCAAGGCGATGTTATCGAGCGCAAATTTTTCCGGCCTGTCGTCGATGCATAATTTTGCGTCCGGACAGGCGGACCGTACACATTGGGGTTTGCCGATCACCATCCTCGAGACGACGTCGCAGACCCCCTATTGGTTCAATTTCCATCGCCGCGACATCGGCCATTTCTTGGTCACCGGACCGACCGGATCGGGTAAGACTGTTGCGTTAACCTTCCTGCTTTCGCAGGCCATGCGTGTTTCACCGAAGCCAAAGGCGGTATTCTTCGACAAGGATCGGGGCGCAGAAATTTTCATAAGAGCGATCGGGGGCTCCTATGAGATCCTGGTGCCGGGAACGCCGACCGGCTTTAACCCGCTGCAACTCGACAATACAGGTCCGAACCGTGATTTTCTCCTGCGGCTCACCAAGGCGATGCTGCGATCTGGCGATCGCAGCGAGCTCACCCAGGAAGACGAGGACACACTGGAAAGGGCCATCCTGCGCCTAATGCAAGAGCCGAGGGCCGAGCGAAATCTTTTGAACCTCGCAGGCCTTCTGGTCGGCCGCTCGCGGGCAGATGCCAATGACCTTCATTCTCGCCTTCGCGCCTGGATCGATGGCGAGAAGGGCTGGCTGTTTAATGCCGCAGACGACGTCCTGTCGCTGTCGTCCCGCCGCGTCTTCGGTTTCGACATGACCCACATACTCGCACACGAGGACGTCCGCACGCCGGCGCTGATGTACCTTTACCACCGCCTTGACGAGTTGCTCGATGGAAATCCCGCGATGTTTTTCATGGACGAAGGCTGGCAGCTTTTGATGGACGAGACGTTTAGCAACTTCATCGTCGACAAGATGAAGACGATCCGAAAGCTGAACGGCATTGTCGGCTTCGGCACACAATCAGCTGCCGACATCGCCAAGGCGAAAGCCGCCCATACGTTGATTGAGCAAACGGCCACCCATATTCACTTTCCCAACCCGCGGGCCGACGAAGAAAGCTATATCAAACGCTTTGACCTCACGATGAAGGAATTCAACTTCATCAAGGCCACGCCTCCGGAAAAAAGAACCTTCCTGATCAAGCACGGCAATGACTCGGTCATCGCCAGACTTGATCTTTCGGCCATGCCCGATCTCGTCAAGGTTCTTTCTGGGCGTAAAGAGACGATCGAGGAATGTGCGCGCCTGCGCGAACTTCATGGCGAAGAACCGGAGCATTGGCTCGCCCGGTTCTGTGAATGGGAGACGGGCGAATGAAGGCGCGTTCTGTCCTATGGATGTTGAGCAGCTCACTGACGCTTTCGATTGTAGATCCGGCCTCTTCTCAAGTTCCGGTTATCGATCGGGCGGTCCTGACGACCGATACCCTCCGGGACCGGACCTCCTCAAATATTGAGGAAACGGATCATGACCGTTTTTCCGTTGGCAAGAGCGTGACCTGCTCGATTTATCGGCCCGGTCGCACCGGAGATGCGGCCTCGACTGCGGCTGCCAATCCAGAAATCACGGGACTGGTGAAGCGTATTGCTCGGGAGGAGGATGTCGACGAGAGCCTGTTTTTGGCTTTGGTTTATCAGGAGAGCCGCTTCAATCCCTGCGCCAGATCGCCGGCCGGAGCAATCGGGCTATCGCAGCTCATGCCGGAGACGGCAAGAGAGCTTGGGGTCAACCCCTATGACATGGAGGAGAACCTGTCGGGGGGAGCTCGATACTTAAAACAACAGTTGCATCGGTTTGGCGGCAATCCAAAACTTGCATTGGCGGCCTATAACGCCGGTCCTGGCCGTGTTGTGACATATGGGGGCATTCCGCCTTTCAAAGAAACACAAGGTTATGTTGCGGCTATCACCCAAAAATGGCTGCCCGCCTTCGGCGGGGCGAACGTTGCCGACACTCCGGCTCAGTATGGGGGCGATGCGACCGCTTTCGCCCAGATGCGAAATTCCACCATCACGTCCATGGCGACGGGACAAGCCATCTCCGATGGGAGCGGCAACGTTACCTCCTGGTTTCAGCAGTTGGGCCAGACGCCGAGTGGCACCGTGCAGGATAGTTGGGATCATAATTCGGGAGCCCGGAACGCAAATCTTGAGATGCTGAACCAGGTCATTCGTCTCGGGATAACGATCGCAGATCTCGCCAACTCCCGAAATGCTGTTCAAATCAGCGGTTTGTCCGGCTCATCGCGAACGGGAAGCTATAGCCAAAATGGCGGCGATGGCGATCGCGCGGCTGGTTTTTGCGATGGCCGCCGGGGGCTTGAATGGAACCCGAAGGAAAAGGCTTGCGTGCGGGTGCGCGAACGGTTGGCCGATATAGCACTGATGTTAAACGCTCAATGAGGAGACATGCCATGAAGAGAATGATGTTCGTTGCATTCCTGCTGCCCATTGCGTCCGCCGTATTCGCGCAGGTGCCCGTCATCGACAATGCAAATTTGCGCGTCGCCAGGAAGACTTCCGAGACGACGGACAAGATCCTCGAAACCAATAGGCAAGTCCTCAAGACGGCTGAGGAAACGTTGAAGGCCGTGACTGGAGATCGCGGCGGCGACGCCAGGCCTATGCAAAACCTTGCGGTGGGCCAAGGTTTCAGCGTCTCTCAGATACCGTCCTTCGACCGCCTGATGTCAGGTGGGGCTGCAAACTTCGGGAGCGTGAGCGGAGATGTTGCAGACGTCGCAACGACACTCATCAACGGGCTTAAGCTCGTCAAAAACCTCTCGGGCCGCGAGGGCAGCTCGTTTTCGGGAGACAAGTCCTACGAAGAGATGGTGAAGACGGTACTTGGCGTGGCAGCCCTTGTCGCCGGCTCGCAGCAAGCCGTTCAGACCCGCCGCACCTCGCTCGAACAGGCAGGCTCAAAGATTGGTCAAGCCAAGGACATCAAGGGCTCGATCGACCAGAATACGCAGCTCCAGGTCCAAGCCGGCCTCACCCTCAACGAACTGATCGGCGTGATGAATGGCGCGGTGTCTTCGCTGCAGGCCGACAATCAGCGCCGGCTGACGGACATGTCTAACTCCAAAAAAGCACTCAGCTACAGCGAGGAGTGAGCTCATCATGATCGGCAGGATGTTTGTTTTTCTGCTTGCTGCTGGCAGCCTTGCTGGCTGCGGTAGCGCTTATAAGGAAAAGACCGCGCCCTGCAGAAGACCCGCTGATCTCACGTCCTATGCGCCTCATCCTCGGCCGGATTGCGGGCCGACGGCGAGCGTCAATAGCAACGCATCGAGCGTTTTGGCGGCGATCGATGCGATGGTGGTAAGATAGGAGCTGCCGGCATGCAGGATTTCCTTGGTGACCTTCTGGCAAGAGTTGAAAAGACGGGAGCGAGTTTTGCTGAAGACGCCTTCGGGATCGTCGGAAGCGAAGTCGTGCCGTTCCTCACCATCCTCTTCATTGCCTATGTGAGTTATTACGGCGTTCAGCTGATGATGGGAACGGCGCGGGTCAGCATCAGCGAGATTACCAGCCGGGTCGTGCGGATGCTGGTCATCCTAGCCCTTGTCAGCGAGTGGAGAAATTTCAACAGCCTTTTTTACGCCTGGCTGACGGATACGCCCGAAGATGTCGGACGGGCGATTTTAACCGCCACTGGCACCGGCATCACCGAGCCCACGAACGGGCTTTCTCTGATCTGGAAAACTGCAAATGAAGCCGCCGCTGCTTTTGCCGAGCAGTCCGGCTTTCTTTCCATCCTTCCCTCCATGGTCGGATTTTTAATCCTGCTGTGCGTTGCCGTCTTCATCGCGGTGGCGCTGGCGATCCTTTTGCTTGCAAAGGTAATGATGTGGGTGCTGATCGGCACGGCTCCGGTCTTCATCGCCTGCATGCTTTTCGAACGGTCCCGAGGCCTCGGCGTTGCCTGGTTTCAGCAGGTGCTGATGTATGCGCTCATTCCATTGTTCGTCTATGTCGTTGCCGCTTTCTTAATTGCAGCGCTGGACCCAGAGCTGACCAAGGTGACGAATGCCGCTGGCCAAAAAGAGCTTCGGCTCAGCGACATCTCCGCCCTTCTTCTCCTCTGCTGCGCCGGTGCGTTCGTGCTTTTCAACATACAGGTGCTTGCCCAGGGTATTACCGGCGGGGTTGCCGCTGGGATCGGACGAGTTGCCCGCGACACGGGACGGTTCGTGACCTGGACGATGCCGAAGGCGGCGTTCGGGGTGGCGCGCACATTATCAGGGATTGCTGGCGATCTCGGGATGCAAGCGAGAGCCCGAACGATGGAAGGCATGAGAACAAATATTCGAAACGCAACGGCCGAAGCGATGCAGAACCGCATCAGCAGCAATAGCCTTCCCCGGTAACCCGTTATTCGTCACTTTCTTGGAGTACCACGGATGACCCAATCGCATGAGGCTGCTCTTTATAGCTATTTTCAAGATGGCCAGCGCTGGGAACAGGAAATCTTGAAGCAGGCGGAGCGATCGCGAAGGATCGCCTGGTTCCTGACCACCATCTTCGGCACGATCACTTTATTGTCGTTGACGGCACTCATCATGCTCGTGCCACTCAAGACCTTTGAGCCCTATATCATCGAAGTCGATAAAAACACGGGCTACCTCGAGGTCAAATCCGGTCTCACCCGATCCGGAAAGCTGACCGACCAGCAAGCAGTCACCCAGGCCAATGTCGTGCGCTACATCCGTGCCCGCGAGAGCTATGATCCTTTTGCGATCGCGGATAATTTCGGCATTGCCGCACTGCTTTCTGCTGAGCACGCGGCGCGGGAGCTGCAGGAGCTTTATAGCGCGGCCAATCCCAACAATCCGGCAAAGGTCTACGGCAAGAACCGGCAAGTGACAGTCGAGATCAAGTCCGTCACCTTCTCAAATTCAAGCACGGCCCTGGTCCGCTTTTCGACCACTGAAAAGTCAGACACCGATCAGATCATGCGCCATTTTATTTCGGTGGTTCGATATCGTTACACCGAAACGCCGGCCACCAATCAATGGCGGTTTGAGAACCCGCTCGGCTTCCAGGTCTATAACTACCGTCGCGATCAGGAGACGGTGACGCCGGGAGATGCCAAATGACCTGGCGGCCTATCCTTTCAGCGGCCCTTATCGCGGCCACCGTCAGCGAAGCATTTGCCGCCCAAGTGCCGCGACCGGGCTCGCTTGATCAACGGGTTACCAGTGTTGTTTATCAGGCCAATAATGTCGTGAAAGTTTCCGCCACCTACGGAATCTCAACGATGATCGTCTTCGACGAAGACGAAAAATTCGAAACGATCTCGCTTGGTGACACCGACAGTTGGCAAGTAGCCCCTTCGGAAAAGGGCAACATCCTGTTTGTAAAGCCGGTCGCAAAAGATGTTGCCACCAACATGAATGTGGTGACTTCAAAGAGGATCTATTTCCTCGAGCTCAATGACCATGCGCCGACCGACGGCAGGCAGGTTTTCGGTATCCGCTTTATCTATCCAGAAAAGGATTTGAACGCGCGATTGCGAAAGGAAGCTGAGCAACGAGCAGCCTTCCCCAATTTGTCGAATTTGGACAGGGCGAATGTCAATATCGACTATTCGTTCTCGGGGGATCCGGCGCTGAAGCCGCAGATGATCTTTGATGACGGAAAGAAGACCTTCTTCAGGTTCGAAGGGCAAGTTCCGGCGATCTTCGCCGTCCAATCGGACTTTTCAGAGACGCTTCGCAACTTTCGTAAAGAGGGCGAGTACGTCGTCGTCGACGGCACTGCGAACCAATACACGCTGCGCGACGGTCGCCAATGGACCTGCATTTTCAATCTGCGAAGAGCTGGCCTCGACGCTTCGGATCCTGACCCTCTTGCGCCGGCGTTCGACCAGCAAGCGACGAGACGGTGGAGGAGTGGCAACTGATGAAGCTGAGCCCCGAATTGCAGGCGATGGCTGCGGCAGACGAAACGGCTGTCAGCAACAGGAATGCCGGCCGGAACCAGATGCTTGGTATGGTCGCTCTTATTCTGTGCGGTGCCGTCGCTGCCTACTTCGTCCTCACAACGTCGGAGAAGAAGGCCGAGGAAAATCTGCAAAGCGACGAGGAGTTTACAACGACGATCTTCCGGCCACCGTCATTCCTCAGAGAAATAGAAAAGCAAGAACCCGAGCCTTCCCAACCGGTCATTCAGCTGCCGCCTCCCCCGCCTCCGGTCGACGGGCTGCCAGAGACCACGACATTCGACGTCCCACCGCCGCCAGACATCACCCAACCGCCAGAAGCTCTGCCACCCGTCGACGAGGTTTTTCCCGAGCGGTTCATGTCAAAGCTGGTCATGTTTGATCAGCGAGGAAGCCAAAATGGAAATGGTGGCCCCGGTGGGGAAGATCTTTCCGGCACGGTGGTTGCCGGTGAAGATCGCAACAGCAAATACCTTAATGCGGCCGCCGGTCTTGCCGACCGAAGCGCAAGGGCACGCCAGATCCAACGGATCGACGCCATAGTGCCGGAAGGAAGCTTGATCCCCGGGATTTTGGAGACGGCAATAAACAGCGATCTGCCCGGGCAAATAAGAGCAATTACATCTGAGGACGTCTATTCCTTTGATGGCCGGCGCATTCTCATTCCGACCGGCACGCGGCTTATTGGAGAATATCAGTCCGAAGTAACACGCGGTCAAAAACGTATTTTCGTGATCTGGACCCGCCTTATTCGTAACGACGGTGTCTCCATCCGGCTCAATTCGATTGGCGCCGACAGCCTGGGGCGGTCCGGGCTGACCGGCCACGTAGACAATAAATTCCGCGAACGGTTCGGCGCCTCAATTATGTTGTCGATCGTTGGCGCTGGTGCGAGCTACCTGACCGGTTACGGCAGCAGGCAGTCTTCCGGCAATGGTGACGATGCGGAGCGCGGGGCCCAACTTGCGCGCGAGACCATCGCAGAAACATTCAGCGATATGGCGAACACGGTCCTTGTCGAAAACCTGCGCATCCCCCCGACGATCAGCGTTGCTCAAGGCGAGCGCATCTTTGTTTATGTGCGCCAAGACCTCGATTTCAGCGGTCTTTACGACGATCCGGTCACCGAAGCGATGAAGGAGATCAGAGTTGAACGTCGCAGCAGGTAGCTCAACCAGGATCAACCGCGATCCCTACTATTTCCTCAATCGCGCCCTCGAGCCCATCAAGCAATTTCTTGACGATCGGAAGGTGATTGAAATTGCCGTGAACAAACCTTGCGACGTCTACGTGGAACGTTTTGGAGCCGATCGTATGGAACATCATACAATCCGGGCTCTGACGGCTGAGGAGATCCAAAACATCGGCGAGCGCGTTGCTGCTGCAACCAACCAATTTATCAGCCGCGCCAAACCAATCCTCAGTGCCTCGCTTCCAACCGGGGAGCGCATCCAGGTCGTTTTGCCGCCGGCCGCACCCGAAGGCGGCTCGATTTCGATCCGAAAACAGGTTGTCAGTAATTTCACGCTCGAGGATTTTCGCGACAACGGCTCGCTCGACCACGTGTCGGTCGCCGTCAAAGGGCGCAGCGACGTCGACCGCGAGCTGGTCAGGCACATTCATGAAAACAACATCTACGATTTCATCCGCACCGCCGTTGCTGGTCGAGTGTCGATCCTGATTAGCGGCGGCACGTCCTCGGGCAAGACGACATTCCTCAACGCCTGCCTAAAAAGCGTTTCGCCATCCGAGCGCATCATCACGCTCGAAGATGCGCGCGAGCTTTTTCCACCACAGCCAAACACAGTCCATCTGATCGCGTCGAAGGGTGACCAGGGGACAGCCGACGTAACGATACAAAACCTACTTGAAGCCTCGCTGCGCATGCGGCCGGATCGTTTGTTCGTCGGCGAAATCCGTGGCGCAGAGGCTTTCTCCTTCCTGCGCGCCATCAATACCGGCCATCCCGGCAGCATGTGCACGGTTCATGCCGATACGCCGGTCGGTGCCTATGAACAGATCATCATGATGATGCAGCAAGCCGGCATGTCGGCTAGCGTCTCAAAGCAGGACCTTATGTCTTATATCCAGATGGTCATCCCGATCGTCATCCAGCTTCGCCGTGAAGGGGGAAAGCGCGGCGTTTCCGAGATCTTCTTTGCCCGCAACACGCCATGACCAAGGGTGTGCGAGCCGTCTATCTCATCTTTTGTGCCGGGACTGGGTTTGTTGCCTGGTTGCTCGGTTATGGCCTGGGACTTCAGTTCCTTTATGATGACGACCGGATACTTAGGGCCACGATCACCAGCAATCCGTTGGCGCCGGTTCAGCAGTTCTGGTTTTACAAAACGAGCCCTACGCTGCAGAAAGTGGCACTCGGGTCGTTGGTGCCGGCATTGCTTCTTGCTTGCCTTGTTGCGTATGCTGGCCTGAAACCTGCCAGCAATCCCTTGGGCAGCGCGGCGTTTCAGGATCGGGCCTCCCTTCGCCGCGGCAAGTATGTTCGCAGAAGGGGGCACGTCTTCGGCCGGATGGGGCGACGTATTCTGCGGGTCAATGACGATCGGCATCATGTGGTCATCGGGCCAACGCGCTCCGGCAAGGGCGCCGGATATGTTATTCCCAATGCCCTAATGCATGAAGGTTCGATGATCGTGACCGATCTGAAGGGGGAGATATTTAAGGCGACCGCCGGATACCGCCGCCGCAATGGCTCCCAGGTCTATTTATTCGCGCCAGGATCGGAGCGGACGAACCGGTATAACCCGCTTGATTTTGTGCGACCGGAGCGTGGCGACCGCACCACGGATATTCAAAACATCGCCAGCATACTCGTTCCTGAAAACACCGACTCTGAAAATTCAATCTGGCAGGCGACCGCACAGCAGGTTTTAGCCGGTGTCATCAGCTATATCCTGGAAAGCCCTCTTTATAAGGATCGTCGCAATCTCGGCGAAGTCAATTCCTTCTTCAACAGCGGTTTCGATCTTCAGGCACTGATGAAGCTCATCAAGGAGAAAGAGCCCCATTTGTCGAAGTTCACGGTGGAGAGCTTCAATTCCTATGTCGCTCTTTCCGATCGCGCTGCCGCGTCCGCTCTTCTCGATATCCAGAAAGCCATGCGGCCTTTTAAGAATGAACGGGTCATTGCGGCCACCACCGTCACAGACATGAATATCCGGGCAATCAAGCACCGGCCTGTCTCGATCTATCTAGCTCCGAATATTACAGACCTGACGCTAATGCGTCCCCTGCTCACGCTGTTCCTCCAGCAGGTCATGACTTTGCTCACGCTGGATCATGACCCAAAATCGGTCCTGGTCTACTTCCTCCTCGACGAGTTCGGCCAGTTGAAGCGGATGGACGAGGTCATAACAAAGCTGCCGTATGTCGCTGGATACAACGTCAAGCTGGCCTTCATCATTCAGGATTTGAAAGCCCTTGATCAAATCTACGGCGAAACACAGCGCCATTCGCTGCTTGGCAATTGCGGTTATCAATTGATCCTCGGCGCCAATGATTTGGTGACGGCCGACTATGTGTCCAAGGCGCTTGGCAAACGCACCATCCGCTATCAGTCGGAATCGCGAACGGTGGAAATGCTTGGCCTGTCGCGGCGAACCAAGGTGGAACAGATACGCGAACGTGATCTGATGATGCCGCAGGAAGTCAGGCAGATGTCGGAGGATAGCATGGTTTTATTGGTCGAAGGACAACGCCCGATCTTCGGAAAAAAGCTTCGGTTCTTCCAAACGCAGCCGTTCAAATCAGCAGAAACCTATTCGCTGGAACACATTCCGCCAGTGCCGCAGGTCGAATATTTCCCGCAAAGGCCGGCTCCAGCGGACCAATACGCGGACCTGTGTAACGGTGCGATAGAGGAGCGATCACCAGATTAAGCGGAAGAAGAAAAACCGATCCAGACTGGAGCAATCGGATATAACGCCATACTAATACACTCCTCTTCTTCGAAACGGCGCTGCAGCAAATATTCTGTTCATCATTAACCAGATCTTAACTTGAATAATGACTCGCACAGGAAGGTGTAATATTAGGGAACATCAGTAACCGGCAGGGGGCTGCAGGGGTTAATATGCGGGTGACGGGGTTGAGCGTTTCTGATCTGCATGAGGAGACCGCCTACGTGGCGGTGAATGACCGCGATGTGGGGCGGCGGGCGGCGGACATTGCGCTTTCCTCGCCCCCTCATGGGCAGAATGCGGGCCTGCGTTCTCAGTTGGCAGTCAAGCGCGCGCTCGACATTACCGTCTCGCTGACCGCTCTCATCACGCTTCTGCCGCTCATGCTGGTGGTGGCGCTCCTGATCCGGCTTGACAGCCCGGGTCCGGCGCTTTTCACCCAGGTCCGCTG
>UBYX01000010.1 GCA_900469955.1 Hyphomicrobiales bacterium | reverse complement strand
TTGTGTTCTTTCATTGGAGAACATCATGAAAAAGATCGTTCTAACGGCTGCCATCGTCATGGCGGCGACGTCGGCGCTTGGGCAGTCCGCGGCCGAGAAGTCGGGGGCCAATTCGCTGGTGGGCGTTGCCCCGAAGACTGAAGACTTTGTGTTGGAAGCAGCAACCAGCGATCTGTTCGAGATCGAATCCAGCAAACTCGCTCTCAATAGCACTGATCCAGCGACGAAGACCTTTGCGGAGCAGATGGTCAAGGATCACCAGAAGACATCCATGGAACTGAAGCAGCTTATCGACAGCGGTAAAGTCAAGGCCACTTTGCCGACCGCCATGACCGAAGACCAGCAGGAGGCGCTCAACAAACTCAAGGGGCTGAAGGGCGAGGAATTCACCGAGCAGTATCATTCGGATCAGGAAGACGCCCACGAAGATGCCGTGGACCTGTTCAAGCGGTATGGTGAAGAGGGCGAAAACGCCGACCTGAAGGCCTGGGCGGCCAAGACGGCGCCTGCGCTCGAACACCATCTGCAGATGGCCAAGGACCTGAACAAGTAGTCCGGTGGTTGAAGCTCCGTCGAGGGCTGGGCGGCGGCGCGATATAAGCGGGTACCATTCGCCATGGAAGGCCTCTAAAGGAGGGAGGGCGGCCGCTCCGCCATCACCGCCGGGCGCCTTTTTGCGACTTCAGCTCAGCCGGGTTCAAGAGGAGCGGAGACCGCGTAGGCGCGGTCGATGATCTCCGCGACTTTGACAATCTGTTCGCAGGCTGACGTGTATTTTTTTCCGGCCGCCAGCCTTCGCGCCCAATCAGCGGCCGCCCGGCCGCCCCAGTCGTCCGGGGGCTCCAGCAGCGTCTTCCGCGAGGTTCCCAGGAAATGTTCGGCGGCGAAATCGTAGAACGACCCATCGACGTTGCGCATCGACATTCCGCCATCCGTGCCGAAGAAACTGGCCTCGATGATCGCGTCGCGACCGGCCTGCAGGCGCCATGAGCAGGAGAGACGGATCACGGCGCCATCTTCAAGCGTCAGCATCACGACTGCATAATCCTCGACCTGATGGGCATCCGCCACCATCGGCTTGCCGGCGGCCAGCAGGTGGCTTGAAACCGATGCAATGGCGGGGAAATCCAGCGACCAGAGCGCCATATCGATGAGATGCACGCCGAGGTCCATCAGGCAACCGCCGCCGGAAAGCGCCTTGTCGTAAAACCAGGTCTTGTCTGGCCCGTAGGCATTGTGGAACACAAGATCGGCCGCAAAGACCTTGCCGAGTTCGCCAGAGCGGATGACGTCACGAATCCTGCTCATGGCGGCCGTATGGCGATAGGAGAGATCGACGGCCAGCAGGCGGTCGGCTTGCTTTGCCGCGCCCACGACCGCCGCGACCTCCTCTGCCGTGCGCCCGAGCGGCTTCTGGCAGAATACTGCGGCGCCAGCCCGCAGCGCCTTGATAGCCTGTTCGGCGTGTTGAGCGCTTGGGGTAGCGATGACAATCCCATCAAGATCGCAAGCCAACAGTTCATCCAGGCTCCCAACTAGGAGGGCGTCGGGTGCGAGTTTTTTTGCCTCCGCAGCCATATCCGCCGACGGATCAGTGATCGCGACCGCTTCCGCGGCGCCGGTCTCAAGGATCGCCTGCATGCGATGGCGTCCGATCCAGCCGACGCCGAGAAAGCCGAGCCGCGCCGGTTTCGATGGGACAGAGAGCGTTCTTTCGAAGAGCATTTCGTTCATTCGCATGTCACCAACGCCTTGAGGAAATTTTCGGGACGATCTCGGGTATCGTTAAGAGCCTGATCGAGCTCGTCGAGCCGATAGCTGTGAGTGAAAAGAGATGAGGGGTCGAGATGACCGGCCGCCACCGCATCGACCGCTTCCCTAATTCCGCTGATATAAAGAGCCGGGTCACGCTCATGGGCATTCACGACGTCCAGTCCCCGCCAGTTCCAGAGCTGCATGTTGATTTGCCGAGGGCCGTCCTGGTGGTATCCCGCGATGATCAGCCGACCACGCTCCATGGTCAGTTCGGCGGCAAGGTCGAGCGGCCATTGCTTACCGACCGCCTCGATGACACGGTCGCAGAAGCGTCCCTCCGTGAGTTTCCGCACGTCCTCGATAATTCGCCAGTGATCGTCCAGGGTGATCGTCTCGGCCGCTCCCATTCGTTTGGCGACTTCCAGCGAAAAGGGCCGCCGCGAGATGGCGATGACCCGCGCGCCGGCCCTTGATGCAAGCTGGGTCAGGAGCGCTCCCATAAAACCGATGCCGATGATCGCAATGGTCTGGCCCTCCACGATCTCGCTGCGGCGAAAAATGTTCATTACGCAACCGAGCGGTTCGCCGGGAAACGGCTTGCCGTCCAGCGCCGGCGGCAGAGGCACGACCATGGTCTCCTCTGCGATGTCATGCGTGGCATAGGCGTGGTAGGAGAGGGCGGCGACGCGGTCGCCGACCGCGACGCTTCGGACGTCCGATCCGACTGCATCGACATAGCCCCAGCCTTCGTGACCGAGACCGCCAGGTTCAGTTGGAAAGGTCATCCAGTCGGGTCCTGCCCAGGGGCCCAGATTTGAAGCGCAGACACCGCAGCCCTCCAGTCTGATTCTGACTTCGCGAGGGCCGGGATCGGGCAGCGGCCTGGCTTCGACAGTAATCTTCCCCGGGCCAGTTACGACAACGGCCTTCATCTCAGCCAGGCGTGGCGTGGCCATGCTGTCCATTCGTTTTCCTCTCCTGTCGTGGCCTATTGGAGCGTTGGTCCCGGCTCACGTGGGGCGGGTAGGATAATGAGCAATAAACATGAGCCTCGGCTGCGCCCGCTCGGTGCCATACAACTAGAAAAACCAGTGAGAGTTCCGGACGGAAGGGAAGATGAAGCGTCACAGCGGTTTCCGTCGCGAAACAATTATCTTCGGTCACGCGTTTGCGCCAAACGGACGCGGTATGGCGTTCGAAACCGGCCAGATCTGCTGATTTCGCCCGACGCGTTGCAGGCGCACGTCGTTTCTCGGTTCTGACCGGTCGCCTTTTACCCCTCACGGCCCGGTGGCACGTGCTGGCCGCGAAGCCACCTGGTGGTTCCGCCGCTAATGGGGATGAAGTCATTGATGAAGTCATAGAACACAAAGATGTCATTGATGAAGGAACTTTCGTTGCCGACTGCTGTTCGGCCACCATCAACAGCTTTGTTCCACACACCCAGGAAACACAATGGCAGCAATTCTTGTAACTGGTGGCTGCGGCTTTATCGGCCGTCATGTGGCTGAGGAACTTCTCGATCACGGATACGAGGTGCGTATCCTCGATGCTCTCATCGATCAGGTTCATGGCGATGGGGATAGCGTGAATCCCGAGGCGGTGGACGTCATTCGTGGCGATGTCAGGGACAAGCCGGTCGTGGAAAAGGCATTGGATGGGGTCGATGGCGTCATTCATCTCGCGGCAGAGGTCGGTGTCGGCCAGTCCATGTACGAGATCGCTCGCTATGTCGGTGGCAACGACCTCGGAACCGCGGTTCTACTGGAGGCCATGATCGGCCGCCCGATCAGGCGGATCGTCGTGGCATCGTCGATGAGCGTCTACGGGGAAGGGCGGTATCGTACTGAGGATGGACACCGGCTGGAGCTTATTCGTCGCAGGAGCGAGAGCGTCAGGGCGGGGCAATGGAACCCGCGCGGCCCCAAGGGCGAGGCCTTGACCCCGGTTGCAACCGATGAGGAAAAGCCGGTCGATCTCGCGTCGATCTATGCGCTGACCAAGTATGCGCAGGAAAAGCAGGTGCTGATCTTCGGGGAAGCTTACAATGTCGAGGCGGTGGCGCTTCGCCTGTTCAACGTTTTCGGTGCAGGGCAGGCCTTGTCCAATCCCTATACCGGCGTGCTCGCCAATTTCGCCTCCCGGCTCGCCAACGGCCAGCCGCCGATGATCTTCGAAGATGGGCAACAGCGGCGAGATTTTGTGCATGTTCGCGATGTGGCGCGCGCTTTCCGGCTGGCACTTGAAAAGCCGAATGCATCTGGCCACGTCATCAATATCGGCAGCGGCCAGCCCTATACCATCGCCCAAGTCGCAGCGCTACTGGCAGATGCCATGGGTGTGCCCGACCTCCGGCCGGACATCATGAACAAGGCGCGCTCGGGCGACATCCGCAACTGCTTCGCCGACATTTCCAAGGCCCGCGAGCTTCTCAGTTTCGAGCCGGCACATCGTCTGGAAAATTCGCTCAGGCCTTTTGCCGAATGGGTCAGAAACACGGGTGCGATCGATCGCGGCGCCGAGATGAAGCGGCAGCTCGAGGAGCGGGGGCTGGTATCATGAGCACCACCGGTTCCTCCCCCGACCGCGCCGGAAAGGTCCGAACCTATGGTTTCGTCGAATGGTTTCGCCCAGGCGAATTCGAACGGACGGAACAGATCTTTCCCGATATCCTCGCGAGCGGCGCAAGCTATTTGCGCACCCATCTTTCCTGGGCGGAATATCTCGCACCTGGCGGGGAGGAGTGGTTCGACTGGCTTCTCCCCAAGCTTGGCGAGAAGATCGATCTTCTGCCTTGCATCCATTACACGCCCCCTTCGCTCTCGCGGACAGGGCGCTCCTCCGGTGCGCCGGTGGATCTTAAAGCCTATGCAGATTTCGTCGATCATGTGCTGACCCGCTACGGCAAGCATTTCAGCCACATCGAACTATGGAACGAGCCAAACAATCTGCTCGATTGGGATTGGCGTGAGGACGGCGACTTCCAGCTGTTTTGCGAGATGGTCGGAGGTGCTGCCTACTGGGCGAAACATCGCGGCTGGAAACCTGTCCTCGGTGGTCCCTGCCCTTTCGACCCCTATTGGCTGAACCTGATGGGCGAGCGCGGCGTTCTCGGTGTCGTCGATGCCGTCGGTTTTCATGGCTTTCCAGGCACATGGGACAGCGAGACCGGCACCTGGGGCGGCTGGGACATGCATCTCGGCGAAATGCGTAAAATCCTGAATCGTTATAATCCGGATGCGGAAGTGTGGGTTACGGAGACAGGCTATTCCACCTGGCGCAGTGACGAGATGGAACAGGCTCGGCGGTTCACAAAGGCGCTCCACGTTCCTGCAGACCGCATGTACTGGTATTCCTGGTGCGATGTGCCGCCGGATGTGCCGGTGCAGGAGGGGCTATGGTTCGATCCGCGGCACTATCATCTCGGCGCGGTCACGCATGACTACCAGCCGAAACTGCTGGCCCGGCTCCTCATGGAGGGTGGGGTAACACGTCTTGAGGAAGTGACTCAGCTCGCGACCCCGAACCTAACTGCCGGCGCGGCACCCGTGGTCATTACCGGTGGGAGCGGGTTTATCGGCTCGAACCTCGCCGACAGCTTCCTGCAGGGAGGCGAGGATGTAGTTATCCTCGACAATCTCGGTCGGCAGGGCGTTGACCAAAATCTCGCCTGGCTTATGGAGCGCCATGGCCGGCGGGTCCATCCGGTCCTGGCGGACGTACGCGATCTGCGCGGCATCGAGACCGCCTTCAAAGATGCCAAAGCGGTTTTTCATTTCGCTGCGCAGACGGCAGTCACCACAAGCCTTGCTCATCCAATCGACGACTTCGAAGCGAATGCCCGCGGGACGATCAATGTGCTGGAGGCAGTGCGCAAGGCCGGAAAGAACGCCCCTGTGATCTTCGCGAGTACCAACAAGGTATATGGCGCGCTGGAAGATTTGGAAATGCTGGAGGTGGAGGACCGTTATATCCCCGTGCACGAAGATGTGCGGTCACACGGCATCGGCGAAAACAGGCCTCTCGATTTCTGCACGCCCTACGGCTGCTCGAAAGGCGTGGCGGACCAATATGTTCTCGACTATGCCAAGTCCTACTCGATCCCGACCGCCGTTCTGCGCATGAGCTGCATTTATGGGCCGCGCCAGTTCGGGACCGAAGACCAGGGTTGGGTGGCGCACTTCCTGATCCGCGCGCTGTCAGGCGAGCCCATCTCCATCTACGGAGATGGCAAACAGGTCCGAGATATTCTGCATGTTGACGATGCCGTGAAGGCATATCGTTCGGTTCTTGCCAATATCGGGCGGGTGAAGGGCAGCGCCTTCAATCTCGGTGGCGGCCCCCTCAACGCCGTCAGCATTGTTGCCGTCCTTGGCGAAATCGAGAAACTGATCGGCCGCCGGCTGGAAACCGGCTTTGGTAGCTGGCGCGCCGGTGATCAGTACTATTTCGTTGCCGACACCCGCAAGCTGGAGCGGGAACTCGGTTGGCAGGCAGGGATACGCTGGCGCAACGGCTTGCGGCATCTCGCAGAATGGCTGGCTGAGAACCGCTTCAACGGCCGGCCCTCTCTTCAGGAAAAGCAGAGGGTGCGGGCATGACGGCGCCAGCCATACAGACAGAGCTCGGCCGGGTATTAATGACCGTCGATGCGGTCGGCGGGGTCTGGCGTTATGCGCTGGATCTGGCCATCGGCTTGCGGTCGAAAGGCGTCGAAACGGTGTTTGCCGGTTTCGGGCCGCGGCCGTCCTCGGGGCAGATGCAGGAGGCGGAGGCCATCGGGACGCTCGTCTGGCTGGATGCGCCGCTCGACTGGCTGGTCGACGATGAAAAGGCGTTGAGGCATATCCCTCGCGTCCTCAATGATCTCGTGGGACGGGAAAATATCGATCTCGTCCACCTCAATCTGCCATCCCAGGCGGCGAGGCTAGAAGTATCGGTGCCGGTGGTGGTGGTGTCGCATTCCTGTGTCGTCACCTGGTTTGCCGCAGTCCGTGGCCAGGCGGTGCCTGACGATTGGCAATGGCAGTTTCGACTGAACCGCAAAGGCTTCGATCGTGCGGATGCTGTGCTGTCACCGAGCCACAGCCATGCAGCGATGCTGCGTCGGGCCTATGGCCCAATCGAGGGATTGCAGGTCGTACCCAATGCAAGCCGGGTCGATGCGCATTCGGTGGGCAAGGAGGATTTTGTCTTCGGCGCCGCCCGCTGGTGGGATGACGGAAAAAACGGTGCCGTCCTCGACGCTGCGGCAGGTCATACGGAATGGCCGATGGTGATGGCGGGGGCGAGCCGGGGGCCGAACGGCCAATATCTTACCATTCGCAACGCCGTTCATCGCGGCGAGCTTTCCCACAGGGAGACGATGGCGATGATGAGCCGGGCTTCTATCGTCGCATCCCCATCCATTTACGAGCCCTTTGGTCTCACTGCTTTGGAAGCGGCCAGAAGCGAAGCCGCTTTGGTGCTGGCGGATATTCCGACCTATCGCGAACTCTGGGAGGACGTGGCTCTGTTTGCCGATCCCGGTGATCCGCAAGCGTTCGCCGATTCAATCAACCGCCTTTCGCGCGACGTTGCGTTGCGGTCAGCGCTTGCGAGGGGGGCGCTTGTCCGTTCGCGCCGCTATAGCCTGCAGGCGCAGGCCGATGCGGTCACGGAGCTTTATCTACGCCTCCGGTCGGGGAACCGTCTCGCACTTACCGCAGCGGAGTGATCATGAAGTTCATCTTTTATACCCATTCCCTGATTTCAGACTGGAATCACGGTAACGCTCACTTCCTCCGCGGTGTCATGCGCGATTTGATCCGTCGTGGACATGAAGCATTGGCGCTGGAACCAGAGAACGCCTGGAGCCGCACCAGCCTCGTAAATGATCAGGGGACGGTGGCGATCGAAAAATTCCATCAGCGCTTTCCAGAACTTCGAACGTATATCTACGGCAGTGATTTCGATCACCAAGAGGCGATCGCGGATGCCGATGTCGTGATCGTCCACGAATGGACCGAACCGGCACTGGTGGAACGGATCGGGAGAGCTCGTCGCGACGGCGGCCGATTCACGCTGCTTTTCCACGACACGCATCACCGTGCGGTTTCGGCCGAGAGTGACATAGCCGGGCTAAGACTCGACGATTACGACGGCATTCTTGCCTTCGGGGAAACCCTGCGCGAACGCTATATCAACGCCGGCTGGGGCAGGTCCGTCTTCATCTGGCACGAGGCTGCAGATGATACGCTTTTCCGTCCGCTGCCGGAGATCCATAAAACCGGCGATCTGATCTGGATCGGCAACTGGGGCGACGACGAGAGATCCAACGAAATCATGGAATATCTCGTACAGCCGTCCCGGCAGCTTAGGCTGAAGACGATGGTGCGCGGCGTACGTTATCCAGAGCAAGCGCTGCAGGAGCTCAGCAAGGCCGACATCGCGTATGGCGGGTGGATCGCCAACGCAGAGGCACCGCTCGCCTTCGCCCAACATAGGGCGACGGTCCATATTCCACGCCGGCCTTATGTTGAAAACCTGCCAGGTATCCCGACCATCCGTGTCTTCGAAGCTCTGGCTTGCGGTCTTCCGCTGATCTCCGCGTTCTGGAACGATGCCGAAAACCTCTTTCGCCCTGGGATCGATTACCTCATCGCACGCGATAGCAACGAAATGACGCAGCTGCTGCGTGACGTCCTGTCTGACACCGACCTGTCTGCGGCGCTTGTGTCATCAGGTCTCGAAACTATCCGCACGCGCCACACCTGCCGCCATCGTGTCGACGAGCTGCTTTTCATACTGGCTGCGTGCGGGACACAGCGGGTCACCCAAAAACTCACCGTCAGGGAGGCCGCGGAATGAAGATCGCCTTTTACGGATCGAGCCTTGTTTCCGCCTATTGGAACGGTGCCGCTACATATTACCGCGGCCTGTTGAGAGCGTTGGCGGCGAAGGGCTACGACATCACCTTCTACGAGCCGGATGTCTTCGATCGCCAAAAAAACCGCGATATCGATCCGCCGGAATGGTGCAAGGTCGTCGTGTATGAGGGTACGGCCGAGGCCTTGAACGCGGTGACCGCGGAGGCAGCCGAGGCGGATATAGTCGTCAAGGCGAGCGGCGTGGGCTTTGAAGATGACCGCTTGCTTGAGAAGGTTCTTCAGAACGCACGCCAGACGGCACTAAAAATCTTTTGGGATGTCGACGCGCCGGCGACCCTCGCCGAACTGCAGGCCATGCCCGAACACCCGCTTCGCAAAGCCTTGGGTAATATCGACCTTGTGCTCACCTATGGCGGCGGCGAACCTGTTGTGAATGCTTATCGCTCCATTGGCGCGGTAGATTGTGCGCCGATCTACAACGCTCTCGATCCCGAAACCCATCATCCGGCGCCGCGGGATCCACGCTTTTCCGCAGATCTAGGTTTTCTTGGCAACCGCCTACCGGATCGCGAGGCGCGGGTGGAGCAATTTTTCCTCGAACCGGCGTCCGAGCTTCCGGGGCAGACGTTTCTCCTCGGTGGCTCCGGTTGGGAGGACAAGCCCAAGTCCGCGAACGTCAAGTGTATCGGGCATGTTTCGACTCGCGATCACAATGCCTTTAACGTCACGCCAAAGGCCGTCCTCAATATCTCTCGCGCCAGCATGGCAGAAAACGGCTTTTCGCCGGCGACACGCGTGTTCGAAGCGGCAGGGGCTGGAGCCTGCCTGATTACCGATCATTGGGAAGGCATCGACCTGTTTCTCAAACCTGACGAGGAGGTCCTTGTGGCCCGGGACGGCCGGGACGTGGCTGATATCCTCTCGGGTCTTACGCGGGAAAGAGCAAAGGCGATCGGCGAAAAGGCGCTTGCGCGGGTACTGGCCGATCACACCTACGCCGATCGCGCCAAAGAAGTGGATGCCATCTTCCGCGCCCATGCGGGTGTCCGGATGGAGGCAGCGGAATGACGAAGTCGCTGAACATCGTTTTTCTCGGTCTCTCGTTATCGTCCTCCTGGGGCAATGGCCATGCCACGACTTTCCGCGCACTGATCCGTGGGCTGAAGGCGGGCGGGCACCGGGTGCTGTTCCTGGAGCGGGACGTGCCTTGGTATGCAACGGAACGCGACCTTCCCAATCCCGACTTCTGCGACCTTGCCTACTATACCGACGTGGATGGCGTGATCGACTCCTACGCAGACCTTCTTCGGACTGCCGACGCGGTGATTGTCGGCTCCTATGTGCCTGACGGCGTGGCGGTCATCGACAGGATCGCGGCGTTGCGGCCCAAGAAGCTTTGCTTCTACGACATCGATACTCCTGTCACGCTCGCGAAGCTGGATCGGGGTGATGAGGAATATCTTTCGCGGCGGCAGATTCCGCTCTTCGACACCTATTTCTCCTTCTCCGGTGGCGAGGTCCTTCCACGCCTCGAACATCGATACGGAGCACGAAGGGCTGTAGCGCTCTATTGTTCTGTCGATGTGGAAAAGTATCAAAATACCAGGGAGACCTTTCGCTGGGACCTTGGTTATCTTGGTACATACAGTCCGGATCGCCAGCCGACTTTGGAGAGGCTTCTCATTGATACGGCGAGGTGCCTTCCCGAATTGCGGTTTGTGGTGGCAGGGCCGCAATATCCTTCTGAGATCGATTGGCCGGACAATGTCGAGCGCATCGAGCATCTTCCGCCGAGCGAGCATGCGAGCTTCTACAGTCGGCAACGCTTCACCCTCAATGTCACCCGGTCCGACATGGTTGCCGCCGGGTGGTCGCCGAGTGTCAGACTTTTCGAAGCTGCCGCATGCGGCACGCCGATCATCAGCGATTATTGGCGAGGGCTGGATGAACTGCTGCCTGATGGGGAAGCAATCATTATCGCAAAGCGCGCTGAGGATGTGGTCACTGCCCTTACCACAGTCGGTGAAGAGGACCGTCGATCGCTCGCCATGATCGCGAGCAGGACTGTCATGCAGAAACACACCGGCTTCGCCCGCGCCGCCGAACTTATCGAGGCCCTTCAAGAATGGCCCCAAAGAATGTCCCGCACAGATCCCACGTTTCAGCGTGTTTCAGCTTAAGGAGATTGTAATGCTGCAAAGAACCGGAACCGGAAAAGGTAAAACCGTTCTTGTCGCCGGAGGAGCCGGCTTCGTTGGCTCGCATCTCTGCGATGCGCTGCTTGCTCGCGGCGATCGGGTGATCTGCGTCGACAGCTATATCACCGGTTCGAAGGACAACATCCGTCCGCTGATGAACCATCCCGGGTTCCGGCTGATCGAGAAGGATATCTGCGAATTCAACAGCATCGATGAGCCACTGGACCAAGTCTACAACCTCGCCTGCGCGGCCTCTCCGCCACAGTATCAAGCAGATCCTGTGCATACGATGATGACCTGCGTTGCAGGCACCGGAAACCTCCTGGCCCTTGCGGAGCGCGATGGAGCCTCCTTCCTGCAGGCGTCGACGAGCGAGGTTTATGGCGATCCGGCCGAACATCCCCAGCGCGAAGACTACCGCGGCAATGTAAATTGTATCGGTCCCCGCGCCTGCTACGACGAAGGAAAGCGAGCAGCGGAGGCGCTCTGCTTTGATATGCTTCGGGCGGGAAGGGCTGATGTCCGTGTCGCTCGCATTTTCAACACCTACGGCCCGCGTATGCAACCGGATGACGGCCGCATCATCTCCAATCTCCTTGTTCAGGCGATTTCGGGCAAGCCGCTCACCATCTATGGTACCGGGGAGCAGACGCGCTCATTCTGCTACGTCAGCGATCTTGTTACGGGTTTGATGGCCTTGATGGATGTCGATCCGAACCCGGGCGTGCCGATCAATCTCGGCAATCCGGGTGAATTCACGATCAACGAACTGGCCGATATGGTAGTTGCTATCGCCCCCACAATGGCTGAAGTCGCTTATAAACCTTTGCCTGCGGATGATCCCCAGCGGCGGCGGCCGGATATATTGCGCGCGAAGGAATTCCTCGGATGGGAGCCGAAGGTTCCTCTTTCGGAAGGACTGCGGCATACTGCGGACTGGTTCATCGCAACACTTGGATCAGATGCGGAAAAGCCACTTCGGCGACAGGCCGTCCGACAGGCATCCGCATACGAAATAGGTGTGAGGGCTTGAGTTTGGAGGCTGCAAAGAGGAGGAGGAACGACGGCCTGCAAAGAGAGATCGCCGAGCTCGGTCCCTGGTTCCACAACATGCGGATCCAGGGCATCGAGACCGCGCCGAATCACTTTCTAGGCGATTATCCGGCGTTCAAGTGGAAAACTTTCCAGCATGTGATTCCCGACGATCTGGAGGGACGCAGCGTGCTCGATATCGGCTGCAACGCCGGCTTTTATGCGCTGGAAATGAAACGGCGCAATGCCGGACGTGTGCTCGGCATCGATTCCGACCCGCGCTATCTCTGCCAGGCCCGATTTGCCGCGGAACACAGCGGTCTCGACATCGAGTTCCGGCAGATGTCGACCTATCATGTTGGCGAATTGCACGAGAAGTTCGACGTCGTGATCTTCATGGGAGTGCTTTACCACCTTCGTCATCCGTTGCTGGCGCTTGACCTGCTTTACGAGCATGTGGTCGATGATCTCATGCTTTTTCAATGCCTCCAGCGCGGCGACGAACGCATTCCCGATCTCCAGGAAAACTACGATTTTTCCGAATGGGCAATCTTCGACCGGCCGGACTATCCAAAGCTCTTTTTCGTAGAGGAACGTTACGCCTCCGATCCCACTAACTGGTTCATTCCCAACAAACCCGCGATGGAGGCGATGCTTCGCAGCTCAGGCTTCACGATCGAAGCCAATCCGGAACGGGAGGTCTATCTTTGCCGGCGGGGCGAGCGGCATTACATGGCCGAGCCGCCTCCGCAGATATCGCCTCAACAATAGCGAACGGTTTTGTGTTGCGACGAGCGCTTGACGTTTCGGGGGAGCGCCGGACTCCGTCCGTCTCCATAGGCCTTGAAGATGGTGGCGATCTGCGGCAGGCTCTTGATGTACTACGATGGTCCTGTCGGATCACCACCCGACCATCTCGATGACACGAATCCCGGAGCATGGAATGAAATTTCTTGGCGGGTTATCCGCATTCCCTATCACGCCGATGGATCGTGATGGCCAGGTCGATGCCGGGGCGTTGCGCAAGCTTGTCGCCCGGCTCCGGATCGCGCAGGTCGATTCGATCGGTCTCCTCGGCAGCACCGGCACCTATATGTATCTCTCCCGGGAGGAACGGCGCCGGGCTCTCGCGCTGACTCTCGAAGAGGCCGGCGGGCACATCCCGGTTGTCGTAGGGGTTGGCGCTTTGCGAACCGACGAGGCTATCAGGCTGGCTCAGGATGCCAAAGCCCTGGGCGCGGCCGCGGGCCTGCTTGCCGCCGTCTCCTATACGCCGCTTACCGAGGACGAAGTCTTCGAGCATTTCTCCACCGTTGCCCGCGAGAGCGGTCTGCCGATCGTCATCTATGACAACCCCGGAACGACGCATTTCCGCTTTACGCCAACGCTTGTCGATCGCTTGGCCAAGGTATCCGGCATCGTTGCCATCAAGAACCCGACTGACGGAAGCGACGAGATCGGGCGCCATCTGGCGGATCAGCGAGGCATCACGCCGGACGATTTTTCGATCGGATACAGCGGCGACTGGAACGCCACGGAGGCGATGATCCGAGGTGCTGATACCTGGTACAGCGTACTTGCCGGCATCATGCCCGACGTGTGCCTCCGGATCGTCAGATCCGCCCAAGCTGGCGATGTTGCCGAGGCGCGCCGGCTCGATGCCACGCTGAGCCCGATCTGGGATATCTTCAAGCAATTCTCCAGCCTTCGGTCGGTCTATGCGCTCGCCGACTTGCTTGGCGTCTGCCAAGCCGAGCCGCCTCGTCCGATTTTGCCTCTCCCGGAGCCGGCCAGGCGCAAGGTTGCCGATTGCCTCGCCCTTATTCGGCGGGATCCTGCCGAGGTGGGGTAGGGCAGGATCGAGTCGCTGCCCCGGACAAGACTGACAGGCTTACGATTCCGTCTCCTCTCGCGCATATCGCGTCGGCGGCAGTCCGACAAAACGGGTGAATGCGACGCTGAAGGCACTTGCGGAACCGTATCCGACGCGTTCGGCAATTTCCTGGATTCCACCTTTTTTGCTTCTTAAAAGGTTCTTCGCCAGAGCCATGCGCCAGGAAAGCAGGTATTCCATCGGCGCAACGCCCACGGCGCGACGGAAGCGGTCGAAAAAGGCGGAACGAGAAAGTGCCGCCTCGCGCGCCAATTGCTCGACCGTCCAGTTTGCGGTGGGATTTTCATGCATACGGCGGATCGCGGCGGCAAGGCGTTCGTCGGCCAGTCCGCGCAGAAGTCCGGGCGGAGCGGCCGTGCCCGCCGTGGATCGGAGCGCCTCGACGAGCAGGACTTCCAGCAAGCGCGCCAGGATCATGTCCCGCGCGGGCCGCAGCGCACGCGCCTCTTCTCCCAGGAGCTGCACGAGGGTGGCAAGCCGTCTCTCGCCACGAATGTGTACGAGCTGCGGCAGGAGCGAAACCAAGAGTGCCGCATCCGGCGAACCGAAGACAAAATGACCCGCCAGCAGCCGGACATCCGGTGGTCCATCCCGATTGCCATGTCTTATTTCGCCTTCGAGCCGGGTGACGGTCGACGGATCGACATGCCCGGCCGTTCTCGGCTCAAGGCTCGACATGGTGAAATCGTATGCCGCCGGGATCAGAACGAAGTCACCCTCCCGAAGATCGATCGGCTCCCGACCCTCGACGGCGAGACGCGACGACCCTTCGAGGATGGCGCAATAGAAGGGCTGCCCGGATTCGGAGCGGTGGACAGACCAGTCCCCCGCGCCGCTGACAACCTTCGAGAATGGCGCAGTGGGCCGGAGCAAGGTTACCACTTCCGCGAATGGATCGCTCATCTCAGGACTTCCGCAAATGAAATCGGGACTTTTAATTGTAGATAGTCCGGTTCTCGAAGTCTAGGTTCCTGGCACTGGAATCCCCTGAAGGAGATCAAATGAAAACCGTTCTTATCACCGGCTGCTCGTCCGGATTCGGGCTGGAAATCGCCAAATATTTTCTCGACCGTAATTGGAAGGTCGTTGCGACGATGCGTACGCCGCGCGAGGACATCCTGCCGCCGTCCGAGCACCTCCAGATACTCGCCCTCGACGTGACCGACCCGGAAAGCATTCGCGGCGCCATCGACGCCGCAGGGCCGATAGATGTCCTCGTCAACAATGCCGGGATCGGCTGGCTCAACGCTCTGGAAGGCACGACGATGGATATTGCGCGTGAGCTTTTCGAGACGAACACCCTCGGCACGATGGCGGTGACGCAGGCGGTGCTGCCGCAGTTCCGGGAGCGGAGGGAAGGCGTCATCGTGAACATCACCTCGAGCGTCACCTTGAAGCCGCTTCCGCTGCTTTCCGTCTACACCGCGAGCAAGGCAGCGGTGAACGCATTCACCGAGGTGCTCGCGCTGGAACTCGACCAGTTCAATGTTCGCGTGCGCTCCGTGCTGCCGGGGCGGGCACCCAAGACCAGGTTTGGCGAAAACGCCCGCTCCCGGATGCAGAGCCAGGGTGGTTTCCCCAAGGCCTATCTGGGCTTGGCACAGAAGGTCTTCGCCGCATGGGAACAGGAGGCGTCTCCGGTCACACGACCGCTCGACGTGGTCGAGGCAGTCTGGCGCGCAGCAACCGATCCCTCGTCCCCGGCTGTCATTCCCGCCGGCGCCGATGCCGTGGCATTGGCCGGCTAACGTCACGGCGTTTGCGACATTTTACGTTGCTGAGCATCGGATCGCCGCGGGTTCCTTCCGCGGCGATCCCGTTTCGTCTTGAAGCGCCGGCAGCGCCCGACCGGATCATTATCGAGTAACTTTCCATTTGACGAATGTAATAACATTACATATCAAGCTCGTGTCACTTTCTGAAAGTGAGTGCGCTACACGGGGCTTGAAATGCTTCTCCCTATCTATGACCGGCATTTCGCCGGACGGATTTCGACCGAAGTCATCGATCCGAGCGAGCGCCGAACCTTGCGCCTGATCACCGGCACTTTGGTTGCCGTCGTTTCCCGCTTGACGGCAAGACAGGCTGGCCTTTATCTGGCGATGACGGTTCCCGAAACCAAAGGCGACGGGATCAAAAGGGAATACGGTGCGGATGACCCGAAGGGGATCCAATGCCGTGGCTGCCCCCGCAACTGTAAGCGGATTGCTGTCCATCCTCGTGGCGCCGAAAGGCACCATGCCACTGCGCCGATCTCGGCGCGGGAAGGCAGATGGGCGACAGATATCCGCCAGCCAGGAGACCTGCCGTCGAACATCGATCCATCGTCACGGGCGGGGATGCCCGAAGAGGAGAAAGACATGACCATCATCCGCGCTTCATCGCGCTTTTGTGCATCGTATTTCCCGAATCTCCATCATCGCTGGGGCGACCAGGTGCTTTGACGGCATCCTGATATCTGCGGCCTGTTCAGGGTCGGCATCACATCACATTTCGGGGAATACCATGACGACCATTTCCACGCGGCCGCTCAGCGCAGGCTTGTGCACCCTATTTTTGATTGCTTCCGGGCTATTCCACAACGCCGTGGCGGCAGAAACGAACTATCCTCTGACGCTCGAGAACTGCGGCCGGCAGCTAACGTTCGAGAAGGCGCCATCCCGCACCGTCTCGATCGGCCAGAGCAACACCGAAATCCTCTATCTTCTCGGTCTTGCGGACAAGGTGGCCGGTACTGCGCTGTGGGTCGGCCCTGTCCTCAAAGGCTATGAAGAGGTCAACGCCAGGATCGAGCGCCTCGCGGACAACGATCCGAGCTTCGAAAGCGTGCTCGGCAAAAAGCCGGACATCATCACCGTACAGTTCCAATGGCAGGTCGGCCCCGAGGGCGTTGTCGCCAAGCCTGAACAGTTCGAGGAATTGGGCATCGCGGTCTATACGTCGCCGTCCGATTGCATGGGCAAGGAAAATTCCGCCACCAGCGACGGCGTTCGCCATCAGGTCTTCTCCATGGACCTCGTCCATCAGGAGATTCGCGATCTCGCGAAGATCTACGACGTGCAGGACAAGGGCGAGGAAGTGGTGGCCGATCTCAAGCGGCGAGAAGCTACGGCACGCGCCAAGGTCGCGTCCGTCGAAGGCAGGCTTTCCGCCGTCTTCTGGTTCTCAAGTGCTCAGCAGGATGCCGACCCTTACGTGGCGGGCAAAAATGGTGCGCCCGGCTACATCATGTCGGCTCTCGGGATCGAAAACATCATCAAGACGGATGACGAATGGTCGACGGTGGGCTGGGAGACGATCGCAAAAGCCAATCCGACCATGATTGTCGCCGGCGCAATGGAACGCCGCCGTTACCCACTCGATAGCGTCGAGGCGAAACACAAATTCCTGGCTTCGGATCCTGTCGCCAGCCTGATGCCGGCTGTCAGGAGTGGCCATGTCTTCGACATGGATGCACAAGCGATGAACCCGACGATCCGCACCATTGAAGGCATCGAGGCGCTGGCCGATGCGATTGCCAGCGCGGGCCTCGCCAAGTGAGAGGCGCAGTCGCATCCATCGGTCGAACGGGTGCTATTTCGATGGCGCTTGTGGTCCTCGTCGCAGCCTTGTGGCTGGGGGCGGCGATCGGCGAGACCTCGATCCCGTTCGGGGTGGTGGCCAAGACGGTCGCCAACCGGCTGTGGGATGCGGGCTACCCGCTCGAGCCGATCGACGAAGGTATCGTCTGGAGCTATCGGCTGAGCAGGGCGGTGGTGGCGGCGTGCTGCGGCGCGGCGCTGGCCTTGTCCGGAGTGGTGCTGCAATCGCTGCTGCGCAATCCTCTCGCCGATCCTTATATCCTCGGGATTTCGGCCGGCGCCTCCACCGGCGCCGTGAGCGTGGCGATCCTCGGTCTTGGCGCCGGCATCATGACGCTTCCGATGGGCGCTTTTTTCGGAGCGCTCATCGCCTTCGCCCTCGTCAGCCTGCTGGCCGTCAAGGCCGGGAGAGGAACGGCGGCGATCATCCTGGCAGGAGTTGCGGGCTCGCAGCTCTTCAATGCGCTCACCTCCTTCATCGTCACCAAGGCGGCGACTGCAGAACAGGCGCGCGGCATCATGTTCTGGCTGCTCGGCAATCTGTCGGGTGTCCGCTGGCCGGATGCATGGCTGGCCATTCCCGCCGCATTGGCCGGTCTTCTGGTTTGCCTCTGGCATGCCCGGTCGCTCGACGCCTTCACCTTCGGCGCGGAATCGGCGGCTTCGCTCGGCATTTCGGTGCGCCGCACCTATCTCGCGCTGGTCGGCATCTCCGCGATGATGACCGCGGTCATGGTGTCGATCGTCGGTTCCATCGGCTTTGTCGGGCTGGTCATTCCGCATGCGGCGCGCATGCTGGTCGGTATCCGTCACAGCGTGCTGCTGCCGGTGGCCGCGTTGATCGGCGCCGTCTTCATGATCCTGGCGGACATCCTTTCCCGCGTTCTGATCCCGGGCCAGGTCCTGCCGATCGGGGTGATCACCGCCCTTGTCGGAGCGCCGGCCTTCGCTTTCGTTCTTGGGCAGAGGAGGGGACGCGGATGACACTCTCGGCCAGCAATATTTCCTGGAGCGTAGGCGCAGCGTCTATCGTGGACGACGTCTCGCTCGAGGTCAGGGAAGGGGAGTTTCTCGGCCTCATCGGCCCGAACGGCTCGGGAAAGACGAGCTTGATGGCGTTGCTTTCCGGCATTCGAAAGCCGCGGTCCGGCGAGGTTATTCTGGATGGCGTGCCGATCGGCAGGATGGGCCGGCGCGAGGTTGCGCGGCATCTGGCTCTGGTGGAACAGCAGGCCGAGACCGCGGACCGGATCACCGCCAGACAGGCGGTCGAGCTTGGGCGTACGCCATATCTCGGACCCTTGTCGCCCTGGTCGGCGAACGACGATGCGGTCGTCGAGGCAACCCTTGAAAATGTCGATATGGCCCATCTCGCCGGCCGGCTCTGGCATACGCTTTCGGGTGGCGAGCGCCAGCGTCTGCATATCGGCCGCGCGCTTGCCCAGAAGCCGAAGATCCTGCTGCTCGACGAACCGACGAACCATTTGGACATCGGCCACCAGATCGGTCTGCTCGATCTCGTCCGTCGGCAGGGTCTCACGGTGGTCGCGGCATTGCACGACCTCAACCACGCTGCCATGTTTTGCGACCGGATCGCCGTGATGCAAGCCGGGCGGCTGGTCGCGGTCGGCAGGCCTTTCGAGGTGCTCACGGCCGAACGCATCCGCGACGTTTTCGGGGTCGAAGCCGCAATCGAAATCGACATCGAGGGAGGCTGTCACATCCGTTTTCAGGCACAAAGCGGCAGGGGCGGACGATCTGTTTCCATGGGAGATGGCACGGGCAAAAGATTCAGCCGCTCGTGATCTGCCTCCCTCGATATCGTGGGCTGGGCCTTCGACTCGGCCGCTACTTCTCCCGATAAAGGATCATGCCGGCGTGATGCAGTACGCCGTCGATGAACTCGCCGTCGGCGGTGAAACCGGTATCGTCCCAGTAATCGATGTGGTTGCCGGTTACGGCATAGCGTCCCTGATAGGCGCTCTTGCGGTTTCCGCGCGCCTCGTCATAACGGCCGTTCGGCAGCAGCTCGTGGCGGATGTAGCCGTCTTCCGTCACCCACATGCCGGCATAGGGATGGTTCTGGGTTCGGGTCTCGGTCGGGTTGTTCATGGCTTCCTCGGCAATGGCTTGATGGGAGAGCGCCGCACCTAGAGATGCGGCGGCGGTGAGGATGAAGTGGCGGCGGTCCATCGCTGCGGCCTCAATGGGGCGCCCGGGTGTGACGAACGACGATCTCATTGACATCGACGTCCTCCGGCTGCTCGAAGGCGTAGCGTACGGCCCGGCCGATCGCCTCGGGCTTCAGCGCGATGGCGCGGTAGGTCCTCATGGCCTCTGCGGCGACCGGATCGGTGATCGTCTCGGCGAGCTCGCTTTCGACCACGCCGGGATGAATGCAGGTGACGCGGATGTTGTCGTGTTCCTGTCTGAGCCCGTCCGAGATCGCCCGCACCGCATATTTCGTCGCACAATAGACGGCGGCCGTCGGCGAGACGGACAGCGCTCCGATGGAGGCGATGTTGATGACATGGCCGGAGCCTCGCGCGGTCATCTCCGGCAGCACTGCGGCGATGCCGTAGAGCACGCCCTTGATGTTGACGTCGACCATCCGGTCCCACTCGTCGACCTTCATGGAGGCCATCAGCGAAAGCGGCATGACGCCGGCATTGTTGACGATCGCGTCGACGCGACCCCATGCCTGGCGTGCTGCGTCCGCGAAGGCGGCGACATCCGCGCGGTCGGTGACGTCCAGCCGGCGGGTCAGTGCTTCGCCGCCCTTTGCGTTGATCTCTTCGGCGAGCGCATCCAGACGATCGGTGCGGCGCGCCCCGAGCATGACCTTCGCTCCGGCAGCGCCGAGTTCCCGGGCGATCGAGGCACCGATGCCGCTCGAGGCGCCGGTTACGAGGACGACTTTGTTGAGGGTCATATCCGTTTCCTTCTGGTTGACATTTTGAACCGCTCTTCAGCGGTTGCCACCAAGATAGATCTGCCTCATTGTTGCGAGAAGACGACTATTCCTTCACAGCATGGGAAGCTGAGCTAACCAATGGAACCGGATCTCAACGCGCTTGCCGTCTTTGCTCTCGTGGCGGAGGAGAAGAGCTTTCGTGCGGCCGCCGACCGTATGGGTGTCACCCGCTCGGCGGTCAGTCAGACGATCAAGCGGTTGGAGGAGGTGCTCGCGATCGCGCTTGTTCAGCGGACAACGCGCAGTGTCAGCCTTACCGAAGCGGGCGAAGCCCTATTCGGCGAAGTTGCGCCTGCGCTTGCAGATATGCGTGCTGCAGTCGAAGCCACCGGGGATTTGCGGGGACGCCCGCGCGGTCAGTTGCGGCTGGCAGTCTCGTCGATCGCCGAACGCTTTCTGTCCGGGCCGTTCCTCGCGACCTTTGCCGAGGCCAATCCGGAGATACAGGTCGACATCAGCGTGACGGACGAGGAATTCGACATCGTCGCCGAGGGATACGACGCCGGCGTCAGGCTCGGCGAGGTGATCGAGCAGGATATGATCGCGGTGCCGGTTGCAGGCGACGAGCGACAGCTCGCCGTTTGTGCGCCGGGATATCTGCAACGCTTCGGAGCGCCTTCCCACCCGAGCGAACTCGCCGACCATCGCTGCATCGGCTGGCGCCCAAAGCCCAAGGTCCCGCCTTATCGTTGGGAATTTGCGGAGAAAGGCAAAGAGTTCAGTGTTGCGGTCGCGCCGGAGATCACGACAAACGACATGGCATTGATGACAAAACTTGCCGTTGCCGGCGCCGGCATCACCTTCGGGATGGAGGAGAGCTTTCGCCCCTGGATCGAACGAGGCGAACTTGTGCCTGTTCTCGAGGACTATTGCCCGCGCTTTGCCGGCTTCTACCTCTATTACCCGAGCCGCCGCAACGTTGCGCCAAAGCTGCGAGCTCTGATCGATCACCTGCGACGGCTCGGTTAGCGTTTGCCGCGGGTAAACCCCGGTTGAACCTAATGTCGCCGGCTAAATCACGCAGAGGTCGCCATTTTCGCGGCGTCGCGGAATGAAACGAGCTTGCCGCTCTTTTCATCCCAAAGCACGAGCCTGACGCATTGAATGCTTTGCCATAGGCTTATGCGGCCGATGCCGGCCAGTTCGGGATGGTCGTGAAGCACCTCCGGCAGCCTGTAGTAGGGAATCCGGCTCGACAGGTGATGAACGTGGTGGACGCCGATATTGCCGGTAATCCATCTAAGCACCAGCGGCAGGTCGTAATGGGATGCGCCATGCAGCGCGGCTTTCGGAAACTGCCATTCGTCGCCCTTCGACCAATGGGTCTCCTCGAACTGGTGCTGAACGTAGAAGAGCCATACGCCGGCTGCTCCTGCGAGCAGGACGACCGGCAGATGGATCAGCAGAAAGGGAACAAGCCCGACGGCCCAGATCATCAGAGCCGTGAGGATCGCGACCGCGAGATTGGTCGCCATCGTGGAAACCCAGGGCAACGCCCCCGAGTTCATCATCCCGAAAGGCAGGCGCTGCTTGAAGAGAAAGACCCAGGCCGGGCCGATACCAAACATCACCAGCGGGTGGCGGTAGAGCCGGTAGGCGAGACGTCTTGGCCAGGGGAGAGCATGATATTCGGCGACCGTGAGCGTGGTGATATCGCCGACGCCCCGTTCGTCAAGATTGCCGGCCGAGGCGTGATGAGCGGCGTGCGCCCGCCGCCAGTAGTCGTAAGGTGTGAGAGTCAGAACCCCGAGAGCGCGTCCGGTCCAGTTGTCGAGACGCCGGCGCGCGAAGAACGAGCCGTGCCCGCAATCGTGCTGGATCATGAAAAGCCGCAGCAGAAAAGCAGCCGCCGGGAGGACGAGAATGAGCCCGATCGGGAAACCCAGGACGACGGAGATATAGGCGCCAGCCCAGAATGCTGCGAATGGGAAAAGCGTGACGATCAGCTCGAATACGCTGCGGCCGAAACGGGGCTGCCGATATTTCGAAAGGATCTTCAGCCACGCGCCGACATTGTCGTCGGCGACGTTCGCAGTTGCATAGGCATGGATGTTCATGGATTTCGATCCACCTTCTCGGCCTCGGCGCGCAGCGGCTCCGAGGAGAAGTTCGTCGGCGCGCTTTCCGGGTATACCCTATAAACCGTCAGCGCTGACGGGCCTTGCGTGCCGCGTAGCGGCGATCGCGTTCGGCCTTGCGAGCGGCTTCATCGGCCACGACGCGGGCAATGCGGTCGTTGATTTCCGCTTCTCTGGCCGCAGCCTCGGCTTTTTCATGAGCCTCCGCGGCGGCGGTCAATTCTGCCGCTTCCTTCCGGAGTCGCTCGTTTTCCGCAGCCTTGAACGCTTCACGTTCGGCCCGGCGGGCTTCCCGCGCCGCGGCAATGGCCTCGCGCTCGGCACGCCGCGCCTGCACGGCGGGATCGTCCGCTTTCGGGGCAGACGCAAATTTCGCCAAAAGCTTTTGCTTGGCATCCGCTGCGGTCTTGCGGCGTTCGGCAAAGCTGTTGTCGTTCGGGTGTCTCAATGGATCTTCCTTGTGAATTTTTTCGGATGTCGCAGGTGCAAGCGCATATAGCGCCTAACGGAAAAAGGCCAGACATTCGTCTGGCCTTTGCATATTTTCGCTACCATGCCAGTACATCCGTGGTCATGGAGGCTAAAAGGTTAGGCAGCCTGGAGCTGGCCTGCAGACATCTTGCCCGACTTCTTGTCGCGCTCGAGTTCGAAGCTGAGCTTCTGACCTTCAACGATCGAGCTCATGCCGGCGCGCTCGACAGCAGAGATGTGAACGAAAACGTCGGCGCTGCCGTCGTCAGGCTGAATGAAGCCGAAGCCCTTGGTGGCATTGAACCATTTAACTGTGCCAGTGGTCATAACGAACCCTTTCATAGCAATTTGTGGACCGCCGGGCGACGCACGGCGGGATGTTTTCGACTTTTGAGAGGGAAAGTTCGTCAAGATGCGCGAGGCGCAGCAACAACAATATCAGCAAACAAAGTATCGATGACCTTCAAATAGAGCATGCTTGGGTATGTGTCAACTTCTTGTTTCAGGAAATGGCCCTAATACTACTTAAGATAGATATTTACAAGATGCAATCGCGGTAACAATTCGCAGCAGGCGGATTGCCAAGTCGGCATCTGGGGCCTGCTCGAAGACTGCGTGAACCGCGCACGCCTCCCCGTCTGCGGGTTTTGTGATGCCGGGCAGAAAGCGGCATGATTGAACTTCTATCAGAATGATGAAAGCATGATAGGCGCATAGGCTTCCCGGCCCGTCCGCCATCCAGGTTATTGACTCATGAAACGTCCAACGATCGCCGACGTGGCCAGGGCCGCGGGAGTAGGAGTGGCAACCGTCGACCGGGTGCTGAACGGCCGGGCGCCCGTGCGGGAGGAAACCTCGCGAAGGGTGCTGGAAGCTGCGCAGCAAGTTGGTTTTCACGGCACGAATATCATCCGCCAGCGCATGCTTGCCGATATGCCTTCCTACCGCTTGGGCTTCGTGCTGCGGAAGGAACGTCACGACTTCTACCAGACCTTCGCCGCCGAACTTCAGGCCGCTGCTCAGTCTGTGAGAGACCGGCGCGTGCAAATCACGATCCAGTTCGCGAAATCCGGAGAACCGTCCGAACTGTCGGAGCTTCTCCTCGGGATGTCCGGTAAGGTGCAGGCGATCGGTGCAACCGGCCCGGATCATCACGACGTGACGGCGGCCGTCAGCGCACTGAGAGCAAAGGGTATCCCAACCTTCTCGCTGCTTTCGGACTTCGCGCAAGGGGTCCGAGAAGCTTATCTCGGTACAAACAACATGAAGGTGGGCCGGACCGCCGCATGGCTGATCTCCAAGCTTTCGCCGCGGCCAGGTAAGATCGTGCTGCTTCTGGGAGGCCATCGTTTTCATGGCCATGCCCTGCGGGAGACCGGCTTTCGCGCCTATATCCGGGAATATGCGCCGGATTTCGAAGTCCTGGATGCACTGATAAATCTCGAGACGCGGCGGATCACCTATGAGCTGCTCATGAATGCGATCGCCCGCCACCAGGATCTCGTCGGCGTCTATTGCATTGGCGGTGGCATGGAAGGGGTCATCGAGGCTCTGCAGGAAAGCCAGAGCGGCGACAGGATCGCCTGTCTCGTCAATGAACTCACGCCTGAATCCAGGCAGGCACTCCTCGATCGCCATATTTCCGGAGTGTTTCAAACGCCGCTTCGGGAACTGTGTGCCGATCTTATCCTGACTATGACGAATACGATCGAGCATGGCATGGCGGAAAGTCCGGGACAGCGATTTGTCCCTGCGCATCTGTGGGTTCCTGAGAGCCTCTGATGGCTTGATAGAAACAATCATGAACCGCTGAGTTGTTTCTATCAGGCTTGATGGTCGAAAGGCGCGCGCTTTCCTTGACGATTGAACACAGTTGGCAAATTCTCCTGTTCACGGTGGAGGGGACGGGAGGCCGCCTCACCGGGAGAAATCACGATCAGAGCTGACCGTTTGCCGCGCAGGTTCAATCTGCGGGACGGAGCGCGCGTGTTTTTCGGCATAGTCGCAGACGATGTTCCCTTCCGGATTTCGCGACTCGAGACAACCCGCCCTCAGGGGCTTCACTGGATACCGAAGAGCAAGGAGGCATAAATGCGCATCGCCCTCGACCCGTTCATGCATCGACATCTCAGCCTTGAAGAACTGCCGCGGAAGGCGCGCGAGCTCGGCTACGAGTGGATCGAGCTCAGCCCGCGGTCCGATTTCCTGGAGTGGTTCAAGGCGCCCCGGGTTTTCCCTGACCGGATCAAGTCATTCAAGAAAGCGCTGGTGGCCGAGAACGTGAAGATTGCCTCGCTGCTGCCGATGTATCGCTGGGCTTCGAACGACGAAACGGAGCGACAGGCGGCGGTAAAGCACTGGAAGCGAGCGATCGAGATCGCCGTCGAGATGGAAGTCGATACGATGAATTCCGAATTCGGCCGCGGGCCGCATCCGGACAAGGGATCGTGCTACTGCTGCCATACCGGCTCGATGATTGAGGCCTGCGAGGACGCCTGGTGGCGTTCGATGGAGGAGCTTGTGCCGATCTTCGAGAAGGAGGGCATCAATCTCCATATTGAACCGCATCCCGAAGACTGGTGCGAAACCCTTCAGCCTGCGGTGGACATCATCCGCGCGGTGAATTCGAAGAATGTCAGGTTCCTCTATTGCGCGCCGCATACCTTTTATTTCGGTGACGACACGAAAGCGATGTTGCGGGAATGCGCGGACGTTCTTGCGCATGTGCATGTCGGCGACACGTTCAATCACAAGGCCAGTTCCGGGCTCCGTTATATCTTGAATCCCCCTGGCACCCAGGCCCGCGTGCATCAGCATCTGAACATCGGCCAGGGCGAAGTGCCATGGGACGATTTTTTCGGGACGCTCGCCGAAATCGGCTTCGACGGCATCATGACCTCCTGCGTCTTCGCCTGGGAGGACAAGGCCGACCATTCGGGCCGCTTCATGTGCGCCGAGATGAACAACTACATTGCCAAATACCAGAAGTGAGGCTTTTCCTATGACTGTGAGAATTGGTGTCATCGGCACCGGCGCGATCGGCCGCGATCATGCGCGGCGCATCAATCAAGTGCTCGGCGGTGCGGCAATCGTCGCCCTGAGCGACGTGAACTCAGCATCGGCGGAAGCGGTCAGAAACGATATCGCACCGGGCGCCGCTCTGTTTGCGACGGGCGAAGAACTGATCGCTTCACCCGATGTGGATGCCGTTCTGGTGACGTCCTGGGGCGCTACGCACGAACAATATGTGCTTGCGGCGATTGCCGCCGGCAAGCCCTGCTTCTGCGAAAAGCCGCTGGCAACGACCGCCGAGGGAGCCAGGCGCATCGTGGATGCGGAAGTCGCCCATGGAAAACGGCTGGTGCAGGTCGGTTTCATGCGCAGGTACGATGCCGGTTATGTTGCGCTGAAACAGGCGGTCGACACCAAGATCGGTGCGCCGATCATGGTTCACGCCGCTCACCGCAATCCGGCCGTTCCGCAACAATATGTAACGCCGATGGCGATCCATGACACGATGATTCATGAGATCGACGTGCTGCGCTGGCTGCTTGACGACGACTACGTTTCCGCAAGAGTGATCTTTCCCCGCGCCGCCGCAAGAAGCCACGCGAAGCTGCGCGATCCGCAGATCGTCATCCTGGAAACTGCAAAGGGCACCGTCATCGACGTCGAAATCTTCGTCAACTGCCATTACGGCTATGACATACAATGCGAGGTGGTCGGTGAGGACGGCATTGCAAGCCTGCCGGAGCCCATGGCCATCCAGATGCGTCTCGATGCAAAGCTTCAGAATACGATCCTGACGGACTGGAAAGACCGCTTTGTCGCGAGCTATGACGTCGAACTTCAGGATTTCATCAATGCGGCCGCGAAAGGTATCGCTGCCGGACCGAATTCCTGGGACGGATATGTGGCCGCGATCACCTCGGACGCCTGCGTTCTTGCCCAGGAGGCCGAGGGGCAGCCTGTCGCGATCAACCTGCCGCCTCGTCCGCCGCTCTATAGCTGAGGTTCATAAATGCGTTTCGCCATCAATCACATCACCGCTCCGAAGCTTTCGCTCGAGCAATTCTTCGCCTCCGCCAGGGCTCTCGGCCTGACCCAGGTCGAAATCCGCAACGATTTGCCCGATATCGTCGGGACGGTTAAACCCGAAGCGGTCAAAGCCGCAGCTGACAAGGCCGGCCTGACGATCATTTCGATCAATGCACTCTATCCCTTCAACGTCTGGTCCGGCGATCTGCCGAAGCGTGCCGTTGCACTGGCGGATTACGCGGCAGCGAGCAGCGCGAAGGCGCTCGTCATGTGCCCGCTCAACGACGGCGTCGAGGTACCATTCGACGATCTCGTCGCAGCGTTGAAGGCAATGAAACCGATCCTCGCCGAACGCGGATTGACCGGGCTTGTCGAGCCGCTTGGCTTTCCGATCTCCTCGCTGCGGACCAAGAAGGAAGCGCTTCGCGCCATCGATGCGGCCGAGGGTGGCGAGGTCTACAAACTCGTGCACGACACCTTCCACCATCACCTTGCGGGCGAAACTGAGTTTTTCGCGGAGCGAACCGGACTTGTTCATATCTCCGGCGTGGTGGATCAGGGCGTCGCCATCGACGACATGCTCGACGCGCACCGGGTTCTGGTCGACGCTTCGGACCGGCTGGAGAACATTTCGCAAATCAGGGCTTTGATCGCGGCGGGCTTCGAAGGCCCCTACAGTTTCGAACCGTTCGCGACCGACGTGCACGCACTGGCGGATGCCGCGCCGGCGGTGCGCAAGAGCATGGCCTATATAGCGGGGTCGGTTTGAGATCGATCCTGTCGACCGGCAGCCAGTTTCGGTGCCGCGCCCCTCAGGGCGCGGTACTGAAGAAAGCGAGCCGGGTGAGGATGGTGTAGTTTGCTTCCGAGATCATCAGCGCCGTGAAGATCAGCACGGCCGCCGGCGGCAGCAGGATGGCATAAACGAGCGCCAGTCGTTCCCAAGCCATATGCATGAAAACGGCAACGATCAGACCCGCCTTCAGCATCATGAAGATGATGATCAGCGACCAGCGCGCCAGGCCCTGGACCCCGAGATAATCGACCATGTAGGAAAAGGCGCTGAGCACGAAGAGCAAGCCCCAGACGACGAGATAGAGCCGGATCGGATGCTGCTGCGCGCTGTGTGCTTGCGCGGGTGCCTGTAAATGCGCTGTTGTCTCGCTCATGATGACGCTCCTCACCACAGATAGAAAAATGCGAAGATGAACACCCAGACCAGATCCACGAAATGCCAATAGAGTCCCATGATCTCGACGGACTCGTACTGGCCTTTCCGGCTGGTGAAGAAGCCGCGGCGTGCCACATCGTAGTCTCCCCGCCATACCTTGCGGGCGACGATGAGGAGGAAGATCACGCCGATCGTCACGTGAGTGCCGTGGAAGCCGGTAATCATGAAGAAGGTCGATCCGAACTGGGGAGCGCCCCATGGATTCTCCCAGGGGCGTACGCCCTCGGATATCAGCTTCGTCCATTCGAAGGCCTGCATGCCGACGAAGGTGGCGCCGAGGAGCGCAGTCGCCAGCATGAGGGCGGCCGTCCGGCCACGTTCGCGGCGATAGCCGAAATTCACAGCCATCGCCATGGTGCCGCTGCTTGAGATCAGCACGAACGTCATGATCGCGATCAGGATCAGCGGCACGTCCTGCCCGCCGATATGAAGCGCGAAGACCTCGCTCGGATTGGGCCAGGGGACCGGAGTCGACATGCGGGCGGTCATGTAGGCGAGCAGGAAGCAGCCGAAGACGAAAGTGTCGCTGAGGAGAAAGATCCACATCATCGCCTTGCCCCAGGAGGCGGTCTTGAAGGCGCGCTGATCGGAGGAAAAATCGGCGGCGACCCCTCGCAGTCCGGTGGGACGGAAGTCTGAATTGTCGAGAGACTGTGCCATCGGAACACCTCCTAGCTGATCAGTTGGCGGCAGAGATCGACGAAATCATTCGCCCAGCCTGCAAAGAGCACGAAGAGCAGGAGCCAGACGGCGAGCATGAAATGGGAATAGATGGCGGAAAGATCGACGCTGAGACGCAGGCTGTCCCGCGGAACGTCCGCTGCAAATACCCGGACCGTCGTGCGGCCGAGCACGGCAAGACCGCCAAGGATATGCACGCCGTGCAGGCCGGTCAGCATATAAAAGAAGCTGTTGGCCGGATTGTCGGCGAGCACGTAGCCGGCCGACGCCAGTTCCCGCCAGGCCTGGATCTGTCCGATGAGAAAGAGGAAGGCAAGCGCGAATGCGGCAGTCAGCAGCAACTGCAGCCTGTCCATGTGGTCATGCCGCGCTTCTCTTCTTGCCCATTCCAGCGCGCCGCTGCTCAACAAGAGCACGGCAGTGTTTGCCCATAGCAGGCGTGGAACCGGTGTCGCCCACCAGTCGGTAGCGGCCATGCGCATGAAATATGCGCTGATGGAGAGGCTGAAAACGGCACCGACGACGCCGAGAAACACGAAGAGGCCGATTTTCACCGCGGGTGCGGATTGTGTCTCCCGCCTGTCGGATGCGGGCTGCGCGACACCGGCTTCGAGCCAGGGTTTCGACATCAGCCGCTGCCCAGCCAGCCACCAGAAGATGACGGCGCCGATTGCGGCAAGAAAGATCAGCGCGACGTTCATGCGACGACCTCCCTTGTGACGCCGCCGCTTGCCGGTTGCGTTTGCGGAATGAAATCGTCGGCCGCCCCGGGCACGCTGTAGTCATAGGCCCAGCGGTAGACCACCGGTAGATCCTTGCCCCAGTTGCCGTGCGCAGGCGGGGTCTGCGGCGTCTGCCATTCGAGCGTGGTTGCGCGCCACGGATTGCCGCCGGCTTCCCTGCCCTTGAAGAGGCTCCAGACCAGATTTAACAGGAAGACGATCTGAGCCGCCCCTACGACAAGCGCCATGACGGTGATGAAGATGTTCAAGGTGTTGGCCGAGGGCGGAACGAAGACTGTGTCTCCCAGCTCGTGGTAGCGGCGCGGCATGCCAAGCAGGCCGAGATAATGCATAGGAAAGAAGATCGCATAGGTGCCGAGAAAGGTGATCCAGAAGTGGATATGGCCGAGGACGTCGTCCAGCATCCGCCCGGTCACTTTGGGATACCAGTGATAGATCGCCCCGAAGATGACGAGGATCGGCGCAACGCCCATGACCATGTGGAAATGCGCGACGACGAACAGGGTGTCGGACAGGGGAACGTCGACCACGACGTTGCCGAGGAACAGTCCGGTCAGGCCGCCGTTGACGAAGGTGACGATGAAGGCCAGCGCAAAGAGCATGGGCAGGGTCAGATGGATATCCCCGCGCCATAGTGTCAGCACCCAGTTATAGACCTTGATCGCCGTCGGGACGGCGATGATGAGCGTCGTGGTGGCGAAGAAAAAGCCGAAGGCCGGGTTCATGCCGCTGACATACATATGATGCGCCCAGACGATGAAGCTCAGGGCGCCGATGACGACGATCGCCCAGACCATCATGCGGTAGCCGAAGATGTTCTTGCGGGCATGGGTGCTGATGAGATCCGAAACGATGCCGAACGCGGGAAGCGCGACGATATAGACCTCCGGATGCCCGAAGAACCAGAACAGGTGCTGAAAGAGGATGGGGCTGCCGCCCCCGTGCTGCAGCTGCTCGCCCATCTCGACGATGGCGGGCATGAAAAAGCTTGTGCCGAGCAGGCGGTCGAAAAGCATCATGACGCAAGCGACGAAGAGGGCGGGAAAGGCGAGCAGTGCCATCACCGTCGCGGTGAAGATGCCCCAGACGGTCAGGGGCATGCGCATCAGCGTCATGCCGCGCGCCCGTCCTTGCAGCACGGTCACCACATAGTTCAGGCCGCCCATGGTAAAGCCGATGATGAAGACGATGAGCGAGAAGAGCATGAGGAGAATGCCCCAGTCGCTACCGCCCGGGGTACCGGACAGAACGGCCTGCGGCGGATAGAGGGTCCAGCCGGCTCCGGTCGGTCCGCCGGGGACGAAAAAGCCCGCAACCAGGATCAGCACGGCGAGCAGATAGATCCAGTAGCTCAGCATGTTCGCATACGGGAACACCATATCGCGGGCGCCGAGCATCAGGGGAATGAGGTAGTTGCCGAAACCGCCAAGGAACAGCGCCGTCAGAAGGTAGATCACCATGATCATGCCATGCATGGTGATGAACTGATAATAATGGTTGGCATCGATGAAGGCGAAATAGCCGGGAAATGCAAGCTGCAGCCGCATCAGCCAGGAAAGGACGAGCGCGACCAGGCCGATCGAAATGGCCGTGACCGAATATTGCACGGCGATGATCTTGGCGTCCTGGCTGAAGACGTATTTCGTCCACCAGCTTTTCGGATGGTAAAGCTCGACATCTTCGACCTCTGCGGTCGGGACGGCGTCTGCACTGCCAGATGGAATTTCGACCATGCTATCTCCTTCCATTCCTTTCGATGCCGCTTTCGATTGTCCCTCTGATTCAGTTTGCCGGCTGCTGCTCTCCCGATGCCAGAAGCTGGTTGAACGTCTGCTGCTGGTCGAGCCACGTCTGATAATCCGCGGCTTCATCGACCACGACCGTTCCGCGCATCTGCGGATGACCGACGCCGCAGAGTTCGGCGCAGAGAATGTCGAAAGTTCCCGTTCGCGTCGGTGTGAGCCAGAAATAGGTCACCATGCCTGGGATCATGTCCATCTTGGCGCGGAATTCCGGCACGTAGAAATCGTGGACGACGTCGATGGAGCGCAGCAGCACGCGCACCGGTTTGCCGACCGGCAGGTGCAATTCTCCACCTTCGACGATTACGTCGTCGAGGCCTGCGGCGTCGTTCCTGTTTAGGCCGAGCGGGTTTTCCGACGTGATGTCGCGCGTGTCCGACCGGCCGAGTTTTCCATCGACCCCCGGGAGACGGAAGCTCCACAGCCATTGCTGCGCGACGACCTCCAGCGGCTGTGCCTCGTCGGGCACCGTGACGAACTGGTTCCACACTATGAGGCCTGGCGCGAGCATGGCAGCGACGCCGACGGCCGTGCCCGACGCCAGCAGCCATTCCAGCCTGCGATTTTCCGGCTCGTAGGCCGCCTTGTTGCCGGGTTTGTGCCGGAAGCGGTAGACGCAATAGGCCATGAACAAAACCACCGCCACAAAAACGATACCGGTGATCCAGAAGGTGACGACGAGAGTGCTATCGATATAGGTCCAGTTGGACGCTATCGGCGTCCACCACCACGGGCTCAGCACATGGAAGAGCAGCGAGCCCACCACCAGCAAGACGAGAATCAGCACGACAGCCATTTCCGCCCCTCCCTGAGCCGATCCGACCGTGGATAGGAAACCGCATTCGCAACGCTTATTTTCTGATTATCTCACAAATAAAAAACGTGGGCAATTACCGCAATTTAGGCATGTGCCGCCGGAGTCGACCCGATGGCGACGTCGACCGGCCCGCCGCTAGTCGCCAGGTGAACAGCTTCGACAGATACTCGCACCGCGCGAGACGACCGTTTTGCACCGCCATCAAGCACTGCCTGCTTGCCTGTGCAGGCAACGGGATCTTCGGTTATCGCATTCGCGGTGACCATCTTTCGGCCTGCCGTGGCCGCCCGGTGCGACGATTGGATCGACGCGTCAGGCGGAGGATCGGCTCTATTTCGGGAATTGCTTCAGGTAGGCGATGACATTGGCGATATCTTCGTCGGCCTTCAGGCCGACGAAGGCCATTTTCGTTCCTTTGACCGAGGCCTTGGGATCACGGAGATATGTCGTCAGTGTCGCCTCGTCCCAGACGGTACCATTCTTGCCGGCGTCGACCATGGCGGCGGAATACTTGAAATCTCCAAGAGTGCCGGCAGTTCTACCGACCACTCCCTTCAACGACGGCCCCACTCTGTTTTGATCGCTATCGACCAGGTGACAGGCCTTGCACTTGCCGAACACCTTTTCGCCAGCGGCGGCGTCTTGACAGTGGACGTGGTTCGCAGCGATCAGCATCACGCCGAGTGCACCGAGGTAAACATTGAAATACATGTCATTCCTCCCGAAAACCGAGCCGTGACAGGCCCGCGGCCAGAACATGGCTTCGTCCTGAGCTCCGTTTCAATAATTCAAGTAGCCCGGGAAGAAGGCAAGTCAACATCGTCGCGACGTTGCGGGGGCTGAGCGGCAGGCGAGGTGCCTTGCGGAGCAGTTGACGTGTTTCCCAGGGGTGCCGAATGCGTCATCATTTAACATGATCTGAAAACTCATCTTATGTTGACATCATTGGATACGTTCTCTAGCTTCGCGCAAATTGAGGTGCGGTCGCCCCTTCCTTGGATTGTGATATGCGGGCGCTTCCTATGATTTCGGCGCGATCGATAACCAGTGTGCCGGCCGGGCGGCAGCTTTCAACGTGCGCGACATCGCGACAAGAGAAAGTCATCTGCAACGAAGGCTACTGCTATGTCGGTCAGGGCAGAAACATGACCGCCAGCCTGAATATCGATGGTGACCAATGGCAGGCAATTTGAGCGGGCAGATTCCGACTTCGGACAGCGAAGGCGGTTTCATCGTCAGCCCGGCCATCGACCTCGACAGGTTGTTGGAAGGGAGCCCGTTCTCCTACTGCCGCGGTAAGCTTCTGCGAACATCGACGGGATCTGGATCCCTGGTTTCCTGTAGCGACCTGCAGGAAGCGGCGGTGCTGGAAGTTCTCATCTCCCGATATGCCAGGAAGTTTCCCGGCAGTGACCGGCGTGCCGTCGTCTCGATGTGGACCCTTTATTATTTCAGCATCCTCACCATGGCGCCCTGCGTGCATCTCTTCGCTCATCGGATCGGATTGCCTTTGAGGCTTAACCAGGTTTCGCTGGTTTGCAACGAAGATACGGCCGAGCCTGAAGCCTTCCTGATGACGGCCGATACATTCACCGCGTCCAATCCCGGCGCGGAGCTTCACGATCTCATGCTTGGGCATATCGAGCCGCTCGTCGAGGCGATTGCCGCGAATGCTGCCGTGGCGCCGAAACTTCTCTGGAATAACGTGGCCGCCTATCTTTCCTGGATACTCAAGGAAATAGCGCATCAACGCGGGCCTGAACTGGTCGAGGATGGTTTGGCGCTGCTCGACGAGCCGATCTGGCCGGATGGGCGCCGCAATCCCCTGCATGGGATGATCCGCATCGCGCGGCAACAGTGCGGGCTGGAGTTTTCGCGGCGGAAAGTCTGCTGCCTTCGCTACAACCTTCCAGGTGTCGCCGGATGCGGCGAAGCCTGCCCCGTGCCGGACGGCCGCCACTAGGTCGGGAAGTTTCCGAGCGTGCGGAGAGCCGGCAGCACTTTCGCCCGGCATGCGCCGAAGCCGATCGTGACGTAGCCTTCACGGCGGGCGCGAGCTGTGAAGGTGATCTCGTCGCCGTCTTCCAGGAACAGCCGCTCCTCACCCGAGGCGAGGCGTATCGGCGATCTGCCGCCCTCCGTCGCCTCCAGCAGGCTGCCGGCGGAGGCGAGATCAGGACCCGATATCGTTCCGGAGCCGAGAAGATCGCCGGGCTGCAGATTGCAGCCGCCGCTCGCGTGATGGGCGATCATCTGCGCTACGGTCCAGTACATATGCCGGGTGTTCGACAGCGCGAGCCGATGCGGCGGAAGCTCTTTTTGGGAGAGTGCCTCCGTCATCAGCCAAGCTTCCAGTTCCAGGTCGAATGCGCCTTGCCGCTGATCTCTCTCGTCCAACAGATAGGGAAGGGGCTGCGGATCGCCTTGCGCCCTCGGCATCTGGGCGATGCGGAAGGGTGCGAGCGCCTCGGGCGAGACTACCCAAGGGGAGATCGTCGAGGCGAAATTCTTGGCGAGGAAGGGGCCGAGCGGCTGATATTCCCAAGCCTGGATATCGCGCGCCGACCAGTCGTTCAGCAGACAGAAGCCCGCGATATGTTCGGCCGCGTCGCCGATCGTTATCGGCTCTCCAAGAACATTGCCGGGACCGATGAAAACGCCGATTTCCAGCTCATAATCCAACCTGCGGCTCGGTCCGTAGGTCGGCGCATCGGCATCGGCGGCCTTCGTCTGGCCGTTGGGCCGGCGGATCGCCATGCCCGAGGCCAGGATCGAAGAGGCGCGGCCATGATAACCGATCGGTACGTGCTTGTAGTTCGGCAGCAGCGGATTGTCAGGCCGGAAGAGCCGTCCGACATGCGTTGCGTGATGGATGCCGACGTAGAAGTCGGTGTAGTCGCCGATCCGAGCCGGCAGATGCATGGTGCAATCGGAGGAATGGTGAAGGCAGGCTTCGACCCGCGAGCGCTCGGGGCAATCGACCGACAGCAGCGCCGAAACTCTGCTGCGGAGTGCTACCCGCGCAGGTGCGCCCAGCGCCAGATAGGCGTTCAGCTCCGGGGCAGCCGCACCCTCGGCGGCCGCTCGCGCCTCTCCTTCGAAAAGGTCCGACTGCAGCGCAAGCCCGATGTCGAAAATCGCATCGCCGATGGCGATGCCGCTCCGGCGCTCGCCGCCGTTGCGGCTGAAGATACCGATTGGCAAGTTCTGGATCGGAAAATCCGGATGACCGTTTGCCGTGGCCACGAAACTCCTGCGCTCCGGAGCATGTGTTTCATCGAGAATGGACATGTCGGCCTCAGCGCCTGTTCGGATCGAAATGTTTCGCCAGACCCCTGCCGTAGTCGGTGTAGTCCTTCTGCAGGCAAGGAGTTTCAGCAGCAAAGGCGGTCACGCGCTGGGGAAAACGCGTCTCGAACATGAAGGCCATCGTCCCCTCCAGTCTGTGGGGTTTGAGTTCGACATTGCTCGCCTTCTCGAACGCATCCACGTCAGGTCCGTGCGGTAGCATGGTATTGTGCAGCGAGGCGCCGCCGGGAACGAAACCGCCGCCGGTCTTGGCATCGTACTGGCCGTAGACGAGGCCCATGAATTCGCTCATGACGTTCATGTGATACCAGGGCGGGCGGAACGTGTTTTCAGCGACGAGCCAGCGGTCCGAAAAGAGCACGAAGTCGATATTCGCTGTGCCGGGAGTTTCGGAGAGTGAGGTCAGGACGGTGAAGATCGACGGATCGGCATGGTCGTAAAGCACCGGGCCAACCGGCGAATAACGCCGGAGATCATATTTGTAAGGTGCGTAATTGCCGTGCCAGGCGACCACGTCGAGCGGCGAATGTTCGATCTCGGCGGTCCAGAGGCTGCCGCCCCATTTCACGAATAGCCGCGAGGGCGTGTCTTTATCCTCGTAGGCTGCCACCGGCGTGAGAAAGTCGCGCGGGTTGGCCATGCAATTGGCACCGATCGGACCGCGCTCCGGCAGTGTGAACGCACCGCCGTAATTCTCGCAGAGATAACCGCGGGCCGAGCTGCCTCGCAGTTCGACGCGGATCTTCACGCCGCGCGGTATGACGGCAATCTCGCCGGGCTCGATGTCGATGATGCCGAACTCCGTCCAGAGACGCAGCTCTCCCTGCTGTTGCACGAACAGCATTTCCCCGTCGGCATTGTAGAAATACTCGTCCACCATGGAGCGGGTCACCAGATAGACGTGAGCGCCCATGCCGGCATTGGCGCCGCCGTCACCTGCCGTCGTCAGTGTGCGCATGCCCTCGATGAAGGAAAGCGGCTCGGAGGGAACGGGAATGGGATCCCAGCGAAGCGGGCCGATCGGAAGTTCCGCTTCGGGCGCCGGTGCAGTACGCCAGAGGCCCCGATCGATCTTTTCGAAGCGGCCCCAATGGGCGACCGTGGGCCGGATGCGGTAGAGCCAGGACCGTTCATTGGTTGTCCGAGGTGCGGTGAAGGGCGAACCCGAAAGCTGCTCCGCATAAAGCCCGTAGGCGCATTTCTGCGGCGAGTTTCTGCCCAGAGGCAGCGCGCCGGTAAGCGCTTCGGTCTCGAAGCCGTTGCCGAAGCCGGACATATAGCCGGCCTGGATCGCCGACTGTCCCGCAGCCCCGGGGGAGGCGGAAGGCTGAATGTTCATCGCATGTCCTCCATCAAAATTAGTTGCAAAGGTAACCGTCAATTTTGTAACTATCAACAATGACAAAACTCGCGCTGGAGCATTTTCTCCCCTACAGGCTTGCCCGCATCGGGACGGTCGTCTCGCAGGAATTCCGCGAGATCTATGGCCATGATTACGACCTGACGATCCCGGAATGGCGGGTTCTCGCAACGCTTGGCCAGTTCGGAGAAATGGGTGCCAAAGCCATTGGCCGGCATTCGTTCATGCACAAGACCAAGGTAAGCCGGGCGGTGCGCGCTCTGGAAGAAAGGCGCTGGCTGAAGCGGCGGGAGAGCCTGGAGGATCGGCGCGAGGAAGTGCTCGCCCTGACGCCCCAGGGTCTCGCGGCCTATGAGAATATCGTGCCGAGCGCGCTTGCCTATGAGGAGAAGCTCCTGCAGTCCTTGGGCGTTCACGCACAGGCACTTCTCGATGCCCTCGACGCCCTGGAGCGGGTGAAGAAGATGGGCTAATCCGCGGCCGCTACTGCTTTTGCGAAATCAGCCGATCGGCAATCCCTGCTCGTCCTTGAGACGCATCAGTACGATCTCCGAGCGAACCTGGGCCACCTGGGGATGCGGCAGCAGATTGCGGTGGATGAAATCTGCAAAGGCGGCAAGGTCTCGCGCGAGAATGATGAGCACGTAATCCGCATCTCCCGAGACGGAATAGGCCTGGCGGACCTCATCATGCCGCGAGAGAAAATCTGCGAAAGACTCGGCGTTCTTCTCGCTATGGGTGGAAAGATTGACGCGTGTGATTGCACGCAACCCAAAACCGAGTGCTTCAGGGGCAAGCTGCGCCGAATATCCGGTGATGATGCCGTCCGCTTCCAGCCGCGCCCGCCGCCGCGAACATTGCGAAGCCGACAGATTGACGATGCCGGCAAGGTCCGCATTGGTCAGCGCGGCATTGCGCTGCAATGCGTTGAGAATGGCCTTGTCGAAGGTATCAAGGGACATTTCGTGCATGCCAGCCCTTCCTAATGCATGAATCGTGCAAAGGATGGGGCGGAAGGCTGCATTTTGCAAGGACATTGCACCCCGAAAGCGGCAAGCTTTCTTCATTAAGCAATGGAGGAGAATTGCGATGGGCCCGTTTCCGCATGATGCGCCGAAGGCAGAGATCAGCGCTGCCAATCCCGCAGGCACTGACGGCTTCGAATTTGTGGAATTTGCCCATCCGGAGCCGGAGAAGCTGGATACCCTCTTCCGGCAGATGGGATTTACGCCGGTGGCAAAGCACCGCGAAAAGGACATCGTTCTCTACCGCCAGGGCGACGTCAACTACCTGCTCAACCGCCAGCCTGACAGCCATGCTTCGGCCTTCGTCGCCCAGCACGGTCCATGCGCGCCCGCCATGGCCTGGCGCGTGGTGGATGCAGATCATGCTCTCAAAAGGGCGGTCGAGCTCGGAGCCACCGAGTATACCGGCGAAGGCAAGTCGCTGAACGTACCGGCTGTCATTGGCATCGGAGGGTCGCTGCTCTACTTCGTCGATACCTACGGCGACGAAGGGAGTTGCTATTCCGCCGAATTCGAGTGGTTGGGCGAGGAAAATCCGACCCCAGAAGGTGTCGGCTTTTACTATCTCGATCATCTCACGCACAATGTCGTGCGCGGCAACATGGACACCTGGTACAAGTTCTATCACGACACGTTCAATTTCCGCGAAATCCGCTATTTCGACATCGCCGGCAAGATGACCGGGCTGACGAGCCGGGCGCTGACCTCACCGGACGGCAAGATCCGGATTCCGATCAACGAAAGCTCGGACGATCGCAGCCAGATCGAAGAATATCTTCGCGAGTACAAGGGCGAAGGCATCCAACATATCGCCATCGCCACCAACGATATCTACGCAGGTACGGATGCGATCGCTGCGAACGGCCTCGAATTCATGCCGGGACCGCCGGACATCTATTATGAAAAGTCGAAGTCGCGGGTGAAGGATCACCGGGAGCCGCTCGACAAGCTGAAGCGGCGCGGCATTCTCATCGATGGAGAAGGTGTGGTCGGCGGCGGCGAGACGCGCGTCCTGCTCCAGATTTTCTCGAAAACCGTCATCGGTCCGATCTTCTTCGAATTCATCCAGCGCAAGGGCGACGATGGCTTCGGCGAGGGCAATTTCAAGGCGCTCTTTGAGTCGATCGAGGAAGACCAGATCCGGCGCGGGGTCCTGAAGGTCGATGCGGCCGAGTGATTTCCTGATGATCCGTGGTACAGGAAACCGCGAGAGATGAGCGATGCGTGGCGCTCCTATGAAAGTGCGCCCGAGCCCGGCGCACTTGTCTGTGCTTCCTCGCAGATCGCGGAGGGAGTTGCGCGCTGCCTGACCGTTGAGACGGAGAGAGGCGCATTTCCGCTTCTGGTCATGCGAAGGTCCGGCTGCGTGCAGGCTTTCGTCAATGCCTGTCCGCACCAGTATCTTCCGCTCGATTACCGGTCCGCCTCTGTTCTTTCCGCCGATGGTACGCGGTTCCTGTGTTCGGCGCATGGAGCCGCCTTCGACGTGACGACCGGTGCATGTCTTTCGGGGGATGCGGCAGAAGGGCTCGATCCGGTGCCGGTTACGGAAGATGCGAATGGCAATCTGCGGATTGGCTCCTAGTTTAAGAGACGCAGCCGCGAACCTCTGAGGTACGAATGACAGACGCCGTCCTTTACGATTACTGGCGCTCGTCGGCCAGCTACCGGCTGCGGATCGCGCTCAATATGCTGGCCGAACCCTTTGTCACGATACCCGTCGATCTGCTCGCAAAGGCGCACAGATCAGAAGAACATCTGCGGCGCAATCCGCAGGGACTGGTGCCGGTGCTTGAGATCGATGGGCAAAGCTTCACGCAGTCACTGGCGGTGATCGAATATCTCGATGAAACGCGTGGAGGAGCCTTCCTGCCTGACGATTCGGTCGGGCGGCAAAGGGTAAGGGCGCTGTCCTATGTCATCGCCATGGAGATCCATCCGGTCTGCAATCTGCATGTCGTGGCGCATGTGATGTCTCTGACTGGCGGCGCGGAAGAAACGCGCAAGGCATGGATGCAGAAATTCATCCGCGAGGGGCTGGGAGCATTTGAAAAACTGCTGGATTCGCCGTCTACGGGATCGTTCTGCCATGGCGACCGCCCGTCCATGGCCGACATCTGTCTCGTGCCCCAGATCTACAACGCGCGACGATGGGACGTTGAGCTTGCCGGGTTCGGCAGGCTGGTGGAAATCGCCGACCGTTGCGCCCAGCTGCCACCTTTTGCCGCGGCACACCCGGACACGGCCGTGCGTTGACGACGCTGACCTCGGTCCGGTGGGGAAACCCCGACAGGGTGTCAGTCGATCTTTCCCGTGAAGATGTAGCCGACGCCGCGAACGGCCTTGATCAATTGAGGGTTGCTGGCATCCGCTTCGATCTTCCTGCGCAGCCGGACGATTTGCGCGTCGATGGTGCGATCAAAAGCCTCGAGCTGCCGTCCCCTGGTGGAATCCATCAGGAAGTCGCGCGTCAGTACCCGGCCCGCGTTCTGCAGGAAGGCCGCCAGCATGTCGAATTCGCCGGTCGTCAGATCGACCTCGGCGCCGTCCGGCCCCAGCAATTGTCGCCGGGAAAGATTGAGGCTCCAGCCTTCGAATCGGATGACTTTGTCTTCATTCGTCTCTGGCTTGGAGACGCCTGGCTGGCGGCGCCTCAGGATAGATTTCAGCCGCGCATGCACCTCGCGCAGATGAAAGGGCTTGGCGATATAATCATCGGCCCCGATCTCGATGCCGATGATCCGGTCCACCACGTCGTCGCGCCCGGTCAGCATCATGATCGGCACATCCGACTGGCTTCTCACTTCGCGGGCGAGATCGAGACCGTCCTGCCCGCCCGGAAGCGAAAGATCGAGCAGGATGATGTCGATTTCTTTCTGCCGGAGCTGGCCCCTCATTTCCGTACCGTCGCCAGCCGCGCTTACGAGATACCCTTCATCTTCGAAATAGCGGATGAGCATCTGACGGATCCGAGGATCGTCGTCGACGACGAGGATATGAGCGGGATTGGATGAAAGCAGGGCCATGTGCCTGTTACAGTCTGTTACCAAATCGAACCATGTTTCACCGGGCTAGCATTCGCGTGTTACCAGGATCCGGTCAACTGCATCTATCGAAAGACAGGGGCAGGGTCATGTTTCTCACCAGCAATCGCATTTATAAAGACGCGTTCGCAACAACAATCGACGATAGAGGCCCCAACTCCCTGCGCACGCTGTTTGCGAAGCAGCCGGCTGAGCATCTGGCGCCCGGCCAGGCGCTGTTCTTCGAAGGCGACCAGGCCAAGCACGTTTTCGATGTGCTCGAAGGCACATTGCGCATCTATCGGATCATAGCGGACGGACGGCGCGTCATCACGGGTTTCCTCGATGCGGGAGACATCGTGGGGGTGTCTTTGAGAGGCAATTATCTCTATAGCGCAGAGGCGATCACGCCCTCCAAGGTTCGCCGTCTCACCCGCAAGGCATTCGACGCGGCCGTGGCGGATTCGGCGGAGCTTGGCCCGCGGGTGCTGGCCCATGTGTGCGACGAAATGGCTGCTGCCCAGGACCAGATGGTTCTTCTCTCCAGCAAGAATGCCGAGGAACGGGTCTGCAGTTTCCTCCAGAAGCGGTTGAAGCGGTCGCTTGCCGAAGGCGCCCTGCAGCGGATCGTCGATCTGCCGATGACGCGTCAGGACATGGCGGACTATCTGGGGCTTACGATCGAGACAGTTTCCCGTACAATCACCAAACTGGCGGGCAAGGGGATTGTGGCTGCTGCCGGGCGGCATTCGCTGCGGATTACAAAGCCCTCCGCCCTTGCGCATCTCGCCGGAGATGGCGATGAATACGAAGATAACAGGCGGGATTTCGACGATCATGGTGAGCGTCGCCGCCACTAGCGGCATCACTCACGGAAGAAAAATGAGTTCGAATACGCATACCGACAGCACGACCGAAAAGGAACTCGATGCCGTCACCCGCCTTCTCGATGATGCGAACCTCATCGTTCATGGGCTGGATGGCGTCATCACGCGCTGGACCGCCGGATGCAGGAATCTTTATGGATGGACCGCCGAGGAAGCGATCGGAAAGGTGGTACAGGAGTTGCTGGAGACGGAATTTCCCGAGCCTCTGGATTCGATCCGACAACAGGTTCTGGCGAAACATTCCTGGGAGGGTGAGGTCGTTCATCGCCACAAGAATGGCCAGCGGATTTTCGTCGCAAGCCGCTGGGTCGTTCTCAACAGCGAACAGGCCGTCATCATCCAAACCAATAACGACGTGACGGATATGCGGAGGGTGCAGACCGATCTTGCGGGACGGGAGGCGCATCTGCGGTCGATCCTGGACACGGTGCCCGAAGCGATGGTCGTCATCGACGAGGTCGGCCTCATCTCCTCTTTCAGTGCTGCTGCGGAGAGACTTTTTGGCTTTTCGTCCGATGAAGTCTGCGGGCGCAACGTCAAGATGCTGATGCCCTCGCCGGACCGGGAGGCTCATGATGGTTATCTCACTCGTTACCTCACGACGGGTGAGCGCCGCATCATCGGCTATGGCCGCGTGGTGGCGGGACAACGGAAGGACGGGTCGGTATTTCCAATGGAGCTTGCAGTGGGAGAGGCCAATACCAACGGCAAACGGATCTTCACGGGTTTCATCCGCGACCTCACGAGCCGTCACAAGATCGAAGAGGAGCTGCGGCAGTCGCAGAAGATGGAGGCGATCGGCCAACTGACGGGTGGCTTGGCGCACGATTTCAACAATCTTCTCACCGTCATCAGCGGCAATCTCGAGATGATCGAAAACAAGCTCGCGGATGAAAAACTGCTCGTGCTGCTGCGCGAGGCTCAGGACGCCGCCGAGGACGGGGCCAAGCTGACCGGGCAATTGCTGGCTTTCGGGCGCCGTCAGCCACTTAACCCGAAGCTCGTCGACATCGGACAGCTGGTGACCAGCTTCTCAGACCTTCTGCGTCGGACACTCGGGGAAATGATCGAGTTCCGGACGGTCGTAACGGGCGCTTCCAACGAGGCGCTTGTCGATGCGTCGCAACTGCAGAACGCGCTTCTCAACCTCACGCTGAACGCGAGAGACGCGATGCCGCGGGGCGGCAAGCTGACGATCGAGATCTCAAGGGTGAAGCTCGATGTCGACTATGCGCAGATGTATCCGCATGTGCGGACCGGGGATTATGTCCTGATTTCGGTGACCGATACCGGTATGGGGATGACCCCGGAGGTTAAGGAAAAGGCGTTCGAGCCCTTCTTCACCACGAAGGGAGTGGGATCGGGCACCGGCCTTGGCCTCAGCATGGTCTACGGCTTCGCCAAGCAGTCCGGCGGCAATATCCAGCTCTATAGCGAACCGGGCCAGGGCACCAGCGTCAGGATTTTCCTGCACGCCGCCCAGAAGGAGGAGGTGGCGGCTTCGAACAACGAAGCCGTGTCGCGTGCTGCGCCAATCCCCGGGGGTACCGAGAAGATCCTGGTGGTGGAGGACGATCCGCGGGTGCGTCGCGTCGCTGTTTCTCGACTGACCGATTTCGGCTATCAAGTCATCGAGGCAGCAAACGGTGCGGAAGCGCTTGAACAGCTCGAGCGCCACGACGACATTGCGCTACTCTTTACCGATGTGGTCATGCCCGGCGGCATCACGGGCGACGAGCTTGCCCACAAGGTGCGGGCGGAGAGACCGAATATCAAGGTCCTGTTCACATCCGGCTATGCCGAACCAGCCATCGCCGGCCGTGAGCTTGCCCAGTCCGGAAGCTGGCTCAAGAAGCCATATACGGCGAGGGAACTTGCCACGCGGCTCCGCCAGTTGCTGGATTGAAGAGGCTCGCAGCCAGATCTCGAAGTGGCCGGCAGTCAGCAACCGGCAAAAGCCAGCCGGTCGAGCCAGCTTTGTCGGTAGGTGGTTATTCCCAGCAGATTTCCCCGGTACGGTTCGGACTGGGCGCCGGCGGCCGAGGGCGCGCCGGCCAAAAGGGCGGCGCCCTGACTTGTCCCGGTCGAGCCTGACAAGGCGATGACCTCTCGCGATGTGGCCGAGGCCAGAGCCTGAAGATAGGCGTGGTTCGAAGCAAACGGTCCTTCGACCAGAATCGGGCCTTTCGCGCCGATGAGGCTGAGGCAGGTCTCGGTCATGAGTGCGAGATAGAGGCAGGCGGCGGCCCAGCGCTCGTCGTTCGATACCCCGGCGTCATTGAGCCATTGCCGCTCGCGGCCGGGAAAAGGCCCTGACCCGGCGGCGATGTTCGGCAACAGCATAAGGCCGTTCTCGATGACTTGAGGCATGGCGGCCAGGGCCGCCTCCGGCGAGAGCCTGCCGAGCTCCGATGTCAGCATCTCGAATTCCCGGCCGCCCATGAAACGGGACGAAGGAACGGCACGTCCATACGCATCCACGTTGGCGAGCGTGTCGCGGGCCGGGTCGAGGTGGTCGAGATCGCCGCCGACAGCGAAGTTGATGACCCATGTACCGGTCGAGACGACAGCAAAAGGCGGCTCGCGGCCGATCAGGTGCGGCAGCAGGGATGCGTTGGAATCGTGAATGCCGCAATAGACCGGTACCTCCTCCGCAAGACCGATCTTCTGCGTGATCTCGGGCAGAACCGGTGCAAGCGTATCGAAGGCCGAGCGCACCGGCGCCATCAGGTCGCGGATATCGAGTTTGTCGACGAGCGAGGAAAAGGTGCCTTCGCGGGGGTTCCACAGGTCCGTATGGCAGCCGAGCGAAGTCACCTCGTTTGCCGCGATGCCGGTCAACCGGAAGGCCCAGTATTGGGGATAGGTCAGGATTGTGCGAACGCGACTGAAATCGTCCGGAAATGCCGTCTTCTGGTAATGGAGTTGCGCGCCGACGTTGAGCCCGCCGGAAAGAGCGGGCGAAAAGGTTTCGGAAAAAGGCGGCCGGATTGCCGCATAGGCTGTCTGCACATCTTCCGGATACAGGTGCTCGTAGTCGAGCGCCGGAAGCGCAAGATTTCCGTCCGCATCGAGCAGCACGGCGGACGCTCCATGCGTGGTGATGGAGATCGCGTCGAAGCCGGGCGTTTCCGCAAACGCCTTCAAAGCGCCCACCGCAAAATTCCACAGCGCTTCGGTATCGTAATGGGGATAAGGCGGGCCGGCGAGAACCCGGTTCGGCGTCCGCTTTTCGGCGATCTCCTTGCCCGTCGCGCAATCGAGCACGACGACCTTGGCATTGGTCTTGCCGATATCGAGAACGGCGATCCTTTCAGGCTTGCTCATGGCAGATGGAAAACCGTCACCAGATCCTTGGCGACCGGCGAATTGTCCGGATTGGTCTCCATGATGTCGGCCATATGCGCCCACCATTTCTTCATGACAGGATGATCCGGCAGGTTCGCCATCCTGTGGTCCTGGGGACGGGTCAAAACCCCGAAAAGGATGTTGGTCTCGGGATCGAGATGGATCGAATAGTCGCTGACGCCCGCATCGTGCAGCAGTTCGGTCAGTTCGGGCCAGATCTCGTCATGGCGCTTCAAGTATTCCGCTTCCATGCCGGGGTTGAGCTTCATCTTGAACGCGTATTTTTCCAGGCTCATCGGTTCATTTCCTTGATGCGGCGGGCAATGATCGGCACGGCAATCGTGATGATCAGCAGCAGGCCGACGAAGATCGACATGACAATGCCCGGAACGTTCAAGAGCCCCAGCCCGAAGGTGACGAGCCCCATGACGAAGGCAGCGATGACGACGCCCGCGATCGTGCCGGCGCCGCCGAGGATGGAGACGCCGCCGAGCACGACCATCGTGACCACTTCGAGTTCCCAGCCTTGGGCGATCGACGGGCGGGTGGAGCCGAGGCGCGACGTGAGGCAGACGGCAGCAACTCCCGCCATAAGGCCCGTCAGCAGGAAAAGAATGAATTTGACCCGCTCCACCGGGATACCTGAAAAGCGCGCGGCGAATTCGTTGTTGCCGATCACATAGACCTGGCGGCCGAAATTCGTGGCATGCAGAAGAATGGCGAAGGCTATTGCCAGTCCGATGAAGAGCACGAATTCAAAGGAAAAGACCCAGGCCACATAGCCCTGGCCGAAATAGGCGAAGCTTTCGGGATATTTGCCGTAGGCCTGATCGCCGAGCACGATATAGGAAATGCCGCGGAAGAGGCTCATCGTGCCGATCGTCACAACGATCGAGGGCAGGCGCAGGCCTGCAACGAGCAACCCATTGAAGGCGCCGCAGAGAAGTCCCGTACCGATGCCGATCGCCACCAGCCCCGGAGTGCCGATGCCCATCTGTGCCGCAGCACCCATGGCGGTCGAGGCGAGCGCGATGATTGCAGCCACGGAAAGATCGATCTCTCCGGCGATGACGAGAAGCGCCATGGCAAAGGCGATCATTGCCTTTTCGGTGAAGTTGAAGGTCGCGTCGGAGAGATTCCAGGCGTTGAGGAAGTAGGGGGAGGCGAAGGAATTGAAGATGAAGATCAAAGCCGCCACGCCGAACAGCAGCACTTCCCAACTCGCCAGCATCCGCGAGGTTTTCGTTCCGAGCCGGTCGGGGATCACACGTTTCGTTGCAACGTCGCTCATGCGGATACCTCGGGTGCGGCGCGGTCGCGCAGGATGATGCGGCCGGCCTTCTTCTCAGCGCGGGCGTTGAAGACGACGGCGAGCACAATGACGATCCCGGAAATCGCCATCTGGGCGAAGGGCGAGATGCCGATAACCGGAAGCGCGTTCTTGATGACGCCGAGGAAGAGCGAACCGAGCACGGCTCCGGCGACCGAGCCGATACCGCCGGCGATCGAAATGCCGCCGATGACGCAGGCTGCGACCGTATCGAGTTCGAAGCCCGCCGCGATGTCCACATAGGCAACCGCATAACGCGATACCCAGAGATAGCTGGAGAGGCCAGCCAGCGCTCCGGACAGGACGAAGGCGAGGAAGCGTGTCCAGCCGATGTCGATGCCGGCATAGACGGCTGCAGTGGGGTTGCCGCCGGATGCATAGGCGGCACGGCCGAAGGGCAGGCGCGTCAGCACGAACCAGGCGCCGAGCACGATGACGATTGCGATCCAGGAGAGGATCGGCAGGCCGAGCACCGGCATCCGCGGGATATTGAGGAAGGAGGGCGTCATCTGATGCGCATTGACCCAGCCGCCGCCCGACAGCACGAAAGCCATGCCGCGATAAATGGTGAGGGTGCCGAGCGTCACGACGATCGGCGGGATCTGCAGCGCCCAGACGAGAAAGCCGTTGATTGCGCCGAGGAAGGCGCCGATGCCGATCGCCATCACGATCAGCAGCGCCAAAGGCAAGTCCGGATAGGCGGCGTTGGTCATGGCGACCGCCATGCCCGTAAAGGCTAGGTTGGCGGCGACCGAAAGATCGATCGACTTCGTCAGGATCACCGTCATCTGGCCGAGCGCCAGGATGATCAGGATCGAGGTGTCGTTGAAGATGTTGGCGAGATTGCCGGGCGATGCGAACCCCGGCGCCCGCGTGGAAAAGCCGGCGACCATGATCGCAATAATGACGACCAGCAGGATTTCGCGGTTTTTCAGGAGGCGGTTCATCGGCTTCTCCTACTGGTTGCCGGTTGCGGCGCGTACGAGAACTTCGGCGCTCAGCCGGTCGCGTTCGAAGACGCCGGCGGCCAGACCTTCGCGCATCACCAGCACCCGGTCGGACATACCGAGAATTTCCGGCAGTTCGGAGGAAACCATGATGATCGACAGGCCTTCTGCCGCCAGTTCGCTGATGAAGCCGTGAACGGCGGCCTTGGAACCGATATCGATCCCTTTGGTCGGCTCATCGAGGATGATGACCTTCGGCCGGGTGGCAAGCCATTTGCCGATGACCACCTTCTGCTGATTGCCACCCGAAAGCGTGCCGACCGGCACCGAAAGGGCTGCGGCACGCAGATCCAGCCGTTCGGCATATTTGCGGGCAAGCGCCAGCTCGTTCGCGGCTTTCAGGAAGCCTGAGCGCGAGGTCTTCTTCAGGGACGGGAGCGACATGTTCTGGAAAATCGGCATGGGGAGCGCCAGGCCGTGGCGGCCGCGCTCCTCGGGCACATAGACAATGCCGGCACGGATTGCGTCGCTCGACGAGCGGATCTCGATCGGCTGCCCCTCGAGCGTCAGCCGACCGGCGGACGGGCGGGTAATGCCGAACAGCGATTGGCAGAGTTCGGAGCGGCCGGCGCCGATCAGCCCGTAGACACCGAGGATTTCGCCTCGACGCAGTTCAAAGGAGATGTCGCGGAATTCGGTCGGATGACTGTAGCCGTGGACGGCGAGCACCGGGGCGCCGATCTCCACGGCCACCTTCGGAAAGACGTCCTTGACGTCGCGGCCGACCATCAGCCGCACGATTTCGTCCTGCGGCGTGGTCTTCAGCTTGCCTTGGCCGACGGCTCGGCCATCGCGAAAAACCACGAAGTTTTCGGCGATCTCGTAGACCTCGTCGAACTTGTGGCTGATGAAGAGGATCGCCTTGCCCTGGCGCTTCAGGCCTTCGACGATGCGGAAGAGATCGTCGATCTCCTTGCGGGAAAGGGCCGCGGTCGGCTCGTCCATGATGACGATACGCGCCTCGACGGACAGCGCGCGGGCAATCGCCACGAGGTGCCGCTGTGCGATCGACAGATCACGCAGGCGGACCGTGGGATCGATCTCGCTTTCGAGCTGGTGCATGAGCGCTTTTGAGCGGCTGTTGATCTGCCGCCAGTCGATCGTGCCGAAGCGAGTGCGCGGAGCGTGTCCCAAAAAGATGTTCTCGCCGACAGTCAATTCGTCGAAGAGCACGGTTTCCTGGTGGATTGCGGTGACGCCTGCGTCGATCGCGGCTTGCGCGCTGGGAAAGGAAATCGGTTGCTCATCGATCAGGATCTCGCCCTCGTTCGGGCGGTAGATGCCGGTCAGGATCTTGACGAGGGTCGATTTGCCGGCGCCGTTTTCACCGATCAATGCCGTGACCTGGCCGGGATAGAGCTTGATGCTGACGCCATCGAGCGCTTTCACGCCGGGAAAGATTTGGCTGATGCCGCGCATTTCCAGGATCGGCGTTTCCGCGGCAAGCGGGGCCAAGTCGTTCGTTGGTGCGACAGCGTTCATCATTGATCAGCCAGTGGAAAATCCGAATAAGGTCCCGGCGGCCATTCGCGACCGCCGGAGGGGAGGTGTTCAAAGGATCAGAAGATCTTGGAGAACTCGTCGATGTTCTTGGCATTGTAGACGAAGGGATCGGCCATCGCGGCTTCACCATTGTCGCCAACTTTGATCGAACCCATGCGGCCCGCCTTGATTTCGGAGCCCGGCTTGCCGTCCGTATCGCCCTTGACGATGTGGTAGGCGATCTGGGTCGCGGAATAACCGAGGTCGATCGGATTCCAGATGGCGAATTCCTTCGTCGCGCCGGACTTGATGGCGCCAGCCATTTCGGATGGCAGGCCGAGGCCGGTTACATAGACCTGGCCGATCTTGCCGGCATCCTTGACGGCCTGCGAGGCGGCAAGCACGCCGACGGTGGTCGGAGCGACGATGACCTTCACGTTCGGCTGCGAGGTCAGGAGGCCCTGGGCTTCGCGGTAGGACTTGTCGGCAAGGTCGTCACCATAGACCGTGGTCGCCAGCTTCAGTCCCGGGAAATCCTTGATCTGCTTCTTCATTTCGGCGATCCAGGTGTTCTGGTTTGTCGACGTGGTGGTGGCGGAGAGGATTGCGAAGTCACCCTTGCCGCCTTCCAGATGATTTGCGGCGAGCTGCAGGCACATCTTGCCGATCAGCTCGTTGGATGACGGATTCAAGTGCATGATGCGGCCTTCCTTGGCCACGCCGGAATCCCAGGAAATTACCTTGATGCCACGCTGGGCGGCCTTTTTCAGCGCCGGGACGACGGCGTCCGGATCGTTGGCGGAGATGGCGATCGCATCCACGCCCTGCGCGATCAGCGAGTTGATCACTTCGATCTGGCCTTCCGCGGTCGTGGATGTCGGGCCGGTATAGATGACTTCGACGCCGCCGAGTTCCTTGGCGGCTTCCTGTGCGCCCTTGTTGGCCGCTTCGAAGAAGCCATTGCCGAGCGACTTCACGACAAGCGCGATCTTCATGTCCGCGGCACTCGCCGCCGTCGTCATGGCGGCGAAGGCAAGTGCCACGCCGAGGGCTAATTTCTTGGCTAGTTTCATTGTCAGTCCTCCCAGTTGAACAAGTTCATTTTCCTCCCGCCGGGCGCTTTCATGCGGCCGACGTGGAATCCTCCTCGGCCGGTGCCGCCGCAGCGGTGCCGGCTATGATCAGTTTGACGCCGGCGCCTTCGATCATTCGCGCGGCGTCTTCGGATATGTCGTCATCGGTAATGACGGTGGTCACCCGCTCCAGCGGGCAAAGGATGAGGCTCGAGCGGCGCTGGAATTTACTCGAATCCACCATCACGATCAGTTCTTCCGCCTGCTGCATCAGCTTCTGTTCGCTCTGGATCACCAGCGCGTCGGCTTCCATTACACCCAGCGGCCCGACGCCCTGAGCGCCGATGAAAATGCGCCGGGCATAGAAATTGCGGATGGCGTCGTTTTCGAAGGGGGACAGGATCAGGCTCTGCTCGCGATAGATCGCGCCGCCCGGCACCGTCACCGTGCTCTTTGAATGTTTGACGAGGTGTTCGGCGATGGCGAAGGAATTGGTCATGACCTGAAGGCGACGCGCCGACATGAAGTGCACCATCTGGAAGGTCGTCGTACCCCCATTGATGATGACGGAATCGCCTTCCTCGCACAGTTCGACCGCGCGGCGGGCAATTGCGCGCTTCTTGTCGATATTGACGGATTCGGAAACCCGAAAGGAACGGGCGGCCAGTTGGCCGATCTGCGGCGGATGCACCGCCTCGGCGCCGCCGCGCACACGCCGGAGCTTGCCCTGAACATGAAGTGCGGCAATGTCGCGCCGGATCGTCGCCTCGGACGCCTCGGTCAATTCGGCGACGTCCTGCACCGTGATGACGGGCTTTTCCTGGATCGCGCTCAAAATGATGCGATGGCGTTCACGTTCGTGCATAGGCTCCTCCTGGGTTCCAATATTACTGGAAAATTTATGTTGTCAATCAGAAACGATCAAATGCGATTTTAATGCGCTGCACAATGAAAGTTTATGATCGTTTTTGATTGACAGCAGGCAGAGCAATGCGCGATATCCACGGTATGGGAGATGGTGGCTGGTCTGCCGCCATGAGCCGAAACACCTTGGGAGGAAAGCGATGTCGGGCCAAACCCGCCTTCTCGAAAACCGCTGGGACGATTCCTACGCAGCCAAACTCGATGAGCCGGGCAAGCTGCTCTATCGCTCAAATCTCCTCGGCGCCGACAAGCGCATCACCAATTACGGCGGCGGCAATACCTCCGCCAAGGTGATGGAAACGGACCCGCTGAGTGGCGAAAAGGTCCGCGTCATGTGGGTGAAGGGTTCCGGCGGCGATGTCGGGACGATCAAGCTCGATGGTTTCTCCACGCTTTATCTCGACAAGCTGGAAGCTCTGAAGGGTCTCTACAAGGGAGTGGAGGACGAAGACCGGATGGTCGGCTTCCTGCCGCATTGCACCTTCAACCTCAATCCGCGCGCCGCTTCGATCGATACGCCGCTGCATGGTTTCGTGCCCTTTACCCATGTGGATCACATGCATCCGGATGCGATCATCGCGATCGCCGCGTCAAAAAATTCGAAGGAATTGACGAAGCAGATCTTCGGCGATGCGATCGGCTGGCTGCCCTGGCGCCGCCCCGGCTTCCAGCTCGGTCTCGACCTCGAAGCCTTCGTCAAGGCTAATCCGGACGCCAAGGGCGTGGTGCTGGAAAGCCATGGCCTGTTCACATGGGCGAACGATGCCAAGGCTTGCTACGAACTGACGCTTGAAATCATCAACAAGGCAATCGAGTGGTTCGCGCAGCATACCGAGGGCAAGACGATCTTCGGCGGCGAGGTCCTGCAGAGCCTGCCGGCTCTGGAGCGTCGGTCGATCGCCGCAAAGCTCATGCCGGAAATCCGCGGCCGTATCGGCAGGGCGGAGCGCAAGCTCGGTCATTTCGATGATCAGGATGCGGTGCTGGAATTCGTCAACTCGAAGAACCTGAAGCCGCTCGGTGCTCTTGGAACATCCTGCCCGGACCACTTTTTGCGCACCAAGATCCGCCCGCTGATCCTCGACTTCGATCCGGCCAAGCCGGACGTGGACGGCGTCATCGCGGCGCTGGACAAGGCGCTGGAAGAGTATCGTGCCGACTACTCCCGCTACTACGAGACCTGCAAGCACGACAATTCTCCCAGGATGCGTGACCCGAATCCGGTCATCTTCCTCGTCCCCGGCGTTGGCATGCTGTCCTTTGCCCGCGACAAGGCAACCGCTCGCATTGCCGGCGAATTCTATGTGAACGCGATCAACGTGATGCGCGGCGCGTCTACCGTTTCCGAATACCAGGGCCTGCCGGAACAGGAGGCCTTCGATATCGAATACTGGCTGCTCGAAGAAGCCAAGCTGCAGCGCATGCCGAAGCCGAAGAGCCTTGCCGGACAGGTGGCTTTCGTCACCGGGGGCGCGGGAGGCATCGGGCGGGCAACGGCGCAGCGGTTGATGGGCGAGGGCGCCTGCGTCGTGCTCGCCGATATCGACGGCGGAACACTCGAAGCGACGAAAGCCGATTTCGAGAAATCCTTCGGCAAGGACGCGGTGCGCGGCGTGGTGCTTGATGTCACCAAGGAAGACGCCGTCATTACCGCATTTACCGAAGCGTGCGTCGAGTTCGGCGGCGTCGACATCCTCGTCTCGAACGCCGGGATAGCCTCTTCGGCGCCGGTCGAGGACACCACGCTTGCGATGTGGAACAAGAATATCGACATCCTGGCGACCGGTTATTTCCTCGTGTCGCGCGAAGCTTTCCGGCTCTTCCGCCGCCAGAAGCTCGGCGGCAACGTCGTGTTCGTCGCATCCAAGAACGGACTGGCCTCTTCGCCAAACGCTTCGGCTTATTGCACCGCCAAGGCAGCCGAAATCCATCTGGCGCGCTGCCTGGCGCTCGAGGGGGCGGAAGCCGGCATCCGCGTTAACACGGTCAATCCTGATGCGGTGCTGCGCGGCTCGAAAATCTGGAACGGCGAGTGGCGCGAGCAGCGCGCGGCGTCCTCGAAGATCGAGGTTTCCGATCTGGAGGAGCATTACCGCAAGCGCTCCATGCTGAAGCTCAACGTCTTCCCGGAAGACATTGCCGAGGCAATCTACTTCCTCGCTTCGGATGCATCCGCCAAGTCGACCGGCAATATCATCAATGTGGATGCCGGCAACGCGCAGAGCTTCACGCGTTAACAGCTTGTCCGCCCGCTTCCGGCTCTCCCAAGGCCGGCGGCGGGTGGACGCTTCGGATGCATCAGGGAGGAGATCGTCATGACAGATCTGAAAATTGCGGCCGACGTGGTCGCCGCGGAGAACGATAGGCGCGCGGGCGCGCTTAAGTCCGATTACCAGGCGCTCGGCGAGAACCTGTCACGTCGCGGCATCGACATCGACGCGATCACCGGAAAGGTTGCCGAATTTTTCGTCGCGGTCCCTTCCTGGGGTGTCGGCACCGGCGGGACACGATTTGCCCGGTTCCCGGGCCAGGGCGAGCCCCGTGGGATTTTCGACAAGCTGGACGATTGCGCCGTCATCCATCAGCTGACCCAGGCAACACCGACCGTTTCGCTGCATATCCCCTGGGACAAAGCGGATGCGAAGGAGCTGAAAGCCAAGGGAGACGCCTTGGGCCTAGGCTTCGACGCGATGAATTCCAACACCTTTTCCGACGCTCCCGGCCAGGCCCAATCCTATAAATACGGCTCGCTCAGCCACACCAATGCCGCGACGCGCAGCCAAGCGATCGAGCATAATCTCGAATGTATTGAGATCGGCAAGGCGATCGGCTCCAAGGCGCTGACTGTGTGGATCGGCGACGGCTCGAATTTTCCGGGCCAGAGCAACTTCACGAAGAGCTTCGAGCGCTATCTCGCCGCCATGGCGGAGATCTACAAGGCGTTGCCGGACGACTGGCGGCTGTTCTCCGAACACAAGATGTACGAGCCCGCCTTCTATTCGACGGTCGTGCAGGACTGGGGTACGAACTACCTGATCGCCAACACGCTCGGTCCGAAAGCCTTCTGCCTCGTTGATCTCGGACATCATGCCCCGAACACCAATATCGAGATGATCGTCGCCCGTCTTATCCAGTTCGGCAAGCTCGGCGGCTTCCATTTCAACGACTCGAAATATGGTGATGACGACCTGGATGCCGGTGCGATCGAACCCTACCGGCTGTTCCTCGTCTTCAACGAACTGGTGGACGCCGAACACCGCGGCGTCAAAGGTTTCCATCCGGCGCATATGATCGACCAGTCGCACAACGTCACGGACCCGATCGAAAGCCTGATCTCCAGTGCCAATGAAATCCGCCGGGCCTATGCGCAGGCGTTGCTGGTCGATCGCGCGGCGCTGGATGGTTATCAGCAGGAGAACGACGCGCTGATGGCATCGGAAACGCTGAAGCGCGCCTATCGGACCGATGTCGAGCCAATTCTCGCCGAGGCCCGCCGTCGTGCGGGAGGGGCGGTCGATCCGGTGGCCACCTATCGTGCCAGCGGTTACCGCAAGAAGGTCGCGCTGGAACGGCCGGCTTCCGCTGCAGGCGGCGGCGGGATCATCTGAGCCGCGATTTTACGGCTTGCTCGACCAGGCGGCAAGGGGCCGCCGGTCGCTACAGGCCGAAAGGATAGGTTTCCGGGACGCCCTCGTGCTTTTCCACCAGACCGAGCGGCGTAACCGGCGTCGTCCTGTCGAACCAGACGAAGGCGTCGAACTGCCGTGGCAGCGACGCGTACATGTAGTGACTCAAGCGTTCGGTTTCCGGTCGATAGATCACGCCGATGAAGCGTTCGAGCCGGGGTTCCAGTAGTTGCTGCCGCAGTTCGGGATGTTTCGGCATATCGAGCAGAAAGCGCTTTTGCCGGGACATATGGAATAACCGCTCATAGCTGTCCTCCAGCGACGGGCGGATTGTCTTCATCTCCATATCTCCGTCCCAGTCGGTTGCGGCCGCCACCTCTCCTTCGTGGGTGCCGAAGCCGATGAGAGCGGCCGTATCCCCGAAGCGCCGGCGGCAGAGCTGGCCGACATTCACTTCTTGCCTGGATGTTCCCATGTCCGTATGGCGAGCGTCGCCGATATGGGAGTTATGGGCCCAGACGACGGCCTTCGACTGTGGGCCGCGCGCGTTAAGCAACTGTTCGAGCGTCTCGAACATATGGGTATCACGCAGGTTCCAGGAGTCGGCCCCGCCATAATACATGATGCGGTAGTAGTGTTCGGCGGAAGCGATCAGCCGTGCATTCTGAGCTGCGTCGACGATGTCGTCACCATCTTCCCCGGTGCGGTCGAACTGACGCTCGAGCAGTTCACGGCATTGGGCGACCACTGCTTTCTCGCATCTGCCATAGCCTTCGATCAGCACCGCGCGGCCGTAGGTGGAAGGTTCGTTCTGCCAGGGCGTCAGGCAACCGTAGCGTTCCCTCGCCACCTTTGCGGCTTCCGGATCCGTCCGGTCGAGATAGGCAAGCACTGCCGCGATGGAGCCGCTCATGTTGTAGATGTCGAGGCCGTAGAAGCCGACCCGATTGCGCTGATCCGGTACGGTGCCGTTATATCTGTGAAGCCAGCCGATGAAGTCCGCGACTTCCAGGTTGCGCCACATCCATGTCGGGAAGCGCTGGAACGGAACCTCGGCAGACCTTTCGGGCCTACCGGGCCTATGTCGGACATAACGGTCGATCGCGGCGGCATCTGGCCAATCAGCTTCGCCGGCGACGATCGTAAAACCGTGCCGTTCGACGAGGCGGCGGGTGATTGCGGCGCGGGCACGGTAAAATTCCGACGTGCCGTGGCTGGCCTCGCCGAGAAGTACCACGCGCCGATTGCCGAAACGGTCGAACAGTGCCCCGAAGGCGGGGTCGTCGAAGTCAGGAAGAGGTTCGGCAGCGTCTGCGATCAATTCTGGAAGAGGTTTTTGGATCGACCTCGGTCTCTGATACCCCTCGCGCCAACCGTATTCGCCGATGAACGGAACGAAGCGAACGCCGCCCAAATCCTCTTCCTCAAAGGTCTGATCGCTTACCCGGGTGACGCGGACCAGCTGCTGACAACCTTCCGAGCCGACCGGCATGATCAGGCGACCGCCCAGTTCCAGCTGCTCCTTGAGCGCCGGCGGCACCGATGGCCCGCAGGCTGCCACAAGAATTGCATCAAACGGCGCGGCCTCCGGCCAGCCTTTCGTCCCGTCGTCCACCCTGGTTGCAATGTTGCCGAACCCCAGGCGGCGGAACCGGCGCCTGGCCTCTTCTCCAAGGCTCGGATATCGCTCGACGGTGTAAACCTGGTCGGCGATGCGGCTGAGAACGGCCGCGGCATAACCCGAGCCCGTGCCGACCTCCAGCACGACATCGCCTCGCCCGATCTTTGCCCGGTCTATCATCAACGCGACGATGTAGGGCTGCGAGATGGTCTGTCCTTCGCCGATCGAAAGGGGCGTATCCTCGTAGGCAAACTCCTCCAAACCGCTCTCGACAAAGGTTTCGCGCGGGACCTCGCGAAAAGCCCGGAGCAGCTCCGGATCCTTGAGCCCTCGACCTGCAATTTGCGCCTCTATCATGCGCTCACGAGCGTATTCGAAGTCCTGCATCGCATTTTCGTCCCGCAAACCTCATCTCCGCTGAAAGCCGAACTGCCGCAGGAGAAAGTGGTTTCAGGAAACGTCGTTTTTGGTTTTCAAAAAGTTCGCATCACCTGCGCCTGCCGGTCGGATCGTCGCCTCGGCCGCACGCAGATTGTTTTGCCGATATTTCAATAGCATGACGCCGAAAAGGAGCGGAAATGAGGGCTCTGGGCGCCGAAAGGTTACAACCGGTGCTGCGTGGTTCCGGCCCCCGGGGCGGCCGGTCGGACGCAGGAAACGGCCGTAAGTTAATCTCTCGTTGATTAAGGTGACCTAATATTGGTGAGACAGCCAACCTGCTGTTTGTACAGAGTCACGCCGGTCAAGAATGCAGAGCCTCCGCACCCGATCCTCTCGGTCCGCACTTCTCCTCGTCGCAGCCGTGACGAGTTTTTTTATCCTCGTCGGGTCAGTGCTTGCGTTTCTCGTCGCCATTGCAGTGCGAGACATGACCGAAGCGGCCACGACGATAGACGACGCGCGGGCGTCGCACGCTGCCTCGGCGGCGGTGGACGCTTTCCAAAGCCGGTTACGGGCCACCGTCAGGGACAACGCGGTATGGGACGACGCCTTCAGAGCCATGGCGTCGGACAACGCGAAGGAATGGTCCTATGAAAACTGGGGGAGCACGACGGAGGATTATCCTCTTTATGACATTGCCGTCGTTCTTCATGCCGATGGAAGCGTACTGGATGCTCACAAGAAGGGTGAGGAATTCGACCCGCTTGAATATTTCGGTTCGGCACTTCCCGATCTCGCAAGGAAGGCGGCGCAGTCAGGTCAGGAGCCGATCAGCGGATTCGTGAAGACTGTCGACGGGCTTGTCCTATTCGGCGCCGGCGCGATCCAGCCATATGAACAGACGCCCGACGTGCCACAGGCATTCAATACTCTGATTTTTGCAAAGATATTGAACGCGGAGGCAGTCGCCGAAATCTCCAAGACCTTTGATCTTGGCGGATTGTTTGTCGTGGACCTTCCACATCTCCCAGCCCTCAATACACCTCTGCCCGACATCGACGGAAAGGCCGTATCTTACCTGGAATGGCCGAGCCGGGATCCGGGCGCCAGAATCTATTATGAGGTCAAAGCCTATCTGGTGGCCGCCGCCCTGCTTCTGTCGGCCTTCTTCATCGCAATTGTGACTACGGGGCTGATCTCCGCCCGCGGCTTCAAACGGCGCGCCCGGGAGGTGCATCACCGGGCGATCCATGATCCGCTGAGCGGGCTTCTCAATCGCGCAGGATTCCTGGAGGAGGTAGAGCGGCGGCTGGCCGACAAGGAGGAGGTCGAGCTCCACCTGCTCGATCTCGACGGTTTCAAGGAAGTCAACGATGCCTGGGGACATGCGGTGGGGGACGAGCTCATCAGGCTCGTCGCAGCGCGAGTGGCGGCCCTCCTTCCTGCGGGCGCATCCTTCTCCCGGCTCGGCGGGGACGAGTTCGCGATTGCCGCGACCAGGGATGATACCGGGGAGCTGTGTGCCTCTATACTTGAAGCATTGAGCCGACCATTCGGGATAGGCGGCCGGACGATCGAGATTGGCGTGAGCATCGGCATCGTCGCCACGGACGCAAGCGCCACCGATCCGCTCGAATTCATCCGGCGCGCCGACGTCGCCTTGTACCAGGCGAAGGAAAATGGCCGGGGACAGGCGGTCGCTTATCATGCGGAACTCGATCTTGAGCGGGAAAATCGCAGCCAGTTCGAAGCGAAGCTCCGCACGGCAATTGCCTCCAACAGCATCCGCCCGGTCTACCAGCCACTTGTGGACGCAGCCAGCCAGGAATGGAGAGGGGTCGAAGTCCTTGCCCGATGGACGGCGGAAACCGGCCCCATCAGCCCCGAGATTTTCATTCCGATTGCGGAGCGTGCCGGGCTGATCGACGAACTGGGGCTGCTCATCCTCGCATCGGCGATCGACGAGGTCGGTGCGTGGCAGGATATCGCTATTTCCGTCAATGCCTCGCCGGTCCAGCTCAGAAATCCGAATTTCGCGGCAAACGTGATCGCCTTGCTGCTGGCGAAGTCGTTCGATCCGAAACGGCTTACGCTTGAAATTACCGAAGGCGTGCTAATGGCCAATCCCGAACAGGCCAAGCGTTCGATCGCCAGCCTGAAAGCGGTCGGCGTCAAGTTCGCTCTCGACGATTTCGGCTGCGGTTACGCCAGTATCGGGGCATTGCGGGAATTCGGCTTCGACCGGATGAAGATCGACCGGTCCCTTGTGAAGGCGATCGACAACGAGCGGGGAGCGCAGATTCTCACCGCGACCATCCTGCTAGCCAACGCTCTCGACATTCCGGTGACGGCCGAGGGGGTAGAAACACCTGCCCAGGCCAAAGCTCTGTACCTTTCCGGCTGTGATCAACTGCAGGGTCATCTCGTGGGGAAACCCATGGAAGCGGCCGAGATCCAGAAGAAGTTGCTGGCCCGCGCGGCCTGACTTGCCCCCAGCTCGGTTTTCGAGCGGCTCCGCGTTTCCTCTACAGGCGACGGGTCGTTCCGCTGATGACGGAACTCTGAGGGTGCCAGGTTGTTATCCTTGTCTCAAGGAGGCTCGAACATGGGTATGACTACACCGAAACCAGGCGCTCCCGGCACCACGGACCAATCGCCGCGCTGGGAAGGCCCGCAGGAAAACAGGCCCCGCGGGTACATGCCGGCCAAAGACGATCCCGATCATGATCGTGACGCGCTTGGGGAGAACAATCAGGATCCTTCCCGAGAAAAGGTATCCGACGCCGGGAAGACGAAGGGAGACTGAGATGACGAAAAATCATCCCCGCACCGGGCCTGAAGCCGACGCAAAGGGGCAGTTCGCCAAGTCCCAGGGTGACCGGCACAGCAGTGGCGTGCACAGCGCGAAACCCACCGTCATCACCGGTTCGGAGGACGCGACTGCGCATCGCAATCCGCCCGGCACAAAGCGGGCTGCAAACGATTTCGATCCGAATTTCGATCCCGCGGAAACGAACGAGGGCAACTTCCGCGGCTCCCGCTGAACTGGTCCGATAGGCCCTTGAAATAGCAGATCCCGTTCACCAGATTGATTTCGCTTCTTTTATCCGGTTGAGATCGAAGGAGGAAATCATGAACATTCCGGATATGCCATTTCGAGTGCCCGTAACGATCCGCCTACAGTCGGGGCTGGAGCGCACTTTCAGAACTGTCTATGACGCCCTCGATTTCCTCGAGAACGAGTGGCCGCTGAAGCGGGGTGAGCGATACGACCGCGCAGTCCGTCGTTCCCGCGCCGCGCTAAACAGGATGTTGCCTACTGAAGTCGCTCGCGAGGCATTTATATCAGCGTGTCTTGAGGCCGGCATGCCCGCCGTCATGGTCGGCGCCATTGGCTTTTCGCAGCCGGCGGTCGGGAGGATGGCTTCTACCGCCTAGGGCCGGTATTTGACATTCGGCATTTCGTCAGGCTCAGCGCCTTCTTGCTGAGCCTCCGACCGGCTGAAGTCGAGTGTTGGAGGAGCAACCGACTCAGCGCTCGCCGGCGCTGAGTTTAATCCGTTCTTCGCTTGTCGCTTCCGAGAATTGCTGGTCGGCGGAGGGAACCTGCAAGCTCTCCGCAAAAGCCATCATCAGCGGGCCGACGCCTTTGATATCGTCGGCGCGTATTTCCTCTGAAAGATAGTATTCCACCGTTCCGTCGCGGTAGTGGCCGTTGAAGCCTCCCAGACCCGCGACGCAGCAGATATTCTGCAGTCTCGACTTTCCGGTCTCATCCGGACGTAATTCGTGTTTGACAAGAGACAGGAGGCTCCGCGCCCCGGCATCAGCAAAAGCCACCGAGCCGCCAAGCCGCGCAAGCTTCTGAAGAAAATAAGCGAACATCGCCGTGGCGGAGCTTTCCGCGTAGTTTCCGTTCGCGTCCGGCCGGTCGATGACCTGCAGCCAGCGATGATCCGCAGTTTGCAACGCAAGCAGCCTGGAGGCGAGGGCTGAAGCTCGAAGCGTCAGATCTTGCCGTGCTGCGCCGGGCGGGAGGCTTTCGATGATATCAACGAAGGCCATGGCCAGCCAGCCGATCGACCGGGCCCAGTGAGCAGGGGACAACCCGCTTTGCGGGTCCGCCCAAGATTGTTCGCGCGACTCGTCATAACCGTGCCGGTAGAGTGATGCATCCCGGTCGTAGGTCAGGTCTAGCGCGGTCGAAAATTGCTGCAGAGCCTCATCAAGCATATCCGGCCGGGAAGCGGCGCGCGCGTATTCGATCTTGAAAGGCAGCGCCATGTAGAGGCCGTCCAGCCAAATCTGATGCGGGTAGCGGAGTTTATGCCAATAGACGTCGCTGCCGGTGCGCGGATGCGTATCGAGCTGCCTTGCCAGAGGAGCGGCGGCATCAAGCCAGGCGGCATCGCCCGTCAGCTCGTAAAGGAAGACGAGGGTGCGGCCGGGCAGGATGTTGTCGATGTTGAACTCGTCGATCTCGTAGCCGACCAATCGGCCTTGCGCATCGATCTGACCGCGGACGAGCCGCGTGACATGGTCGAGCCAGTGCCTGTCGCCGCTGGATTGATAAAGCGTGATGAGCCCGCGATAGAGGCATCCGTCTTCATAACACCAGGCGCCGCCTTTGTAATATTCGTATCTGCGGGCGTAATCGTCGAAATAGGTTTGAAGCATTGGGTTCAGTCTTGTGCTGGATGGATCGAAGCCGGCGAAAGCATCGCAAGGCGGCTGAAAAGCGTGTTTTCCGCTATGATGCCGGCGTGACGGAGGGGCGCGAGAAGGCAGGCCATTTCCGGCACTTCCGGCTCCGCATCGGGCGTGAAGGAAACCGCGTAGTTTTCGAAAGCAATCTCGTGGATCTCGGCTTCCGGCAGCCCATAGAACACGGCGGCAGCGGTCCGAGCGCCCGAGACCGTGACGTTCTTCACCGAGATCGACCGGATGTTCGGCGTCTCTTCGGAAACCGGCAACGGAGTGCGGGACTGGACGTAGTCGGAGCGCCCGTCGGCATCGCAGAAATAAAACGAGTTGACCGCCACCGGCGTGGCGACATCCTCCATCAAGCTATCGGCAAGCCGGATATCGGACACTGTCCCGCCGCGGCCTCTGCGAGTCTTGATCCTCAAACCCCGATCGGTCCCTCTGAAGTGGCAGTTCGCAATCTGGATGTCGCGGACGCCGGCGCTCATTTCGCTGCCGATGACCACGGCACCATGGCCACGTTCCATCAGGCAATTGGAGATCTTTACGCGCTCCGTCGACCGATCAGGCCCGCCGTTCGGGCTGCGCTTGCCCGCTTTTATGGCGACGCAATCGTCGCCGACCGAAATATGAAGTCCGACAAGGCGGATATCGAAACAGCTTTCCGGATTGAACCCATCCGTATTGGGCGAATCCGGATCGTTCTGGATCGTTAGATCTGCCGCGAGCAATCGGCTGCAAAGCACCGGATGTACCGTCCATGACGGTGAATTGCGGATGGTGAGGCCTGAGAGAGTGATGTCTTCACATCCGGAAAGGAAAACGGTGCGGGCGCGTCTGGCTCCCTGCCGCGTCTCCTTCGGCCAAGACCACCAGTCGCCGCGATCTCCGCCGCCGTCGATGATGCCTTTTCCGCTGATACGGATGTTGCGGCAGTCGATCGCATTGATCAGGCTGGCATAACAGGCCTCCGCCACGCCTTCCCAAGTTCCGAGAACGCGGCCGTCGGGATGACGGGCGGGCAGAACAGGAAAGGCTTCGCGGTCCGCGACCGCAGCCAGTTCGGCTCCTTCGTCCAGCAGCAGAGTCATGTCGCTCTTGAGGAAGACAGGACCGCTCAGCCAGCGTCCGGGCGGTATCCGAAGCGTCCCTTCCGAGGGAAGCGCGTCGATTGCGGCCTGGATCGCTTCGGCGTTGTCCGCCGAGCCGACCGAGGCACCGAAATCGCTGACATCGGCGAGCGCCGTTTCCCTCGTCGTCGTGAAGTCGAGCCGGGCTGCACCGATCTGGAGGGAAAGATGGGTGCCCGGCTCGAGTTCAGTGACTGTAAAGACGACGCGACGCGTCGTCCCCTCGGCCACGATACAGCCATCGGCACTCCGAACGTTCCAGGCGAACGAAGCGTCACGTTCAAAAAGATACCTTTCGGCATCGACGCTGAAGGTCGCACTGCGTGATCCGGTCGTCAGAAGTTCGATGGCGGCAATCGTCACGATGTTCAGATCCCCGTCAGCGCTTCGTTGATGCCGGCGATGATCTCGGCTGCCGCGTCTTCGGCGGATTGCTGGCCGTAGGCGAAGGCTTCGAAATTCGTGTCGAAGGCTTCGGTGACGCGCGGATGCTCGTTCAGCGGCGAGACGCCGGGGCTCGACGGCTCCATGACTCGCTTATAGGCTTCCAGCTGGACAGGCTTGACCTTGCCTTCCTTGTTCAGCACGTCGAGCGCGGCCTTGCTGGAGGGGATGCCTCGTGTCGCGCCCAGCACCTTTACCGCTGCCGGATCGTTGAGAAGGCAGTTGACGATCTGGGCTGCTGCCTTGGGATCCTTGCTGTTTTTGGAGATGGCAAACAGCATCGATGGCTTGCGGTAGACGCCGTCGGTCTTCGCGCCGGCAACAGTCAGCAACTTGACCGGGACGAGTTCCTGGCCTTTTTCCATGGGCGTGGAAATCTTGCCGTAGGTGCTGTCCCACTGGTAGGTGCCGGCGACCTGGCCCTTGGCCCATTTCTGGTTCTCGTGCAGAGGGGTATTGCCGCCGGCTGCTACCTGCTTCCAGGACTCGATCACACCCTTGTCCACCAGGGTCTGGTAGAATTTCAGTCCTTCGACGAGCTCCTCTTCCGTCCAGGAAACCTTGTTCGTTGCAGGGTCGATCAGGTCCTTGCCGGTCTTCTGCGTCGTACGCAGGATGACCATGAGGCGAGCGTCGAGTGCAGCGCCCTCGAAAGGATAATAGTCCTTGCCGAGCTTCTCCTTCATCTTCGGCGCGGCGGCAATCAGTTCCTCCCAGGTCGTCGGGATCGGCACACCAGCCTTGTCGTAGGTAGTCTTGTTGAACATGAAGACGCGGCCGGTGGTCGAGACCGGGATGCCGTTCAGCTTGCCTTTTACCGTACCGCTGTCGAGATCGGCCTTGGACCATTGACCGAGGTCGATGATGTCCTTGTATTGGTAGAGATCGGCAAAGCCGGTTCCGTTCTTGGTGAAGAGCGGCAGCCACGGCCAGTTGACCTGCATGATGTCGGCTTCGGTGCCGCCGGCGAGCTGGGTGGCGATCTTTTCCTGATGCCCCTGGAAGCCGGTGAATTCCGGCGCCACGGTATGGCCGAACTTGCCGCCGCAGATCTTGAGCGCTTCCTGCGTGGCGAGGTGGCGATCGTCGCTCCCCCACCAGGACATGCGCAGATCCGCGGCGAATGCGGTCGAAAGGCTGGTTGCGGCAAACAGTGCCGCGGTCATGATCATGGTTCTCATTTTGGCTCCTCCCAAGTTGGAACGCTGAAGTTTCAGATCGCCAGACTGATGTTTTCACCTGTTTGGCGATCGAACAGGTGGACTCCCTTCGGATCCGGGCTCAGCCAGACCCAATCATCGCGAAGCGCGGCACGGTCATAGGCGGCCGAAGGCACGACGGCGATCAGACGCTTCGGCCCGACATCGACGTAGAGGTAGACCTCGTGGCCCATGAACTCGATGTGGTTGACCTTGCCCTTCAGCGTGCCGGGGGTCTCGGTTTCGGCGATGCGCAGATGCTGGGGCCGGATGCCGAGCGTCACGTCGCCGGATGTTTCGGCCGACAGCCGGCGTGCGAATTCATCACCGAGGGCGACTGTCTGATCCGCGGCCTTTACGCGGGTTTGCCCCTCGAGCTCGCCATCCAGAAAATTCATCTCCGGGCTGCCGATGAAGCCGGCGACGAAGGTATTGGCCGGACGGTTGTAGAGCGTCACGGGATCCGCGACCTGCATGATGTGGCCATCCTTCATGACGCATATCCGGTCGCCCATGGTCATGGCCTCCGTCTGGTCATGGGTGACGTAGACGACCGTAGCCTGCTGGCCCTCGGCCTTCAGCCGCTTGTGCAGGTCGGTGATGCGGACGCGCATCGAGGCGCGCAGCTTTGCGTCTAGGTTCGAGAGAGGTTCGTCAAACAGGAAAACCTGCGGCTTCTTGATCAGTGCGCGACCGACTGCGACACGCTGAGCCTGGCCACCCGAGAGCTGTTTTGGCAGCCGATCCAGGAGCGGGTTTATTTCCAGCAGTCCGGAAACGTGCTCCGTCGCCTTTTCGATTTCGTTGGCAGGGCGGCGCTTCAGCCGCATGCTGAACGACAGGTTCTTGCGCACCTTCATATGCGGGTAGAGCGCATAATTCTGAAAGACCATGGAGATACCGCGGTCGCCGGGCGGCTTTTCGTTCACGAGTTCTCCGCCGATCCGGATCTCGCCGCCGGTGATCCGTTCCAGGCCGGCGATCATGCGCAAGGTCGTGGACTTGGCGCAGCCGGAGGGGCCGACCAGCACCATGAACTCGCCGTCCTCCACATCGAGGTTGATGCCGTGCACGGCGCGAAGCGAACCGTAGTCCTTTTCGAGATTTCTCAGTTGCAGACGTGCCATGTCACTATCCCTTGATGCCGCCGGACGAGATGCCGTCGATGAAGTATTTCTGCGCGAGGAAGAAGACCGCGAGCGCCGGCGTCAGCGCCAGCACGGACATGGCGAGAACGCGGTTCCACTCGAAGGCCTCGGTGGTGTCGATCGAGAGTTTCAGCGCCAGCGAGACCGGATATTTGTCGACTGACGAGATGTAGATCAGCGGCCCCAGGAAGTCGTTCATGGTCCACATGAACTGGAAGAGGCAGACGGAGATCAGAGCCGGCATCAATAGCGGCACAACGATGAAGATCAGCGTCTGCCAGGTAGTGGCGCCATCGACACGGGCAGCTTCCTCCATATCGCGCGGGATGGCGCGCAGGAACTGCACCAGCATGAAGACGAAGAACGCGTCACCAGCAAAGGCGGACGGAACCCAGAGCGGCAGGAAGCTGTCGAGCCATCCGAGATCGCGGAACAGCAGATACTGCGGGATACGAGTAACGACGTTCGGCAGGAGAAGCGTGGCGATCAGCGACGCGAAGAGCACCTTCTTGAACGGAAAATCGAAGCGGGCAAAACCGTAGGCGACGGCGGTGCAGGAAATCGCGGTGCCGATCACCTTCGGTATGACGATCCACAGCGTGTTCAGGAAGAAGGTGCCGAAGGAATAGGGCGTCGAGGTCTGCCAGCCTTTGATATAACCGTCGAGGGTCGGGTTTTCCGGCCAGAAGCCGGGATTGGCGAAGATCTCCGAATTCGTCTTGAACGATGCGCCGATCAGCCAGATCAGCGGATAGAGCATCAGCAGACCGACAGCGGCAAGCAGGAAATACCGCAGCGCAATGCTTGCCTTGTGGCGGCGTTGCTCGCGGGCACGGATGCCGGCAACCTCGCCAACCGTCGACGGATCATGGGAGAGAACGTGTTCGGTCATGGTCAGCTCCTCTTGTCGCCGGCGTAATAGACCCAGTGGCGCGAGGACCAGAAGGCGATGAGGGTGAGTGCCATGATGATGACGAAGAGGACCCAGGCGATCGCCGAGGCATAGCCCATGTCGAACCGCTTGAAGGCTTCGTCATAGATGTAGATCGGCAGGAGATAGGTGGACTTCAAAGGCCCCCCCTGGGTGATGATATAGGGGCCGTTGAACTCCTGGAAGGCCTGGACCATCTGCATGATCAGGTTGAAGAAGATGACCGGCGTGATCAGCGGCAGGGTGATGTAGATGAAGCTCGTCCACTTGCCGGCTCCGTCAATGGAGGCCGCCTCATAGAGCGTCTTGTCGATGCTCTGCAGCGCTGCCAGGAAGATCACCATGGCCGAGCCGAACTGCCACAGGCGGAGCAGGGTGATGGTGAAGAGCGCGTTGGTCGGATCGCCGAACCAGTTGACGGATTCGAAGCCGAGCAGGTTCAGGCCCATGTTGACGAGGCCGACATCGGCGAAGATGTAGCGCCACAAGACTGCGATCGCGATCGAGCCGCCGAGGATCGACGGCACATAATAGGCCGTGCGGAAGACGTTGATGAACTTCAGCTTGTAGTTCAGGATCACGGCCATGAAGAGCGCGAAGGCAAGCTTCAGCGGCACGGTCGTGAACACATAGACGAGCGTTACCCAGAGTGATTTTCGGAAGGTGCGGTCGTTGGTGAATAGCTTGACGTAGTTCGCCAGGCCGGTGAAGACCGGCTCGTCCATCAGGTTGTAGTTCGTGAAGCTCAGGTAAAGCGACGCCACGAAGGGCACCGCCGTGAAGATCAGCAGCCCGATGATGTAGGGCGATAGGTAGAAGAGCCCGAGGAACCGGCTGTCTCCGCTCATGCTGCTTTTCCCGCTTGTGCAAGTGCTTTCCGCAGGCGCTGCGCGAGAATCATCTCGCGGAAGAGGCCCGCAGCGCGATCGGGAGGCAGCGCAACCCAGTTGAGCGAGCCGCTGTAGATATAGGCTATCTTAGATGAAGAGATACTTCCGGTATTGTGCATCGCAATTTCTGGCAAAGGAATTCTGCGGCGCCCGATACGTGTCGGGCACCTTGCAGATTTCCGCCATTTCCTCCCAATCTGGCCTTCTGATATGTTGAGGTCTCAGCTTCTGCGCTGATAATCTCATCTTGGCGGCGGGATCAAATCGACAAATTCGGGGAAAAGGATGGACAAAATTGAAGGTAGTGTTCTGGCTGGAATTCCCATGGGCGCGCTCGCCCTGACGCTGACGCGTTCGACCATAAAGATGCAGCACACGCACAGTTGGAAAGTCGACAAGTCGAACAGCGTGCATGATCTCATCATCTGCCTGACGGGTTCGGCGCAATACGAGGTCGAGGGCGAGACGGTCGATGTGGAACCGGGGAGAGCCATGCTGCTGCCGGCCGGTACGCGCTTCGTCGGTTACTCTACATCACGGGAGCTCTACACCGGGATTGCCCAGCATTTCACCCTGGACCTCTTCGGGCGCCTCGACATGATTTCGCAGATGAACCTCAGAAAAGCGGTGACGTTTTCCCGCTGGGACATGATGCAGCCGCTGACCCGCTACTACCACGACAATGCGCCGTCCTATTCCACGACCCTTCTGCAGCACCATCTCTTCATGTTCCTGCTGATCGAGTTCATCGAGCAGGCCCATATCGGCTGGCGGGAGCAGTCGGTCGGCAACGTCAACAATCCCGACGCCCTTTCGTTTTCCGTGATGGTTGCCGCCAGCCAGATCGCGGCCGATCCCCTGAATGACGAGATCGTGGAACGGGCAGTCGGCGCGGTGCCGTACAACAGTGACTATTTCAAGCGTGAATTCCGCAAGCGGGTTGGCTGGACACCGGACAAATATCAGGAGTTCAAGCGCATGGAGCGGGCCATGGGGCTGATGGCTGGCGGCTGCAGCGTGAAGCGGGCGGCGGAGCTTTCCGGTTACTCGGACGCCTACTACTTCTCCCGAATGTTCAAGCGCTACATCGGCATCAGTCCTTTGGGCTATCAGCAATCGGAGAGGAGAAGCCGCGAGGGGGCGTTTCCACGTGGAGAGGAAGACGGACAGCTCCTCTACCCGCTGACGCGGTGAGACTCTCGAAAGTGGGCGGCAGACATCGTGTGACAGAGCAAAAAGAACCTCCGACTTCGCTCAATGGAGCTGTTCCATCCCACGGATTCGCGTTATCTGCTGAGAGTGGGCTTTTGCTGAAAGGCGGCCATGGCAGCGGCGGACCGGGACACGGAATCAGAGGCGGCGGACATATGTATCGTCGGCGCCGGCCCTGTGGGACTTGCGTTGGCTTTCAAGCTGGAAAAGCTGGGACTTGACGTTACTCTTCTGGAAATGGGAGCCGACGGCTCTGCGTTTGGTGCCAATGCAGGCAATATCGAATTCCAGAATGCTCATCACGCGCCTTCCCTTGCGATGTCGCGGCCGGGAATCGGCGGCGCATCGGCGCTCTGGGGCGGCCGTTGCGTCGCCTTCGACGACCTGGATTTCGAAGAGCGCAGCCATGTGCCCTTTTCCGGTTGGCCCATGCCGCACGAATCCTTGCGCCGCTATTATCCGGAAGCCTTGTCTTTTCTGAATTGCAGTTCGACTCAACCGGCTCTCGAGAAGCTCTGCATTCCCGATCCATCGATCTCCACCGATGCGATCGAGCGCTGGAGCCGGCAGCCAGATCTGGGAGCTGAAAGTGCTCAGCGACTGCAGGGCTCCCGGCGAATACGGCTGCTGAATGGTCGGGCCACCGGCATTCGACTCGATGCCGCGGGCGGGCAGGTCGAGTGCATTACGGTTCATCGAGACGGCGAGGAAATTCGGGTTGCAGCCAGGAATTTCGTTCTGGCGGGCGGCGGGTTGGAAAATGCCCGTCTGCTTCTCTCGCTGCAAAGGGACCGGCCGGAGTTTTGCGGTGGAAATGACGGACCCGTCGGACGCTTCTATCAAGGGCACCTGACGGGCTATATCGCGCTGCTGCAGTTCGAAAAGCCGGAGATGGCAAGACGGTTCGCCTTCCAGCGCGACGACCAGGGCCATATCTTTCGCAGGCGGTTTCAGGTCTCCGCGACCGTGCAGTTGGAGGAGCGGCTTCTCAACTGCGTCTTTTGGCTGGACGCCGTCTCGATCGCAGATCCGATCCACGGATCTGGCGCACTGTCGCTCGTCTATCTCTTCCTGAAGACACTGGGGCTCTATCGCCGTCTTTCGAATGGGCTCGCTCCGACGTCGAGAGGAGCGCAGAACATCGACCGCAGTCAGCACTGGAGGAATATCTTCGCCGATCGGCGCTGCTTGATCGATCTGTTCGGCGTGCTTCAGAGCATGCGCCAGCGGCGGCGCAGCCGATGGCGTACCTTGATCAATCCGAAAGGCCGCTATCTCCTCCGCTACCACGCCGAGCAGGTGCCCAATCCGGAAAGCCGCGTGTTCCTCAAAGCGAACCATGGACAGGCGCCGAGCGATGCGTTGGCGGTCGATTACAGGGTGATCGATCAGGACCTCTCATCTGTGCTGAGGTCTCACGAAATTCTGGACGGTTGGCTGCGGCGCAATGGACTTGGCCGGTTGGAATATCTGCACGATCCGGAAGAGCGGCGGCAAGCGGTGTTGAACCAGGCCTTTGACGGCTACCACCAGATCGGCCTCACCCGGATGGCGGCAACGCCGGCCGAAGGTGTCACGAATGCCGATTGCAGTGTCCACGGGACAGCTAATCTTTACCTCGCCGGTAGTTGCCTCTTCCCGACCGGCGGGCATGCAAATCCCACGCTGCCGGCCGTGGCGCTCGCCCTCCGCCTTGCGGAGCATCTGAAGGATGAGAGCGCACCGGCCTCCAACGACTGATTATTGGGCCGGCCCGCGTATCGGCAAACGCCTAAGGGAAGGCCTCTTTCCCTTCAGCAGCGATTGGATCGGCTTTTCCAGGCATTCATAGGCGGCGATGCCCGATGCCGTGCCCAAGACGACGGCGACCAAAAGGATGGCCGCGGCGGGAAGAGCAAGCATGAAGCCGATCTTTACGACGACGGAGATCGTGAAGGTATGCCAGAGGTAGATGGAATAGGAGCTGTCGCCCAGATAGGCGAGGAAGGGAAGTTTACGCAGATGGGCGTTCGCCTCCACAGCCAGCGCTCCGAGCACGAGAAGGACTGCCAGCGGGCCGCACGTCAAGGCGTCGAACTCCAGCTTCAGCAGATGGATCGTCGCGAATCCCGCGATCGATGCAGCGACGAGCGCAAGGCCGACCATTGGCGACGGCAGGAGTCGTGCGGCCCATAATTTCGCCAGCGCTGCGCCTGCGACAAATTCCAGGATGAGAGGTGCGGTGTAGAAGGCCAGGATCGGGTTCTTTGGCTGCAGCAATGCGCCGACTATCACGAAGACGCCGAAGATGAGCGCCAGAGCCAGGAGCCGCGATGCGGGCCTGAGGAACAGGATAAGAGCGAAGAGGGCATAGAAGAAGATCTCATAATTCAGCGTCCAGCCCTGCACCAAGACCGGCCACAGGCTTCCGCTGCTCGGCGAAGCGACCGGAATGAAGAAAAACGACCCCAGCGTGTGGGCGAGGTCGAGCTGCAGGTTCGGAAAGACGCCGGCGACCGCGCCGATCACCATGACCAGAGTAGCGGCCCAGTAGGCCGGCGCGATGCGCAGAAGACGGTTGCGGAGGAAGTCGCCGGGCCTAACTGGTCGGCTATCGCTGATAGCCATCATGATGAAGCCGCTTACCATGAAGAACACGTCGACGCCTGCGGCACCGATCGTGAAGGGCAGACCCGCCCGCTCGCCGGCGTGGAAGACCACGACCGCCAGGGCAGCGAATGCTCTCAGATACTGGATGGAGTATAGCGTCTGCATCTGGGTCGGAGCCTCTATAATGGCACGTCAAAGGGCAAAGAGAAGCGGGGAGAGGCTCGCGGGATGGGCTTTAGGCCCATCAGGAGCGCCGATGCCGCAGATCCAAGCTGTTTGCGTGTCCGAAGGATGCGGGCGCTCCGGCGCCCTGCGGGCTGCCTGTGCCGGCAGCGAAACGGTTGAGATAATGCCGGTTTGCCTGGACCTGCCTGACCGCCAGTTTGCCGGTGGCGAAATAGAGCAGGAACGAGCCGACATGATAGGGATGCATGATGTCGATCTCGACGAAGGACCGGATGAGCAACAGGCCGGCAATGCTGAAAAGCAGCAGGGATTCCGGGTTCCGAGCCACCGTAAGCAGACGCCGCAGATGACCGATAAGGGTGGTCAGCAGAATGAAGGTGAGGAGCAGTGTCCCGACCAATCCCGTTTCCACCATGGTTTCGATGTAGGTGTTGTGGAAATGGAAGCCGCTGCGGGAAGCGATGAAGAAATCCTGCCAGAGCCTTTCCGCCTCCGAAAAACCGATGACCCAATATCCCTGATAGCCCATTCCGAACAGCGGGTGCTGCCGGGCGGCCTCGATTCCCTGCTGCCATAGATAGGTCCGGCCTGTCAGGGTCGAATCCTTGCCGAAGACCGAGAGGATCGCATCCAGAGCGCCGAACTGCAGGGCGCCGACAGCCGCGATTGCGACCAGAACCAGAGAGGCGGCAAAGAAGATCCGCCGGGTCCGGGGCGACAAGGACATGATCGCCTGCATTCCCAGACAAAGGGCGATAACCCCCATCGTGGTGATGACGGAGGTCGCCGATTTCGATGCCGCGAGCGAATAGGCCGAAATCAGACCGCTTAGAGCTGCGCCGACGAGCCAGACAGATCGCGCCCGGAAGACCAGGATTGCGGCACAGGAAAAGAAGGCGCCAAGCGAGGCATAAAAACCGAGCTGGTTCTTGGAGGAGAAGGCGCCGACGAAACTGTAGCCGCCGTCGATGGCATCGTAGAGATATGTGCCGAAAAGCAGCGAATATATCAGCACGACCGCGGTGCCGACGATCGCGCCGCGAGTGAGGGTCTGCGCGCTGATCGTCCTCACGGCGATCAGCGCGCAGATGATGTGCGTGAGATACTGGATGGACGTACGCAACGATACGCCGAAGGCGGGCGACCAGAAGGCGGAGAGGAAACAGAACAGCGCGAAGCTGAAGATCCATATGTATTTCAGGTAGTTGCCGAGCACTCGCCGATAGTCGACGAGAACCAGCAGGAACCAGGCGCCGTAATACGCAAGGATCGAAATCTGTCCGAACCGGCTCGAATAGGCAAAGACGAAAAATGACAGCGCGACAGCCGCGATGCCATAGATCTCGTTGCGATCCGAATCAATCAGTGCAGATTTGGCGATCCTCATGCCGTCCTCACTGCATCAGGAGTTCTGAGCTGACCTTGATGACGTCGCCGGGCAGAAGCTTGTCGTTTTCGCCGACGGTCATCTCCTTTGGTCCCTGGCCGTCGTCTCTCACCACGAGATATTTGATCGTGGCGGCCTGGCCGGAGGGGTCGAATTTCAGAGCTTCCGCCGATTGCGCCAGTGCTTCGGCCATCATTTCGCGGCTGGTGGTGAGCTGCAATCCGAGCTTTTCGAGTTCGGCCTCGGTGTCCTGCAGTTCCTTGCCGCGCTGCGCTTCCCAGTCGTTGCGCAGATTGACTTCGTCCTGGTTGGCCTTGTTGATGTCCTGCTTGGCGCGCAGTGCAGCGGTATCCGTATCGAGCATGTTCGATTCGAGGTCTGCCGCTCGTTCTTCGGAGGTCAGACGCCGGCTCGATGTCGCCAGTCCCTGTTCCGTCAGACGAGCCATCTTGTCTCGATCTTCGCTGACAAGCTGTAGCTGACGTTTCTGGGTTTCGGCTTTCCGGTTGAGCGACTGTACCTCGGTTTCGAGAAGGCCGCGAAGGTCCGCCAGGGCCTTCAGCTGAAGCTCATAGCGGTCCCGCCGCGATTTCATGAGCGCAGCTTCGCTGGCGATCAGCTGGGGCGCGTTGGGAACCTTTTCCAGCTCCGGAGGCATCTTGATTTCCGGTGCGCGGGCGATTTCCGCCTGCAGCCGGGCACGGCGGGCGAGCAGCCTGCCACGCGAGGAATCGTAGACCGCAGCGTCGCCGCGGGCATCGATGAAGTCTCGCGCAAAACGCTGGCCGGCATCGGAACGCCGAAGTCCGCCGGAAAGGCTGACAGCCTTCAACACGGTAAGATTGGGCGCATAGGGGTATTCACCGGGCGTATTCACATCACCGGTGACAAAGACCGGACGGAACTGGGCGATCTCAACCGAAGCGGAGGGAAGGTTGCGCAGCGCGAACTTGCTGCGCAGTTCTTCGCCGATGGTTTTCGCCACTTCCCCGGTCGTCTTCCCGGCGGCGGGGAGGTCGCCGACGAAGGGTAGGGAGAGCGAGCCTGTGGGGCCGATCGTATAATCGCCGCTGACTGCATCCCAGTTGCGTACGGTACCATCGGCCGGCTGCCATTCCGCAACGCGGATGCGCAGCTTGTCCATCACGCCGAGACGATAGCTGTTGTCGCTAGCCAGGGCGCTGCTGGTCAGCGCAAGAAGTGCGCCGGCCAGAAAGCATAAAACACGCAGGCTCCTCGCGGAGGCGGTTCGTATCTGCATGGATTTTTTCCTCAAGTGGCGTGGAATTGCTTCCACGCTCCGGGTCCATCATTCCCCGATCGGTCAGGTGACCGGTGTTGGGGTCATGTGGAAAGAGAAAGAACGATCAGTAGCTGCCGCGTGCCATGCAAACGGCAGGGATAGTTCTCACAATGATCGAGACATCGCCGAGAAGCGACCAGTTCTGAACATACTGCGTATCGAAAGCGATGCGGCTTTCGTAGGAGACGTCGTTACGGCCGCTGATCTGCCAAAGGCCGGTAAGGCCCGGGCGGGTCCGAAGGTAAAAGGCGGCAAAGCTGTCATAGAGGTTCAGCTCTTCGTCCACCACCGGCCTGGGGCCGACCACGCTCATCTCTCCACGCAGGATGTTGAGGAGCTGGGGTAGTTCGTCGAGGCTGAGTTTACGCAGCACCGTTCCCACGACTGTCACCCGCGGGTCGTTCTTGAGTTTGCGGGTCGCCCGCCACTCTTCCGCAGCTTGCGGATTGTCTCGGAGGTAATTCCGCAGAACTTCATCGCCATTGACGGCCATTGTGCGGAACTTCAGGCATTTGAACGTGCGGCCATTGTGACCGATCCGACGATGTCCGTACAAGACCGGTCCATGGTCGGAAAACTTTACCAGCGCCGCGATCATAATGAAAATGGGGCTGAAAAGGAGGAGTGCGAGGGCGGCGGCTGTTATATCGAAGCTTCGCTTCGCCAAGCCGCCGGTGGGCAGAACCCTGCCGGCTTGGTCAGAAGTTGAAAACGGCGAACCTGCCGAACGTGTCGCTGACTTCATAGAGTGAACTCCATTTAGGTTTTGCGATAGTCGGTGCCATTACGGCGCTTATTTCCGTGCAATGTGATAATAAGTCTGTGTTCGGAATTTGATGCCAGTCAAATTTTTGGTTCAACCATGTCGGATGGGCGGCTCTCCCCGTTCGGCCTCCCCGTGGTCGGCGGCTTTCTATTGTGATTCACTCCGGCGAAAGCTGCAAAAGTACTGTAAGCCTCTCGTAGAGATGGCTTGGTAACCAATATTCTTAACGCCCCCTCATCTATAGAGCATGCGTAGCCTCGCCTGCATTTTAGCTATACTCCCGTCGGCTCTTTGCGGCCGGGACCAAAGTAGCTTGCGGTTAGGACCAAAGGCCCACCTCTGTTGCGCCGCAATACAATGTTGCGCTGCAATAATCGACAGCCAGCCTTGCTAAGCTTTGTAACAAAAGTTGATCAAGTCTCCGTTCGCTTGAGCTGTGGAAACGGAAAAAACGTTCCAGCGCCTCCGACCGCGGCGGAAATGTGGCAAAAGAGTGGCAATGGTCTCCCGGGCACCGGATAGAAGAGAGAAAGAAACGAGATATTTAAAAGGAACCTGAGGAACCTTACGAAAGTTTCACTAACAGTCCGGCATAAGTGGCGAAGGAAAACTTGAATCCTCCCTTGCAGGCTCTTATGGTTGTTGCAGTGGGAGAGGAGCCGAAAGACCGCCAAACCAAGCAAGTTTACGGTCGGGAGGAAGGATTATGTACGCACCGCGCGTCTTTGTCAGCATGACAGGGGTACTAATCGCTTTTGCGGTGTCGGCCTATTTTATGACCGACTCGTTTTATACGGCGTTTATACAGACACTTATCTGTGCCGTCATTCTTCAGGCCGGTTATTTCATAGGCGTTCTTTACCTGGTGCATCGCGAAAAAAAGTTCCGTGAAGAGGCCGCGTCTCCGGATGCAGTCTCTTCGAAAAGCTCCAGGGAGATCAGCCGGCGGGACACAATGCGCGCCGATGCGGCTCCCAATGTGCCTGCCAGCGATACCTAGCGGCTCAGGTTTTTCTCCCCCTTTCCACATCGCGGCCACTTTCCTAAGTCCATAGTTCCCGGGACCGAGAAGCATGGAGACCGCTATGGCCGGAACTGCTCACCAGACGATCTGCGTCATCATCGCGGCCAAAGATGCCGCAGACACTATCGGAATAGCCATCCGATCGGCCTTGGACGAGGCCCATGTCAGCGAAGTCCTGGTGGTGGACGATGGCTCGACCGACGGCACTGCCGAGGCAGCACGTGGCGTGGACGACGGCACCGGGCGGCTCAAGGTGGTCTCATTCGACAGGAATCGCGGCCCTTCGGCTGCCCGCAATCACGCCATCGCCATGGCGACCGCCCCGCTGATTGCCATTCTGGATGCTGACGATTTCTTTTTTGCCGGCCGTTTTGGACCGATGCTGGCGGAGGATGACTGGGATCTCATTGCCGACAATATCGCCTTCGTCCATGGCCAAGCGGAAGCCATCCGTCCGGAGCGCTTCGAAGCCCGTACACGCACCATGCCGCTTGTCGAATTCGTGGAGGGCAACATCTCTCGACGCGGCCTCAAGCGAGGCGAAACGGGATTTCTAAAACCCGTGATTCGCCGGGCTTTCATCGAGGCTCATGGCCTGCGCTACAAGGAAGAAATGCGGCTCGGCGAGGACTACGATTTCTATGTCCGGGCACTCGCCAGCGGCGCGCGGTACAAGGTGATCGAGCATTGCGGCTATGGCGCCGTGGTGCGGCCGAACTCCTTGAGCGGCAGGCACCGCACGGAAGATCTGCGCAAGTTCTACGAAGCCGACGAGGCCATACTGGCCGATCCGGCGCTTTCCGATGCGGCTCGCGCGATCATCACCCAACATCGCGACCATATCCGCGATCGCTACGAGTTACGGGCATTCCTGGACGTGAAGTCGGGGGCGGGGAAGCTCGCCGCGATCCGCCATATCCTAGGACGTCCACGGGCGCTTCCCACCGTTGCCACGGGCGTCTTTCTGGACAAGCTCGATCTCTTGCGCGCCAAATCGAAGGCGGCTGCCGAGCCGTCCGGCATGCGTTACCTTCTTCCCGGCGTTCCCGTCGCTCAGAAGTAGTCTTTGCGAATCCCGTCCAATACCGCCCGGAATTTCTGCTTTTTCTCCTCCAGGACGGTGTGCGGGCTGAGCCGCGGTTCGGCCCGGCTCGCCTGCCACAGAGCCAGCACGGAGGGTGCTGCGAGAAATTGCTTGGCCATGCCGCGAAGGCCGCTCTGTGACGGGGCAGGGCGAGTGATGACGTCGCCGGCGGGGGCATCCGGAGCCGTGTGGGCGGGCGGCTGCTCCTTGTCGAACCGCATGCCCCAGAAGCGGGAATGTTTGGCGACGGCCTCAGCGCGCGTCGAGACCGGAACATAGCGCGGCTCGTATGTGGTGCCGACAGAACTCGCCCAATCGTTCCACTTGAAATTGTTGATGGATCTGGATGTGCTGACCGCCACCCACGGCACCCGGAACGCATCTGCCAGGATCGCTCCGTGCATGGATTCGGCGACGATCAGTTCCGACTGGGCGATTTGCCGGATCACGGATTTCGCCTCCCCACGCGGATCGAGATAGGTGAGCCCGACGGGCTCGCAGACAGACCTCCACATGCCGAATTCGGCCGATTCCCAATGTGGAATGAAGGTCTTCTTGTGGATCTTCGGCAGGTTCTGGAATTCCGGCATGTCGGTGATCATGGCGGCCGGATCGGTGACGCCCATATCGGGCGAAAGCCCGAGTTTCTGGGCCGTCAGAGGTCCGCGCACCGCGCGGACGTCCCATTCGGCGGCATTGCCGGTTTCGGGAGGAGTGCCATAACCGTAGCCGCTTCCGACAACGAGTTTTTTCTGACCGCTCGGCAGAAGAACTGGGTTGAGCACCGTACCGACGCCCACCAGGAGAACGTCCGGATGGACGTCCCGGAAGCCCGGAAGCAGGAAATCCCAGAGCCAGAGATTGAGGTCGTCGCCAAAATTACCGTGATGCGATTCCCAGTAGTACGCTTTCATGCGGGCCTCCGTGGGATGATGGTTGAAAGGGATGTGCGGATGTCAGCGCGCGTTGCGCCCGAGCTTTCCTGCACCAAGTTCGAAGGCGGCCCGGATCAGCCCCGGATCGCGCATGATCCAACGCGCAAGCAGGCCAAAATCAGGGGATTGCCGCCGTTTGACCCGGCTGGCCTGGCTCCAGAGGGCCTGGCGGCGGGCGGTGTTCTTGTAGGACGCAATCGACGCCACGTCGCCCGGGCGGGAGCGAAAGCGCTCCTCCAGCGTGTCGAGCGCCACCCAGGTGTTGAACTGCTGGCGAAGGAATTGCGGCGAGCGGTTGTCGATGCTGTGGAAGATGTTGAGGCCCATGCCGCGCGCCGCGCCGGGCGCGTCGCAAAGCAGCGTCCGCTTCGATTTCAGGATGCAGTCGCAGAAGAAGAGCACATCCTCCGCAGCCAGCCGGAGCGATGGGTCGAAGCGCACCGTTTCGAATATTGGCCGGACGATGACCATGCAGGAAAGATGCAGGAAACTCCAGTTCTTGAGCATGATGCTCGCCAGATCCGGCATCTCGATGACCAGCGGCTCTTCGGAGTGTCTAATGCCACCCTCCGTCCGCTCGAGTTCGGCCATACCGAAGTGGTAATAGAATTCTTCGCTAGGCTGCATCGAGGCCCAGTAGCACTCAGCCTCGAACCGGGTCATGCTGTCATAGGCGTTCTGGAGATGATCCGGCAGCCAGACGTCGTCGGAATCCAGCAGCGCAACGAACCGCGTGTCCGCCGGCACGTTGTCGAGACCGGTGTTGCGCGCGCCTCCCGGGCCGCCGTTCGGCTGGCGAATGACGCGGATGCGTGATTTCCAAGCTTCATCAACGCCTTGGAGCTCAATCTCGGCGGGCAGAGGGGACTCGTCGTCGACGATGACTACGTCAAAGTCCTGATAATTTTGATCGAAGATCGATTTCAGGGCCCGGCGCAGTATGCCGGCCTCCTTTTGATAAAACGGAATAACAACCGTGAACGTTGCCATGTTTTCGCCCCTGCTTCCTCAAAGAATTGCAAGCCGCTGACTATCGTCGGGCCCCGGGTTAGGCGGCAGTTCGCTGCCCTATAAGACTGAACTTCAGCAACGGGATTTTGACATATGCTCCAACCGAAGGCGTGAAGCGGTCACGCCGAATGTCGGCTGAAGCGTGCTATCAAAGACCGCCACATTCGGGCTGAAATTTGTCACGGCGTCGATTCCGGCAAGACCAAGGATGCCGGAAGATTTCAAATGGGTGGCTGCGACGCCTATTTCTCCTGCAGTTTCGGGCCGTGATCGGGGCGGCGGATCTCACCATCTTTTGAGATCGTAGGCGGCTCGCGCTTCGAAAAATTCCGCGATTTATCCGTCATCAGAGGCTGGGGGCCGCAGCCATGTGTCCTTCGCCTCAATGTGCCGCAAAGTCGCCTTGATCTTGCCACATTTCAGACGGGTTCGAAGGCCGGGCGGTAATACGGTACGGTCACATAGAACGTTTTTGTCGCCGAGAAACAGAATTTTTGCGCGTGCTGCGCTGCAACAATCATCTATGAAAACTTGGCGCGAAACCCTTGGAATTTATGACAGGTGCTACAAGTTCTGAGGGGTGAAAAACAATCGAGTCAGGACGCTCCGAGACCTGTCATCAAACGTTTTTTTGCTGCGTCGCCACATTTTGCGCCAAAGTCGGGACGATCCTTTTTCGGATTGCGGGCTCAAGTCTGCTCTGATTGAAACGGCGGTGAAGGGAGGCACTGCCCAAAAGGGGTGACTCGTTTGACTGTTGATCAGAACATATCCTCCCGTATCAATTTGATGCGTATCCTGCTGATATCCGGCATCGTATTCGTGCATGTGCCGCATGATCCGCAGACCAGCCCCTTCATCGGGGCAAATGGTTTCTTCGACTGGCTGCGAGTCTTTCTAGGCGACAGTCTGTTCCGTATCGGCGTGCCGTGCCTGAGCGTCATCTCGGGCTATCTGTTGTTCCAGCGCGGCTGGAGCGGGTTCGACTATTCAAAGACGCTGCGTTCGAAGGCGAGAACCGTGCTGATTCCCTTCCTGCTTTGGAACGGGGGGCTGTTTGCCGCGGTGTTCGCGGCTCAGCGCATGGGGGTGGGCGCGGGTTATTTTCCCGATCTATGGAATGACTCGCCGCGCGAATTGTTGAGCTACGGGCTGGCGACGGAAGATCTGCCGATCAATCTGCCGCTCTATTTCCTTCGCGACCTCGTCGTCTGCATCATCCTTTCGCCGATCCTCGCGTTCCTGGTCCGCCGTTATCCGGGGCCGACGCTCGGCGTCCTGTTTTTCGTGGCGATCCTGCCCGAGGTAACGCTCGGGATTGTGCTGAAGAAAACGATCCTTTTCAGCTTCACGCTCGGCATATTCCTGGCGCTCAACCGGCAGGACCTCAAGGCATTCGACCGATTCGCCGGCGTCGGCAGCGTGGCTGCGCTCGCGGCTGCGGCCCTGCTTTCCATCATTCAGTACCAAACGGGGCCGGACTTCCCGTGGGCCGTCGATCTTGCCCGCAACACGCTGTCAATCCTCGGGGTCGGAGGTTTCTGGCTGATGTCGGCCTTCCTGATCCGCCCGTGGATTGGCCGGCGCCTTGCTGCCACCGGCAGCCTGAGCTTCTGGATATTCTGCGCCCATTATCCCCTGCTCGTGGTGATGTGGATGGTGTGGAACCGTCTGGCCGGCGATGAACTCTACCTGCTCTTCTACTTCGGCGCGGCACTGGCGAGTTTCATCATCCTCGCCCTCTCCAACCGCCTCGTCTCCCGGACGATGCCGGCCATCTACGAAGTACTGACCGGCAGCCGTGGGCGGAAAGCCAAGCTCGCCGCAGCCGCAAAATCCCATTCTTCTGCCGGATTATCTCGCCCTGGCGAACCGGCCGTGATGCAACAGCAAAGGTGAAACATGATGGCGAAAGCCAGACAGATTCAGCAGACCTGCAAGATCCTCACCGCAACCGCAGCGTTGGGCATGTTTTCGACTGCCGCACTGGCGCAGCAGGAAGCCAACAGCAAATCCTTCGTCGAAAACTTCGACAGCCTCGACCGTTCCTTCTGGTACGTTTCCGATGGCTGGAATAACGGCAGCCATCAGAACTGCACCTGGTCGAAGAAGCAGGTACAGGTCGAGAACGGCATCCTGCAGCTGCGATTTTCGGAAGGCAAAGCCAAGGACCGGAACTACGCCTGCGGCGAGATCCAGACGAAGGCGCGCTACGGTTATGGCACGTATGAGGTGCGCATGAAGGCGGCGACCGGCTCCGGTCTCAATTCGGCGTTCTTCACGTATATCGGCCCCACCGACAAGAAACCGCATGACGAGATCGACTTCGAGGTTCTCGGCAAGAATGCGGGTGAGGTGCAGGTCAATCAATATATCGGCGCCAAGGGCGGCAATGAAAAGCTGGTGCCGGTCGCCGGCGGCGCCGACCAGGGGTTCAACGACTATGCCTTCATCTGGGAAGAAAACCGCCTTCGTTATTTCCTGAACGGCAAACTGGTTCAGGAAGTGACCGACAAGGCGAAGATACCGACCAATCCTCAGAAGATCTTCGCCAGCCTTTGGGGCACGGACACGCTGAAGAACTGGATGGGGGCATTCTCCTACACCCAGCCGGCATCGATGTCCGTCGACCGCATTGCCTTCACGGCCATCGGCGAGGATTGCCGTTTTCCCGAATCCGTACTTTGCACGCTCGACTGAGCGTTGGCTCGCCCGGTTTCCAACGACGTTGGAGTGATCGGACGGGTTTGAAAAGGAGTTGGACCACTTGAGTCTAAATGTTCTCTATCTCGCTCACGATCTTGCCGACGCGGCGATCAGGCGCCGCGTGCTCACGCTGAAGGCGGGTGGCGCAGGCGTTACGGTCGCGGGTTTCCAGCGCGGAGCCAGCGTGTTGGCCGACGAGCGGGATGTGCCAACGATCGTGCTGGGGACGACCGCCGACGGCCGGTTTGCCCAGCGTATCGGCGCGGTGATCGCTGCACGGATGACCCTGAAATCCAAGCTGGCCAACGTAACTCCGCCTGATGTCATCATTGCCCGCAACCTGGAGACCCTGGCACTTGCAGGCCATGCCGCTTCGCTGTTCGGCCGCGACATCCCCGTGGTCTATGAGTGCCTCGACATTCACCGGCTACTTCTCGACGACGGCGCGAAGGGCCGCCTGATGCGTCAGGTCCAGCGCTATCTCGGTAGCCGTGCCAGCCTGCTCATCACCAGCTCGCCGGCTTTCGTGGAGAATTTCTTCAAGCCCCGTTCCGGACTGGACCTCCCGACCCTGCTGCTGGAGAACAAGGTGCTCGCGTTGGAGCCGGAAATTGCCTCGGCAGCGCCGGCGCCACGACTGCCGGAACCCGGACAACCCTGGCGGATCGGCTGGTTCGGTGCGCTCCGCTGCCGAAAGTCGCTCGATATCCTGGTCGACTTCGCAGAACGGATGGACGGCAAGGTGGAGATCGTGCTGCGCGGTCGCCCTGCCTACAGCGAGTTCGATAATTTCGATGAGAAGGTAAGCGGGGCGCCTCACGTGGAATTCCACGGCGCATACCGCAATCCGGAGGATCTCGCCACAATCTATCGCGACGTACAGTTCACCTGGGCGATCGATTTCTTCGAGGAAGGGCTCAATTCAAGCTGGCTCCTGCCGAACCGGCTCTATGAAGGCGGTCTCTACGGCGCGGTCCCGATCGCGCTTTCCGGAACCGAGACCGGCAGGTTCGTGGAGAGCCGGGGAATTGGCCCGATGATCGAAAAAGCCACGCCCGAAGCGCTTGAGACGCTGTTCAATGGCATGACCGAAGCGCGTTACCTCGATCTCGTTTCGCATCTTGCCGCCGTCGAGCGCAGCCAGTGGATCACCGGCCCCGCAGATTGCCGCGCCCTTGTCTCCCGGCTCACCGCCCTACATCCCAGCATCTCGTCGCCGGCAGATGTGTCGGCTGTCTCAACCGTGCAATTGTGAGGTGGAGTATGGTTTCGCGTTTACTCTCCGACACCCAGGATGTCCGAACGCTGCTGGTGATCCCCTGCCTCAACGAGGCGGCGACGATCGAGCCGCTCCTGCGCAAGCTCACCGCACAGCGCGGAACAACGGATATGCTGATCGTCGTGGCCGACGGCGGCAGCCAGGACGGCACGCCCGAAATCGTCGGCAGCCTCACATCCGAAATTCCAGATCTTCTGCTGCTCGCCAACCCCAAGCGGATACAAAGTGCCGCCATCAATCTTGCCGTCGATCGTTTCGGCGAGGATCGGGACTATCTCATCCGCATCGACGCGCACGGCGATTATCCCGATGACTATTGCCGGACCCTTATCCAGGACGCGATCGAGATGAACGCCGATTCCGTGGTGGTGGGCATGGAGACGGTCGGTTTCGGTCTCTTCCAGAAGGCAACCGCGATTGCCCAGAACTCGAAGCTTGGCAACGGCGGCTCCAAGCATCGCGCCGGCGGCGGCGGCGAATGGGTCGATCACGGCCATCACGCCCTGATGCGAATTGAAGCGTTTCGTTCCGTCGGCGGTTACGACGAAAGTTTCAGTCACAACGAGGATGCCGAGCTGGATTTCAGGTTGCGTGCCGCGGGTTCGCGCATCTGGATGACCGGCAAGACCTATATGACCTACTATCCGCGAGCCAGCGCGTCGGCGCTCTTCAAGCAATATCTTGGCTATGGTCGCGGCCGCGCGAAAAACCTCCTGAAACATCGTTCGGTCCCGAAGCTCCGGCAGGCGATCCCGTTGGCGGTCGCGCCGGTCGTGGTCGGGGCTTTTCTGGCTCTGCTTTATTGGTGGGCGGCAGTGCCGCTGGCAATCTGGGCCGCGGCCTGCCTCGGCTACGGCTTCTGGATGGCGGTCGGACAGAAAAACCCCTACGGCCCGCTCGCGTCGCTGTCGGCGATGATCATGCATTTCGCATGGTCTGCGGGCTTCTGGCTGGAATTGGCGGGCATTCGACCGAGGAGGGCTGCGTGATGACGGCAGGCGAAAGATCGGTTCGCATCGATATCGGCATCTGCACCTATCGGAGACCGGAACTGCAGGCGACGCTCGAATCCCTGTTTCGACTTGCCGAACCCATGGGAGTCCAGCTGCGTCTGATCGTAGCCGATAACGACGCAAGTCCCAGCGCGCGGGCGTTGGTCGACGAGATGCGGGCGCATTCGCCGTTTCCGATCCACTACGTCCATTGTCCGGAATCGAATATCTCCATCGCCCGCAATGCCTGCCTCGCCGAAAGCGATGCGGAATATCTCGCCTTCATCGATGACGACGAGACGGCTACGCCCCTATGGCTTGCCGAACTCTTCTCTACCTTGATGCACAGCGGAGCCGATGCGGTCCTGGGCCCGGTCAAGGCGATCTACGATGGCCGAAGCGCCGGGTGGATGCGGAAGGGTGATTTCCACTCCACGATGCCGGTGTGGGTCGATGGGCGGATCAGGACCGGCTATACCTGCAATGTGTTGCTCGACATGCGGTCGCCTGCGGTCGCCGGGCGACGGTTTGCGCTCTCGCTCGGACAGAGCGGCGGCGAGGATACCCATTTCTTCACGGGACTGACCGATGACGGTGGGCGCATCGAGTTCGCCCGAGACGCCATTATCGAGGAGCGGGTTCCGGAAAAGCGGGCCAGCTTTTCCTGGCTTGCGAAGCGCCGTTTCCGGTCGGGTCAGACGCACGGACGCATTCTGGCTGCCAAAAACACCGGTCTGAGCCGGGCCAGGCAGACCGGACTTGCCGGCTTGAAACTCGTTTTCTGCGCGGCAATGGCTGCGGCGACGGCATTCTCACCGATCAACCGCAATCGTTATGTCCTGCGCGCCGCGCTTCATGCCGGCGTGGTCTCCGGCACGCTTGGAATGCGTGAAATCCGTCAATATGGAGCCGTCGAAGCCGCATGACGATGTCCGATTTCCATCCAGACGTGAGCTTTGTCATCGCGGCCTACAATGCCGAGGATACGATCGGACAGGCGATTGCCAGCGCCCTTGCCCAGATCGGCGTAACGGTAGAGGTGATCGTCATCGACGATTGCTCGAAGGACGCCACTCGCGAACTCGTGCGCCACTATCCGGATGGTCGGGTGCGGCTCATCGAGCAGGAGAGAAACGGCGGCCCGGCGGCTGCCCGCAATGCCGGGTTTGCGGCGGCCCGTGGACGATGGATTGCCGTTCTCGACGCCGACGACACCGTCTATCCGACGCGGTTGCTGACGATGCTGGAGCGGGCGGAGGAAGCCGAGGCTCAGGTCGTACTCGACAATCTCGACGTTATTCCCATCGAAGGCGGAAAGCCGCAGACCATGTTTGCCCGGGAAGAGCTGAAGCGGCGGCCGATCCTGACGCTCGCCGACTTCATCGGCTCGAACGTGATCTTCCAGTCGACCTTCAACTTCGGCTACATGAAGCCGATCTTTGAGCGCGACTTCCTGGTCCGTCACCAATTGCGCTTTGATGACACGCTGAGAGTAGGGGAAGATTACCTGCTGCTCGCGTCAGCGCTTGCCTGCGGCGCACGCTGCGCGATCACGCCCGATGTCGGTTATGTCTATCACCTCCGGCAGGGTTCGATCTCGCGGGTGCTGGAGCAATCCCACATCGAGGCGATGCTCGCCTCCGACCGGGCCTTCCTCGCTCGCTACAAACTGGATGCCAAGGCCATGGCCGCTCAGCGCCGCCGCACCAGAAGCTTCCACGAGGCGACGGCATTTCTGACGCTCGTCGACGAAATCAAGAAAGGCTCCGTCGGAGGCTTCTTGAAAGCAGCAATCGGAAATCCAGGTGCGCTCAAGCACCTGCGCATGCCGATTGCTGTCCGCATGCGCCGGCTGGTGGGACACCGCTGGCGCCAACTGAAATCCGATCGGATAGGGCGGGGGCGCCCTCCGGAAAGGACGAAGGAATGGATATGAATAGACCAGTTCGAAAGGCGGTGATCCCCGTCGCAGGCAACGGGACTCGGTTCCTGCCGGCCACCAAGGCCATGCCGAAAGAAATGTTGACGATCGTCGATCGCCCTGTCGTCCAGTATGCGGTCGATGAAGCCATGCAGGCAGGGATCGAGAACATCATCTTCGTCACCAGCCGCAACAAGACCGCAATCGAGGACTATTTCGACAGCGCTCCGGAGCTGATTGCGACCCTGACGCGCTCCGGTAAGACCGTGCAGGTGACGCAGCTCGAAAAGATGCTGCCGGTCGCCGGCACCGTGAGCTATACCCGTCAGCAGGTGCCGCTCGGCCTTGGACATGCAGTCTGGTGCGCCCGTGAACTTGTTGGCAACGAGCCTTTCGCCCTCCTGCTCCCCGATATGGTGTCCTATGGCCCTCAGGGATGCATGGCCGGCCTGATGGAACTTTACGAAGAGGTCGGCGGCAATGTCTTTGCAGTCGAGGAATGTGCACCCGAAGAGACATCGAGCTACGGCGTCGTCGGTGTCGGCCGCGGCGTCAAGAACGGTTTCGAAGTGACCGCGATGGTGGAAAAGCCGAAACCGGAGGACGCGCCGTCAAACTATTACCTGAATGGGCGCTATATTCTCCAGCCGGAGATCTTCGAGCTTCTGGCCCGTCAGGAACGCGGTGCCGGCAACGAGATTCAGCTGACCGATAGCATGCACAAGCTTGCCCAGGTGCAGCCGTTCCATGCGCATCCCTACAGGGGGCGCACATTCGATTGCGGCAGCAAGCGCGGCTTTGTCGAAGCCAATGTGGCATTCGCCATGCTGCGCGCCGACATGGGCGCCGAAATCTATGCCTCTCTCAAGGAACTGCTGACCTCGCACGAGACGCGGGTCCAGGCTGCATAGCAAACACAACCTCATTTGCGGCGGACGGCAGCAGGGGCTGCCGTCCGTCACTTACAAGCTCCGGAAAGCGAGCCCCATGGATCAGGTAAACTTTCGACCGCGAACAATCTTTCCGAGCGAGACGCGCGACAGCGACACGTTCATCGATCTCGACAAGCTCTGGGCAGCGGTCATCCGCCGCTTGGGCGTGATCGCTGCATGTATTGTCGCGACCGTCGTGCTCGCAGGGCTCTATCTTTTCATGGCCCAGCCGATCTACACGGCAATGACGCAGATTCTCATCGACGAGAATCTCTCGCGCTACGCCGAGGATGAGAAGGATAGCCAGACGGCCCAGCAGATCGACAATCGCATGTCGAGCGCCGTGGAAATCCTGAAATCGAAGGCGCTTGCACTGCGCGTCGTCGACAAGGGAAAATTCGACCAGAACGAGACGCTGGTGAACCCGCCGCGGTCGCCGATCGACCTTGCCAAGGGCGCGATCAAAAGCGTCACCGCCATGCTGACGCCAGGCGGGCCGCCGCCCTCCGAAGAGCTCGAGCGTATGGGCCGACGCGAGAAGGCCGCCGCCCTCCTGCAGCAGGCCGTGACGGTGGAGCGCGTCGGGCGCAGCTCCGTCATTGCAATTTCCATCCGCTCTGCCGACCCGCTGCTCTCCGCCGCGATTGCCAGGACCTATGCGGATTCCTATCTGACCGATCAGCTCAATGCCAATTTTGATGCGTCGGAACGCGCCTCGTTCTGGCTGCAGGAGCGGTTGAACGACCTCAATACCCGCGCGCAACAGGCATCGCTGGCCGTCGAGCAATACAAGACCGAACACGGGCTGGTCTCTCCGCGTGGGGAACTGCTGTCCAGTCAGCAGCTCTCCGACCTCAACAGCCAGCTGATCGTCGCCCAAGCCGATTCCGCGACCGCTTCGGCGCGCTATCAGCAATACAAGGCGATCATCGACAAGGGTGCGGAGGCGGCGGTCGAGAATGCCGTCATTTCGGCGCGCGATACCGACAATTCGGTGATCCAGGATCTTCGCAAACGCTATATCGCAATTAACGACCGCGAGCGGGGCGTTGTCCAGCAGTTCGGCGCAAACCATCCCCAGGCGGTTGCCTTGAAGAGCGAGAAGGAGGAGATCTCCCAACAGATCTACCGCGAACTTCAGCAGCTGACGGGAAGTTTCCGCAACGAATTCGAAGTTGCGAGCTCGCGTGAGAAATCCCTCCGCGACAGCATCGACCGGGTCGCAGGCCGCAACTCGCAGGCGAACGTGTCAATGGTGCAGCTTCGTGAGCTGGAGCAAAAGGCTGCGGCTCTGAAGACTCTCTACGAGTCGTATCTGGGTCGGTTCGAGGAAGCGACACAGAGGCAGTCGTTCCCGATCGCAAAAGCACGGGTGATTTCCGATGCTGGCACGCCGACCGCACCCTCCAGCCCGCGCAAGACGCTCACCATGGCATTGTCGGTCGTGCTCGGCCTGATGCTCGGCTGCGCGGCGGCCACATTGCTGGAACTGCGGGAACGCTTCTTCCGCACCGGAGACGATGTCCAGGACAAGCTGGGCCTTCGCTTCCTCGGTTATCTGCCGAAGCTCTCCGGCACCCATGCCGAAGAGAAACCGGCGCCTCAGCCGACCGAGGCGGAGGCTGCGGCTGCACCGCCCGGTAACCCGATCTCGTTCCGACGTCTGATGAGGGTCGCTGTCGAAGCCCCGCGTTCGCAATTTGCCGAAACGCTTAGAAACACCAAGCTTGCCTGCGATATCATGCTGCAGGAGCGCAAATGCCGGGTCATCGGCGTCGTTTCTTGCCTTCCCGGCGAGGGCAAGTCGATGGTTGCCGCGAATTTCGCGGGTCTCATCGCCTCGAGCGGCGTGCGCACCCTCGTCATCGACGCGGATCTGCGCAATCCGGGCCTCAGCCGAATGCTGGCATCGGAGCCGGAGGTCGGTCTGGTCGAAGTCGTGCTGCAGAAGACATCCTGGACCAACGCAGCACGGGTCGATCGCCGGTCGCGGCTGACGATCCTGCCGATGACGACGCGCAGCAAGCAGCTTGCCCATACGAGCGAACTTCTTGCTTCAGCCGGCATGAGCCAGTTCCTCGAAAGCGTCAAGGATGCGTTCGATGTCATCGTCGTGGATCTGGCGCCGCTCATCCCGGTGATCGATGCCAAGGCTTTCGAGCCTTATGTCGACGGCTTCATCTTCGTGACGGAGTGGGGTGTCACGCCGTCGAAGGCAGTGCAGTCGGTGATGCGGTCGGAGCCGCAGATCGCCTCGAAGACGGTCGGCGTCATCCTCAACAAGACGGAGATGTCGGAACTGCACCGCTATGCGGATCCCGGCGCGCCCGAGCGGCTGCGTAACAACTATCTCTCCTACTACAAGGAAGGCTCCGCATCGGCGCCGCGATAAGCTGAAAGGGGCGGTTTTACCGCCCCTTCTCATTCCAGCTCGTCCGCATGTCTCAGGCGCGTGCAGCCATCCGGCTGTCCAGGCGATCTGTGTCTGCGGTTCGCAGAACCTTGCGGAACACGTCACCGATACCGATCAGCACCGGCTCGTCGACGCCGATCTCGGCCATCGCGGCAGACATCTCGTTCAGCGAACCGCTCCAGCGCCGCTCGTTCGGCCGGCTCACCGCGCTGACGATGACCGCGGGCATCAAGGAACTCATTCCCGCCGAAGCGAGTTTGGCGGCAATCTCTCCGGCGGTGCGACCCGACATGTAGTAGATCGTCGTGGTGTTGGGGTCGGCGAGTGCACGCCAGTCGAGATTATCCGGCAGGACGCCCTTGCGGGAGTGGCCGGTGACGAAGCGCACACCCTGCGCGTGATCCCGGTGGGTGAGCGATACGCCGAGCCGGGAGGCCATGGCGCTCGCCGAAGTGATGCCCGGTACGACATCGACGGGTATGCCTTCCTGCTCCAGGCAGGCGATTTCCTCGCCCGCGCGGCCGAAGATCATCGGGTCGCCGGATTTCAGACGCACGACGCGTTTGCCGGCTTTCGCGAATTTGATCATCATCGCGTTGATATCTTCCTGCTTGCAGCTTTCGCGGCCGCCGCGCTTGCCCACCAGCATGCGCTTTGCCTCGCGGCGGGCAAGTTCCAGCACATCGTCGGAAACGAGGTCGTCGAAGAGGATGACATCCGCAGCCTGCAGGGCACGCACGGCTTTGAGCGTCAGGAGTTCCGCATCGCCCGGACCGGCGCCGACCAGCGTGACGCGGCCGGTGGTGGGCGCTTCCGAGAGCCTTTCGGCTTCCCTCAGAAGCGCCCCACCGACGGCCTCCTCCGGCGTATTGGAACCTGTAAAAGCGCGATCAACGAAGCGCTCCCAGAAGGTGCGCCGCTGCTGACCCGGCGCAAGCCGGGCATTGATCTTTTCTCTCATCGACTGGGCAAGCTCGGCCCAACCTCTCAGGGATTGTGGCAGAAGCGTCTCGATCCGCCGGCGGATCGCCTGAGCCAGGATCGGCGCCGCACCGTCGGTGGAGATCGATACGACAACCGGCGAACGGTTGACGATCGAACCGAACTGGAACTGGCAGAAAGCTGGTTTGTCGATGACGTTCACAGGCACGCCGGCTCTGCGCGCGGCATTAAAAAAGGCCTCCGCTTCGTCCTCTTCTTCGCAATCAGCGATCGCCAGGGTTGCAGCTTCCAAAGCTTCGGTATTCCACATCCGGGGGTGATGGACAAAACGGCCTTCTCGGTGCTCCGCTCCCCGTTCGATGAGTTTATGGAAGGTCTCGGTGAGGTCCTCGGCATAGACATGAACCTCGGCGCCGCAAGCGGCCAGAAGTTCCGCCTTCCATGCCGCGGCGTCCGATCCGCCTGCGACGACCACCCGCTTGCCTTCAAGTCCCCAGAAGACGGGAAGCTTTGCAAGGGCGGCCATACGGGCGGGTGCGTCATTCCGCTGCTGCTGCAAGACATCCATCGATGATCCCCCTGATTTCGGCGCGGCAGGAGCCGCAATTGGTGCCGGCATTGGTTTCCTTGCCGACAGATTCGACGCTGTGGCAGCCGCCGCGGACAGCGCCGATGATGCGGTTGACGCCAACCGAGAAGCACGAGCAGACGGTTGCGCCCGGATCCGGCTGGTTCGCACCGGGGCGACCCGCGACGATGGCAAAGCGCTTGCGAAGGTTGCTGTGTTCGGCGGTCAGTTGTGCGATTGCCCAGTTGCGGGCGACGGCGACGGGTTCTCGCGCCACGAAAAGGGCGGCGAGCAGTTTCGAGCCATCGAAGAAGGCAAGCCGCAGGATGCCGGTGTCATGATCGGCATAACCGAGCGGTTCGAGATCGGCATCGATTGAAAAGGCATTACGGCACCAGGCGGTCCAGTCGCTGATCTGGGTGCTGAAGGCGAGTTCCGTTCTCCATCCGCCGTCGGCTTTGGCGAGTGCCCAGTAGTCTGCGGTGACCCCGGCGGGTTTGGCCGACGATACGGCAAATCCATAGAATGCTGCAGCGAACGGGCGGACGACAACGGGGACGTTCTTGGATGCCGGCTGGCCCGAATGAGGGTCGGTCAAGGGAGCAACAAGCGTATCGATGCGTGCCTGCGCCGCGAACTGGTCGTTCCAGTGCATCGGCACAAAGACGTTTCCCTGTGCCTGCCGTTCGGTCACCAGCGCCCGCACGACGGTTTTGCCGAAAGCGCTTTCCACTTCCACGAGGCCGGCGCCCTTGACGCCGACTTTCATCGCATCGGCAGGATGGATTTCGGCAAAGGGTTCGGCGATGTGGCCCGAAAGCCTGGCGCTTCTGCCGGTCCGGGTCATGGTGTGCCAATGGTCGCGGATGCGGCCGGTGTTCAGGGTCAACGGATATCGTTTGCTGGTCCGATCGGTCGCTGGCGCTTGCACGGTAACGAAGCGCGCCTTGCGATCGGGGTGGTAGAAACCGCCATCGGCAAAGAAGCGCGTCGTCCCAGGTTCCGAGCCTGCAGGTAGCGGCCATTGGAAGGGCGCGAGGCCGTCATACGCGTTCCGGTCGATCGCCTCATGGGCGCCGATGTCGAAATCGCGGCTGCCGTTGTTCTCGAACGCCGAGAGGGCTGCATGTTCGGCGAAAATCTCGACTTGAGACCGAAAATCGAAACCGGCGAAACCCATGCGGCGTCCGACTTCAGCAAGCTGCCACCAGTCGGCTTTGGCTTCCCCGGGAGCGGCCAGAAAGCGTCGTTGGCGAGAAATTCGGCGTTCGGAATTGGTGACGGTGCCGTCTTTCTCTCCCCAGCCGAGCGAGGGCAGGAGAACATGGGCGTGGCGCGCCGTGTCCGTGTCGGGCAGAATGTCTGAGACGACAACGAAGGGGCAGGCCTTGATCGCCGCTTCGACCGCGGCCGCGTCCGGCATCGAGACAACGGGATTGGTCGCCATGATCCAGAGCGCCTTGATCCGCCCGTCGGCCACGGCACGAAACATGTCTACCGCCTTGAGGCCGGGCTTTTGCGCGATAGTCGGGGATGCCCAGAACCGCTGCACCCGGTCGCGATGATCCGGGTTTTCGATCGCCATGTGGGCCGCGAGCATGTTGGCGAGGCCGCCGACTTCGCGGCCGCCCATGGCGTTTGGTTGACCGGTCAGCGAGAAGGGCCCCATGCCCGGTTTCCCGATGCGACCCGTCGCCAGATGGCAGTTGAGGATCGCGTTGACCTTGTCGGTGCCTGAGGAAGACTGGTTGACGCCCTGACTGTAGCAGGTGACCACCTTTTCCGTCGTCTCGAACAGGCGGAAGAATTCCTTGATCTCCATCGCCGGGAGGCCCGTGCGCTCCATCAGTTCAGAAAAAGGGAGCGCGGAAGCGACAGCAAAAGCTTCTGCGAAACCTTGGGTATGGGCGGCAATATAGTTCTCGTCGATCGCGGTGCTTTTTGCGAGATGCGCGAGCAACCCCATGAACAAGGCCGTGTCGCCATCCGGCCGGATGGCCAGGTGCAGGTCGGCGATGTCGCAGGTCATGGTGCGGCGCGGATCGATGACGATCACCTTCATCGCCGGGCGTGCAGCTTTTGCTGCTGCCAGTCGCTGGTAGATGACGGGATGACACCAGGCGAGGTTAGAGCCGGTGAGGATGACGAGGTCGGCGAGTTCCAGGTCTTCGTAGGTGCCGGGCACGGTGTCGGAGCCGAAGGCGCGGCGATGGCCGGCGACGGAAGAGGACATGCAGAGCCGGGAATTGGTATCGATGTTGGCAGAGCCGATGAAGCCCTTCATCAGCTTGTTTGCGACGTAATAGTCTTCCGTCAGCAACTGGCCGGAGACATAGAAGGCTACGGCATCCGGTCCGTGTTCGGCAATGGCCTCGGTAAACTTCCGGGCAACGAGATTGAGTGCCTCATCCCAGTCGGCGCGCTCGCCGTGGATCTCGGGAAAGAGGACGCGACCGTCGAGATCTATGGTCTCGGCGAGGGCCGAGCCCTTCGAACAGAGTCGCCCATAATTAGCGGGATGATCGGGATCGCCTGCGACCTTGACCACGCCGGCTTCGTCCACCGAGGCGATGACGCCGCAGCCGACGCCGCAATAGGCGCAGGTGGTCTTTATGCTGCTCTCATGTCCGAGTTCTGGATGCATCGACCTATTAATTCCTCGCTGGGCGACAGTCTGCGATAGCGGCATTCCCAGGTGCCTAAAACGAAAAACGCTGCGCAATCAGCCAGTCCCGGAAGGAGCCTGGTGAGTACACAGCGTCGATGCTGGCGCCTGGATTGGGGCTGCCGGCGGACCCGCTTCGTTGCGGATTTGCCGACGTTGAAACAGGCCGCAAGCGGCTTTTGTTCTGCCCGTATCATCGCAAAAGAAACGAAATTGCACAAGATTTAATAAGTTGCAATTACAGCCTAAAAATTGTGCATTTGCCTTTTCAAACGAAGTCTCGCGCCAGTAGACCAACAATAACAAGCCCTAAAAACAGGCTCAAAACCTGCCAGAAGAGTAATGGATTACGCTCCATCAGGGATGGCGGGCGTGTGCCCAGAAGCTTGGCGTTCGGATGCGACAGGTCGTATTCGAATTCAGAGAGTTCTGCGTATCGCTTGGCGGGGTCAGGATGGACCGCCTTGCGGATTGTCTCCTCAACCCAATCCGGCACATCGGGACGTATTTCGCGCAGGCTGGCAAAGCGTAATTTCTGCTGCTCTTTCCGACTTCTTGTGCGTGCCACCGCGGGACCATAGGGCAGGCGGCCCGTCAGCATCTGGTAGGCGATTACCCCGAGCGAATAGAGGTCGGATTGCTCGCTTCCCCGGTCGCCGGCAAAATATTCCGGCGCGGCGTATTGCACGGTTCCGAGTATGTCGGCGTCATCCAAGCTCGGGGCCGCTTCGATCACTCCGGCCACCGCTGCCGATCCGAAGTCGATGATCTTTACGGTGCCGCTCCGGTCGATCATGACGTTTTCTGGCCGCAGATCCTGGTGGATGATTTCCTTCCGGTGCAGGGCACGAAGCCCGCTGGCAATCTGGCCGATGATGTCACGCACCGAACGGAGATCGGCTTTCGGGTGGTCCGCCATCCACTGCGCAAGCGTCTCGCCTTCTACGAAATCAGTGACGAGATAGAGCGACCGGCGCGGCTTGAGCGGATGTCGGCTCTTCAACACATGAACGCTCGACACGCGGCGGGCAATCCACTCCTCCATTGCGAAGCGCCGAAGGTAGTTCTCGTCCTCTCGCAGATCTGCCGAGGGAAATTTCAGGACCACCTTCTCGCCGGTTTCCGGTTCGGTCGCGAAAAAGATGTGGCTGCGACTGCTCGCGTGGATCTGCCGATGGAGCCGGTACCCTTCAAAATCGCCGGGAATCCGAGGCAGGGGTGCCGGAGGCAGCGAACCCGCATGATCGAAGACCGGTTCGAAATCATCGTCCGGCAGGTTTTCGATCCTGACGATCTGGATCGTCAGGTTGTCGTCGCTTCCCGATTCGTATGCCGAGGCCGCGATATCCTTTGCTGCTGCCGACAGATCTCCTGTTGGCATGAGGCGCGCGGCAATATGGCGGGGAGCGACGTGGTCATGGACGCCGTCGGTGGTCAGCACGAAAATATCGCCGGGGTGGATGTCCAGCCGGTGATAGTCGATCTCGACGGAAGGGAGGAGACCAAGCGCCCGGCCCAGATAGCTTTCGCTCTGCGAGGGCGTCAGGCGGTGGTCGGTCGTCAACGGCTCGAGATTGCCGCCGGACAACCGCCAGATACGGCTGTCGCCCACATGGAAGACGTGCGCCTGCCGCCCTTTCAGCACGAGTGCGGAGAACGTCGTCACATGCGCATGGTCGCGATCCTCCACGCCGCGGTTCTGGGCGTTGAGCCAGGAATTGGTCGCGTCGATCACGCGGCTTGCGGCGGTCTTTACCGTCCAGGCGTCGGAGGTGCAGTAGTAGTCGGTCAGGAAGCTCTTGACCGCGGTCTCGGCGGCGATGTGGCTGACCGGGCTCGAGGAGATGCCATCGGCGATGGCAAGGGCGACGCCTTTCATTGTCAATGCGGCGCCCTCGGGGACGATGGCGCCGTGGAAATCCTGATTGATCGTCTTGCGGCCGGGTGCGGAATACTGGCCGATGTCGAGCACGAGCTTGCCCGGGGCGAGAGACTGCAGCATCGCTTCTTCCTGAAGAGTGGCTCCGCCCTTTCGGGCGGAGCCCGCGCAGATTACTCCGCAGCGACAAGCCGTGTGGCGGGCTTTTCCTCACCCTTGCGGCTCGGCGATGTCTTGTAGTGGGTGGCGTAGATGACGCCGCCGACAAAGGTCAGGCCGCCCACAAGGTTGCCGACCACGGTTGGGATCTCGTTCCAGAGGAAATAGTCCAGCCAGGTGAATTGACCGCCCAGCATGATGCCCGAGGGGAAGAGGTACATGTTGACGATGGAATGCTCGAAACCGAGATAGAAGAAGACCAGGATCGGCATCCACATGGCAATGACCTTGCCGGAGACCGAGTTCGACATCATTGCGCCGATGACCCCTGTCGAAACCATCCAGTTGCACATGACCGCCCGCACGAAAAGGGTCAGCATGCCGGCCGCTCCGGCGGCTGCATAGCCGATCGTCCGCGATTCACCGATCACGCCGATCTTCTGTCCGACCGCGTTGGGCGCCTCGGAAAAGCCCATGGTGAAGATGATCGCCATGAAGACGGCGGTCGTCATGGAGCCGGCGAAATTGCCGACGAAGACGAGACCCCAGTTGCGCAGCACGCCGCCTACCGTCACGCCGGGACGCTTGGCGATCAAGGCCAGCGGTACAAGCGTGAATACGCCGGTGAGCAGATCGAAGCCCATCAGGTAGAGCATGCAGAAGCCGACCGGGAAGAGCAGCGCGCCGAGCAGCGGCTGCCCGGTGTTGACGGTGACGGTGACGGCGAAGGCCGCTGCCAGCGCCAGGATTGCACCGGCCATATAGGCGCGGATCAAGGTGTCCTTGGTGGACATGAAGATTTTCGATTCACCCGCGTCGATCATTTTCGTCGCAAGTTCCTGCGGCGCTACGTAGGACATGGCTATTTCCCTCCACCAGTCATGGTTCTTGTAGATGCGATGACAATCATTATTCGGCCGCGGCGAGCGCCAGGCTCTCGAGAGCCATGAAGATGTCGTCGCCGCGCAGTTCTAGCTGAATGGTTTTGACGGCGCCTTCGTCGGCGCCGAGAGCCTTGCCGGTTTCGAGCGAGATCACCCAGTTGTGGAGGGGACAAGTCACCGAGGTGCCGTGTACGATCCCCTGGCTAAGAGGTCCGCCCTTGTGGGGGCAGTGGTCTTCAATGGCGAAGACCTGGTTCTCGGCGGTGCGGAATACGCCGATCTTGCCCATGGGTGTCTTCACGCAGCGGGCGCCGCGAAGCGGGATGTCATCGATCTTGCCGATTGCAATCCAGTTCATCGTCATATTCCTCACTCCGCCGCCTGATTGAAACCGACCGTCGCCATCGGCCTGAACTCGTGCTTGTCCTTGCCCGAGACGCGCTCGGACCAGGGATCGACCTGGGCGAATTTCTGGCTGAAGACGAAGCGTTCGTAATAGGCCTCGCGCTTCTCCTGGTCGTCCATGATCTGCCGGCGGATTTCGTCGAGGCCGATGCGTTTGGCCCACTTGTAGATGCGCTCCAGATAGCGGCCCTGCTCGCGGTACATCTGGGTGAGTGCCACGATATGCTCGAGCGCCTCATCTTCGGTCTTCACGAGACCGAGCACTTCCGTGCCCTTGATGTCGAGGCCAGCCGCACCCGCAAAGTGGATCTCGAAACCGGAATCCACGCAGATGACGCCGATATCCTTGCAGGTCGCTTCCGCGCAGTTGCGCGGACACCCTGAGACGGCCATCTTCAGCTTGGCCGGCGTCCAGGAACCCCACATGAACTTCTCGATGCGGATGCCCAAGCCGGTCGAGTCCTGGGTGCCGAAGCGGCACCAGTCGGAGCCGACGCAGGTCTTTACGGTGCGCAGGCCCTTGGCATAGGCCTGGCCGGAAACGAAGCCCGCCTTGCCGAGATCGGCCCAGACGGCGGGCAGATCCTCCTTCTCGATACCGAGAAGGTCGATACGCTGACCGCCGGTCACCTTCACCAGCGGGATTTCGAACTTGTCGACCACGTCGGCGATCGCCCGCAGTTCCTGCGAGTTGGTGACGCCGCCCCACATGCGCGGCACGACGGAATAGGTGCCGTCCTTCTGGATATTGGCGTGGACGCGTTCATTGATGAAGCGCGACTGGTAGTCGTCGGCATATTCGTCCGGCCAGTCGCAGACGAGGTAATAGTTGAGCGCCGGGCGGCACTTGGCACAGCCGCAGGAGGTCTTCCACTCCAGTTCCTGCATCACGGCAGGTATGGTCTTCAGCTTCTTCGCCTTGATCAGGCGGCGCACGTCGTCGTGGCCGAGTTCGGTGCAGGTGCACATCGGCGTAACGGCGGCCGGGTTGTAGGCATCGCCAAGCGTGAGGGCCATCAACTGCTCGACGAGCCCGGTACAGCTGCCGCAGGAGGCGGAGGCCTTTGTGTGAGCGCGGACATCATCCAGTGACGTCAGGCCTTTGGCCGTGATCGTCGAGGTGATCTTGCCCTTGCAGACGCCGTTGCAGCCACAGATTTCCGCATCATCCGGCAAGGCTGCAACGGCCGCCATAGGGTCCAGCGGGGACCCTCCCTGGTAAGCCTGCCCGAAGATCAGCGTGTCGCGCATCTCGGAGATGTCGGTCGCCTTCTTCTTCAGATCGTTGAACCATGCGCCATCGGAGGTCTCACCGTAGAGCACGGTGCCGATGATGCGGTTGTCCTTGAGGACGAGGCGTTTGTAGACGCCTGCGGTCGCATCGCGGAGCACGATTTCCTGGCGATCGTCGCCATCGGCGAAGTCGCCGAGCGAGTAGAGGTCGATGCCGGTGACCTTGAGCTTGGTCGGAGTGTCGGAATGCACGAAAGCCGGCTTGCTGTCGCCGGCGAGATGGGAAGCGGCGACGCGCGCCATTTCGTAGAGCGGGGCGACGAGACCATAGACCATGCCGCCCACTTCGGCGCATTCGCCGACGGAATAGATGTCGCCGTCCGATGTCTGCATGCCGGCGTCAACCACGATGCCGCGGTTGACGGCAAGGCCGGCTTCCTTGGCAAGACCGACGCTCGGGCGAATGCCGACCGCCATGACCACAAGCGTTGCCGGAATGATGCGGCCGTCGTCGAGTTCGATGCCTTCGACCTTGCCGTTGCCGACGATCGCCTTGGTGTTTGCCTTACAGATGACCTTGATGCCCCGGTCTTCGACGGCTTTTTGCAGCAGATATCCTGCGGCCGGGTCAAGTTGGCGCTCCATCAGCGTCGGCATGACATGCAGCACGGTCACATCCATGCCCCGCTCGGCAAGGCCGGCCGCGGCTTCGAGCCCCAGCAGGCCCCCGCCGATGACGACGGCCTTGGCGCGCGACTGGGCGGCGAGCAGCATGGCGTTGACGTCGTCCAGGTCGCGATAGGTGATGACGCCGGGCAGTTCCTTGCCGGGCACCGGAATGATGAACGGCACCGAGCCGGTGGCGATCACCAGCTTGTCGTAGCTCTCGGTGACGCCGTGGTTGGAGGTCACGGTCTTTGCGGCGCGGTCGATCGCGATGATCTTGTGGCCCTTGTAGAGCGTTATGCCGTGCTTGATGTACCAGCCGTCGCCGTGAATGATGATCTGCTCGTAGTCCTTCTCGCCCGAGAGAACGGGCGAGAGCATGATGCGGTCGTAATTGACGCGCGGTTCGGCGTTGAAGATCGTGACCTCGTATCGGCCGGGTGCCTGCTCGAAGAGGTGTTCCAGCATGCGCCCGGGGGCCATGCCATTGCCGATGATAACAAGTTTTTCAGTCATATTTTCAAGTCCTCGGGTCTTAAGCGGCGGCCACGGCGGGCGTGGAGAGCTTCTGGCGGTCGATTTGCCTCACCGACAGGTGCATCCACACCAGCGAGACGGCGACGACGACGAAGAGCAGCATGAAGCAGCTGGTCCAGAGGCCGGTGATGTCTTTCAGCAGGCCGAAGGCGATCGGCAGGACGAAGCCGCCGAGGCCGCCCACCATGCCGACGATACCGCCCACCGCGCCGACGCTGTCGGGGTAGTAGGCAGGGATGTGCTTGAAGACGGCCGCCTTGCCGAGGCTCATGAAGAAACCGAGCACGAAAGTGACCGCGATGAAGATGGCCGGTGTAATGCCGAATCCGGTTCCGGTTGCGGCCGGCAGCGAAAGGATGAGGGTCGCGACTGCCGAAACGACAAGCATCCAGTACATGACGCTGCGGGCACCCTTCTTGTCGGAGAGCATGCCGCCAAATGCGCGGAAGATGCTGCCAGGTATGGAATATGCGGCGGCGATCATGCCGGCGGTCGCGAGATCGAAGCCATAGATGCCGACCAGGTAGCGCGGCAGCCAAAGCGACAGGGCGACGAAGCCACCGAAGGCAAAGAAATAGTAGAGCGAGAAGCGCCAGACCTGGACGTTCTTGAGCGGTGCGAATTCCTGGCGCAGGCTCTTCGGCGCTACGCCACGCTTGCGGCGATCACGGAACGCTGGATCATCGGTCGTGGTAAACCAGAAGATGACGGCCATGGCCACAAGCGCGAGAGCCCAGATTTCCGCAACTGCCTGCCATCCCCACGCGACCAGCACAAAGGGGGCTGCGAATTTCGTGACGGCGGCGCCGACATTGCCGGCACCGAAGATGCCGAGTGCGGTGCCCTGTTTTTCCGGCGGGAAGAACGGCGAGACGTATGCAACGCCGACAGCGAAGGAGCCGCCAGCGAGGCCGACGCCGAGTCCGGCGATCAGCATCTCCGTGTAGGTCGTGGCATAGGACAGCAGGAAGGTTGCGAGTGCCGCCGCCAGCATCGTGAGCGTATAGACGAGACGGCCACCGTAGCGGCTCGTCCATATTCCGAGCACGATCCGGATGAGCGATCCGGTCAATACAGGTGTGCCCACCAACAATCCGAACTGTGCTTCGGTGAGGCCGAGTTCCTGTTTGATGCGAACGCCTATGATCGCGAAAATCGTCCAGACCGCGAAACAGATAGTGAAGGCGGTTGTGGAGATCCACAATGCCTTGGCAGGTTCGTTAGTGGGTATCGACTGTGTTTTTTCAGAAAAAGACATGTGCTTCTCCCGGCCGACAGTGTCGTGCCAATCCATCGGTTGAGAGTTAAAACGAAAGGCTGCTGGCTTTGCCTGCGCCAACACGGGCGGCGGCAGTCATCTCGAGCATGCTGCGGCGTGTGATGCCGGTCTTCAAAATCTTGGTCATGCGCAGGTTCCCTCTGCTGGCCGGTTTGGGCACAAAAAAACGCCGCTCGGAAATTGCGTCCACGGGATGGGAGGATCCCGGACAGCAAAGACCTTGCGACGTCGGTGTCTTGTGTAGGCGCTTATGCCGCGCCTATCTGCGCCGGTCGCCATTGACCGATGCAAGATAAGCAATGCAAAGGGTGTGCCAGTTTTTGGGTGCTTCGTTAAGGGATTGAATTACAATACGTATTTCTGATATGAAATTTACAGCTTAAATAAGTTGCTGTCTTTTGTGCTGCAATATTTTTGTGCGATTGCTAAATTGAGGGCGCGCAAAGGATGTGCAGAGAGGGTTGCCGAAATATCAGATTTCGTTTCGGTCGGCAGGGTTGGCCGCCGTGGTGCGGACGGCAAAGCGCTCGATATAGGCAGGTATGTCGGACGGATCGAAAACATGGCCGTCCATGAAACGGTCACCGCTCTGGTCGCCCGCGGTACCAATATCGGCATCTTCCGGGCCTGTGCCCAAAGCGGCGCGGTAGAGATCGGGACGATAGGCGCTCGCGACCGCGCCGAGACGTTCATCGCCGAACTGCACCTGGCCCCATCGGATCATCTGACTGTAGATCCACAAGGCCTGGCTTGGTCTCGGATAGTTCGCAAAACCGCGATGGAACGTGAAATAATCTTCGATAACGCGGCGGTTTCCCTTGTCATCAAGGCTGAATTGTCCCGCGAGCACCTGGCGGATGATATCGGCCGGCGCGGCGATGAAGCGGGGATCGGCCAACACTTCGGCGAGTGCATCGTGATTTTCCGGTTGGTCGCACCAGCGGGCGGCGGCATCGAGCGCGACAATCAGGCGCGAAACGGTTTCCGGATGACTTTCCGCCCAGTCCGGTCGCATGCCAAGCACTTTTTCCGGTGCCGATGGCCAGATATCCTGCTTGGCCGCGACAATGCGGCCGAGGCCACGCTCGGAGGCAACCATGTTCCAAGGCGCTCCGACGCAGAAACCGTCGATGGCTCCTGCCGCAAGGGCGTCCGAGGTCAGCGGCGGCGGAACGACAACCAGCTTCACGTCGCGGTCGGGATCGATGCCTCCGGCTGCCAGCCAGTAGCGAAGCTCGTAATTGTGCGAGGAGAAGGGGTAGGTTACCCCGAGCGTCGGCAGCGGTTCTCCCCGCTCCTTCATTGCCTGCAGCACCTCTGCCAGGGCCTCGGCGATTTCCAGCGCGCCTGCAGGCTCCGCAATTCCGCCGACATCTCTTATCCGCTCGAAAAGGGGCTTTGAGAGCGTGATCGCATTTCCGCCCCGCCCGAGCGAGAATGGCGTGATGGTGGGCGACGGGTTGGAGCCGAGGCCGAGCATGGAGGCGACCGGCATGGGCGACAGCATGTGGGCGATGTCGAATTGACGGAAGGCGAGGCGATCGCGCACGTTCGCCCAGGACACGTCCTTCACGAGGTCGAGCGTCAGACCTTCCTTGCGCGCAAAGCCGAATTCGGCGGCGGCGATCAGCACTGAGGCATCCACAAGCGGAATGAAGCCGGCGCGCAAGACTTTCGGGCCTTCGCCATCGACGCGTGCGGGCGCGGCGAGATCGCTTCCGGATTGGCTGATTTTCGTCATCATGTTCACTCCGGCTTTCTCCCGGAAATTTTCCTGGTCGAAAACATCACATCAGAAGTCCGGCGGCGGTGACGACGCTCTGCGCGATCTCGGACATCTTCTTTTTTTCATTCATGGCGGTTTGGCGAAGCAGCGCGAAGGCTTCCTCTTCAGAAAGGCCGCGCATCTTCATGAGAATCCCTTTGGCGCGCTCGATGACCTTCCGTTCCTCGAGCGCCGATTTCGCATCGGCCAGTTCACGCTGCAGGCGGCTGAAGGCGTTGAAGCGGCTGATCGCCATGTCGAGGATGGATTTGACGCGTTCCTTCTTGAGCCCGTCCACCACATAAGCCGAGACGCCTGCTTCCATCGCCGCCTCGATGAGTGCCGTATCGGACCGGTCTACAAACATGGCGATCGGCCGGCTCACGGTGCGCGTGAGCTGGAACAGGTGCTCCATCATGTCACGGTTCGGGTTTTCGATATCAATGACGATCACGTCCGGCTTCAACGTCTCGATGATCCGGGCAACGCCCTGAACCTCATGAATTACCGTCACCTTGTCATGGCCAGCCTCCCGCAGCCCTTCCTCGATGATGGAAGCGCGGATGGCATTTTCGTCAATAACCAGAATGGTGAGATCGGGAGCCGGCATTCATACAATGTTGCCGCAGTGCAGCAACCTTGGCAAGCGTGATCGTCAATTCCCGAAATGCGTCGTCATGAGGCGGTCTGGAAAGAAGCGGTTAACCTTTATTTTTTACTTAATGAAAGAATGTGCCATCCTCGTATCTCGTCCGGGTCTCATGCAATTTTCACGTCTTAATTTCCCCCAGAGTTCCGACCAATCCGGTGCCGAAGGCGATGCCGCCGAGGCCGCGCAGGAGCGCGCCCATCCCAAAAGTCTCGCGGATTTCAATCAGCCGGTGCTTGAGCAGGCACCGTGGCAGGCCGCGTTTCGGCTTGCGCCCAACGTACGCTTCACGCGAACGCCCGAGAGCGTGTTGCACCGCAAGCAGGCAGGCTCCGAACCTGCCAGCCCGCCGGCTGTCGCAGAAGCGGTCGGCGCGACGGATGTCCTTCCATCAGAGATGTTCATCAACGCCGCCGACTACGACTCGGAAGCCGTCCTTGAGCCGCCGGCAGTGCCGGTCGAGGAGATAGCGGGTCTCCAGAAGCTCGCTGCGACAATGCGGCGAACCGTCGCCGAAGAGTACAATATGATTGTTGGGCAACCCAAGGCCGTTCCGGTAATGCAGGCCTCCACCGAACGCCGCCAGGATATCGCAATTTCCGACTTTGCTTTCTGGGATGTGATGCCGTTTGAGCTGGAAGGCCCGGCCGCCATCGAGCCAATGGCCGTTCCTGCTCAGCCGGAAATGCGGCCTATCGTGGCGCAGCCCGGTCAGCCGGTAACCAATCTCTACCGCGAGGTGCTACGGAAGCCGGTTGCCCGAACCGTCGTCGTGGCGTCATCTCCAAGGCCTGATCCGATCAAGGCGCCGCAGCCCATGGTTCCCGCTCAGGTTGCGCCGCAGCCCGTCGTCGAGGCCCCGGCTCCAGTTTTGGCAGAGCCGCCGCGGCCGGCACCCGTGATCGCAGTTGCTGCGGAGCCGCAACCCGAGCCGCAACGTCCACGCGCCGTTCGTCCGGCAGTGGCGGAATACGAGTTTCCACCGATCTCGCTGCTGCAGGAGCCCCAGGGCGAGCGCGGCCAGGCCTTTCAGCCGGATGCTCTGCAGCAGAGTGCCGGCCTGCTCGAAAGTGTTCTCGAAGACTTCGGCATTCGCGGCGAGATCATCGACGTGCGGCCAGGCCCGGTCGTGACGCTCTACGAATTCGAGCCTGCGCCGGGCGTGAAATCTTCCCGCGTCATCGGTCTCTCGGACGATATTGCCCGGTCGATGTCGGCGCTCTCGGCGCGTGTCGCCGTGGTGCCCGGCCGCAATGTCATCGGCATCGAGCTGCCGAATGCGATGCGTGAGACAGTCTATTTCCGCGAGTTGATCGAATGCGAGGACTACTGGGAGACCAAGCACCGGCTGGCGCTCTGCCTCGGCAAGACCATCGGCGGCGAACCGGTCATCGCCGAACTTGCCAAGATGCCGCATCTTCTGGTTGCCGGCACCACCGGCTCGGGTAAATCCGTCGCTATCAACACGATGATCCTGTCGCTGCTTTACCGGCTTCGGCCGGAGGAGTGCCGGCTGATCATGATCGATCCGAAGATGCTCGAGCTCTCCGTCTATGACGGCATCCCGCATCTCCTGACGCCTGTCGTGACCGATCCCAAGAAAGCGGTACTTGCGCTGAAATGGGCGGTGCGCGAGATGGAGGATCGCTATCGCAAGATGTCGCGCCTCGGTGTCCGCAATATCGACGGCTACAATCAGCGCGCGGCGCTCGCCCGTGACAAGGGCGAGGTGATCACCGTCAGCGTGCAGACCGGGTTCGATCGCACGACCGGCGAGATCGTCTATGAGGATCAGGAACTCGATCTGTCGCCTATGCCGTATATCGTCGTCATCGTTGACGAGATGGCCGACCTGATGATGGTTGCCGGCAAGGACATCGAAGGCGCGATCCAGCGGCTGGCGCAGATGGCGCGCGCTGCCGGCATCCACCTCATCATGGCGACCCAGCGCCCCTCCGTCGATGTCATCACCGGCACGATCAAGGCGAACTTCCCGACCCGCATTTCCTTCCAGGTAACGTCGAAGATCGACAGCCGCACCATTCTTGGCGAACAGGGTGCCGAACACCTGCTCGGCCAGGGCGACATGCTGCACATGGCGGGCGGCGGGCGGATTTCCCGCGTCCACGGTCCGTTCGTGTCGGATGCCGAGGTGGAATCTGTCGTCCGCCATCTCAAGACCCAGGGCCGGCCGGATTATCTCGGCACCGTCACCGAGGATGAAGACGAGGCGGAAGAAGAGGACGTTTCGCAGGAAGCCGTCTTCGACAAGAGCGCGATGGGCGGTGACGACAGCGACGAGCTTTACGAAAAGGCGGTCAAGGTCGTCATGAAGGACAAGAAGTGCTCGACGTCCTATATCCAGCGGCGCCTGTCGATCGGCTATAACCGCGCCGCGTCGCTCGTCGAACGCATGGAACAGGAAGGGCTGGTCGGACCCGCGAACCATGTCGGCAAGCGCGAGATCATTGCCGGTGGTCGACCGGCTGCAACCGTGGCCGAGGATTTCGGGGATTGATGCTCGGCCTCCCCTCGGGGAGGCCGGTGCAACTCATCGAATGCATGGTAAGTGCGACCTACCTGCTGCGGATATAGTCGCTCAGCCGGCTGGCTGCGTCCTCGATCTGCAGCGGATCACGCAGATAGCAGGCGCGCATGAACCCCTGGCCGCCAGGACCGAAGGCGGTTCCCGGCGCCATGCCCACACCTGTCTTGTCGACGATCCGGAACGCTTCGTCGCGGCTGTCGGCGACGCCGTCTATCTTCAGGAAGGCATAGAGAGCGCCGTCCGGCTTGCGGGTTTCGACGCGGTTGGTGGCAATCAAAGCATCGCAGAGGATGTCGCGCGATTTTCGCGCCCGTTCGATATTGGTGCGGACAAAGTCGTCACCCTCGTCGAGCGCTGCTATCGCACCTTTCTGCATGAATTGGGCAACGCCCGAGGTCGAGTATTGGATAAGGTTGGTCAGTGTCTGACCGATCTCGGCGGGCGCTACCATCCAGCCGACGCGCCAGCCGGTCATGCACCAGTTCTTTGAAAAGGAATTGGCGAAGATGATCCGGTCTTCCGGCTCCATGACGTCCATGAAAGACGGCGCGCGGGCGCCATTGAAATAATAGAGAGCATAGATCTCGTCGGCGATGATCCAGAGGCCGTGCTGGCGCGCGAGTTGGAGGACGGCCTTCAAATCCTCCTGGGTTGCTGTCCAGCCCGTGGGATTAGATGGCGAGTTTATAAAGAGAGCGCTGGTCTTCGGCGTGATCGCCGCCTTCAGGCGTTCGATATCGAGCACCCAGCGTCCGTCCTCGAACCCGAGTTCCACGGTGACCGGCTTGGCTTCCGAAACGCCGATCGCGTTCACGACATTCGGCCAGGCTGGCGAGAGATAGACGATCTCGTCGCCGGCGGATGCCACAGTCTGGATCGCAAGCACGATCGACTGCATGCCCGAGCCGGTGACATAGATATTGTCGACCGAGAGGTTCGCCGCATAATGCCGCTGATAATAGCGGACGATCGCTTCGCGAAGCGCCGGAATGCCTTGGGTCCAGGTGTAGAAAGTTTCGCCGGCGAGAAGCGCTTCGCGGGCTGCGCGGGTAATGAAATCAGGCGTCGGTAGATCGCCTTCGCCGATCCAGAGCGGCATCAGGTTTTCGCGGCCTCGGGCGTAGGTGACGATTTCGCCAATGCCGCTGCGGGGCGCTGCCGCTGCACGGGCGCTGATATCCGGTCTGATGATTGTCATGGATTGCCTGTTGGAATTGCGCTTTACCTGCCTAGGCCCAACTCCGTCGGACGGTCAATATCTTTCCCGCCTATTGACCGCCCGCACTCGCAAAACGTCCGAACATGCCGCGCGAGAAACACAGTGGATCGCCTTCACGATGGGCGGCACGCAGGACGAGGCCGATGAGCAGCGTGTGATCGCCGGCGTCGTGCATCGAAGTGAGCTGGCATTCGAATCGAGCGAGAGTGCCCGGAATAACCGGTACACCCTCACTATTTTCACTCCACTCCAATTCATCAAATCCGAGCCCGCCGCGCGTAAACCGGGCGCTCAGGCGATCCTGCTCGGCGCTCAGCACGTGGATCGCGAAATGATCCGCCGCGGTGAAGGCCGGATGCCGGCTTGAGCTTTTGGCCGGTGACCACAGGACGAGCGGCGGGTCGAGCGACACGGAGGTAAAGCTGTTCACCGTCATGCCGATCGGCCCTTTCGGCGTCGTTGCCGTCACCACCGTCACTCCCGTCGTGAACGTGCCGAGCGCATTGCGATAGTGCCTTGCGGTCGATGCATTCGGGATGAAAACCTGTTCTTTCAGGCCCTGAATGGTGTCGGCTGAAGGCATCATGGCACCTGCTTTCCAAGGGCTGCGGTGTAGAGTTCGAACCAGATCTGGCGGTCGATCTTGACCTTCATGGCATCGGCGCTCGCCATGATGCGGGCGATATTGTTGGTGCCGAGAACCGGCAGGATGTTGGCCGGATGCGCAAGCAACCAGGCGAGCGCAACCGCGGTGGGATCGACCTCCTGCTCGCCGGCGATCCGCTCCAGAACCCTCATCAGAGCGGCATTTTCGGGCTTGAAGAGCGAGCCGCCGCCCAGCGGCGACCAGGCCATGGGCGCTATCATCCGTTCCTGAAGGAATGCCAGATCACCGTTGATGAATGCTTCAGTGGCGAGCAGGCTCATCTCGATCTGGTTGGTAACCAGTGTGTTTTCCATGGACGACTGAAGCAGCGAGTAGTCCCATGGCCGGAAGTTCGATACGCCGACGGCACGCACCTTGCCGGATTCGACGAGCGCATCGAGCGCCGGTCCCGTCTCATCCGGATCCATGAACGGATCGGGACGGTGGATCAGCAGCAGGTCGATGTGATCGGTCGCCAGATCGCGCAGCGATGCCTCGACCGAGGCGTTGATATGCGCTGCGCTGGTATCGTAGTGCTTGCCGCGGACGGCGGAATGCCGGCCGGCGGGCGCGACGATGCCGCATTTGGTGACGATTTCCAGTTTGTCGCGAAGCGAAGGCGCGGCTTTCAACGCGGCGCCGAAGATCGCCTCGGCCGTATACCCGCCGTAGATATCGGCGTGGTCCATGGTGGTGATGCCCTGGGCGACGCAGGCTTCGATCTTTGCCTGGACATGCTTGGGTGAGGTATCCGGATCATCGCCGATGCGCCACATGCCATAGACGAGGCGGCTCAGTTTCAGTTCGGGCGAAAGTTGAATGCGTTCCATCAATGACGTCTTCCTGTGCCGAGCGGTGTTGCGGGTGTCTCTGCCGGCACGCGGCCATAGGCATGCGGCAGTGAACAGGTCTTCAGATGCGGTAGCACCTTCTGGCCGAAATGTTCCGCCTCGTCGAGATGAGGGTAGCCGGAAAAGATGAAGGCGCGGATACCCATTTTCTGGTAAGCCTCTATCTCCGAAAGTACTTGGTCGGTGGAGCCCACAAGTGCGGCGCCGCAGCCGGAGCGAGCCCGTCCGATGCCTGTCCAGAGATGGGGTTCGACATAGCCGAATTTGTCGGCGAGTTCTCGTGTCCGGGCCTGATGCGAAACGCCGAGCGAAGTGCTGTCATGGGCGCGGCTGCGGATCAACTGGCCGTATTCGTCATCCAGCTTCGAGACCAGATGGTCGGCGTATTCGCGCGCTTCCTGCTCGGTGTTCCGAACGATCATATGAACGCGCAGGCCGTAATCCAGCGTGCGGCCGTGGGCCTTGGCCCGTTCATTGACCGCCTTCATGCGCTCGGCGATCTGTTCCTTCGGTTCCGGCCACATCAGGTAGACGTCGCACTGCGCGCCGCAGAGTTCCAGCGCGTCCGGCGAATAGCCCCCGAAATAGAGGAGGGGCCCGCCATTCTGCTGATACGGTCGTGCAGGTTCGGTCGAAACGCCCTCGAAGCGGTAGACCTCACCTTCATGGTCGATCGTCTCGCGCGTCCAGGCCTGCCGGAGGATCTGCACGACTTCATGGCTGCGTCGGTAGCGGAAGGCGCTGTCGGCGACTTCACCCGGAAAATCGGAACTGATGACGTTGAGCGTCAGCCGGCCCTTCAGCATGTGGTCGAGGGTGGCAACGGTGCGTGCGAGCATGATCGGCTGCATCTCGCCGCAGCGGATAGCCGCGAGAAGGTTGATCTTGTCGGTGACCTGCGAGCAGGCGGCGACGAAACTCAGCGTATCCTGACCGACCTGGTAGGAGGAGGGGCAGAGGATATTGCGGAAGCCCAGGGTTTCGGCTCGTTTGACGATATCGGAGCAATGATCCCAGCTCGACTTCAGGCTATCCTCCGGAACGCCGAGATAAGCGTAGTCGTCCGAGCATAGCGCCGAGAACCAGGAGACCTCCGCCGCATCGAGCTCCGCGGATGTGATCGGCACAACACTCATCAAACGCTTCCTCCGTCTTTGACGATTGTCACTTGCATAACATCCGGTTTGATGTAGATCAATGATGTATCAATTTTTCTTCGGGGAGGAGAAACGAGTACATGGAGAGCCATCCCGGCAGTCTGCCTATTTATCTGCAGATCACCGAGCTGCTCGTGCGGGATATCGCTGCCGGTCGGCTGATCGACGGCGAGAAGCTTGCGCCGGAGCGGGATATGGCCACGCAGCTCGGAATTGCGGTCGGAACGCTGCGCAAGGCGCTGGCGGAGCTGCAGGCGAGGGGTCTTCTCGAGCGGGTTCAGGGATCTGGCAATTACGTCCGGGCAGTCAGCGATCCGAGAAGCGTCTATGCGATGTTCCGGCTGGAGCTCGTCCAGGGCGGAGGACTGCCGACGGCCGAGGTGCTGGATGTGGCTCGGCTCGACAAGCCGGTGATATTGCCGAAATTCGGATTCTCGCCGGAAGGGCATCGGATCCGTCGGCTTCGCAGGCTGTCAGGACAGGTGGCGGCTCTGGAGGAGATCTGGCTCGACGGCTCCTATACGCCGTCGATCACGGCGGCAGATCTCTCAGAATCCCTCTATCTCTATTACCGCACCCGCCTCGGCCTCTGGATTTCGAAGGCCGAGGACAGGATTGATTTGGATACGGTGCCCGACTGGGCGCCGCCGTCATTCGGACAAAGACCCGGGACGCCGATCCCTCATGTGCTGCGACTAAGCCAGGCGCAGGATGGTGTGGTGGCCGAGGTTTCCCGCACATGGTTCGATCATTCAGTGGCACGTTACGTGTCGCGGCTCCGGTAGGGATCTCAATTGAGTAGCAGAATGATGAAATTCCACGCCACATCCGACGGTTTCTCCATCTCGTTGAACGGCCGCACCGTGCTGCATCATACGACGTCATCTCCGTCCATCTTCGTCGGGCATGGCGAGGAACGGATGGACATGTACCGCGGCAACTTCGAGGTTGAGGATTATATCGTCGAGCGCAGTCCCCTGCGGCATGCGGAGGTCGATGGCTCCAGGATCACTCTGTCGGAAGCTAAAGGTCTGCCGCCCCGTCTGGAGATGACGATCGGGGGATCCACGATCTTTTTCCGGTCGCTGGATGAAAGCATCAATCGCTTCTGGATCCGCATCCAGGCGGATCATGACGAGCATGTGTGGGGCGGCGGCGAGCAGATGTCCTATTTCGACATGCGCGGGCGTCGCTTTCCTCTCTGGACCTCCGAGCCTGGCGTCGGCCGCGACAAGACGAGCGAGATCACGTTCAAGTCCGACCTCAAGGACAAGGCCGGTGGCGACTACTATAACACCAACTATCCGCAGCCGACCTATCTCTCCTCGGCCCGATATGCGCTGCATGTCGAGACGACGGCCTATTCCATATTCGATTTTCGCCGCCGGACATTCCATGAGCTGGAGGTCTGGGCCGTGCCGGAGCGGATCGAATTTTATTGCGCTCCGACCTTTGCCGAGCTTGTGACCATGCTGTCGCTGCGTTTCGGGCGGCAGCCGGAGCTGCCGGACTGGGTCTACCGCGGAGCTATCATCGGTCTCAAGGACGGTGTGAATTCCTTCGAGAGACTGGAGAGGATGCGTGAGGCAGGGGTGCAGGTTTCCGGCCTCTGGTGCGAAGATTGGGTGGGTATCCGCCAGACCTCGTTCGGTTCGCGCCTTTTCTGGGACTGGCAGGCCAATGAGGAGCGTTATCCCGACCTGCGGCAACGCATTGCTGCCCTGAATGACGAAGGCATTCGGTTCCTGGGTTATGTGAACCCCTATCTCGCTGTCGACGGATCTCTTTTCCCGGAGGCCGAAGCCGCCGGTTATTTCGCCAAGGACCAGCTTGGCCGTACGGCGATCGTCGATTTCGGCGAGTTCGACTGTGGCGTCGTCGACTTCACCAACCCGGAAGCCGCCGACTGGTTTGCCGAGGAAATCATCGGCCGGCGTATGCTGGACTACGGTTTGTCCGGATGGATGGCCGACTTCGGCGAATATCTTCCGATCGACGTCGAGCTTGCCAACGGCGTCGATGCCAAACTGATGCACAACGCCTGGCCGACGCTGTGGGCCGAGGTCAATGCCATGGCGGTGGAAAGCCGTGGCAGGACGGGGGATGCGCTGTTCTTTATGCGCGCGGGTTTCACGGGCGTGCAGAAGCATTGCCCTCTGCTTTGGGGCGGCGACCAGTCGGTGGATTTTTCCCGCCACGACGGGCTGGTGACCGTCATTTGTGCCGCACTGTCGTCGGGACTGCTGGGGAACGCCTATCATCATTCCGATATCGGCGGTTACACGAGCCTCTTCGGCAACGTCCGCACACCGGAACTGATCATGCGCTGGGCGGAAATGGCCGCATTCACACCGGTCATGCGAACCCACGAGGGCAACAGGCCGCGCGACAATGTGCAGGTCGACCAGGACCCGGACGTGCTTGCCCATTTCGCCCGGATGACCCGGATCTATGTTCAGCTCGGGGAATATCTGAAGAGCCTGTCGCAAGAGGCATCCGCGCGCGGCCTGCCGGTGCAGCGGCCTCTCTTCCTGCATTACGAGCATGATCCGAAGACCTATGCGATCCAGGACGCCTATCTCTACGGCTCGGAGCTACTGGTGGCGCCGGTCTGGCATGCTGCGCAGGAGGAGCGCCTGGTTTATCTGCCTGAAGGGGCAGATTGGGTGCATCTGTGGTCCGGGCAGGGATACGAAGGCGGACAGGAGGTCGCGGTTGCTTCGCCCATCGGCAACCCGCCGGTCTTCTACCGTGCGGATGCTTCATTCAAGGAAACGTTCGTCGCCTTGAGAGAGCTGTAGGGGCGACGGGTCGTCGCCCCTTGCTGTGTCATCGAGCGGCCCAATTGGCGCCGCGCCGGAAGATGGTTTTCATCTGCGGCACGTCGAATTCCTTGGCCTGGTGGCCGAGCGAGGAATAGAAGACGCGGCCCTTGCCGTATTTGCGCTTCCAGACGACCGGCATGACGACGCCGTCGATCCACCAGGCGTGGTCGCCGGTGAAGGTCGTGGTTGCCAGCACCTCGTTCGAGGGGTCGACATGCATGTAATACTGCTCGGACGTGTAGGGGAAGTCGGAGATGCCTTCCATCAGCGGATCGTCCGGGCGGGTAATATTGACCGTATAATCGATGATGTTGCCGGGATGGGCGACCCATTGGCCTCCGATGATGAACTGATAATCGACGGATTCGCGGAAGGCGTCGCCTGCGCCGCCGTGGTAGCCGGCGATGCCGACGCCGCTCTCGACGGCGGCCGCAAGGTTCTTGACCTCTTCCTTCTCAATCTTCGACATGGTCATGATCGGCACGATCAGGCTCAGATCATGGATCGAGGGATCGGCGAAGGCCTCTGTCGAATGTTCGACGTAGACCTTGAAACCGTCCTCTTCGAGCATGTCCTTGATGAGGGCAGCACATTCCTGCGGCTCGTGTCCGCTCCATCCGCCCCAGACGATCAGTGCTTCTTTCATTTCTTCCTCCTGGAAATTACTTGGCGAGCCGGCCTTCGACCAGGGACTCGGACAAGGGCGCGGGACGCTCCACGGCCGTTGTGATGTCGATCGTCCGGCCAGTTTCGGCAGCTGTGTGAAACGCTTCCATGACCTCCAGCACATGCAGCGCCAGATTGCCGTTGGCGCGATGCGGCCGGTTAGAACGGATCGCATGGGCCAAATCCGCCACCCCGATCGAACGATAGTTGCCGTCCGCATAGGGCATGGTCACGGGCTGATCTTCGAACTGGCCGCCCTTCTTGAAGTATTCGACAGGTCCGGCAAAACGATTCGGGTCCGGGACGATCAGGGTCCCTTCCGTGCCGTAAACTTCGAGCGGCACATGCTTGTGGCCGGCAACATCGAAGCTCATGCCGATCTGTACGACCGCGCCGTTGGCAAATGCCATGACGCCGGCGACATGGGTGGGAACATGAACAGGAATGCGCTCGCCGTTGCGGGGTTCGCTGGTGACGATGCGTTCTTTCCGAGGCGTGATTGCGAAGCCCGCTACCTGCGCGACCGGGCCCAAGAGGTTGACGAGGTCGGTGATGTAATACGGCCCCATGTCTAGCATGGGTCCGCCCCCGACTTCGTAATAGAAGGCCGGGTTCGGATGCCAGCGCTCGTGGCCGGGGCACATGAAGGTTGCGGTACCGCCGACCGGAATACCGATTACGCCCTGGTCTATCAATGCGCGGGCGGTCTGGTGGCCGCCGCCAAGGAAGGTGTCGGGGGCGGCGCCGATGCGCAGGCCTTTCGCCTTCGCGGTCTCGGCCAATTTTTTCCCTTCCGCGAAATTAATCCCGAGCGGCTTTTCCGAATAGGTGTGCTTGCCGGCTTCGAGCGCTTGCAGACCGACGGCCACATGGGCTTTTGGAATGGTCAGGTTGACGATGATTTCGATCTTTGGATCGGCGAGCAGCTCGTCGACCGTCCTGGCCGGCAGGCGGAACTCGGAGGCCTTGGCCTCGGCAAGCTCGCGGTTGAGGTCGGCCAAGCCACGAATGTCGAGAACTGGAAAGTCAGCAGTCATCGCCTTCAGATAGGCGCCCGAGATATTGCCGCATCCAATGATGCCGATGCCGACCTTGTCCATTCATTCTCCTCCCGATAATTGCTGATTTTTCCGCTTAGAGCGCAGGCCCGGTGGTGCTCCAGGGCGATTCATAAAGTTCGTAAAGGGCAACCGCGGCGGCTCCCTGTGCCCAGAAGTCGTCAGTGGAATCGTCAAAGACCAGCTCACTGACACCCTTCAGAGACGGCGGTACGGCAAGCGCATAGGCGTCGCGCAGGCTGTTCAGGAAGGGCTCTCCGAGCGCCAGTGACGAGCCGACCAGAATGACGCGCGGCGGCGCAAACAGCGTGACGATATTGGCGATCGTAATGCCGACGGCCTCGCCGGCGCGGACCGCTGCGGCGATCAGCCTGTCGTCATCAGCCTGGATCAGCGCCTGAACGTGGGTCATGCCTCGCCCCAGCCGCACCGCTTCGGCAAACCGTCCGTCGGTCTGCTTTTCGCCGAGAATCGCGCTCTCTCCGGCCTGGCTGGAAAGGCGAACGATCCCTTGCTCGCCCATGCCCAGCACAAGATCGCCGAGGTTATGGCTGAGGCCGCCGGCGCCCCGGAACAGGCGATTGCCGTGCAGCACGCCGAGCCCCAGCGTCTGCTCGAGCGAAATCAGCACCATGTCCTCCAGTTCGCGAGCCTTGCCGAACCAGTGGTGGGCGAGGGTGATGGCGTGCGCGTCGCTCTCGACAATCGTCGGTGTCGAGAGGCGCGCCGACATTTCGGCCGCGAAATCGATATTGGTCTCGCGGAAGATGGGGCTCGATCGAACATGGCCGGTGCGGTGCTCGATGACGCCCGGAAGCCCGAGGCAGACGGTGTCGACGTCCTCCAGCGACAGCCCAGCGTCGACGACGCAGCGGCGAACGCCATCTTCGACCAGATCGGCAATCACCGCGATCGGCTGCCGGTCGATGCGGATCGGAAGCGTCAGCGTCGAGAGCACGTCACCCCTGAAATTCGTGACGACGAAAACCATACGGCTCGCGGCGATCTTGGCGCCCACGACGCGGGCCGCATCCGGATTGACCTCCAGCATGACACGCGGCCTGCCGCGCACGGCTTCGTTGCGAATATCGCCTTCGTGGCGGGTCAGGATCAGCCCGTCATCGAGAAGGGAGGCCGTAATTGCCGAAACGGTGGTCGTGGAAAGCTCGGTACGTTCGCTGATTTCCACACGGGAAATAGGCCCGTGGCGGCGTATCGTGTCCAGCACACTCAGGCGGTTGATGGCGCGCATCAGCTCGGGATCGGCGGTCTTCATAGGCACTCTCAAGGCCTGACGAGTGAATCGCGCCGCGATTTATTTCGTGAGGCAAATTAAATCACTCATCTTCTAGTCCCGTTTTCGCGGACGGCGCAACAAAAATTTGCGGCTTTGCGGGAGGTCGATGCCTCGTCGGGCGTTTTGCCGTCCTCCCTATTGACAGGCGGCAAGCGTGCGCGCTTTATTTATTCCGGATACAGAAATAAAGCGCTACGGGAGGAGTGCGAAATGCTGACCATCGGAAAATTCGGAATTCGCTTTGCGTCTGCCACTGCCATCGGCATGCTGGCTTTATGCGCCACGGCCGCCACGGCCTCGGCTGATGCCGTCGTGAAGTGGCTGCATCTGGAACTCAATCCGGAATATGTGAAGGTCTGGCGCAGTATCGCCGACAAATATCAGGCCGAGCATCCCGGCGTGAAGATCGAGATGCAGTTTCTCGAAAACGAGGCCTTCAAGGCAAAGCTGCCGACGCTCCTGCAATCCGGCGATGCGCCCGACTTCTTCTACAGCTGGGGCGGCGGCGTGCTGAAACAGCAGCAGGCGACCGGCGCGCTAAAGGACATCAGCGGCAAAATGAAGGAAGATGGCGGCGCTTGGGGCAAGAGCTACAATCCTGCCGCCCTGAAGGCGGTCACCTTCGACAGCAAGATCAGTGCGGTGCCCTACAAGATGGGCACGGTCAGCTTCTTTTATAACAAGGCTCATTTCGCGAAAGCCGGGGTCGATGCCGCCGGCATCAAGACCTGGGATGATTTCCTGGCCGCGGTCAAAAAGCTGAAGGATGCCGGGATCGTTCCGATTGCGGGAGGCGGCGGGGAGAAGTGGCCGATCCACTTCTACTGGAGCTATCTCGTCATGCGCAATGCCGGGCAGCAGGGCTTCGACGCGATGAAAACCGGTGCGGGCGACGGTTTTGTGGCGCCTGAAGCGGTTAAGGCCGGCGAGCAGCTTGCTCAGCTCGGCAAGCTCGAACCCTTCCAGCCGGGTTATCTCGCCACGACCTGGCCGCAGGCACTCGGCGTCTTTGGCGACGGCAAGGCCGCGATGATCCTCGGCTTCGAGACGACGGAAGCCTTCCAGCGCAGGAATGCCGGTGACGGCAAAGGGCTTGCAGGCGACAATATCGGCCGGTTCGCCTTCCCTGTCGTAGCCGGGGGAGCGGGCAAGGCCACCGATACGCTGGGCGGCATCAACGCATGGGCCGTGACGGCGAAGGCGCCGCCGGAAACCCTCGATTTCCTCGCCTATCTGACGAATGCCGAGAACGAGCGGATGATGGCGAAAGCCGGGATGATCCTGCCGGCAGCGGTCGGAGCGGAGGATGGCGTCACCAATCCCCTCCTTCGGGAGTCGGCAAAACAGCTCGAAGCTTCCACCTGGCACCAGAACTTCTTCGATCAGGAACTCGGTCCCTCCGTCGGCCGTGTCGTGAACGACGCATCGGTCGCCATTGTGTCGGGTCAAATGTCGCCGGAAGAGGGCGCGCAGACGATCCAGGACGCGGTGGAAATGGACAAGATGTGATGCGAGGCACCGGCGGGGCCGACGCTCCGCCGGTGCGCTCCCTGCGGCCATGACAGTCGGAACGAAAATGACCAATATTTCTGCAACGACCGCCATAGAGCATGCGGCGGGCGCGACGCGCGTTGCCAAGCGCAAGAGCCCCACGGCGCGCGGCCGGCTTCCGGTCTTGATCCTGTTTCTGCCGCCGGCGCTTCTTCTCTTTACGATCTTTGTGATCATGCCGATGGGCGAGGCCGCCTGGTACAGCCTCTACCGGTGGGATGGGTACGGCCTGCCCGAACAGTTCGTCGGCTTGCGGAATTTCGAGGTGCTTTTCAAGAACGGCGCCTTCCTGACCGCGCTCAAGAACAACTTCCTGATCATCGTCGTTTCGCTGCTGCTGCAGATACCGCTTGCGATCTGGCTCGCCACGATGCTGGCGAACCGGATCACGGGCGTGGTCGTCTTCCGGCTGATCTTCTTCCTGCCCTACGTGCTTGCCGATGTGGCGGCCGGCCTCATCTGGCGCTTTGTCTATGACGGCGACTACGGGCTTTTCGCGGCCGTCGCCGGCTTCCTCGGCGTCGAGACGCCTTATGTCCTCGCCGACAAGGACCTTGCCATCTATGCGGTTCTGGCCGTGGTCGTCTGGAAATATTTCGGCTTCCACATGATGCTTTTCATCGCCGGTCTTCAGTCGCTCGACAAGAGCGTGCTTGAGGCAGCCGAGATCGACGGTGCGACCGGTTGGCAGAAATTCCGCTTCGTGACGCTGCCGCTGCTCGGTTCGACGTTGCGCCTGTCGGTGTTCTTTGCGGTGGTCGGTTCACTGCAGCTCTTCGACATGATCATGCCTCTGACAGGCGGCGGACCGTTCAACTCCACCCAGACAATGGTGACTTTCCTCTACAACTTCGGGGTGACCCGGATGCAGGTCGGTCTTGGAAGCGCTGTCGGTGTCGTCCTTTTTGTCATCTGCGTCACGCTCGCCTTCAGCTACAAACGGATATTCATGCGCCATGACTGAGACGAGAACCGCCATCCGGATGAGCGCCGGCACGAAAATCTACCTTTACGTCTCGCTTACGATTATCGCGGCCATCGTTGTGGTCCCGCTGCTGACGACGGCCCTCGGAGGCTTCAAAACCCTCGGCGATCTGCGGGTCAATCCGTTCGGCCTGCCGGCGGAATGGCAGTGGTCCAACTATACCGATATCCTGTTCGGGGAGCGGTATTGGCGGCAGATGATGAACTCGCTGATCATTGCCACGCTCACCGTGTTCCTCACCGTATCCGTCGCCGCCATGGCCGCTTTTACCTTTGCGCATGTCAAATTCTTCGGCGCGACCTTTCTGCTCAACTACTTTCTGATCGGGCTGATGTTTCCTGCCGCCACCGCAATCCTGCCGCTCTTTATCCGGATCCGCGATCTCGGCCTGCTCAATTCCTATTGGGGCGTGGTGCTGCCGCAGGTTGCCTTCGGTCTCGGCATGAGCATTCTTCTGTTCCGGAACTATTTCCGCAACCTTCCAGAGGAACTGTTTCAGGCGGCCTTCGTAGACGGCTGCGGTTACTTGCGCTTTTTCTGGCACATCACCCTGCCGCTTTCCCGCCCGATCATTGCAACTGTCGCGATCGTTTCCTTCGTGGCGAGCTGGAACAGCTATATCCTGCCGCTCATCATGCTGAACTCCGAGTCCATCTATCCGTGGCCGCTCGGGATCATGGTCTACCGCGGAGAATTCGGGACGGAGTGGCAGCTGGTGCTGGCATTCATCACGCTCACCATCCTGCCGACCATCATCGTCTTCTTCCTTGCCCAGAAGCACATCATTGCCGGATTGACCGCCGGCGCCGTCAAGTCCTGACCGGAGATAGCACCCATGGCATCCGTCACACTGTCCAACGTCAAAAAATCCTATGGCTCGCTGGAGATCATCCATGGGGTGCGGCTCTCGATCGAGGACGGCGAGTTCATCGCGCTGGTCGGCCCTTCGGGTTGCGGAAAATCGACGCTTCTCAGGATGATCGCCGGCCTTGAGGAGATCACCGATGGCGATGTCCTCATCGGCGGCAAGGTCGTCAACGAACTGACGCCCCGCGAGCGGAACATCGCCATGGTCTTTCAGTCCTATGCGCTCTATCCGCATATGACGGTCGCCGAGAATATGGGCTTCAACCTCCGCCTCTCAGGCGCCACGAAGCAGGTCATCGCCGAACGGGTGGCCGAGGCAGCCCGTATGCTGGACCTCGTGCCGCTTCTCGACCGGAAGCCCGCGCAGCTTTCCGGCGGCCAGCGCCAGCGCGTCGCCATGGGCCGCGCAGTTGTCCGCAATCCTGCGGTCTTCCTGTTCGACGAACCGCTCTCAAACCTCGATGCCAAACTGCGGGTGCAGATGCGTTCCGAGATCAAGACGCTGCACCAGAAGGTGGGTACGACGTCGATCTACGTGACGCATGACCAGATCGAGGCAATGACGCTCGCCGACCGGATTGTCGTGCTCAACCAGGGGCGGGTCGAGCAGGAGGGAACGCCGCTCGATCTCTACAAGACGCCCGCCAATCTCTTCGTGGCGGCCTTCATCGGCTCGCCGGCGATGAATATCCTCGACGGCACCGTGGAAGGCGAGGGCGGCGAGCCTGCAGCCCGCCTTGGAGACGGAACGGCGATCCGCATCGCGCCCGATCGCAAGGTCAAACGCGGTCAGGCGATCAAGGTGGGCCTGCGCCCCGAGTATCTGAGCCCCGGCACCGGCGGAACGGCACTGGCGGGGCAGACGCTGCTGGTCGAGCCGACCGGCGCGCAGACCCATGTGGTCTTCGATCTGGCGGGCCAGCCGGTGACGGCGATTGTCGATGGCGAATATCCGGCCCGCTACGGCGCCCGGTTTGAAGCGAATATCAGCGCCGACCAGGTGCATGTCTTCGACCGCGAAAGCGGCATTGCGCTGTGAGCGGGCTTAGAAGCTGTCCAACCGGATATCCGCGGGCCGTGAGTGCTGCAGGATATAACGACCGTTCGGCAGGTCGTTGCCGTTCAGCTTCCAGTCGATCGCAGCTTCGTCGAGCCCATAGTGGATCCAGCGCTGTCGCAACCGCTCGCGCAGAACATCCTCCTCCGGGCCGACGAAGACGGTAAGGTCGAACAGTTCCGCAAGGCGTGACCAGGGCGCCTCGTCGATCAGCAGATAATTACCTTCCGCGAGCACGATGTGTGTCTGCGGATCGATCGGTCGGGCCGAGGCGATGGCAAGTTCGCGCGACCGGTCGAACACCGGCACGAGCACTTCCTCCTCGGCTTTCCGGACGGCCGTCAGAACGTCTGAAAAACCGCGCACGTCGAAAGTTTCCGGGGCCCCCTTGCGGGGCAGTAATCCGCGTGCTTCCAGAATGGCATTGTCCATGTGGAAACCGTCCATCGGCAGGACTTCCACCGTTTCGCCTTTGGCCAGCAAGGCCTCGTGCAGCCGGTCGGCAAGCGTCGACTTTCCCGAACCCGGCGGCCCCGCAATCGCCACGATAAAGCGCCTGCTGCCCTTGGCGCGGCTGATGACCGTTTCTGCGATATCGTCCAGTGTCATGGTTCCGGAACCCTGCGGTTAGATCACTTTCCGCGGCTTCTATCTTGTTCGCTGGGATTTGGCACCAGCAGACTTCACCAAGCCATCATGTGGTTAAACCGGCAGAAGCCCTGCGACTGCCTACCGTTTCCTCAACGCAGCGTAAGCGACCGCCATTCTGGAGGCGAGGGCGGCATTGTTCTTCACGAGTTCGATATTGGCCTTCAGGCTCTCGCCCTTGGAAAGCTCGTTGATGCGCGCGAGCAGGAAGGGCGTCAGTTCCTTGCGACCGATGCCGCGTTCGTCGGCTTCACGCACGGCGTCAGTGATCGTGCCGTCGATGAACTCAGGCGCCAGCGCCGCGGTTTCGGGAATCGGATTGGCAATCAGCAGGCCAGTGCCGGTGCCGAACTGATGGTGCAGCCACATGGCTCTGGCAATTTCTTCCGGTGTATCGAGCCTGTGGTCCGCCTTGAAACCGCTCAGCCTGGTAAAGAAGGCGGGGAAATCCTCGGTGCCGTAGGCAATCACCGGTACGCGTTGGGTTTCCAGATATTCGAGCGTCTTGGCGATATCGAGGATGGACTTGACGCCGGCGCAGACGACCGCAGTTCTGGTGCGGCCGAGTTCGGTCAGATCGGCAGAAATATCGAAGGTCTGCTCGGCGCCGCGATGCACCCCGCCGACGCCTCCGGTTGCAAAGATCTCGATGCCGGCAAGATCGGCGAGCAGCATGGTGGCGGATACGGTTGTGCCGGCGGACTGCTTGCGCACCATCGCGACGGCAAGGTCCCGGCCGGATGCTTTCACCACGCCTTTGGCCTGAGCGAGCGCTTCCAGCTCATCTCGTTCAAGCCCGGCGCGAAGCTCGCCCTCGATGACGGCAATCGTTGCCGGCACCGCACCGTTCCTGCGAACGACATCTTCGACCGCAAGCGCCGTTTCGAGATTGGCAGGATAGGGCATGCCGTGGGTGATGATGGTCGATTCGAGCGCGACCACGGGACCCCCCGCTGCCAGCGCTTCGGCAACTTCGGAGCCGAGTTTCGGTTTCAGGAGTGACATGGTTTTTCCTTTCAATCGGCCAGCCGGTGGATATTGGCTTCGAGCAGGCGTTCGGAGAGTTCGGTATGGACGCTTGCCGCGCTCTCGGTGGTGAGCGCTCCAAGCAGAGTGCCGGTCCGCGCGGCGGCATAGGTGTCGTCACCGGATATGACGCGATGAAGCGTTCCGGCAATCATGGCATCGCCCGCGCCGGTCATGTCGACCGGTTTTGCACGAACGGCGGGAAATGTCCGGGCCCCTTCGAGACCAGCCACGGCGATCCCCTTGGCTCCCATCGTGACGATTGCCTCGCGGGCTCCGGCGGCCTGCAGCGCAAGTGCCGCTTCCTTGGCATCTTTGAGGGGCTCGCGCCCTTCACGCTGCAGGATGGCGTTTGCCTCATCGATGTTCATGAACAAAAGGTCGATGCCGGAAAGGTCTCTTGGCAGGCGCATGGCCTTGGCTGTCGATACCGCATCGATGGCCAAGCGGAAGCGTGCATCGCGGCGCTTTTCGATCAATGCGGCAAGCGTTTCGGCGGGAGGGTTGCAGTCTGAAAAAACCCAGCTGGCCGATGCTAGATGCGGCCAGATCCGATCGAGGTGTTCCGGGCGAAAAAGGTCGAATATGCCCATGTCGGCGATACCGAAGGCCAATTCTCCATCTGGCTCGAGCACCGCTACGTATTCGGCTGTCGAACGTTCGGCACTCGTCAGGACCTGGCTCACGTCGATGCCTTGGTCCCGCATATGGCTCAACAGCGTGCGGCCGCCCTCATCCTCGCCGACGATCGAGACGAAGTTCGTGGCGGTCCCAAGCCGGGCGAGGTTTTCCGCCACGTTGCGAGCGACACCGCCCAGGCTGCGGCCGCTCTCGGCAGGATTGGACGTGCCGCGAACAAGAGCGCTTCGTGCGTGATATTTTCTGTCGAGCACCGCGCCTCCGATGCAAACCGCACGGGTCGGCGTCGGCATCACATAGCCCCTGCCGAGGATATGCCCCTTCTGCATCAGCTGCACGATATGCGCGGCGACGGTGGAGCGAGCCAGGCCCAGCGCAGTCGCGATCTCCTGCTGCCCGGCAAAGGGATTGTCCCTGATGATTGCCAGTACGGCAGCTTCCTGAGTGGTCAGTTCTTCCATCGCAACGTCCTGGCGGGATTGGAGCCTTTTTTGGAAACAATTGTCTTCAATGTCAACAATTGTTTTTGAACGCCCTTGAAACTGCAATTTTGTTCAAGAATGAGGACGGCGCTTCGGCATAGCTTTGGTCAAAAGTTTTGAAAGGGCCGTCCATGACTCCTGAATTTCTCCTCACCTCGTTTATCGTCGTGGCATCACCGGGTACCGGGGTGCTCATCACTCTCGCCGCAGGCCTTTCCCGCGGGGCGAGGGCTAGCATCGTTGCCGCCTTCGGCTGCACGCTCGGCATTCTGCCGCATGTGGCAGCAGCCGTTTCCGGTCTCGCGGCGCTCTTGCATGCAAGCGCGCTCGCTTTCGACGCCGTCAAATATCTCGGCGTCGCCTATCTCCTGTTCATGGCCTGGCAGGTGCTGAAAGAAAAAGGGGCGCTGAGCGTTGAACCGGAAGCCACGGCACGACCGGTCCGGCAGGTCATCGTGTCAGCCATTCTCGCAAATGCGCTTAATCCCAAGCTATCGATTTTCTTCTTTGCCTTCCTGCCACAGTTCGTCAGCCCCGCTGAGGTTTCTCCGATCCTTCGCATGACCGAGCTCAGCCTCGTCTTCATGCTGATGACCTTCGGCGTTTTTGTCATCTATGGGTTCTTCGCGGCATCGGTGCGGAACCATGTCATTTCCCGCCCGGCCATCCTCGCGTGGATGCGCCGAACCTTCGCGGCTGCCTTCGTCCTGCTCGGCGCCCGACTTGCGCTTTCGGAGCGATAGTTATTACCTGCCGCGTAATTGAGACGATGCCGCGGGCTGCCCATGATCGCCCTGCCTGCAACGAACCGGGCGACAAAAGGAGAAGAGAAATGACCGATGCAAATACCCACGCCGAACGTTATCTCGCCATCTGGAACGAGACGGATCTCGTCCGCCGTCGCGCCATGATCGCGGAAGTCTGGACAAACGAGGCTCTCTATGTGGATCCCCTGATGCGCGGGGAGGGGCATGAGGAGATCAACGGCTTGGTCGAAGCGGTGCAGGCGCGCTTCCCCGGTTTTCGCTTCGAGTTGCTCGGGGCGGCGGACAGCCACGGCGACAACCTGCGCTTTTCGTGGGGTCTTGGGCCGCAAGGCAGCGAGCCGATCATCAAGGGTACCGATTTCGCAATGCTCGAAAACGGACGCCTGAAGGCGGTTCACGGTTTCCTCGATCAGGTTCCGGCCGCCGCATGAACACGATTGCGACCGCCCGTCCTCTCGGTGATTTCCTGCGCGACTGGCGCCGCCGCCGGCGCATGAGCCAGCTCGACCTTGCGCTGGAGGCCGAGATTTCGCAGCGCCATCTCAGCTTCATCGAAAGCGGGCGGTCGCTTCCAAGCCGCGACATGCTTCTGCATCTCGCCGAGCGGCTGGAAGTGCCGCTACGCGAGCGGAACCCCATGCTGCTCGCGGCAGGCTTCGCGCCTGTCTATGCGGAGCGAAAGCTGGACGATCCGGCTCTCGCAGCGGCCCGCAAAGCCATCGACATGGTGCTCAAGGGTCACGAACCCTTCCCGGCACTTGCCGTCGACCGGCACTGGACGCTGGTGGCGGCAAATGCCGCCGTGGCACCGCTGCTTGCCGGCGTGGCCGACGCCTCGCTTCTCGATGGACCGGTCAATGTCCTGCGGCTGAGCCTGCATCCGCAGGGGCTGGCGCCGCGCATCGCCAACCTAGCCGAGTGGCGAAATCATCTGCTTGAGCGGTTGCATCAGCAGATCGCGGCCACGGGCGACCCTATCTTGAAAGGGCTGCTGGAGGAGTTGTCCGGCTATCCGGTTCCCCCAGAAACCCCTTCGAAGCCGCGAAGCGACTACGCCGGGATCGCCGTGCCCATGCAATTGCGGACGGAAGCTGGCTGTCTTTCGTTCATCTCGACGACGACGGTCTTCGGCACTCCGGTGGATGTCACCTTGTCGGAACTGGCCATCGAATCCTTCTTCCCCGCCAATGACGAGACGGCACGGCTTCTGCGCCGGACTGCGGAAAGCGGGTGATGGCAACCAGCCCTATTTTCGCGCCCGCAGGCCATCCATGAGAAGCCCGATCAGACGGTGGGAACGCTCGCGCCAGTCAGGGGAATCCGGCATGGAATAAATGCTGGAGAGCGCCTGCAGCAGGTCCGCGGTGTCGATGTCTGTCCGGATGAGGCCCTTTTCTCCGGCGGCCCAGACGAGACGCTCGAAGGCGCTTCGTATGTTCCCGAAGCCTTCCGCAAATAGTGTCGAGTTGGAATTCATCAGGATCTTCAGGCTGTTCGCCATGCCGCGCTTGGTCGCGATATAGCCGACAAAGCGCCGCATCCATTCCTCGAGTGCCACGTCCGGCGGATGTTTCTCGGCAAGCTCCGTCGCCGCGCCGGCGAGGCTTTCCAGTTCGCGGCGGTAGATCACCTCGACCAGATGTTCGCGGGTCGGAAAATGCCGATAGAGCGTGCCGATGCCGACGCCAGCCTGCCGCGCTATATCTTCGAGCGACGTCTCGACGCCCTTTTCCGCGAAGGCGGCGGCAGCCACTTCGACCAGCTTGTCGCGGTTGCGGCGAGCATCGGCGCGGAGCTTGGATGGTGCGGGCGGTGGGGTCTTCGGTTCGGCCGTGGCCAAAATACATGCTCCAGACGGAATGAGGACTTGACGAAAGTCAGGATGACATCTAGTTAAACGGAGGCGCCTCCGTTTGTGCGGAGCGTCATCTACCTCATAGTCCAGGAGGGGGCCGGGTGTCATGCTGAAAGATGCGACCACGCGCCCCAGCGACCTTATCTAGAGCAAGCCGGTGGTTCGGCTAGCGGACCTCGATCCAGAAATTCAATTCGTGACGATAGCAGGAGCTTATCATGACACGAACCATTCATCTTTCACTCGATATCAACGGCAAACAGCACGAGCTTGATGTCGAGCCGCGCGTCACCCTGCTCGACGCCCTGCGGGAGAGCCTCGCACTGACCGGCACCAAGAAGGGCTGCGACCAGGGCCAGTGCGGCGCCTGCACCTGCCATGTCGACGGAAAGCGCGTGCTCTCCTGTCTCACTCTCGCTGCTCAGGTGGAAGGCAGGCAGATCACCACGATCGAAGGGATCGCAGCGGAAGGCGGCGACCTGCATCCCGTGCAGGCGGCGTTCATCGAAAACGATGCCTTTCAGTGCGGTTACTGCACGCCGGGCCAGATCATGTCGGCGGTTGCCTGTATCCGCGAAGGGCATGCAGGCTCGGAGGAGGAGATCCGCGAATACATGTCCGGCAATCTCTGTCGGTGCGGGGCCTATAACAGCATCGTCGCGGCTGTCCGCGAAGCGGCGGAGATGGCTGCGACAGGGGTAGCGGCAAAGGACAAGGCGGAGGTGGCCTGATGCGCGATTTTTCCTATTTCCGCGCCGCTTCCACCGAAGAAGCCAGCCGTGCGACACTTGACGCCGGCGCCATGCTGCTGGCTGGCGGTACGACCTTGCTCGATCTGGCCAAATGCGGCGTAACCGAACCGGATACCCTCGTCGATATCACTCATCTAGCCGGCCTCGGCGATATGACCGTCGATGCAAATGGAGCGACGATCGGTGCTCTCGCCAAGATGGGAGAGGTAGCCGATCATCCCGGAGTGAAGGCAGCATTTCCCGCCGTTGCCCAATCCCTGTCGCTCGCCGCCTCCGCTCAGCTACGCAACATGGCGACGATCGGCGGCAATCTGTTACAGCGGACCCGCTGTTCCTATTTCCGCGAGCCGGGCGTTTTCCCGGCCTGCAACAAGCGCAATCCCGGTTCCGGCTGTTCGGCGATCGGCGGCGTGACCCGCAACCACGCCGTTCTCGGCACGAGCAGGGCCTGCATAGCGGTCAACCCTGGTGATCTTGCGGTGGCACTGGTCGCCTTCGATGCGTATGTGGAAATGGGCCGCCGCAGGGTTGCGATCGAAGACTTCTACATGCTGCCAGGGGAAACGCCCGACTGGGAGACCGTGCTGAAGAAGGGTGAGATCATCACCGGCATCGCCATTCCAGCCTCTCCGGCCGCGAAGAACTCGACCTATCTGAAGGTGCGAGACCGGCAATCCTACGAATTCGCCGCGGCCAGTGCTGCAGTCGGAATCGAATTCGAGGCGGACGGGAAGACCGTGCGGGACATCCGGGTCGCGCTCGGCGGTGTTGCCACCAGGCCATGGCGCGCTCGCGCCGTGGAGCAGTCACTGATTGGCACGGTGCTGAACGTCGAGGCCGTGGAGAAGGCAAGCCGCCTCTCCGTGGAAGGTGCCGTTTCACATGGCGGCAACCGCTACAAGATCGAACTTGCGCCGCGCGTCGTCGCACGCGCCATTCTGACAATGGGAGGTCTGGCATGACCATCATGGAAACCCGCAAACATGGCGATGCCGCCGACGGCATGGTGGGCGGCCGCTTTTCGCGGCTCGACGGCAAACTGAAGACCACCGGCGGCGCGACCTATGCTCTCGAACAGCCAGTGAAGAACCTCGTTCACGCGGTGCTGGTGCAGAGCACCATTGCCGCCGGCCGTGTTGTCGCGGTCGATGCCGGGAAGGCAAAGGCTGCGCCCGGCGTTCTGTCGGTCTTTACGCCGGAAGACGATCTCGGCCTTCTGGTGGCGTCCGACTGGTTCGGTAATCGGCCCGACAACCAGCCCTTCCATCCGCTGCCGCGTGAGGTCAGCTTCAACGGTCAGGCGATTGCCGCCGTCGTGGCGGAGACGCTGGAGCAGGCGACGGAGGCGGCCAAACTGGTGAAGGTTTCTTACGAGGAGACGCAGCCCGTGACGGGTCTCGACGATCCCAACGCCGGCGAGGGCAGGCTCGTGGACATGCTGAGCGTCGGCTGGGGTGATGCCGAGGCCGCCTATGCCGCCGCTGATATCAGGATCGAGGCGGAATACCGGACGCCGCGGGAATATCACGTGCCGATCGAACCTCACGGACTGACCGTAAAATGGGAAGGGGACTTCCTGACCGTCTGGGAGCCGAGCCAATGGACGCACGGCATGGCACGCACTTATGCGGAATGGTTTAATATTCCCGCCGACAATGTGCGGATCGTGTCGCCCTTCATCGGCGGCGGTTTCGGCTCAAAGGCCATGGGCTATACCTATAGCGCGGTTGCGGCCGCGGCCGCGCGCAAGCTTGGGCGGCCGGTAAAGCTGGCCGTCACCCGCCCGCAGACCTTCACCGCCTATGGCGGCCGGGCGGCGACCAGGCAGACCATCCGGATCGGCGCGACGAAGGATGGTGTTCTTCAGGCGATCGTCCATCGCGGTGCAAGCGAGACCTCCGTCCTTGCCGATTTTCCGGAGCAGACGGGAGCGGCGACACCCTTGCTCTATGCCGTGCCCAATCTGAGCACGCAGCATCGGCTCGTTCCGGTCAACACAGTGACGCCGGGGGCACTTCGTGCGCCGGGCAAGAATCCCAGCGCCTTCGGGCTTGAAAGCGCCATCGAGGAGCTGTCCTACGCGATCGGAATGGACCCGCTGGAACTGCGGCTGAGGAACTATGCCGATCACGACTACCAGTCCGGCAAGCCGTGGTCGACGCGGCAACTTCGCGAGGCTCTGACGGTTGGCGCCGAGGTCTTCGGCTGGTCAAAACGCAGCCACGAGCCGCGTTCGATGCGGGATGGCCGGCAACTCGTCGGCTGGGGTATAGGCTGCGGCACCTTTCCGGTGCTCAAGGCGGCGAGCGAGGCTCTCATCCGCATCCTCGGCGACGGCAGCGTAGAAGTTGTCAGCGGTGCGATCGACATGGGGCAGGGCACCTATACCATCCTCGCACAGACGGCGGCGGAAGTGCTCGGTGTTCCGGCTGAACAGGTCGACGTCAAGCTTGGCGATTCCTCGCTGCCGGGCGCGACGGTGGCCGGCGGGTCGATGCTTGCCGGCGCCATCACCGGTGCCGTCCACAAGGCCGCCACGGCAGCGCGCGACGAGCTGATCGGTCTTGCGCTGAACGACAGCAATTCGCCGTTCCGGGATACCGGCGCGAATACCCTTGTCATCGCCGATGGCCGGATTTCCGTGCCGCGTGGCGAAGGTCCTTCACTGACCCTTGCCGAACTGATGTCGGCAATCGGCCGGGATCGTATCGAGACGCAGCGAAATACGCTGCCGGAAGGCGCCAACGGACCGGAGGATCACAAACGATCATGGACGACCATGGCCAATATCGAGGGACCGACGGCCGGCGATCTCTCCATGCATAGCTGGTGCGCCCATTTCGTCGAGGTGAAGGTGGACGAGGATTTCGGCACCGTGCGGGTTTCGCGCGTCGTCTCGGCCTTCGACTGCGGCCGGATCTACAATCCCAAGCTCGCCGAAAGCCAGTGGCGTGGCGGCATTATCATGGGCATCGGTCAGGCGCTGCTCGAGGAGGGGTTGATCGACGAGCGCTTCGGCCGGGTGATCAACAACAATATGGGAGACTACCTGGTGCCGACCAATGCGGACATACCGCATATCCAGGTCATCTCCGTCGGCATCCCCGACCACGACGCCTCGGTGCTGGGCGGCAAGGGCGTGGGTGAGGTCGGTATCGTCGGTGTCGCACCGGCGATTGCCAATGCAGTCTTCCACGCAACCGGCAAGCGTGTCCGCGACCTGCCGATCACGCTGGAGAAGCTGATCTGAGATTAGAGGAAGGCGTGCAGCTCTTCTCGCCCGTCGTGGCAGACGATCGAATATAGTAACGTGGGCAGTGCAGTGCAGCATTCTTAACCCTCCCCCTTGTGGGGAGGGTGGCCGGCAGGCGGGAGGGGTTTTCACTCGGAGAAAACTCCACTCCCCAAAAGGGGGAGGGGCTCCACGCACCGTCCCGAAGACCCATCCACGACAGCGCCGCTGTACGTAGACGGCCTCAATCCTCCGAATACCGCTCTTCCGACCACGGATCGCCCCGCATGTGGTAGCCGTTCTGCTCCCAGAAACCGGCGCGATCCCGGCTGAGAAACTCGATGCGGTTGAGCCATTTTGCGCTTTTCCAGAAATAGAGATGCGGCACGACAAGCCGAACCGGCCCGCCGTGCTCTTCCGTCAGCGGCTGGCCTTCCCATTCGGTCACGATGATCGCATCCATTGAGGCGAAGTCGGAGAGAAGCAGGTTTGTGGTATAGCCGTCGTAGCTCGTCAGCATCACTGCCACGGCCTCGTCCTTCGGATCGACGGCATCGAGGAAGTCGTGGGTGGAAACGCCTTTCCAGTTGTTGTCGTAGCGCGACCAGGTCGTCACGCAATGGATGTCGGAGCGCATTTCGCTCTGCGGCAGGGCCTGGAACGCCGCCCAGTCGAAGGTCCGGGGATTGTTGACGAGGCCGCGCACGTCGAGCTTCCATTGGGAGGCGGCAACCCGCGGCTGTTGGCCAAGGTCGAGCACCGGCCAGTTCTTGACGAGGTGCTGGCCGGGGGGCAGACGATCAGTCTCCGGACGGGTAATACGCCCGGTGAGGAATTTTCCTTGTTCGGCCCATTTCCGTTTGGTGACGGTGAGCTTCGAATCCTCGGGCTGAATGTCGTCGGGCATGACCGGTTCTCCTTGCGTCCCTCGATAATCTGATAAACAAGGGGACCAAATCAATTGCCCGTTCTGGAAAATCATGCCTGCCTTCAATCCACTCGTCGAAAAGCTCTCACCGCCGCCCGTTCCCTCCGTTTTTGCCTGGGGACGCGCCTATGACGGCTCCAAGGGGCCGCTGATCGACCTGTCGCAGGCCGTGCCCGGGTACCCCGCTCATCCGGAAATGCTGAAGCTTCTCGGCGAAACGGCCTCATCCACCGCCTTTACCGGCTATGGTCCGATCGAAGGTGAGGCGGAGCTTCGCCGCGTCTATGCCGAGCATGCTTCCGAGGTCTATGGCGCGTCGCTCGGGTCCGACAACATCCATGTCACCTCCGGCTGCAACCAGGCCTTCGTCTGCGCCGCGATGACGGTCGCCGGACCCGGCAACACGGTTCTGATGACGGAGCCCTTCTACTTCAACCATGAAACGACGCTCGCGATGATGGGCGTGAAGACGGCATTCGTGGCTTGTGCGGCGGAAAACGGCTTTCTTCCGGATCTCGTCAGCCTCGAAGCTGCGATCACGCCGGATGTCCGGGCGCTGGCGCTCGTCTCTCCCAACAATCCGACCGGGGCGATCTATCCGCCGTCGCTGCTCGAAGCGATCTTCAGGCTCTGCCGTGAAAAGGGCATCTGGCTGATCCTCGACGAGACGTATCGGGACTTCATGCCGGTCGCAGGCCAGGCTCCGCACAACCTTTTCAGCCTTTCCGGCTGGGAGGAAACGCTGATCAGCCTCTACAGTTTTTCGAAATCATTCTGCATTCCGGGTCATCGGCTTGGCGCCATCACGGCCGGTTCAAGGGCGGTGGAGCAAATTGCGAAGATCATGGACAACCTGCAGATCTGCGCACCCCGCGCCGCCCAGGCGGCTGTTGCCGCGGCTCTGCCCCTGCTTGCGGACTGGCGGGAGGAAAACCGGCAGGAAATCGGCCGTCGCGCCGATGCCTTGCGATCCGTGATGCGGGGCTTGACCGGCTGGAAACTCGACGCGATCGGGGCCTATTTCGCGTTTGTGCGCCATCCTTTTGCCGGTGTCGGCTCGGCGCAGGTCGCGGAGCAGCTGGCGAGGCGAGCCGGCGTCATCTCTATCCCCGGCGCGTATTTCGGGGACAGTCAGCAGAATTATCTGCGCTTTGCCTTCGCCAACGCGGACGTGCCGACGATCGGCCGGCTGAAGGAACGTTTGCAGAACTTTTCTCTGTCTTGATACCGCCGGTCCGTATATAAGCGGATCATGGTTAAAAGAGCAGGAAGTGCCGATCTCCCGCTTCACGGCGGCCGGGTTCCCCCTTGGCTGGGCGAGCGGATGACGAAACTTGGGGCGATCATCGCGCAGGCGATCGTCATCCATTATGGTCGCGACGAGTTCATGCGGCGGCTGGCGCATCCTTTCTGGTTCCAGTCCTTCGGCTCGGTCATGGGCATGGACTGGCACTCTTCGGGCATCACCACCAGCGTCATCGGTGCGCTGAAGCGCGGGTTGACGCCGCTGTCTGGTGAACTCGGCATCCATGTTTGCGGCGGGCGCGGCCAGAATTCCCGCAAGACTCCGGACGAATTGATCGCCATCGGCAACCGGGTCGGCATCGACGGCAGCGAGCTTGCCACGACCAGCCGGCTGGTCGCCAAGGTGGATAGCGCCGCCGTGCAGGACGGTTTTGATCTTTATCTGCATGGCTTCATCGTCACCGACGACGGCAAATGGGTTGTCGTGCAGCAGGGCATGAACGGCGATAGGCGCCAGGCGCGGCGCTATCACTGGCTGTCGGAAGGCATCACCAGCTTCGTTGATTCTCCACACACGGCAATCGAAGGCCGTGGGCAGGGCGAGATTGTCAACCTCGCCGACCATCGCGCCGAAGCTTCCCGAAAAGGCCAGCTCGATCTTCTTGCTTCATTGGGACCGGACCGGATCGTCCGCGAGGTGATCGCCCTCGATCCGGCGCGAAAGACAAAGGATCTGGCGCAGCCCATGCTGCCGCATCTTGTCATGCCGGCGCATCACGATGTCCGCGAACAAGACGTCAACATGAAGCGGCTGCACGGCACGCTCGCCGCGGCGGCCGACCGAGGACCGGAAGACTTCGAGCAATTGCTTCTGACGCCGGGTGTCGGCGCCCGCACGGTGCAGGCGCTTGCCATGGTGGCGGAGGTGGTTCATGGCGCGCCCTGCCGTTTTTCCGATCCTGCCCGTTTTTCGCTCGCCCATGGCGGCAAGGATCGGCACCCCTTTCCGGTGCCGCTCAAGGTTTATGACGAGACCATCAAGGTGATGAAATCGGCGGTCGGCAAGGCAAAGCTTGGCCGGGAGGAGGAGCTGCAGGCACTTAAACGGCTCGACGTTCAGGCCCGGCAGCTCGAGCGCTATGTCACCGGACCGGATTTGAAGGAGATCGTCGCCGGCGAATTCCGCCAATCCCATGAGTGGGGCGGACGCAGCGTCTTCGGCTTCGAACCAGCCCCTGGGGAATCAGCCGAAAAGCGTCGCGGCTGAGGGGAACGATGGTTTACTCTGATGGTTTTCGATGTGAGAGCCAAAAGGAGGAGATGAGATGCAGTCCAACGAACCCGGCCGTTTTGGCAGCCGTCACCGGAACATCGAAAAGAGTTCCGGCACCGGCGAGGATATATCGCGCGGAAAGGCGGATCCGGCGACGACCGAAATCAACAAGGCTCGGAAAGCTCATGATGCGGAAGGTTCCGGAAGCGCGAAGGACCATGTCGCCGATGCGGGCGATGCCGGTGGCCAGAGCCTGCCTTACGGCACCGAGGCGCAGGCCGATGTCGTCGGCGGCCCGACCGGGCGCCAGGACAGCGAGTAGCCCGGGACGCAGAACTCAGGCCGTTGCGCCGATCGTCCTGGTCTGATGAATTTCGATCAGCGACGGGCCGTGCTGCCGGCGGAAGCTCTCAAGAGCCGCCGGCAGCTCTTCGATATTCCCAAGCCGCACCGCCGGCAGGCCGAAAGCCTCGGCGATCTTCAGGAAATCGGGCGCAGAGGGTTTGACCCCTTCCGGCTCGATACCGTTCTCGACCATGTAGGTCTCGATCTCCTGATAGCCGTCATTGTTCCAGACCAGGAAGATGACGTTTGCCCCGGCGTCCTTCGCCGAGCCGATCTCCGCGAGCGTGAATTGCAGCCCGCCGTCGCCGGTAAGGCATACCACTGGCGTTTCCGGCTCGGCAATCGCAGCCCCCACGGCAGCCGGAGGGCCATAGCCAAGCGCACCATAACCGGTCGCGGCATTAAACCAGCCATGCGGCCGGCCCGCTTCATAATAGAGGTTGCCCGCATAAACCGCCTGCGTGCTGTCGCCGACAATGATCGCGCCCGGCAGGGTTTCCCGGATTTTGTCGAGGATGCCGATTTCCACGCGCATCTTCGGTGTGAGTTCGGCCTGTGCCGCCTGCCGCGTCTCGCCTGCACGCTCTGCCCCGTCAGACTGCCGGCGGTTGCCGGAACCGATCGCAGCCGAAAGGTCGAACGCGGCGTTTTCCGCGGAAGACAGAATCGAAAGCGCCGCCTGGGGGCCGCGGGCAAGCTGGGCCGAGTCGATATCGATGCGAATGAGATTGGCGAGTTCCGGAAAACCGCCGTTCACATACATATCGTAGTCGGTCTGGCCCATCTGCGTGCCGAAGGCGAGAACCAGGTCGGCATCCGCAATCAGTTTTCGCACGGATTCGAGGCTGGGGCTTGCCGGTACGGACAGCGGGTGATGTGCGAAGGCGCCGCGGGCATTGGTGGTCGTCACCAGCGGCGCGTCCAGCCTTTCGGCGAGCGTCACAATGTCCTTCGCCGCCGATACCGCGCCCCCGCCCACCAGGATCACAGGCCGAGCGGCTGCAAGGCAGCGGCTGGCTGCTTCATTGGTCGTTGCCGCATCGGCTCGCGGTCTGGCGGGAGCAATGTTGCGCAAGCGCGGTGCCTTGATACGCGCTGCCATCACATCTGTCGGGATTTCGATATGCACCGGGCCAGGTCTCCCCGAACGGAGGATCGCGAAGGCCCGCTCCATTACATCGGCCAGGTCTTCCGGGTTGTGCAATGTGTGGGACATCAGCGCCAGCGTCGCCATCATGCCGCGCTGGTCCGGCAGTTCGTGCAGCCGGCCGCGGCCATGGCCGAGCGTGGCACGCGCGTTGACCCCTGATATCACCAGCATGGGCACGGAATCCTGATAGGCCTGTGCCATGGGCGTGATGATGTTGGTCAGCCCGGGGCCGGTAATGACAAGGCAGACGCCGGGCTTGCCGCTGACACGGGCATAACCGTCCGCCATGAACCCCGCGCCCTGTTCGTGACGCGGCGTCACGTGACGGATTTTCGAGGCGGCGAGCCCGCGATAGAGTTCGACAGTGTGGACGCCGGGGATGCCGAAGACGACATCCACGCCGTTGACTTCCAGAAGATCGATCAGCGTCTCGCCGACAGTCTTCAGGTTTCCGCTCATGCGCGCTTTTCCTTGAGCGAGACGAGACGATTTGCGAGCTCGCCGATGCGACCCATCGCCGTTTCGAGCACGTCGTCCGGCATGGTCAGAGAGATGCGCAGGAAGCCGGCCGCCTGATCTCCGAACGATGAACCGGGCATGACCGCCACCTTTTCCTGATGCAGCAGTTCCCAGGCAAATTCCTCGCCGCCGAGGCCGGTCGACGTGACGTCTAGGAGGATGAACATACCGCCTTCCGGCGGCATTGGCTTGACCAGGTTGCTGCCGGCAAACGTCTTCTCGACGATTTCGGCACGGCGGCGATAGTTTTCGCGCATCACGTCGGCGGTGTCGAAGTGCTGCGAGAGAGCCATGGCCGTCATGTCTGAGATGAAGGGCTGGACGCCAAACAGCATGGTTTCGGAAACCGGCAGAAGCTTCTCGCAGAATTCCTCCGGACCCGCCGCCCAGCCGCTGCGGAAGCCCGGGGCGGCATGGGATTTCGAAATGGACGAAACCACGATCGTCCGTTCCGCAAGCTCCGGAAGGTCGAACGGGGAGGCGAACGGCGTGCCCTCGAAAATCAGTTGCTCATAGACTTCGTCGCAGACGATCCAGAGATCGTGGCGGCGGCAGACCTCGCCGATCTTTACAATCTCCGCGGCGGTCAGAACTGCGCCGGTCGGATTGTGCGGCGTATTGAGCAGCAGCACGCGGGCTTCTGGGGTCACCGCCCGTTCCAGATCCTCAGCCTGCAGGTGGAACTTCCTCTCCGGCCGAAGCGGCACGGGGATCATGTGCGCCCCGGTGGACGCGATGACGCCTTCATAGGTCGCATAAAGCGGGTCGCCGACCAGCACGCCGTCGCCGGCTTCGACAAGGCCGGTCATGACGCCGTAAAGTGCAGTCTGGGTACCGGGAAAACAGAGGAAGTTGCGTTCCGTGACGCCGGGCCGGCGTTTTGAGTATTTCTCGATCAGCGCCTTGAGCACCGGTGGTTCGCCGCGGCCGTTGGAATAGCGGGTTCGGCCCGCATACATGGCGCGGGCCGCCTCGTCGAGCAGCGCCTTGTCGGGTGCGACGTCCGGTTCCCCGATGGTGAGCTCGATAATCTCCTCGCCGGCTGCCTTCATGCGACGGGCGGTGAGATGAAGCGCCCAGCGGCCGGAGCCGAGATGGGCGAGACGGTCGGTGATCGAGGCGTAGCGCATCGGTGTTTCCTTTTGTTATCGTTCGTCTGCGGAGAGTTCGCCCGGTTGGAGACGCAGCAGCGCTTCCACGGATATCAGGGCGTTCTCCGCGAGTTCCTTCTCCGCGAACATGTCCGCGGCAAGCGTTCCTTCAAGCCACAGACCGTCTACCAGCGCGTTGAGCGCGACGGCGTGGGCGCGGCATTCCTTCGGGCTGACCTCTCGGTTCTGCTCCGCGAAGAAGGCGGTCAGCAGCGTTTCCAGCGCCTCCAGAAAAGCGAAATAATTTTCGCGGTGAACGGCGGCAAAACTCGGGTCGATCTGGATATGGCTGATGAAGGCCGCCCAGAGCGAGAGCGTGCGCGGATCTGTGACCGGCGGGGTGACGTTGGCGACGATGAAGCGGCGCAGCCGCGCCTTGGCGGTCTCGCCTTCGATCGCCGCGGCGATCGCTGTTTCCGTCATGCCCGTCATCACCTTGCGATAGGCAGCCTGCAGCATCTGGTCCTTGCCGGAGAAATAGTGCCGGATCAGCCCGCCGGTGACGCCGGCGCGCGTGGCGATCTGGCGCACCGTCGCACCCTGGATGCCGAACTCAGCGATGCAGTCGAGCGTGGCGAGGATCAGGTCCTCCCGCCGCTCGGCCTCGCTCGCCCGGTGGTAGGTGCGCCGGTTCACCGTCATCTCCTGAGGACCGGGCGGGTAAGGCACGTAGGACCGCCTTCGCACGCAATGCAAAGAGCATCGGCTTCGAAGGTGTCGACCACGCAGCCATGGGCCTCCATCGCCTGCCGGGTGATCGGAAAACCGTCGACCATGATCACATGGCCCGGGCTTGTCGGCAGGACGTTCAGGCTCAGGCCATTGCTCTCGGCAAATTCGTTATCGGAACCGTGGATCAGCGTGTAGCCGCGCTCCTGCAGCATCATGTAGAGGGCGGCCGGCATCAGCGGCGCATGGACAAGCGCAAGCTTTTCCGCAAGCGGGCTGATCACCGACATCAGGTGCAGGCACGCTTCGACGCCTTGCCAGAGCGGCAGGTCGTAGCCGAGAACCGTGACGCCGATCGGCTTCAGGATCGCGGCAAGCTGGTCGATGCCGGCCTGGTTGGTGCGCACCCCGCGCCCTACCGCCAGCGTCTGCTTGTCGATCCAGACGCAGTCGCCACCCTCGACCGCGCCCGGCGCGGCAATCCGGCCGAGCACCGAAATTCCTGCGGCTGCATAGGCTTTTTCATGCAGCTCGGGTTCAGTGGCGCGGAGGGATTTTCCCATGCGCAGGAGGATGGCTCCGTGGTCCGTCATCAACGATGGGTCGTGGGTGAACATCGAGTCGGCAAGGCCATCGCCGGCATCTTCCAGCCAGAGGATTTCCGCTCCGGATTTCTCGACCAGCCCTGTGAATTCCCTATGCTGGCGGATCGCTTTCTCGGCATCGAAGCCTGGCCCGTAATGCCATTCGCCCGCATCTGCGTTCCGAAGGCTATCGCCTGGGCGGCGCATCAGAACACGCATCAAAGGCGCAGACATGGCTTGAGAGCCGTAGGCGGTCATAATCTCTATCCCTTGGGAAAAAATGAAGGCGGGCGACGTCGCTCTTTTTTCGGATTTCGGGCTTATTATACGCTTGAATAATATCCGCACAAGTGCCAGACTTCTTTCCACAAGGCCGCGTTACCAGCGCCGCGGACCAAAAATCATAAGCTGGGGGAACAGTGCCAAATTGTGTGACCGGCCGAATTTCGGCTGGCGGTGAAGGCTATCCATGACGGATTCGGCGCAAGCCATAGAAGTCTCGAATCTACACAAACGTTTCGGTCCATTGGAAGTGCTGAAGGGCGTGTCGCTGACCGCCCGTCAGGGAGACGTGATTGCCATCATCGGCGGCAGTGGTTCAGGGAAGTCCACCTTTCTGCGCTGCATCAACATGCTGGAGCTGCCAAGCGCGGGCACGATCACCATTCATGGCGAAACGATCGTCATGAAGAAGGATGGTCACGGTGGGCTTGCGCCGTCCGACCGGCGGCAAGTGCAGCGGATACGTTCCCGGCTCGGCATGGTCTTCCAGAGCTTCAACCTGTGGCAGCACATGACGGTGCTGCAGAATGTCATCGAGGTGCCGGTGCACGTGCTGAAGCAGCCGAAGGACAAGGCGGTCGAGATCGCCGAGACGTTGCTGCGCCGGGTCGGACTTTACGAAAAGCGTGATGCTTATCCCGCTTTCCTCTCCGGCGGCCAGCAGCAGCGGGCGGCGATCGCCCGGGCGCTCGCCATCCAGCCGCTGGTCATGCTGTTTGACGAGCCGACCTCGGCGCTCGATCCGGAACTGGTCGGCGAAGTGCTGTCGGTCATCGGCGACCTGGCCCGCGAGAAACGGACGATGATCCTCGTCACCCATGAGATGAAATTCGCGCGGGAGGTCTCAAACCACGTCGTCTTTTTGCACAACGGTATCATCGAGGAACAGGGGCCGCCCGAAGCCATCTTCGGTGCTCCCAAGTCGGATCGGCTCCGGAAATTCATCAGCTCCATTCACTGACCAAAACAACAACAGGGGAAAATCATGAAGAACATCATCAAGACGGTTACCTTGGCGATCGCCGTGAGTGCAGCGGCCCTGGGCGTCGTCCAGGCGCAGGAAGTCAAGGTCGGCTTTGCCGCCGAACCCTATCCGCCGTTCACTTCGCCGGATGCGAGCGGCAAATGGGTCGGATGGGAAATCGATTTCATGGAGGCGGTCTGCGCCGAGGCAAAACTGAAATGCACCCCGACGCCAATCGCCTGGGACGGCATTATCCCCGCCCTGACCGCTAAGAAGATCGACATGATCGTGGGCTCCATGTCGATCACCGAGGAGCGCCAAAAGACGATCGATTTCTCCGACAAGTATTACAACACGCCGACCGGCATTGTCGGCCCCAAGAACGAAAAGTTCGACGCCACGCCGGAAGGCCTCAAGGGCAAGATCATCGGCGTGCAGGTTTCGACGGTCCATCAGGAATACGCGAACAAGTATTTCGCTGCCGGAGCCGCCGAGATCAAGGAATACCAGACGCAGGATGAGGCGAACCAGGATCTCGCCGCCGGACGGCTGGATGCCGTTCAGGCCGATGCCATCGCGCTCGATGCCTTCCTGGCTTCCGATGCCGGCAAGTGCTGCGACCTCAAGGGCAATGTGAAGGATGATCCGGCGATCCTCGGCGCCGGCGTCGGTGTCGGTCTGCGCAAGGGCGATACGGAGCTCAAGACCAAGATCAATGCCGCGATCAAGGCGATCCGGGCCAACGGCACCTACGACAAGTTCTCCAAGAAATACTTCGACTTCGACATCTATGGCGGCTGAGCGGTAGCAAACGGCCCATGCCGTTCAACCTCGACATCCTGGCTCTCTCGCCGCCCGGCTGGGGCGGCGTTCTCCTCGGCGGGCTGCTGGCCTCTCTTGAACTTGCCGTGGGCGGCTATCTGCTCGGCCTCGTCATCGGGGTCGGCGGTGCCTTCGGCAAGCTCTATGGCGGGCCGATCCTGCGCGACCTGCTCGAAATCTACACGACGCTCATCCGGGCGGTGCCGGAACTGGTGCTGATCCTGCTGCTCTATTATGCGGGCACGGATGCCGTGAACCAGCTCCTTCTGCTGATCGGCCTGCCGGCGGTTGATATCAGCGGACTTGCGGCGGGTATCTTCGTCATCGGCGTCGTGCAGGGAGCCTATTCGACCGAAGTGCTGCGCGGTGCGATCCAGGCCGTGCCGCCAGGTCAGATCGAGGCGGCGCGCGCCTATGGCATGTCGCCCTTCCTGGCACTCCGGCGGGTGACGCTGCCCGCCATGCTTCCTTACGCAATTCCAGGTCTTTCCAATCTTTGGATGATCGCCACCAAGGATACTGCGCTGCTTGCGGTGGTCGGCTTCAGCGAACTGGCGCTGGTCACCCGCCAGGCCGCCGGTTCCACAAAATCCTACATGACGTTCTATCTCGCGGCAGGCGCGCTCTATCTTCTGGTGACGCTCTTTTCGAACGTCGTCATCTCCTTCATCGAACGGCATGCACGGCGCGGCATGCCCCGCACGGTGTGACGGCATGAACCAGGAAACCGCCACGCTGTCTGCCTATGTTCCGCCGAAGGCCCGCAGCCTGCTCGAGCCGCACCGGCTGTTCCTGATGGCGGTGTTCCTGGTGATCGTCTTCTGCGCGGTCTGGTTCTTGCGCTGGGACTGGATGCCGAAATACGGATCGAGGCTCGCCTACGGGGTCTGGCAGACGCTGGTGATGCTGTTCTGGACTTCCGTCGTCGGCTTCCTTTTGGCGCTGCCGATCGGGCTGGTGCAGGTGACGGGGCCGCGTCCGCTCGCCTGGCTGGCCAAGGGCTTCTGTACGATCATCCGCGGCACGCCGCTCCTGCTGCAGATCTGGCTTCTCTATTACGGCCTGGGCTCCCTTTTTGCGCAATATCCGGAAGTCCGCTCCTCGTTCCTGTGGCCCTATCTGCGACAGGCATGGCCCTACGGTTTTACGGCGCTGATGCTGTCGTTCGCGGCCTATGAGGGCGAGGTGATGCGGGGCGCCTTTGCGGGCGTGCCTCGCGGCGAACTGGAAGCGGCGCGGGCCTTCGGCATGAGCCGGTGGACGATGTTCCGGCGCATCTGGCTGCCACGCGCGATCCACCGGGCGCTGCCGACGTTGACGGGGGAAACTGTCCTGCAACTCAAGGCGACACCGCTGGTCGCCACCATCACCGTAATCGACGTTTATGCGGTGATATCGAAAGTTCGGCAGGATACCTTTCTCACCTATGAGCCGTTGCTTCTGCTTGCGCTGATCTATCTTTGTCTGACGGGCATTCTCGTAGGAGGTTTCCGCCTTCTGGAGCGCCGCATACCCACCCGCGGCGCCTGATCAACGCCGGCCGCCGGCAAGCCGCAAGGACTCGGGCCTGCGCCGCAGGACGAGCATGGAGGCGGCGCCGAAGATCGGTCCGATCGCAAGGACGACGAAAGCCCACCGCCAGCCGCCGAAAAAGTTCGCCACATGCGGCATCAGCCAGATCATGAAGATGGTCAGCGCAAAACCCATCCCCATCTGCAGCGACAGCGCGGTGCCGATGTAGTTGCGGTCCGCAAGCTCGGTGACGGCGGCGGAAAACTGCGCGGAATCTCCGATGATCGAGACGCCCCAGACGACGACCACCAGCGTCAGCAGCCAGAATGGGCCGTCAAAGACGAAGCCGATCAGAAGCGCGCAGGAACCGGAGACGATCATCATTCCCGCGGTCGTGGCGGTGCGGCCGAAACGGTCTGAAAACACGCCTCCGGCGAAACAGCCGACGACGCCCGAGGCAACGGCTGCAAAAGTGAGAAGCGACGCCTGGCTGTTGATCCCGCTGCCGCCATTGCCGAGCGCTGCGGTGAGATAGGCGAGAAGCCATGCCCACATGGCATAGAGTTCCCACATATGCCCAAGATAGCCGCCGTTCACCAGCAGCAGATTGCGATCCCTCAGCACCCGGCCGATCTGGCGCGGATTAAACAGCGCCTTGCCGAAGGGGTGGGGCCCTTCGCGGGTGAAGAAGAGGAAAACGGCAGACCCGACCAGCGTGGCGCCGCTCGAAAGCAGAACAACATTCTGCCAGTGGACCGCGGAAGACACGCCGCGGAAGAGGTGCGGCAGGGACGAACCGGCGGTGATCGCTCCGATGACGCCGGCAAGCGCCAGGCCACGGCCCGAGACGAACCAGGTCGCCACTAGCTTCAGCGCCGGCGGATAGACACCTGCGAGCGCCAAGCCGGTCACCACTCGGCAGAAGACGGCGGCTGTCGGCCCGGGTTCCAGAAGCATCGCGGCGTTGGAGACTGCCGCCAGAAGAGCGGACGCCGCCATCAGCCGGTTCATGCGGATCAGATCCGGCAGGTTGAGAAAGCTCGCCGAAAAGGCGCCGATGACGAAACCGATCTGTACGCCGTTGGTGAGCCACGCGGCGGCCCCTTCCGACAGGGACCAGGCCCGTCTCAATTCCGGTGCGATTGCGTTTGCCGAGAACCAGGTGGAAAAGGAGAGCACGACTGCCAGGCAGAGAACTGCCAGCATGCCCCAGCGGCCCCGTAGCTGCGGTTCAGCAGATGTTTGCCTACTCATCTCACCCGGTCGTTCGATATCTGGCAGCGATATGCCTATCCGGCAGTCGTGGCGATCCAAACAGCTTTTCACGGAATGTGCCCTCGCGATAGCCGGTCTTGTAGAGCCCGCGTTCCTGCAGGATCGGGATCACCAGGTCGATGATGTCGTCAAAACATTCCGGCACGACGGTGCGTGACAGGTTGAACCCGTCGACGCCGGCCTGATCCATCCAGGCGGCGAGATTGTCGACAATCTGTTCCGCCGAACCGACCATGGGCGCCTGCCGGCTGCCGAGCACCATCTGGTCCAACAACTTGCGCTTGGTCCATTGCGGTCCGGCAGTCCGGGTCATCGCCTCTACATTGGAGACGATTGCCGAGCTTTTGCCTGTCTCGATAGGCTCGTCCATATCGTATTTTGCAAAATCAATGCCGAGCGACGCTGCAGCGTGCGCGAGCGCACCCTCGGAGCTGACATAGGCGCGATAGTCCTCAAATTTCTCGCGAGCCTCTTTTTCCGTGCGGCCGGTGACGATGGTTGCGCCGACAAAGACCTTCACGTCGTCCGGTCCGCGTTCATAATCGGTGGCGCGGGCACGAATGTCGTCGACGATGCCTTTCACGCCCTCGATCTTCTGGCCGTTGACGAAAACGCATTCCGCGTGGGTCGCGGCGAATTGCCGGCCGCGGGTCGATGAGCCGGCTTGATAGAGAACGGGGGTGCGTTGCGGCGAAGGCTCGCAAAGATGGAGCGCGTCGATGTGGTACTGCTTGCCGCGATGGTGGACCTTATGGACCTTGGATGGGTCGGCGTAGGCGTGGTCCTGCCGATCGAAAACCACCGCGTCGTCTTCCCAGCTTCCCTCCAGCAGCTTGTACATCACCTCCATATATTCGTCCGCAAGGTCGTAGCGGTCGTCATGGCCAGCCATGCCGTCGAGGCCGATCGCGCGTGCTGCGCTGTCGAGGTAGCCGGTGACTATGTTCCAGCCGATGCGGCCGCCGGTCAGGTGGTCGAGCGTCGACATGCGCTTGGCAAAGAGGAAAGGCGGTTCGTAGGTGAGATTGGCGGTGATGCCGAAGCAGAGATGATCGGTGACTGCCGCCATCGCCGGCACCAGCAGCATCGGGTCGTTGACCGGCACCTGCACGGCGCCTTTGAGAGCCGCCGCACCGCTCCCGCCATAGACGTCGTTGATGCCCACGACATCCGCAAGGAAAATGCCATCGAACAGCCCGGCCTCCAGCCTTTTGGCATATTCCATCCAGTAGCGGAGCTGTGTATAGCGATGTGACTGATCGCGGGGATGCGCCCAAAGCCCTTGCTGGATATGGCCGACGCAATTCATGTCGAAGGCATTGAAACGGATTTTGCGCGGCACGGAACTTCCCCTATTCTCGTTGCAGTCCTTGTCTGTCTCTTATATGGTTTCATTGTCCACTATAGAAGACGCTTCGGGGAAGGCAAGCGGGCATGGGGCAGATGGAACAGGAACAGGATCCGGTTCAGGCGATCGCGAAAAGACTGAAGATGGAGCGGGAGGCGCGTACCTGGTCTTTGGCCGATCTGGCGGAACACTCCGGAGTGTCCAAGGCGATGATCAGCAAGATCGAGCGCAGCGAGGCAAGTCCGACGGCTACCGTGCTTGGCCGGCTTTCCGGCGCGTTCGGTCTGCCGCTTTCGGTATTGCTGGCACTGGCGGAAAGGGAACAGGAACGGGTGGCTCAGCATCGCGAGCAGCCAGTCTGGACCGACCCGGAGACGGGCTATACCCGTCGTGCCGTGTCGCCGCCGAATTCGGTGCTGGAGCTGATCGAAGTGTTCCTGCCCGCCCATGTCCGGGTACCCTATCCGGCATCTGCCTTCGCCTTCCAGCATCAGCAGATCTGGGTTCTTTCCGGCAGGCTCGATTTCCAGGAAGGGACAGTGCTGCATCATCTTTCGGAAGGTGATTGCCTGGTTCTCGGATCACCGGCCGATTGCACCTTCTTCAATCCCGCAACTGAACCGACCCGCTATGTCGTAGCGTTGACGCGTCGTTAGCAACCGACTGGCAGAAGGGAAAGAGGCGCCTCCCGCGGGGGAGACGCCAAGTGGGGAGGGTACTTATGACGCTGTCGGCCGCGTGGAGGTTTGGCGCCCGACAGGCCATGAACACGTAGTCGTGAGTTTTGTTCCGCGGATTTTTCAATCGACCTTTGCGAGGAACAATCGTCGGGGGCATCGGTTTTGCAATGAGAGAACCGGGAGAACGACCCTATGAGCAAAGCCGTAGAAACCACGAGTCACAAGGAAATCCGGCAATGGATCGAGGAACGCGGCGGCCATCCGGCCCGCGTAAAAGGCGCCAAGGAAGGTGGCATCCTGCGTATCGACTTCGGTAAGCCGGAAGAATCGCTCGAGGAAATCGCATGGGACGATTTCTTCTCCATCTTCGACGAGAACAAGCTCGCCTTCCTGTACCAAGAAGAAACGGAAGCGGGCAAAACCAGCCGCTTCAACAAGTTCGTCTCTCGCACGAAGCACTGACGGTTTGCAGCTCAAATGCCGCAACCAATTGCCCGAAAGGAGCACGAGATGTCCAAGCACTTCAAGACCGCAAAGCCAAGCGATGCTGATCTTAGGGCGGATCCCGGCATCGGCCAGTCGAAAGGCCTGAACCGTTTCGCCGGCAACGACGAGATCGCCGGGGAAAACACCGACGAGGGCGATGTCGGCAACGACACCAACCGCTTTGGCGGCGTCGATCCCAATCAGCGCGGTCGCGCCAACAAATAGCCAGGTCAGGAGGAAACGACCATGCAAGGCAACAAGACCCATCAGCAGCAGCGGGATATTCTTCAAAAAGGCGTCAACACCGCGAACGCCAGCAAGGACTTCGATCCCAAGGCCGACCTTAGCCGTAGCGACGCCGCCCGCGAGGCTTTCCGGCGGGGCGACAATATCGACATGCGCGCGGCCGATGTTTCGATGAAGGACGATCCCGCCATCGTCCGCGGCCGCAATCAGGAGAGCGGACACCACAAGGGTGGTGGCTCCTGACCTTTTTGCTGATGGAACCGAATGACATCCCCACTGTTGTCCGAGGTCCGCCCAATGGTATGGTGAAAATCGGGCTGGAAGAAACGGAAGGCGCGGCTGCTGGCCGTGCCACATGTTGTGGGAGGATAACATGTTCGGTTCAGGCGCAACTTTTTCCGATCGCGAGGATGCCGGCAGGCAGCTAGCGGAAGCGATGAAAGGGATGCCGCTACGCGCTCCCGTCGTCATGGCACTCCCCCGCGGTGGCGTGCCCGTCGCCTTCGAGATCGCTCAAAGGCTCGGAGCTCCGCTCGATCTTCTGATTGTGCGCAGGATTGCAGCTCCCGGTCATCCCGAATACGGCATAGGCGCCGTGGTGGACGGCAAGGAACCTTATGTCGTGGTCAACGAGGAGGCGGCGCGGCATTTCCAAATCCCACCGGGTTATCTGGTGACCGAAAAAGACCATCAGCTCGCCGAGATCGAGCGTCGTCACCGGATCTATTTCGGCGAAGACGAACCGGAGGATCACGATCATGCGGGCCAGGACGTCATCCTCGTCGATGACGGCATCGCCAACGGTGGCACCATCCGCGCCGGCATCCATGCGTTGAAGGAAATGGGCGTGCGCTCCATCCGGGTCGCCGTGCCGGTTGCCCCGCGGGCTTTCCTGGAAATTCTGCGCGACGAGGTAGATGAGATCATCTGCCTTTCCACCCCGGAACATCTCGATGCCGTCAGGCGCTATTACCAGGATTTCACCGAAACCACCGATCAGGATGTCGTGCGCCTGCTGAAGGATGCCCGGCGACTGACGCGCATGATCCATTGAGGATCAGATTTCGACCGTTGTCAGCAGAGGCAGATGATCGGAAGCGCGGCGGGCGAGCGGCGCGGAGATGACCTGCGTTTCTACAGGCTTGACGTCCCGGGAGACAAAGATGTGATCGATCCTCAACAGAGGGTAGCGCGAGGGGAACGTAGCCTGAGGCTTCGCCCCTGATCGAACTTGCACATCCGCCAGGCGGCGCGCCGCCGCTTTATACGTGGCAGTCGAGGGAATCGCGTTGAAGTCTCCCATCAGGATCGTCGGCCTGCCGTGGCAGGCCGGATTGCCGAGCCATGAAGGGCCGAGAAGCGTGTTGATCTGGCCGATGCGGTCGCGTCCACGCAGGCCGAGATGGGTGTTGAAGACCTGCAGGCGGTGATCGCCTACCGTGATTTCGACCCAGACGGCGCCCCGCTGCTCACCCACCGAAGGAAGGCCGGCGCCCTTGATCGTTTTTGCCGGCAGTGCCGTCAGGATGGCATCGCCATACCGCTCTTCCGCGACACTGAGGGCGGCATGGAAGTGGTACTCCATCTGCAGCAGGGAAGCGATTGCATGGGCTTGGTCGACACCGCCGGTGCGGACGCGGCCGACATCCAGTTCCTGCAGCCCGATGATATCGGGTTCCGCCGCAGCGATGACCTCGGCGATCCGTGCCGGATCAAGCCTGCGGTCGGTGCCGATGCAGCTGTGAACGTTATAGCTGAGGATTTTCAGGCGATGCCCGGGAGGAGACGGGGAAGTTGTCTGATCGTTCATAGCGCTGGGAACACCTTTTGCCATGTTTTCGTTCCCGATATCGGAGAACTGCAAGGGAGGATCTATGCCCGGGAAACGCCATCTGCTGAAGCTCTTTATCGGTGCAGCAATCTGCGTGGCGGTTTTCCTGCTTTACCGAAGCCTCGGTCGCTACACTCTCGACGAGGTCGAGGAATCCCTCCAGTCGATCAGCGGCATCCGGCTGATGAGCGCCTTTGTCTTTGTCATCCTTTCCTATCTCTGCCTGACGGGCTTCGACACGCTCGCCGTCGCATATACGGGCCGGCGGCTTTCCTACCGGCAGACGGCGCTGACCTCCTTCACCGCCCTGTCCATCGGTCACAATGTCGGAATGGCTGCGTTGAGCAGCGGCGCGGTGCGCTATCGGTTCTATTCGCGCTGGGGACTGACGGCCGAGGACGTGGCGAAGGTCATCGTTTTCTGCGGCATTACCGTTGGCCTCGGGCTCGCTACCCTCGGTGGCCTGGCGCTTCTGCTGCAGCCCCAAGCGGCGGATCTGCTGGGGCTCGAGGGCTGGATGAAAGGTGCCGTTGGAATATTGTGTCTGGCGGTTCCGGCGGCCTATCTGCTGGTATGTGCCTTCGTGCACCGGCCTCTCCACCTGAAAGCCTGGAGGTTCGAGCCGCCGGCGCTGAAGTTGGCGCTGGGCCAGATCCTTATCGGCACGCTCAACTTCGCCTGCGTCGCGGCAGCAATCCATCAGCTTCTCGCGACCTTCACCGATGTCGGTTATCTTGCCGTTGCGACGACCTATGTCACGGCGAACATTGCAGCCCTGATCAGCCACGTGCCCGGCGGGCTCGGTGTTTTGGAAGCGACGATGCTGGGCATTTTGCCCTCGGCGGCATCCATCGGGGCTCTCATCGCCTTCCGGGTGCTTTACTTTTTCGTGCCGCTGGCGATCGGGATCCCGACCCTGCTCGTGACGGAAGCCTATTATCGCCATCGCGCCGGCAAGCTTTCAGAGCAGACGGTGGTGTGACAGGCGAAGGAAAAGGCGGCGCAAGGCGTTCTTGATTTCCGGGATCGGCCAGAACGGCTGTTTCGGATCGATGATGCCAGTGCCGACCAGAGATCCGGTTTCCCCCTTTTGCGCATCCACCTCGAATGGCCTGAGGCCGCGCGGCTTGACGTTCAGCCGGTCGACGGTATCCACCATGGATCCTGTTTCCTCGATGAGGAGCGCCACCTCCTTCGGCTCCGCGTCCAGATGCTCGGCCAGGAGGTCGTTGCGCAGTGCGGTGATCGCTGCCTGGCCCGCCGGGTCGTAAGTCTCGACGGCCAGATCGCACTCGGTGTCGAGCCCCTCGGAACGGTTGTTGAGGTTGGACGAGCCCACCCGAACGAAACAGTTATCGACGATGATGACCTTGGAATGGACGATCACCTCCAAATCGCCACCCTTGCCGTCCGGCACCACGGCATAAAAGACCCGCAGCCGGCCATAGCGGTCGGCACGCTTGAGACGGCGGATCAGGCGGTTACGGTTGTGGCCCATCATCAGCTTTTCCAGAAAGCCGTGGGATTCGCGGGTGACGACGACGATAATCTCAGGGCCGTCTGTTTTGCGAAGCTGTTTGGCAAGCGTCCGCGCCAGACCGAAGGAGGCTAGGTATTGGGTCTCGATGTAAAGATGGCGTTTGGCGGCTCTGAGGGCATCGTGCGTCAACCGGATCGCCTCGCGATGGCCGCGGCGGCCCTTCCATTTCCAAGGCTCGGTGAGCGCCAGACCGGTATTGCACTGCGTCAGCGCCGGCTCGAGGTCCGCGGGCCATGGCTCCTCACCGGGAATATCCAGAGGCTCCAGGATTTCTCGGGTTGCCTTCCTCCACCGGCGGCGAGCCACATCGCCGATCAGCCTGGCAGTGTCCCCGCTGGCAATCGTCTGCATGTCATGGACCGGTCCGTAGGGGGTACCGTCAGCTGATTGCCGCAGTGGGTGGTCCGCGGCGTGGCTTCGATCGTCCCAACGCCGGGCTGTAAGGTCGATGCCACCCAGGAAGGCGGTCTTGTCGTCGATGACGACGATCTTCTGGTGGTGGCTCGCCCGCAAGGGATGCTCGAAGTCGAGATGAACGCGAATGCGCGGATGATCGCTCCAGGTCATCCTGCCGAACATCCTCAGGCTTTTGCTGGAATAGAACGGGCCCATTCCCCAGACGAGAATGCGGATCTGCAGCCCGGGTTTTTCCTCGACCAGCCTGCGAAGCAGCTCTCCCAGGGTTTCCTCGTCGCCTTCCCGTATCCTCAGTCGAATATCCGGGTTGAAGTCCCAGCCGACGATCGAGATCGAATGCTCCGCCTGTCGAAGCACCTGATCGAGCCGGCGGAAATACTCCTCCCCGTCCACGAGGAACGCGAGCTTCTTCGCCTGCGCGCTGCCCCATGCATTACGGCCCGGCCGAATGATCGGCTCCACTTTCGGAGCGGTTTGCTTCGCTTGATCGGATTGTGCTCTCACGTCCACCTGCGCCACCTGATGATTTTGGTGACTAGAAACGCGAGATTTCCGCCGTTTGTTCCAACGGCTGGAACGGGTGTCGCAGGCTCGGATTTACTCGGCCGTCACAGCTCCCGGCGGATGCGGTGCGACAAGTTCGGTGCCCGCGTCGCCGAATATTTCAATGGCGGCGATCAGGCCCAGGAGGATCAGAACGGCAGCGACCAACAGCTTCCATAGACCGGCCTTTGCCGGTGGCTGCGGGCGTGTCTGTTCCATTTCCCGGTGGTTCAAGTTGGTGTGGCTTCGAATATCCATAAGTTTCCTTGCGGCGCCTTCGGCGCGTCATCCCTCGACTTAGACCATCCTGCCAGGCGGCATATAGACAGGCGGGTTGGGGTTTTCGTCCGGATTTGGTAGCGGAGCTTCGTCCGGCAGGCGATCGGGTTCCGGTTCGTCGATGGGCGGTTCGGGAGTCCAGATCGGCGCCGGCATCGGCGGCTGTTCGCTTGGTTCGCGAGGGGCAGGTGTCATGATTGCATTCCCTGTTACTCACTGAACAACCGATCCGCATGAAGATTGTTCCTCGCAAAAGACCGGCACGGAACCGCGTGTCATTGCTTGGGCTGCCCGGTCAAAAAACAGCGGACGTGCGACGGTGAGTGCTCGAGCCAACACGTCCAGCGTGGCATTTTCAAGTCATGATCTCGCCTCCATAGTCGGGAAATATACCTTTGGACAATTCTCGAACCTGCACCATGTTTTCCTCGTGCAGGATTGTATCTGCGAGTGTCCTTCGCGGATCGCTGCCGAACCCTGATTGTCCGCAGGCTCAAAAGCACTGCTTTCTGGGCGGCAATCTTTTGGAGGAGAGGCGAATGACACATGCCCGGGATAATTTTCTCGTCTGGCTTCGCGCCGCGCACGCGATGGAGGAGCAGGCGATCACCATGCTGACCGATCAGTCACGGCGGATCGAAAGCTACCCGGACCTCAAGGCACAGATCATCCGGCACCTCCACGAGACCGAAGGTCACGCACAGGCGGTGAAGACCCTGCTCGACCAGTTTTCAAGCGCGGGCGGGGTGCTGACGCTGAAGGATGTGGCGGCCAAGCTCGCGGCGAAGGCCCAGGGCGTCGGCGGCATGCTGATCAGCGACGAAGTCGTCAAGGGCGCGATGGGAAGCTATGCCTTCGAGCATCTGGAAATCGCCAGCTACCGCGTCCTCATCGCTGCGGCCGACGAGCTGGAGGAGAGGGAGGCCAAAGCCGTGTTTGAGCGAATACTGGAGGAGGAGATAGCGATGGCGGACTGGCTGGGCACCCATCTCGACCCGCTGACGCGCATCTTCCTGATGCGCGACGAGCGTGATCTTATGGCCAAGAGATAGCGTGACCGCCGCACACGGCGGCATTCGATCAGGCTTGCGAGACCTCGATCCCATCGATCCGTATCTCGAGTTCCTTCTCGCTCCTGATACCTTGCTGATACAGATGGATAATCCGAGCAGCGAGATCATTGGCAGCAGGGCTTTCGCCGGCCAAACCCCGATTGGCGCAAATGCCATCAAAGACGCGCTTGAGGAAAGCCAGATCGTGGGGCTCGAGTGTCGTTGTGAGGACTGCCGGATTCATCTTTTCAGCCTCCACTGTGGGGGGACGAAAGCGCCTCCTGTCTTCCAGTTGCCAGTGCCCCTATTCATCGCTGGCAATAACTCAAGACTACTATTTCCGCCGTTCTTTACAAGGAAAGAACAGTCAATCTTTCGAGGGAGTTTGTGTGCGGCCACTCTCAATGAGAGGTTAACTGGAAGCGTTTTCTAATCATCCAGACGGTTGGCCTCATGATCGTGAAATTGCTCGGTCTGGACGGTCTTGCTGTCCAATCCGCGCTCTCGCGAATGCTGCGCCTTGTCGCGGTTGGAAAGCACCATGTTTTCCGGAAGGATATCCTTATCGATGTCCGTCATGGCGCCGTTCCCGCTGCTTTTCCCATGTGCTCCGGAACCCATGTGTTTCGAACTGGCGTTGGGCATGAGGTTTTCTCCTGATCTCTTTTGCGGTCAAGAGACTAACCTGCGAAAGACGTTTTTGATCCCTAAGCTCGGACAATTGGCAAGGGTCAGTCCGTCTCGAGCAGGAAGAATGTCGTGGGACCTGCCGGTGCGTCATTGGTGAGGTTGAAACGCATGGGTCCGTTTTCGCTGCGGAGCGCCGGCTGTACGACACCGTCGAGACTCACAGGGGAAAGCCGCCAGCGGCCGGACCGGTTCCTGAATTCGACCGATAGCGCACCTTTGCGGATCAATACCGGCAAAGCCCCGAAGTCCTCGATCACCTTCTCCTGGGAATCCCGGAAGCGCATGTCGCTATTGCGGGCGTCGGTTGCAAAAATCAGCAGCATGCGTTTGCTTGCAGCGAGCGAAGCGGCTTCATCAAGAGCGGAGGCGGCGAACAGTGCGCCTCCGTCGCCGCCTTCGATCCGCACGGTTTTGAGATCGATAGGGGTTTCCAGGGTGGCGAAAGCGGCCGCTTCCGTGCGTGGCGTCGACAATGTCAGGCGAAGTTTTTTGCTGTCGAGCAACAGCTCTCCGGTATCGCTTTGGAAAATTCCGGCGGATGGATCGGTGCGGTTGTTTTTCGGCAGCAGGCCGGCCTCTCGCAGCGCAGTCAGCAGCTTGCCTGCGTCCGGTTCGTTCCGCGGCTGATTGACCGCAAGGGGCTCTCGCAGCCCATCGGATTGTCTGAGGCCGATGCGGGAGACGAGCGACAGTACAGTCAATGCATCCGGTTCGGCGGCTTGCATGTCATCGCTCAGGTCCTCCTCGCCCCGGACGAGGAAAGGAATGCTGTTGGACGAGGCTTCGACATCTCCGCGCCGGAAAAGGAGCGCCGCAAGCGTTTCGCCGGCGCGGGCGACCGGATCGAGGGCGATCGCATAGGGCAACATCGCGCGCTTGTGAGGAAAAGGTTCCCCATATCGCAAGGCGATCGGCCCATGGCCGTGGCGGCAGAGCATATCCCAGCCCTGCAGCGCGGCGTAGGCCGGCATCACGAGACCGGCCTCGTACCGATATCTGCTCCAGAACAGGTGATCGTATTCCGTGATGCCGAAAGGCTTGCCGAGCCAGCGGCTTGCGGCAGCGACGCGCGTATATGCGCCGGCGTCGGCAAGCGAACTCTTGTTTTCGATCTTCGCACCGGGTTCGTAGCTGTTTACGCTATCGTGATAGGTGTTCATGGTGACGGCTTGAAGGTCCTGGCGGGTCAGGCTCGTCTGCACCGTCGGCCAGTTGTTATAGTCGCTGATGAGGCCGCGATAGCCGAGGTCCCGCAGCACCTCCGTCATGCGGGCCACGGTTCCGCGCTCGGTCTCGACGAAGAAGGCCTGTAGGTCGCGCAGCCGGGGGCTGTCGACATAGCGGTCGGTGGGCAGGCGTACGGAGGCGTTTTCCAGCCGCTCGTTGGCCCGAAGGTCGGGCCACGCGGTCCGAAGCGCTTGCGTGGAGCCGTAACGCATGCGCAGCCAGGTGTTGAACGGCTGGCGCAGGCTGTCCGGGTAAGGCCGGCCGATCCTGTCATGGACAACCGTCTCGAATTCCATGCTGTTTTCATTGACCAGGATCACGAAGCCGAGGGCCTCGTCGCGGATCGGCGCAATGCCGGTATAGGGATTGAGCCGCGTGAGGAAATCGGTGGCCAGCCTTTTCCAGTGGGCAAAGGCCTTTTCCTCATAGCTCAACTCCAGCTTGAGGCCTTCCGACGGATCCCAGCGATCATCGTAGCCGCCCGAACCGCCGCGCCAGGAGGTGAGCCCGTCGACCATCCAGTATATGCCGTTCTTCTTCAGCGCGGCCATCAGATAGTGGATGCGGTCGAGAGTCTCCGGATCGAAATCGAAATCCTTCTGTCGGCCGAACATCAGGGCCGCATCGGTGAAATGGAGGCGTGCGATATTATAGCCATGCATGGCGAGCTGCTTGGCATAGGCATCGGCATCCGCATGGTTCGGGAAGCCGCCGGATGCAGGGCTCCAGGCGAGGGAAGCACAGAACATGCGCGCCGGTGCATCCGGCGCGCCGGCTTTGGCCAAATGGCCGTCCGTGCCGGCGACGAGGCGGCTGTTGGCGTCGATGGAGCCGTTCGGGAGGAGGCCGGAGAAATCGAGTGGACTGCCGGGCGCAACGGTCAGCGATATCTCGCGGACCGGAAGCCAGTCAGCCGGCCAGACTGCGGGCGCCGAAGCCGCGAGCGCGAGTGTCGTTGCCAGGGCGCGGATCAGTCTTTTCATCAGTGTCTCCGAACTCACGGCTCTCCACCCATCCACGGGGGTCGCGTCGGGGGGCGAAAAAGCCGAAAGGCACCGCTGCCGTATGGAACAGCCAGGCGACGACCGTGTAAAGCCCGAGCGAGAGCCCTCCTTTTCGCCAGGACATCAGGGCGATGACGCTTGCGAACAGACCCAGCACCGCCGCCAGCGCGGCAAGCTTGTCGGGGACGGCGATCATCAATCCGAGCGAGAAGAGAATCCAGCCCGCGACCAGCGCCCAGAGCTTCAGTTCCGGTAATTCCCGCAGCATCTGCCGGAAATAGGGTTTACCCGACGAGGCCCGCAACAGTTCGCCCACCCCGAACAGATACTTGGTCTTCCAGCGCCGGCCGAGAAGACGGTAGGAATTGACGCTGTGGCCATAGTGGCGGACGAACCGGCGGTCGAGCCTGTAAAGGTCCCAGCCGGCGTTGCGCAGCCTGATGCCGAGGTCGAACTCCTCATATCCGTGCAGATTGCGGTCCGTCAGGTAACCGACGCTTTCGATCGCGGTGCGGCAGTAAAGCCCGCCGCCGTTCATCCTGTCGATGGCGCCGATGCGGTTTTCGGGCGCATTCCGCTGGACTCGGCGCGTATATTCCAGATTGTCGAGCATCATTTCCTCGACATGGCCGGTAACGCCGCCCGCTCTGGTGTGGGCGTTCAGATAGGCAGTCGCTGCGGGCAAAAAAGCGGGATCGAGATCCATGTCGCCGTCGAGCAGACAGATGAACTCGTGCCGCGCATACTGGAAGCCAAGTTGGGGGCCGATACCGCAGCTCGGGCGTGCGGGGGCTTGGATCTGGACGATCCGAACCGGATAGCGGGATGCGATCTCTATCGTTGAATCCGCGGAGCCGCTGTCGGCAACGATCACCTCGCCTTGCCCACCGGGCAGACCGGCGAGTGCGAATTCGATCGTGCGGGCAATCCGCTTCTCCTCGTTCAGCGTCTTGATGATGATCGATACGCTCACAGCAGCTCCTTCACCTTCTTCCGCGTCGCAACCGAGTGATAGATCGCCAACGTGCTTCGGGTGATGGATGGCCAGGCATAGGTCTGTTCCACCTTGCGGATGCGCGACAGGGCGCCCTCCTGACCGAAAGGTTCGGCCATCTTCCGCTCCAGGGCCCTGGCAAGGGCGTCGACATCGCCGGGCGGGAAATAGTCCTCCGGCGGCAGATCGACCTCATGATTGGCAATGATGTCGCTCGCCAGCACAGGCAGCCCATAGCTCATGGCTTCGAGAAGTGAGATGGGCATGCCCTCGTGTAGCGAGGGCAGAACGAAGAGACCGGCCTGGGAAAAGAGCGCGGCAAGATCTTCACCACTTTGGAAACCCGTCAGCACGACATCGGGCACCCGGGCTGCGGCAGCCTCGATCTCCTTGGCATAGGCCATGCCTTTGTGATCGGCGCCACCCACCAGAACCAGTTTCCAGTCGGCCTGCTTCAGTTTTTCGAAAGCGGCGATCAGATCCGTCTGGCGCTTTTCCGGCACGAAACGGGCGACCATGACGATGTAGCGGCGGCGCTGCAGGCCAAACCGATCCAGCGTCGCTTTGCCGACCAGGCTCGGCGTCACCGTCACCCCATTCGGAATATGGGCGACGTCTGCGCCATAGCGGCTTTTCATGGTTTCCGTCACGTCGCGCGACACCGCGATCCTGGCGTTCGCGAACCGCATGGCGAGCCGTTCGCCGAGCTTCAGCACCCGCTTTGCCGTGGTGCTCCACTTCTCACGGTCGTAGTCGTATCCGTGGTGGGTCATGACGACCTTCAGCCCGAGCAGACGGGCGAGCGGTGCGAGCAGGCCCGGGCCGACCGCGTGGATATGCAGGATGTCGGGGCGGCGGATGGCGGCGTAGAGGACGCCGACCAGGGTGTGAACGAAAGCCTCCAGAAGCATCGACTTCGGCGCCCAGAGAGGCGTCACCCGAATGCCGCGCCAGCCCGCCACCGTCGGATCGGGCAGGTATTGGCGGCGCGCAAGCACCTCGACATCCCAGCCGCGCGCCGCGAGTTCCTGGCTCAGCATTTCGACGTGCTTTTCAATGCCGCCCTGCACATTCGGTATGCCCCGAAGGCCAAGCATCATGACGCGGCGCCGAACGGATTCCCGGCCGACACGAATGCCGGGAGTGGTTCCGATATCCGGCAGCACCGGCGACAGCCGCGGCGTCTGGCTCAGAACGACGCGCTCGATACGGCTCTGCCTGGCCTGATCGCTGTGCGGAACAGCCTGGGCCTGCAGCAGCTGCGCAGGGATATGTTCGAGCGACGTGATGTCGCCCGGGCGCGTCCGGACGGACTGCGCCTGCCGCTTCTGCGGAGTATTGATGTTCTCGTCCATCACCGGCACCAGAATTCATTTTCTGATGCCGTTCTATGGAAGGAACCTTCTCATACCGGTAAGAAAAAAGCTAAGATTTTAAAGGAGTTGTGCGGTTCTTGGGCAAAGCGGTGAAAAAATTTTTGGACGGCTGACCGGTTTCGGGATCGGGTTTCCCGTTCAGCGGCGGATAAGGGATTGGTAAAGATCGAACATCCGCTGCCGGTAGGCCGCGCGCGAGAATTCGTTGGAAATCCAGGCGCGACCGGCCTGTCCCATCTGTGCCCGTTCCTTTGCCGACCGGGCGGCGAGGTCGGCGAGCGTCCTTGTCAGATCGTCGACCGAGCCGGCGGCGGCGGTGAGCCCGGTTTCTCCTTCACGGACCATTTCCGGGATGCCGCCGATCGCAGCGCCGATGACCGGACGTCCCAGCGCATAGGCTTCCAGGATGCTGATCGGTGCATTCTCGTACCATTCGGAAGGCAGGACGAGCGCGAGAGACTGGCCGATGAGGCGGAACAGGACGTCTCCTGATAGATGGCCCGCGAAGACGACCTCGGCCCCAGCAGATCGGGCTAGCGCCTTGAGAGCGTCCTCTTCCGGCCCGGTCCCCGCTATGATCAGCTTCTGCCTCGCCTTGGCTGCGGCGCGGATCAGGGTGGATATGCCTTTTTCCGGGGCTAGGCGGCCGGCGAAAACGAAGTAATCGCTCTCGTGCCATTTCGTGGAAAACCGGTCGACGTCCACGAAATTCGGGACATGAACGAGCTTTTCGGCCGGCCAGCCCCATTCGATCAGCTTTTCGCGATAGAAGCGGCTCGGCACGACGATCCGGTCGACCTTGTTTCGGTAGAGCCCGAGCGACCGATGCAGGAGCGTCTCGGCGAAGACCACTCCGCTTAGCTGCAGCGAATCCTTGACGCAGCGATTGACCACCACGTTATGGATCCGGCCGCCCTTGCAGTCCTCGCAGATGCGGCCGTCGCGCAGCATCTTGTAGGAGGGGCAAGCGAGCTTGAGGTCATGGGCCGTCATCACCACCGGCACGCCAGCATCTTTAAGGGTGGAAAAGATCGCGGGTGAGATGTGGTGATAGATATTGTGGGCATGGGCGACGTCGGGCCGCGTCTTGTCGATGAGGCGCTTCAGATTCCGTTGGGCCTCGAAGGAATAGATGACCTTGGTCGCCTGCAGGACCTTTTCCTTCAGCCCGATCTCGCGGCCATATTCGATCTCCGAGACGAAATAGTCGGACCAGGGCGAGGGGAGGTTCTTCTCGTGCCGCATGGCGAAAGGCACGACATCCCAGCCGATCTCCTCAAAGAGCGCCGTATGGTCGAAGAAGACGGTTTCTGCGCCGCCGCGCCTGTAGAAGTAGTTGTTGATGTTCAGGAGGCGAGGTACCGCCACGGCTGTCGCATGCACGTTCATTGGGCGGTGTCCTCCCAGCCGAGGGTGCGCGTCGCGGCCTCGACGGTCAGGATGCTGCAACCGCGTTTGCGGGCGTAGCCCACCAGATGCTCGAAAGCCCCCGGTGTGCAGCCGTAGGGTGTCGGGGTCTCGGCAATGTCATGGGTGAAGAAAATGAGCCATCCCGGGTTCTTCAGGGCGTCGTCTATCCAGGTCGTCAGTCCGCGCACATGGTCCTCGGGCTGGCGGATCTCCACCGATTGCAACATCAACGGGTCTACCGGACCGCGATTGATTGCCTCGCCCGCACCGCGACAGGTCCGGTATCGCCGCGCGAGTTCGCGCCGGGCGAGCGGCCAGGCGGCATTGTAGGGAAAGGCGAAATTACTCGCGGGGCGCGTAATGCCGGCCTCGCGGAGGTATTCGCTATTTCTCTCAAGATCCGCCGAAAGCGATTTGCCGTAAGAGCGGAGCCGGTGGTGCGTGAAGGTATGGCTGCCGATCTCATGGCCGCGCCGGAAGAGTTCCAGACAGCCGTCGCGGCTGATCAGCCTGCGGTCCGGCTCCACGAGCCCTTCAAGGCCGCCAGCGATGTAGAAGGTGCCGGCAGCGTCATGTTTTTCGAGAATGGATGCGCCGTTGGTCAAGGCGGTATCCGGCACGTCATCGAAGGTGAAGGAGACGATCGGCACGTCGGTTGCGACGGTACGCGTCCGCCGGGCCATCTTCCAGATAAGCCGATTGCTTATCCGGTCGATCAATCCCTCCATTGCCTTGAATGCGTCAGGCATGGGCCTCCCTTCCTCTTTCCAACGATCTCTCCTCGATATGGATGGCATTGGCTTCGTAGCGGATTCCGAAGAGTGCCATGCAGAACAGGAACCAGCCGACAATGTAGCCCGAGGAACTTTCGTAGAAGAGACTTTCGAGGCAGGTGGTGAATATCATGTAAAGCCAGATGCGCAGGAAAAGCCGACCGCTATGGGTCATCTTTCCTTGCGCAGTGATCTTCGAAAAACTCCGCAGCGGTACGACGAAAAACCAGATCAGCGAAAGCATGAGGGCCGGTATCCCACCGATCAGCAGGATCTCCACATAGGAATTGTGGGCATGCGAAGCCGAGATTGCCCAAGTTGCCAATCCCTGACCGCCGTAAACCAGTTCTTCGGTGCGCCAGAAGGACTTCAGACCGAAACCCGTCATCGGAAATTCCGAAATCGCGTTGATTGCGATCCGCCAGATATCGGCGCGGTTGGTGAAGGTGGCATCCACGCCGAAGCTCTTCACCAGTTCGCTCAGGCCCGGCGAGATTGCCGCACCGACGGCAAGCAGGTTGAACGCGGCGACGCCGCCTATCGAAAGCGGGATGCGAAGAAAGCGGCATTTCTCGAACAGCCAGGAGAGCAGAATAACTGCCGGCAGCATGGCCGACGCGGTCTTGCCGCCGGTGTGCATCAGGAACCAGGCGGCGCCTGCGAAGATGGCGAGGCCTACGAGGCGCGACCAGACCCGCATGACGAATATGCCGCAGAAGGCAAACAGCACCATGGCGGCGGCGGCATTGTTTTTATGGGGAAAATAGCCGCGCCAGAGGCCGGCATGCATGGGTTCGGTGACCTCGGCCGCCGAGTGAATGGAAAGGTACGGCAGGAAAACGATGCCGTAATAGCAGAGCCCGATGCAGGCGAGCGTTCCGATCGCCAGCAGTTTGGCGAAATGTGTCTCGGAACGCGGCAGCAGCACGCTGGCATTGGCGCCGATGACCACCAGCGAGGTGAGGACCAGGGCCTTGAAGCTGTTGGAGCCGTGGCTCGAGAAGAACGAAACGAACAGCAGCCAGAGGAAGATCGTCAGCATCAGCCACCGCGGCTGCAGGAAGGTGCTGCGCATGGAGGTGGCCATGGTGCACAAAACCGCGCCGAAGGGCAGGAAGATGAACAGGATCTGGTTCAGCCGGCTGGAATTGTCGGTCTCGATACTCGATGACGAGGGCAGGGTCAGATCGTAGAAGGGGTCGATCGATATCGCAAAGAACAGGAACAGGCCGAGGAACAGCATCGAGCCGATCATGTTGCGGTGATCGATATCGGCGGGGCCTGTCGCTACGGCTGTCGGGTTGCGCATGCTCAACCCCTCAGGCGTATCTCTGCGTGTAAGCGAAGCGGCGGCGGGCATCGCCCAGATGTTGCGCGAGCCCGAGCAGAAGAGCCACTCCGGTGCCGAGCATAAAGCCGCCGACACCGCCGCCCGCAAGGAGGATGACCGTGCGCGGCGGCCAGCTCTTCGCCTTGGGCGGCACGGGCGGCGAGATGACCCGGACATTGCTGGTGTCGATCTGCTGGCGTTCGGTGATCTGGTGGGTGCGGCCGAGATAGGTTTCGTAGACCGCCGCCTTGGCGCGCGCATCCCGTTCCAGTTCGCGCAGGCGTATCTGCGCGTCGTTGTTGGTGAAGACGGTGGAACGTTCGGCGTCGGCCTTGCCGCGGAGCTGGTTCAGCGTCACGCGTGCCTGGTCGACGTCCGTCTTGGCCGTCTCGAGGATGCGGCTCGCCTCGTCGGCTATGGCTTTGTCGATGGCGGCTTTTTCCGACTGCAGCGAAACCAGCCGCGGATGGCGGGCACCGTAGGTGAGCGTCAGCGAGCCGATCTGCTGTTGCAAAGTATTGTAGCTGGTCCGAAGCGTCTGCATACCGGGAGAATCGAAGACGGTCGCCGTCGCCGTCCGCCGGTCGGCAACGGCCGAACGCATCTGGTTGTAGCGCGCTTCTGCCTGGATCAGGCGCTGCTGCGCATCGAGGACCTGGGTGTCGAGGGCGCTGGAAATCCGGCTGCTCGCAAGCTCGCCGGTATTGGATTCCTGGATATTGTTGTCGCGCTTGAACTGGGCGACCTTTTCCTCAGCGTCCGTCACCTGGGCGCGCAGTTCGTCAAGGCGGCTGGTGAGCGTTGCGGCGACACGGCCGGCGCTGTCGGCCGACGACTCGAAGAGCTCGGTCTCGAAAGCGCGGACGATCGCTTCGGAGAGCCTGATCGATTTTTCCGGATCCTCGGACCATACGGAAAGCGTGACAACGAAAGACCGTTCTTCACGGGCGGCCTTGACCCGCTCGCCGAGTTCCATCAGCACGCCGAGCTCCCTGTCGCCGGCCGGACGGCCGGGGGAGAACAGACGCAGCAGCGGCTCCAGCGCGCCGGGCTTTGTGAATTCCGGATCTTCCGTCAGGTTCATATCCGCGACGACCTGTTTCAGGACATTGCGGGACGTCAGCACGCGCAGTTTGCTTTCCACCTCCAGGAGCTGAGAGTCCCGTTGCGGGCTCGAAGCGAACACGTCGTCGGTCACGACGTTGAGGTTCTGAGGATCGATGATGATATCGGTATAGACGGTGTATCGCGGGCTGGCGGTGGCCGAATACAGAAAGGCCGCAATAACGCCGAGGACCACGAAGAAAATGATCCAGGGCAGCCCTTTGCGCAGCCAGGAGAGGATGTCGCCGACGCCGATCTCGGACAGGCTGCGGATCTGGGCTTCTATGACCCCGTTGAACGAGGAAGAGTAGGTCGCGGCCGGTTCCTCCGCAGGGCGCGGAGCGGGTTGCGGCTGTCGGCTCGGACGACGCCAGTAGTCATCCCTTTCGCCCGCGCGGGAATCGTTCTCGTCCTGGTAGGATTCCTGGAGGCGTTCGTCGTCCAGCCGATCAAGAAGCGAGCCGCGATAAGACATGCCGCCGCGCTGACCTGCAGGCACGGAAGATGACGCCGGTCGTCGGTTCTCAGGCTCCCTCGGCCGGTACATGCACACCTCCAGCCATGCGGCCGAAGCATCGAACGCGCCGCATTTCGCCAATATCAGGCTTCATCACTAGGTCAGTACGGTGAATATCGCGTTAATCTCACATTAGGCGAAGTCGGTGAGGAGACGGCTCCAGCTTTCGGAGGCGAGGCCGCCGACAAAAATATCGTTTCCGGTTGCAGCCTCGCGGATGTCCTGATGCCGCGTCACCATGCAAAAATAGCCGCGGTGCCGGAAGTTCATCTGTCGCTGCCGCATCAATGCGTTCATCAGGAAGGGCTGAGCCATTCCGTGGGCCGCTGAATAGCCGAAGGCCGAAAGGTCTGAAAACATATGCCCGACCACGTCGAATTCGTGTCCTTCGCGGCATAGGATATTGAGGACGTGCGCCATCCTTCCCGGCCTGCCGAAGAACAGGTAGCAGCCGATCGTCGTGCCTTTCGCGCTGAAGACCCGTTTGCAGCGGAGCCGGCCGAGCGACAGGTTCGAGGCGGCCGTATCCATCAGCCACAGAAGATCGTCACGCGACCAGTCGGGGCGGATCGCAAAGCGCTCGGTCATTGTCGCGGCGCAGGTGAAGAAATCGTCGAAATCCGCTTCGACCGAGTTCACTCCGGCGGGTTCCGGCGGCGTGAACGCTTCAAAACGTCGAGCGATGAGGTCTACCGGCCTGACCGACATCGAAAGCGGAAGATGGCTTACCCTGGGCAGTTTTTCCTTCAGTCGATCGAGACTTGCCTGAAAAGGCTGGAAGGTGCGGCGCCACTCGAGGCTTTGAACGGGAAGCATGAAGCCGCCGCCGGTCGTCCAGTGATCGGCGCTGACCGGGGAGGCATTGTCTGAGAAACAGAGATCCGGTTGCGAGAGGCGGATCGCGCGGGCCAGTCTTGCGGCACCGGCAAGCCCGGTCTTCTTGTCCGCCATGAAGGCGCATAGAAGTCGCGCGGTAATGCGCCGGCCGCAGACGAGGAAGGGCATGGGAAGCGCCAGCAACGCGCTGTCGATCCGGCCGTGATGATCCTCATGGACGATGCTGCCATGCTCAGGGGCATATCCCGGACATTTCAGGAAAACGCGGTCGAGATAATCCAGAAGACCCTGCTGTGGCGCCTCGTCCCTGTTCCTGAATGCCTTGTTGAAGAGCCGCCCGACGGACTGAAGGTCGGCGGCTTCCATCGGACGCACGCCGTGGGACCCGTTGCGGGTGAGGGGGACAGGAGGAGCCTCCGCGGCCAGAGGGCTGGAGAGCAGGTTCATTCGGCGGGCTCGCTGACGGCAAAAGTCGACTGCCTGCTCCTCGCCACGACGCTTAGATAAACGGCCCAGGCGGCGATCGCCATGGCTGCCTCGATCACATAATAGGAGACAAAGGTGCCAAGCGGCGGGGCATACCAGGTGGCCCATGCAGCAATGCCTGCGCCGAGCAGGCTGCCGGTTCCGAGAACGGAAGCGCGTGCGCCTTGATGGCCGGCGGCGCCGAGCGCCTCGAGCGCGATCGCCCAGCAGGCGACCGGCACCACGACCCAGCAGAGGACGCGGACGAAACTCACAAGCGAGATGTAATCATGCCCGAACAGAAAAGGCAGCAGAGGTGCGAATACATAGACGGTCGCACCGGCGCCGACGCTGATCGTGAAGGCCACGGCGAAGATTTTCGATACCCGCTCCGCCGCGTGGTGAAGCCCTGCCTGGCTCGCCTTTGCGGTGCCGGGATAAACAATGCGGTTCAGCGCATCGACGGAAAGATAGCTGCTCTCGATGATGCGACGCGCGACACTGTAACTCGAAACGATCTCGGCTGTGGTGACCAGGCTCAGGACCAGGAGGTCGGCATTCTGGCGCGCCGCCTTGAGAATGAAGGGGATGCTGAAGAACAGGCCGAGCCGAAGCTCTTCGCGCACGAGCCCCCATTGGGGCCGGCCGAGGCGGCGCAGCGCATGGATGCAGAAAGCCAGCATGAGGAGATGGGCCGCGAATTGCCAGAGGATCCAGCCCGAAAGCGTCGATACGCCGAAGGCGAGACAGGCGAGCACGGCCGCGGCGGTGCGGATGAGTGCAAAACCCATGACGACCTTGTTGGCCGAGCCGAAGTCCGAAAAAGCGATGAACACCTGCTCCGCAAACAGGATGCAGCGGACGAGCACGATATTCGTGACGAGCATCAGGGTGATCTCGACCACGTTCACCACCGGATCGGCGGAGACTTCGAAGAAGAAGGGCAATGCCACGGCGCCGACCATGATGAGGGCGGCGCCGCTTGCCGAAATCAGGATCAGGTTGTGCCCGAGCATCAGGGGGTAGATGGCATGGTCGCGTGCGACACGCCGAACCAGGCATTCGGTGGCGCCGAGACCGCAGAGATGAACCGCGATTGCCGAGACCGCGGTGATTGCCACGAACAGGCTGAACTCGTGGACGCCGAGGAACCGGGCAAGGATGGCAAAGGTCAGGAGTTGAGCGAAGGAGCTGACGATCAGGCTGCCGCCCGAAGCCGCATAGGACATGAACATCGGCAGGAAACCGCGAAGCCGTGCCATCTTCTGGATCGATCCGGGCACCGTCATGCTTTGCTTCCTGCCGCCATGGCAATGGGATCGGCTCCGGCGGCGTCACGGGCCGTGAAGTTCTGCAGCCAGAGCTGCGTGGAAAGAATGCCGACAAAGGCAGCATTGTCGCGGAAACCGGAAACCGTCTGCGTTCGGCACTTCTGATGCAGCTTGGCGACCGCGCGGGCGTTGAACAGTCCCGTGGCGGCGATCGCCTGTTCGCCGAGCATCTTGCCGACATAGGCTCGTTCGTCGTTGCCGACGAAGGAACGGCTGTCCGGCGCGCGATAAGGCTGCTTGGGTCTCTTGCTGATCACGTCCGGCAGCAGGTCTTTCGCCACCCGCCGGAGGATATGTTTCTCCTCCAGGCCCTTGAGCTTCATCTCCGGCCTCAGGCGGCTTGCGAATTCGACAAGGCGATGGTCGAGGAAGGGAAAACGGCCTTCGATGCCATGCGCCATCGCAACACGATCTCCCTGACTGGAGAGAATGTAGCCGGGCAGCAGGAAACGGCCTTCGAGATATTGAGCCTGATGCAGCGGATGCCAGCGACGGAAGTTTCCGGGCAGGCGCGAGGCAAGCTCTTCCGCTGCGTCATAAGTACCGAGGGTGGCGCGCAAATCGTCGGAATAGAAGATCTTCGCCGAAGCCGTCGAGCGGAAGCGCGGCCGGTGCGAGAAAAGCGGATCGTCGGCAATGTCGCTGGAGGCGCCGAAGAAAGCGGCAAGATAGTCCGAAGACTGCTGTTTCAAGCCGGGCAGGTAGGGATAGAGCTTGCGGAAGAGATGCGGCCTGATCTTCGAGCCCGGCTGGCGGGCGCAGAAGCGCCGCACCCGTGCTTCCCGGAAGATATCGTAGCCGGCAAAGACCTCGTCGGCGCCTTCGCCGGTCAGCACGACCTTCATACCGGCATCTCGTACGAGGCTGGAAAGGCGATAGAGCGGGGCAGGCGCGGTGCGCAGCACCGGCCGCTCGGTGAAATTGATCACATCCGGAAAGCTCGCCGCGATATCGGCCGAGCCGCTTGCGACTGCTCGATGATGCGTTCCGAGCGCGCGGGCGACTTCCATCTGGAACGCACTTTCGTCATGCTCGGCATCGTCGAAGGTCACCGAGAAGGTGTTCAGTCCGTTCGGCGCCATCGGCGCGGCCAGAGCCGTGATCAGCGAGGAATCGAGGCCGCCGGAAAGATAGGCGCCGACCGGGACGTCGGCGCGCATGCGAAGCCGCGTCGCATCCGTCAGGAGCGCCCTCAGCTCTTCTTCCATTGCCGCCTGGTCCGTTTCGGTCCGGTCGTCGGCGTCGGGAAAGTCGAGCGACCAATAGGGCCTGACTTCGGTGCGTCCGCCTTCGGCGATCAGCAGATGTCCGGGCTCGAGTTCGTATATATCCTTGAAAGCCGTTCGCGGCGGGATCGGCGCCCAGAGCGTGAAGATCTGGTCGAGCGCAAAGGGATCGAGTTCCGCATCGATGGCCGGCACCTTTAGCAGCGCCTTCACTTCGGAGCCGAAGAAGAGTGTGCCTTTGTGCCGGGTGTAAAAGAGCGGCCGTACGCCCATCCGGTCGCGGGCAAGCATCAGCCGCCGGTCGCGCGCGTCCCATACCGCGAAGGCGAAGTCGCCGTTGAGGCGTGAAAGGCAGCCTTCGCCATGGAGCGCATAAAGCTGCAGCAGCACTTCCGTGTCGCTGCCGGTGCGGAAGACAACGCCACGAGCCTTCAGGTCGTCGCGCAGTTCGACATAGTTGAATATCTCGCCGTTGAAGACGATGGTGAAACGGCCGTCGGCACTCGTCATCGGCTGCTGGCCGTCGGCAAGCCCCACGATCGACAGGCGGACATGGGCAAGCCCGACACCGGGCACGGCGAATACGCCTTGTCCGTCCGGTCCGCGATGGGCAATCGCGGCCGCCATGGACGACAGGAGAGCTTCCGGTTTACCGGAGGCACATGCTTCACCAACGAAGCCAGCAAAACCGCACATCTGTTTCCATCATGAACAGGACCTGGAATGCCGGTCATAGACGGAAATGCTTGAGGCTCTCCTTAAGCGGTTGGTAAAAATTTAGATGTGTCCAAAAGAGGTTCAGGTCGGCTGCATGCCGAGGACCACCGTCGGCCAGAGTTCCGACACCGTCGGATGGATGGGAACCGCCCAGCGCAGGGTGTCGAAGGTGGCGCCGGCATTCATCATGTCCAGCACGCCGTGGATGGATTCGTCGCCGCCGGTGCCGAGTATGGCGGCTCCCAGGATCTGTCTGGTATCGGCATCGGCCACAATCTTCATCAGGCCTTGCGTCTCGCCCTTTTCGACTGCGCGGCCGACCTGCGTCATCGGCCGATGTCCAACGAGAACCTTCTTTCCGGCCTTGCGGGCTTCGGTTTCGCTCATGCCGACGCGGCCGAGCGGCGGGTCGATGTAAAGCGCGTAGCCGAGCAGCCGGTCGGAGACCTTGCGGTTTTCGCCATCGAACAGATTGGCGGAGACGATCTCGAAGTCGTTGTAGGCGGTATGGGTGAAGGCGCCGCGGCCGTTGCAGTCGCCCATCGCCCAGATGCCCTCGACATTGGTCGCCAGATGGTCGTTGACCTTGATGTAGCCCTTTCCATCGGTCTCGACGCCCGCCTTGTCGAGGCCGAGGTCGTCGGTATTAGGTCGCCGGCCGACGGCGAGCAGGATATCGGAGCCGATCACTTCCGGCTCGCCTTCGGTACAGTTGACGCCGACGGCGATGCCCGCCTCATCCTTGCGGAAGCGGATGCATTCGGCGCCGGTGCGGATTTTGATACCTTCGGCCTTCAGAATGCCGCGGATGGCTTCGGAAATCTCTTCGTCCTCGCGTCCGACCAGTCGCGGGCCTTTCTCCACGACCGTCACCTCGGCGCCGAAGCGGCGATACATCTGCGCGAATTCCAGGCCGATATAGCTGCCGCCGACGACGACCAGATGTTCCGGCACCCGGTCGAGCATGACGATGTCGCTGTTGGTCATGAAGGGCACTTCGCTGATACCCGGAAAATCCGGGATCGCCGCGCGTCCGCCGACATTGATAAAGATCTGCGGTGCGGTCAGCACTTCGTCGCCGACCCGTACCGTGTTCTTGTCTTCGAAACGGGCATGGCCACGGATCAGCGTGCAGTTCGGCATGCCCTCCAGCCAGCTCTCGTTGCCGTGGCGGGAATCGAGCGTCACCTGGTGCGAGCGGCGCATCACCTTCGGCATGTCGATCTTCACGGCGCTATCGAGCACCACACCGTATTCGCTGCCGCGGCGGGCGAGATGGGCGGCATAGGCGCTGGCGACGAGCGTCTTGGTCGGCTTGCAGCCGGTGTTGACGCAGGTGCCGCCCACATGCTTCCGCTCGATGATGGCGACCCGTTTGCCGGCATCGTTGAAACGTCCGGCAAGCGAAGGGCCGGCCTGTCCCGCACCGATGATGATCGCGTCGAAAGCTGTCATGCGGCGACCGGAATTGGTAAGGACGCAACGATCAGATAGGCGCCGATGATGGCGACGGCGTCCTCGATGAGGGCTGCGGGCAGATCCTTGCCGAAGTTTGCGGCGAGTTTGGCGCGAACGGCAGCGCCGCCATAGGTGCCGATGACCGCCCCGATAATGCCGGCGACGAGCCCGACAATCCAGCCGCCATAGGGCGTGCCGATCGCGGCACCGGTAAGGGCACCCATCAGGAGACGGGCGCCGAACTGCTGCGGCACCTTGCGGCTGGGGGTCGAGGGAAGCTGGTCGGTGACGAGTTCCACGACGGCGAGAATGGTGAAGATGCCGACTGCCCAGACGGAGCCCATGAAGGCGAGCCAGGAACCGGAAAGATTGAGCCAGCCGAGGTAAGCGGCCCAGGCGATGGCGGCAGGCGCCGTCATGGCGCGAAGGCCCGCAATGATGCCAATGAGAAGCGCAAGCACATAGACCATGAAGAACCCCCTGAACGCCGAAACCGGCTGCCGATACCCGCTCGCCAGATTGTTCCCGCCCAAGCGGCAGGTCAAGTGAAACTTCCATAAAACCGAGCATGTCTCCGATTACGAGTTTGAGGGCGGCGGTTGGACCTTGCGGTTCGCAAAAGGAATAGATGGAAATCGCTCCACCACGGATTACAATAGGCGCGCCCCTTTCAGCGGAGTGGAGAAATGGAGGACCCGGCCTGTTGAGATATCGCCTTCTTTTGCCCCTGGCCGTACTCGCGGCACTTGGGCTGGCCTTGATCTTCAAGGGCAACGATATCGCGGCGCGCGGCTACATGAACGAGGCCGAGACGCAGGCCGCCACGACATTGCGCCTGGCGGTATCGGCACTCGACGGTCACCTGAAACGCTACGAGGCTCTGCCGGCGCTGATCGCCGACCAGGAAAATGTCGAGGCGCTGATCCTCGATCCGGGAAACGATACGCTGCGGTCGGCGACGAATGCCTATCTCAAGGAGGTCAACGCTCTTCTCAAATCCTCCGATATCTACGTGATGACGATGGATGGCCAGACCGTCGCTGCCAGCAACTACGACACTCCGATCAGCTTCATCGGCGAAAATTTCACCTACCGGCCCTATTTCCAGGATGCAGCGGCTGGCCGGCAATCGCGCTTTTATGCGCTCGGCACCACGTCCCTCAAACGGGGTTATTACTTCGGATCCCCCATCGAGGTTGGCGGGGTTATCCGCGGCGTGATCGTGTTCAAGGTGGATATCGACTCCATAGAGGATAGCTGGGGCGGCGGCGACGACCGGATCTTCGTCTCCGATCCGGAGGGCATCATCTTCATGACCGGCAGCCCCGAATGGCTTTATGCGAGCATTCTGCCGCTGACGCCCGACCGGATTGCGCATACCGAGGCTTCCAGGCGATATGCGGATGCGAAGCTGAGGGAATTGCCGGTGAAGCGCGGCACATTTGCCGATCGTGATGTCATGATCATTGCCGATGCCGGCGTCGAAAAGGAATATCTCGTCGTTTCTCAGCCGATGCCGGATGCGGGCTGGACGGTCAATGTCCTGATGGACACGAGTTCGGTGCGCACCCAGGCGAAGACCGCGACAGTCGCGGCTCTTTTGACGCTTTGTCTCGCAGGGCTTGCCCTTGCCGTCCTGATGCAGCGTCGGGCCCGGCTCGACGAGCGCATGCAGATGCAGGCCGAAGCCCGCAACGAGCTGGAGGGGCGCGTGGCGGAGCGCACCGCCGACCTTGCCCGTGTCAACAGCCGTATCGAGGAGGAGATCGCCGAGCGGCGGCTCACGGAGCAGCGGTTGCGGCAGACGCAGGCCGACCTCATCCAGGCCGGTAAGCTCGCCGGTCTCGGCCAGATGTCGGCCGCCCTTTCCCACGAGTTCAACCAACCCCTGGCAGCCGCAAAGACCTATGCCGAGACAAGCGGCGTGCTCATGGATCTCGGCCGTACGGACGAGGCGAGGGACAATGTCCGGCGCATCTCGGCGCTGATCGACCGCATGGCGTCGATCAGCAAGCACTTGCGCAACTTCGCCCGCAAGCCGAACGAGAAGCTCGGTTCCGTGCTTCTCGAGGACGTGATGCGGGATACGCTCGAAATCGTTGCGACGCGGCTCAAGACGGCCGATGCTATCCTCGACGTGGAGATCGATCCGATGCTCCCGGCCGTGAAGGCGGGGGCCGTGCGCCTGCAGCAGGTCCTGGTGAACATCATCACCAATGCGGCCGATGCGGTGGAAGGGCTGGAGGACCGGCGTATCACCGTCTCCGCCGAAAAGGAGAGCGACAAGGTGATCGTGTCGGTTCGCGATCGCGGCCCCGGCGTCCCCCCCGCCATCCGCGAGCGCATCTTCGATCCGTTCTTCACCACCAAGGGCGTGGGCAAGGGTTTGGGGCTCGGCCTTTCCATCTCCTACAATATCATCAAGGATTTCGGCGGCAGCCTAAGCGTCGGTGAGCATCCCGACGGCGGCGCAGTCTTCATCATCGAGCTCGATGCTGCCGACGGCAATCTTCTGGAGGCGGCGGAGTGAACAGTCAAAGGGTCCTGCTGGTCGACGACGAGGAGGAATTGCGCCGTTCGACCGCGCAGGCGCTGGAACTCTTCGGTCTTTCGGTCCAGACCTTTTCCCATGCCGATTATGTGCTCGAGCTTACGGGGTTCGGCTTCGACGGCGTGGTCGTCAGCGATATCCGCATGCCCGGCATCGACGGCATGACGCTGCTTCACCGCATCCGTGAGCTGGATGCGGAAATCCCAGTCATCCTGGTGACGGGCCACGGGGATGTTCAGCTTGCGGTAAAAGCGATGCGGGAAGGAGCCTACGACTTTCTCGAAAAACCGTTCACTCCGCAGCATCTCGCGGGCATCATCCGCCGGGCGCTGGACCGGCGCGGTCTCGTGCTCGAAAACCGGCGGCTGCGGGCGGTCGCAGGCAAGCGCGACGATGTCGAGGCGCGGCTTCCAGGGCGCACCCAGGTCATGGTCGACCTGCGCTATCAGATCCGTGCGATCGGCTCGGCCGATGCGGATACGCTGGTCATCGGCGAGACGGGCGTAGGCAAGGAGGTGGTGGCGCGGGCGCTGCACGATGTCAGCCCGCGTGCCCATAAGCCGTTTATCGCCATCAACTGCGCGGCGCTGCCGGAAAACCTGATCGAAAGCGAGCTTTTCGGCCACGAGGCCGGCGCTTTTCCCGGAGCACTGCGCCCTCGATACGGCAAATTCGAGCACGGCCGGGGCGGCACGATCCTGCTCGACGAAATCGGCTCGATGCCGGTCGATCTGCAGGCAAAATTCCTGCGTGTCCTGCAGGAACGGGTGATCACAAGGCTCGGCTCCAACGAAACGGTGCCGCTCGACGTGCGCTTTATCGCCACCAGCAAAGTGGATCTGGAGGCAGAGGTTGCGGCGGGGCGCTTCCGTGCCGACCTTTTCTACCGTCTCAACGTAGCGACCATTCACGTGCCGTCTCTGGCTCAGAGGCGCGCGGATATTCCGCTGCTTTTCCTGCAGCTCGTCCGGGAGGCTGCGGCGCGCTACGGTCGGGAGGATCCGGATGTGCCTGCCGACATGATCTCGGCGATCGCCCAGCGCGATTGGCCGGGCAATGTGCGGGAACTGCGCAATGCCGCGGACCGCCTGGTGCTCGGCCTCGACCCGAGGCCCGGCGAGACCGCCGCGCCGGCACGGGACGGAGCAGGTCGGCTGGCGGACAAGGTCGCGGCTTTCGAACGCAATATCATTGCCGGCGAGATCGCGGCCCATGGCGGTGCCTTGAGGCCGGTCTACGAATCTCTCGGGATTTCCCGCAAGACGCTCTACGAAAAGATGCAGAAATACGGGCTCGACAAGAAGATTTTGGGCGTGGAACACTTATTGCAGGACGACCGCGACGGCTGATGTTGAGGGAGATGGGTAGAAATCCACCCACGCTTTGGGTGCCTTGTGTCCTAATCCACCCATGCTGCAACGCATCAAGGCTAGAAAAAACGATTTAATACTTTTCAAATGATTGCGCCTGCCAAGTGCATTGGCGCAGATTTCGGACAGGTTGGCGCCGGAGGAGATTTGAGCGCCGACTGTGCTTTATATTTCATCCTGGAGGACCCCGATGAAAACCCTGAACGCCTTTATCGGCGCAACCGCTCTTGCGGCACTTTCGCTTTTCTCCGCTTCCGCCAACGCAGCCGGTTATCCGGAGCGGCAGATCACGATGATCGTTCCGTTCGCGGCCGGCGGCCCGACCGACACGGTCGCCCGTCTTGTGGCTGAATCCATGTCGAAGAATCTTGGCCAGCAGATCATCGTCGAAAACGTCGGCGGCGCCGGCGGCTCGCTCGGCGCGGGACGCGTCGCGAGCGCAGACCCGGATGGCTACACGGTTCTGCTCCATCACATCGGCATGGCGACCAGCGCGACCCTCTACCGCAAGCTCTCCTATGACACGCTGAACGCTTTCGACTATGTCGGTCTCGTCACCGAAGTTCCGATGACGCTGCTCGCCCGCAAGGACATGGAAGCGAAAGACCTCAAGGGCCTGATCGAATACGCCAAAGCCAATGCTGACAAGGTTACCGTTGCCAATGCCGGCATCGGCGCCGCCTCGCATCTTTGCGGCATGCTCTTCATGAGCGCGATCGAAACTCCGCTTGTGACCGTTCCGTACAAGGGCACCGGCCCGGCGATGACCGATCTTCTCGGCGGACAGGTCGACATCATGTGCGACCAGACGACCAACACCACCAAGCAGATCCAGGGCGGCACGGTGAAGGCCTATGCCGTCACGTCGCCGGAACGCCTTGACGTTCTGAAGGACCTTCCGACGGTCACGGAAGCGGGCCTGCCGGGCCTGACCGTGGGCATCTGGCATGGCCTCTACACGCCAAAGGGCACGCCCAAGGAAGCGATCGACAAGCTCAGCGCCGCGTTGAAGGTCGCGCTGAAGGACCAGAACGTCGCCGCTCGCTTCGCCGAACTGGGCACCAAGCCGTCGTCCGAACAGGATGCGACCCCGGAAGCGTTGAAGGCCAAGCTTGAAAGCGAAATCGCTCGCTGGAAGCCGATCATCGAGGCCGCTGGACAATACGCCGACTAAGCCGCATTGTCGGCTCCCTATCATCGGTTGCCGTCTTTCGATCCCTCTCCTCCATCCTGGAGGGGAGGGATTCTCTAAAGGCAGCCCGAATGATCTGAAGCCAGCCTTCGTCATCCTCGTCCAAGAGGATCCGTTGACCAAGTGATCTTGGGTATCCCGCTCTTCGATCCATACGGAGACACCATGAATTCGCTGAAATTCGACACCACCAATCTGATCTGTGGACTGCTGTTCATCCTGACGGGCATTTATTTCGCCTATCAGGCGTTCGAGCTCGAACTCGGTACGGCGCTGAGAATGGGGCCGGGCTACTTCCCGTTCATTCTCGCCTGCGCGCTGATGCTGTTCGGAGCGATCATCCTCGTTCAGGCCGCACGCGTCCATGGTGAGCCGATCGGCCATATCGCTTGGCGCGGCATGCTCTTCATCCTGCCGGCGCCGATCTTCTTCGGGTTGACCGTCAGAGGACTCGGCTTCGTGCCGGCGCTGTTCTTCACCGCTCTGATCGCGGCCTTCGCATCCGGCCGCATGAAGCCCCTGACGGCGGTCGTTCTGTCCGCCGCTTTGACGGTTTTCGCCGTAGCGGTCTTCATCTATGGCCTCGGCCTCCCGTTCCGCAGTTTCGGCCCCTGGCTCGGTCTTTGAGGTGTGAGTGATGGATCTGTTCAGTAATCTCGCGCTCGGTTTCGCGACCGCAACCTCCCTGGAAAACCTGTTCTTCTGCCTGATCGGCGTGCTGCTCGGCACTCTCATCGGCGTGCTGCCGGGTATTGGCGCCACTGCGACGATCGCCATGCTGCTGCCGATCACCTTTCAGCTGGAGCCGGTCTCCTCGCTGATCATGCTCGCCGGTATCTATTACGGCGCGCAATACGGCGGCTCCACCACGGCAATCCTCATCAACATGCCGGGTGAATCCTCCTCCGCCGTCACGGCCATCGACGGCTATCAGATGGCGCGCAAGGGCAAGGCGGGTGCAGCGCTCGCGATCGCGGCGATCGGTTCGTTCTTCGCCGGCACCGTTTCGACCTTCCTGGTGGCGATCTTTGCGCCGCCGCTCACCGAAATCGCACTGCAGTTCGGCGCTGCCGAATATTTCTCTCTGATGGTCGTCGGCCTGGTGTCCTCTATCGCACTGGCGCACGGTTCGATCGTCAAGGCGCTGGCGATGGTGGCGCTCGGCCTCCTGCTGGGGCTCGTCGGCACCGACATTTACACCGGAACGCCACGCTTCACCCTCGGCATCCGCGAATATGCGGACGGCCTGAACTTCGTGGCCGTTGCGGTCGGCGTCTTCGGTATCGCGGAAATTCTCCGCAATCTTGAAAACGAAAAGAGCCGGTCGGTGCTGGTGTCGAAGGTCAGCGGCCTGCTGCCGACCAAGGAGGACTTCAGGGCGATGGTCGCGCCGGTTTTGCGCGGAACCGCCATCGGCTCGATCCTCGGCATCCTGCCGGGCGGCGGCGCGATCCTTGCGGCTTTCGCTTCCTACACGGTAGAAAAGAAGGTCTCGAAAAATCCGGAGGAATTCGGCAAAGGCGCAGTCGCCGGTGTCGCAGGTCCCGAATCGGCCAACAACGCCGGTGCGCAGACCTCCTTCATTCCGCTGTTGACCCTCGGCATCCCGGCCAATCCGGTGATGGCGCTGATGATCGGTGCGATGATCATCCAGGGCATCGTCCCGGGTCCGAATGTTGCGGTCGAGCAGCCGGCCCTCTTCTGGGGCATCATCGCCTCCATGTGGATCGGCAACCTGATGCTCGTCGTCCTCAACCTGCCGCTCATCGGGCTGTGGGTGAAGCTGCTGACCATCCCGTACTACGTCCTCTTCCCGATCATCATGGCCTTCTGCTCGATCGGGGTCTATAGCGTCAATTCGAACGTCTACGATCTCTACTCCGTGGCCTTCTTCGGCTTCATCGGCTACGTGCTGGTCAAGCTTCGCTGCGAGCCCGCCCCGCTTCTGCTCGGCTTCGTGCTCGGTCCGCTTCTGGAAGAGAATCTGAGGCGTGCGATGATCCTGTCGCGCGGCGATCCGACCACGTTCGTCACGCGTCCGATCAGCGCCGGCCTTCTCTTTATCGCAGCGCTGGTCCTGGTCGTCGTCTTCCTGCCGAGTGTCAAGAAGAAACGCGAGGAAGTCTTCGTCGAAGAGGATTGAGATATCATGGGGTGCTCCGGATCTCAGACGGTCTGGAGCACCTGCATTTCGTCGATAGGCTGGGGGCCGCCGATACGTTTCAGAAGCAGGCGGCCCATCAGCAGTCCGGCCTCCGCCAGGTCCTCGTAGATGGTTTCGACCCGCGGCCTGATCTGGTCGAAGAGTCCCGATGTCTGCTTCGCCACCAGGCGCACATCCTTCCCGAGTTCGAGATGATGGTCATAGGCTGCGGCCATGACCGAAAGAGCGGAAACCTCACCGCCGCAGATAAAGCCGTCTGGCCGTTCCGCTTCGCCCATGCGGCGGAAAAGGTAGTCACGGATATCGTCCGATCCGCTGTCGAGCGTCACCTCCCTGGCGATCTCGAATGCTACCCCTTCCTCCCGCACCGCAGTCATGAAGCCGTGCCGCATGTGATGGGCGAACGTGAAACGCTCGGGCGGCAGGATGATGAACAGCTTTCTGCAGCCGGCCGCGATCAGTTTCCGAGCCGCCAGATAGGCGAAACCATAGTTGTCGTAGTCGACATAGGGATGGGCGGTTCCCAGTTCCGTCCGGCCATGACAGATGAACGGGAAATTGTTTTCCATCAGCAGTCTTACGCGTTCGTCCGAGGGTTCCGTCCGCGTAAAGACGATGCCGTCGGCCATGCGGTTGCGCATGATATGCCTGATGGGGTCGACCTGCGGCGTGTCGGAGAAATGCGGCGTGATGACGAGGTGGTAGGGTGTGCCGCGCAGAGCCTCCGTCAGTCCCTTGATCATCGAGGTGGCATAGCTCAGAATTTCCTCGTGGGGATCGAGGACCAGGCTGATGACATTGGTGCGGCCCGTGCGCAGGCGCTGGGCCGCACGGTCGGGCAAATACCCGATCTCGCTTGCCACCTGCCGCACGCGCTGACGTGTTTCCAAGGCTATCTGAGGTGCATCGGCGAGCGCGCGCGACACGGTGGTGACGGCAAGCCCCGTCAATTCGGCGATCGTTTTCAAAGTCGGCTTCGCGTTTCGACCGGCTGGCCCGGTTTCCCGCTCCGGCATCGCCCGCCGACCCTTCTCCTCCAGGTCTTCCAGCGACATCTCCTCTTTCTCCGTTCCCGCCCGAAAATCGGTGCGAGCCTCATCTATATCGTTACAAATTTTTCGAAGCGGGTGAGAAAATTTTCTCGATTCGAGAGAAAAATTTCGCCGGCCGGGAAAATCTGCATGTAATTCAACGCGCTGGCCGAATTTCGGTCCTGTGCAGAAATCGCCATGTCCGGGTTGACACCCACGGCATTTATATCGTTATAAATCGAAATATCCGGAGAGGAGCCCGGATGCAAAGGGAGATTCTCAATGAATATTCGAATGATCAGCAAACTCGCCGCCGGCGCGGCAGTCATCGCTTTGACGGCCGGTGCCGCCAAGGCAGCGGAAAGCGTCGAAGTCCTGCATTGGTGGACGTCCGGCGGTGAAGCTGCGGCGCTTAACGTGCTGAAGGAAAACCTGCAGAAGGACGGCGTTGCCTGGAAGGACATGCCGGTTGCCGGTGGTGCAGGTTCTGCGGCGATGACTGCGCTGCGCGCCCGCGTTACGGCCGGCGATCCGCCGACCGCCGTGCAGCTTCTCGGCTTCGACCTCCGCGACTGGGCGGAAATGGGCGTTGCCGCAAACCTCGACGAGCTCGCCACCAAGGAAGGCTGGGACAAGGTCATCCCGGCCGCTCTTCAGGACTTTTCCAAGTATGACGGCCACTGGATCGCTGCTCCGGTGAATATCCACTCCACCAACTGGCTGTGGATCAACAAGGCGGCCCTCGACAAGGCCGGCGGCAAGGTTCCGACCAATATCGACGAGTTCATCGCCCTGCTCGACAACTTCAAGGGCCAGGGCCTCACGGCACTTGCTCATGGTGGCGTTCCGTGGCAGGACGGCACGCTGTGGGAAGCGGTCGTTCTCTCCGTCGGCGGGCCGGACTTCTACAAGAAGGCCGTCCTCGATCTCGATCCGGCTTCGCTTTCCGGCGATACGATGAAGAAGGTCTTCGACACCATGTCGAAGCTGCGCACCTATTTCGACCAGAACTTCTCGGGTCGCGAATGGAACCTCTCGACGGCCATGGTCATCGAAGGCAAGTCCGGCGCCCAGCAGATGGGCGACTGGTCGAAGGGCGAATGGCTGCGCGCCAACAAGAAGCCGGGCACGGACTTCGTCTGCATCCGCTTCCCCGGTACTCAGGGGTCGGTGCTCTTCAATGCCGACCAGTTCATGATGTTCGACGTGGGTGACGACCAGCGCGCCGCACAGCTCAAGATGGCGTCGGCCGTCGAAAATCCGGCTTTCCAGATCGCCTTCAACACGGTCAAGGGTTCGGTGCCCGCCCGTACCGACATCTCGGACGAGAAGTTCGACGATTGCGGCAAAAAGGGCATGAAGGATCTGGCGGAGGCTGCCTCCAAGGGGACGATGATGGGCTCGCTCGCCCATGGCTATGCCCAGCCGGCCTCCATCAAGGAAGCCATGCTCGACGTCATCACCCAGCATCTCAACGGCCAGCTCACCACCGACGCGGCGCTGAAGCGCCTGCCGGAAGCGGTTGCCGCCGCCAAGTGATCGCCTGACGCGAAAATCCAAAGTTCAAGTGGCCGGGATACTTTCCCGGCCACTTTTGCAAATTACGCCATTCCATCTTTTGCTGGAGCGCGCGTGCCCGTAAGGCTCAAAGGGCGCTCCAGGTAGTTCAATCTGCGCATCGTGCTTTCGAAACCGTTTTCGGGCCGATGGTGTAGCGGAGGTCATGATGACGACAATCGAACCGGTTCCGTTCGTGGAACCGCAGAGACGGAGCCGCTCTTTTGCGGACGGATTGCGCAACGCGCTGCCGAAGATCGTGCTGGCGCCGTCATTTGCCGTAACCCTGGTGTTCGTGTACGGGTTCATCCTCTGGACGATCTATCTGTCGTTTACGACCTCGCGCATCATGCCGGTCTATAAATGGGGCGGTTTCGACGCCTATTTCCGCCTCTGGTCGCAGCCGAACTGGTATGTGGCCATACAGAACCTGGCGATCTTCGGCGTTCTCTACATCGGCATCTGCATTGCGATCGGTCTGTTCATCGCCATCCTGATGGACCAGCGGATCCGCGCAGAAGGCGTGCTGCGGCCGATCTTCCTCTATCCGATGGCGCTCTCCTTCGTGGTCACCGGCACGGCCTGGAAATGGTTCCTCAACCCCGGTCTCGGGCTTGAGAACACCATGCACAATCTCGGCTGGGAAAGCTTCAGGTTCGACTGGCTGGTCAATCCGAAAATGGCGATCTACACCGTCGTCATCGCGGGCGTCTGGCAGGCCTCTGGCTTCGTGATGGCGATGTTCCTCGCCGGCCTTCGCGGCATCGACGGCGAGATCGTCAAGGCCGCGCAGATCGATGGCGCCTCGACGATATCCATCTATCGCCGCATCATCATTCCGCTCTTGCGCCCCGTCTTCCTTTCCGCCTTCATCGTGCTCGCGCATATGGCGATCAAGTCCTACGATCTGGTCATCGCGCTGACCGGCGGCGGGCCGGGCAATGCGACCGAACTGCCGTCCACCTTCATGTATTCCTATACCTTCACCCGCAACCAGATGGCCGTCGGTTCGGCGAGCGCCGTGATGATGCTGATGGGCATTACCGCGATCATCGTGCCCTATCTCTATTCCGAACTCAGGGAAAAGCAGTCATGAGCGCGGCCAACGAAACCGTCAGCGCCGGCCAGGCCCGAGTCGCCCGCTATTTCATCTATGCAGCCCTGATCGTGCTCGCGCTCGTCTATCTTCTGCCGCTCTACGTGATGCTGATCACGTCGCTGAAGTCGCTCGATGAAATCCGCGGCGGCGACATGCTGGCCCTCCCGGGCTCGCCCTCGATCGCCGCCTGGGTCAAGGCCTGGGGCGAGGCCTGCATCGGGGTCAGCTGCGTCGGGATCAAGGGTTACTTCTGGAACTCCGTTAAGATGGTGGTTCCGGCCGTCCTGATCTCGACACTGCTCGGAGCCCTCAATGGTTACGTGCTGACGAAATGGCGTTTTCCGGGTCACAAGCTCGTCTTCGGCATGATGTTGTTCGCCTGCTTCATCCCGTTCCAGGCGGTTCTCATTCCGATGGCGCGTCTTCTCGGCCTCCTCAGCCTTTCGAACTCCACCACGGGCCTCGTCATGGTGCACGTGATCTACGGTCTCGGCTTCACGACGCTGTTCTTCCGCAACTACTACGAAGCTTTTCCGGACGAGCTGGTGAAGGCAGCTATGATCGACGGCGCCGGATTCTTCCGCATTTTCTGGCGCATCCTGTTGCCGAGCTCGGGACCGATCATCGTCGTCACGATCATCTACCAGTTCACCAATATCTGGAACGACTTCCTGTTCGGCATCTCTTTCGCCGGCGGTGAGGGCTCGCCGATGACGGTGGCGCTCAACAACCTCGTTTCCTCCTCCACCGGCGTCAAGGAATACAATGTCGACATGGCCGCCGCTGTGTTCGCGGCATTGCCGACGCTGTTCGTTTACATCGTCGCCGGACGCTACTTCGTGCGCGGTCTGATGGCCGGCGCGGTCAAGGGCTGACTTAGGGATAACCGTCAATGAGCTTTCTTGAAATCAAGAACATTCGCAAGAAGATCGGCAATGTCGAGATCCTGAAGGGTATCAACATCGATCTTGAAAAGGGCGGCTTCCTGGTGCTCGTCGGACCCTCCGGCTGCGGCAAGTCAACCCTGCTGAATGCCATCGCCGGCCTCCTGCCGCCGTCTTCCGGGGATATCGTCATCGACGGCCAGGTGATCAACGACCTGCACCCCTCGCAGCGCGACATCGCCATGGTCTTCCAGTCCTACGCGCTCTATCCGAACATGACGGTGGAACAGAACATCGCCTTCGCGCTGGAAATGCGTGGTGTCGAGAAGGCGCAGCGCGAGGCCGCGGTGAAGCAGGTCGCCAAGACCCTGCAGATCGAACACCTGCTGAAGCGCCGCCCGAGCCAGCTTTCCGGCGGTCAGCGCCAGCGCGTCGCCATGGGCCGTGCGCTGGTGCGCCAGCCGCGCGTGTTCCTGTTCGACGAGCCGCTCTCGAACCTAGATGCGAAGCTTCGCGTCGAGGTGCGTGCCGAGATCAAGGCCCTGCATCAGAACACCAACGCGACCATCGTCTATGTCACCCACGACCAGATCGAGGCGATGACGCTCGCCACCAAGATCGTCGTTCTCAAGGAAGGCATGGTCCAGCAGGTCGGCACGCCGGCGGAGATCTACAATCACCCGGCCAACCTGTTCGTTGCCGACTTCATGGGCTCGCCGGCAATGAACATGCTGAAGGGCAAGGTCGTGTCCGCCGGCGGGGGGCAAAGCATTTCGCTGTTTGGCAACGAGGGCGTCCAGGTCACCATGCCGCCGTCGGTCACGACGATCCTCCCTGAGGGCAAGGATGTCATTCTCGGCCTGCGTCCGGAGACGATCACCGACGCCGGTCTGGTGGATCCTGACGCCCGCGCTACGGCCCAGATTGCCGCCGACGTCATCATGGTCGAGCCGACCGGTTCGGATACATTCGTGACCGGCAAGCTGGACGGCGCGAGCTTTACCGCGCGTACCCGTTCTGATGTGCAGGTAAGGCTCGGCGAGAGGTTTCCCTTCTCCTTCAACCTGGACAAGGCCGTCGTCTTCGATCCCGAGAGCGGCAGCCGCATCGGCTAACGCGCATCCGTCGCGGCAGTCCGCGTGAGCCCAATTCTTGCCTCAAGCGGTCGATGGATCACAGCTCCTCATGGAGCTGTTTTCGTCGAAGCTGGGCCGTTGTCGTCTCCCGCGCTCAATCCCTGAAGCTCTTCGAGAACCCGGAACAATCCGGGGGAGGCCGGGTTGTGTTTGTGTTCCGTCCGGTACGGAACCAATTCACTAGGTCGAGGAGACAGACAATGGCAAACGGAAACTATTCCCAATCCGGCCGGTATCGAAACGACCGGATGCGCAGCGAACGTGATTTTCCCCGCGAGTCCTCCGGCGACTACGGCCCGGGAGACACCGGTTATGTGCGCGGTTTTGGCGACAATCAGCAGAGCGGCGACAATTTTTCCGGCGATCGCGAGTATGGCCGGGAAGATGGCGATCGCTCGCGCTTCTCCCGCTATGGTCGAGGCGAACAATGGGCCACCGACGACTACGGCTATGAGCCGGGCTACGGTGACACGGAGCGCTCGCGGATCTGGGCGCGCGATTCCTACCGGGGCAGGCCATCTTCGTTCAGCTATGAGCCCGGCCGCGGTCGCGTGGACCAGGCCTATGGCGAGCGCTACGGTTCGGACTACGGCTACGGTGGCGAGAGTCGATCGCGCCACGGCCAGGAGCACCGGTTCCGCGACGAAGAGGGCCATGGCCGCAAACGTGGCTTCATGGAACGGGCGGGCGACGAGGTCGCTTCCTGGTTCGGCGACGAGGAGGCCGAACAGCGTCGCGCAATGGATGAACACCGCGGCAAGGGGCCGAAGGGTTATCAGCGCTCCGACAGCAGGATCGAAGAGGACGTGAACGATCGACTGAGCGACGATCCGGTCCTGGATGCGTCGAACATCTCCGTCACGGTGAAAAGCGCCGAAGTCACCCTCGACGGCTTCGTTTCGAGCCGCTGGGACAAACGCCGGGCCGAGGATCTGGTAGACAGTATCTCGGGTGTCCGGCATGTGCAGAACAACCTGCGCGTTAACAACGCGCCGACCGGCACGTTGACGGGATCAACGACCATCTGATCCGATTCATCGGACGCTACTGGACCCCTTTGCGAAGAGGTCCAGTCACCGAGATCCCCGATGAAACCTTTGGGCGAGCCCTGGCGGCAGAGACATATTGTCCGCAATCAATCCTTGGCCGCACGTTCAAAACCAGTTAGAAGTCCTGCGTTGCTTATATTAGTAAACGGCGGGTATATGAATGAACATGCGGGCGGGCGGCACTGCACGTGCGCTGTCTTTTCGGGCTAATTCCAGGAAATGTTGAGGATTTCGCGGTTTTTCCCGATTGCGCCCATTGGCGCGTACCTGGTTGCGCTTGCAGCCGGCGTGGCTTTGCCCCTGCTGATTTTCGTCGGTTATCTGATGACGGAGCTCGAATCGAACGAGCGTGCGATTCTTGCCAACGAGACGGCTGAAGACGCGCAGCTTATTGCCCGCGCCGTCGACCGTGAATTGCAGGACATGGCAACGACGCTGAGAATCCTCGTGACGTCGCCGGAACTCAAAAACGGGGATCTGAAGGCATTCCACAACAGGACCCAGACCAGCCTGCGGTCAAACTCGCTCTATGTGCTGGTGGTCGATTCGGATGGTCAACAGAAACTCAATACGCGCCTGCCTTATGGGACGCAGCTCAACAAGGTGTCGAATATTTCGGCGCTGCAGTCGGCGTTACGCAGCGGTGTGACCGAGGTTTCAAACGTCTTTTTCGGAGCGACCAGCGGCAAGCACGTGTTCAACATCACGATGCCGCTGCCCGAGGAAGTCTCTGCCGCCGGTGCGGCGATGACGATTACGCAGAATGCCGAGGATCTGCAGAAGCTCATTTCGGTGGAAGGGCTTGCCGCGGGCTGGTCCGTAGCCATCGTCGACGGCATGGGAAATGTGGTTACATCCGTCGGGGCGGATGCATTTGCCTCGGGCTCTGCTTTTCCCGCCAACACCCTGAAGCTGATGACGGGCTTCAAGGGGACGATCGAAGACATGACCGGCGATCGCAGGCAGATATATGGTTATTCGCAGATCACCGGCTGGACCTGGAAGGCGGTCGTCTGGGGCCCGATCGATACGGCGCAGGCGAGCATTCTCACCACATGGCGGCAATTGATCGGGGGCGGCGCGATCTTTCTCGCGGTTGCCATGCTGATCGCCTGGCTCGTTGGCCGTCAGCTTCGGATTCCCATCCGTCAGCTTGCGGAAATGGCTGAGCGCATGGGCAGGGGCGAGATCGTTTCCCCCGTCGAAACCAAGATTCGGGAAGCCAATCAGGTGGCGGTGGCGCTGTCTAACGCGTCCTTCGACCGCAGCGAGGCAGAGGATCGCATCCATCTGATCCTGCATGAACTCGTGCATCGCACGAAGAACATCCTCACTCTGGTGCAGGCCATGATGCGCCAGCTGGCGCGGCAGGACACCACCATGGAGGAGTTCCAGAAAGCTATCAGCGGTCGCTTGCAAGGCCTTGGCAAGTCCATCGAAGCGCTCGCGAAAGAGCAGTGGTCGGGGGTCTCGATCCGCCGAGTGGTCGAAATTCATATGAGCACTTTCGGCGACGTTGCGGAACGGGTCGAAGTTCAGGGAGAGAATTTCATCCTCAAGGCCGAGGCGGTGCAGAATCTGGGCCTCATCCTCCATGAGCTGGCGACGAATTCCGTGAAGTATGGTGCGCTTTCGGCGCCGCACGGCAAGGTGCGGATCGCCTGGAGGGACCTGCTCGAGGACGAAGCCGACGAGGTGAAGCTCCGTCTGGTATGGGAGGAAAAGGACGGGCCTCTGGTTCATGCGCCGTCGCGCACCGGCTTCGGCACCACCATCGTCAAGCGACACGCGGCGGCGGCTTTTGGCGGCCACGTGGAGATCGATTTCAATCCGCAGGGACTATGCTGGAGGTTGACCGCGCCGCGGGCTGCTTTCGAGCGGGGCGAGGGCGCCGACGACCTGAAGGACATAGCGATTTAGCTCCGGGCCGGAACGAAGGCGTTGCTTCGCCGTTAAAGCCGCCATGGACGCCACTCTCATCACGATCGACATCGATCAGGATACCCTTAAAACCATTGGCCTCACCTATGTCAGCGATACGGAACCGGGCATCCGCAGGCTTCGGCGCGGCAAGGGGTTCTGCTACCGTCTGCCGGACGGGGCGCTTCTGACGGACAAGCAGGAGCAGCAGAGGATAGCTGCACTCGGGCTGCCGCCGGCCTATGAGAACGTGTGGATCTGCCTGGATCCTCGCGGCCATCTGCAGGCAACCGGCTATGACTCCAGGGGTCGTAAACAATACCGATATCATCCCGATTGGCAGAATTTCCGCAGCGAGAGGAAGTTCGACCAGCTCCTGAAGTTCGGCGAGGCGCTGCCGCGGATCCGCAGCAGGGCGAAACGGGATCTGGCGCTTGGTCTTGATCGGAGCGATGCGGTGATTGCTGCGCTCGTCGCACTCTTGGATGCCACGCATCTGCGGGTCGGAAACCGGGCCTATGCAAAGGAGAACAGGACCTACGGCGCGACGACCCTCTTGAAGCGCCATATGACGCTGTCCGACGACGCGATCCTCCTGCGCTTCACGGCCAAGGGCGGAAAGAGGGTGCGGCATACGCTGAAGCATCCGCGCCTGCAGCGAATCCTCGAAGAAATAGCGGATCTGCCTGGCCGCCAGCTCTTCTCCTGGCCGGATGAACAGGGCGTGCCGCATCCGGTGGATTCGGGGCGGTTGAATGCCTACCTCGCCAAAGCGGCCGGTTTTCCCGTGTCGGCAAAGACCTTCCGCACCTGGGGCGGGAGTCTCGCAGCCTTCAATGCGGCGTGGGATTTCATGGAAGCGGAAGGAAAACCTCCGAAGATAAAAATGATGGCGCAGGCGGCGTCGGACGCCTTGCACAATACGCCTGCGGTTTGCCGCTCCAGCTATATCCATCCGAGCATTCTGGGGCTTTCAGAAAACACGGCGCTGCTGGAAAAGGTCATGACGGACAAGTCGGTCATGAATGGACCGAGAGGCTTGCGGGCGAGCGAGTACCGTCTCGTGAGATTTCTGAGGGAGGCTTCGCAGGAGAACCCGCCAATGACCGCCCGCGAAGCACTGCGGGCGGCCGTTGCAGAATTGGCCTAAATTAGGCCGCGCGGCGATCGTGGGGGCCTTCCTTGACCTCCTCGACAATCTTGTCGATGAACTGGGGAAGATCCTTCGGCGACCGAGAGGTGATGATACCGTTATCGACGACGACCGCCTCGTCCTTCCATGACGCGCCGGCATTTCGAATATCGGTGCGGATGGAATGATAGGATGTCGCCTTGCGACCGCGGAGCGCATCCGCCTCCACCAGCAGCCATGGGCCGTGGCAGATTGCGGCAACCGGCTTGCCGCTCTTTACGAAGTCGCGCACCACTTTCACGGCTTCCTCATTGACGCGGAGAAGATCGGGATTGATCTGGCCGCCGGGCAAGACGAGAGCGTCGAACTCCTCGGCCTTCACATCCTTCGCCTCGAGATCGACCGACACGGTGTCGCCCCAGTCCTTTTCGTCCCAGCTTTTGATTTCGCCCATCTTGATCGATGCGATCTTGACGTTGGCGCCGCGCTTTTTCAACTCCTCCAGGGGAACGCGCAGTTCCGAGCGTTCGTAGCCGTCAGTGGCGAGAATAAGGATGGAAGCGGAATCGATAGCGGTCATTCGTTACTCCTTACGAGTTTCGTTGGGGCGGTTTACAATCTGCCGGTGGAGAGGTCGCGGCCGTTGATGGAGGCCGGAACACTGATTTCGTCGCGGGGCGACTTCGGTAGAGGCAGGATCACCGCTTCCGGCACCACCACCTGAAGTTCCTCGGGATGTGCCACAGCAAATGTCTTCTTCTCGTGCTGGAGTCCGGTAAGCCTGTTCCGAAGCATCTTGAAAAAGTGTCGCATGTTCATTTCTCCCGTCGCGAAGCAAGGGCATCCTGCCCTCTCACGAATGGCAAACCCATGCGGTCGGGAATCGTTCCAAGTTTTTATCAGAGCGTTACGCAAAGTTATCAGGGGCCTGGAACAAAACCCGGCATACCGCGTTCATGGCCGGACGTTCGCGGCCGCTGCCGCAAAACGCTTGCCAGAAAACGCTTGCCAGGTGTTGGCCGAATGAATGATGACCGCTTGGCTGCCTCCGGCGAGCCAATTCGATCAGGACCACGCCCGGGCCACAGCGGCATCTGCCGACGCGACTATCTCCTCCTTCTTGTCTTTCCTCTGCTGGCGTCCTGTTCGGGGGTACAGTCCGCGCTCGATCCCGCAGGGCCGGAGGCGGCGGACGTCGCGACGCTCTTCTACGCGATGCTGATCGGCGGGGTCGTTATCTGGTCTGGCGTCGTCGGTCTGTTCTTCTACGCGGTGCGCAAGAGGAAGGCCCACTCGACGAAGACCGCGGGCCGGCTGATCCTGTGGGGCGGAGCCGTTTTTCCAACCGTCGTGCTTGCCGCACTTCTTGCCTATGGCGTCTGGCTGATGCCGGCCATGCGGCCCTGGTTTCAGGACGATGCAGGCGGCATGCGTCGCATCGAAGTGACCGGCGAGCAATTCTGGTGGCGGGTCCGCTATCTCGGCGAAGACGGCAAGCCGGTCTTCGAAACGGCGAATGAGGTGCGTATCCCCGTTGGCGAGCGGGTGGTCTTCCTACTCAAGTCGCCGGACGTCATACATTCCTTCTGGATCCCCGTTCTCGGGGGCAAGATGGACATGATTCCGGGGCGTGAAAACCGGTTGACGCTTGTCGCCGGGAAGCCGGGGACCTATCGCGGGGTCTGTGCCGAATTCTGTGGCCCGTCCCACGCGCTGATGGCCTTCACGGTGCATGTCATGGAGCCGCAGGACTACGAGGCCTGGCTTTCGGCGCGGAAAACAACCTCGGGCGCAGGGGACGCGGAGGGCCTGGCGCTTTTCCTCAGACACGGCTGCGCCGCCTGCCATGCGATCTCGGGCACGGAGGCGCGCGGCACGATAGGCCCCGATCTGACGGGCTTTGGAGAGCGCGGCAGCGTCGGCGCCGGCACGCTCGCCAATACGGCCGAACATATCGCGCGGTTCATCCGCTACCCGGACGGCGTCAAGCCTGAGGTCCGGATGCCTCATTTCTCCATGCTGCCGGATGCGGACGTCGAACGGATCGCGGCTTACCTTAGGGGGTTACGATGACCCCGGAACTCGGCAATTTCTCAGCGGAAGAAAGGGCGGCCCAGGAAGAACGGCTCCGCAAGGTATGGGAGACGCCGAAGGGGCTCGGTTACTGGACATCGGTCAACAACAGCGAGATCGGCCTCTGGTACGGCGTGACGGCGTTTGTCTTCATGCTGTTTGCCGGCCTGCTCGGACTTTTGATGCGCCTGCAGCTCGCGGTACCGAACAACGATCTGATCTCCGCGGACCTCTTCAACCAGGCCTTTACGCTGCACGGCACGGTGATGATGTTCCTGTTCGCGGTGCCGATTTTCGAGGCGATCGCGATCTTCCTGCTGCCGTCGATGCTGGGGGCTCGCGAACTGCCTTTCCCACGGCTGTCGGCCTTCGGCTTCTGGAGCTTCCTGCTCGGTGGGATCTTCGTCTGCGGCTCGATCTTCTTCAACGCGGCACCGAGTGCCGGCTGGTTCATGTATCCGCCGCTTGCCACCAGCGAGGAGTTTTCAGGCATCGGTGCGGATATCTGGCTGCTGGGGCTTTCCTTCATCGAAGTGGCCTCGATCGCGGCTGCCGTCGAGATCATCGTCGGCATCATGAAATGCCGGGCGCCGGGGATGCGCATCAACCTCATGCCGATGTTCGCCTGGTATCTCCTGATCGTCGCGGGCATGATTCTGTTCGCCTTCCCGCCGCTGATCGCCGGCGACATCCTGTTCGAGATGGAGCGGATGTTCGACTGGCCGTTCTTCGATGCGGAACGGGGCGGAGATCCGCTGCTCTGGCAACACCTGTTCTGGATCTTCGGCCATCCTGAGGTCTACATCATATTCCTACCTGCGATCGCACTGATGGCGATGATCGTGCCGACCTTCTCGCAGCGGCCGATCGTCGGTTATTCCTGGATCGTGCTGGCGGCGGTCGGCACCGGCTTCCTGAGCTTCGGGCTGTGGGTGCACCATATGTTCGCGACCGGCCTGCCGCAGATTTCGCTCGCCTTTTTCTCCGCCGCATCGGAGGCCGTGGCGATACCGACCGGCGTGCAGATCTTTGTCTTCATTGCCACCATGCTTGCCGGCCGCGTGATCTTTTCGGTGCCGATGCTGTTCGGCGCCGGCGGCGTCATCATCTTCGTGGTTGGCGGACTGACCGGGGTCATGGTGGCGCTGGTCCCCTTCGACTGGCAGGCGCATGACACCTATTTCGTCGTCGCGCACCTTCACTATGTACTGATCGGCGGCATGCTGTTTCCGGTCGTCGCCGGCATCTATTATTATTTCCCCTTCGTGAGGGGAAAGAAGCTCAGCGACGCCTGGGGCAAGGTGGCGTTCTGGCTGATGTTCTGCGGCTTCAACATCGCCTTCTTCCCGATGCATTTTTCCGGGCTGCGCGGCATGCCGCGCCGCGTCTTCACCTATCCTGGCGACATCGGCTGGGACTGGTTCAACCTCGTCTCGACGATCGGCGCCTTCATCTTCGCCTCAGGCGTCGCGACCGTCGTCGCCGATATTCTGAGGCCGAAGCCCAAGCCAGCGGCGCGCGATCTCAATCCTTGGAATTCCGGCACGCTGGAATGGACGAACGATCCGGAGGAAAGCTGGGGCATGCGCTCGGTGCCGATCATCACCAGTCGGTACCCGCTCTGGGACCAGCCGAACCTGCAGCGCGACATCGAGGCGGGCCGCTTTTATTTGCCGGATGCGGCATCGGGCGAACGTGAGACGCTGGTCACTTCGGTATTGGATGCCGATCCGATCCAGTGCCTGCGGGTCGGCGGCACCTCCTATGTGACGATCATCTCGGCTCTTGCCCTTGGCGGCGTCTTCATCGCGCTCACGTTCCACTGGTGGATCACGACCATTGTCTGCGCGATCATCACCTTCATCGCCATCATTGTTTGGTTATGGACGGGTACGGCGCCGATCCCGGAAGAGCCGGAGATCGATGTCGGGCTCGGCCTGAAACTGCCGATCTATGTCTCGGGTCCGGCGTCGGTCGGTTGGTGGGCGATGTTCATCACCATGGTGGGCGATGGTACGGCATTCGCCAGCCTGATCTTCGGCTATTTCTTCTACTGGACGATCCACGAGGACTTCACCGCCGCGGCGCAGGGGCCGGGCATCTTATGGCCGATGATCGCGCTGGTGCTCTTCGTCGTCGCCTGGGCGCTGACGGTGCTTGCGCGGGAGCTCAACGAGCGGGGAACGGTCGGGGCGCGGCTGGCGCTCGTCGCGTGCTTCATCGTCACGGTCGCGGCGTCGCTCGCGGGCCTCGCTGGCCCCTATTTCCACGCCATGGATCCGACCGCCAACGTCTATCCCGCCATCGTCTGGGTCCTGGTCATCTGGACGGTGACCCATGCCGCTGTCGGCGGGATCATGCATCTCTACTGCCTGGCGCGCAGTTTTGCCGGCAGGATGACGTCGGACTATGATCAGGATATCCGCAACGTCACGCTCTACTGGCACTTCATGGCCGTGACTGCCGTAACGACCTTCGGCGTGATCGGCCTCTTTCCGATGGTAACAGAATGAAGAGCTTCATTCCGCGCGAAGTCGAAACCCTCTGGACCCTGTTTACAGCGCCCACCGTCTGGGCGCTGCATTTCGTCGTGTGCTATGCGGCGGTTGCGATCTTCTGCGCCAAGGGGATGGCCGAAGAGATCGCCTTCGGCACCCTGCGGCTGGGGTTGGGGGTCTTCACGCTGCTGGCGCTGGCGATGATCGTGCTGTCCGCCTATCTCGCTTGGCGGCAATGGGGTTTCGGATCGGGGGATCCTCCGCACGACGCGGCGACGCGGGAGGATCGCAAGTATTTTCAAGGTTTTGCGACGTTACTCCTTTCCGGCCTCAGTTTCGTCGCTGTCGTCTATGCCGCCATTCCCTTGATCTTCATCGCGGAGTGCCAGCGGTGAGGCGGGCGGCCCTGGTTTTCGGCCTTGTCCTGCTCCTCCTGCTCTGGGCCTTCCTGCTCCCCTTTGCCGACCGCGGTTCCTTTTCCGTCCATATGATCGTGCATATGGGCGTTGTGGCAGGTGCTGCACCGCTGATTGCCGTCGGTCTATCGGGAACCCGCCTCGACTTCACCGCCGGGCGGGCCTGGTTGACACCCGTGCTCGCCTCGCTGATCGAGCTGGTCGCCGTATGGGGCTGGCATGTGCCGGCCATGCGCGCACTCTCGGAAACCTCTACCGTCGTCGCGGTGCTGGAACAGCTCGTCTTCGTGGCTGCGGGATTGACGCTCTGGCTGACCTGCCTGGGCGGCGCTGTCGGTGGCCGTGAAGAGCGGCGGCTTGCCGGCACGTTCGGGCTCCTCTTCACCTCGATGCACATGACATTGCTCGGCGCGCTTCTGGCGCTTTCGCCGCGACCGCTTTACGGTGGCGAGGAGGTAAGCTGTTTCGGCGCCGTGCTGAGTGCGGGGGCGGACCAGCAGATAGGCGGCGTGGTGATGCTGCTCGTCGGCGCCGTGGTTTATCTGGCCGGCGGCATCGCGCTTCTGGCACGCACGCTGAACATCGATGCGCCAAAGCCTTTGGGGAGGAGAGGCCAATGACGATCCCGCGGAAATATCTGATAGCGCTCATCGTCATATTGCCGCTGCTCGGCATGGTTTTCGCCTGGTCGGGATTGATGAGCGTGAGGGCCAGCACGGGCCACTGGGGTGTCACCGACTGGTTCCTGCATTGGGTGATGAAGAATTCGGTGCGCACCGCCGCGCTGTTCGTCGAGGTTCCGCCGCTCGACGATCCGGCGCTTCTGCCGCCTGCCGCCGGCCATTACGAGACCGGCTGCGCCATCTGTCACGGCTCGCCGGCGCAGGGGCGGTCTGACGCGGTGCTGGCCATGCTGCCGCAGCCGCCCGACCTGAAGATGGTCGCGCCGACATGGACCGATGCTCAGCTCTTCGAGATCGTCAAACACGGCGTGCGCTTCACCGGCATGCCGGCCTGGCCGAGCAAGCTTCGGGATGACGAGATCTGGGCGATGGTCGCCTTCCTGCGCAAGCTGCCGGAGATGGATACCAACGCCTATCTGCAGGTGTCCGGCCTGCACGGAATCGGCCATGCGGGCGAGGTCTCGCCGCTGCCGATCACCTGCGAGAGCTGTCATGCGGAAAAGCGGCTTACCCCGGGCAGCATCGTTCCGCGGCTCGCGGGCCAGTCGGAGGCCTATCTGCTCAACAGCCTCAAGGCGTATGCGGACGAAAAGCGTCCGAGCGGCATCATGCAGGTCGCAATCGGTACGCTCTCGGAGGAAAGCCTGCCGGAGCTGGCGAGCTATTATGCCAAGCAGACGCCGCCGGTCCGGCCGCGCGGGGAAGCCGATCCGCAACTCATCGAAAGGGGGCGGGAGCTTGCGGAAAAAGGAAGGCCGGCTGACAAGGTGCCGGCCTGTCTGAGCTGTCATGAAAAGGCCGGCGGCAACCCGGCCTATCCGCGCATATCGGGTCAGACCGCTCCTTACCTGGAGCGTCAACTTCGCCTCTTTCATACCGGTGCCAGAGGCGGCGGCCCATTCAGTCACCTGATGACCGAGGCAGCCAGAAGTCTAAAGGACGAGGACTTTGCCGCTCTCGCGGCCTTTTTTGCCAGCCGCGAGAGCAGGGGCCTTTGAATTCAAGGCCACTCTCTCCTCCCCAGGAGCTCTCAAAAATCAGACTGGAATGACCAGCATGTAGCATGCCGCGATCATAAGAACGAAGCCTGCCGCCTCCACCCATTCCCTGACCATAGACGCCTCCATCGCTTCCCTAGCAAGTGAACGAGAAAACACCATTCTAGTTCCACGAAATGGCCATAAACGTGGCGGGATTGCCATAAATGTGAAGTGCTGCGGTTAACGCCGTTTCAACGGTCGTCCGCCTCCGCCCGGGCGCGGGCCGCTTCGAGGATCGCGCGAACTTCGCGGGCGGCGGAATTCTCAATCGCGAAGGCTTCTTCAGGCATCACACCGGGATCCTCCTCGTTGTCCTTGAATGTGGCATCATCCCTCAGCCGCCTCAGGAAAGAGGAGATGGTGACCTCTCCCCCGATCATGGCCGCCAGAAGCTCGATCATCAGCTCCCGGTGTGCGTTCAGGCGTCCTTCCAGTTCCTCGGGTGTCAGCGCCGACATCTTAATCCTCCTGATTTCCATTGCTCAGGGAGATAGGGGACCGTTTGGCGGAGGGAACAATCGGCCGGACCGAAAGTTCACCCCTCAGCAAGGACAAGGAGAACGACGATGGCGGACTTCCTCAGATCAGGGACAGGGCATGGAGAACGGGACGTACGCGACCGCCTGATCCTCGCTCTCTATGCCCAGCTGAAGGCGGAGCGGCAAACGCGGGAGGCGTTGGAATATGTCATCCGTGAGGGCGCAATCTCGCCTGAGGTATTGGAAGCGATCGCCAGCGATCCGGTTCCCGTCGCGGCGGCGGAAGATGTGGCTGCGGTGGAGAAGGTCATCGCGCTCGATGCTCATCGGCGGCGCGCCGCCGGCCGCAAATCCGATGGAGAAAAGAATAAATGAAACGCCTGATCCTAGCCCTTTCGACCGTGGTTCTTTTAAGCGCATGCAGCGACAGCAATGAGACCCAGAGTGACCCGGTCAACAACACGCCGCCACAGCAACAGCCAAACAACACGGCACCTGCGGACAAGGACCCCACGCCTCAGACAGGCACCGGCGGCCAGAGTCCCGCCACGTCGTCGTCCGGGACAACCAGCAATCCGCCCGTGACCCCGCCGACGGGAGGCGGAAACCCGTAGAATTTAAAGCTCCAGGGAACGATTTGTTGTGCCGCACCATTATCAGGCGAAAACTTGGAAGGGTGCCGCATGGACACGAAATCGAACCAGTTCACAGTGGAGCCGGGATACTGGCATCAGCTCGGAGCCAATTACGACGGCGAGGGTGTCAACTTCGCCATCTTCTCGGCCCATGCGGAGCGGGTCGAACTCTGCCTGTTCGACAACAGCGGGAAGATCGAGATCGCCCGGTTGGAACTGCCGGAATATACCCACGAGATCTGGCACGGTTATGTGCCGGGACTGAAGCCCGGCACGCTCTACGGCTACCGCGTCCACGGCCCTTACGACCCTGAAAATGGCCACCGTTTCAACCCGAACAAGCTGCTGATCGATCCCTATGCAAGGGAACTGGTCGGCGACGTCAAATGGAACGAAGCCCATTTCGGCTATGACCTCCTGCACGAGGACAAGGATCTTACCTTCGACGAGCGCGACAGCGCGCCGTTCATGCCGAAATGCCGGGTAATCGATCCCAATGAGTTCGACTGGCAGGACCAGAACCGGCCGAACATACCCTGGCCGGCCGCCGTGATCTATGAGACGCATGTGAAAGGCTTCACTCAGCTCAATCCGGCAATCCCGAAGGAACTGCGCGGCACTTTCGAGGGCATGGGCCACAAGGCCTCGGTCGAGTATATCAAAAGCCTCGGCATCACCTCCGTGGAGCTGATGCCCGTCCACAACTTCCCGGACGACCAGCACCTGCTCGACAAGGGGCTCAAGAATTTCTGGGGCTACAACACGCTCGGCTTCTTTGCGCCCGCCTCCCGCTACTATGGCCCAAGAGGCATCCAAGGCTTCCGCGACATGGTGCGCGCCTACCACGATGCCGGTATCGAGGTCATTCTGGACGTGGTCTACAACCATACCGCCGAAGGCAACGAACTTGGGCCGACGCTTTCGTTCAAGGGCATCGACAACTTCTCCTATTACCGCACGATGCCGGACCAGCACCGCTACTATATCAACGACACGGGCACCGGAAACACCGTCAACACCTCGCATCCGCGGGTGCTGCAGTTGATCATGGATTCACTGCGCTACTGGACCGAGCACATGCATGTCGACGGTTTCCGCTTCGATCTCGGAACGATCCTCGGCCGAGAGCCGGAAGGCTTCGACCAGCGCGGCGGGTTCTTCGATGCCATGACGCAGGATCCGGTTCTGTCGAAGGTGAAGCTGATCGGCGAGCCATGGGATATCGGCCCGGGCGGCTATCAGGTCGGAGGTTTTCCGCCTGGCTGGGCCGAGTGGAACGACAAGTACCGGGATACGGTACGCGAATACTGGAAGGGGACGAATGTCTCGACCGATTTTGCGGCCCGCCTGCTCGGTTCCGGCGACCTTTACGATCAGCGCGGCCGGCGGCCCTGGGCGAGCGTCAACTTCATCGCCGCCCATGACGGGTTCACCCTCAACGATCTCGTTTCCTACAACGAGAAGCACAACGAGGCGAACGGCGAGGACAACAACGACGGCCATAACGACAATCGCAGCTATAATTACGGGGAGGAAGGTCCCACCGAGGACGAGAACATCAATGCCGTCCGCGACCGTCAGAAGCGAAATTTCCTCGCAACCCTGTTCTTCTCGCATGGCACGCCGATGCTGCTTGCCGGCGACGAATTCGGCCGCAGCCAGATGGGCAACAACAATGGCTACTGTCAGGACAGTGAGATCTCCTGGGTCCATTGGGAGGATTTGCCGGAAACCTGCGAGGCGCTACGCGAATTCACACGTCACATTATCAAGCTGCGCAAGGAGCAGCCGCTTCTGCGACGCGAAAACTGGCGGGACGGTCTGGAAATCAAGTGGTTCAATGCCGGCGGCGGCTTTCAGAAACCGGAGCAATGGGACGAAGGTTCGACGCTCGGCCTCTATATCGGCCGCCCCGATCTTCGGGAGGAGGAAGGCATCTGGCACGACGTGCTACTGCTCTTCAACCCGTTCGAAGGCAATGTGCCGTTCCGCATCCCGCAGTTCGGCGAGGGCGGCTGGGTGCTGGAACTGACGACCTCCGATACCGCAAGGCGAGGGCAGGTGATAACCAAGGAAAAGGACTTCGAACTCGAAGGCCGCAGCCTGGTGCTCTTCCGCAGGCCGTGACGCGACCGACCGACAACAGAAAACCGGCCTGATTGGCCGGTTCTTGCGTTTCACCATCTAAAATTAAAGTATGGCGCGGTATCGGTCCGATGCTGTGCCCTGACCGGACTTTTTCACCAGATTGGCATAGACGGCAGCGTATTGCATGGCGCTGCGTTCCCAGGAGAATTTGGCCTTCATGCCCTGGTTCTGCAGCCGTGCCCACATTTTCTGGTCTTCATAGGCATGCAGCGCACGCCGAAGCGCCAGGCGCAACCCGTCCGTGGTGACCGGATGGAACTGAAAGCCCGTTGCCACCCGGGCCGACATCGCCGCGTCATTGGCATCGATGATGGTTTCGGAAAGCCCACCCGTGCGGGAAACCACAGGCACGCAGCCATAACGGAGCGCATAAAGCTGGGTCAGGCCGCAGGGCTCGAAGCGGGAAGGCTGCACGATTGCGTCCGAGCCACCGTGGATCAGATGCGCCGTCGGCTCGTCGTAACCGATGTGGACAGCCATGCGGCCGGGGAAGCGCGACGCCGTATCCAGCAGCGCCTGCTCGATCCCGCGATCGCCCTGGCCGAAGACGATGACCTGTCCGCCACGGTCGATGATTTCGCCAGCCGTCTCGGCGAACATGTCGAAGCCTTTCTGCCAGGTCAGCCTGCTGACGGCCGAAAACACCGGGCCGTTGCCGGTCATATCGAGCCCGAATTTCTCCAGCAGCACCAGGCGATTTTCCCGCTTGCGGCGCAGGCTTCCGGCGTCGTAGTTGCGCGGCAGATGCGGGTCCGTCGAAGGATCCCAGACATCGAGGTCGATACCGTTGACGATCCCGCGGAGGATCGCAATGCGGGCGTTCAGCACGCCATCCATGCCCATACCGAAGCGGGGCGTGAGGATTTCGCGCGCATAGGTCGGGCTGACCGTCGTAATTGCGTCGGCTGTCTGCAGTCCGCCTTTCAGAAAACTGATATCGCCGAAATATTCCAGCCGGTCCATGGAATAGGCTTCCGGCGGCAAGCCTAGTCCTTGTAGCAGGCTTGCCGGGTACTGCCCCTGGAAGGCCAGGTTGTGGATGGTCAGGACGACGGGCGTCAAGCAACCGCGTTCGCGCATGTAGACGGAGGTCAGAGCAGTCTGCCAGTCATGGGTGTGGACGAGATCCGGAATCCATCCGGGCAGGGCACCATCCGCAATTTCGGCCGCGGCAAGCGACAAGGCCGCGAAGCGCTTCCAGTTGTCGAAATGATCCGCGCCCGCCTCGTCGACATAGGGGCCTCCCGTCCGGTCGTAGAGAGCAGGGGCATCCAGCACGAAAAGGCTCAAGCCGTCGATCCGGGTGTGGAGCAGCGAGGCACGCTCCCCTAGAAGGCTGTCGAAGGTGACGAGCGGCATGGCGCTTTTCAGCTGCTGCATCACCTGCGGATAACCTGGGATCAGCGTTGTCGTTTCGATACCCAGGCCTGCAAGCGCCTTCGGCAGGGAGCCGGTCACGTCGGCAAGCCCGCCGGTCTTGACGAGAGGATAGACTTCCGAGGTGACGGAAAGCACTTTCATCTGCGGCAAAACCCGTTTTCCGGAAACAATTCCAGCTTCGTGGCCGATCACGCTGCGCTGATTGTGGTGGGTCTCACCGACCGGAAGGTGGGCGTTCATCATGCGTCTCTCCGCCATAGCCCGTTCAGATCTTCCAAAACAATCAAGCCCCGGCCAGCGTTCCCTCTCGGGCTTGGCTTCGGGCGGAATTCGGATGCAAATGTCATGTCATTTTCCCAGAGCAAAAAGATCTCGCCGTCGCGACGATGGCAATCGTCGCGAACGATGACGCTAGTCCTGGTGCTTTACCGACCGCGGAGCTATTTGCCCGGCGGTACCGTCTTGGAACGCTTTTTCGCGGGGTCGACCGCTGCGGTGATTGCCGCCGCTGGTTTCGAGACGGATTTCTCGGACTTCGACGCGACTGGCTTGGATGCCGCCTTAGGAGAGGCTGCCTTGGGAGGGGCGGCCTTGGGTGCCGCTTCCGGGCCTGCAGCCTTCTGGGCTGCTTTGGGAGGTTTGACCGCCGTTGCTGCCGCCTTGCGGCCGGAAGCCTTAGCCGATGCTCCGTTCATGGCCGCAGGCTTCAACGTCGCATATTCCAGCTTCGCCTGTTCCCAATGCTCTCTGTCCTTGCCGGTTGGATAGCCTTCCGCTTCCCACAAAGCGTAGGCCCGCTTTTTGATCCAGTCTTGTTCGGATTCCGCCATTATTTTGTCTCCATTCGCCCGAATGCCCCAACGGATTCGCAGGAGCAAAGTTCCATGATCAAAAAAGGAAAACTCGCTGTCCGGCCAACAGGCACGCGGCCGATTCCAAAAAATCCGCCCGACGGAACTTTAGGCAGGCCAAATATGTTTAATCCGCCGGGAAGGAGACACATCGAAATGGAAAAATACTGCGATATCATCCCGCACGCAACCGGTTGGGTTTATCTCATAGATGGGGTGCAGTCCGCGTGCTATTACCACACCTATGATCTGGCCATGGACGCTGCAAAGGCTCATCTCGCGAGATCCGGTTCCACCCGGGACAAGGTTTTCCGGCGGCAGGCGCTGAATGGCGAAATGCTGCCGGTGCAAATCCTCGCGCAGGGTATGACGGGTTCGACGCCAACCGGCTCGTTCCGCCACTGAACGGAACAATCGGAGGAAATGAAAAGCCCGGCCAAGCCGGGCTTTTCCGTTAGGAGCAGGGGCGCAACCGTTGCCGCGCCCCCTTGAGCTTTCTGCCTCAAGCAGCCTTCTGAGCCGCTGCGTTGACGGCGGACTCGGCAAGGGCCGTCAAGGCTTCGTCCGTCTTGCTTTCTTCGGCAAGAGTCTGCTCAAGAAGCGTTACCGCTTCCTTCAGCCCGAGCTGCTGAGCCCAGCTGCGGAGAGTGCCGTAGCGGCTGATCTCATAGTGCTCGACAGCCTGTGCGGCAGCAAGCAGACCGGCGTCGAGCGCAGGATTGCCCTTGAATTCGTCCAGAATTTCCTCGCCTTCTTCGATGATCCCGTCGATCGCCGGGCAGGTCTTGCCCTGGGCACGCTTGCCGATGATCTCGAAGACCTGTTTCAGGCGCTCGATCTGACCTTCCGTCTCTTCGCGGTGCTTTTCGAATGCAGCTTTCAGCTTCTGATCCTTGGCACCGCGCGCCATCTTCGGAAGGGCTTTCACGATCTGGCGTTCGGCGTAGTAGATGTCCTTGAGGGTTTCATAGAAAAGGTCGTCGAGGGTCTTAGTGGCCATTGCTCTCTCCTTGGATTTTTATGAAATGTTCGAATGGCTGTTGCGAGACGTAGAACGATGAGGTGGACCGAAAGTTCCTTGCCTCACTGACTGCCGGGATGGGGCTCGCGCCCGCCGGGCGGTTTGTCGTAGAGGCGTTCGATCGCCTCCTCCTGCTTGATTTCCTCGCTGCCGGTCAGGCGGCGACGCTGCAGCAATGCATAGGCTACCGCTCCACCAAGAAGGATGGGCCCGAGCGCCACGACTACGAACCAGAAATTGTCGGCCATCGCTTTCTCCTTTTGGGCAAGGCCCTGGCGGACCGTGCCGGAGCGGCCGTGAGGCCGCTGATTGTTGTTGTCCCGATCACAGGGGCACGTATCTGGAAAACCGCTGTTTGCCGCAAAAGGTTCCGGAAAGGAGCCCTATCGGTGCCACCAGCGCAGCACCTCGTCGGCTCCCGCAATCCGCAGCTGGTTCGAAAAGCGTCTGCCGAAAAGGGCCAGCGAGGCGTCGTGCGTTTCGTCGGAGGTGCTGCAGATCGCGTCTTTGACGAGGATGATCGAATAGCCGAGATCGACCGCTCCCAGGATGGCCGCCAGAACGCAGACATCGGTTTCTCCGCCCGATATGACGAGCGTGGTCACCCCCTGGCCTTGCAGGAAATTGTGAAGCCGGCCGTCGAGCCATGGCGAATAGACCGGCTTGTCGAACACGATTGCCGGCGGAACCACGGCTCTCAGCTCCGGCAGGATGTCGACCATCTCGTCGCCGAGCTGTTCGCGCGTCATCATCGACCATTTCTCATAATAATCCCGCCAGCTTCCTCCGGCCTCGGCGGGTGTTCTGGGGGGCACGAAACGGGTGAAGATCGTCTGGGCGGGATGAGTTCTTGCAAGTTCGGCAACCGGTTCCCGCACCCGGTGCATCCAGGGAATATGCCAGGGGGTGTCCTCGGCAAACATGCGTTGCATGTCGACGCAGAGATGTCGGCAGTGGTTCGGATCTTCCATGACGCGCTTTACTCCATCAGCGCTCACGAACAGCACGACGTCATCAAAAGTTCCGACAGGCGGAGGAACTTGAGGTGCTCGGATCGCGTTGCCTGCTGGAATGGAGATGACTGCCGAAGGGAGGGATAGAATGCAGGAGAGCCTGAAGATCTACCGTCTGGTACCGATTGCGGCGCCTGATGATCCGAACTGGCAGAATTCGCCGCCGCATGGCGAAGTGGTGGTCCGGGCGAGAACGGCAGGCGATGCGCGTCTTGTTGCAAGCGAAGCGGAACTCGACTTCACTGAAATCGACGCTCTGCCTTCGGAGGGCAATTCGACGCAGATGGCCAGCGCCTTCCGCAGCGAAAAACTCTATACGGTGATCGAAGACGAGAGCGGACGGTTCGATGCGGACGGCCCGCGGGGCGTAGTGGAGGGGCAGGTCAGGATCGACAATCTGATATCGACCCAGCTCTAGTGGATAGGAGTCCGCTCAGATCGTCGTCAGTCGGGCTCGCCGGTCTTTCCGTTGAGCGCCTTTTGCAGTTCACGGGCCAGTTCGAGCAGGCGGTCGGGAACTTCTTCCTTCTCGATTTCGGTGAGCAGGACCGAAACCCGGCGGTTGACACGCCGTCCCATCCTGACTTCCTGTTCCTCAACCGGACTATTCTGCTTCGCCATCCCGACCTCGTAATAGATATCCGGCCAAATCCAAGCCGAAGTTGCCCGCCCCGCGAAAATTTGCAGTATTTCTCCTTACCGCAATATGCTCGGTTTCGGATATCCCGAAAAAGTCACAGGCCATAAATCAAATCAGGCGACTTCCTATCCAGGAAGCCGCCTGATTTGTTCCAGGACCTTGCCGAGAATCGTCTAGTGCTTGGGTGGTTTCGGTGTACCGGCCGGGATGGACGTCACCGTGGTCGAGACCGGATCGCTCGCGGGGAAAGTATCTTCCAGCCCTTCGTTCAGCTGTTCTTCCAGTTCCTCGCTCTGGTGTTTCGTGCGGGCGGAGCGCTCGGTCATCTTTTCGTCCCGCTCCTTGCGGGGAGCGTTCGGGCTGCTGTTCGTGCTCATGGATACCCTCCTGTGCTGCGTCTGGAAGGAAACGGGTTCTCTTGCCGTTTGTTCCGGAACCAAGCCGGTGCGGCAGGGGTTATCGCGGCAAAAGAAGGAGTTCTGCCGTGGCACCGCGCGTCTTCTGGAAGGGTTATCTGAAGCTCTCGCTCGTCACCTGTCGCGTGACGATGACGCCGGCAATCTCGGAAGGCGCAAAGGTGCGGTTCCACAACATCAACCGCAAGACCCAGAACAGGGTTCTAAGCCAATACGTCGATGCCGAAACCGGCGAGGCCGTGGAAGACGAAGACCAGGTGAAGGGCTATCCCAAAAACGAGGACGAATATGTGCTCTTCGAAGACGAGGAGCTTGAGGACGTGGGGCTGGAAAGCACCCGTACCATCGATATCGAGACATTTGTCCCGGCAGGTTCCATCGGCTGGATCTGGTACGACCGGCCACACTATCTCGCGCCTGACGACGAGGTGAGCGCGGAAGCCTTCGCGGTCATCCGGGAAGCGATGGCCAAGACGAAGACCGGGGGGATCGCCCGGCTGGTGATGTATCGCCGCGAGCGGGCGGTGTTGCTGTTGCCGAAGGACAAGGGGATCGTCGTCTGGACGTTGCGCTACGGCGACGAAGTGCGCGATGCCGACGAATATGCGGCGGAAGCGCCCCGAGAAAAACCCGAGGCCCGGCATCTGGCAATGCTGAAGAAGGTCATCGAGGAGCGGACGGAGGCCTGGCAGCCTGCCATGGTCGACGATCCTGTGCAGGACCGGTTGCTCGATATCATCGCCGAGCGGAAGAAAGGCCGAAAGGCGAAGAAGCGGACCGAAGAGAAAACCCCCGAACGTTCGAGCAACGTCATCGACATCACCGCCGCCCTGAAGAAGAGCCTCGAGGCGGAACGCAAGTCGACGCGGAAATAGAAGTTACCTTTTCTTTTTCTCCTTGAATTCGATCGGTGCTTCCGCCTTGCGGAAATCGCCCCAGGGGTCGCTGGTCTGCTGCGCGATACGCGCGGGGGCGTTGTTGACGGTGAAGTAATTCGGCCCGATCGCTCCGCCGAGTTCCTCCCAGGCCACCGGCATGGAGATCGGGGCGCCGGGGCGGGCGCGGGTGGAATAGGGGGCGACTGCGGTCGCGCCGCGGCCGTTCCTCAGATAGTCGATCAGGATCTTCCCCTTGCGCTTCGATTTGGTGATGGTCGACACGTATTTGTCCGGGTCGTCGCCGGCCATGCCGTCGGCGAGCGCCTTCATCGCCGCCTTTACCTCCGGCCATTCGGCTTTCGGCTTCACAGGCGCCACGACATGCAGGCCCTTGCCGCCCGAGGTCTTGACGAAGGCGACCAGTCCCATGTCCTCAAACCGCCGTTTCACCTCGTGAGCTGCGGCGATAATCTCCGTCCATGAGACGCCGTCACCGGGGTCGAGGTCGATATTGACCATATCCGGCTTTTCCCAATCATCGAGATTGGAGCCCCAGGGGTGGACCTCGAGCGTCGCGCCCTGGACAAGGCCCAGAAGCCCGTCGAGATCGCGGATGGTGATATCCTCTTCGCTCGGATCGGCAGGATCCTTCATCAGGACTGCGTTTTTCGTCATGCCCTTCCAGCCGTGCTTCTGGAAGAAGAGTTGACTGGTGATGCCGTCGGGGCCCCGGATGAGCGCCAGGGGCCGGTTGACGACGTAGGGCGCCATCAGACGCCAGACCTCGGTGTAATAATCCGCCAGTCCGGCTTTGGTCACGCCCGCATCCGGCCAGTAGAGGCGGTCCGGATGGGTGAGATTGACCGTCCGTTTCGGCGGCGTTTCCTCCTCGATGGCTGTCACAGGTACGCCCTCCCGGACGATTTCCTTGGGATCCTTGTCTTCCCGCAACCCTCGGAACGCCGCATGCCGGATGTGAGCGTCAGCCGTCCAGCCACGGAATTCCACCTCGGCGACCAGCTCCGGTTTCAGGAAAACGACATCCTTCTTTTCTACGCCGGCGAGCTTTTCGTCAAACGGGCTTTTATCGATGCGGACCTCGTTGAGTCGCTTGACGAGGGATTGCGCCACCGCGCCGGAATAACCGGTGCCGACGCGTCCGGCATGGCGGAGTTTTCCTTTCTCGTAATAGCCCATCACCAGGGAGCCGATGGCCTTGCTGTTGACGGAGGAGGGGACGTAGCCCGCGACGACGAATTCCTGGCGGGCCGAGCATTTCGACTTTACCCAGTCGCGCCCGCGCCCAGGGCGATAGGGCGCGTCGGCGATCTTCGAGATGATGCCTTCGAGGCTGAGACGGCAGGCGTGTTTCAGCACCAGCCCTCCCTCGTCGCCGAAATGCTCGCTGTAGCGCAGCGCCGGACCGCTGCCGGCGAGAAGCTTCTCCAGCGCCTCCTTGCGTTTCAGCAGGGTGGCGCCGATGAGATCGTAGCCATCGAGATACAAGAGATCGAAGGCGTAGAATGTAAAGCGATCGGAGCGGCTCTCGCTCAGATCCTGCTGCAGCAGCGAGAAGTCCGTCGCGCCGGAACCGGCCTCTACGGCAACCTCGCCGTCGATGACGGCATTCGACAGATCGAGCTTTGCGAATGCGGCCACGATCTCTTCGCCGAACTTGTGGGTCCAGTCGAGGCCGGTGCGCGTGAACAGCTTGACCTTTCCGTCCTCCACACGCGCCTGCAGGCGATAACCGTCGAGCTTGACTTCGTGCACCCACCGTTTTCCCGAAGGCGCGGCCTTCACCAATGTCGCAAGCTGCGGCTCGATGAAATCCGGCAGTTCGGCCTTCTTCGCACCCTTCATCCCGGCGGCGGCAACATCGGAGGTCTCGGGCGCGGGCGCCGTGCGACTGCTTTTCCTGATCGCGCGCTTCTTCTTGGGCGGCTGGCGTCCCCAGACCTCCTCGAGCGTCTTGCCGCTTTTTACGGAGAGCGGCATCTCCTCCAGGATATCGACATCCCCCTCGCTGCGGGCAAATTCGTCCTCGCCCTTGATCAGCAGCCAGTTTTCCCGCTTTTCTCCTTCCCTGTGTCCCATGCGGACCAGATGCCAACGCCCCTCCAGTTTCTCGCCCTTCAGCTCGAATTCCATATGGCCCTTCTTGTAGGCCTTGTGAGGATCGCCGATTGGCTCCCAGGAACCGCGATCCCAGAGAAGTACGGCCCCGGCGCCATAGTTGCCTTCCGGAATGGTGCCTTCGAAGCCGCCGTAGTCGAGCGGATGGTCTTCCACATGCACGGCCAGGCGCTTTTCGCCGGGAACGAGGCTCGGACCCCGGGTGACGGCCCAGCTTTTCAGGACGCCGTCCATTTCCAGGCGGAAATCGTAGTGAAGACGGGTGGCGTCATGTTTCTGGATCGCGAAGCTTTTGCCGGTCGTCTTGCCCTTCCGAGTGGTGGGAGATTTGCCCTGAGGTTCCGGCGAGACCTTGAAGTTGCGCTTCTGATTGTAGGTTTCCAACGCCATGGTCAGCTTGCCTTTTTCTGCGGAGTGGCAGTCTTGCGAGGTGCGGTTTTACGAGCGGTCTTCTTGGGTGCGGCCTTCTTCTTCTCAGAGGGAGCGCCGGCGCTCTGGCGCAGTGCATCGAGCAGGTTCGATACCTTCTTCGGTTCGGGTTTCGCCGTCTTCTTCAGCTTGCGGCCTTCGATCTTGGCGCGGATCAGTTCGGCAAGGGCCGTCTCATAGCGGTCGTCGAATTCGGTGGGATCGAATTCGCCGCGTTTGGTGTCAATGATGTGCCTTGCGAGATCGAGCATTTCGCCGTCGATCTTGAAGCTCTTGATGTCCGAAAAAATCTCCTTGGCCGGCCGTACTTCGTAATCGTAGTTCAGCGTGCTGGCGATCAGGCCGTGCTCGCTCGGCCTGATAAGCAGGGTCCGGAGCCTCCGGAACAACACGGTCCGAGCAAGGGCTGCAACATTCTTTTCCTCAAGCCCCGTGCGCATCAGGGCAAAGATTTCCGCCGACGGCTTGTCGGCCGGTGCAAGATAATAGGGTCTGTCGAGATAAGCGGTGTCGACGCCGTCGCAGGGGATGAAGGCTTCCAGCTCCAGCGTCTTGTCGGATTCGGGCACGGCCGCTTTTATTTCATCCGGCTCAAGGAAGACATATTCGCCGCTCGATACCTCGTAGCCTTTGATGATGTCTTCGTTTTCCACCTCCTTGCCCGTATCGGCATCGACCATCTGGCGGTGGACCCGGTTGCCGGTTTCCCGGTTGATGATGTGGAAGCTGACGCGATCGGATGTGGAGGCGGCGGTATAAAGCGCCACCTGACAGCTCAATTCGCCAACCTTCAGATAACCCTTCCAATTTGCACGCGGTGCCACGATCCGAACTCCGTGAGAGTCCTATCAACAGGGGTATAGGCCGGTTTGTTCCGTCATAAGATGAACAAGCTATTCATCTTCCTGGAACCAAACACGCAAGGCGTGCGTTTGCCACCGAAATTCCAGCCCATCGAGTTCGGAGAGGTAGGCAACGGTGTCTGAATCACAGTTGAATAGTGATCCTGCACGTGCGGACATAGTCAGGCTCATTCCGGCTCTCCGCGCATTTGCCCGCACTTTCTGCCGTAATCCCAGCGATGCGGACGATCTGGTGCAGGAGACACTTGCCAAGGCGCTGGCAAACCTCGACAAGTTCGAGCCCGGCACCAAGCTGAAGAGCTGGCTGTTCACCATCATGCGCAACACATTCTACACCCGGGCCAAGGTGCTCGGCCGCGAGGCGCCCGGGATCGAGGAGAATGTTTCAGGCGATACCGCCATGGCCGCGACGCAGGAGACTGCGGCACGGGCAAAGGAGGTGCAGCGGGCTCTGCAGAAGCTTCCGCCGCACTACCGCGAAGTTCTGACCCTCGTGGCGATCCTCGGCGAAAGCTACGAGTCCGCCGCGGAAATCTGCGATTGCGCCGTCGGCACGGTGAAGAGCCGGCTCAATCGCGCGAGGCACCAGATACTGCAGGAATTGGGCGAGGACGCGAGCTGAGCCGTGATTTCAGGCCCAGCCGCCTTGGGGGGATCATTCATGAAATTCACATTGATTGCCGTAGCGGTGATCGTCGCCACGATCGCGCCGGTCTTTCTTTTCATCTGATCCCGCGTCAGGCGGGATCCTGGTCCAGTTCCGGGTAATGCCGGAATATCCCCGACTTGTTGAAGGCTAGCCGCCGATCGGACTTGAGATAGGCGTCGATGTTCGGCCGATCGCGGACCATGTCGCGTAATCTGGCGACAAGCGGATACGAGCTGTCGAAGGTCTTCATGGCCCGGGGGAATGCATAAACAAGGCCTTCAGAAATCTGAAACAGCGACAGATCGACATAACTCAGCGCGTCGCCCATCACATGGCCGCTGTTTGCCGGATTGCTCGCGATGATCCGATCGAAGTAACCCATGAATTTCGGCACACGGTTTTTCAGGAACGATCTCGAACGCGCCTTGGCCTCCTCCTTCTGATCTTCGTAATAGTCGTCCGTGCTGATCGGGTGGTGCGTATCGTGCACCTCGGTCACGAAATCGGCGATCGTGAGCTGCAGGCCATGCGCAAAAATCCGGCACTTCTCGTCCTGCGGAACCAAATTCAGTTTCGGGCCGAGATACTGCAGGATGTTGGCGACATGCGAGACGATGATCTCGCCGTCTTTGAGGAACGGCGGCGCAAAGGGCGAGCCGAGATAGCCATGTTTGCCCCGCATGTATTCCATCATGGCGGACATTCCGTGGCTCGTCCGCACCACGTCCAGATATTTGGCGCCGGCTTCCTCCAGCGCGAGCCGGATGAATTCTCCGCGGCCGGGAATGCCGTCCCAATAATAAAGTTCGTATGCCATGCCTACTCCACAAAATCTGCAATCTTCCTCAGATCCTCGACAAACCGGGCCCTGTTCATCTCCGCATCCGGCTGATCCATGGTCCGCAGCAGCGCCGAAGGATGGATGGTCACCAGGACCGGCAGTCCGTCCGGCGAACGCAACACGGTTCCACGGTCGCGGGTAACCTTGGCCTGCCGACCCAGCAAGGAATAGAGCGCCGTCGCGCCCAGCGCCACGGCAAGCTTCGGCTTCACGAGCCGCAACTCGGCCGCCAGCCACCAGGCGCAGGCCTGCACCTCGCCGGCATTCGGCTTGGCGTGGATGCGCCGCTTGCCGCGGGCCGCGAACTTGAAATGCTTGACTGCGTTGGTGACGTAGCAGAGATCGCGGTCGATCCCCGCCTCATCGAGGCAGCGGTCGAGCAATTTACCGGCAGGCCCGACAAAGGGCTTGCCCGCGAGGTCCTCCTTGTCGCCCGGCTGTTCGCCGACGAACAGGATACTTGCCCGTTTTGGCCCTTCACCGAAAACGAGATGGGTTGCGTCCTTATAGAGGTCGCATCGGGTGCAGTTCTCCGCGTCGTTCCTGACGTCGGAAATTTGCTCTCCATCTGCGCCGGTGGTTTCGAAGGCGGGCCCTTTGCGGGAGGTCAGCATGCTGGAACTCCTTGATGACGCAAAACCAATTCACCAGCCGCGGGTTCCGGAAATTCCCACGGGGGAATGCCGGCCGATACTGGAACTTTTCCGCCAAGCTCGGGTTAAAGGCGCAGCGGGCGGATTGTTCCCGTGTGCCTATATGTTTCTTTTTTTCCGAACAGGATTTTCACAATGGCCATCAAGATCACCGCGATCCTCTTTACGCTGATCGGGATCGCGCTGGCTGTCGGCGGCGGTCAATTGGTGCTGCTCGGCGGAAGCGCCTATTATCTTATTTGCGGTCTGGGCTTCGTACTGACTGCGATTCTTCTTTTCCTCAGAAAGTCCATCGCCCTCAGGGTCTATGCCGTCCTCGTGCTGGCGTCGCTGGCCTGGGCGATCTGGGAGGTCGGTTTCGACTGGTGGCAGCTCGGACCGCGCGGCGGTGTCATCATTCTCCTGGGCCTCTGGCTGCTGACGCCGTCGATCCGGCGGCCCCTCGGGTTTCTCAGCCCGACGGGCGCACGTTATGGCGCAAGCGCGACGCCGCTCGCGATCTCGCTTGTGATTGCAATCGCCGTCGCGATCTTCTCGATGTTTATCGATCCGCTCAGCAAGAGAGGCGAATTGCCGACACAGTCGGTGGCGGCCGCACCTGCCATGGGCGGAAACGTTCCCCCGGGTGAGTGGCATCAGTACGGTCGCACGTCCTTCGGCCAGCGCTATTCGCCGCTGGACCAGATCAATCTCGACAACGTCGCCAAGCTGACGGAGGTCTGGCGCTATCAGACCGGCGACGTCAAGCTTCCGGAGGACGTGGGCGAGACGACCTACCAGGTGACGCCGCTGAAGGTGGCCAACTCGCTCTATCTCTGCACGCCGCACAACTGGGCGATCGCGCTGGACGCCACAACCGGCGAGCAGCGGTGGAAATACGATCCGAACGCGGGTCTCAATCCGGACAGGCAGCACCAGACCTGCCGTGGCGTAGCCTATTACAAGGATCAGGCCGCGGCGCCGGGGACCGCTTGCGCGGAACGAGTCTACCTGCCGACGTCCGACGCCCGGCTGATCGCGCTCGACGCGGCAAACGGACAGGTCTGCCCATCCTTTGCCGACAACGGGACGCTGCGTCTCGAAGCGGGCATGCAATATAACCCTGCCGGCTATTACTATTCCACGTCGCCGCCCGCGATCGCCGGCAACAAGATCATCATCGGCGGAGCGGTGAACGACAATTACTCCACCCAGTCGCAATCGGGCGTCATCCGGGCCTTCGACGTCAATACCGGGCAATTGATCTGGAACTGGGATTCGGGCAATCCAAGCCAGACCCAGCCGCTTCAGCCCGGCCAGACCTACACGACCAATTCCCCGAACAGCTGGTCCGTCTTCAGCGTCGACGAAGAGCTGGGCCTCGTTTATATCCCGCTCGGCAACCAGGTTCCCGACCAGCTCGGCATGGGCCGCAGCGAACACGTCGAGAAATACTCGTCCTCCATCGTCGCGCTTGACCTCAATACCGGTGCGGACCGCTGGGTGCGCCAGACCGTGCATCACGATCTCTGGGACATGGACGTTCCCGCCCAGCCGGTGCTTCTCAACATCACCAAGCCGGACAACAGCGTCGTGCCGGCGCTGGTCGGCCCGACCAAGCAGGGGGACATCTATGTGCTCGACCGGCGCACCGGCGAGCCGATCCTTCCCGTGACGGAGGAGCCGGCGCCGGGCGGGGCGATCCCTGAGGATTTCACCGCCCCGACCCAGCCGACATCGGCTCTCACCTTCAAGCCGGAGCCGCTTGAGGAAAAGGACATGTGGGGTATCACCATGTTCGACCAGATGGTGTGCCGCATCCGGTATCACCAATACAACTACCAGGGCCGTTACACGCCGCCGTCGCTCAGGGGCACGATCGTCTATCCCGGCAATTTCGGCACCTTCAACTGGGGCAGCGTCGCCGTCGATCCGGAACGGCAGGTCATGTTCGGCATGCCGACCTATCTCGCCTTCACTTCGCGCCTGGTGCCGCGCGCCGAGATCCCTCCGAAGGGGCAGGACGAGAAGGGCAGCGAACAAGGGTTGAACCGCAACGAAGGCGCACCCTACGGCGTCTATATGGGACCGTTCCTCGGCCCGTTGCAGATTCCCTGCCAGGCGCCGCCCTGGGGTTATGTCGCCGGTGCCGACCTGCGGACAGGCGAGATCGCCTACAAGCGCCGCAACGGCACGGTCTACGACATGACGCCTCTGCCGCTGCCCTTCAAGGTCGGGGTTCCCGGCATCGGCGGCCCGATCATCACCAAGGGCGGCCTCGCATTCCTCGGGGCGGCCGTCGACAATTACCTGCGCGCCTATAACCTGACCACCGGTGAAGAACTCTGGAAGGCGCGGCTTCCCGCCGGCGGGCAGGCTACCCCGATGACCTATGCCGTCGATGACGGCCGTCAGTTCGTCGTGATGGTGGCCGGAGGGCACGGCTCGGTCGGCACAAAACCGGGCGACTACGTGATCGCCTATACGCTGCCGCGCTGACGGGTGGCGCGGAACTCTTCAGAATAAAAGGCCCGGAAGTTCTCCTCCGGGCCTTTTTGTCGTGGTCGCTTCAGAAGCCGGCGAGGCCTTTGGCCCTCATCTCGTTGCGGACGTCGGTGACACCAGGGACGCTGCGCGCTACTTCTTCCGCCCGAACCACTTCGCTTTCCTGCAGAACGGTGCCCGCCAATGTGATGGTCGAACCGCTGGCCGTCACCGTCACGTCGGACGCATCGATGCCGCCGGCGGATGCCAGGGCGTCGGAGACAGCGCCTTCCAGGGTAGCGCTCGGCGGAAACTCCGCTTCGACTTCCGGCGGCGTCTCATGAAAATGCTGATGTTTGAAAACCATGTGTCGTTCTCCGTTCCTGTCGGTCCGGCCAAACAACGTTTGTCGAAGGGAATTGGTTCAGGCTGCGCCGGCCAATACCGAGGCGATGGTTTCCTGGAGCTGGTTCTGCGAAAACGGCTTCGGCAGCCTTGGCAGACGGTTGTCGCCGCCGGAGGGCAGTTCGGCATAACCGGTCGCGAGGACGACGGGAAGCTCCGGCCATTCCTCGCGAATCGCGGCGGCAAGTTCCGAACCGGTCATGCGCGGCATGGAATGATCCGTGATGACCAGGTCGACTTTGTGAACGCCGCCTTTCAGCTCCCGAAGCGCGTCGGCGCCGCTATAGGCTTCGATCACGGTGTGACCCAGGTCCTCCAGCATCAGCGTCGTGTTCATCAGCACGAGAGCGTCGTCATCGACAGCCAGAATGGTCAAATTCTCTTTGGGAGGGTCGACAAGCGCGGGCATCGCAGGTTCCGAAGGTGATGAAGGACAGTCGCTGACGGCAGCGACGGGAAGGAACAGCGAAACGGTCGTCCCGTGCCCCTTTTTGCTCTCGATCAACAGCTTGCCGCCGGATTGCTCCGTCAGGCCCTGGACCATGGAGAGGCCTAGACCGGTTCCTTTTCCGACACCCTTGGTGGTGAAGAACGGGATGGCGGCCTGCGAGATCGTCTCGCTATCCATGCCTTCCCCCGTGTCGGCGACGGACAGCTGGACATAACGGCCGGGCTTCAACTGCTTGTGGTTCTCGTCCGCGACATATTCTTCGGCCGCGATCGTGATCAGGCCGCCGCCGGGCATCGCGTCGCGCGCATTGACGACGAGGTTGAGGAGGGCGGTTTCGAGCTGCACGGGGTCCGTGACGACAGGAGGTACGTGGCCCGAAAACCGCGTTTCGATGCGCACCTCGGCGCCCAGCGACCGCTGGACGAAATCCATCATGTTGCCGATCAGCGCCGGGGCACTCACCGTCTGCATGTTGAGCTGCTGGCGGCGGGAGAAGGCCAGCATGCGCTGTGTGAGCGCAGCCCCCCGCTCGGCACCCTGGATCGCGTTGTCGAGCAACGGCGTGATGGAAGGGTCCTGCGGCAACCGCTTCTTCAGGATTTCAAGGCTGCCAAGGACCGCCATCAGGAGATTGTTGAAATCGTGCGCGACGCCGCCGGTGAGCTGGCCGATCGCCTCCATCTTCTGGGCCTGAAAGAGTTCCTCGCGGGCTTTCGCCAGTTCCTTCTGGGCCTCGACCTTCTCGGTGATGTCGCGGGTGATCTTGGCGAAACCCAGGAGCTCGCCCTGTTCATTTCGGATCGCATCGATGATCACATGGGCCCAGAAACGGGTGCCGTCCTTGCGTTGGCGCAGGCCTTCCCTCTCGATGCGTCCTTCACGCCTTACCGTGTCGAGGCTCCGCTGCGGCTCGCCGCGCTCGCGGTCTTCTTCCGTATAAAACTGGGAGAAGTGTTTTCCGATGATGTCCTCGGCCTGATAGCCCTTGATGCGTTCAGCGCCGATATTCCAGCTGCTGACATAACCGTCGGGATCGAGCATGTAGAGAGCGTAGTCGGAGATGCCCTGGACGAGAATCTGAAATTGCTGCTCGCTTCGCTTGAGCTCGGACTCCGCCTGCTTCCGTTCCGTCAGATCGCGGGTTACCTTGGCATAACCCAGGAGTTCGCCCGATCTGCCCCATATCGGATCGATGATGACATGTGCCCAGAACCGGTTGCCGTCCTTCCGCACGCGCCAGCCTTCGCTCTCGAAACGGCCTTCGCTCGCCGCCGTTCTTAACGCTCTTTCGGGCAACCGCGCCAAGCGGTCGTCGGCGGTATAAAACTGTGAAAAATGCTTTCCAAGGATTTCCCAGGCCTCGTAGCCCTTGAAACGTTGCGCACCCGGGTTCCAGCTGACGATCCGGCCGTCGGCATCGAGCATAAAGATGGCATAGTCGGTGATGGCGTCCACAAGAAGCCTGTAGCGCTCCTCATCTAGCAGTGAGACGTCGTAACTTTGCGTCATACTCATCAATCGTCCCCAGCGCCGTCGGATCACGCGGCGCGACGTTGCGTAACGTGCAACGCCGCCGAAAGTTCCGCAACGACTGAACGTTAGCACGATTCGGCACTCTCGGCGGGGCGTTGCCATTGACATACAGATATATACAGTTTACGACTGACGAAATATGAAATTCGTCAGTCGTAAACGGAAGGCCGCCAATAAGATGGATTCCATGGAGCAAAGCCTGGAGACAACGAAGCAAGAGAATGTGACCCGCATCCTCGATGCGGCGGAGCGTCTCTTCAAGCACTACGGCTACACGAAGACCAATGTCGCCGATATCGCCAAGGATCTCGGCATGTCGCCGGCCAATATCTACCGCTTCTTCTCATCGAAGGCGGACATCCACCAGGCGCTCGCACGGCGCATGCTGGAGGCGAGCCAGGCCGTCGCGCTTGAAAACGCGAAGCGGCCGGTGAGCGCGACAGAAAGGCTGCGCGACCATTTTCTGCAGCAGCACCGCATTACCATCGAAACCTTTCTCCATGAGAACAAGGTGCATGAGATGGTGGTGGTCGCGATCGAAGAGCAGTGGGAGGTCGTGCAGGACCATATCGAGAAGATGCGCGTCATCGTTGCCGGCCTCATCCGCGAGGGCATCGAGGCTGGCGAATTCCGAAACCAGAATCCGGACGTGGCGGCCGAATGCTGCTGCTCCAGCATGGTTGTGCTCTGCCATCCGCAGATCGTGGCCGAGTGCCTCATCGAGAACCGGCACAGTACGCCTGCCGATCTCGTCGAATTTGTTTTGTATGCTTTGAAATGACCGGCGCCGAACGCGCCTTATTCGTTACCCGCTATCAGGAGTGCGGACCATGTTTGTCGTGACGCCCAGAAATGACGTCTCCTTTTTCTCCAAGGCTCTGGCACTTGCTGCAGTCCTCGCCGTGCTGACCGCCTGCTCGGAAGAAAAGAAAGTCGAGGCGCCAGAAGTGGTCCGCCCCGTGAAGGTCGCCGAAGTTGCCGCCCCCGATCAGGGCCGCAGGCTCGAATATTCCGGCTCCGTCAAGGCGCGCACGGAAATGAACCTCGGCTTCCGCGTCGCCGGAAAGGTCATCGAGCGACTGGTCGATGTCGGCGATCGGGTCAGCCATGGCGAAGTCCTGGCGCGGCTGGATGACGTCGACTACCAGCTGGCGGTCCGCCGGTCCGAGGCCGATCTGGCCTCCGCGCAGAAGCAGGTCGAGATAACCGAACTCGCCTATCGCCGCGCCGATTCCCTTCGCTCGAAGAATATTGCCTCGCAATCAGAACTGGAGCAGGCAGCGCTTGCCCGGGACCAGGCCGTGTCCGCCCGCCAGTCCGCACAGTCCGCCCTTGATCAGGCGCGCAACCAGGTGGCCTACACGGAGCTGAAGTCCGATCAGAACGGCATCGTCACCACCGTCAGCGCCGATATCGGCCAGGTCGTCAGCATCGGCACTCCGGTCATGGCCGTCGCCGTGGATGGCGGCAAGGAGGTGCAGGTGGCCGTCCCGGAAGTGGAAGTCGGCCAGTTCAAGCCCGGCAAGACGATCAAGGTCCGCTTCTGGTCCGCCACCGATCTCGTTCTTGATGGTAAGGTCCGCGAGGTTGCCGGCAGCGCGGATACGCAGTCTCGCACCTTTGCCGTCCGCGTAAGCCTGCCGGAAGACCCGCGCGTGCTTCTCGGCATGACCGCCACGATCGAAGCCACGGAAGACAATGCCGTGCAGACCTGGTCCATTCCGCTCGCCGCGCTCGGCAAGAAAGAGGGCCAGCCGGTCGTCTGGGTTGTCGATCGCCAGAAGGGAACCGTCAGCTCCCGCACCGTCGCGGTCGCCGATTTCTCCGATGACGGCGTGCGCATTTCGCAAGGGTTGGAAAAAGGTGATCTCGTCGTCTCGGCCGGCACCCAGTTCATGCATGAAGACATGAAGGTGAAGCTGCCCGAAACGGTCGCGTCCCGCTTCGGTTCCGTCAGCAGCCAGACCACGGCCTCCATTCAGCCCTAACCCAGCGCCTTAAAAGGACTACGACCATGAGTTCCTCCAACCAGGCCAATCCGCTGGACAAGGGCGGCTTCAACCTGTCTCGCTGGGCGATCGCCCATCCCAGCATCGCGCGTTTCCTGTTCGGCCTCATCATCGTCATGGGCGCGCTCGGCATCATGAACATGGGTCAGAAGGAAGATCCGGATTTCACCTTCCGCGTCATGGTCGTGCAGAGCGTCTGGCCCGGCGCCTCGATCGACGAGATGCAGAACCAGGTGGTCAACAAGATCGAGCGCAAGCTGCAGGAAACGCCGCATCTCGATTTCGTGCGCTCCTACACCCGTGCCGGCTTCGCGATCACCACCATCCAGATCAAAGGCGATACCGAGGGCGAAGAGGTCGCCGACGCCTTCTATCAGGTGCGCAAGAAGATCGGCGACATCAGGCAGGAGCTGCCGTCCGGCTTGCTCGGCCCCTATTTCAACGACGAGTTCGGTGACACCTTCATCACCCTGCACGCCATCACCGGCGAAGGCTACAGCTTTCCCGAACTCAAGCAGTTCGCCATCCAGGCGCGCGACATACTGCTGGCGACGCCGGGCGTGGAAAAGGCCGTCATCCTCGGCGACCAGCCGCAGAAGATCTTCATCGACGTCTCGTCCAAGGCTCTTGCGGAGCGCGGCCTGACCGTTCTCAACATTCGCGACGCGCTTTCCGGCCAGAACGATGTCGATCCCGCAGGCAGTATCGAGACCGCCGACCATTCCGTGCGGATTTCGGTCGAAGGCGACGTCACGACGCCGGAAGATATTCGCGAACTGCGGCTGCGCGCCGGCGATCAGGTGATCCGGCTCGGCGATATCGCGACGGTGAAGGAAGGGCTCGAAGAACCGTTCCAGCGCAAGTTCCGCTTCAACGGAAAGGACAGCGTCCAGATCGGTGTCGTCATGGCGAAGGGGTTCAAGGTCACCGATGTCGGCCACGAGCTTGAAGCCGCCTATGCGCGCTTCGAACAGACCCTGCCGGTCGGCGTTTCGGTCGAGCAGATCTCCAACCAGCCGGAAGTCGTGACGGAGGCGGTCGGCGAATTCACCCAGGCGCTCCTCGAGGCGCTGGCAATCGTACTTGTCGTTTCGCTGATCTCGATCGGCTGGCGCTCGGGAATCGTAATCGCCATCGCCATCCCGCTTGTGCTCGCGGCCACGCTTGCGATCATGTACTACATGGGCATCGAGCTGCAGCGCATCTCGCTCGGCGCGCTGATCATCGCGCTCGGCCTGCTCGTCGACGATGCGATGATCGTCGTCGAGATGATGGAGCGAAAGCTGGAGGAGGGGCTGCACCGCATCGATGCGGCAAGCTTCGCCTATTCCTCGACGGCCTTCCCGATGCTGACCGGCACGCTGATCACCACCGCCGGCTTCATTCCGGTCGGTTTCGCGGAGTCGACCGCCGGCGAATATGTCCGCTCGCTGTTCTTCGTCGTCGGTATCGCGCTCGTCGTATCCTGGTTCGTGGCCGTCTATTTCACCCCCTGGCTCGGATATATGATCCTGAAGCAGAGGGCGCATGCCGGCACTCATCACGATGTCTACGACACGCGCTTCTACCGGCGGCTTCGTGCCACGGTCGGCTGGGCGGTTCGGCACCGGATCATCGTCCTTCTTCTGACGATCGGCGCTTTCTTCGGCAGTCTCTGGTCCTTCCAGTTCATCCCGCAGAGCTTCTTCCCGCAGTCGTCGCGGCCGGAAATCCTGGTCGACATGTGGCTGCCGGAAGGTACTGCGATCGAGGAGGTCGAGCGCCAGGCCAAGGCGCTGGAAAGCAAGATCCTTCCCGAGGAGGACAAAACCTTTGTCGCAACGTTCATCGGCGAGGGCGCGCCGCGCTTCTTCCTGCCGCTCGACCAGCAGCTCCGCAACCCGAACTACGCGCAGCTCCTGATCATGTCGAAGGGTGTCGAAGAGCGCGAACGGCTGATCGTCAAGCTCAGGGATATCCTTGCGAAGGATTTCCCGACCGTGCGCGGCAAGGTCGACCGTCTCTTCCTCGGCCCGCCGACCGGCTGGCCCGTGCAGATGCGCGTCGTCGGCCCCGACAAGGCGGAGGTCCGCCGTATCGCCGATCTCGTCAAGGAACGCTACCAGCAGCAGCCGCTGTTCGGCGCGATCCACGACGACTGGCTGGAGCCGGTGCCAGCAATGAAACTGGTCATCGACCAGGACCGCGCCCGCGCACTCGGCGTTACCTCCCAGCGTGTCCGCCAGATGCTGCAGACATCCGCATCAGGCGCACCGATCAGCGACTTCCGCGATGGCGAGGAAACGGTTTCCATCGTCGTGCGTGAACCGGAAGCGACCCGCAATCTGCTTTCGGCCGTGCAGTCGGTCTATGTACCGACCGATTTCGGCGGCTTCGTGCCGGTCTCGCAGGTGGCCAAGGTCGTGCCCGTCCTAGAACAGGGCATCGAGTGGCGCCGCGACCGCCTGCCCACGATCACCGTCAAGGCGACGCTGCCGGATGGCATCGAGCCCACGCAAGTCTCCCTCAACCTCTACAACAGCATGGCCGATCTGCGCGCCAGCCTGCCGGCGGGATACAAGATCGAGATCCAGGGCGGGGCGGAAGATTCTGCCGAAAGCCAGGCGTCGATCGCCGCCAAGGCGCCGATCATGCTGCTGGTCATCCTGCTTCTCCTGATGGTCCAGCTGCAGCATTTCGGCAAGGCCATGCTGGTGCTGGCGACCGGCCCGCTCGGCATCATCGGCGCCGCCATGGCGCTATTGATTACGGGTGCGCCATTCGGCTTCGTCGCCATCCTCGGCGTGATCGCGCTGCTCGGCATCATCATCCGCAACTCGATCATCCTGATAGACCAGATCGATCAGGATATCGCCGCCGGCATGGACCGGGCCGAAGCGATCGTCGGCTCTGCCGTCCGCCGGTTCCGCCCGATCACGCTGACGGCACTGACCGCCGTGCTTGCGCTGATCCCGATCTCGCGCGGCCTGTTCTGGGGGCCGCTCGCCTATGCGATGATGGGCGGCATTCTCGTTGCGACAGTGCTTACCATTCTCGTCCTCCCCGCCGGTTATGCACTCTTCTTCGGCCGCGAACGCAAGAAGAAGAGCGAGGATGACCTCCAGCCTGCCAATCAAGGCGACCTGTTCGAAAGCCGTGAAACACCCCTGCCCATGGCTGCCGAATGATGTCGCCCGCCTTCCTCCGGGGCCTGGAATCCCCGGAGGAAGGCGCTTTGATTTTGCCTGACTGCCTCGAAGATGTAGTCCGTCACCAAACGTACCCGCGGTATGTGGCTCAGGTCCCGATGGCAGACGAGCCAATAGTTGCGCCGCAGTTCCACCTCGTCCGGCAGGACGATCTGCAGATCCGGCTGCGTGCGGGTGATGAAATGCGGCAGCACGCAAAGCCCGAGCCCGTTTAACGTGGCCGTCATCTGGGCAAAGATGCTCGAGCTCTGGAACCGCGCCTTGATACCAGGGTGAACGTCGCCAAGATAATCCAGGCCCGGAACGAAGATCATATCCTCAATATAACCGATGAAGGGATGCTCGAGCAGGTCCTCGCGGCTGCGGATCGGGCCCGCCTTGGCGAGATAGGATTTCGATCCGTAGACGTTCAGATTGTAGTCGGTCAGCTTCTCGGTGAGATAAGGACCCTCCTTGGGCGGGTCGAGCGAGACGGCAATATCCGCCTCCTTGCGCGATAGCGACATGATCTGCTGGATCGTCACCAGTTCGAGCGAAATATTCGGGTGGCTGTCGCAGAAGCTGCGGATCTTGTCGGCAAAGAAGAAGTTCGCGAAACCTTCCGGCGCGCTGAGGCGCACCACGCCCCGCTGGGCGGTCGTGCCGGAGGTTATATCCGCAGCCAGCCGATCGGCCTCCGCTTCGATCCGCTCGGCCGCCTCTATGAAGCGCTGGCCAAGCGCGGTCAGGACATAGCCGCGCGGATTGCGTTCGAAGAGCTTCACCTTGAGCGAAAATTCCAGCCGGTCGATGCGGCGGGAGACGGTGGCATGGCTGGTGCGCAATTGCCGGGCGGCCGTCGAGAGCTGGCCGGTGCGGGCCACCGCCAGGAAATATTGCAGGTCGTCCCAGGTGAAGTTCGGATTGCCGGTCATGATCTCCTCAATGCATCTGTTCAAAAATGCACAGATGCTGTTTGCAATTAATTTTATGTTCCTGCTTGCGTCAATGGCGGTTTTACTAAAGCATGAGCCTGGGAACGGCTGCTTTGAGGAGAGCGGCTCACCAATTTTGAACAGACTCGCACTCTGGCATCTCTGGGAGGAGAAATCATGCGAAAGACAATCCTGACGTCCCTGGCGGTTTTTCTGGCAAGCAGCGCGGCCTTTGCCCAAAGCGCATCCGACGGCAAGGTCAAGATCGGCATCCTGAACGACCAATCGGGCGTCTACGCGGATTTCGGCGGCAAGTCGTCCGTCGAAGCCGCGAAGATGGCGGTCGAGGATTTCGGCGGAAAGGTGCTTGGGGTGCCGGTCGAAATCGTCGATGCTGACCATCAGAACAAGCCTGACATCGCCTCCAACATCGCCCGCCAGTGGTACGATACCCAGCAGGTCGATGCGATCATGGAACTGACCACCTCGTCTGTCGCGCTCGCCGTGCAGGCGATCGGCAAGGAAAAGAAGAAGGTCAACATCGTCACCGGCGCTGCGACCACCGACCTGACCGGCAAGGCCTGCAGCCCCTATGGTTTCCATTGGGCCTATGACACGCACGCTCTCGCAGTCGGCACCGGCGGCGCGCTCGTCAAGCAGGGCGGCGATAGCTGGTTCTTCCTGACCGCAGACTACGCCTTCGGTTATTCGCTGGAACAGCAGACCAGTGATTTCGTCAAGTCGAGCGGCGGCAAGGTCGTCGGCGCGGTCCGCCATCCGCTGGCCAGCACGGACTTCTCCTCGTTCCTCCTGCAGGCGCAGTCTTCCGGCGCCAAGGTCATCGGGCTTGCCAATGCCGGTCTCGATACGTCGAACGCCATCAAGCAGGCGGCCGAATTCGGCATCACCGCCGGCGGCCAGAACCTTGCGGCCCTGCTGTTCACGCTTGCCGAAGTGCACGGCCTCGGCCTCGAAGCCGCACAGGGGCTGACGCTGACGGAAGGCTATTACTGGAACCTCGACGACAAGAGCCGCGAATTCGCCAAGAAGTTCTTCGCTCGGACGAAGAAGATGCCGAACATGGTCCATAGCGGCACCTACTCGGCGGTGACGCAATATCTGAAGGCGATCCAGAAGGCCGGAACGGATGACACGGACGCCGTTTCCAAAGCGCTGCATGAAATGCCGGTCGACGATTTCTTCGCCCGCAACGGAACGGTCGCCAAGAACGGCCGCATGATCCACGACATGTATCTGCTGCAGGTCAAGAAGCCGGCCGACAGCAAAGAGCCGTGGGATTACTTCAACGTTCTCGCTACCATTCCCGGCAAGGAAGCCTACATGGATCCTGCAAAGAGCGGCTGCGAGCTGGTGAAGTAATGGCGGTTTCCGCGACAGCAACGCATGAGGAGCCGCGGGTGGTGCTTTCCGCCCGCGGCCTCACGAAACACTTCGGCGCCTTCGCGGCGGTGAAGAATGTAGACCTCGACGTCGAGCACGCGCGCGTCCATGCGCTGATCGGCCCGAACGGGGCGGGCAAGACGACCGTCTTCAACCTGCTCACCAAGTTCCTGCAGCCGACGGCGGGCTCGATCACCCTGCTCGGCAGCGACATTACGAAAACCGCGCCGGACAAGGTGGCGCGCATGGGCCTCGTCCGTTCCTTTCAGATCTCGGCGGTCTTTCCGCATCTGACCGTGCTCGACAATGTCCGCGTCGCGCTGCAACGGCCGAACAATCTCGCCACGCAGTTCTGGCTGCCGATGTCGTCGCTCGACCGGCTCAACGCACGGGCCGACGAACTGATCGAGGCGGTCGGACTGAAGCGCGAGCGGGATGCGCTGGCCGCCGACCTTTCCTACGGCCGCAAGCGGGTGCTGGAGATCGCCACGACACTGGCGCTCGATCCGAAGGTCCTGCTGCTCGACGAGCCGATGGCCGGCATGGGCCAGGAGGATATCGGCACCGTTTCCAACATCATCCGTGAGGTCGCAAAGACCCGCGCCGTGCTGATGGTGGAACACAATCTCTCCGTCGTCGCCGATATCTGCCATCACGTCACCGTGCTCCAGCGCGGCGAAATCCTCGCCGAGGGCGACTATGCCACGGTCAGCCAGGACGAACGCGTGCGGCTCGCCTATATGGGTTCGGAGGACGCATGACCCCTCTGCTGCAAGTTTCCAACCTCAATGCCTGGTATGGCGAAAGCCATGTGCTGCACGGCGTCGACATGACGGTGGGTGAGGGCGAGACGATCACCATTCTCGGCCGCAACGGCGTCGGCAAGACGACGACGCTGCGCACCATCGTCGGCATCATCCGCGAGCGGAAGGGCGAGATCCGTTTTTCCGGCAAGGACATGCTCGGCGTGCCTCTGCACAAGACCGCACATGCCGGGATCGGCTTCGTGCCGGAAGAGCGCGGCATCTTCTCGACGCTCACCGTCGAGGAAAACCTGATGCTGCCGCCGGTGGTGGCGGCAGGCGGCATGTCTCTCGACGAGATTTACGAGCTTTTCCCGAACCTCAAGGAGCGGCGCGCCAGTCCCGGCACGAAACTGTCCGGCGGCGAGCAGCAGATGCTGGCGATCGCCCGCATCCTGCGCACCGGCGTCAAGCTCCTCATTCTCGACGAGCCGACCGAAGGGCTTGCCCCGGTCATCGTGCAGCGGATCGGCGAGGTTTTGAAGAAACTCAAGGAGCGTGGCATGACGGTGCTCCTGGTGGAGCAGAATTTCCGCTTTGCCAGCCGCATCGCCGACCGCTTCTACCTCATGGAACATGGCAAGATGGTCGCGAATTTCCCGGTCGGCGAGCTGCCCGGCCGCATGGACATGCTGCACAAGGTTCTGGGGGTTTAGGGGATGGCTCAGTTTCTGAATAGAACCCCTGCCCAACCGCTCCCCACAAGGGGGAGAGGCTTAACCTGCCGCACCTTTGACGTTCGATATGGCAAACGGGGTGCCGCGAGTCTTATCCCCCCTTGTGGGGGAGATGGCCGGCAGGCCAGAAGGGGTCTTTTTTACACAATCACATCGCTCGGGAGCTTCGCGCCATGACGATGATTTTCGGAATCCCGCTGCAGGCCTTCCTCGGTCAGCTCCTGATCGGCCTGATCAACGGCTCCTTTTATGCGCTGCTCAGCCTCGGCCTCGCGGTCATCTTCGGGCTGTTGCGCGTCATCAACTTCGCCCACGGGGCACAATATATGCTCGGCGCCTTCGCGGCGATGCTGATGCTGCAGTATTTCGGCATCAGCTACTGGTTCGCGCTGATCTTCGCGCCGATCATCGTCGGCCTGTTCGGCGCTTTCATCGAACGGACCATGCTGTCCAGGCTTTACAATCTCGATCCGCTCTACGGTCTGCTCTTCACCTTCGGCCTGGCGCTGACGATCGAGGGCACGTTCCGCTATCTCTACGGTTCGTCCGGCCAACCCTATGCGGTGCCGACGCAGCTTGCCGGCGGCACCAATCTCGGCTTCATGTTCCTGCCGATCTATCGTGGCTGGGTCGTCGTCGTCTCGCTTGTCGCCTGTATCGGCACATGGTTGCTGATCGAGAAGACCAAGCTCGGTTCCTACCTGCGCGCCGCGACGGAAAATCCCGTTCTCGTGCAGGCCTTCGGCGTCAACGTGCCGGTGCTCCTGACGCTGACCTACGGGATCGGCGCGGGCCTTGCGGCTTTCGCCGGCGTGCTCGCGGCACCGATCTACCAGGTCTCGCCGCTGATGGGCTCCAACATCATCATCGTCGTCTTCGCGGTGGTCGTGGTCGGCGGCATGGGGTCGATCATGGGCGCGATCGTCACCGGCTACATGCTCGGCATCGCCGAGGGCCTCACCAAGGTATTTTACCCGGAAGCCTCGAATATCGTGATCTTCGTGATCATGGCGATCGTGCTTCTCCTGAGGCCAGCCGGCCTCTTCGGACGGGATGCGTAAGATGAGCGACATGACCCATACCGCAGCCAAGCCGCGCGCCGAACGGTCGGCCACCGCGTCGATGACCTATGCGATCTTCCTCACCGCAGGGTTGATCCTGCTGGTTCTGGCGCCACTGTTCTTCTACCCGATCTTCCTGATGAAGCTGCTGTGTTTCGCGCTGTTTGCCTGCGCCTTCAACCTGCTGCTAGGCTATACCGGCCTGCTCTCGTTCGGTCATGCGACGTTCTTCGGCGGGGCGGCCTATTTCACCGCGCATGTGGTGAAGGAATGGGGCTTTCCGCCTGAACTCGGCGTTTTGACCGGCGTCGTCGGAGCGGCATTGCTCGGCCTCGTCATGGGCTATGTGGCGATCCGCCGGCAGGGCATCTATTTCGCGATGATCACGCTGGCGCTGTCGCAGATGTTCTTCTTCTTCTGCCTGCAGGCGGAGTTTACCAAGGGTGAGGACGGTATCCAGTCGGTGCCGCGCGGACACCTCTTCGGCTTCATCGATCTCAGCCAGTCGACCAATATGTATTATTTCGTGCTGGCGGTGTTTCTGATCGGCATGGTGGTCATCTGGCGCTTCATCAATTCGCCGTTCGGAATGATCCTGAAGTCGATCCGCGAGAACGAGGCGCGGGCCACCTCGCTCGGTTATTCCGTCGCCCGCTACAAGCTCGGCGCATTCGTGATGTCTGCGGCGCTGGCGGGCCTTGCGGGCGGCGTCAAGGCGCTGGTCTTCCAGTTCGCGACGCTCACCGACGTCGCTTGGCAGATGTCGGGCGAAGTGATCCTAATGACGCTTCTCGGCGGCATCGGCACGCTGATCGGCCCGATCTTCGGCGCCGGTCTGGTGGTGACGCTGCAGAACTATCTGGCGACATCGGATTTCCCGGTGACGATTATCACCGGCGTCGTCTTCATGGTCTGCGTCCTCCTGTTCCGGCGGGGCATTATCGGAGAATTCTACGCCTCCCGGCTCGGCCGCAAGCTCGGCTTCGAGCATCGGCGGTGAACAGTAAAATACCCCCTCTGGCCTGCCGGCCATCTCCCTCACAACGGGAGAGAAGACCTGTGGCGGCGTCTCGCCCTGCATTCGGCGGTCACGGCTAGGTTAAGCCCTCCCTTGTGGGGAGGATGGGGAGGGGCCTTGATTTGCGGAGTTGCCTGCGGAAATGGAAACCTACGACTACATCATCATCGGCGCGGGCAGCGCCGGATGCGTGCTGGCCAACCGGCTCTCGAAGGATCCGGGGAACCGCGTCCTGATCCTGGAAGCGGGCGGCAACGATAATTACCACTGGGTGCATATTCCGGTCGGCTATCTCTACTGCATCAACAACCCGCGCACCGACTGGTGCTTTACCACCGAGAAGGAAGAGGGGCTGAACGGCCGCTCGCTCTCCTATCCGCGCGGCAAGATCCTCGGCGGCTGCTCCTCGATCAACGGCATGATCTACATGCGCGGCCAGGCGCGCGACTACGACCTCTGGCGGCAGATGGGCTGCACCGGCTGGGGCTGGGACGACGTGCTGCCGATCTTCAAGAAGAGCCAGGATTTTTACCGAGGCGCCGACGAGATGCACGGCGTCGGCGGCGAATGGCGGATCGAGAAGCAGCGCCTCCACTGGGCGGTGCTCGATGCCTTCCAGAAGGCGGCGGAAGAGGCCGGTATACCGATCATCGGCGATTTCAACCGCGGCGACAACGAGGGGTCGAGCTATTTCGACGTCAACCAGCGCTCCGGCATCCGCTGGAATTCGTCCAAGGCCTTCCTGCGCCCGGCGATGAAGCGGTCGAACCTTACCGTGCTTACCAAGGCGCATGTGCGGCGGCTGATCATCGAGAACGGCGAGGTCAAGGGCGTCGAATTCCAACACGACGGGGGCGCCAAAAGGGCCTATGCGCGACGGGAAACGGTGTTGAGCGCCGGCGCGATCGGCACACCGCATATCCTCGAGCTCTCTGGCGTCGGCCGCGGCGACGTGCTGCAAAACGCGGGTGTCGAGGTGGTCAAGGAGGTCAAGGGTGTCGGTGAGAACCTTCAGGACCACCTGCAGCTTCGCATGGTCTACAAGGTGACCGGCGTTCCGACGCTCAACGAAAAGGCATCGAGCCTGATCGGCAAGGCGGCGATCGGGCTGGAATATGCGCTCAAACGCTCCGGGCCGATGTCCATGGCACCGAGCCAGCTCGGCATCTTCACGAAGTCGGGTCCGGACAAGGAAACCGCTGATCTGGAATATCACGTGCAGCCCGTCTCGCTCGACAAGTTCGGCGATCCAGTTCACATGTTCCCGGCCATGACCGCGAGCGTCTGCAATCTGCGGCCTGAAAGCCGTGGATCGGTGCATCTGAAAAGCCCGGATTTCGCCGCGGCGCCGAGTATCCATCCGAACTATCTCTCCGCGCCCGCCGACCGGGATGTGGCCGTCCGATCAATACGGATTACCCGCGAAATCGTCCGCAAACCCGCCTTTGCGCGCTATCATCCGGAAGAATACAAACCCGGCCCGAGCTATGAGAAGGAAGCAGACCTCGAAAGGGCAGCCGGCGATATCGGTACGACCATCTTCCATCCGGTCGGCACGGCCCGCATGGGCGCCGACCCGGAGAGCGTCGTCGATCCGCGGCTAAAAATGCGGGCGCTCGGAAAGTTGCGTATCGCCGATGCCTCGATCATGCCCAATATAACCTCCGGCAACACCAATTCCCCGACGATCATGATCGCGGAGAAGGCGGCGGAGATGATTTTGGCGGATAATCGATAGAATGAGGTGTCCCAAAGATGGGCGACAATGGTGCAGTTTCTCCCTTCTCCCCGGCGGGGAGAAGGTGGCCCGAAGGATCGGACGAGGGGGCCAAGAGCGCAAGCGCTGAAAACTGGTGTTTTGCCGCGTGGCCCCCTCATCGCCTCGCATCCGCTCGGCACTTCTCCCCGCTGGGGAGAAGGGGAAATCTCCTACGCCGAACGCCCTAATGAGAAGGAAGCAGCATGCCCGATACCGCTCAGCAGACCGATGAAATCCTCCTCGACCGCATCGGCTCGGCCGCGATCATCCGGCTCAACCGTCCGAAGGCGCTGAACAGCCTCAACCTTTCCATGGTGCGGGCCATGAAGGCGGCGATGGAGCGTTTTGCATCGGACCCGGACATTTCCTGCCTCATCCTGAAAGGAGAGGGCGAACGGGGTCTCTGCGCCGGCGGCGATATCCGCGTCATCCACGAAATGGGCAAGGCGAAGGATGCGGAAAAGACCCGGTTCTGGCAGGAGGAGTTTCCGCTCAACTATGCCATTTCCCACTATGCCAAACCCTATTTCGCCCTGATGGACGGCATCGTCATGGGTGGCGGCGTCGGTGTCGCTTCGCACGGCAAACATCGCGTCGTGACCGAGCGGACGCGGCTTGCCATGCCGGAAACCGGCATCGGCTACGTGCCGGACGTCGGCGCCACCTGGCTCCTGCCGCGGGCACCGGGTGAGACCGGTACGTGGGTGGGACTGACAGGTGAGATCATCGGTGCGGCCGATGCCATCTATGCCAATCTCGCCGATGCCTGCGTGCCTTCCGAAAGGCTCGGCGCGCTGGTCGAGACACTCGGCGAACTGAAGGGTGGCGCCTCGGACGAGCAGGTGCGCGCCGTGATCGATCGTTACGCGGTCGCGCCGGGCGAGAGCCAGCTCGAAGCCAATCGCGATCTGATCGACCGCTGCTTTGCTTTCGACACTGTCGAGGAGATTGTCGAAGCCCTCGCCAAGGAGGATAATGAATTTGCGGTAGCGGCCCGCGAGATCATCGCCAGGCGCTCTCCGACCAGCCTCAAGCTGGCGTTGCGGCTGTTGCGTCTTGGGCTCGGAAGTTCGAGCCTGGTCGAATGCCTGGAGCGCGAGTTCACTGTCGCCTCGGAACTCCTGAACAACCACGACTTCTACGAGGGGGTTCGGGCAGCGATCATCGACAAGGACCGCAATCCGAAATGGTCGCCGGCAACGCTTGAGGAGGTGCGCGAGGCGGATCTCGAAAAATACCTCGCCGTGCGGCATCCGGTTCTGTTTCCGGACCACCGGCTATAGGGCACGCCGCTTTCGATGACGGCATGGGGCAAGAAGAAAGAACAGACGGGAGGAAAAGATGACCAAGATCGCATTCGTGGGCCTCGGCAACATGGGCGGGCCGATGGCCGCCAATCTGGTGAAGGCTGGTCATGAGGTGCGCGGCTTCGACCTTTCGGAGGCTTCCGTGAAGGCCGCGGTGGCGGCTGGCATCAAGGGCGCCGGCGCGCTTTCGGAAGCCGTCAGCGATGCCGAATGCGTCATTACCATGCTGCCCAAGGGGCAGCATGTCACCGCGGTCTGGAGCGACCTGACGACGCTGCTGCCCGAGGGCACGCTCGTCATCGACTGCTCCACCATCGACGTGGAAAGCGCCCGCAAGGCGCACAAGCTGGCGGAGGTGATGAACTGCAGCGCGCTCGATGCGCCGGTCTCGGGCGGCACGGGCGGGGCGGCGGCGGGAACGCTGACCTTCATGGTCGGCGGTACGGAAAAGGCGTTTGCGATGGGAAAGCCGATCCTCGAAGCCATGGGCAGGAAAATCGTTCACTGCGGCGCTCCGGGCGCCGGGCAGGCGGCGAAGATCTGCAACAACATGATCCTCGGCATCTCGATGATCGGCGTCTGCGAGGCGTTCGGACTTGCCGAAAAGCTCGGTCTTTCGCATCAGGCACTGTTCGACGTTGCCTCGACCTCGTCCGGCCAATGCTGGTCGCTCACAACCTATTGTCCGGTGCCGGGCCCGGTGCCGACCTCGCCCGCCAATCACGACTACAAGCCCGGCTTTGCCGCCGCGCTGATGCTGAAGGACCTGTCGCTTTCGCAGGAGGCGGCAAGGCAGACGGGCGCCGCTACGCCCCTCGGCCACCATGCGGCCGAGCTTTATGCGGAGTTCGAAAAGGCCGGCCACGGCGGCGACGATTTTTCCGCGATCATCCATATGCTGCGGGAGAAGGCGGGCGGATGATGGAGATCGATTCTCTGGTGCGGGCGGGCTTCGACAACACGTTTCGCCACGCCGGCAGCACCGGCATGGTTGGGAGTGGGGCAGGCAATGGGTGATGCGGGTAGTCGGTAGACTTTGTCTGCCTGCCCCGGCCGTTTCGGTGATCTTTCGAGGATTTCCCAGCCCTCTTCGGATCATTTTTCACGACCATCACCGGAACCGAGCCGAAAACCCGAGGAGGAGGCCGGTTCGCGAACCCGGTTCCCATCCGATGACGGGTTGATTGTCGCGCAGCGGCGAGGGGCGGGGATGAAAAGAACCGGCTCTTCGATGGAAGTTATTGAAGGTCAGCCAGAATACTTTTCCGAACCGCCCCCAACGTCCCCGCGGACGCTTGGCCCCTGTTGCAGGCCTGGATTGGTTTCAAGGGCTGGAGAAGGGGGCGCGTAACAATCTCTCCATGACCATCCGGATACTCAGGGGGATGTCCCGCAAGGCAGAAGGGCTTTTTCAAATCTGCGTTCAACCGCCAGATCCATCTCCGAGCCATGCAGCAAAAGCGCCGCCAAATGGCGCGTAAAAGGAACGGAATTTCTAAGGAGGAGGCCAAGCTGGGTTCCGCCTTCCTCGCGGTCCAGTGCATCTCCCGGTAGTTTCTCCGCCAGCATCGAACACCGGAGAAATCCATGAATCGCCTCTTCATTCTCGGCACCGCGCTTGTCGCCCCTTTGGCCGCGCTTTTCGTCACTCCCGCGCTGGCCCAGCAGCCGAACAAGCTCCTTAACGCTTCCTACGACGTCGCCCGCGAGCTGTTCGTCGCCGAGAACGAGGCTTTCACGAAGCTCAATCCCGGCGTCACCATCGACCAGTCGCATGCCGGTACTTCCAAGCAGGCACGCTCCATCGTCGAAGGCCTGGAAGCCGATGTGGTGACCTTCAACCAGTCGACCGACGTGGATTTCCTCGCCAAGAACGGTTTCGTGTCGAAGGACTGGACGAAGGCTTTCCCGAACAACGCCTCGCCGTTCTATTCCTTCCCGTCCTTCCTGGTGCGCGCCGGCAATCCGAAGAACATCAAGGATTGGGCCGATCTTGCCCGTGACGACGTGCATGCGGTCTTCCCGAACCCGAAGACCTCAGGTAACGCCCGCTATACCTATCTCGCGGCCTACGCCTGGGCCAAGGAAGCCTACAAGGACGACGAGGAAAAGATCGAAGCCTATATCACCAAGATCTTCGACAACGTCCCGGTCTTCGATACCGGCGGCCGTGCCGCTACGACCACCTTCGTCGAGCGCGAAACCGGCGACGTGCTGATCACCTTCGAAGCCGAGACCCGCGGGATTGCCAAGCAATACGGCGCCGACAAGGTTCAGGCGGTCACCCCGTCCGTCAGCCTGCTTGCCGAATTCCCGGTTGCCGTCGTCGACAAGGTCGCCAAGAAGCACGGCACCGAAGCGCTCGCCAAGTCCTATCTCGACTTCCTCTACAGCGAAGAAGGCCAGCGGATCGCCGCACAGTTCGGTCACCGCGCCAACAACGAAAAGGTCGCGGCCGAGTTCAAGGGTCAGTTTCCGGAAATCCGGCTGGTCAAGGTCGACGACGTGTTCGGCGGCTGGCAGAAGATCCAGTCCGAGCACTTCGCGTCCGGCGGCACTCTCGACAAGCTCTACGGCAGCCGCTAATTCGGCACCCTGACATTATTTGATCCTGCCCGGCGGATTCTGTCCGCCGGGCTTTGCCGTGAAAAAAAGGAAATAGCTGCGTGAGACGCAATGTCCTGCCCGGATTGCCTTTGTCGCTGGGCGTGACCCTGTTCTATGTCGGGCTGATTGTCGTGCTGCCGCTGGCGGCACTGGTCTTCAAGGCGGCGAGCCTCGGGCCTGAGGATTACTGGCGGATCGTTTCGTCCAGCCGGGCGCTCGCGAGCTATCGCGTCACGGTTCTTTCTGCGCTCGGCGCCACCGTCTTCAACCTGTTCTTCGGCCTTGCGCTCGCCTGGGTGCTGACGCGCTATCGGTTCCCGGGCTGGCGGATCGTCGATGCCATGGTCGATCTTCCCTTCGCACTGCCGACCGCGGTCGCCGGCATTGCGCTGACGGCGCTCTTCACGACCAACGGCTGGTTCGGCTCGATCCTCGGCGAGCTCGGCATCAAGGTGGCCTATACGCCGCTCGGCATCATGATCGCCATGTGTTTTACCTCGCTGCCCTTCATCGTGCGCACGGTGCAGCCGGTGCTGGAGGATCTCGATCCGGCGCTGGAAGAGGCGGCGCAATCGCTCGGCGGCTCAGACTGGGCGATCTTCCGCAAGGTCATCCTGCCACTCCTGACACCTGCGCTGCTCGCCGGTGTCTCGCTCTCTTTCGCCCGGGCGCTCGGCGAGTTCGGCGCGATCATCTTCATCGCCGGCAACCAGCCGATGTCGACGGAAATCACGGCGCTGCTGATCTTCATCCGGCTTGAGGAATACGATTATCAGGCGGCGGCCGCGATCGCGTCCGTTCTGCTCCTGACGGCGTTCTTCATGCTCGCGCTCACCAACTGGATGCAGTCTCGGGCGCTGCGCTACACGGTGAGGGGCTGATCATGAGCACTCCCGCTACCCGCCGCAAACCGCCGCGTGTCGGCGACCAGCCGCTCTTTCGCCGATTGCTGATCGGGATCGTGCTCGTTCTCGTCGCCTTCCTGATCCTTGCGCCGCTGATCATCATCGGCGTCGAGGCCTTCGCCAAGGGATGGCAGGTCTATCGCGACACGATCACCCATCCCGACACGCGGCACGCGATCATGCTCACCGTGCTCGCTGCGCTCGTCGCCGTGCCGGTCAATACGGCCTTCGGCATCGCGGCCGCCTGGGCGATTACCAAGTTCGATTTCCGGGGCAAGCGGTTCCTGCTCGTCGTCATCGAAATTCCGTTCTCGGTTTCGCCGATCGTCGCCGGCGTGGCCTATCTCTTCGTTTATGGCCTGCAGGGCGTCTTCGGACCGATGCTGGATGAATACGGGATCAAGATCCTGTTCGCGATTCCGGGCATCATCCTCGCCTCGATGTTCGTCACCGCGCCTTTCGTGGCGCGGGAACTCATCCCGCTCATGCAGGCGCAGGGGCGCGATCTGGAAGAGGCGGCGACCTCGCTCGGGGCTTCCGGCTGGCGCACTTTCTTCTCGGTGACGCTCCCGAACATCAAATGGGCGCTGCTCTACGGCGTCGTGCTCTGCAATGCCCGCGTCATGGGCGAGTTCGGCGCGGTATCGGTCGTCTCCGGCAATATCCGCGGCCAGACCAACACGCTGCCGCTGCATATCGAACTGCTCTATCACGATTACCAGGCGGCAGGCGCCTTCGCCTCGGCTTCAATCCTGGCGCTGATCGCCGTCTTCACCATCATCGCCAAGGTGGCGCTGGAGCGCCAGGGAGCGGGCCGGGTCCATAGTCCTGCCACCCGGCCGTCGCTCGTCGCCAATACTGCGGAGAAAACCTCATGAAAATCCGCCTCGATCACGTCGTCAAAACCTTCGAGACCTTTCGGGCGGTCAAAGACGTTTCGCTGGAGATCGAAAGCGGCGAACTCGTCGCGCTGCTCGGGCCGTCCGGTTCGGGCAAGACGACCATCCTGCGCATGGTCGCCGGCCTCGAATATGCCGATCAAGGCCATATCCATTTCGGCGATCAGGATGCGACCGACATTCCGGTGCGCGACCGCGGCGTCGGCTTCGTCTTCCAGCATTACGCGCTCTTTCCGCATATGACAGTCGCCGAAAACATCGCATTCGGCATGAAGGTCTCGAAGGTGAAGCGTGAGAAGGCGGCGATCGATGCCCGCGTCGCGGACCTCTTGCGGCTCGTTCGCCTCGAAGGCCTCGGTGACCGATTCCCGGCGCAGATTTCCGGCGGGCAGCGTCAGCGCGTGGCGCTGGCCCGGGCGCTCGCCGTCGATCCCAAGGTGCTGCTGCTCGACGAGCCGTTCGGGGCGCTCGACGCCAATGTTCGCCGCGACCTGCGCCGCTGGCTGCGCGAGATCCATTCCGAACTCGGCATCACCACGCTGTTTGTGACCCACGACCAGGAAGAGGCGCTCGACCTCGCCGACCGGGTGGTGATCCTGAAGGACGGCCAGATCGTTCAGCAGGGCACGCCGGAAGAGGTCTGCCGCGATCCGAAGTCATCCTTCGTCATGAAGTTCCTGGGTGATGCGAATGTGCTGGCCGCCGAAGTGCGGGACGGTAAGGCTTATGCCAGCGGTGCCGCGATCGAAGTCTCCGGCATGGCCGACGGCAAGGCCGAGCTTTATGCGCGCCCGGCCGATCTCGACTGGTCGCTGCAGGGCCCCGGCATTCCGGCGAGCATCACCCGCGTACTCGACCGTGCCGACGGCCGCCGCGTGCTAGCGACGGCCGAGACCGGCGAACACCTGGAATTCGACGTCGAGCCGGAACGCCTTGTAAAGGCAGGGGACGGTGGTTTCGTGACGCTGCGGCGGGCCAAGGTGTTTGCTCTTGCCTGAGGTTGTATAAAAGTTGTAGTTGCAATTTTTGATGTGCTATGCGAGGGTTGCGGTCGTAAGCATACCTGCCCCCGCATGTCGTCAGCCATCGTCGTTATCCTCATGGAGGTCGCCGGCTCGCCGTGCGGCACGCTTTCCATTGCGTCTGCGGTCTGGCTGTCGGTGTTCCGGGGCGTCACCAACGCTTGGAGGGGCGCATGCCGTTTTCTATCACAAACCATAAGCTTGTATCGCAGAACGTCGGTGTTCTCGATGAAGGCACGACCAAGATAGGCGGGGCACTCAGTCCTCGCTTTCTGGTCATACACTATACGGCCGGAGCGTCCTTCGATGGAGATCTCCAGTCGCTTGCGCGCGACAAGGAAACCCAGGCATCGGTCCACCTTCTCATCGGGCGGGACGGCAAGGTGGCGCAGATCGTGCCGTTCAATCGCGTCGCCTGGCATGCAGGGCGGAGCCAGTGGGGAGAAATCTCCGGGCTCAACGGTCACTCGATCGGCATAGAGCTTTCCAACGGTGGCGTGCTGACAAAGCTCGCAAACGGCAAGTTCACGACCTGGTTCGGCAAGGAAATCCCGGATGGCGAGGTTGTGGAAGCGGTTCACGAGCGGGGAGGGCCGGTACGCGGCTGGCACACCTATCCCCAGAGGCAGTTGGACAGGCTGATCGAGGTCGCCCATGTGCTGCATGCCAAATACAACTTTCTCGACATTTTGGGACACGACGATATTTCATGGCCGCGAAAGTCAGATCCTGGCCCGGCCTTCCCCATGAATTCCGTAAGGTCCCGCATCCTCGGGCGCCACGTCTGATCCGGCGTTTGAAGCTGCCTCAGGGCAGAAGTTCGAAGCTCCCCGTCGCGATAACCTCGCCATTGACGATCAGCTCGACCGGATGCCGGCCGGGATAGTGGACGCGGGTGGTAAAATCGCGGATGGCGCGGGTGATCCCAAGTTCCGACACGGCACCGGGCGCGAGCGTGATCTCTTTCCACTTGAAGACCTTTTTCGACGTGCCGCCGGCCTTCTTCACATAGTGGACGACATAATCGATGACGAGCTTCTGCGGCTCGGTCGCGGTCGATATGAGCCTTGCGGCGATCTTTACCGAACCGCCGAGCTTCAACGCGGAGGGCGTCACCGTAAAGGCATCGACCGTCACCTCCGCCTTGTGCCCGGCGCCGAAGAGGTGGAGGGCGCGGGCATCGCCCTTCTTGATCAGCGTGCGGAGCGCCTGTTTGATGATCCAGCCGGTGCGGGGATCGTTCCGATCCCACGCAGCGATCTTGTTGAACACCCAGGCGGGATGATCTTTGGTGATGTCGTTCAGGTGGTTGGCGACGGATTTGCGGACATAAAGGCTCGGATCGCTCTTCAGGTTTTCGAGGATCGGTGCGACCGGTGAGGGGTCGGCGATCAGCTGCCTGAGCTGGAACGACCAGGGCAGGCGTGGCCGGCAGCCTTCGCTCGAAAGGCGCCGCACATGCTCGTTTTCATCCAGCGCCCAGCCCTCCATCACCTTGAGCGTCCGATCGAGGTCCTTCAGGAGGAAATGTCTTATGGCGAATTCCGACGAGCCGAAGCGGGTGAAGAAGGCGAGCGCTTCCATGGACAGGTCGAAATGATCCTGTCCGTAGAGCGCCACATATTCCGGAAGGACCAGTGAGGCGAAGCCGTGGTTGATGCGCGGCGCGAGCGCCTGGAAAATCTCGACGTTCTTCTCGAAGCTGCCCGGCAGGACATCACGATAGGCGACCGCGATCTGTCGCAGCCGCTGCATGATGCTGAGACCATCAAGACCTTGCGAGGCGAGGGCGAGAAACCTTTCGCCGTCGAATGCAGGATAGACCGCAGCGGTTTCCGCCGCGAAATGCTGGAGACGCTCGCGATTGAAGATTTCCTTCAGCAGCGGAGCTGCTTCGGCTCCAGTCTCAGCCATCGCTTCACCTTCGGATGTTCCCTTTTTGTTTTGCTAGTCGACTCGTCTGGTGGAGGCAAGGGGCAAAAGAAAACCGGCCGATGCGGAAAGCAGCGGCCGGTTCCGGATTTGGCTAGCGGGTGAGCGCTCAGCTCATCTGGCTGACGAAGCGGGTCTCGAGATAGGCGTCGACGGCTTCCGAACCGCCTTCGGTACCGTAACCGGAATCCTTGATGCCGCCGAAGGGCACTTCGGGAATGGCAAGACCGTTGTGGTTGATCGTCAGCATGCCGGCTTCCATCTCGCGGCCGAGAGCATGGGCGGTCTTCACCGAACCCGTGAAGGCATAGGAGGCAAGGCCGAAGGGCAGGCGATTGGCTTCCGCGATCGCGTCCTCGAAATGCGAGAAACGGTTGACGATCGCAAGCGGACCGAAGGGCTCGTCGTTCATCACCTTGGCCGAGGTCGGCACGTCGGCGAGCACGGTCGGCTCGAAGAAATAGCCCTTGTTGCCGATGCGCTTGCCGCCGGTCTTCAGTTCGGCACCGTTCGACACCGCGTCATGGATCATGTCTTCCATGGCCGGAATGCGCCGGTCGTTGGCGAGCGGGCCCATGGTGACGCCGTCTTCCAGGCCGTTGCCGACCTTGATTGCCCGAGCAGCTTTGACAAAGCCTTCCATGAACCTGTCGGCGATGCCGTCCTGCACCAGGAAGCGGGTCGGCGCGACGCAGACCTGGCCGGCATTGCGGAACTTCGCGAGCGATGTGACTTCGATCGCTTTTTCAAGATCGGCGTCATCGAAGATAATGGCCGGCGCATGGCCGCCAAGCTCCATCGTGGCGCGCTTCATGTGCTTGCCGGCAAGTGCCGCCAGATGTTTGCCGACCGGCGTGGAGCCGGTGAAGGAGATCTTGCGGATGACCGGATGCGGGATCAGGTATTCGGAGATCTCGGCCGGTACGCCATAGACCAGATTGACGACGCCCGCAGGAATTCCGGCATCGGCAAAGGCGCGGATCAGTTCCGCCGGGGAGGCCGGCGTTTCTTCCGGAGCCTTGGCGATGATCGAGCAGCCCGTGGCAAGAGCTGCCGAAAGCTTGCGGACGATCTGGTTGATCGGGAAGTTCCAGGGGGTGAAGGCCGCGACCGGACCGACCGGCAGCTTGATGGCCATGTTGGAAACGCCGCTGAAGCGGGCCGGAATTATCTGGCCATAAGTGCGGCGGGCTTCCTCGGCGAACCAGTCGATCGTATCGGCGGCACCCAGAACTTCCGTCTTCGACTGGGCGAGCGGCTTGCCCTGTTCGCGCGTCATCATGTAGGCGATGGCATCCACGCGCGAGCGCATGATGTCGGCGGCCTTGCGCATCAGTTTCGAGCGCTCGAAGGCCGAGGTGTCGCGCCAGATCTTGAAGCCCTTGTCCGCTGCCTCCAGCGCCAGATCGAGATCGGCCTTGCGGGCATGGGCGATCTTGCCGATCACCTCTTCGGTTGCGGGATCGATGACGGACAGGGTCTCGCCGCCGATGGCATCGCGCCATTCGCCGTTGATGAAAAGTTTTACGTCAGGATAGGTCTGCATGAGGTCCACTTTCGTTACCAAAGGGGGGATCGGCGGGTTCGCGGCCGCCGGCAGATGGGGATTTCGGTGCTGACGTAAGATAAATGCCGCTTGCAATCAATGGGCTGGCGAAAAAGTATTACTAATAAAAAAGCATAGGCGCCGGAACTTGCGCCTGTGCTTCAAACGACAGTCGAGGGATGGATTCAGAAGAATGCCTGGATGCCGGTCTGGGCGCGGCCGAGGATCAGCGCGTGAACGTCATGCGTACCTTCGTAGGTATTGACCGTTTCCAGGTTCTGCGAATGACGCATGACGTGGAACTCAATCTGGATGCCGTTGCCGCCGTGCATGTCGCGGGCCTGACGGGCGATATCCAGCGCCTTGCCGCAGTTGTTGCGCTTGACGATGGAGATCATTTCCGGCGCCATCCGATGTTCGTCCATCAGCCGGCCGACGCGTAAGGATGCCTGCAGGCCAAGCGCGATCTCCGTCTGCATGTCAGCGAGCTTCTTCTGGTAGAGCTGCATGCCGGCGAGCGGCTTGCCAAACTGCTTGCGGTCGAGGCCGTACTGGCGGGCGCGGAACCAGCAGTCTTCCGCCGCACCCATGACGCCCCAGGAAATGCCGTAGCGGGCGCGGTTGAGGCAGCCGAACGGACCCTTGAGGCCCGAAACATTCGGCAGCAGCGCGTCTTCGCCGACTTCCACGCCGTCGAGCACGATTTCGCCGGTGATCGAGGCGCGCAACGAGAGCTTGCCGCCAATCTTCGGGGCGGAGAGGCCCTTCATGCCCTTTTCCAGCACGAAGCCGCGGATCTCGTTGTTATGGGCTTCCGATTTCGCCCAGACGACGAAGACGTCGGCGATCGGCGCGTTGGAAATCCACATCTTCGAACCGCGCAGGCGGTAGCCGCCTTCGATCTTCTCGGCGCGGGTCTTCATGCCGCCCGGATCGGAGCCAGCGTCGGGCTCAGTCAGGCCGAAACAGCCGATGAGATCGCCGGAGACGAGGCCCGGCAGGTACTTCTTTTTCTGCTCGTCGGAGCCGTAGGCATAGATCGGGTAGATGACCAGCGAGGACTGGACGCTCATCATCGAGCGGTAGCCCGAATCGATGCGCTCGATCTCGCGGGCGACGAGGCCGTAGGCGACGTAGGAGGCGTTGGCAGCGCCGTATTCCTCCGGCAGGGTGACGCCGAGCAGACCGGTCTGGCCCATCAGCTTGAAAAGCTCGGGCTCGGTCGTCTCGCCCATATAGGCTTCCTGGACGCGCGGCAGGAGCTCGGACTTGGCAAAGGCGGCGGCCGCATCGCGGATCATCCGCTCCTCGTCGGTCAGTTGGTCTTCGATGAGAAAAGGATCGTTCCAGGAAAATGCCATGGGTGCCTGCCTCCAATTTCAAGGTTGAAGGAATTATCGTCGCGTCGTACCCGAGAGCAAGCACCGTTTACTCAATCCGCCATGATCTATAGTAATACCGCCATGGCGAACCTTTCGAGAAAACTCCTTCCGTCCACATCGGCGCTTGCGGCATTCGATTCCGTTGCGCGACTGGGCAGCTTCTCCGGCGCGGCGGAGGAGTTGTCACTCACGCAAGGAGCGATCAGCCGCCAGGTTTCCGGCCTTGAGGAGCAGCTGGGGATCCTGCTTTTCGATCGTACCAGCCGTGGCGTGGTGCTGACCAGCGCCGGTGCGGACTATGCCAAAGCGGTGGCGAGCGCGCTTGCGCAAATCCGTTCGGCCTCGCTAACCGCCATGACCAAACGGCATAGCGACCAGTTGAACCTCGCGATCCTTCCGACCTTCGGCACCCGCTGGCTGATGCCGCGTATTCCGCAATTCGTCGCCCGCCATCCGGAGATCACGCTGAATTTTGCCACCCGCATCGGCATCTTCGATTTCGACCGCGACGGCATCGACATGGCGATCCATATCGGCCAACCGGATTGGCCGGGTGCCGAGTGCACCTTCCTGATGGAGGAAATGGTGGCGCCTGTCGCTTCGCCCGCCTTTCTCAAGTCCCATCCCGTCAACAAGGGTGAAGACCTCATGCGCCTGCCATTGCTGCACATGGCCTCCCGGCCGGGCGCGTGGAACCATTGGTTCGAGAGCCTCGGCATTGCCGGCACGCCGTCGCAGGGCATGCGCTTCGAACAGTTCGGCAATGTGGCGCAAGCGTGCATTGCCGGACTAGGCGTTGCTCTGATGCCGCTTTTCCTGATCGACGCGGAGCTGGCGAGCGGGCAGCTCGTTGAAGCGTTTCCGCATCAGGTCAGGAGCCCGAGCGCCTATTATGCGGTAGCGCCGCTGAGCAAGGCGGATTTCCGGCCCGTGGTGGCATTCCGGGCCTGGCTGCTGGAGGAGGTGGGGCGGTATCGGGAAAAGGAAGAGGTGGTGGGGTGGTAGGGTGTGCGGCTGGCGCCGCCCCTCCCACAAGGGGGGTTAGGACTGCCGCACGGCTTCATAACTGTATTGGGACTTGTCTGAATGGCTAAAGCCTCGGCCGCCGGTCCAGCCAGTCGGTCTTAGCCTCATATGCCAGCGCCAGTTCGAGCACCGCCTTGTCCGCCCGCGGGCGGCCGATGATCTGGATGCCGTTCGGCAGGCCATTCGCACCGAAGCCGGCCGGCATGGCGGCGACCGGCAGGCCGGCCATGGAGGGACCGATCACCACTTCCATCCACCGGTGATAGGTATCCATCGCTCGCCCGCCGACCTCCTTCGGCCAATGGGTCGTCGCGTCGAAAGGGAAGACCTGCGCGGAGGGCAGGATCAGGTAGTCGTAGCGCTCGAAGAGCGTCAGCAGATACTGATACCAGGCGCTGCGGCGTTTTGAGGCGAAATGCACCTCGCGTCCGGTCATCTCGAGGCCGCGCTCGATCTCCCAGATGATCTCCGGCTTCACCTTCGCCCGCTTTGCCGGATCGTCGTAGGTGTCGCGCATGTTGTTGGCGGTCAGCCAGCTCCGGAGCGTCGTCCAGGACTGCCAGACATCCGCCATCTCGAAATCCGGCACGACATCATCGACCTTGCAACCGATCCGCTCGAAAACGGGCAGGGTGGCGCGGCAGAGTTCCAGCACGCCGGGTTCGAAGGGCAGGTAGCCGCCGAGATCGCCTAGCCAGGCGATGCGGGCGCCGGAAAGGTCGCGGTTTTCGTCCGGTGTCAGGTCCTCGGTCGCCAGCGAATGCGGATCGCGCGGATCGTAGCCCGCCTCGGTGGAGAGCAGTGCCGCGGCATCGCGCACGGTGCGGCCCATCGGCCCCATCACGGAGAGCTGGCCCATGAAGAGTTCGAGTTTCAGCGAGGAGGGGATGCGGCCGTAGCTCGGGCGAAAGCCGACGACGTTGTTGAAGGCGGCGGGGTTTCGGAGCGACCCCATCATATCGCTGCCGTCGGCGATGGGCAGCAGATGCGCCGCAAGGGCGGCTGCGGCGCCGCCGCTCGATCCGCCGGCGGTCTTTGTGAGGTCGTAGGGATTTTTCGTCGTGCCATGCACGGGGTTGTAGCTCTGCGAGCCGAAACCCTGCTCGGGCGTATTGGTCTTGCCGATGATGATCGCGCCCGCCGCGCGAATGCGCTCCACCATCACCTCGTCCTTGTCAGGCACGAAATCAGCAAAGAGCGGCGAGCCATAGGTGCAGCGGATGCCCTTTACCTCGCAGAGATCCTTGATGGCGATCGGCATCCCGTGCATCCATCCGCGTGAGGTTCCCCCGGCAAGGTCCGCGTCGCGGGCAGTTGCTTCGGCGAGCAGGGCCTCGGTATCGCGAAGGCTGATGATGGCATTGATTGCCGGGTTCAACCTCTCGATCCGCGCGAGGTAGGCTTTCATCACATCAAGGCAGGATGCCCGGCCATCATGGATCGCGTCCGAAAGATCGGTGGCGGAAAGTCCGGTAATTTCCTCGTCCTGCATGTCCGTCTCCCCATGGCAGGCTGGATTTCCTTCCGGTACGCTGGAAAAGTCAAGGAGCCCGAGACAAGTTGTGAGCAGGCTCGCAAACGACTCGACAAGGCGATCCGACCTCTCTATCCTGCTTAAACGTTTAAGCAGGATCCCTGATGAAGACTATCCGAACCGGAGCGAACATGAGCGCGATTGCGGCCGCACTGGGTGTGTCGGCGGCGACCGTGTCGAACGCGCTTTCCGGCAAGGGCAGGGTATCTCCGGAGCTCGTCGAGAAGGTTCGCGCCAAGGCGGCCGAGCTGGGATACGTGCCGAGTCTGACGGCGCGGGCGCTCAGGACCGGCCGCACCGGCGTGCTCGGCCTCGTGCTGCCTGACATCGCCAACCCCCTCTTTCCGCAGATTGCCCAGGCGATCGAGAATGCCGCTGCGAATGCCGGCTTCGGCGTGCTGATCGCCGACTCCCGCGGCGATGTCGGCCAGCAGACGGAGGCGATCAACCGGCTCCTCGAGCGCGGCGTGGACGGGATGGTCATCGTGCCCCGGCGCGGCACGCGGATCGCCGATGTCGGTTGTCCCGTCGCGGTCATCGATACGCCGTCGACCCCCGGCAACACCGTTTCCGCTGACCATTGGGATGGTGGCGCGCAGATGGGCCGGCATCTGGCTGCTCTCGGACACCGCAAGGTCCTGCTGATCGGGACGGGCAGTTCGTCCAATGTGCAGAACGACCGCATCGGTGGGTTGAAGGCGGGCCTCGGCGCCGATGTCGAATGCGAAACGCTGTGGATCGAAAAGGTGGAGGCTCTTTCAGGCAAAGGCTGTCCCCTCGGTCTCGCGGCCAAGGCGAAGGCGGGGTTTACGGCGTTCGCGGCGGTTTCCGACCTTTCGGCGCTGAGGGCGCTTACCGAATTGCAGCGCGCGGGCATTCGGGTGCCGGAGATGGTCAGCGTTACCGGCTTCGATGATCTCGTCTGGTCGCCTGTGGTTACCCCGGCTCTCACCACCATGCGCATGGACATGGCAAAAATTGCCGATCTTGCAGTTGCAGCACTCACCGGTGCCATCGAAGCTGCCGGCGGCAATGAACCGGGGATGGCGGGAAAGGTCGCGTCAGGCCGGGACCGCGTGCCCATGCAGCTTGTCGTCCGCCAATCCAGCGGTGTTCCGAATTCGCATGCCCAAACCTCAACGATAAAACCGACAGCAGGAGAACTTACGCGATGAAGAAAGTCATTTTTGCATCGGGCGCTGTTCTGATGCTCGCCACAGGGGCGGCTCAGGCCCAGGAAAAGACGCTGACGATCTCCGTCTATGCGTTGGCGCAGGACGAGTACAAGCAGATCATCTACGATCCCTTCGAGAAGATCTGCGGCTGCAAGCTGGTCGTGGAGACCGGCAACAGCGTCGAGCGCATCGCCAAGATGGAAGCCAACAAGGCCAATCCCGTTGTCGACATGGCCGTTGTCTCCATGGCCGATGCGCTGGCCGCTTCCCGCGCCGGACTGATCGACAAGGTGGATACCTCCAAGCTCTCCAACTTCGACAAGCTCTACGACATCGCCAAGGACCCGAACAAGGACGGCATGAGCGTCGGCTACACCTTCTACGCCACCTCGATCGCCTACCGTTCCGACAAGATGAAGATCGAGTCCTGGGCTGACCTCCTGAAGCCGGAATATGCAAGCCATATCGCCTGGCCGAACGTTACCACCAACCAGGGGCCGCCGGCGCTTTACATGCTCGGCCAGGCGCTCGGCAAGGACACGCCCGACCTGAAGGCCGCCATTGCAGCGGTCGGCGAAAAGAAGGACGAGATCGTCACCTTCTACGAAAAGTCCTCGCAGCTTGTGCAACTGATGCAGCAGGAAGAAATCTGGGCAGCGCCGATCGGCCGCTTTACCTGGGCTCCTTTCACCAAGCTCGGCATGCCGATCGCCTGGGCCACTCCGAAGGAAGGGCAGACCGGCGGCATGAACGTCATGGTCGTCACCAAGGGTTCCAAGAACCGCGATCTGGCGCTGCAGTTCATGGATTTCTGGCTGTCGGCCGACATCCAGACGAAGATCGGCGAAAAAGTGATCGACAGCCCGGCCAACAAGGAGGTCAAACTCTCCGAAGCCGCTGCCAACAACCTCACCTATGGCGAGGAAACGGCAAAAAGCCTGAAGCTCATTCCGTCCGCCGTGGCGCTCGACAACCGGGCCGGCTGGGTCAAGAGCTGGAACGAGGCGGTCGGTCAATAAGCAATCCATAAAGTAATTACAAGATAGCCTCCCAAGGCGGGGGGATGCGGGCAGCGCGCGAATGCCTGTCCGCATCCCTACTTTCTGCGGAACAGGGTCACTTCAGATGTTTCAAAACAGGGCCGAAGCGCTTGCACTTGCGCTGCCCGCCGCGCTCTTCGCCGCGGCGGTCTTCCTCGTGCCGGTGGTGATCCTGCTTTCCGACGGGTTTCGGTCTCCGGTGGGCGGCTGGACGATCTCCGCCTATACGGATTTCTTTTCCAATACGCTGAACCAGACCGTCTTCCTGCGCACGCTGAAGCTCGGGGCCCTGGTGACGGTGGTCTCGGCGGTAATCGGTTATGCGGCGGCATTTGCGATCGTCAACCTGGAACCCGGCGCCAAGGGCCGGATGACCGGGCTCGTCGTGCTGCCGCTGATGATCTCGCCGGTCGCGCGCACCTATGCCTGGATCGTCATCCTCGGCCGCACCGGCATCGTCAATCAGGCGTTCCAGGCTTTGGGACTGACCGAAGCGCCGCTGCGCATCCTGTTTTCCGAGACGGCGATCTTCATCGGCCTCCTGCAGCTCTTCCTGCCGCTGATGATCATCTCGCTGATCTCGGCGCTCGAAAACATGCCGAAGGATGCCATTCCGGCTGCCCGGGTGCTCGGCGCGAACTGGTTCCAGGTGTTCTGGAAAGTGGTACTGCCGCTGACCAAGGAAGGTCTTGTCATCGGCGGCACGCTCGTCTTCACCGGCTGTCTCACCGCCTATATCACCCCCGCCATCCTCGGCGGCTCCAAGGTGCTGATGCTGGAAACGCTGCTCTACCAGCAGGTTTCGGTCTCCAACAATTTCGTCTCGGCGAGCGTCATCGCCTTCATCCTGATCGTCATGAGCTTCGCCGCCAACATTCTTCTGAAGCGCGTCGCGACCGCGAGGAACAAGATGAGGAGCCAGCCATGAACGCCCGCAGCCTCTTCATCCCCGTCACGCTGTTTCTGGTGATCGCGTTCCTGATCGGCCCGTTCCTGATCATCGTGGCCGCATCGTTTTCGGCGGGCGAGACGCTCGCTTTCCCGCCGCAGGGTTTTTCGCTCCGCTGGATCGCCAAGGTCTTCACCGTCGAGAGTTTCCAGGCAAGTTTCGCCATGTCCCTGTTCCTGGCGATCGGCGGCACGGCGGCTGCGCTGGTGCTCGGCATTCCGGCCTCCTACGCCTTGTCGCGCTACAAGCTGCCGGGGGCGGAAATCGTCCGCACCGTCGTCTCCGCGCCGATCATCGTACCGGGGATCATTGTCGGCCTGGCGCTCCTGCGCTACATCGTCGTGCCGTTCCAAGTCGGCATAACCCTGGCACTGTTCGTCGCCCACACCGCTTTGGTGCTGCCCTATGCGGTGCGGGTCGTCTCCGCAAGCCTCGATAACCTGCGCTCCGACATCGAGGAAGCGGCGGTACTGCTCGGCTCGTCGCGGCTCGGCGCCTTCTTCCGGGTGGTGATGCCGAACATCCGCGGCGGCATCATGTCGGCCTTCATCCTCGGCTTCGTCACCAGCTTCAACCAGGTGCCGGTGTCGCTCTTCCTCTCCGGGCCTGGCGTGCGCACGCTGCCGGTCGACATGATCGCCTATATGGAGATCGTCTTCGATCCGTCGGTTGCGGCACTTTCCTCGCTGCTCGCCTTCCTTTCCATCGGCATCGTATTTGCCGCCGAACGTTTCCTCGGATTTTCCCGCTATGTCTGATGCGTCCTATCTCTCGCTCGAAAAGCTGACGCTCGCCTATGGCGACACGGTCGCCGTCGCCGATCTCGATCTCGACATCAGGAAGGGCGAGCTGATCGCGCTTCTCGGCCCATCGGGCTGCGGCAAGACGACGACCATGCGTGCGATTGCCGGCCTACTGCCGGTGAAAAGCGGTCAGGTCCGTCTCGACGGTGCCGACATGACCCGGGTGCCGGCCAACAAGCGCGCCGTCGGCCTCGTCTTCCAGTCCTACGCGCTGTTCCCGCATCTTTCAGTCTACGAAAACGTCGCCTTCGGGCTGAAGCTCAAGGGCATGCGCGGCGCCGAGCTAGACACCAAGGTTCAGGCCGGCCTGAAATCCGTCGGACTGTCGAGCTTCGCCAACCGCAAGCCGGCGGAGCTTTCCGGCGGCCAGCAGCAGCGCGTGGCGCTTGCGCGTTCCATGGTCATGGAGCCGAAGGTGCTTCTGCTCGACGAGCCGCTTTCGAACCTCGACGCCCGCCTGCGTCTCGAGATGCGCACCGAACTGCAGCGCGTCCAGAAGGAAACGGGAGTGACGATGATCTTCGTGACCCACGACCAGGCGGAGGCGCTGGCGCTCGCCGACCGGATCGTGGTGATGAAGGGTGGGGCGATCGAGCAGATCGGCACGCCGGAAGACATCTACAACCGTCCCGTTTCTTCCTTCGTCGCCGATTTTGTCGGCTTCGAAAACATCTTTCCTCTCGAAGGCGGCAAGCTCAGGACGAGCGGCGGCCTCATCGAACTCTCAGGCGAGGCCCCTTCAGCGGCGGGTCTGGCCTGGCGGCCGCGTATGGTGACCCTGGGAACTGGTCCTTTCCGGGGCACTGTGCGCGGCACATCCTTTGCCGGCGATAGCCGGGAATATCTGCTGGATACCTCGCTCGGCGCGATCAAGGCGGAAGTCGAAGCGGCTTTGCCCGCTCACGCGCTCGGCGCCGATCTCCTCTTCGACCTGCCGGCCGGGAAGGCCGCGCTGCTTTCCAAGTTTTCGTAAGGCGTCGCTGACATGGGCATCTGGATCGATACCGATATGGGCTTCGACGACATAGCAGCGATCATGGTCGCGGCGCATGCGGGGCTCACGATCGACGGCGTTTCGCTCGTCTTCGGCAATGCGCCGCTCGAGCGTGTCCGGCTGAATGCGGCCGGCGCGGCGTCGGCATTCGTATGGCCGTTCGCGGTGCATGCCGGGCGCGCTGCCCCGGCACTCGGACGGCTGGAAACGGCGACCAATGTGCTCGGCGACGCCGGCATGCCGACGGTTGGTCTCAATCTTCCCGAGGTTGCCGACACCTTCCACAACGACGCCTTTGAAGCGCTCTGCGGCTGGTTGGAGAAGGGAGAGGGAGAGCGACGAATTCTGGCGCTCGGGCCGCTCACCAACATCGCCGCCGTCGTGCTGGCCCGGCCCGATCTGGCGGCCAGGATCACCGATCTCACCTGGATGGGTGGTGGGGTGACGGCCGGCAACCACACGGCATCGGCCGAGTTCAATGCCTTTGCCGATCCCGAGGCTCTGGCAATCGTTCTGGCGCACAGGATACCGCTCCGGATGGTCGATCTCGATCTCTGCCGCCAGGTTCTCTGCGCCCCCGACGATGTCGCCCCGATCCGGGCCGCCGGCGGACGCAATGCGGCGCTGGTCGCGGATCTGCTGGCCGGTTTCGTCGCCATCGCGACGAGCCGGGGACGTCCCGCGATGGCGCTCTACGATGCGGTGGCGGCGGTGGCCTTTGCCTATCCCGAACACGTCACCTGGCGCGAAGCGCGCCTCGACGTGGAGCTTGCGGGAACATTCACGCGCGGACGCACCGTCGTAGAGACGCGGCCCGGTCGTGGAGAATTCAATGCAGCCTTCGGCGTCCGGATCGACGTCGACAAGGCGAAAACCGTTATCCTCGAAACATTGCGCGCGGAGGCAAGCTGGTGAAGAGCATCATAGCGACCGTACAGGAATTCACAGAGCCTGGGTTGCGCGACCGCGCCGTGGCGGCTGCGCGAGGCGACGGCCCGTTCGATATCCTGATTACCGGCGGCACTCTGGTGGACGTGGTGACCGGCGAGCTACGTCCCGCCGATATCGGCATCATCGGCCCGCTGATTGCCAGCGTCCACGAGGCCGGCAGCCGGTCCGACGCCGCCGAGATCGTCGATGCGTCCGGCACCTTCATCTCGCCGGGTCTCATCGATACCCATATGCACATCGAAAGCTCGATGGTGACGCCTGCGACCTATGCCGGCACCGTCCTGCCGCGCGGGGTGACGACGGTCGTCTGGGATCCGCACGAATTCGGCAATGTCCATGGCATCGACGGGGTGGGCTGGGCGCTGGATTCAGTCAAGCTCCTGCCGCTGCGCGCTGTCGTGCTGGCACCGTCTTCGGTCCCGTCCGCTCCCGGTTTCGAGGTTGCAGGGGCCGATTTCGACGTTACGGCCATCGAGGAGATGCTTTTCTGGCCCAAGATCGCCGGGCTCGCCGAGGTGATGAACATGCGCGGCGTCATCGACCGCGAACCGCGCATCAGTGCCATCGTGCAAACGGCGCTGACCTCGGAGAAACTCGTCTGCGGTCATGCGCGCGGTCTCCTGGGACCGGATCTCCAGGCGTTTATGACGGCGGGCGTGACGTCCGACCACGAACTCGTCTCGGGCGAGGATCTGATCGCCAAATTGCGCGCAGGCCTTACCATCGAGCTGCGCGGTTCGCACGATCACCTGCTGCCGGAATTCGTCCAGGCACTCAACGGACTCGGCCAGCTGCCGCAGACGGTGACGCTCGCGACGGACGACGTCTTTCCGGACGATCTCGCCAAGAACGGCGGCCTGGACGATGTGGTGCGTCGGCTCGTCCGCTACGGAATGAAGCCGGAATGGGCTTTGCAGGCGGCCACCTTGAACGGCTCCGTCAGGATCGGCCGCGCCGATCTCGGCCTCATCGCTGCCGGCCGCCGGGCAGACATCGTGCTGTTCGAGGATCTCAAGGACTTTCGCGTGCGTCAGGTCTTTGCAAGCGGTACTCTGGCCGCCCAGGCCGGCAAGATGACGATCGATCTGTTCTCGGCCGATCCGACGCTGCTTCGCGACTCGGTGAAGCTCACGCCGCTGCGGGCGGAAGATTTCAGGCTGCCCGCGACGGGCAGGAACGTTCGGCTCGCGACCATCGATCGCCCGCGTTTCACGAACTGGGGGCAGACGGATGCGGATGTCGTCGACGGCTATGTGGTACCCCCGGAGGGCGCGACGCTGATCGCCGTGACCCACCGCCACGGCCGTGCCGACAGCCGCACCCGTCTTGGGTTCCTCACCGGCTGGGGCAAATGGAAAGGCGCTTTCGCCACCACGCTCGCCCATGACAGCCACAACCTCACCGTCTTCGGTTCCGATTCCGCCGATATGGCCGCGGCCGCCAATGCGGTGATCGCCGCCGGCGGCGGCATGGCGGTGGCGATCGGCGGAAAGATCGCCGCGCTGCTGCCCCTTCCGCTATCGGGCCTGGTCTCGCAGGCATCGATGGAAGAGGTTTCCGGCGGCTTTGAAAAAATTCGCGCGGCCATGGATCGCGTGGTTGACTGGCAGCCGCCCTACCTGATCTTCAAGGCCTGCTTCGGTGCGACGCTTGCCTGCAATGCCGGACCGCACCAGACCGATCGGGGCATTGCCGACGTCGCCACCGGCACCCTCATGGAATCGCCGATCCTCGAAGTGCTCGAATAGGAAAAGCGCATGCGGCCGCATGATTTCTGGCAGGACGTCCATCCGGCGGGCACATTCGATCGGGACGGGCCGTTTTCCGGCTTCTTCCCGGCGACGCTCGACGACGGCCGCCAGATCAGGCTGCCGATCCGTCCGCTTGTCGACGGAGAACATGCGCTCGCCTCGCTGATCATCAACCAGGCAAGCTTCGACGTGCAGGACGCACTTACAGCCGATCTCGCGCCGAAGCTCGCGGCACACCGGCCGGAAGTGATCGTCGGCCTGCCGACGCTCGGGCTGACCCTTGCCGCCGCCGTCGCCCGGTCGCTGGGTTTCGCTCGTTACGTGCCGCTCGGGACTTCGAAGAAATTCTGGTACGACGAAAGCCTGTCGGTGCCGCTCTCCTCGATCACGACACCCGAACAGCAGAAGCGGCTTTACGTCGACCCGCGCATGCTGCCGCTCATCGAGGGGAAGCGTGTCGCCCTCGTGGACGACGTGATCTCAAGCGGCACGTCGATCGTCTCCGGCCTTTCCCTGATGGCATCGCTCGGCATCGAACCCGTGGTGATCGGCGCCGCCATGCTGCAATCGGAGCGCTGGCACGACAGGCTTGATGGCTTCGGCCGTCAATGGTGTCCGCGGGTCGTCGGGGTGTTCAGGACGCCGATCCTGAAGAGGGCGGGCGAGGGGATCTGGACCGCCTGAGGCGATTTGTGCCTTGCGAAAGGCTGATGGCTCATTAGGATCGGAAGATCACTCACCGCGGGACCTTCACAAAAATCGGGAATAGCTTCATGGAACTGGTGTTCGATGGCCATAACGACGTGCTTCTGCGCCTCTGGCGGACCATGAAGGCGGGTGGCGACCCGATCTCCGAATTCAAGAACGGCACTGCGAACGGCCATATCGACGGCCCGCGAGCCAAGGCCGGCGGTCTCGCCGGCGGTCTCTGCGCCATCTATATTCCGTCCGGCGACCTCGTTCTCAAGGAGCCCGATGCAAGCGGCCACTATGAGACGCCGCTTTCCGCGCCGCTTGATCATCTTCCCTCGCTGGCGATCGCGCTGGAGAAAGCCTCGATCGCTCTGCGTCTCGACAGGGCGGGTGCTTGGCGCCTCTGCCGTTCGACGGCCGAGATCCGCAAGGCAATGGATGACGGCATTTTCGCCGCGGTCATGCACATGGAAGGCTGCGAGGCGATCGATCCCGACTTCGATAATCTCGAAGTCTTCCACGCTGCGGGGCTGCGCTCGCTCGGACCGGTCTGGAGCCGGCACAACATCTTTGGGCACGGCGTACCCTTTGCCTACCCGATGTCGCCGGACACGGGCCCGGGGCTCACCGAGCTTGGCTTCGAACTCGTCAGGGCCTGCAACGCGCTCGGCATCCTCATCGATCTTGCGCATATTACCGAAAAGGGCTTCTGGGATGTGGCAAAGACCACCGACCAGCCGCTGATCGCCAGCCACTCCAACGCTCATGCGCTGACGCCGGTCGCCCGCAACCTGACGGACAAGCAGCTCGACGCGATCAAGGAAAGCGGCGGTCTCGTCGGCCTCAACTATGCGGTCACCATGCTGCGCCCCGACGGGCGCGACAACGTCTCGACGCCGCTCTCCGACATGGTGCGCCATGTCAACCACCTTGTCGACCGCATGGGGATCGATCACGTGGCACTTGGCTCGGACTTCGATGGAGCGTCGATTCCCGAAGAGATTCAGGATGCTGCGGGTAATCAGAATCTGGTTGCGGCCCTCAAAACTGAGGGATACGCTGACGATGAACTCATAAAGCTATGCCGGGAAAACTGGCTGAGAGTTTTGGAGAAGGCCTGGCAGGAATAGCCAGCTTCTTCAGGGGTCCAAAAAACGAAAAAACAGGGAACAACGACCATGATTCACAAACTCAACAAGCGTTTCCGCATGCTGTCCACCAGCGCGGCGCTGTCGCTCATGCTGCTGGCCGCGCCGCAGGCATTCGCGGTGACGCCGAAGGATACGCTCGTTATCGGGCTTGCCTTCGACGACATCATCACGCTGGATCCGGGCCAGGCCTTCGAGTTTTCCGCGGGCGAGATCGGCGGCAACAGCTATGACCGCCTCGTGCGCCTCGACATCAACGACACATCGAAGGTTACGCCGGATCTTGCAGAAAGCTGGACCGTTTCCGACGACGGGCTGACCTATACGTTCAAGCTGAAGCAGGGCCTGAAATTCGCATCCGGCAATCCGATCACGGCGGAAGACGTCGCCTATTCCTTCGAGCGCTCCGTCAAGATCGATGGCCCGCCGGCCTTCATCCTCAACCAGTTCGGCCTGAAGAAGGACAACATCACCCAGAAGGCGGTCGCCAAGGATGCCAACACCTTCGTGCTGACCCTCGACCAGTCCTATGCTCCATCCTTCGTGCTAAACTGCCTGACGGCGACCGTCGCTGCTGTCGTCGACAAGAAGCTGGTTTCCCAGCACGTTACCAATGATGACTACGGCAATGCCTGGCTGAAGACCAACTTCGCCGGTTCCGGCCCGTACAAAGTTCGCGAATGGCGCGCCAACGAAGTGGTCGTCCTGGAACGGAACGACAATTACTGGGGTGAAAAGCCGAAGCTCAACCGCGTCATCTACCGCCACATGAAGGAAAGCGCCGGCCAGCGCCTGGCGCTCGACAACGGCGATATCGACGTTGCCCGAAACCTCGAGCCGAACGATATCGACGCGGTTGCCAAGAAGGGCACGACGATTACCAGCACGCCGAAAGGCTCGGTCTTCTATTTCAGTCTCAATCAGAAGAACCCGAACCTAAAGAAGCCGGAAGTCGTCGAGGCGATGAAATATCTCGTCGACTATGACGCGATCGGCGCCACCCTCATCAAGGGCGTCGGCGAAATCCACCAGACCTTCCTGCCGAAGGGCATTCTCGGCTCGCTCGATGAAAAGCCCTACAAGTTCGACGTCGCGAAGGCGAAGGAACTGCTCGCCAAGGCCGGCCTGAAGGATGGCTTTACGGTCACCATGGACGTGCGCAACACGCAGCCGACCACCGGCATCGCGGAATCCCTGCAGCAGACTTTTGCGCAGGCCGGCATCAAGATGGAGCTCATCCCCGGCGACGGCAAGCAGACCCTGACCAAGTACCGCGCCCGCACCCACGACATCTATATCGGCCTGTGGGGCGTCGACTACTGGGATCCGAACTCGAACGCGGAGACCTTCACCTCCAACCCCAACAATGCCGACGACGGCACGGCGAAGACGCTCGCCTGGCGCAATGCCTGGGATATTCCGGAACTCACCAAGGAAACCAAGAGCGGTTTCGTGGAGCGGGATCCGGCCAAGCGCGCGGCGATCTATGAAAGCCTGCAGAAGAAGGTGCTGGCCAGCGGTCCGTTCGTGCTGGTCTACCAGCAGACGGAAGTCGCAGGCGTCGGCAAGGGCGTGAAGGACTTCAAGCTCGGCCCGACCTTCGATACGAACTACGTCTTCACGGTGTCCAAGGATTAAACCCGGAAGGCCAGTTCATTGACCCTTCCAGAAACAAGCGTGGCGACACGGCGCAATCGGCGCCGTGCTTCGTCCGCCTTGGCCTCCGTCCTGCGTTTTGCGGTGACGGTGGTTACCACCGTCTTCGGACTCCTGCTGGTTACTTTTTTCATCGGCCGCGTCGTGCCCATCGATCCGGTGCTGGCGATCGTCGGTGACCGAGCGCCCGCCCATGTGGTCGAGCGCGTCCGGCTGGAACTCGGGCTTCACCTGCCGCTCTATGAGCAGTTCTACATCTATGTGAAGCAGGCTCTCTCCGGCGATTTCGGCACCTCGGTCCTCACCACCAATCCGGTGCTGGAGGACATCAAGCGCGTCTTTCCGGCGACGATCGAGCTTGCGACGATCGGAACGCTGCTCGGTGCGTTCATCGGGGTTCCGCTCGGCGTGTTGGCTGCCGTCAAGCGCGGCAGTATCGCCGACCAGATCGTGCGCGTCATCGGCCTGATCGGATACTCCGTGCCGATCTTCTGGCTGGGGTTGCTGTCGCTCGTGCTCTTTTACGCACAACTGCGCTGGGCCGCCTATCCCGGCCGGGTCGATATCGTCTACGAATACAGCTTCACGCCGGTCACCAATTTCTATCTGCTCGACGCCGCGATGCAGGGCCAATGGGACGTGGTCTGGGATCTCTTCCGCCACATCGCGCTGCCCGGATCGCTGCTCGGTTATTTCTCGCTCGCCTATATCAGCCGCATGACCCGTTCCTTCATGCTGAACGAGCTTTCGCAAGAGTATATCGTGGCGGCGAGGGCGAAGGGGCTTTCGGAGGCCCGCATCATCTGGTTCCACGCACTGCGAAACGCGGCCGTGCCGCTGGTGACGGTGATCGCGCTTTCCTACGCCAACCTGCTGGAGGGCTCGGTGCTGACCGAAACCATCTTCTCCTGGCCGGGGCTCGGGCTCTACATCACCAATTCGCTGCAGAACGCAGACATGAACGCGGTGCTCGGCGGCACGCTGATCATCGGTTCGGTCTTCGTCGGCATCAACATCTTCTCCGATCTCCTCTATCGCACGCTTGACCCGAGGACGCGCAACCGATGAGCATCGCGGAACCCGAAACAAGACCTTATAGCCGCGAATGGCTGCTGTCCGACCGTCCGACGTCTCGCAGGCAGGCGCGGCTCGGGCGTGCCTATATCATCTGGCGGCGGTTTGCGGAAAACCGCCTGGCGCTGGTCGGCCTTGCCATCCTCATCCTGCTTCTGGTGGTCGCCGCCCTTGCCGACGTCCTGGCGCCCCATAATCCGGTGCAGGGGGATCTGCGCAATGCGCGCCTGTTGCCGCCGGGAACGGCAGGTTATCTCCTCGGGACGGACGACCAGGGCCGCGACATCCTCTCGCGCCTCATCTACGGCTCCCGGCTGACATTGCTCGTTGTCGTGCTGGTGGCGGTCATCGCGGCGCCGATCGGGCTGATCGTCGGAACGGTTTCCGGTTACGCCGGCGGCTGGATCGATGCGGTGCTAATGCGCATCACGGATATCTTCCTCGCATTCCCCAAGCTCGTGCTGGCGCTTGCGCTGGTGGCGGCCCTCGGCCCCGGCATCGAGAATGCGATCCTCGCGATCGCCGTCACCTCCTGGCCGCCCTATGCCCGCATCGCCCGTGCGGAAACGCTGACCTTCCGCCATTCCGAGTTCATCGCGGCGGTGAAGCTGATGGGTGCGTCGCCCTTCCGCATCGTTCTGCGTCACGTGATGCCGCTCTGCGTCTCGTCGCTGATCGTGCGGGTGACGCTCGACATGGCAGGCATCATCCTGATCGCCGCGGGCCTCGGTTTCCTGGGGCTCGGCGCCCAGCCGCCGCTTCCCGAATGGGGCGCGATGATCGCCTCCGGCCGCCGTTTCATTCTCGACCAGTGGTGGGTTGCCGCCATGCCGGGTTTTGCAATCCTGATCGTCAGCCTCGGGTTCAACCTTCTAGGCGACGGGTTGCGTGATGCGCTCGACCCGAAGGAGGCCGGCCAATGACCGCATCAACCAGTCCGCTCCTGACTGTCGAGGATCTGCGTGTCACCTTCCCGACCCGCACCGGCGAAGTGAATGCGGTGCGCGGCGTCTCCTTCGCGCTCGGCAAGGAACGGCTCGGCATCGTTGGCGAATCCGGCTCCGGAAAGTCGCAGACCGGGCGCGCCATCATGGGGCTGACGCCTGGCCATGCAAAGATTACCGCAAGGAAGCTCGCGTTCGGGGATCGGGATCTTCTGGCCATGCCGAAGGCCGAACGCCGGGCGCTTCGGGGCAAGCGGGTCGCGATGATCCTGCAGGATCCGAAATATTCGCTCAACCCGGTGTCCACGATCGGCCGGCAGATCGTCGAAACTCTGAAGACCCACGAGAAGATAAGCTCGGCGGAAGCGAAGAGCAGGGCGCTCGCCATGCTGGAGGCGGTGCAGATCCGCGATCCCGAACGGGTGTTCGACCTCTATCCGCACGAGGTTTCCGGCGGCATGGGCCAGCGTGCGATGATCGCCATGATGCTGGTCTGCGGCCCGGAGCTGCTGATCGCCGACGAGCCGACATCGGCGCTGGACGTCACCGTGCAGCTCGAAGTCCTGTCGATTCTCGACAAGCTGGTGGCCGAGCGCGGCATGGGATTGATCTTCATCTCCCACGATCTGAGGCTGGTTTCCTCGTTCTGCGACCGGGTCATCGTCATGTATGCGGGCAAGATCGTGGAGGAACTGCCCTCGGCCAATCTTGCTGCCGCGCAGCATCCCTATACGCGCGGGCTTTTGAACTGCCTGCCGACTATCGGTACCGACCGGCATCCGCTGCCGGTGCTCGACCGCAAGCGGGAGTGGGCGCTATGACCTCGGCGATTTCCATCCGCGACATGCTCGTCACCTATGACGGCTTTCCGGCGCTCGACCATGTCAGCCTCGATGTCGGAGTGGGCGAGTCCTTCGGGATCGTCGGTGAATCCGGCTCCGGCAAATCGACGCTGCTGCGCGCCGTTTCCGGCTTGACGTCGTTTTCCCAGGGCACGCTGACCGTCAACGGCCGGTCCTATCCCGGGCGACGGCGTGACAAGGAATTCTACCAGACCGTCCAGATGGTCTTCCAGGATCCCTACGGCTCGCTGCATCCGCGCCAGACGGTGGACCGCCTGTTGCTCGAACCTCTCGTCATCCACGGTTTCGACAATATCGAGGGGAGGATCACCCGGGCGCTCGACGAGGTCGGATTGGGATCGGGTTTCCGGTTCCGCTATTCGCATCAGCTTTCGGGCGGCCAGCGGCAGCGCATCGCGATCGCCCGTGCGCTCATCCTAGAGCCGAAGATCCTGCTCCTCGACGAGCCTACCTCGGCGCTCGACGCCTCGATCCAGGCGGAAATCCTGAACCTTCTCGAACAGGCGCGGCGTGACCGCAACCTGACCTTCGTCATGGTCAGCCACGATCTCGGCGTCATCAGCCATATGTGCGAACGGCTGGCGGTGATGAAGACCGGCAAGGTGGTCGAAACCATGCCGGCGGAGGCTCTGGAAAAGCGCGAGTTTTCCGCCGATTATACCCGCCAGCTGCTCGTCGCAAGCGAAGGTTTCCGCCGCGGTTGACGGGTCGTTTCGTAGGACAGGATCGCATGCAGCTTCGCGCGCTTATGTATTTCGATGAACTGGTGCGGACGAACTCCATGCGGGCGGCGGCGGAGAACCTGAACGTCGCGGCCACCGCAGTCTCGCGGCAGATCGAGAACCTGGAGCACTATTTCGGAACGCCGCTCGTCGAGCGCAGCAATCGCGGCATCAAGCTGACCGCCGCCGGCGAGCTCCTGGCTGCAAGGGCAGGGCGGACGCTGCGGGAGCTGGAGCATGTACATCGGCTGATCGACGACCTGCAGGGCCTCCAGCGCGGACGGGTGGTGATCTATGCCAACGGGGCGACGGTCGCCAATCTCCTGGCGCCGGTTCTGGCGGAATTCAGCCTGAAATACCCGAAGCTGCGGTTCGAGGTCGCGATCACCAGCGCTCGGGAGGCGGTGGAGGCACTGGCTGCCGCCGAAGCCGATCTGGTCGTGACGCTTTTTGCCCCAAAGATATCCGGCGTGAAGGTGAGGCTGCGCTCCGAAATCACCTATGACGTCATCATGGCGGCCGATTATCCCGCGGCGGGCGCCCGGGAATTGACGCTGCGCGATCTCGTGCAGATGCCGCTTGCGCTGCCGGACAAGAGTTTTGGCGCGCGGCAGGCCTTCGAAGAGATCTTCTCCAAAGAGGGGCTGGAACTCGATCCGGTCTTCGTCACCGGCGCACTGGAAATGCTCAAGGAACTGGTGCTGCGGCGCGCCGCGATAACGCTGCTGCCGGCCCTTGCCGTGCAGCGGGAGATCGATGCGGGCCAGCTTGTAGCCGTCCCGATCGCAGCCAGCAAAGGCGTGCGAACCCCGATCGATCTCTGCGTCGCGCCGGACCGGCAGCTTTCCTTCGCCGCAGGCAAACTCGTCGACTTCATCGAAGGCTTCATGCGGGGCACCGGCAACCGCAGGCCGGCAGCCCGCAAGGCGGCTAACTAAACATATCTGTGTAGCGATTTCGGCTACACAGGGAACACAAAAATCTGCATTGTGTGTGCACCTGCGAAATGACACACTCCGGTTAAATGGTGATCCTGCAGGTGCCGTCGGGGCTGGATCGCCGATCACAAGGGGACACTGATGGGCAGGATGACGTTCTTGGACTCTGCTACTTTTCTGAAAGGGGCAACCTTCGGGCTTGCCATGGCGGCTGGCCTTTTTCTCACGGGCGCGGGTGCCGAAGCCGCGCCGAACACGGCAATCACCGTCGGCATGGCGATCGAGCCCGCCGGTCTTGACCCGACGATTGCCGCACCGGTCGCCATCGGCCAGGTTACCTGGCAGAACATCTTCGAAGGCCTGACTACGATCGACAAGGCCGGGAAGGTTCAGCCGCAGCTCGCCGAGAGCTGGCAGATATCCCCGGACGGTCTCACCTATACGTTCAAGCTGCGCGAGGGCGTTAAATTCCACAACGGAGTCGCCTTCGATTCCTCCGTGGCAAAGTTTTCGATAGACCGGGCTCGAGGTGCCGATTCAGTCAATCCGCAGAAGCGTTATTTCGCATCGATCGACACAGTCGAGGCACCGGATGCGTCGACGCTCGTCCTGAAGCTCAAGCAGCCCGCCGGCAGCCTGCTCTACTGGCTCGGCTGGCCGTCCTCCAGCATCGTCGAGCCGAGATCGGCGGCCGAGAACAAAACCACGCCGATCGGTACCGGGCCGTTCAAATTCGTGAGCTGGGCCAAGGGGTCGAAGGTCGATCTCGCCAAGAACCCCGACTACTGGAACAAGGCCGTGTCGCTGAAGCTCGACACGGCCGCATTCCGCTTCATCAGCGACCCGCAGGCTCAGGCGGCTGCCCTCAAAGCCGGCGATGTCGACGCCTTCCCGGAATTCGGAGCGCCGGAACTCATCAAGTCTTTCGAAGGCGACAAGAAGCTTGCGACCGTGATCGGCAATACCGAGCTCAAGGTGGTCGCCGGCATGAACAACACGCGCAAGCCGTTCAGCGACAAGAAGGTTCGGCAGGCGCTGATGATGGCGGTCGACCGTGCGACCGTGGTGGAAGGCGCCTGGTCCGGCTTCGGCACGCCCATCGGCAGCCACTACACCCCGAACGACCGCGGCTACAAGGATCTGACGGGCGTCTATCCCTATGACGCCGAGAAGGCGAAAGCCTTGCTTGCGGAGGCCGGTTATCCCAACGGTTTCACCTTCACCATCAAGGCGCCGCAGATGGCCTATGCGCAGCGGACCTCGCAGATACTGCAGGCGATGTTTGCGGAAATCGGCGTGACGATGAATATCGAGACGACCGAATTCCCGGCCAAATGGGTGGCGGACGTGTTGAAGGCCGCGGACTACGACATGACCATCGTTGCCCATGCCGAGCCGATGGACATCGATATCTATGCCCGCGATCCCTATTACTTCAACTACAAGAACCCGGCCTTCAACGAGGTGTTGAAAAAGGTGGAGGCGACCGCCGATGCGGCAAGCCAGGAAAAGCTCTATGGCGAGGCGCAGACCATTCTCGCCGATGACGTGCCGGCGCTCTACCTCTTCGTCATGCCCAAACTCGGCGTCTGGAACGCCAAGGTGAAGGGGCTCTGGGAAAACGAGCCGATCCCGTCGAACGTGCTGACGGATGTTCATTGGGAAGAGTGAAGCTCAAGCGATGAATAGGAGTAGGGTGCGTGCGGCAGCTTCCCCTTCTTTTGAAGAAGAGGGCAGTCGCATATCAGAGATGAGGCGGCGCGGCACCCTTAACCCTCCCCATTGTGGAGAGGGCGGCCGGCAGGCGGGAGGGGTTTTCGCGCGCAATGAAGAACCCCTCCCCAGCCCCTCCCCACAAGGGGGAGGGACTTATCCGCGGCAAGTTTCCGGGATACGGCGATGTTTCCGGTACGCTGCCAGCTCCGGAGAGGAGATCACCCCATGATCTCCATCCTCGTCCGGCGCATCCTCAGCCTCGTCGTCACGCTTTTCGTGGTCTCTCTGCTGATCTTCACCGTAATGGGGCTTTTGCCCGGCGATCCGGCGGCGATCATGCTCGGGACGTCGGCGAGCCCGGAAACGCTTGCCGCGCTTCAGAAGCAGCTCGGCCTCGACCAGCCGCTGCCGGTGCGGTATCTCGCCTGGCTCGCCGGCGTCTTCCGGGGCGATCTCGGCCAGTCCTACACCTATGGAGTGCCGGTCGCGGGTCTGATCGCCGAGAGGCTCGCCGTCACCATCCCGCTTGCGCTGATCGCGATCGTCATTTCCGTGCTGGTCGCCGTGCCGCTCGGCGTGCAGGCGGCGCGCAGCCATAACCGCGCCTTCGATTTCGTCGCCGGGCTGTTTTCCTATATCGGCATCGCGGTCCCCGCTTTCTGGGTCGGGCTGCTGCTGATCATTCTTTTTTCCACCGTGCCCGGCTGGATGCCGGCGGGCGGCTTTCCGGGCTGGGATGCAGGGTTGTTCGCCGGCCTGAAGGCTCTCGTCCTGCCGGCGGTGGCGCTCGCCTTGCCGCAGGCCGGCGTGCTGACGCGGGTGGCGCGCGCCGCGGTGCTCGAAGTGATGAACGAGGATTTCGTCCGCACCGCCCGCGCCAAGGGCCTGAGCGACGGCACCGCCATCTGGCGGCATGCGGTTCCCAACGCGCTGGTGCCTGTCGTCACCATGCTTGGCCTGCAGTTCACCTTCCTGATTGCCGGTGCGGTGCTGGTGGAAAACGTCTTCAATCTGCCGGGGCTCGGGCGACTTGCCTATCAGGCGCTTTCCCAGCGCGATATCGTGGTGATGCAGGATGTCGTGCTGTTCTTCTCGGGCCTGGTGATCCTCATGAATTTCGTGGTCGATCTCGCCTATCTCGCGATCGACCCGCGCCTGAGGGCCGGTGCCCAATGAGGAAAGCGTTTCACCGTCCGGTCTTTCTCATCGGGCTTTTCATCTCGCTTGCGCTGTTTTCCGTCGCGCTCCTCTCGCTTGTCTGGACGCCGTTCCCGCCGACCAAGATGAACATCGTCCAGAAACTCAAGGCGCCGCTCGAATTCGGCCTGCTCGGCACCGACCAGTTCGGCCGCGACGTGGCGTCCGCCCTGATGGTCGGCGCCTGGAACTCGCTGTCCACTTCCATTCTTGCAGTGGCGCTCGGTGCCAGCATCGGCACGATGGCCGGCGTCATCGTGGCCATGCGGCGCGGCTGGCTCGAACTGATCGTCATGCGCGGATGCGACATCATCTTCGCGGTGCCGCCGATCCTGTCCGCCATGATGCTCGGCGCCTTCATCGGCTCCGGCCGGTTCACCGCCATCGTGGCGATCGCTGTCTTCATGGTGCCGGTCTTCGCGCGGCTGACGCTCAGCGCGGCGCTGCAGATCTGGACGAGGGACTACGTGGCCGCGGCTGTCGGCATGGGAAGATCTAAAGCCACGATCACGCGCGTCCACGTGCTGCCGAACATCTCCAACCAGATCATCGTGCAGGTGACGATCCAGCTCGGGCTTGCAATCCTGACTGAAGCGGGGCTTTCGTTTCTCGGGCTCGGCATGCCGCCGCCGGCTCCGACCTGGGGCCGGATGCTTGCAGATTCACAGACATTTCTCGGCCAGGCGCCGTGGCTCGCCCTGATGCCGGGCCTTGCCATTGCGCTCGCCGTCCTTGGCCTCAACATGCTGGGTGACGGCCTGCGGGACCTTCTCGATCCGCGTGACGATTCCTGATTTTGAGAACGAAGATATTGAGATGAACGACCTCCTGAAACTGACCATCCGTGAGCTGCGGGGCCTCTATGCGGCGAGGAAACTCTCTCCTTCCGAATATTGGCTGGCCGTCGAAGATCGCATCGCCGCCTTCGAGCCGCATGTGCAGGCGCTTTATCTCTACGATCCGGACAGCGCGCGGGTGCAGGCCGCCGCCTCCGGCGAACGCTGGATGAAAGGCGAGGCGCTCGGCCCCCTCGACGGCGTTCCCGTCACACTCAAGGAACTGATCGCCACCAAGGGGCAGCCCGTGCCGCTGGGTACGGCGGCGGTCGAGCTCGTGCCGGCGGTCGAGGATGCGCCGATCGCTGCACGTTGCCGGGAGGACGGCGCGGTGATCTTTGCCAAGACCACGTGCCCCGACTACGGCATGCTCTCCTCCGGCCTTTCGAGCTTCCATCACCTGAGCCGCAACCCCTGGGATCTGACGCAGAATCCGGGCGGCTCGAGCGCCGGAGCGGCGGCTGCCGGTGCGGCGGGCTTCGGGCCGCTGCATATCGGCACGGATATCGGCGGCTCGGTGCGCCTGCCGGCCGGCTGGACCGGCCTTTTCGGCTTCAAGCCGAGCCAGGGCCGTATCCCCGTCGATCCCTATTATGTCGGCCGCTGCGCCGGTCCGATGACCAGGACGGTCGAAGACGCCGCCATGTCGATGGCGACGCTTTCACGGCCGGACTGGCGTGACGGCACGAGCCTGCCGCCCAACGCGTTCGACTGGCTCGATCTCCAAATCGATGTGAAGGGCATGAAGATCGGCCTGATGCTCGACGCGGGTATCGGCCTTGCCGTCGACGAGGAGGTCCGCGATGCGGTCGTCGCGGCGGCCAAATGCTTCGAGGAAGCAGGCGCCATCGTCGTGCCGGTCGAACCGGTCATCACACGCGCGATGCTCGATGGGCTCGACAATTTCTGGCGGGCCCGCTTCTGGGGCGATATCGAAAAGATGCCGGAGGTGCGCCGGGCCCTGATCCTGCCCTATATCTATCAGTGGGCGGAAGGAGGCACCTATATCTCCGGCGTCGAGGCGGTGCGCGGCTTCAACCAGACGATCGAGATGCGCAAGTCGGCGGGCAAGCTATTTTCCACCGTCGATGCGGTTATCTCGCCCATCAATCCGATCGTTTCCTATCCGGCCGAATGGGCGTCACCCACCAACAACCCGGCGCTGCCATTCGAACATATCGCCTTTACGGTGCCCTGGAACATGTCGGAGCAACCGGCTTCGTCCATCAACTGCGGCTTCTCCAGATCGGGGATGCCGATCGGATTGCAGATCGTCGGCCCGCGTTTCGACGACTTGCTCGTTCTCAAGCTTTCGCGGGCCTTCGAAGAATGGACCGGCGGGATCAGCCGGTGGCCGGAGCCGCCGACCGCCAACTGATTCCGATTTCAACAGTCCGTCTTCTGCTCCCATGCCGTCGGGAACAATCACGTTTCTGCCGCGTTCAACGCCGGCAGCCCGAAACGGGACTGCAAAGCCGCGCGCTCGCCAGGCGCTTATCGAGGAGGTTGACGATGAGAGGCATATTCCTTTGGCCTTGCATGTCCCAATTCCGGTGACCGATCTCCTCGCCGTCTTCCGCGTCATTTGATTTTTCGCAAAGCCGGCTCGCGGCCTGAATGCTTCAAAAGAACCGAAAACCCGAGGAGATCGAATATGCCCACAGCCAATCCGACCAGCGAATTCGCCCGCAGCGGCAACGGCCAGAACTCTGCAGCCTCGAAGGACATCGAAGCGCAGTTGCAGCAGCTTCGGGAGGACATTTCCTCGCTCGCCCGTTCTGTTGCCGCCGTCGGCAACGACAAGGCAAGCGAAGTGCGCGGCAAAGCGCGCCGCGCCGCCAACGAGGCTGCAGATGCCTCCATGCACATGGTGGAAGCCGCGCGCGAGCAGGCGATGAGTCTGGAGCGCGATCTGGAACGTCAGATCCGCACGAATCCGATCCAGTCCGTCGCCATCGCCGCAGGCGTCGGTTTCCTGCTCGCACTGCTGACGCGCCGCTGATGCTGACGGGACTCGGGCCTCTCCTGGCTTCGCTCGCCGCGATCGATATCGCGGCGTTCATGAGCCGGTTCAGGCGAAACGCAGTTCTTTACGGTTTCGCGCTCCTATTCCTCCTGACCGCCTACGCGCTCGCGGTCGCGGCGCTCGCTGTCTATCTTGGCGGGCTGTGGGGCCTGCCAACGGCCTTGCTGGTTGTCGCGGGCGGCGCACTAGTCCTCGCTCTCGTCATGTATGCCTCTGTCGTAACGGCAAATCGCGCAGAGGCGCGGCGCAAACGCGAAGTCGCGGCGGCAAACAGCAGTAAGGCGCTGATGGCGACAGCGGCACTCTCGGCACTGCCGCTGGTGATCAAGTCGCGACCGCTCCTGTTTGTCTCGGTAGCAGCCGGCCTCGGCTTTCTGCTGACGAGAAGAGCGGGTTCGGCCAGACGCCGTACGGATGAACCGGCCGAATAATCTGATCAGCGGCCTCCCGGATTTCCGGGCGGCCGCTTTTTTTTATCGACCTTTTTCGAGGTTTTAGCCGCCGAAGGCGCGGGCGGTGATTGCGGCGTGGTCAGGATCGGGGCCGAAATCGCCCTCGCCGGAGACGCCGAGCAGCTCCTGAAGACGGGTGCGGGCACGGCTGACACGGCTCTTGATCGTGCCGACGGCGCAGCCGCAGATCGTGGCGGCTTCTTCATAGGCAAAACCGGCTGCCCCCACCAGAATGATCGCTTCACGCTGATCGTCGGGCAGCTTGTCGAGCGCCTTGCGGAAGTCCTGGAGGTCCAGGCGGCCATACTGCTCCGGATGTACCGAAAAACGCTCGCTGAACAGACCGTCGCTGTCCTGCACCTCGCGGCCGCGTTTGCGCATCTGGCTGTAGAATTCGTTGCGAAGGATCGTAAAGAGCCAGGCTCTCATATTGGTCCCGGCGGTGAAGCTGGACTGGTTGGCCCAGGCCTTCATGATCGTGTCCTGCACCAGGTCGTCGGCCTTATCGTGCCGGCCGGTGAGGGATACAGCAAAAGCGCGGAGGTTTGGCAGCGACGCAAGAAGGTCGCGCTTGAAGCCGCGATCGTCGATCTCGTCTTCTTTGCTCATTTTACTTTCACCGGCTTTGCGTTCTTCTCGGCCTGTTCCAGACGCTCAAGAAGGTCAAGAAAACGATCCGGAATTCCTTCCTCTTGCACGGCATCGTAAAATTCGCGCAATTTACGAGAAATGGAGGCGTTCGGCTGTACCGCTCCAGGTCTGACTTCGTGGGATTGAACTGTCGTCATGTCATCTTTTTTTCTATTTTCGTCGTCACTCATCACGCAGGCAGCCTGTTGCGATATCTCGGGCATGAGAATTCGTGGGAGGAAAATAAGTTCCGCCTTCCGGAACTTTTTTTGCACACCCACGTTCATATTGGGTCAATTGCCCGTCTGGGCACCAGGGGAGATTTTGTATGTCACTTACCACACGCGTTGCGTCTCACCTTCCTTATCTGCGTCGATATGCTCGGGCAGTCACCGGATCTCAGACCTCGGGAGACGCCTATGTCGCTGCGGTCCTGGAAGCTCTGATCGCAGACGTTTCGATATTCCCGGAAACGTCCAAGGACCGTGTTTCACTTTATAAACTATTCGTCACGATTTTTGGTTCCACCAACATCGAAATCCGGCCGATCGAGTCGCCCTTCGCATGGGAACAACGCGCGGCATCCAATCTGTCGACGCTGCCCTCACAGGCCCGGCATGCTTTTCTGCTGATCTCGGTCGAAGGCTTCACCGTCGAGGAGACTGCGGAGGTGCTGGATGTCAGCATAAGCGAAGTCACCCGCCTGCTCGATGAAGCGACCCGCGAGATCTCGCGTCAGGTTGCAACGGAGATCATGATCATCGAAGACGAACCGCTGATCGCACTCGACATCGAGCAGATGGTGCAGGACCTTGGACATCGCGTCACGGGCATTGCCCGCACCCACAAGGAAGCGGTTTCGCTCTTTAATACCAGCCATCCGAAAATGGTCCTCGCCGATATCCAGCTCGCCGACGGCAGCTCCGGTATCGACGCCGTCAATGAAATCCTGAAGTCGTCCAGCGTGCCGGTGATCTTTATCACGGCATTTCCGGAACGGCTGTTGACGGGCGAGCGCCCGGAGCCGGCCTTCCTCGTGACCAAGCCGTTCAACCCGGATATGGTGAAGGCTCTCATCAGTCAGGCCCTCTTCTTCAACGAGGCGGTGAAAGCGGCTGCGTGATCTGCGTGACGCAAGAGAGGCGGCGGCAAATGCCCGGGCGGCTTTGCCCTTGCCTGCTCATTTTGCGGCAGCCGATATCGCGCGGTCGGCTTGTTCCAGCGCCTTGGCCGCCCTATAACTGATAAGCTTGTAAATCCGGGGTCTCTCCAGCGGACACCCCGGTTTCCCGGAAGTCCGCAAACGGAGTGATGAAAATTGCCGCATCCCCTGACATGGCAGCAAGCTGGTCAGAGCGATGAGAAGCTACGCGAATTTTTCATGCCCGCACTCGTGGATCTGGGGGCGAGCATCATCATCCAGGACGCCCGACAAAATTATCTCTTCGTCACAAATCTTCCGGAGGTCTGGGCAATCGAGCATGTGGCGACGCCGAGCGATCTCAGTCTCTTCGGCGAGGAGGTCGCGGCCAAGCTCCAGGCTCTCAAGGGCGCCATCACCGAACCGGGCAACAAGGGCCATATCGAGATCACCGTCGGCACGGAACAGGTCTACGAATTTCGCGTGCAGGCGGTGGAGTTTTCAAAGCGCGGCATTCATCTCGTCACCACCATTGTCGACCGGTCGGAGGAGCGCCATCGCGAGCGGCTCCTGAGGGCGCTCTTGAGAGAGGTCAGCCATCGTTCGAAGAATCTGCTGGCGATCATTCAGAGCATTGCATTGCAGACCGCGCGTTATTCCGGCTCGCTCGAACTTTTCCTGCATAAGTTCCGGGGGCGTCTCTATTCGCTTTCGCAATCCCAGGACCTGATCACCGATTCCAGCTGGCGCGGCGCCTATTTCTTCGAGCTGGTGCAGCAGCAGACGGAAAAATACCTGCCTGAGAACAAGCATCTGGTGCGTGTCGAGGGCGACAACGTGCTGTTGACGCCGAACGCCTCGCTGCATCTTGGGCTCGCGTTGCACGAACTGATCGTCAATGCGGTCAGCCACGGTTCACTTCTGCGCAGCGGCCGCGTCATCGACGTCACCTGCGGGCGCATGCAGCTCAACGGCCACGATGTGCTGGAGATCGTCTGGGATGAAACTCTGGAAACAGCCGCCAATTCGGAAGAGCACGAAGAGGCGCTGAAGGCGCATTTCGGCAGTACGGTGCTGGAGCGCGTCGTGCCGGCCGCGGTCAACGGCAAGGCGCAATACGTCATTTCCTATGACCGTATAAGCTACCGGCTGGTCTTTCCTCTGGAAGGCGCCAACGACTGAGACGATGGCGAATGGCCTCGCCACGACGAAAGCGTCTGAGTGACTCGCATCATCTCGCTGAAAGCTACCGGCTAGTTTTATTTGCCCACAAAACTGAGCTGGCTCGGTTCCGATTGACGGAGCCGAGCCAGTTCGTCTCTTCGAGGGGGATTGAAGAGTATGTCCGAAGGCTTTTGTAGGGCGGGGGACGGGGGGTCGCCTTCGAACACTGCTATAACGAGTGGCCCTGAATTAGGTTCCGAGAGTTTTTAAAAAAAGATTCAGTGCCTGCTGAGCCAGTCGTCGACTTCGCGATCCGCCTCGTCCTGCGCCTTGCCATAGCGCTCCTGGATCTTCCCGGCGAGCTGCTTGCGACTGCCGGCAATTACATCCAGATCGTCGCCGGTGAGCTTGCCCCACTGGGTCTGGACCTTGCCCTTGAACTGTTCCCAGTTACCTTCAACTTGATTCCAATTCATCGTCTTTCTCCTTCCCGGAATTCGAAGCGGAGCATTCCGCTGTGAAAATAAAACGAGGTGGGCGGGGCGGCGGTTCCTGAATGGTGCCAAACAAAAATGGCGGCCGAGGCCGCCATTTTCGACCTCGGGCCGGTCAGTGTTTCAGCGCTCTCGGGTCGAGCGCGTCGCGGATCGCGTCGCCCATATAATTGACGCTGAGCACGGTGAGCGAGATCGCCAGGCCTGGCCAGAGCACGCGCGATGGCGTGAGCTGCAGGAAATTGGCACCGTCGAACAGGAGGCGTCCCCATGTTGGGAAGTCCGACGGAAAACCGAGGCCCAGAAAGCTCAGCGCGGACTCGGTGATGATTGCCGAAGCGATGCCGAGCGTCGCCGATACCATGATGGAACTCAGGACGTTCGGCAGGATATGCCGGAGGATGATCCGATGCTCCCGCATGCCGCTCGATTTCGCCGCCAGGATGAATTCCTGGCTCTTTACCGCCAGCACATCGCCGCGGACGATGCGGGCGGTATGCATCCAGCTCGTGATCCCGATCACGAAGACGATCAGGATGAAGATGCCGGTTTCCGGTCCGAAGGCGGCCCGGAGCGTGTCGCGGAACAGCATGATGATGACGAGCAGCAGGGGCAGGAGCGGCAGCGCCAGGAACAGGTCGGTGATGCGCATCAGCGGCCCGTCGAGCCTTCGGATATAGCCGGAGACCACTCCGACCAGAGTTCCAAGGAAGAGCGCCAGCAGCATGGCGGTGATACCGACGGCAAGCGAGATGCGCCCGCCGGCGAGCACCTGCGCAAGCATGTCCTTGCCGAGGTTGTCGGTGCCGAACGGATGGGCGAGCGACGGCCACTGGTTCTTGTCGCGGATGTTGATGGCGTTGGGAGCCACCCGGTGGATGTAAGGGCCGACGAAAACAGCCAGCACGATGAACGTGAAGACGATGAGCCCGACGACACCGCCCCGATGGGCGCGGAACTGGCGCCATATGTCGGCAAGCGCGGAACGAGTAGGCGAGGCGGCCTTGGCGGGCGGCGCGGTTACAATGGTCGCATCAGTCATAACGGATCCTCGGGTCAAGAATGCCGTAGAGTACGTCGGCGATGAGATTGAAGAGCACGATCAGCACGGCGAAGATGAAGGTGAGCGTCTGTACGAGCGGAATGTCGGCTCCCTGGACGGCGGTGATCAGCAATTGGCCGAGGCCGTTTACCCGAAAGATCTGCTCGGTGATGATGGCTCCGGAGAAGATCGTGGGAACGCCGAGGGCGATGACGGTGACGACCGGGATCAGGCTGTTGCGCAGCACGTGAATGAGCAGGACGGACTTTTCCTTGACCCCCTTGGCGCGGGCCGTGCGCACATAGTCCTGATGCAGATTGTCCAGCATCGATGCCCGCACGAAACGGGTAATCTGGGACGCGTTGAAGAGCGCCAGCACCGTGACCGGCAAAGCCATCTGCTTCACCTGCAAGACGAAACTCTGGAAATCCGTGACCCTCAGATTGGTGTCGTAGACGGACGGGAACCATTGCAGATAGGAGGAGAAGATGACGATCAGCAGGACGCCGGTGAAGAAGGTCGGAACGGAATAGCCGACCATCGCCAGAAAGGTGCCGATCTGGTCGAAGATGGAATACTGCTTGTAGGCCGAGATCACGCCGATCGGGATGGCGATCATGACGCCGAAGAGGTAGGCGAGACCGACGACCCAGAGGGTCTGCGGCAGGCGCTGGACGATCAGGTCGACCACCGGGCTTCGGGTGGCCCATGAGAGAACCCGCATGCGGTCCCCGTCACCGATCTGCCAGCCGGTGAGGCTCTCGAAAATGTTGAGCGGTTCATTGATGAAGAATTGCTGCAGCCATTTCAGATAGCGGATGAGGAAGGGCTGATCGAGGCCGAGAGAAGCGCGGATCTGTTCGCGGACCTCCGGGGGGATCGTCAACGGCAGGTCGCCGGTCGGATCGCTGGGCGCAAGATCCAGCAGCGCGAAGATGACGAAGCTGATGACCAGCAGCGTCGGGATTGCAAAAAGCAATCGCCGCAAAGTGTATGTGAACATCGAGAACTCTCCGAACGGGCGCGGAAGAATGGGCGTCCGCCGGGCCTGCGCTTAAAAGCGAGGCCCGGCGATCGTCGTTACTTCTTGCGCGACCAGTCGGCGACGTTCCAAAGTTCGGAGTCCCAGGCGTTCATGCGAACGCCATCGAGCTTGACGGAATGCGAGGAGACGCTACCGCGGTGGATGAGCGGGATATGCGCACCCTCTTCGGTCAGCATGTCGTTGAGCTGCTTGGCAAGCTCTTCACGCTTGGAAATATCGGCAGTCTTGGAAAGTTCGCCGACCAGCTTGTCGAAGGCCGGGTTGCAGTAACGCGGGATGTTCTGGCCCTGCCAGCCGTTTTCCGGGCTCGGAACCTTGTCGCACAGCCATTCCGCCAGGTATTTCTCCGGGTCGGTACCATCGAAGTTGTTGGTGTACATTTCGACGTCGGCATAGAACTTCTGGAAGGTGTCCGGGCTTGCTGGGTCGCCGCCGAAGAAGACTGAGGCGCTGACGTTGCGGAGCTCGGCATCGACGCCGATCTGCGACCACATGTCCTTCACCAGCTCCTGGGTGGCCTGGCGGACGGAGTTGGTCGAGGTCTGATAGAGGAAGGAAAGGCGGGCGCCATTCTTGGCGCGGATGCCGTCGCCACCCTTTTTCCAGCCGGCATCGTCGAGCAGCTTATTGGCGGCATCGACGTCCTGTTTCAGGCACCAGCTGTCGTTCTTGGTCGATGCATAGGCTTCGGGAGCGGGAACGATGTTGCAGGTCGGTTTGCCGGCTTCGCCATAACCGGCTTCGTCGATGACGCTGCGGTCGATCGCGAGCGAAAGCGCGCGGCGGACGGCAGGATCGGAAAGCGCCGGATGCGGGCCGGCTTCCTTGGTGGAGCGCTTGTCGCCGAGCTTCGGATCGGGGTTGTACCAATTGAGGTTGATACGTTCGACCTGGGTACCGAAGGAGGTGACGAGCTGGCCCTTGCCGGCTTTCAACATGGTTGCCAGCACTTCCGGCTCGACCTGCATGTTCCAGGCATAGTCGAATTCGCCGGTTTCCAGAACGGCGCGGGCAGCCGAAGCGGCATCGCCGCCGCCCTTGAGGGTCGCGGTTGCGAAGGCCGGCTTGGCCGGATCGCGATAGTTCTTGTTGGCTTCAAAGGTGATGACGTCGTTCGGCTTGAATTCCTTGACGGTGAACGGGCCGGTGCCGATCGGGCCGAAGTTGGCGGAGGTGCAGCCCGGAGCCTTGGCGCCGACGCAGTTCTCGAACTGCTTCTTCTGGATGACCGGAGACTGGGCGCCGACAAAGGCGCTGTAAGGATAGGGCTTCGGTTCGGAAAAAGTGATCTTGACGGTCATCGGGTCCGGAGCTTCGACGCTCGTGACACCTTCATACTGGGCTTTTTGGGCGCAGCCGCCATCCGGCGCGACGCAATATTTCCAGGTGAAGATGACGTCATCGGCCGTGAAAGGCGTGCCGTCCGACCATTTGACGCCGGGCTTCAGCTTCCAGGTCATGCTGAGCAGGTCCTTGGCGACGCCACCGTTCTCGATGGTCGGAATTTCGGTGACCAGCATCGGCACCAGTTCGCCCTTCTCGTCGTAACGGGCGAGCGGCTCAATCACCATGGAGGACGAATAGACTTCCTTGGTGCCGCCGGACAGGTACGGATTAAGCGTGGAGACGGCCTGCCAGAAGAGGATCTTCAGGTCGCCGTCGGTGCCTCGTTCGGCATAGGCGGCGGTACCGGTGGCGGCAAGCGCGGCGACGGTGCCAGCCAGAAGAAGTTTGAGGTTTTTCATGCTGCTATTCCCCTTGTCGTTCTCTTATGAGTTGTGTTTAGGGCCTTCCGGTCATGCCGGATTTCAGGGCCGAAGGGTCTGCGAAGCGCGTTTTATAACTTGTTGACTTCGCAGAATTATTTCTCTCTGCGTCCTCCTCGAAAACCAGGTTCAGAACAAGTTAAACCGTGTCGCCAAAAGCGAGCATGATCAAATTTTGAGCCATCTAAGCATAGGCCTATTTTGCGTTCAAGCGGGAAAATTGAAGCTTGCAAAACCTGCTTTATGCGTCGCAATATCCGCCCCGACCAGAGTGGAAAACAGAGAAAGACAACGAGGTCTCGATCATGCCAGTCATCAATCGTGTCGCGGAAATGCAGGATCAGGTCGCCGAGTGGAGGCGCCATCTGCACCAGAATCCGGAGCTGCTCTACGACGTTCACGAGACCTCCAAATTCGTCGCGGAGAAGCTGAGATCCTTCGGCTGCGACATCGTCGAGACGGGCATCGGCCAGACTGGCGTCGTCGCGGTCATCAAGGGCAACCAGGGCGAAGGGCCTGTCGTCGGCTTTCGAGCCGACATGGACGCGCTGCCGATCCTGGAAACGAGCGGCAAACCCTGGGCCTCGAAGACACCCGGCAAGGCACATTCCTGCGGTCATGACGGCCATACGGCCATGCTGCTTGGTGCTGCCCAATATCTCGCCGAAACCCGCAATTTCAAGGGCTCCGTGGCTGTAATCTTTCAGCCGGCAGAGGAGGGCGGGGCCGGCGCGCTGGCGATGATCAACGATGGCCTGATGGAAAGGTTCGGCATCGCGCAAGTGTTCGGCATGCACAACGAGCCACGGCTACCGGTCGGCAGTTTCGCGATCCGCAAAGGGTCGACGATGGCCGCCGCCGACACCTTCGAGATCACCGTGCATGGCCGCGGCAGCCATGCCGCGCAACCGCATCTTTCCATCGATCCGGTTCTCGCGGCCTCGCATATCGTCGTTGCGCTGCAGTCGATCGTCTCGCGCGAAACCGATCCGTTGAAGTCCCTCGTGGTAACGGTCGCGTCGATCCATGGCGGCGAGGCGAACAACGTCATCCCGGCTTATGTCAAGCTGGGCGGCACGGTGCGCACGCTTTTGCCGGAAACCCGCGATTTTGCCGAAAAACGCCTGACGGAAGTGGCACAGTCGACCGCGATCGCCCATGGCGCCTCGGCGGAAGTCGTCTATCTCCGCGGCTACCCGGTCACCTTCAACCATGACGAGGAGACCGATTTCGCGGTGGAGATCGCCAGCAAAGTGGCGGGCTCCAGGGCCGTGCATACCAATGTTCCCCCGCATATGGGGGCGGAAGATTTCTCCTACATGCTGGAAAGCCGTCCCGGCGCCTTCATCTTCATCGGCAACGGCGAAACCGCTAGCCTCCACAACGCGGCATACGACTTCAACGACGAGGCCATCCCCTACGGCGTCAGCTATTGGGTGACGCTCGCCGAAACCGCTCTCGCCGCCTGATTTCCGAACCCCAAGGAGGATTTTCCATGCTGCTTTCGGGAACTGCGATGGAACAGGGCGGCGGTTCGGTGACCCCGGTCCTTTCGGTGCGCAATCTTTCGACGTCGTTTCGGGTGAACGACGAATGGCGGACGGTCGTCCGCAATATCTCGTTCGACGTGGCACCGCGCGAAACGGTGGCGATCGTCGGCGAATCCGGTTCGGGGAAAAGCGTCACGTCGCTGTCGATCATGCGGCTCCTGCCGAAGAATTCGAGCCGGATCGAGGGCCAGGTCTTCCTCAACGGCCGGGAGCTGCTTTCCCTGCCGGAAGAGCAGATGCGCCAGGTGCGCGGCAATGATATCTCGATGATCTTTCAGGAGCCGATGACCTCGCTCAACCCGATCTTCCCGATCGGCAAGCAGATCGCCGAGGCGCTCACCGTCCACAAGGAGATTTCCAAGGCGGAAGCTAGGGCCGAGGTCGTGCGCCTGCTCGAAAAGGTGCGGATTCCGAACGCTAAAAACCGTTTTGATGAATATCCGCACCAGTTCTCGGGCGGTATGCGCCAGCGCGTGATGATCGCCATGGCGCTCGCCTCGAAGCCGAGATTGCTGATCGCGGACGAGCCCACCACTGCGCTCGACGTGACGATCCAGGGGCAGATCCTCGACCTCATCAAGGTGCTGCAGGAGGAGGAGGGCATGTCCGTTCTCTTCATCACCCACGACATGGGGGTCGTCGCCGAAGTCGCCGACCGCACCATCGTCATGTATCGCGGCGACGCGGTCGAGACGGGGGCAACCGACGACATCTTCCACCGCGGCAATCACCCCTATACGAGGGCACTGCTATCTGCCGTGCCGCGTCTCGGCTCGATGGGCGAGCGGGCGCTTCCCTTGCGTTTCCCTATCATCGACGTGAAAACCGGCGAACAGCAGCCGCTTGCGGATGTCTCGGACACCGTTGCCAAGGGAAAGACGCCGATCCTCGACGTCAAGGAGCTGACCACCCGCTTCGATATCCATTCCGGATTATTCGGCCGCAAGAGCGGTGCCGTACACGCGGTCGAGAAGGTTTCCTTCAACCTCTTCGAAGGCGAAACGCTGTCGCTCGTCGGCGAATCGGGCTGCGGCAAGTCGACGACCGGCCGTTCGGTCACCCGTCTCATCACGCCCACCAGCGGCGAAGTGATGCTCGATGGCTACGAGGTGATGAAGCTCGACCAGCCGACGCTGCGCAAGATGCGGCGCTCGATCCAGATGGTCTTCCAGGACCCCTTCGCTTCGCTCAACCCGCGCATGAGCATCGGCTCGGCGGTGATGGAGCCGTTCATCGAGCACAATCTCGGAACCAAGAACCAGGCGCGCGACAAGGCCGCGAGCCTGATGGACAAGGTCGGCCTCTCAGCCGACATGATGAAACGTTTTCCGCACGAATTTTCCGGCGGTCAACGCCAACGCATCGCGATTGCCAGGGCGCTGATGCTCGATCCGAAGGTGATCGTGGCGGACGAGGCCGTGTCGGCGCTCGACGTGTCCATCAAGGCGCAGGTCTGCAACCTGCTTCTAGACCTGCAGCAGAGCCTGAACCTCGCTTTCCTGTTCATTTCCCACGACATGGCGGTGGTGGAGCGGGTCAGCCACCGCGTCGCGGTCATGTATCTCGGCGAAATCGTCGAGATCGGTCCGCGGGCGGCGGTGTTTGAAAATCCCCAGCATCCCTATACCCGCAAGCTGATGTCGGCCGTGCCGATACCCGATCCGTCGCGCCGCCGGGTCAAGCGGAACATGTCGACGGACGAGATCAAGAGCCCGATCCGCCCCGTCGGCTACGTGCCGCCAAGACGGGAATATCGCGAGGTGAGCGAGGGGCATCTGGTGCAGGTGGGGTGATGTAGCCGTCGCTTGACCGGTCGCGCTGGCCTGATAATCTTCGAATCAGGCTTGTGCGGCCTGCCGCTCGCTCCCTCGTGGAATGGTGAACGCATAATCGAATTCAAGGTCTGATCCGCCCCGGCGATTCATCAGCAATGCGAGCACTGACCTCTTTGCGAGTCGCCCGGGTGAGGATTGACCGATGAAGAGCTTTCTCGAATCGAAAGCCATGGCGAAGACGTTGCGCCAATCGCTGGCGGAACGAAATATCGAAATTTCCCACAGCGAGTGCCTGGAACTGGTGGCAAAGCAATTCGGGCTTGCCGACTGGAACGTGCTGTCGGCACAGATTGAATCGGCCAAAGCGAAAGTGGAGCCTCTGCCTCTGCCGCCGGGGTGGCTTCACATCGGTTTTGTCGACACCCAGAGGTATAGGAGCGGGCTGGACCCATCCTCACCCGGCACGGCTATGGTCGAGTGTACCGTTGGTCGCGATGTGGAACTGGGCAACGAGCGTTTTGCAGGTCTCGGGCAAAGTATAGACGCGGAGGAATATCGAGGCCGAAAACTCAGCCTCACCGCAAACCTGCGTGCCGAGAACGCCAATGTCGGCACAATCTGGCTGCGCGTGGATGGGCAGCCAGGATCGGTTCTTCGTTTTGACAATATGCTTCAGCGGGAAATCGATGGCGCTATCTACGGTACTTCCGGATGGATCGAGCGAATGATTGTTCTGGACGTTCCTGATGAAGCTCAAAGCATACACTACGGCTTCTTCATGAAAGGATATGGTAAAGTCTGGGCGCGGAACTTCCGGCTGAAAATCGCTCCAGACGGTACAGAAACAACGAACATGACTCCGAAAACGCCGGAGCGGCGAATTTTCCTAAAAGAGCCGACCAATCTCGATTTCATGGGCTTGTCCACCTGATCATGGTTTTGTTTTCGGCCGTTTGACAGAGACTCGCAAAACGTGGCAGCAACACGCGGAGGAGATTTCTGCCATGGCGAAACGGTCTGATACGCAAGGACGGCTCGATGATGCGGCGCGGGCCGGGTGGCTCTATTATGTCGCGGGGCGCACCCAGGACGAGATCGCTGCGGCCATGAGCATTTCCAGGCAATCGGCGCAGCGGCTGGTGTCGCTCGCCGTTGCCGAGCGTCTCATCAAGGTGCGTCTCGATCATCCGATCGCGGCCTGCCTGGAACTCGCTGAAGCATTGCGGAAGAAATACGGCCTGCGCCACGCCGAGGTCGTGCCGAGCGATCCCGCCGGTTCGTCCAGCACCGTCGGCATCGCCGAGGCGGCCGCTGCCGAGATCGAGCGTTGGCTAAAACGTCCGGACCCGATCATCATCGCGATCGGCACGGGCCGTACGCTGAAAGCCGCCGTCGACCAGTTGCCGCCGATGGAATGTCTGCAGCACCGGATCGTTTCGCTCACCGGCAATATCGGCCCGGACGGCTCGGCGGCTTTCTACAACGTCATCTTCTCGATGGCGGATGCCATCAAGGCCAGACATTTCCCCATGCCGCTGCCGGTCCTCTGTTCGTCGGCCGAAGAGCGCGAAACGCTGCATGACCAGGCGCTGGTCCGCTCGACACTTCAGCTCGGTGCCCAGGCGGACGTGACGTTCGTTGGCATCGGCGAACTCGGCGTCGACGGACCTCTCTGCGTCGACGGGTTTCTCGGCAGGGAAGAGATGCTGACCTTGGTCAAGAATGGCGCCGCCGGAGAGATCTGCGGCTGGGTCTACGACCGCCAGGGACAGCTGCTCGGCAATTCCATCAACGATCGTGTTGCCAGCGTGCCGATCCCGTCCCGCGAGAAGTCTTCCGTCATCGGAATCGCCCTGGGCAAGAAGAAGCTGGCGGCGATATCCGGCGCCCTGAAGGGGAAAATCATCAACGGCATCATCACGGATGAAGCCACTGCGGAGCAATTGCTCTCCGCCTGAGCAAAATTATCCATTGTTGAATCAATAGCATGTCCTGTCTCCGCTGCAGTGCAGCGACGAAAGGCGATTGACTTTTCGCATCCGCTGGTGAGTAATTGCCCATGAGCAAAGCGAATGCTCGTTACTCATCTTCTGGGAGGAAGATATGACATTGAAGACGGTTTTGCTGGGCGCCTGCTCGGCGCTGGCGTTTGCCGGCATTTTTTCCACCGCGGCCTCGGCCGAAACCCTCACCATCGCAACGGTCAATAACAGCGACATGGTCCGCATGCAGGGCCTGACCTCGGAGTTCACCAAGGCCAATCCGGATATCCAGATCAACTGGGTTACGCTGGAAGAAAACGTGCTGCGCGAGCGCGTCACCACCGACATCGCCACCAAGGGTGGTCAGTACGACATCCTGACGATCGGCAACTACGAAGTTCCGATCTGGGCAAAACAGGGCTGGCTGCTGGAGCTCAACAAGCTCGGCGACAAATACGACGCCAGCGACATTCTTCCGGCGATCAAAGGCGGCCTGACGGTCGAAGGCAAGCTTTACGCCGCGCCGTTCTACGGCGAGTCGGCGATGATCATGTATCGCAAGGACCTGTTCGACAAGGCCGGGCTCAAGATGCCGGAAAGCCCGACCTGGGAATTCATCGGCGATGCGGCCCGCAAGATCACCGATCGCGCCAACGACGTCAACGGTATCTGCCTGCGCGGCAAGGCCGGCTGGGGCGAGAACATGGCCTTCGTCACGGCGCTCGCCAACTCTTTCGGTGGTCGCTGGTTCGACGAGAAGTGGAACCCGCAGTTCGATCAGCCGGAATGGAAGGGCGCGCTGCAGTTCTACGTCGACCTGATGAAGGATGCCGGTCCGTCGGGCGCTTCTTCGAACGGCTTCAACGAAAACCTGACGCTCTTCCAGCAGGGCAAGTGCGGCATGTGGATGGATGCCACGGTGGCAGCGTCCATGGTCTCCAACCCGAAGGAATCGACGGTTGCCGACAAGGTCGGTTACGCAATCTTCCCCTCCAAGGAAGGCGTGAACAATCACGGCAACTGGCTGTGGTCCTGGAACCTTGCCGTACCGACTTCCTCCAAGAAGGGCGATGCGGCGCAGAAGTTCATCTCCTGGGCAACCAGCAAGGAATACACCCAGCTCGTCGCCTCCAAGGAAGGCTGGGCGAACGTTCCTCCGGGCACGCGCACCTCGCTCTACAACAACGCGGAATACAAGAAGGCCGCAGCCTTCTCGGCTCCGACGCTCGCGGCCATGGATGCGGCCGACATCACCAAGCCGACCGTCAAGCCGGTTCCCTATACGGGCGGCCAGTTCGTCGCGATCCCTGAATTTCAGGCGATCGGCACGAATGTCGGCCAACTCTTCTCGGCGGTGATCGCCGGGCAGTCCTCGGTCGATGATGCGCTCGCGCAGGCCCAGTCGGCCACCAAGCGCGAAATGACCCGTGCCGGCTACATCAAGTAACCTCCCGAGCACCGGCCGCCCGGTTTCTTCTCAACCGGGCGGCCCAGTCTCCAATCCATCACTGACATAACAAAAAGTAGCGATGTTCCTGCGCCGGTCTCCTTCCCAAAGAAAAAAGGCGCGGGGCAACTCAGGGAGGGCGTCGATATGGCCACGCAAAACACGAAAACGTTGGCGCGCCTGATGATGGCGCCCTCCGTCTTGCTTCTTCTCGTCTGGATGATCGTTCCTCTGGCGATGACGTTGTGGTTCTCGTTCCAGAACTACAACCTGCTCAATCCCGGCAATGTGAGCTTTGCCGGTTTCTTCAACTACCAGTATTTCTACACCGATCCGGCCTTCTTCCAGTCGATCTGGAATACGCTCGTCATCGTCGGCGGAGTGCTGTTGATCACCGTCGTGGGCGGCATTGCGATCGCGCTGCTGCTCGACCAGCCGATCTTCGGCCAGGGCGTCGTGCGCATTCTGGTGATTTCGCCCTTCTTCGTCATGCCGCCGGTCGCGGCACTGATCTGGAAGAACATGATCATGCATCCGGGCTACGGCGTGCTGGCTGATATCGCCAAGTTCTTCGGCCTCCGGCCCGTCGACTGGTTCGCGCAATATCCGCTTTTCTCGATCGTCATCATCGTCGCCTGGCAGTGGCTGCCGTTCGCGACCCTCATCCTGCTCACCGCGCTGCAGTCGCTCGACGGCGAACAGAAGGAAGCGGCGGAAATGGACGGCGCCAATTTCTTCAACCGCTTCATCTATCTGGTGCTGCCGCATCTGGCCCGGGCGATCACGGTCGTCATCCTGATCCAGACGATCTTCCTGCTCGGCGTCTATGCGGAAATCCTCGTCACCACCAATGGCGGCCCCGGTTATGCCTCCACCAACCTTGCCTTCCTGATCTACCGCACGGCGCTACTCGGCTACGACGTCGGCGGCGCCTCGGCAGGCGGCATCATCGCGGTCGTGCTCGCCAATATCGTCGCCTTCTTCCTGATGCGCGCGGTCGGCAAGAACCTGGATCGATAGGAGACGGATATGGCTCGCAATGTCACCACAAGACACAAGGTCACCGCCACGGTCGCGGCCTGGGTCGTCGCCCTCATCATCTTCTTCCCGATCCTCTATACGCTGATCACCAGCCTAAAGACGGAGCCGGAAGCGATTGCGGGCTTCAGCCTCATTCCCTCGGGAACGTTTGAGAACTACGTCACGGTGCAGACGCAGCGGGATTATTTCAAGCCGTTCATGAACTCGGTCGTGCTGGCGGTCGGCTCCACCATCCTGGCGCTGATCATCGCCATCCCGTCTGCCTGGGCCATGGCGTTCTCGCCGACCAAGCGGACCAAGGACATCCTGATGTGGATGCTTTCCACCAAGATGATGCCGGCGGTGGCGGTGCTGGTGCCGATCTATCTGATGTTCCGCGATTTCGGACTGCTCGACACGCGCATCGGACTGACCGTCATGCTGACGCTGATCAACCTGCCGATCGTGGTGTGGATGCTCTACACCTATTTCCGCGAGATTCCCGGCGAGATCCTGGAAGCAGCGCGCATGGACGGCGCCGGGTTGTGGCAGGAGATCGTCTACGTGCTGACGCCGATGGCGGTGCCCGGCATTGCCTCGACGTTGCTCTTGAACATCATTCTCGCCTGGAACGAAGCCTTCTGGACGATCCGGCTGACGACAACCAATGCGGCGCCGCTGACGGCCTTCATCGCCTCGTTCTCCAGTCCGCAAGGGTTGTTCTGGGCGAAGCTTTCGGCAGCCTCGACCATGGCGATCGCGCCGATCCTCATCCTCGGCTGGTTCTCTCAGAAACAACTCGTTCGCGGCCTGACCTTTGGCGCGGTTAAGTAAGGGAAGAAAGACATGGGCAGCATCACGCTCAAAAATGTGTCGAAGGTCTTCGGCGAGGCGAAGGTCATCCCTTCGATCGATCTCGAAATCAACGATGGGGAATTTGTCGTCTTCGTCGGCCCGTCGGGCTGCGGCAAATCCACGCTCTTACGGCTGATCGCCGGTCTCGAAGACGTTTCCGGCGGCCAGATCTTGATCGACGGCAAGGATGTCACCCAGTCGGCCCCGGCTGAGCGCGGCCTTGCCATGGTCTTCCAGTCCTACGCGCTCTATCCGCATATGAGTGTGCGGAACAACATCGCCTTTCCGCTGAAGATGGCAAAGCTCGACAAGGCGGTGATCGACAAGAAGGTGACGGACGCCGCCCGGGTGCTCAACCTCACCGACTATCTCGAGCGCCGCCCATCGCAGCTTTCCGGCGGTCAGCGGCAGCGCGTGGCGATCGGCCGCGCGATCGTTCGCGAGCCTTCCGCCTTCCTGTTCGACGAGCCTTTGTCGAACCTCGACGCGGCCCTGCGCGGCACGATGCGCCTCGAGATCAGCGATCTGCATCATCAGCTCAAGACGACGATGGTCTATGTCACCCACGACCAGGTGGAAGCGATGACCATGGCCGACAAGATCGTTGTCCTGAACCGCGGCAATATCGAGCAGGTCGGCTCGCCGCTCGACCTTTACAAGAGCCCGCGCAACCTCTTCGTCGCGGGCTTCATCGGCTCGCCCAAGATGAACTTCGTCGATGGCGCCTATGCGCAGTCGAAGAATGCCAGGACCGCCGGCATCCGTCCGGAACACTTGAACCTTTCGAAGGACAGCGGGCTTTGGACCGGCACCGTGAAGGTCGCCGAGCATCTCGGCGCCGATACCTTCCTGCATCTCGATGTCGACGGCATCGGGCAGATCACCGCGCGCTGCGACGGCGAGTTCGGCGCGCATTATGGCGACAAGGTTTTTCTGACGCCGGACGAGGCGAAGCTGCATCGTTTCGACGACAAGGGCAGCGCCCTGCGAGCCTGACGGCCAAACCGGAGTAAAAGAAATGACTGTGAAGCTTTCGCTGGCGAGCTTGAAAGACGCCGCGGCCACCGCCGCCGTGCCGGCTTACGATCCGAAAGCCCTGACCGCCGGCATCCTGCATTTCGGGGTGGGCAATTTTCACCGTGCCCACCAGGCGATCTATCTCGACGACCTGTTCAACACCGGCAAGGCGCATGACTGGGCGATCGTCGGCGCGGGTGTCATGCCCTCCGACGCGGCGATGCGCGACAAGCTCGCCGCCCAGGATTTCCTGACGACCGTGGTCGAGCAGGACAACAACAAGACGGCCGCCCGCATCACTGCGCCGATGATCGATATCATCGCGCCCGGCGAAACCGCGGCGCTCATCGAAAAGCTAGCAGACCCTACCATCCGCATCGTCTCGATGACGATCACCGAAGGCGGTTATTTCATCGATGCCGCCGGTCACTTCAATCCGGCCCATCCGGCGATGGTCGAGGACAGCAAGAACCCGGATAGCCCGAAAACCGTCTTCGGCCTCATTCTGTCCGGCCTCAGGGAGCGGAAGGCGCGGGATATTCCCCCCTTCACCATCATGTCCTGCGACAACATTCCCGGAAATGGCGAGGTGACGGAGAACACAGTCATCGGTCTTGCAAAACTATCGGATCCGGATTTCGCCCAGTGGATCCACGAGAATGTCGCGTTCCCCAACTCGATGGTCGACCGCATCACGCCGGCGACAGGCCAGCGGGAGATCGACATCCTCAAGAACGACTTCGATATCGACGACAACTGGCCGGTCTTCTGCGAAGAGTTCAAGCAATGGGTGATGGAGGACAATTTTCCCTCCGGCCGCCCGCGGCTGGAAGAGGTCGGCGTGCAGTTCGTGCCTGACGTCGCGCCCTACGAGCTGATGAAGATCCGTATCCTCAACGGCGGGCATGCGGCGATCGCCTATCCGGCAGCCCTTCTCGACATCCATTTCGTGCACGAGGCGATGGAGCATCCGCTGATCCGCGCCTTCCTCGCCAAGCTCGAAAAGGACGAAATCATTCCGATCGTGCCGCCCGTGCCCGATACCGACCTCAACGACTATTACGGCCTGATCGAGCGGCGCTTCCTCAATCCGAAGATCGGCGACACCATTCCGCGCCTGGCGCAGGACGGTTCCAACCGTCAGCCGAAATTCATCCTGCCGTCCACCCGCGACCGGCTTGCGCAGGGCAAGGACATTGTCGGCCTCTCGCTGGTCTCGGCGCTCTGGTGCCGCTACTTCGCCGGTACGTCGGACAGCGGCAGGGAAATCGTCTTCAACGACGCCAGCGCCGACCGCCTGCACGAGGCCGCACTGAAAGCCAGGGATAACCCGGACGCCTTTCTTGTGTTCGACGAGATCTTCGGCGAGGTTTCGAAATCCGAGCTGTTCCGGAAGCGCTTCGCGCATGCGCTTTCGACGCTCTGGACGGAGGGGACGGCCAGAACGCTCGAACTTTACCTTCGGGACGAACTTGTCAAATAACGGGTGGGAAAAGTGCTTCAAACGGCGGGACCACTGGTAATCTTCGATTGCGACGGGGTCCTCGTCGACAGCGAACCGGTTTCGGTCCGCGTGCTGGTGGATGCCCTGCGCCGCAAGGGTCTGAATATGGAGGAGGCGGAAGCCTACCGCCGCTTCCTCGGCCGCAGCCTGGCCACCATCACCAAGACCATGCGCGAAGAATTCGCCATCGAGGCGGACGAGAGCTTTCTCGAAGACATGCGCCACGACCTCTACACCCGCTTCCGCAAGGAATTGCAGCCCATGGCCGGCATTGCCGATGCTCTCGATGGCCTTGATCTGCGCCATTGCGTCGCGTCGTCCAGCCAACCGGAGCGCATCCGTCTGTCCCTGACCCTGACGGGCCTCATCGACAAGCTTGAACCGAACATCTTCTCCGCCGCAATGGTGGCGAGAGGCAAACCGGCTCCGGACCTCTTCCTGCATGCGGCGAGCCAGATGGGCGCCGACCCAGAAAATTGCATCGTCATCGAGGACAGCCCCGCCGGCATCGAGGCGGGTCACCGTGCCGGGATGGCGGTCTTTGCCTTCGTCGGCGGTTCGCATGCCTCGGTTCCGGGCTACCGGGAAAGGATCGACGCGCTTTCCCCGGAAGTCGTGTTTGACGCGATGCCGGATTTGATCCACCTTGTCCGCAAACATGTCGAGGGCCGCAACGGCTCCGTTCCGCAGGCCTAGGTTTTGCGGCGTATGGGACAGGCACAGGGACAGGAAACAAATCCGGATGCGTGATCACCTCGTTGCGGTCGATATCGGCACGGGCAGCGCCCGCGCCGGCGTCTTTGACCGCAACGGGCGACTGATAGCAAAGGCGAAGCATCCGATCTTGATGTTCCGGCCGAAGGAAAAACACGCCGAACACGATTCCAAAGATATCTGGGCGGCTACCTGCCGAGCCGTGAAGGAAGCCCGGGCCGACGCCGGCATAACGGCGGACCGTATCGCCGCGATCGGCTTCGACGCCACCTGCTCGCTCGTTGCCCGTGATCGCGACGGCAACCAGCTCAGCGTCTCCACCACGGGCAATGACGCCCAGGACACTATCGTCTGGCTCGATCACCGGGCAATCCGGGAAGCCGATCTGCTGTCGGCCACCGGCCACAAGGTGCTGGAATTTTCCGGCGGCTCGCTGTCGCCGGAGATGGAAATGCCGAAGCTGATGTGGCTGAAGAAACATCTGCCCGAAAGCTGGGCGAGGGCGGGTTACTTCTTCGACCTTGCCGATTTTCTCACCTGGAAGGCGACCGGTTCGGCCCACCGCTCCCGCTCCACGCTGACAGCCAAGTGGAATTACCTCGCCCATGAAAAACCCGGCTGGAGCGCGGATTTCTGGGCACTTGCCGGGCTGGAGGATCTCAAGGAAAAGGGCGGCCTGCCGGACGAAACGTTTGCGGCCGGAGCCACAATGGGCAGCCTCAGCGCGAAGGCGGCGGAAGAGCTAGGGCTCGATACCGGCGTCCAGGTGGCGCCCGGCATGATCGATGCCTATGCGGGCGCTTTCGGCGTGCTCGGCGGCGCGTCGGGCAGTCCGAAGCTCGAGACGAGCGTGGCGCTGATCGGCGGCACGTCGAGCTGCATCGTCGCCTTCACGCGGGATCCAAAGCCCGGCCGCAGCCTCTGGGGGCCCTATTACGAGGCGATCCTGCCGGGTTACTGGCTGGTCGAGGGCGGCCAGTCGGCAGCCGGCGCGTTACTCGACCATATGGTGCGGATGCACGCGGCCGGAGGTGAGCCGACGGCCGACCTGCACGGACGCATCATCGCCCGCATCGAGGAATTGCGCAGGACGGAGGGGCCTGATCTCGCGCCCGACATCAATGTCCTGCCGGACTTCCACGGCAACCGCTCGCCGCTTGCCGACCCGCATGCGACCGGCGTCATCAGCGGCCTCACCCTCGACATCTCCTTCGACGGGCTTTGCAGGCTCTACTGGCGTGCCTCGGTCGCCATCGCGCTCGGCATCCGCCATATCCTCGAAACGCTCGCCGGCTACGGCTACCGTTTCGAGACGCTGCATGTCACCGGCGGCCATGTGAACAATCCGCTGCTGGTCGAGCTTTATGCCGACGTCACCGGTTGCCGGGTTGTGATCCCCGAAAACCGAGACGCCGTGCTGCTCGGCACGGCCATGATCGCGGCCGTGGCCGGCGGCCTGTTCGCCAGCCTTGCCGAAGCAGGACAGGCGATGGACAGCGGCGGCACCCAGCGGCTGCCCAATCCCACGCGCGCCGCGCAGTACGACCGGGATTACCGGCGGTTCCTGGCGATGGTCCGGCATCGGGAGGAGCTACGGGGGATGGGGTAGGACGAGCCTGTCGGATTATGAAGGGTTACGGCGACTATGTATCCGAGTATTTTCTAGCGGTGGAGCGGAGTCGATCGCTGTATTCATAGATTTTGTCTAGACTGTCGACTATTAACCGCTCTTCGGCCTCTCCATCGAAAAGACCTATGTATTTGACAGATCTATTGAACCAAAGACGCGCAAGCGGCTTCCGGTTGTTATTGTCGATGAGAATTCCGCAGTAAGACTTCTGGTCGCGCATCACCACACGGGACGGGCTGATAGTGTCGCGGACGATGGCCTTCACGATCATGTAACCCTCCCGCTCTTCATCGGTAGTGACGACATCGGGTTCTTCATCGACTGGTGCATCAATCTTTTCGATGACCTCTTCTGTGTCAGCCAGCGCGCTGGATAAGCGGCTTTTCACAGTGTCCATGATAACTTCGCGAAAAGCCGCCCGGACGATTCCTGTGAACATCTCGCGTGCCTGAGACGTCATCCGGCCTTCATACACTCCAGCTGATGTCATTTTGACAAACTCTTCCGACGGATCTTCGATCAGCTTTGAGATGATCTGCTTCACTCCTGAGGTGTATTTCAATCGCTCTGCTGTCGCCAAAATCGCTGAGACGTCGAAGGAGCCTTTTTCGAATTTCCGGAGTTCCGTAACGATGCCAGCGTTGAAATCGGTCACGTCGAAAACCAGGAAGGGTCGTGTGTCCAGCTTGTTTGGTGCTTCCAGATCCGTGTAAAAATTGAAGGTACGGCCGTTCGTGAGGATCGCAAACTTGGCATTTGTGACGCTGAAGTATCGATAGAGCTGGTCGAGGTGTTTCTTCTCTAAAGCGACCGAAATGGGCTTGCATTCGATTAGAATACGGATTTCGTTGTCTATCTTAATCGCATAGTCGACTTTCTCACCCTTCTTGCCTACGGCATCAGCAGTGAACTCGGGAACAACCTCAGTCGGATCAAACACGTCGTATCCGAGGGATCGAAGGAATGGCAGGACGACCGCTGTTTTGACTGCCTCCTCTGTAGCCATGGTACTAGAATGCGATTTCACGCGCTCGGCGATAGCGCGAAGACTTTCCTCGATGGTGCTCATGATTCCCCTGCCCGTTATCCGCGCAAAGGTGACTGAACCTCAATCGACCGTCAAGCGGCTCAAACAAGTTGGGTGAGGGTGATTATTTGTTGTGATTGAAACCAGCGGAGCGGGTCAGCCCCCGCTGGTTCGTTTTACGGCATAAGGCAGCGCAAACATGTACAGCCCGCTGAGCAGGAGCAGAAACAGCGGAGGCAGTGGCGCGTAGACGATCCAGGCGGGAGGTTCGCCCGTTGCCATGGCGGCGAAGTTGGCGATCACGGTCAGCGTGAAGATGATCGACAGCCAGCGGTGCAGCTGCCGGATAGACTTGTTCCAGGCCATGTTCTTCTCTTTCGAAATCGATCCTGTTGACGATTGCGGCTCGTCCACCGAGCCGCTGGGTGCCGTTTTCCTGATCGGCGGATCTCAGGCCTGCGCGGCCAGAATCGCGTCGAGCTTTTCCAGGAAGCCCTGCCAGCCGTGGCGGGCGCCGTGGAAGGCCTGGTTCTGCTCCGGCCGGAAGCCCGTCTGCTCCATGCGCAGATGGGTGCCCTTCTCCGTCGGGGTGAGGGTCAGGGTCACGACGCTTTTCAGATTGTAGGCCGCGTCCTCATGGGGGTAGTTCCAAGTATAGGACAGCCTTTCGTGCGGCTCGACGATCAGGACTTCGCAGTCCAGCACGCCGCCCCATTCTCCGCGAAGATTGAAGCGATGACCGACGACCGGCTGAAAATCGCTCTTCATGAGCCATTCCTGGATCAAATGCGGCTGGGTGAGTGCGCGCCAGATCTTTTCCGGCGGGTGGGGGATCTCCCGTTCGACCACCACGGTGCGGATCTCAGTCGATACTTCGTTCATTGGTCCATCCTTTTCAGCAGATCTTCGAGGGCATCGAACTTCTTTTCCCAGAAGCTGGTCATTTCGTTTGCCCAGTCGACAAGGGGAGCGAGCGCCCCGAACTCTGCGCTGTAGTGGGTCTGGCGTCCCTGGTGGCGGTCGCGAACCAGTCCGGCCCGCTTGAGCGCCGCAAGATGTTTCGAAACGACGGGCTGCGAAACTCCGGCCTTTGCCGTCAGGGCCCCCACCGTCTTTTCGCCTTCCCGGCACAGGCGTTCGAAGATGGCCCGCCGGGTCGGGTCGGCAAGCGTTCTGAAGATTTCGTCATGAGCGTTCGTCACGTCAATTCATACCTCGTCGGCTATTAATTGACGTATAGCTGGAGAGCTATGAATGAGTCAAGCGGCGGAAGGCAAAATCGACATCGCATGACTGTGGCGATTCTCTTTATCCCCGTGGCGAGAAGAGGGGCATGCTTGTTCCCGTGCCCCGTCCAACCTACATCTTGGCGGCAACCGGAGACCTTGCATGATCCTCGACGCCGCACGCCTTTCGCTCGCCAACCTCTTTGCGCCGGAAACACGCAACGTCTTCTGGAAGACGCTGGGGCTCACGATCCTGGTTCTGGTCGGTCTCTGGTTTTCGCTGCGGGAACTGTTCGCTTATTATGCCTGGCCCTGGATGGCGGCATTTTTTCCGGATCTGCCGGATTGGACCGGCTGGCTCACCTTCATTGCGGCCATCGCCGCCAGCATCGGGCTTGCGCTGGCGCTGGCGCTATTGATCGCGCCGATCACGGCGCTGATCGCGGGCCTGTTTCTGGACGACGTTGCCGAAGTGGTCGAGACGCGCGATTATCCGAACGACCCGCCCGGCAAGGCCCTGCCGCTCGGTCAGGCGATCATCGGCTCGATCAAGTTCCTCGGCGTCGTCATCGTCGGCAACATCATCGCGTTGTTTCTGCTGTTCATTCCCGGCATCAACCTGATCGCCTTCTTTCTGGTGAACGGTTATCTGCTCGGGCGGGAATTCTTCGAGTTCGCCGCGATGCGGTTTCGCACGCCGACGGAAGCCCGGGCCTTTCGGTCGAAACATTCCTCGACCGTGTTCATGGCGGGCCTCCTGATCGCCTGCTTCCTGGCGGTCCCGATCGTCAACCTCCTGACGCCGCTCTTCGCAGCCGGCCTCATGGTGCATCTCCACAAGGCGATCTCGAAGCGCGATCCGGCGTTCAAGGGTTAAGCCGGCAGGGCGGACGCCTCGTATATGGCCGCGAACTCGCCGCTTGGCGGGATCGGCTTGATGACGTCGATCAGCACGCCGTTGGGGTCCGAGGTGATGAAGTGCCGCTGGCCGAAATCCTCGTCGCGCAGGCTCAAATGGATCGGCAAGCCAGCCGCCTTGAGACGCTCGTAGACATCATCGACATCCTCCAGCTCGAAGTTCAAGAGCAGGCCCGAAGCCTTGCCCCGACCGCTTTCCGGGATGGTCTCATGGCTGCCGTCGAGGACCGCCAGCGTCACATGCTCATGCTGCTTCGACCGCAGATGGACATACCAGCCGGTGGAGAATAACGGCTCGAAGCCGAAATGTTCGACATAGAACGCAGCCGTTCCGGGGACATCGTCGGTCATTAGAACCGGATAGTAGCTGGTGACTTTCATGTCTTTCGCTCCCATGGGCTTTCAGATACATTCAGCCTGTATGTTTCTTTATAGATACATTCTGCCTGTATGTAAAGATGCCGGAGAACTGAATGCCACGTAGCAATCGCGAGCGTACGGAGGCCACCCGCAATGCTCTTCTGGACGCGGCGAGAGCCGTCTTCGTGGAAAAGGGCTATGCCGAGACCGCGACCCCGGACATTGTCGCGGAGGCGCGTGTCACGCGGGGCGCGCTTTACCATCATTTCGAGGACAAGAAGGCGCTGCTTGTCGCCGTGATCGAGCGGGAGGCGGCCGAAGTGGCAGCGGAAATAGAGGCACGATCCGCGCATGCCTCGTCGGCGCGGGAGGCGCTGCTGCAGGGCGGCTCCGCCTATTTCGACGCCATGGCCGTACCGGGGCGCAGCAAGCTGTTGCTGCGCGAGGCGCCGGCCCTGCTGCCGGACGATCCGGCGGAATCGAGCCTCAAGGTGGGGCTCATGGATCTGCTTGCGGGATCGAAACTTCTCCCGCTTCTCGATCCGCTGACGGTGCTGGTGGCGGCGGCTTTCGAGCGGGCGGCGATCGCCATCGACAGTGGCGGTAATCGCAATGATTACGAAGCAGCGATCGCGGCTTTAATCGACGGCCTCAGCCCCGATGAATTGAGGCGGTAGCTCGACCAGCGGCGCCGCTACATCGCAGGTCTTTTCCGGCGAGCGACAGAGATCGGCGATCACGCAGCGCTCGCATTCGGGCTTGCGGGCCTTGCAGGTATAGCGGCCATGCAGGATCAGCCAGTGATGCGCGTGGAAGAGATATTGCTCCGGGATGACCTTGAGGAAATGCTCCTCGACCTCGTCCGGCGTCTTGCCCTGCGCCATCAGCAGACGATTGCCGATGCGGAAGACATGCGTATCAACGGCGAGCGTGGGGATGCCGAAAGCCATGGACATGACGACATTCGCCGTCTTGCGGCCGACGCCCGGCAGCCGGATCAGTTCCTCGCGAGTTCGTGGCACTTCGGAGCCGAATTCCTCGATCAGCATCCGCGACAGCGCGATGACGTTCTTCGCCTTGTTGCGGTAGAGGCCGATCGTTCTGATATATTCGGTGACGCCTTCCTCGCCGAGCGCCAGCATCTTTTCCGGCGTATCGGCGACTTTGAAGAGGGCGCGTGTCGCCTTGTTGACGCCGACATCCGTCGCCTGGGCCGAAAGCGCCACCGCGACGACCAGCGTGAAGGGGTTCACGTGCTCCAGTTCGCCCTTCGGTTCCGGCCGCTGCACGGCAAAGCGGCGGAAGATCTCCTCCATCTCCGCTTTGGTATAGGCGGATTTGTAACGCCTGGGCTTTCGCGCAGAGCCGTGATTTGACTTTTGCAAAGTGCTGGTGCTGGATTTGGTCTTGGGAGTCGCCATATGCGTCTATAGCCAGCCTGCATGAAGGAATGCAACGTGGACATGCCAGAAGATCGGCCGGTTTTCGTAGCCGAACTGACGCCCCACCGTTCGCTCGGCAAGACCGGGTTTCGGGTCGTGCTGGCGTTGTCCGGGGCAGTCTGCCTGATCTATGGCGGCTTCTTCCTGGCGACCGGCGCTTATCCGATCGGCCTCTTCTTTGGGCTGGATTTTCTCGCCCTCTATATCGCGCTGAAGATGAGCTATCGTTCCGGCAGGGCGCGCGAGGAAGTCACCGTCTCGCGCACCAATTTGTCGATCCGGAAATTCTCGCCGGCGGGGCGAATGGTGGAGCACCGCTTCAATCCATTCTGGGCGCGCTTCCGGGTCAACCGGCACGAGGAATTCGGCATTACCGGCATGTTCGTGACGGGCGAGGGCCGGTTTACCGACATTGGTTCCTTCCTCAATCCGGATGACCGGGAAAGTTTCGCAAAAGCCTTCAAACGCGCGCTCGCAACGGTGAAACAAAAGATCTAAGGCATGCTACCCAAAGCGGGGACCGGTTTTGGGATACGGCATTCAATTGAAAGAAGGCCCGCAAGAAACGGGTGGTTTCGGCAGGGCCGAAGGAGCATCTATGGGTGAAAGGAGAGATGTTATGAACGCTTTCGCTCAGATTACCCAGCCGGTCACCGACGTGACGCCTGAAGGTTCCGATTATGAGACGGTGCGCCGCGTCATCGAGATGATTACGCTCGACTATCGCGACCAGCCGTCGCTGGAAACCATTTCCGCCGAACTCGGCCAGTCGCCGACCCAGCTGCAGAAGGTTTTCACCCGCTGGGCCGGGCTCTCACCCAAGGCCTTTCTGCAGGCGGTGACGCTCGACCATGCCAAGCGCCTGCTCGGCAAGGAGGAAATGCCGCTGCTCGAAGCGTCCTACGAACTCGGCCTGTCCGGCCCGGGCCGCCTGCACGACCTTTTCGTCACCCACGAGGCCATGTCTCCGGGCGAGTGGAAGGCGCGCGGCGGCGGGCTGACGATCCGTTACGGCTTCCATCCGTCACCCTTCGGCGTCGCGCTCGTCATGGCGACGGACCGCGGACTGGCGGGCCTTGCCTTTGCCGATCAGAACGGCGAGCAAGCCTGCCTCGAAGACATGACCTGCCGGTGGCCGAATGCCGAGTATGTCGAGGACCGCGAAACGACGGCGCCTTACATCAAGCGCATCTTCGACCGCTCGAAATGGTCGTCCGACCAGCCGCTCAAGGTCGTGCTGATCGGCTCGGACTTCCAGGTGCGCGTCTGGCAGAGCCTCTTGAAGATCCCGTTCGGCAAGGCCGTCACCTATTCGGATGTGGCAAACGACATCGGCCAGCCGACCGCAAGCCGCGCCGTGGGTGCCGCGATCGGCCGCAACCCCATCTCCTTCGTGGTGCCTTGCCACCGGGCGCTCGGCAAAAGTGGCGCGCTGACCGGCTATCACTGGGGACTGACCCGCAAACGGGCGATCCTCGGCTGGGAATCGGGGGCTGCCTGAAAAAGCTGCGCCCCGCTTTCGCGGGGCGCGCATGTGATACCGAAGGCAGGGCAGTGAGGCTTGCCCGGTGCCTGATTATCGCGAACGGCAACGGCCGGTCTTGGTCGTTTCCTTGTCGCCGTCGTCGTAGGCGATGCCGATCTTTTCACCGGCCAGGGACGCAATTTTCCCCGGATACCATTTGCCCTGGCCCTGGAAATTGCATTCGACCTTCATGCCGATCGCCCAATTGTAGGGACGAACATCGGCCAGCGCGACAGTTTCCCGGTCGCCGTCGTCATAACGAATGGTGATCTTGCCGCCCTGCAGCTTCTCGATGACGCCGGGGAACCAGTAGCCGGCTCCCTTGTAGTTGCCGAGAACCCAATCGCCAACGGTCTGTGCACTGGCCGTGAAAGCGCTTGCCAGCAGAAAACCTGCGGCCAAAACCTTAGTATATCTTTTCAATTCATACCCCCAGGGGAAACACTTCCCGATTACCCAAGCGCTGTGGTTTGCAGCGACGGCGCTATATATGCTTGAGGCGCATGAATTATTGCTGAATAAGCGGAGAAAATTATCCGGCGTTAAAAGTATTGCCACCGGAAAACAGCTTGTGGCTTTGCGATCCAGGAGATCAATCGGATTGTTTTCCAGCGCTGTCTTCTATCTGCTCCAGCCGCAACAGCTCCCGTGCCGCCGTTTCGTCGGTGATCAGCGTATTGCAGCCGATGCGGCGGATCGTGGCGCGGATCGCAATGGCGCGGTGGGCGCCGCCGGAGGAAAGCACGATGTGCCTGGCCTTCTTCAGCGTATCGAGATCGATCGACATCACCCGCTCGTTCAGCGCATGATCGACCGAGCGACCGTCTTCATCGAGGAAATTGAACATGGTGTCGCAGACGCAGCCGGCCGCGATCAACCGGTCCAGCTCGGCCTTGGAGATGAATCCTTCCGAAAGCGACGTCGAATGCGGGCCGATGTCGCCGCAGCTGACGATCGCAAGATCGAGGTTTTCGGCAAGATCGTAGATCGTCTTCAGCCCGCACTGCTCGATCAGCGCCCGTTTCGTCTTGACCGAGTCGACCAGCAGCGGGGCCAGAAACATGTAACATTCGGCGCCGAGCTGGCCCGCGAACCGCCATGTATAGTCGATCGGATTCGTCTGGTGGACGGCGACGATGCCGCCGAGCAGCGAGACGACCTTGCAATTCTCCCGTCGCGGCGGACGAAAGCTCGACAGCGAGGCGGTCATGGTACGGCCCCAGCCGACCCCGATCGTCATGTCGTCCTGCACCACTTCGGAGAGGAATTGCCCGAGCGCCAGGCCGACCGCACTCGCCATAGCGGTTGCGCTATCGTCACGCGGCGCCGGCACCACGACGGCCTCGTCCAGTCCGTAAAGCTTTTCCAGCCGGGTCGCGAGCTCGACGCAGGTATCGATCCCCTCGCTGATCCAGATCTGCACCTCCGAGCGCTTCATAGCCTCGTCCAGCATACGGATCACGGTCGAGCGGCTGATGCCGAGACGCTCGGCGACATCTTTTTGCGTCAATCCCTGATTATAATAGAGCCATGCAGCCCGTAACCTCAGGGACGCGGCTTCAGAAAAGGCGGTATGGGTCTCGCGTCTGAGCTTGGTCAACGGGCCTCCGAAAAGATCGGGAACAGGTGCCTTGATAATTGGCTCAGATGAAACATATGTCAATTCAGAATGACAAATGTCTTGACTTCTTAACCACGGAAGGTCGATAGTCTCTCTACGCGCCGGAGGAGCAAATTCCCGCGACAGGCGTTCAGGTTATGAGTGGATGACCTAAGTTTCCAACGAGGAATATTCGGATGACGTCGAAACTAGAGCAGCTTCGTTCCATGACCACGGTCGTTGCCGATACCGGCGATATCGAGGCGGTTGCCCGCCTGAAACCCGTGGATTGCACCACCAACCCGACGATCGTCTTGAAGGCGCTCGGCACGCCGATCTTCGCCGACAAGGTGAAGGAAGCAATCGCCTGGGGCCGCAAGCAGGGCGGCCAGGATGATGCGGTCGTGTCTGCGGTCGCCGACCGTCTGGCGATCGATGTCGGTGCGGCGCTTGCCGAGCTGGTTCCGGGCCGCGTCTCGACCGAAGTCGATGCGGATCTCTCCTTCGACACGGAAGCGTCGATCGCCAAAGCGCATTCTATCATTGCCGCCTACAAGGAGCGCGGCATCGAGCGCGACCGTATCCTGATCAAGCTCGCTTCCACCTGGGAAGGCATCCGCGCCGCCGAAGTGCTGCAGACGGAAGGCATCGACTGCAACCTGACGCTTCTCTTCAGCCAGGCCCAGGCGATCGCCTGCGCCGAGGCCAAGGTATTCCTGATCTCGCCTTTCGTCGGCCGCATCCTCGACTGGTTCAAGAAGTCGACCGGCCAAGACTATACCGCCGAGACCGATCCGGGCGTGCTTTCCGTCCGCCAGATCTACAACTACTACAAGGCAAATGGCATCCCGACGATCGTCATGGGGGCGTCCTTCCGCAATGCGGGCGAGATCGAAGCCCTTGCCGGCTGCGACCGCCTGACGATCAGCCCGGCGCTGCTCGACGAGCTCGACAAGGACACCGGCAAACTCGAGCGAAAGCTCTTGCCGGAGACCTTCAAGGCCGAGCCGCTGCAGTCGCTGAACGAAAAACAGTTCCGCTGGATGCTGAACGAGGACGCCATGGCGACTGAGAAGCTCTCCGAAGGCATCCGCGCCTTTGCGAAGGATCTCGTCGCGCTGCGGACCATGGTCCGCAAGGAACTGACGCTCGCCGCCGCCTGATATTCCACCGCCGGCATGAAAAAAGGCCCGTCCCGCGACGGGCCTTTTTGCTTTTCAGGCCCGCTTTCTGCTGAGAAACAGGGCGGTCTCCTTGCTGACTTCCAGCATGCCGTTGCCTCCTTCGAAAGCCTTGGCGATCGCTTCGCGGAGGGCGGCAAGTTGGGCTTCGCTCGCTCGGTCTCCCGGCGGATAGGAGGTTAGCGCCAGGAAAACGTCGTCGGGTTCGGTGATCAGCATCCGGGCCGGATGTTCGGAGAAGGTGATGTTTCCGAACTCGCCACGCATCATCGCCTCGGCCTTTTCGTAACCGAAGGCTGCACCGCCCGGATCGACTGGTGGGCTGCCGAGGGCGGTGGTCAGGGCGTAGATTTCGCGCATGTTGCCGACGCCGTTGGTCGTCACCGCAAGCACGCCGCCTGGCTTCAGCACGCGCGACATCTCGGCGATCGCGACGGCTGGATCAGCCAGGTGATAGAGCATGTGCATGGCGATGACGGCGTCGAAGGATCCACCTTCGAAAGGGAGGGCTGCTGCGTCTGCCTGATGGCCGGTCACCGATCCGAAGGGCAGGGGGCGGCAGCGTTCCACCGCTTCGGCGACCATGCCGGAGGATTGATCGGCGAGCGTCAGGTCGAGGTTTTCCGGGACCTCCTGGACGACCGACGCCCAGAACCAGGCCGGGCCGCAGCCGATGTCGAGGACACGGTCCCCGGGGCGGAGAGGAAGCTGCCGGGCGACCCAGGGAAACCAGCCGGTTGCGGCGATCGTGTATTCGCTGTTGAGACGACCTCGGGCCGCAAGCTTGCGGCTGTCGGCATATTGTTCGGCATTGCCCGAGGTAATCGACGACATGATGCCTCCCGTCGGGAAAGTTACACCATGTCATATCCCGCCCGATCCGCACTTTGCAATGCGGCTTTCCGGCGACCATGGAGATTGGCCGCCGGAACGTTGTCTGTGGATCAGGCCGCCTGGGGCACCGGCATGGCCGAGCCGGGCTTCCGCAGCAGGAGAACCGAGACGGCTGCGAACATGCACATGACGCCGGCAATCTGGAGCGCGGGCATGTAGGTGTTGAAGTCGCTCTTGAAGAAACCGGCGCCGAAGGCAGCGGTTGCCGCGCCGATCTGGTGGCCCGCGAATACCCAGCCGAACACGAGGCCCGCCTTCTCGCGGCCGAACTTCTCCGCGGCGATCTTGACGGTCGGGGGCACGGTCGCCACCCAATCCAGGCCATAAAAGATCGCAAAGACCGACAGTTCCACGAAGCTGAAGCCCGAAAGCGACAGGTAGATCAAGGACAGGCCGCGCAGGCCGTAGAACCAGAAGAGCAGCCAGCGATTGTCGTAGCGATCGGAGAGCCAGCCGGCGAAGATCGTGCCGAAGAAGTCAAAGATGCCGATCACCGCAAGCGTGCTCGCGGCCGTCACCGCAGCCATGCCGAAATCGCCGCAGATCGAGATCCAGTGCGTCTGGATGAGGCCGTTGGTGGACAATCCGCAGACAAAGAACGTACCGAACAGCACCCAGAACGTGGCGCTGCCGCTCGCCTCGCGGAGCGCCACGAGCGGCGAGACGAGCGTCGCCAGAAGCTTATGGTCCTGCTTCGGCGGCTTGGAGATGGCGGTGTCGCCATAGGCCGGCAGGCCGACATCGGCGGGATAGTCGCGCATTAGAAGCAGTACCAGCAGCATGGCCGCGGCGATGACGGCCACGGTGAGCGTCAGCGCAGTGCGCCAGCCATAGGCTTCGGTGAGTGCGGCGAGGAGCGGCAGGAAGACGAGCTGACCGGTGGCGTTGCTCGCCGTCATCAGGCCGACGACGAGGCCGCGGCGCTGCGAGAACCAGCGGGTCGCGACGGTGGCGCCGAGCACCAGCGCCGTCATCCCGGTTCCGACGCCGATCACCACGCCCCATAACACCACGAGCTGCCAGACCTCGGTCATGAACAGTGAAACGACGAGGCCGCCCATGATCAAGGCGAGTGCGAAGGAGACGACCTGCCGGACGCCGAAATGGTTCATGAAGGCGGCGGCGAAGGGGCCGAGTAGGCCGAAGAGGACGAGACGAACGGCCATGGCCGAGGAGATGTCGGCGATGTCCCAGCCGAATTCCTGGTGCAGCGGCTGGATCATCACGCCGGCCGAACCCATGGCGCCAGCGGTCGCCAGCATGGTCAGGAAGGTGGTGGCGGCGACCACCCATCCGTAGTGAAGGTTTCTGCCGGCCATCCATCGGGCGGCGCTGGTGGAGATCATGACTTGTTCCCTTTCCTCTATCGCCGCACCTGCAGCGTATTTTATGGGTATATGCCCGCTTTCGAATAAAAAATCAGAGCTCCGCGAGCAGCTCCAGAAGCTGCTTCGTCTTCTCAGGCCCGAGCCGGACTTCGATATCCTCCTGAACGCCATCCCAGAGGGGAGCGCCTTCCGTCAGCAGCTCGCGGCCTTTTTCCGTCAGTGTCAGCATTGCCTCGCGCTGGTCTTCGCCGTGACCGATCGCAACGAGGCCCATGCGCTCCAGGACCTTGGTATTGCGGCCGACCGTCGATCGGTCGAGGTCCACCTTGCCGGCGAGTTCGGTGAGCGAGACCGGTTCCAGCCGCTTGATGTTGCGCAGCAGGCTGAACTGACCGATATTCACGCCGAGCGGCGCAAGCGCCTCGTCGTAATAGGACGAGACCTTCCGGGAGGCTTGGCGCAGGACAATGCAGTGGCAGGTTTCATTTGGCATAGCTGCGGGTATATACCCGCGACTATGGCTGCGCAAGTGCAAAGTTCAGACAGCGGCGCGCGGCGTCAGTGTGGTCTTGAGGAAGGCCAGGATGAACAGGGCTGTCATCAGGAGCACGATGGTCGGGGCCGGGGCGCTGTCGACGAGGAAGCTCAGGTAGATGCCGCAAACCGAGGCGCCGACCGCGATCGCCACCGCCGTCACCAGCATAGCCGTGAAGCGGCGGGTAAGCAGGAAGGCAATGGCGCCCGGCGCGACCAGCATGGCGACGGAAAGGATGATGCCGACAGCTTTCAGCGCGCCCACCACGGCCAGGGAAAGCACCGCCAGCAATCCGTAGTGCAGCAGGCGCGTCGGCAGGCCGATCGCCTTTGCATGCTGCTCGTCGAAGGAATGGACCAGCAGATCCTTGCGCAGGATTACGAGGAACAGGGTCGCGGCGAGCGAAATCAAGCCCGTCTCGATGAGGTCCGAAGGGAGGAGGCCCAGCATGTCGCCGAACAGGATGTGATCGAGATGCACGTCGGACTGCACTTTCACGTAGAGCACGAGGCCCAGCCCGAACATGCCGGAAAAGACGATGCCGAGGACCGTATCCTCCTTGATCCGGCTGTTTTCCTTCAGGAAGCCGGTTGCGAGCGCGCAGATCATCCCGGCCGCGAAAGCGCCGACGGAGAGCGGGATCGCCAGAACATAGGCGATGACGACTCCCGGCAGCACGGCATGGGAGACGGCATCCCCCATCAGGGACCAGCCCTTCAGCACCAGGAAGCAGGAAAGGATCGCCATCGGCACCGCGATCATCAGCGTCACGATGAACGCAGATTGCATGAAGGGAAGCTGGAAGGGCAGGAGGGCCAGTTCAAGGGTCTCGCTCATGCGGTTTCCTCCAGCGTCTTGCGCAGCCGCTTGCGGGCGGCGAGCATGCCGTGCTTCGGGGCGAACAGGAAGGCGGCGAGGAACAATGCCGTCTGCAGCACGACGATGATGCCGCCCGTCGCGCCATCGAGGAAGTAGCTCAGATAGGCACCGACGAAACTGGTGGCGGCGCCGATGACGAGCCCCATCAGGATCAGCCGCTCGAAACGGTCGGTGAGAAGGTAGGCGGTTGCGCCCGGCGTCACCACCATGGCGATGACGAGGAAGGCGCCGACGGTCTGCAGCGCGGCGACCGTGGACGCCGAGAGGAGGGTGAAGAACAGGATCTTCAGGAGATCGGGTTTCAAGCCGATAGTGCGCGCGTGGTTCTCGTCGAAAAAGGTCACCATCAGGTCCTTCCACTTCAACGCCAGGATCGCGAGGCTGACACCGCCGATGATGACAAGCTGGATCGTATCCGCGGTCGTGATGGCGAGAATGTTGCCGAGCACGATCGTCTGGATGTTCACCGACGTCGGCGAGAGCGACACCATGAACAGGCCGAGGCCGAAGAAGGAGGTGAAGATCAGGCCGATGATCGCGTCTTCCTTCAACCGCGTGCGCTGGTTGAGGAACAGCATGGCGCCTGCCGCCAGTCCGCCTGACAGGAAGGCGCCGATCGAGAAGGGCAGGCCGAGCATATAGGCGCCCGCGACGCCGGGAACGATCGAATGGGAGAGAGCGTCGCCGATCAGCGACCAGCCCTTTAGCATCAGATAGGCGGAGAGGAAGCCGCAGACGCCGCCGACGAGTGCGCTGACCCAGATGGCGTTCAGCATATAGCCGTAGGTGAACGGCTCAAGGAGCGTCTGGAGCATCTGTCTTCACCGGAGCTTTTTGCTTGCCATTGCCGTAGGTCACGAAGGGCCGTTCGTCGTCGCTGATGACCTTGACCCGGCGTTCGTCGGCATCGTCGTGGAGATCGGAGCCGCCGAGGATGAAGTGGCGCAGCACGCCGCCGAAGGCCAGTTCCAGATTGGCTTCCGTGAACGTGTCCTCCGTCTTGCCATAGGCAAGCACGGTGCCCTTCACGAAAACGGTGCGGTCGCAGAAATCCGGCACGCTGCCGAGATTGTGGGTGGAAACCAGCATCACCCTGCCTTCGTCGCGCAGCGCCCGCAGAAGTTCGACGATCTGTTCTTCCGTCGTCACGTCGACGCCGGTAAAGGGTTCGTCGAGCAGGATCACCTGTCCTTCCTGGGCGAGCGCCCGGGCGAGGAAGACGCGCTTTCTCTGGCCGCCCGAGAGTTCGCCGATCTGGCGCTTGCGATAATCCACCATGTTCACCCGCTGAAGCGCCCGGGTGACCATGTCGTGGTCGTGGCGCGAGGGGATCCTCAGAAAATTCATGTGGCCGTAGCGGCCCATCATCACCACGTCCTCGACCAGAACGGGGAAGTTCCAGTCTACTTCTTCCGCCTGCGGCACATAGGCGACGAGGTTCTTGCGGAGAGCTTCCCGGGCCGGCATCCCGAGAATTTCGACGGACCCCTCGGTGAGCGTGACGAAGCCCATGATCGCCTTGAAGAGCGTGGACTTGCCGGCGCCATTGACGCCGACGAGAGCGGTGATGGTTCCCTTCGGCACGACGAAGCTTGCATGCCTGAGCGCCGTCAGCCCGTTGCGATAAGCGACCGTCACGTCTTCCAGTTTCAGCCCGGCGCTTGTCGGCGTCGTCTTGCCCATCATCATTGCGAAAGACCTTTTGCGATTGTTTCGGTGGTCACCCGAAGCAGGTCGAGATAGGTCGGCACCGGTCCTCCTTCCTCGCTCAATGAGTCGACGTAAAGGACGCCTGCATAGGTCGCGCCGGTTTCGGATGCGACCTGCTTCGCCGGCTTATCGGAAACCGTGCTCTCGCTGAAAATGACCTTGATCTGGTGCTCGCGCATGGCGTCGATGACTTCGCGCACCTGCTGCGGCGTGCCTTGGCTGTCGGCATTCACCGGCCAGAGATAGAGTTCCTTGAGGCCGAAATCGCGGGCGAGATAGGAGAAGGCGCCTTCGCTCGTCACCAGCCAGCGGCGGTCTTCCGGAAGTTTGCCGAGCGCATCGCGGATCGGCTGGACCGCAGCGCGGATCTTGTCCGTATAGGCCTTGGCATTGGCGGCATACGTATCGGCATGGGCCGGATCGATCTTCGTCAGGCCCTTGCGGATATTCTCGACGTAGATCACCGCGTTTTCCGGCGACATCCAGGCATGCGGGTTCGGCTTGCCCTGATAGGCGCCGCCGGCGATCGACATTGGCTCGACGCCGTCGGAGATGGTGACGTTCGGCACATCGCCAAGGTTCGCCAGGAATTTCTCGAACCATTGCTCGAGGTTCAGCCCGTTGCGCAGCACCAGATCCGCATCGCGGGCGCGCAGGATGTCGCGCGGGGTCGGTTGGTAATTATGGATTTCGGCGCCCGCCTTGGTGATGCTTTCCACGTCGGCTGCATCTCCCGCGACGTTCTTCGCCATGTCGGCGATGATGGTGAAGGTGGTGACCACCTTGGGCTTTTCCTGCGCCTGAGCAAAAGCGGGCAGGCCCGCCAGAACGGCTGCGATGAATGCGAATTTGCGGAGAAGCATGCGGCGTTAGACCTCTTGTTGCAATTCATTCGCAATCTAACCTAGTCAGGATTTCGCATCTGTCAATGCTATTGCAAATCATTCGCAACTGGCCAGTGCCGGAACGGGACGACCCGCCGAGCGCGAGAGGGCGCAAAGGGCGAAAAGAGACGCTGCCGCTTAAACCTTCCTCAAGAAGAATGGAGGAATATGCCGCCGATATTCCATGTGTGTGTTTTGCGTAAAATGGGGTCGATCATGCCGGAGCTCGGTAAGTAATGGGTCTGACGTTCCGGTTCTCGAAAAAGCTCATCCTGATCATGAGCGGCATTGTCGTGCTCGGCGGCGGCAGCGGCGCTGCAGCGGTCTTCGTTGGCGCGGACAAGCTTCTCGGCCCCTCCTATCTGGAGATGAACGGGTTCGAATGCACCTCTCTGGAGACGATCAAGATCAAGCGCGACCAACGCTATTGGGTCCGCAAATACGTGACCAGCGAAGAACCCGGCGACGGCATGGCGCGTATTCGCACCGCTCTGAGGGTCGCCCGCGCGGTGCAGGAAAAGGAGAAGGCCGATCTCGTCCAGGTGGCGATGATCGACAAGGCCGGACCGAAGGACCGGGCGTTGATGCGCGGCCGGATGATCGGCGCGCAGGTCATCTATATTCCTGATCCCGACAAGATGCCGAAGGGGACCGCCGCGTCAGTCTATTCCGCCTACTATCTCGACGGTTCTGCCAACGCGAGCGGCGAGTATTACGGCATGCGCATCGATCTGCCTGTCGAGGATGTCGAGACGGTCACGGCGCGGCTGACCGATCATGCCGACTGCGTCGAACCGGTGGCTGCGGTTCCGGAGGGGGCACATGGTGCACCTGTTGGTGGGCACGGCGAGCTGTCGTCGGGCGGACATGGCGGAGAACCGGCGGCCGGAGGTCACGAGGCGCCCGCCGAAGGGCACGGCGACGAGATCGCAGCCAAGGAAAGCGGTGGTTTGCTGGGTTCCGTAACCGGCATGCTCTTCGGTTCCGGCGAGAAGGCGGCACCGGCGGAAGGTCATGTTACAGAAGCTGCAGACCATGCGCCGGCTCCCGCCGATGGTCATGGTGCGCCTGCAAGCGACCAGGCTGCCACCGAAGATCACGGCGATCAGAAGCACGGTGGCAAACAGGCTGTAGTGAACGAGCACGCGACCGAACCGGCCGCGTCAGAACAGGCTATGAAGGCGGACGATGGTGGTTTCCTGGCTTCCGTGAAAGGCATGATTTTCGGCAGCGGCGAGGGCGAAAAACCTGCAGAAAAGGCGGCCGCCGCTCCGGCTGCCAAAGCTCCTCCTGAACAGCCTGCTCCGGAACCAAGGACTGCAGCGGAAGGCGGCAAGCGTTGGTCGAAGTCGACGGACGCCGACGAGAAACGCTCCGACCCCACTCCCGCCGAGGCAGCCCATGCCGAGGTGGCTCCGCCGCCAACCGACGGTTCGAACGGTGCGGATGCCGCCGGTGCTGCATGGCTCGCAAAAATGCGGGGGGAAACCCCTGCTGTTCCGGCAAAAGCCGAAACGCCCGCCGCTGGGCCGGCAGCGCAGCCCGCCAAGCCGGATGAGGAAGCGTCGGCAAAACCCGCGAAGACGATGCATTGATATTGCAGCAATGGCTGTCAGATTGGGCGTCGCCTGATCTTCGGCCATGTTGCAAAGCTCTCGCACGACGGGAGAGGTGCTACGGCGGGCGTTCTATCGCCCCTTTTGTATGAGAGAGCCTTCGGAGACGAGGAACGCCTCCTTCTCCCCATCGAGAAGATAGCTCCGATCAATCCGCCTTTGCGCGCCGTGCCGGGAAGAGGATCACGTCGCGGATGGAGGGCGAATCCGTCAAGAGCATGACCAGGCGGTCGACGCCGATGCCCAAACCGCCGGCGGGCGGCATGCCCTGGTCCATGGCGTCCAGGAACTCCTCATCGAGCTGCTTTTCCTTCTCGCCGCGGGCGTGCGCCTGCTCGAGCTGCTCCACCATGCGGCGGCGCTGTTCTTCCGGATCGTTGAGTTCCGAAAAGGCGTTGCCGAGTTCCCAGGTGTTGCAATAGGTCTCGAAGCGCTCGACGAGGCGGGGTTCACCCGGAACTTCCTTGGCGAAGGGGGAGATGTCCTTCGGGAAATGGGTGACGTGGCTCGGCTGGATCAGCGTCGGCTCGACCTTCTCCTCGAAGATGAAGGCGAGGCATTCGCCCCAGGTCCAGTCCTTCTCGACCGCGAAGCCGGCGGCCTTGGCGGCGGTGCGGGCTTCTTCATCGGTCTTCATCGCGAGGAAATCGATGCCGGTCGCTTCCTTGACGGCATCGGGCATGGGCACACGCTTGAACGGGCCCTTGAACGACAGTTCCTTGTCGCCGAACTTCACTTCGGTCGACCCGTGGATCGTCATGGCGAGCGTCGAGAACATGCGCTCCACGAGGTCCATGATGTCCTCGTAGTCGGCATAGGCCCAGTAGCACTCCATCATCGTGAATTCAGGATTGTGCCGGGTGGAAACGCCTTCGTTGCGGAAGTTTCGGTTGATCTCGAACACCTTGTCGGTGAGGCCGGAGACCAGCGTGCGCTTCAGGAACAGTTCCGGCGCGATTCGCAGGTACATGTCGAGCTTCAGCGTGTTGTGGTGCGTCTTGAACGGCTCGGCGGTGGCGCCGCCATAGACCGAATGCAGCATCGGGGTCTCGACTTCCATGAAACCGTCGTTTTCCATGAAGCGGCGGATGCCGGAGACGATGCGGCTTCTCTGCTGGAAGCGGAGCTTCGATTCCTCATTGGTCATGATGTCGAGATGCCGCTTGCGGTAGCGCAGCTCAACGTCCGACAGGCCGTGCCACTTTTCGGGCATCGGCAGCAGCGACTTGGTGAGCATGATGATCGATTGGGCGTTGATCGTCAGCTCGCCGCGCTTGGTGCGGCGCACGACGCCCGTCACCCCGATGATGTCGCCGATATCGATCAGCGAGAGAAGCGCGCGGGCGTCCTCCGGGGTGGTGTCCTTGTGCGAGAAGATCTGCACCTTTCCGGAGGCGTCATGGATATCCATGAACATGCCCGAATTGCGCGAGGAATAGACCCGGCCGGCGACGGTCACGATATCCTGTGTCTCGACGTCGGCTTCGAGGTTCTTGTACTTCTCGGCCAGTTCCCCGTTGGTCATCGTGCGATGGAAATGCGCCGGATAGACGTCGCCGACCTTCTCGCGAAGGATGGCAAGCTTCTGGGCGCGCACCTGCGTCGCGTCGGAGGAGAGGGCGGTTTCGGTCGTGTTGTTGTCGGTCATCTTGTTTGCCTTTCGGCGATATCGCCGCAGATCAATTGTAATGCGGAGCCTTCGGCCCCCTCACCCTATCCTCTCCCCGAGGGGGAGAGGGGGGGACTAGAGTATGCCGCCAGTGCCGCAATCCTCTTCTCCCCTCGGGGGGAAGGTGCCGGCAGGCGGATGAGGGGGCTACAGCCCCTACGTTCCGCTTCCTACCATCGAAGCCACCACCGTTGCGGCGATCTTCAGCCGCTGGCGTACGACCGAGCGGCCGAGCAGCGCCATCGAGTCAAACAGCGGAAGCGAGCGGGAAGATCCGGAAACCGCGACGAAAAGCGGCGGGGTTACCACGCGCAGCTTCTTTCCGAGCTTGTCGGAGATCGCCCGCAGCTCGGCATCGATCGACTCGACATTCCATTCGATCATCTTTTCCAGATCGGCCTGAACGGTCTGCAGGATTTCAAGAGTCTCGGCCGGGCTGGTCTTGAGGCCGGCGAAGGAAGCGGGCGTCAGGCCGACATCGTTGGAGAGCAGGAAGCCTGCAAGGCCCGGCAGTTCGCCAAGCTTGGAGATGCGGCTCTGCGAGAGCTTCAGGCCCTCCGTCAGGCGGCTGTTTTCCGAGGCCCATTCGAGCGTGCGGGCAATAAAGTCTTCCGGCGACAGCTTCTCGCGGATCCAGCGGCCGTTCAGCCAGTCGAGCTTCTGGATGTCGAAGATCGCGCCGGCCTTGGACAGGTTGTCCGGATCGAACTTTTCGGTGAGCTCGTCCATGGTCAGCATTTCCTCGCCTTCCGGGATCTGCACGAAGAACAGGCCGAGGAAGTTCATCAACGCTTCCGGCAGGTAGCCGAGCGCCGAATAATAGGAGATCGAGGTCGGGTTCTTGCGCTTCGACAGCTTCGACTTGTCGGCGTTCCTCATTAGCGAGAGATGCATGAATACCGGCTGCTCCCAGCCGAAATAGCGGTAGAGCAGGATGTGCTTCGGCACGGATGCCAGCCATTCCTCGCCGCGCGCCACATGGGTGATCTTCATCAGATGGTCGTCGATGACGTTGGCCATATGATAGGTCGGCATGCCGTCGGCCTTGATCAGCACCTGCATGTCGACCGAATCCCACGGGATCGACACGTCGCCATAGACGCCGTCGTGGAATTCGCAATTTCCTTCGGTCGGGATTTTCATGCGGATGACGGTGGCTTCGCCGGCCGCCATGCGCGAAGTCACTTCCTCGGCCTTGAGGTTCAGGCAGAGACCGTCATATTTTGGTGGTTTGCCGGCGGCGCGCTGCGCCTCGCGCATCTGTTCCAGGCGCTCGGGTGTGCAGAAGCAGCGGAAGGCGTGGCCCTTGTCCAGAAGCTCCTGGCCATAGGGCTGGTACATCGCCTTGCGGTCCGACTGGCGATAGGGGCCATAAGGGCCGCCGACATCGGGACCTTCCGACCAGCTGAGGCCGGTCCATTTCAGCGCATCCAGAACCTTCTGTTCGAATTCCAGCGTCGAGCGCGTCGCGTCGGTATCCTCGATGCGCAGGATGAAGGTGCCGCCGTGCTTCTTGGCGAAGAGGTAGTTGAAGAGCGCGATATAGGCGGTGCCGACATGCGGCTCGCCGGTGGGCGAGGGAGCGATGCGGACGCGGGGGCCGGTCGTTGTCATGAATATTGCTCGATCTTGGCGCCTGTGGCGGCGCGAACCTGCTTATCGGGGATCACGGATTTGAGGCAGGCCTTAGCGCATATTCAGTCGCAGGCGTCAAGGTTTTTGGCCGCAATCCTATCCTACCGGCCAGACATAGAGCAGTGCCGGCACGCTGACGAGCACGATGAGGAACGAAAGCGGCAGGCCGAGGCGCGGGTAGTCGGAGAATTTGTAGCCGCCCGGGCCGAAGACAAGCGTGTTGCACTGATGGCCGACAGGGGTCAGGAAATCGCAGCCGGCGCCGATCGCTACCGCCATCAGGAAGGCCTCCGGCCTGAAGCCGAGATTGGTCGCAAAGCTTGCGGCGATCGGTCCCATCACTAGCACGGTTGCTGCATTGTTCAGGAAGGGAGTGACCGCCATGGCGGTGACCAGGATCAGGCCCAGCGCCCCCCAGGCCGGAAGACTTGCCGCGACATTGCCCAGCCAGCCGGCGATCAGCTCGCTGCCGCCGGTCGTGCGCAGGGAATCGGAGACGGGAATGAGTGCCGCCAGCATGACGAGGATCGGGCCGTCGACGGCCTTGTAGAAATCGGTCAGCGGAATGGCGCGAAAGACCACCATTCCCAGCGCTGCCGCGAAAAATGCGACCGGCACCGGCGCGATCCCGACGGCCGTGGCCGCCATGGCGAGTGCCAGAATGATAATCGGCACGAAGGCGCGGCGATGCGTTCCGAGCAGTACTTCTCTCTGGGCAAGCGGCAGCAGGGAGAAATCCTGCAACACCGCGGGGAAGTTCTTGCGGCTCCCTTGCAGCACAAGCACGTCGCCCGCCATCAGCGTCAGCTGGCCGAGCCGCTCCTTCAGCCGTTCGCCGCGACGGCTGATCGCCAGCAGGTTGACCCCGCGCGTGTAGGACAGCGCCAGTTCCTTTGCCGAAAGCCCTGTCAGCGAGGACTCCTGGCTGACGATCGCCTCGACGGAAATGACGTCCGGCTGCACCTGGCCCTTCTGCGTCAACGGTTTGCCCGAGAGCTTGAGCTTGCCGCTGGAGGCGATCCTGTCGAGCGCCGTGGAGGGCCCTTCCAGAAGCACGACGTCGCCTTCCCGCAATGCGAGATCGGGAAAGGGCGACATGCGCGTCGTGCCCCGCAGAACCGCTGTCGCGATGGCCTCCCCGTCTCCGAGCTTCAGGAGATCCCCGATGGATTTCTCCAGAACCGTCGACTGGGCGGTCACTGAGACCTCCGATGTATAGTTCTTGATTTCGATAGCTTCCTCGATCGAACTGTTCTGTTTTGTCCGGCTCGGCACCAGCCAGTGGAAGAAGAGCAGGAAGGTGACGCCAACCAGCGTCAGGATCACGCCCATCGGCGTGAAGTCGAACATGGTGAAGGACGTGCCGGTCAGCTCTTCCCGCAGCCGCGAGACGACGATGTTCGGCGATGTGCCGATCTGCGTCATCAGCCCGCCGAGCAGGGCCGAAAACGCCATCGGCATCAGGTATTTCGATGGCGAGGCTCCGGATTTCTTCGCAAACTGAAAGGCGACCGGCATCATGATCGCCAAAGCCCCGATGTTCTTGATGAAAGCGGAGAGCAGCGCCACGACGATCATCAAAAGCGCGAGCTGCGTATGAAGCGTATCGAGGTTCGGGAAGAATCTCTTGATGGCGGTATCGACGATGCCGGACCGCGCCACCCCGGCGCTGACGATCAGCGCACTGCCGACGATGATGACGATGTCATCGGAGAAGCCTGAAAATGCCTTGTCGACCGGCACGACGCCGAGAGATACCGCCAATATGAGCGCACAGCAGGCGACCACGTCATAGCGGAACCGATCCCAGATGAAGACCGCCATCATGATGGCGATGACGGAAAACGCGAGGATCTGCTGTGTGGTCATAAGGCTCCAGGCGAGGAGGTTGGCGAAAATGCCGGAATGAAGGTGCTCTCTTAACTTCGGCGCACCTGCCGAAGTTCCCTGGGATATAGCGTCCAGGTCGCTCCACCTGCAATCGGACAATTGTCTCCTGGACAACGGTTCCTACGGGAATAGTTTGTCGGCCCGACCCATTTCATTTTCGAGGACATTTTGCCGATGAGTTCCGTTTTGAACATTCCAGTGAAACTGGCCGATGGCCGTGAAACGTCTCTCAACGAGTTCAGGGGCAAGGTGATACTGATTGTCAACGTCGCCTCCAAATGCGGCCTGACTAAGCAGTATGAAGGTCTTGAAAATCTCTATGAAGACAAGCGGGAGCGGGGCTTCGTTATCGCGGCCTTTCCGGCCAACAATTTCAAGGGGCAGGAGCCAGGAACGGACGCCGAGATCGTCGAGTTCTGCACCCTGACTTACGACGTCAAGTTTCCGATCTTTTCGAAAATCTCGGTGAAGGGCGAAGACAAGCACCCGCTCTACAAGGAGCTTACGGGCTCGGGCATGGCGACCACCGGCGATGGTCCGATGAGGGAGCGCCTGCGCAGCTTCGCCATGGAAGTCGCAGACGACGATGAAATCCTCTGGAATTTCGAAAAATTCCTGATCGACCGCGATGGCGAGATCGTCGCCCGTTTCGCGCCCGATGTCACGGCGGAAGACAGCCGTCTCGTCGCGGCGATCGATCGGGAACTGGCGAAGAATTAAAGGGCGCCGGTGGCGCCCTTTCGCATCCGCGTTTTTCAGTGCAGCGTCTGCTGCCCGGTCTTCTTCTTCCGGCGGGCGTTGCGCGCGATCATGTTCAGGATTTCGACCAGCGCCGAGAAGGCCATGGCCGAATAGACGTAGCCCTTGGGCACATGGAAGCCCATGCCGTCGGCGATCAGTGTCGTGCCGATCATCAGCAGGAAGCCGAGCGCCAGCATCACGATCGTCGGGTTCTTCTCGATGAAGTTGGCAAGCGGCGCGGCGGCCACAAGCATCACGGTCACCGCCGCGACCACTGCGACGATCATGATCGGCAGATGTTCGGTCATGCCGACGGCCGTGATGATGCTGTCGATCGAGAAGACCAGATCGAGGAGGAGGATCTGCCCGATGGCGGCTGCAAAAGAGACGCTGGCCGTACCGCCTACCATATCCTCCTTGTGATCCTCCGGATCGACGTTGTGGTGGATTTCCTTCGTCGCCTTCCAGACGAGGAAGAGGCCCCCGGCGATCAGGATGATGTCCTTCCAGGAAAACGCATGACCGAAAAGCTCGAAGAGCGGATTGGTCAACTGGACGATCCAGGCGATCGTGCCGAGCAGGGCCAGGCGCATGATCAGCGCGAGCCCGATGCCGATCTTGCGGGCCCTGTCGCGGTGCTCCGCCGGAAGCTTGTTGGTGAGGATGGAGATGAAGATCAGGTTGTCGATGCCGAGCACCACTTCCATGACCACAAGTGTAACGAGCGCTACCCAGGCCGCCGGGTCTGCTACAAGCGCTGCAATATCCATCCAGTCTTCCCTTTCAATCGCAAAAGATGATCGCCTGCCGATTTAAGGATCGGCAGCGGGAAGACAAGGGGCGGTTGCGTGACAACCGCCGAAATCAGGCCTGTTCGGTCTCTTTTGCGATCACGGATGTGTCATGAACGCCATAGGCAGCCATGAACACCTTGATGGCGCCGTTGACGACCTCGTCAATTTCGGCCTGCGGAGGAGCGTCGCAAAGATCGCCGAACAGCCTCAACTTGAAGAACGTGCCGCTCGTCATGTCGATGAACTGGCGCGCAGCCAGATCGCTGTGTTCGACGTTCAGATTGCCCAGCGCCACGTGTCGCCTGATGAAGTCGTCCAGCACGGTGCGGACATTCATCGAGGGCGAATTGAAGAACTGCCGACAAAGGCTCGGCATGCGGTCTACGACGCCGATCACGGTCCGCATGGCGTTGATCACCTGCATGGATGTGATATGCGCCACGAAGTTGATCCCGAAGCGGTAGAGTCCCTCTTCGACCTCCTCGCTGCCGGCGAGAATATCGCGCATCCGCAGCGTGACCCGTTCCTTCTCGCGTGCGACGAGGGCAGCGAAGAGATCTTCCTTGTTCTGAAAGTATACGTAGATCGTGCCCTTCGAAACCCCCGCCTCGCGGGTGATATCGTTCATGCTCGCCGCGTCGAAGCCGAGCTTCATGAAGACCCGGCTCGCGCCGTCGATGATCTGTTCCCGTTTCGCGGGGTCTTCTCCCGCCGCGAAACGTCCGGCTGCAACCGGATCGGATTTCTCCTGTTTCGTTATCTGTCTGGCCATTTGATGCCTTTTTTAACCTTTTCGAACCGAGCGGTTCGATTGCCCTTGATATGTGTCATCGAAAGGTCTATGTCAAGCTCACTGAACCGAACGGTTCGATGGAATGCTGAACTCCCAAAGACGGTACATGAACATGACGGCCTCTCAAAATGGTGGCGCATTGCGCGCCGTAACGACGGACGATATTGGCGCCAACGAAGCCGAGGCCCGCAAGGAGCGGCCGACACCGGAGCAGCCCGCGGCAGAAGCGATCGCCGCTCCGGCTGCTGCCAAGGCGCCCGAAAAGAGGAAGCGGCGTGGATTTCTATTGCCAGTCATTGCGCTTGCCCTCCTCAGCGGCGCCGGATGGTATGGTTACAACTGGTGGACCGACGGTCGGTTCCTCGTCTCGACCGACGATGCCTATGTGGAAGGCAACCTCGCCGTCATTTCCCCCAAGGTCTCCGGTTACGTTGCAAAAGTAAACGTCGTCGAAAACCAGTCCGTCAAGGCCGGCGATCCCCTCGTCACCCTTGATAACGGGGATTATAAGCTGGCGCTTGAAAAAGCAGAAGCGGCCATCGAATCCGCCAATCTGGCGATCGCGCGCATCGATGCCCAGATCGTCGGGGCTCAAGCTGCGCTCGAGCAGTCCAAGGCGCAGCAGGGTGCCCTCGAAGCGGCAGTACGTGGCGCCGAGATCACCCAGAAGCGCGCCAGCGAGCTCGCCGCGAAATCCGTCGGCACCACTGCGGACCTAGACAATGCAAAGATCGCGCTCGAACAGGCACGCGCCAATCTCGTCGCCGGCCAGGCTGCGGTCGCTTCCGCAGACGCGAATATCGGCCTCCTGCAGGCGCAGCGCAAGGAAGCGGTCAACACGGTCCGCACCCAGGAACTCGCCCGCGATCAGGCGGCCCGCGACCTGAGCTTCACCGTGCTCAAGGCCCCCTATGACGGCGTGATCGGCAACCTAGCAGTCCAGACCGGCGACTTGGTTTCCGCCGGAAAGCGGCTTGCGTCGCTCGTGCCGCTCACCGAACTCTATATCGAGGCGAACTTCAAGGAAACGCAGATCGGCCATCTGCAGCCCGGCTCGAAGGTGCGCGTGCATGTCGATGCCTACGAGGACCAGCCGATCGTCGGCACCGTCGAATCCATCGCGCCAGCCTCCGGAGCGGTCTTCTCGATGCTGCCGCCGGAAAACGCGACTGGCAATTTCACCAAGGTCGTCCAGCGCGTCCCGGTGCGCATCTCGATCCCGAAGGAGGATCTGGAGCGTGAACATCTGCGTGCGGGGCTCAGCGTCGTCGTCGACGTCGATACCCGCACCGCACCGGACACCACCGCCGTGGCGGCGGCCAAGTAACCATCAAGGAGAACGGCCATGGCAACCGCAACGGCCGCGGCGGGCGCGATGCCCGCCGATCAACCTATGGACAGGCGCAAGCTCATCGCCTTCTTCGCGATGGTCTTCGGCATGTTCATGTCGATCCTCGACATCCAGATCGTCTCGGCGTCGCTGTCTGAAATCCAGGCCGGTCTTTCCGCCGGCTCGGACGAGGTTGCGTGGGTGCAGACGTCCTATCTGATCGCCGAGGTGATCATGATCCCGCTGTCGGGGACGCTCGCCCGCATCCTCTCGACGCGCGTGCTCTTTTCGATCTGCGCCGGCGGCTTCACGATTGCCAGCGTGCTCTGCGCGACCGCCACCAATATCGAGCAGATGATCGTCTACCGCGCGCTGCAGGGCTTCATCGGCGGCGGCATGATCCCTTCGGTCTTCGCCGCCGCGTTCACGATCTTCCCGCCGTCGAAGCGCAGCATCGTCTCGCCGATCATCGGCCTCGTCGCGACCTTGGCGCCGACCATCGGCCCGACGGTCGGCGGTTATCTTTCCCATGCCTTCTCGTGGCACTGGCTTTTCCTCGTCAACGTCATCCCCGGCATCCTGGTGACCGCGGTCGCCTGGAGCATGATCGATTTCGACAAGCCGCAGATGCAGCTCTGGAAGAAGTTCGACTGGTGGGGGCTGGCCTCCATGGCGCTTTTCCTCGGCTCGCTGGAATACGTTCTAGAGGAAGGCAACAACAAGGACTGGTTCAGCGACGAACATATCGTCATCGGCACCCTGTTCATCATCATCGGGGCGGTAGTCTTCTTCTGGCGCGCCTTCAAGATCGAATTCCCGGTGGTCGACCTCAGGGCCTTCGGCAACGCCAACTTCGCCTTCGGATCGCTCTTTTCCTTCGTGATGGGCGTTGGCCTCTACGGGCTGACCTATCTTTACCCGCTCTATCTCGGCCGCATCCGGGGCTATGACTCGCTGATGATCGGCGAAACCATGTTCGTTTCAGGCATCGCAATGTTCGTTTCCGCCCCTATCGTCGGGCGCCTCACGAACATCCTCGACCTCCGGGTGATGATGGCGATCGGTTTCGGCGGATTTGCGCTCGGCACGTGGCTGCTGACAGGGATCACGGCGGACTGGGATTTCTACGAACTGCTGCTGCCGCAGATCCTGCGCGGGGCTTCGATGATGATGTGCATGGTGCCGATCAACAATATCGCGCTCGGCACCCTGCACCCCTCGCGCATCCAGGGTGCCTCCGGCCTGTTCAACCTGACCCGCAATCTCGGCGGCGCGGTTGGGCTCGCGATCATCAACACCCTGCTGACCCAGCGTTCCGACGCGCATTACCAGCGGCTGGCCGAACACGTGAATTACGCCAATCCGGCAGCTCTCGACTGGCTGGAAAGCGTCGGGGCCAACTTCAATTCCTATGGGCTCGACGGTAGCTCGGTGGCGCTTCAGAAGATTTCGGGGATCCTCACGCAGCAGTCGTGGCTGCTCTCCTTCATGGACGTGTTCCTGCTGCTGACCGGCCTTTTTGCCAGCCTGATCTTCTTCGTCTTCCTGATCGCCAAGCCTGCCGCTCCTGCCGGTGCGGGAGGCGGAGGCCACTAAGTTCCAGAGATTCCACCGCCGGAAAGGGCCGCCGCGTAAGCGACGGCCTTTTTCGTTCGGGGGGACTCCTTGAGCTTCGAACATCGGCTGCGAAATTCTGATTTACGTACCTCAAAAATTGGGCTACGACCTCTTCGCGGAGGAGTTCATGAAGCCCACAGTGCATGACATCGCGAAAAGCGCGGGCGTCAGCCTTGCGACCGTCGACCGGGTTCTCAACAGCCGGCCGGGCGTTCGCGGCGTAACGCGTGCCAAGGTGGAAGAGGCGATCGTTGAGCTTGGCTATGTGCGCGATCTTGCCGCCGCAAATCTGGCCAAGGGTCGAACCTATTCCTTCATCTTCATCCTTCCCGAAAACGACAACTCTTTCATGATCGGCCTGCACGAGGAAGTGCGCGGAGCCGTTGCCCGATCAAGCGCAGAGCGGACCCGCATCCGCATCATCGATGTTCCGCCTTTCGATCCCGAGGCCCTCGTTGCCGCCCTGGAGAATGTGCTGGTCGAAAAGCCGGCCGGCGTCGCCTTCATCGCCGTCGATGCCCCGGAAGTCCGGGCAATCGCCGAACGCCTTCGCGAGGCTGGTATTCCGATGGTCACCCTGGTCTCGGATCTGCCGGATTCGTCTCGCGATCACTATGCAGGGATAGACAATATCGCCGCCGGCCGCACGGCGGGCAGCCTGATGGGCCGGTTCCTGAGCGGTCGCGACGCGACCGTCGCGGTGCTGGCGGGTTCCATGCTGGTGCGCGACCATCGGGAGCGTCTGGAGGGCTTTTCGGCGGTCATCAACGAGCACTATTCCAACATCGTCATTCTGCCGGTGCTCGAAGGACGGGACGATCCGGTGCTCGCGGAAAGGATGGTCGCCGATACGCTCCGCCGCCACCCTGATGTCGCCGGCATCTACAGTCTCGGCGGCGGCAATCGCGGCTTGATCCGCGCGATCCAGAAGGCGGATGTGAAGCGGCCCGTGGTGATCGCCCACGAACTCACGGGTTCCACGCGTTCCGCGCTTGGCGACGGCGTCATCGACGCCGTGCTGAACCAGGATGCCGGCCATGAAGTCCGCAGCGCCATCCGCGTGCTGAAAGCCAAGGCGGACGGCTTGCCCGTGATCGCCGCGCAGGAGCGCATCCGCATCGACATTTTCTTGAAAGACAATCTGCCCTGAGCGCCGGCGCATCCGAAAAGCGTGAAACGGTTTCGGAAAGATGCGCTGCAAACAAAAAGAGCCGCGAAGGCGGCGGAGTTTAGGAGAAACACATGTATCTGGGACTCGATCTCGGCACCTCCGGCGTCAAAGCCATGCTGATCGACGGCGATCAGAAGATCGTCGGCTCGGCAAGCGGCTCGCTCGATGTCTCGCGTCCGCATTCCGGCTGGTCGGAGCAGGATCCGGCCCAGTGGATCCGTGCCACGGAAGAGGCCGTCGCCGGCCTCAAGCAGAAATTCCCGAAGGAGCTTGCGGCGGTAAAGGGGATCGGTCTTTCCGGCCAGATGCACGGCGCAACACTTCTCGATGCCGAAGACAAGGTGCTGAGGCCCTGCATTCTCTGGAACGACACGCGCTCGTATGAAGAAGCAGCAGAGCTCGACGCCGACCCGCGTTTTCGCAAGATCACCGGCAATATCGTCTTTCCGGGCTTTACGGCGCCGAAACTCGTCTGGGTGAAGAACAACGAGCCGGAAATCTTCGCCAAGATCGCCAAGGTGCTGCTGCCGAAGGATTATCTCCGCCTCTGGCTGGCGGGCGAGCATATATCGGAAATGTCGGATTCGGCAGGCACCTCCTGGCTCGATACCGGCGCACGCAAGTGGTCGCCGGAGCTTCTTGCGGCCACCGGTCTTTCCGAAAAGCAGATGCCGTCGCTGGTCGAAGGCACGGAGCAGGCCGGAAAGCTGCGCGGCGAACTGGCCGTGGCCTGGGGCATGGGTACCGACGTCGTGATCGCCGGGGGGGCAGGGGACAATGCTGCATCGGCCTGCGGCATGGGCACGGTCGCTGCGGGCAACGCGTTTGTTTCGCTCGGCACGTCGGGCGTGCTCTTTGCCGCCAACGCGTCCTATCTGCCGAAACCGGAGAGCGCGGTGCATGCCTTTTGCCACGCGCTGCCGAAGACCTGGCACCAGATGGGCGTCATCCTCTCCGCCACCGATGCGCTCAACTGGTATTCGCATATCGCCGGCCGGTCCGCCGCCGAGCTTGCCGAGGAGCTGGGCTACACGCTGAGGGCGCCGACCGGCGTTACTTTCTTGCCGTATCTTTCCGGCGAGCGCACCCCGCACAACGATGCCGTCATCCGCGGTTCCTTCATCGGTCTCGGGCACGAAAGCGGCCGCGCGGTGCTGACCCAGGCGGTGCTGGAAGGCGTTACCTTTGCGATCCGCGACAATCTCGAAGCGCTGAAATCCGCAGGCACTTCGATTTCCCGCGTGACGGCGATCGGCGGCGGTTCGCGCTCGCGCTACTGGCTGGCGTCGATTGCAACGTCGCTCGGCGTGCCGGTAGACATCCCGGCGGACGGCGATTTCGGCGCCGCCTTCGGGGCCGCCCGCCTCGGCCTCATCGCCGCGACCGGCGCCGATCCGGTGGCCGTCTGCTCGGCACCCAAGACCGACGAGACCATCGAGCCGGTCGCCTCGCTGAGCGGAGCGTATGAGGCAGCCTATGCGCGGTATCGGGCGGCTTATCCCGCGGTACGCGGCATCGCACATTGAGTTAGCGGCCCCCTCATCCGCCTGCCGGCACCTTCTCCCCGAGGGGAGAAGGGAATCGCAGCGGCGCCTCCGTGCCCTTCTCCCCTCGGGGAGAAGGTGGCCCGTAGGGTCGGATGAGGAGGCGGTACAGACCACCGGCAATTTTGGAAATCAAAAGGAGAAACCATCATGAGCACAGGCTTTTTCGGCGATATCGCCAAAATCAAATACGAAGGACCGGAAAGCACCAATCCGCTGGCCTTCCGTCATTATAACCCCGACGAGATCGTCGGCGGCAAGCGCATGGAAGATCATCTGCGCTTTGCGGTCGCCTACTGGCACACCTTCACCTGGCCGGGCGGCGACCCCTTCGGCGGTCAGACCTTCCTGCGCCCCTGGTTCGAGGACACGATGCAGGCAGCGAAGCTGAAGGCCGACGTCGCGTTCGAGTTCTATCAGCTGCTCGGCGCCCCGTTCTACTGCTTCCACGACGCCGACGTGCGCCCGGAAGGCAAGACCTTTGCGGAAAACACCAGGAATCTCAACGAGATCGTCGACTATTTCGGACAAAAGCAGGCCGATACCGGCGTGAAGCTCCTCTGGGGCACGGCGAACCTCTTCTCCAACCGTCGCTTCATGTCGGGTGCCGCAACCAATCCCGATCCCGACGTCTTCGCCTACTCGGCTGCGACGGTGAAGACCTGCCTCGATGCGACCAAGCGCCTCGGCGGCGCCAACTACGTGCTCTGGGGCGGGCGTGAAGGCTACGAGACGCTGCTGAATACCGACCTGAAGCGCGAGCTCGACCAGCTGGGCCGCTTCCTCAACCTCGTCGTCGAATACAAGCACAAGATCGGCTTCGAAGGCACGATCCTGATTGAGCCGAAGCCGCAGGAGCCGACCAAGCACCAGTACGATTACGATGTCGCGACGGTCTATGGCTTCCTCAAGAAGAACGGCCTGGAAGACGAGGTGAAGCTCAATATCGAGCAGGGTCATGCGATCCTGGCCGGCCATTCCTTCGAACACGAACTGGCGCTCGCAAATGCGCTCGGCATTTTCGGTTCGATCGACATGAACCGCAACGACTACCAGTCTGGCTGGGATACGGACCAGTTCCCGAACAATGTGCCGGAAATGGCGCTCGCCTACTATCACGTCCTTTCGGGCGGCGGCTTCAAGAACGGCGGCACCAATTTCGACGCCAAGCTTCGCCGCCAGTCGCTCGATCCGCAGGATCTGCTGATCGGTCATATCGGCGGCATGGACTGCTGCGCCCGCGGCCTCAAGGCAGCGGCGAAGATGATCGAGGACGGCGCGCTTTCGAAGCCGATCGAGGAACGCTATTCCAAGTGGGAAAGCCCGGAAGCGCAGAAGATGCTGCGTGGCGAGTACAAGCTCGACGAGATCGCCGCCAAGGTCGAGCGTGAAAACATCAATCCGGAGCCGGTCTCGGGCCGGCAGGAATATCTGGAGAACGTGGTCAACCGCTACGTCTGACGGTTCATCGCTTTCATTAACGGCAAGGCCCAGGCTTTCCGGAGCCTGGGCCTTTTCGTATCGGTCATCCGGATCTCAATGGCGGAGCGGCATGAACAGGCTTGCTGTTGACGAATGTCTCAAGCCGAGTTCTGGCGGGATCTGACGGCACGGTAGGTTCTGATGATCGTCTCGGCCACCTCCGACGCGATGTCTGATGTCGTCTGGTAGTTGATGACCGAAAGGCGCATCACCTGCCTGCCGTGCCAGTTCGCGCCGCCGGCAAACATCGAGCCTTCCTGCTGCAGCCTGAAAATCGTGTTCTTCGTCAGGTGATCACCCTGTTCCGGTGGCAGGTCGCTGCCGAAACGCAGGATGAGCTGATTGAGGACCACGTCGTTCACGACGGCTATTCCCGGCTCTCCCGACAGTCTTGCCGCCAGCAGGGTCGCGGCGTCGCAGGCGTTGTCGACGAGCGCCGTGATCCCGTCTCGGCCGAGATGCTTCATCATCGCCCATGTGGGGAAACCGCGGGCACGCCTGGAAAGCTCCGGCACATAATGGGAAGGGTCACGTTCCTCGTCGTTTGCGAGCGGCAGGTAGCTCGCGGCAATGGTCATCGCGCGCCGATGCGCGGTTTCGTCCCTGACGATCGCATAGCCGCTGTCATAGGGTGTCTGCAGCCATTTGTGGCCGTCGGTCGCCCAGCTGTCGGCCAGGTCGACGCCGCGGCTGAGATGACGCGTTCTCGGCGAGGCCTGCGCCCAGAGACCGAATGCGCCGTCGATATGGATCCAGGCGTTCTTGGTTCTCGCCAGCGGAATGAGCGAAGCAAAGTCGTCAAAGGCGCCGGTATTGATCTGCCCTGCCTGCAGGATGACGATTGCCGGGCCGTCCACTTCGGCAATCGAGCGGGCGAAGGACGCGTGGTCGATCCTGCCCTGCTCATCGGTCGCCACCCGGACCACGCGATCATGCCCGAGCCCCAGGAACTGGAGGGCGGAGAAGACCGTGGTATGGGCGTCATCTCCGATCAGCACGGAGACCGGGGGCGCTCCGAACAGGCCTTTGGCATCCGCGTCCCATCCGGCGTGTCGCAGCACCTGGCTTCGCGCCGCTGCAAGGCAGGTGAAATTGGCAACCGTCGCACCGGTGACGAAACCGACCGAACATTCCCGCGGAAGGGAAAGAACGTCGAGCAGCCAGCGGGCCGCGATGGTCTCGACGGCAGCGGCGGAGGGCGAGGCCGTGTGGTTTCCGGCATTCTGTCCCCAGGCGCTCGTGAGGAAATCCGCCGCAACGCCCATCGGATGGGATCCGCCGATGACCCAGCCGAAAAACCGTGGCCCGGCCATCAGATGAAGGCCTGGATCCGCCTTTTCGGCAAGCAGAGCCAGAACATCCTCCATGGCGGTTCCGAGCTTCGGCAGATCCTCCGAAAAAGCCTCGACCGATGCTGCATAGTCGCGTGCGGGCCGGTGGGGGCGGTTGAGGACCGATGCGCGAAAATCCGATGCAAGGCGTGCCGCCAAGGAAAATAGTCTCTCAGTCGTCACCGCCGTCGCTCCCGAAACCATTTCTCCGGAAAGCATACACCGATCGTTGATCTTCGTCTCCGTCGGGAGACTTGCGAACTCTCGTTCGCCGGTTGAATTGCGTATGATCTCTCTAAGTAATTCGAGGTAGTTGCCGGGTGGTGGGCAAGTCGCAGCTGCATCATTGGTTGCAGGCCGTCCGGACATGCTGTGAATTCACATAAACCTGCTTTACGTACCTCAGAAACTCGGTTAGCGTCGTCCTCGGGAGGAAATTTAGGTGCAGTTCGTTGTTTTCAAAAGCGCGGGCGGTTTAGCCGTGACCCGGTACGGGATCGCGGATTGCGGCTCGTCGAGTGCCTGTCCATGACGGTAGCGGAGGCGAACGCGCCGGTCCCGTTGCTGGAGGCCACCGGCCTGTCCAAGACGTTCGGCATCGTGGAGGTCTTGAAGGACATCAACCTCACCGTTCGTCCCGGCGAGGTGCACGCGATCATCGGCGAAAACGGCGCCGGCAAATCCACCTTGATGAAAATCCTTGCCGGCAATCAGCCGCCCACTCGCGGGGAAATCCGCATGGACGGCGAGGTGGTGAGTTTTTCCGGCCCGGTCGACGCGGAAAATCGCGGCATCGTGCTGGTGCATCAGGAAATCCTGCTCGCGCCGGATCTTACCGTCGCGCAGAACATCTATCTTGGCCGTGAACTGCATAAGGGCATTTTCATCGACGACCGCGCCATGAACGAAGGCGCGGCCCGGGCGATTGGTGACCTCGGCGGCGATATCGACCCGAACGCGATCGTGTCGCGCCTGTCGATCGCCCAGCGCCAGATCGTGCAGATTGCCCGGGTGCTGCTGGTTCCGCACAGGATCGTCATCTTCGACGAGCCCACCGCTTCGCTGACGCCGCACGAGACCGAGGCGCTCTTGAAGGTCATCAAGGACATCCGCGCCAAGGGCGTCGGCGTGCTCTACATCTCCCACCGCCTGCCGGAGGTGAAGGAGATCGCCGACCGCGTCACGGTGTTGCGCGATGGCCGCCTCGTCGCATCGCATCTGGCAAGCGAACTGGAACCGGCAGACATGGCGCGCCTGATGGTCGGCCGCGATGTCGCGAAGCTTTATCCCGACCGGCATGCCGGGCAGGCGCGTGAAACGGTTCTGCAGGTCGAACATCTCAATGTCCCCGGATATGCGCAGGACGCTTCCTTCGAGCTCCGCAAGGGTGAAATCCTCGGCTTTGCGGGCCTTGTCGGCGCAGGGCGCACCGAGCTGATGGAAGGTCTGGTCGGTTTGCGTCCGAGCCGCGGCAGCGTGCGCCTCAACGGTCAGCCGGTCGATTTCCGTGACGTTCATACCAGCCTCAAGGCCGGCATCGCCTACCTTTCCGAAGACCGGAAAGGAAAAGGCCTGCTGCTCACCAAGGACCTGCGCGTCAACCTGACGCTCTCTTCGCTCGGCAAGTTCGTCGGCGCGCTGCAGATCGACCGGAAACGGGAGAGCGAGGCGCTCGACCAGGCGATCCAGGATTTCGACATCCGCACCGGCCGGAAGGATATCCTCGCCGGTCAGCTTTCCGGCGGCAACCAGCAGAAGCTTCTGCTTGCCAAGATGATGATGCTCGACCCTTCGATCGTCATCATCGATGAGCCGACGCGTGGTATCGACATCGGCAATAAGGAACAGATCTACAAATTCATCGCCAGGCTGGCGGAGGAAGGGCGTTCGATCATCGTCGTGTCCTCCGAGATGCCAGAACTGATCGGCATCTGCGACCGCATTCTCGTCATGCGGTCCGGCCGGATCGTCGGCGAGGTGACGGGAGAACATATGAACGAGAATGAGATCGTCCAGCTTGCGACGGGCGTGAAGACGGGGGAGGCCGCCTGATGAGTTCCGTTGCAACCGAGCCGACAAAGGCGCCGAAGACATCCAAGGACTGGGATATGGCGGCGATTGCGCCGTTCATCGCGCTCGCGCTTCTTCTGGTGCTCGGCTATTTCGCCAATCCGAATTTCGTTTCCGTCGCCAATATCCTCAACGTCATCACCCGCAGTGCCTTCATCGCGATCATCGCGCTCGGCGCGACCTATGTGATCTCGTCCGGCGGGCTCGATCTTTCGGTCGGCTCGATGGTCGCCTTCGTGGCGAGCCTGATGATCCTGTTTCTGAATTCAGGGACGATCGCCGATCCGATGCTGCTCCTGATTACGGGCATGCTGCTGACGATTGCGCTGGGTGCCGCCTGCGGGCTCGCGAACGGGCTGATCACCACGATCGGGCGCATCGAGCCTTTTATCGCCACGCTCGGTACGATGGGCATCTATCGCGGGCTGACCACCTGGCTCTCCCAGGGCGGCGCCATCACGCTGCGCGATCGCGAGCTGCAGGCGCTCTACCGGCCTGTCTATTTCGGTTCGGTTGCCGGGGTGCCCGTGCCGATCGTCATCATCTTCGTCACCGCGGCCATTGCCGCCTTCGTGCTCTACCGCACCCGCTACGGCCGGCATGTGATCGCCGTCGGGTCGAACGAGGACGTGGCGCGCTATTCCGGCATCTCCGTCAACAAGGTCCGCACGGTGGCTTATGTCATCCAGGGCCTCTGCGTCGCAGTCGCCGTGCTGCTCTACGTCCCGCGCCTCGGTTCCACGTCTGCCACGACAGGCATTCTGTGGGAGCTGCAGGCGATCACGGCGGTGGTCGTAGGCGGCACGGCGCTGCGCGGCGGCGTCGGACGCATCTGGGGTACGGTCTGCGGCGCCTTCATTCTGGAGATCGTCGGCAACATCATGCTGCTTTCGAATTTCGTCAGCGAATACCTGATCGGCGCGATCCAGGGGGCGATCATCATCATCGCCATGCTGGTGCAGCGGTCGCTGATGCGAAAGTAAAAAACAACACATGAGGAGATTGGTCGGGCTCCGGGTCGCGTCCGATCACGAATGAAAAGACCTGATGCTAGGGAGAGAGAACATGCGTAGAAGAACTTTCGGGATGGTTGCCGCGGCGCTCGCTGCTTCGGTCGCCGTCGGTCCAAGCCTCGGCTGGGCGCAGGAAGAGAAGAAGGTGACCATCGGCGTCTCCATTCCGGCGGCCGACCATGGCTGGACGGCAGGCGTCGTGTTCCATGCCGAACGCGTCGCCAAGCTTCTGATGCAGGAGCACAAGGGCCTCAACGTCATCGTCAAGACCTCGCCGGATCCGGCAAGCCAGGCCAATGCCGTGCAGGATCTTGCGGTCCAGGGTATCGACGGCCTCGTCATCCTGCCGACCGATCCGGATCCGCTCGTCAACGCCATCCAGCAGGTCAAGGACAGCGGCGCTTTCGTCGCTCTCGTCGACCGTGCACCGTCGAACAACGACAACTCGGTTCGTGACCTCTATGTCGCCGGCAACAACCCGGCGCTTGGCCAGGTCGCCGGCGAATACATCAAGAAGACCACGCCAAACGCTCAGGTCGTCGTCATCCGCGGTCTGCCGATCCCGATCGACCAGCAGCGCCAGGACGGTTTCGACAAGGGTATCGCGGGCTCGGGCGTCAAGATCCTCGAGCGCCAGTACGGCAACTGGAACCGCGACGACGCATTCCGCGTCATGCAGGACTACCTGACCAAATATCCGAAGATCGACGTGGTCTGGTGCCAGGACGACGATATGGCGGTCGGCGTTCTCGAAGCCATCCAGCAGGCCAAGCGCACCGACATCCAGTATGTCGTTGCCGGCGCCGGCTCCAAGGACATGGTCAAGCGCGTCATGGACGGCGACAAGATGATCCCGGTCGACGTGCTCTATCCGCCGTCGATGGTGGCGACCGCCATGCAGCTCACCGCGGCGCATTTCTACGACCAGGTTCCGGTCAGCGGCGAATACATCCTCGATGCGACGCTCGTCACCAAGGAAAATGCCGAGCAGTTCTACTTCCCGGATTCTCCGTTTTGATCATCACCAGGGCGCGTCCTTTGAAAGGGCGCGCCTTTTTTCATGTCCGTCATTCTTGCAGCCATTCCCAGGAGTAAAATCATGAAGACGATCAAGGGACCCGCCCTCTTTCTCGGTCAGTTCGCGGGCGATGCCGCGCCGTTCAATTCCTGGGATGCGATTACCAAATGGGCGGCGGAGAAGGGCTATGTCGGCGTGCAGGTGCCGACCTGGGCCGGCCAGCTTATCGATCTGAAAAAAGCCGCGACCTCCAAAGACTACTGCGATGAATTTGCCGGGGTCGCGCGCCAGAACGGCATCGAGGTGACGGAGCTTTCGACGCATCTGCAGGGCCAGCTCGTTGCCGTCCATCCGGCCTATGACGAGGGATTCGACGGTTTCACCGTTCCGGAAATGCGCGGCAACCCGAAGGCGCGCCAAGCTTGGGCCGTCGAGCAAGTGAAAATGGCGATAACCGCTTCGAAGCATCTCGGCATCAAGGCGCATGCGACCTTTTCCGGCGCGCTTGCCTGGCCCTACTTCTATCCGTGGCCGCAGCGGCCGGCCGGCCTGATCGAGACGGCCTTCGATGAGCTTGCGAGGCGCTGGACGCCGATCCTCGACCACGCGGAGGATTGCGGCGTCGACGTGTGCTACGAAATCCATCCGGGCGAGGATCTCCATGACGGCGTCACCTTCGAGATGTTCCTGGAGCGGGTGAAGAACCACCCGCGCGCCAACATGCTCTACGACCCGTCGCACTACGTGCTGCAGTGCCTCGACTATCTCGACCACATCGACATCTACAAGGACCGGATCAAGATGTTCCACGTCAAGGACGCGGAGTTCAATCCGACCGGCCGGCAGGGCGTCTATGGCGGTTACCAGGGCTGGGTCGGCCGCGCCGGACGTTTCCGTTCGCCGGGCGACGGCCAGGTCGATTTCGGCTCGATCTTCTCCAAGATGGCCGCCAACGACTTCGACGGCTGGGCGGTGGTCGAGTGGGAGTGCGCGCTGAAACACCCGGAGGACGGCGCGCGTGAAGGCGCCGAATTCGTCAAGGCGCATATCATCCGCGTCACCGAAAAGGCCTTCGACGATTTCGCCAGCGGCGGCACCGACGAGGCTGCCAACCGGCGGATGCTGGGGCTGGCGTAACCCCCTCTGCCCTGCCTGGCATCTCCCCCACAAGGAGGGAGATCGGACGGGGCTTGCTTAACGCCCGCCAGCTAAGATGGAAAGGGCAGGACGTTCAAGGTTGATCTCCCCCCTTATGGGGGAGATGTCACCTAGTGACAGAGGGGGGTAAGGCTCTCCTCATTCATTTCTTTTCGAGGAGAAAACAATCATGGCAATCGAAGGCAAGGACGAACAGGCGCGCGAGCCGCGCATTCGGCTCGGCATGGTGGGTGGCGGCGCGGGCGCGTTTATCGGGGCGGTGCATCGCATGGCGGCACGGCTGGACGACCAGTTCGAACTCGTCGCGGGCGCGCTGTCGTCGACGCCGGAAAAGGCTGCCGCATCCGGTCGTGATCTCGGGCTTGATCCGTCGCGCACCTATGGCAGCTACAAGGACATGGCGATCCGCGAGGCCAAGCTGAAGACCGGTATCGAAGCGGTCTCGATCGTCACGCCGAACCATGTCCATTACGATGCGGCCAAGGAATTCCTGCGTCGCGGCATCCATGTGATCTGCGACAAGCCGCTGACCTCGAACCTTGCCGACGCCAGGAAGCTCAAGAAGGTGGCGGACGAGAGCGATGCGCTCTTCATCCTCACCCACAACTACACCGGCTATCCGATGGTGCGCCAGGCCCGCGAGATGATCCAGAATGGCGATCTCGGCAAGATCCGCATCGTTCAGGTGGAATATCCGCAGGACTGGTTGACTGAGGCGGTCGAGCAGACCGGCGCCAAGCAGGCCGTCTGGCGCACGGATCCGGCCCAGTCTGGTGCCGGCGGCTCAACCGGCGATATCGGCACGCATGCCTATAACCTCGCCTGCTTCATTACCGGCCTGACTCTCGAAAGCCTTGCCGCCGATCTCGACAGTTTCGTCGAGGGCCGCCGGCTCGACGACAATGCGCATGTGATGCTGCGTTTCGAAGGCGGCGCCAAGGGCATGCTCTGGTGCAGCCAGGTCGCCCCGGGCAACGAGAACGGGTTGAAGATCCGCGTCTATGGTAGCAAGGGCGGCATCGAATGGGTACAGGCCGATCCGAACTATCTCTGGTTCACACCCTTCGGCGAGCCGAAACGACTGCTCACTCGTGCCGGGGCGGGTGCCGGTGCTGCGGCCGCTCGCGTCAGTCGCATCCCGTCCGGCCATCCTGAAGGTTATCTCGAAGCCTTTGCGACGATCTACACGGAAGCCGCTCGCGCCATTAACGCGAGGAAGAAGGGCGGCAAGATCGACAAGGACGTCATCTACCCGACCGTCGATGACGGCGTGAAGGGTGTTGCCTTTATCGAAGCCTGCGTCGCCTCGTCAAAGAAGAACGGAGCCTGGGTGAAGGTGTGAGGCCTACCGGTTCTCACTCGAAGATCGAGGAGAGCCGGATAACCAGCGTCCTATCGAAGAGATGTCCCTGTTCGTACATCCAGGCCAAGGCATCCGACTTGGTCCATGCGTGCTTGTACGGCCGGGGGCTCGTCAGGGCGTCGAACACGTCGCAAACCGTGCAGATCCGGATCGGCAGGCTTAACTGATCGCCTGCAAGTCCGGCGGGATATCCGCTTCCATCAAGCATTTCGTGATGATGGCGGCAGATGTCGAGGACGATCTGCGACCGTTCTCCATGCCCTTTGAGAAACCGATAACCACTCTCGGGATGGCTGCGGATGGCTTTCATCTCCCCCGGCGTCAGAGGGCCCTGCTTGCGCAGAACGGCGTTGGGAACATGGATCTTGCCGACGTCATGGATAAGTCCGCCAATTCCGAGCGCTTCGATAGTTTTGGCGTCCAGATCCAGCAATCGGCCAAGGTGCGTCATCAGCGCGCTGACGGCGAGAGAGTGCACATAGGTTCCCTCGTCTTTGCTCTTGAGCCGGGTCACTTCGAGAAAGATATCGGGTGAGGCTTCCAGACTGGCGCCGATCTCCATGGCTGTCGGGCCGAGGCGGCTCAAGTCGACCCTTCCGGAAATGATAAGACGGAATTCTTCCCGCAGCGCCTTTGTCGCCCTGGAAACTTCCTGCCTCACAGCCACCGGGTCTGCCATTTTGACCGATGGGCCGGGCTGGTCGGGGCGGTCAGGCTCGGATCCTTCCGAACTATCGATTTTTACGGTGCTTCTCGCACAATTGACCAGAAGATGGCTGGCCGAGGAATTGCGGATCGACCGCAGGACTTCATCCGATTGGAGCAGGAAACGCCGCAGTGAGAACTCCGTTGTCGGACATTCCACGGCCTCGATATACATTCCCTTTCGAAGCATGCTTTTCGGAATGCGCAGCATTGACGCATGTCTCCTCCTCTCCAGGAAAAATCACGATAATCACGACATCTTAAGATCACTCTAATTGAGAGGAGTGCTGCTTTCTGAGGCGGGCGATCGGTATTGACATTTCATCCCCGCGATTTACTGCAACGTCACAGTTCCCGGCCGGCGAGTGCCGCCAACGGTAAAACAGGAGGCCGCCAGTGACCGATCCGAAAAAGTTCGCATCCCGTTTCCCCGGCGATTTCCTCTTTGGCGTCGCGACGGCGTCCTATCAGATCGAGGGGTCGACAAAGGCCGATGGCCGCAAGCCGTCGATCTGGGATGCCTTCTCCAATATGCCGGGCCGGGTCTATCAGGGCCACAATGGCGACGTCGCCTGCGATCACTACAATCGCTGGGAGCAGGATCTCGATCTCATCAAGGAAATGGGCGTCGAAGCGTACCGTTTCTCGATCGCCTGGCCGCGCATTATTCCGGAGGGTACGGGCCCGATCAACGAAAAGGGCCTCGATTTCTATGACCGGTTGATCGACGGCTGCAAGGCGCGCGGCATCAAGACCTATGCGACGCTCTACCATTGGGACCTGCCGCTGTCGCTGATGGGCGAGGGCGGCTGGGCTACCCGCTCCACGGCTTACGCCTTCCAGCGTTATGCCAAGGTGGTCATGGACCGGTTCGGCGATCGTCTGGACGCGGTTGCAACCTTCAACGAGCCCTGGTGCGTCGTCTGGCTCAGCCATCTCTACGGCATCCATGCGCCGGGGGAAAAGAATATGCAGGCAGCCCTTCACGCCATGCATCACGTCAATCTCGCCCACGGACTTGGCGTCGAGGCGATCCGCCAGGTCTCGCCGAATGTCCCTGTCGGCATCGTCATCAACGCCAATTCCGTTATCCCGGGCTCCGACAGCCCCGCCGACCTCGCCGCGGGCGAACGCGCTCACCAGTTCCATAACGGCGCCTTTTTCGATCCGGTCTTCAAGGGCGAATATCCGAAGGAATTCCTGGAAGCGCTCGGGGATCGCATGCCGGCGGTCGAGGAGGGCGATCTCAAGATCATCAGCCAGAAGCTCGACTGGTGGGGCCTCAACTACTACACGCCGTTGCGCGTCCACGACGATCCGGAACGCAAGGGCGATTTCCCCTGGACTGTGGAGGCGAAGCGCGCCAGCGACGTCAAGACCGATATCGGCTGGGAAGTCTACGCGCCCGGCCTGAAGCTGTTGGTGGAAGACCTCTACCGCCGCTACGATCTGCCGGACTGCTACATCACCGAAAACGGCGCGAGCTACAACATGGAGCCGGTGAACGGTGAGGTGGATGACCAACCGCGTCTCGACTATTACGTCGAGCATCTTTCGGTGGTGGCTGATCTGATTGCGGATGGCTATCCGATGAAGGGCTATTTCGCCTGGAGCCTGATGGACAATTTCGAATGGGCCGAAGGTTATCGGATGCGGTTCGGGCTCGTCCATGTGAACTACGAAACCCAGGACCGGACGATCAAGAAAAGCGGCAAGTGGTACCGCGATCTCGCGGCCGAGTTTCCCAAGGGCAATTGAGGTGCGGTACGAACGGCGAAAGCCGGCAAGTCTTCTGCCTGAACGGGTTTGGCCGGCGTCCCCCCGGCATACATTTTTTAATGCATAGTAATCCGCTAGAATTTCTTTCCTCGGCATTTGCTGCGTCGCAATGCGATAAAGCGACAAGCCGCCGCATGGCAGGCTTCAATATCAGTCGTTGAAAGAAGGCCCTGGAGAATGGTAGATCGGCGCTTCACACGTCGAATGTGTTGCTGAGCGGCAGCATATCCTTTTCCGTGACCTGAGCTGCGCCAGTTTGCGCGGCTGAAATGAGCTCTCAAATGAACCCGACAAACCAGACAGTGCAGCAAGCGCAGGCGGGCAGCCTATCGGCGCCGCCCGAACCATTGCCGAATGCTGCTCCGCCAATGGTCTCCTTCGAAGCCGTGACGAAGCGTTTCGGCACCAACGATGAGAACCAGTTCACCGCGCTTGACGGCGTCGATCTCTCGGTCGCGCGCGGCGCGATCACCGGCATTATCGGCCGTTCTGGCGCCGGCAAATCCACCCTGATCCGCCTCGTCAACGGCCTCGAAACGGCAACCTCCGGCCGCGTCGTCGTCGATGGTATCGAGGTCGGCGGGCTTTCGGAAACCGGCCTTCGCGACCTGCGCCGCCAGGTCGGCATGATCTTCCAGCATTTCAACCTCCTGTCCTCGCGCACGGCGTTCGAAAATGTCGCGCTGCCGCTGGAAATCGCCGGCCTCGACGGAAAGTCGATCCGCGACAAGGTGGCTCCGCTTCTCGATCTCGTTGGCCTCGGCGACAAGTCCAACCGCTATCCGGCGGAACTTTCCGGTGGTCAGAAGCAGCGCGTCGGCATTGCCCGGGCGCTCGCCACGTCGCCGAAGCTCCTGCTCTCCGACGAGGCGACCTCGGCGCTCGATCCGGAGACCACCCAGTCGATCCTCGACCTCCTGAAGCGGATCAATGCCGAACTCGGTCTCACCGTGCTGCTCATCACCCATGAGATGGAGGTGGTGAAGACGATCGCATCCGACGTTGCCGTGATCGATCGCGGAAGGATCGTGGAAGCGGGGCGCACCTTCGATGTGTTCACCGGAGCAAAACACGACACGACCCGCTCGCTTCTTTCCGCCGCACTCGGCACCAAGCTGCCGGAATGGGTCGGATCGAAGCTGAAGCCGCAGCCCTCGATCGGCGACCGCGTTCTGGTGCGGTTGATCTTCTTCGGTTCGACGGCCTTCCAACCCCTGACCGGGCGGCTGGTCGCCGAACTCGGCGCCGACGTCAACATCCTGGCCGGCTCCATCGAGGAGATCGCGGGCGAGCCCTATGGTTCGCTCGTCGTCGCCTATCCGGCCGATCATGCCGTGTTGGAACGCGCCAATCGCTTCTATGCCGCAACCGGCCTCAAGACGGAGGTGCTCGGCTATGTCGCCTGATATGCTCTTCAGCCTGCTTTCGAAATCGCTGCTGCAGACGCTGCAGATGGTTGCAATCGCCGGGCTTCTCGGTTCGCTCGTCGGCCTGCCGATCGGCGTCTTCCTGGCCACAAGCGGCAAGGGCGAGCTTTTCCCGGCGCCGGTCAGCAACCGCGTCATCGGTGCGATCGTCAATGCGGCGCGCTCGACCCCGTTCATCATCCTGGTCGTGGCGATCATTCCATTCACGCGGCTGGTCACGGGCACCTCGATCGGAACCAATGCGGCGATCGTCCCTTTGACGATTGCTACCATTCCGTTTTTCGCGCGCCTCGTCGAGGCGGCGATCCGCGAGATCGACAAGGGGCTGATCGAGGCAGCGCGCGCTATGGGTGCGACGCCTCTGCAGATCGTCTTCAAGGTGCTGCTAGCGGAAGCAAAACCCGGCATCACGCTGGGCTTCACCATGACGATCGTCAGCCTGATCGGCTATTCGGCCATGGTCGGCGCGGTCGGCGGCGGGGGCCTGGGAGATCTCGGCATCCGCTACGGCTACCAGCGTTTTATGCCGGAAGTGATGCTCGCCGTCGTGGTGGTGCTGATCGTGCTCGTGCAGCTCGTGCAGAGCGCCGGTGACGCGCTCGCCCGACGCTTCGACAAGCGCAACCGCAAGACCTGATTTTCGAAATACCAGCCTCCCAGACTGGAAAAGACCAAACCAAAGGAGATGGCATGAAAGA
>UBYX01000013.1 GCA_900469955.1 Hyphomicrobiales bacterium | reverse complement strand
GTTTGTCAGCAGTCTGAGCCCGCCTTATCGGCGGGCTTTGATCTATGGGAATTGTTGTCCGGATCAGGCGAATTCGGCGAGGCCGCTGCCCCATGGACCATGATGCTTGTCGACGCCGTCGACGCGATCAAAGCCATGGGCGCCGAAGAAGTCGCGCTGTGCCTGGATCAGATTGGCCGTGCCGCGGCCACGTCGGTAGGCATCGAAATAGGAAAGCGCCGAAGCGAGTGCCGGAGCCGGCAGGCCGGAAAGCGCCGCAAACGAGACGACCCGGCGAAGAGCGCCATCGGTATCCTTCACCATCTGCGAAAAGGCCGGCGTGACGATAAGGTTCGCTACATGCGGATCCTTGGTGAATGCCGAGGTGATCTCGTCCAGGAACTGCGAGCGGATGATGCAGCCGGCGCGCCATATCTTGGCGATCGTCGGCATCGGCAGGTTCCAGCCGTATTCGCTCGACGCTGCAGACATAACCGCGAAGCCCTGGGCGTAGGCGCCGATCTTGGCGGCGAGCAACGCATTTTCGAGATCATCGATGAATGCTGCCTTGTCCTTCGGCGTGTCGGCGATCTTGGGCAGGCCGAAAATCTTTTCCGCGGCCGCGCGTTCCGTCTTCTGCGAGGACAGAATACGTCCGGCAACGGCGGCTTCGATGGCGGTCGCCGCGACACCCATGTTCTGGGCTTCGATGACGGACCATTTGCCGGTGCCCTTCTGGCCGGCGGCGTCGACGATCAGGTCGACCATCGGCTTGCCCGAGATCGGATCCGCGGCCTTCAGAACCTTCTCGGAGATTTCGATGAGATAGGAATTGAGACGGCCGGTATTCCATTTGCCGAAGACTTCGCCGATCTCCGTCGCGCTCATGCCGAGGCCGTCGCGCAGGATACCGTAGATTTCCGCGATCATCTGCATGTCGGCATATTCGATGCCGTTGTGGATCGTCTTGACGAAATGGCCGGCGCCATTCTGCCCGAGCCAGGCAACGCAGGGCTCGTCGTTGAATTTGGCGGAAATCGAGGTCAGCACCTTTTCGACGCGCTTCCAGCTTTCCTCGGTGCCGCCGACCATGATCGAAGGACCGTGCCGGGCACCCTCTTCACCGCCTGAAACGCCCATGCCGATGAAGGTCAGGCCGCTATCTTTCAGATTGTCGAAGCGGCGCATCGTGTCTCGGAAATTGGCGTTGCCGGCGTCGATCATGATGTCGCCCGCAGACAGATAGGGCTTCAGAAGCTCCATCTGCTGGTCGACCGGATCGCCTGCCTTGATCATGATGATGATCGGCCGTGGCGGGCGAATGGCGGCAACAAATTCCTCGAGAGTTTCGCAGGGAACCACCTGGCCCTGCAAATCGCCGGCTTCGGCGTAAAATTTGCGCGTCGCTTCCGGAGAGCGGTTGAAGACGGCAATCTTGTTGCCCTTCTCGGCGATATTGAGAGAGAGGTTTGAGCCCATGACGCCGAGCCCGATAAGGCCGATTTCTGCCTGTTCCACGGATGTGCCTCCATTTGAAGATTCGCGGCTGTTGTCGCATCCAGATATTCAAACGGCAAGGCAGGCGTGACGCTAAACGATTAAATTTCCATGACATCCACCTCGCGGCCAGCGCATCATCGTGTCGTCATTCAGCGAGCGATCTTGTTTTGTTCTATCTTATCGGGTTATCCTGGAACGAAGATGGCAAGAGACGGAGAAAGTCATGTCGACATTGCCCGCACGCATCATCCATATCAGCATCGCAAAGCCCTGGCGGGAGGTATACGCTTTCGCAAGCAAACCCGAAAACATGGCGCTCTGGGCATCAGGCCTCGCATCCGACCTCACCCCGGAGGGCGATGACTGGGTCGGCGACGGCGGCCCGATCGGAAAAGTGCACGTACGCTTCACACCGGACAACCCGTTCGGCATTCTAGACCATCAGGTCAGAATGGAGACCGGATTGGTCGTCGACAATCCTCTGCGGGTCATGCCGAACGGAGATGGCGCCGAAGTCATGTTCACGCTGTTTCGACGGTCCGATCTGGACGACGCAGCCTTTGAAGCGGATGCGGCCCATGTGGTGAAGGATCTGACAACGCTGAAACACCTTCTGGAACACGAGAGATAGGGAGACCGCCATGGGAACCGCAGGAGCGGATCGGAAGATCGACTATGTCGAATTCAACGTGGGCGATATCGACAAAGCCAAGGCCTTCTATGGTTCGGCATTCGGCTGGACGTTTACGGATTACGGTCCGGATTATTGCGAGTTTCAGGACGGCCGGCTGACGGGAGGTTTTGCCAAGTCAGCGGACGTGAGCGCTAAAGGAGGGCCGCTTGTGATCCTCTTTGCCAATGACATGGAGGACGCTCAGGCACGAATCGAGAAGGCCGGCGGCGTGATCCTCAAACCGATCTTCTCCTTTCCCGGCGGACGGCGATTTCATTTCGCCGATCCGGAAGGTTACGAGCTGGCCGTCTGGTCGGACAAGTGAACCTAAGCGGCGGGGCGACGGCGGTCAGCCGTCTCCTGCATCACCAAGAGGGCGCCGAGCTTCGCCGCACCGGACAGGCACGGCGACATGCGGCAGCGAACGACCACGGTCTGGCCGTCGATCCGGTCGGCATAGGTCAGCGAAAGGCTTTCGCCAGCAAAGCATCGGTCGAGACTTGCCCTGAACTCGTTCTGAAAATGATGAATGCCGACGAATTCCGCGAAATGCCGTCCGATCAGTTCTTCGCGCGGCACGTCCAGACGGCGGGCATTGGTCTCGTTTGAATAGAAGATCCGATAGCCGGGACCGACCACGACGATACGATCGGATATCCGGTTCAGAAGTGCGTCGTCGAGAAAACCGTCGGCCAGGGCGTCCGCCAGGACCGCTGCGCCATCGGGTTCCGAACCGGCGGGCTGATCCGCAGACATGGGGCCATCCGGGAGCACATAGCGCTCGACAAGCATCTGTAAAAGGTGACCGTTGCGCCGCACGCAGCCCCTGTCATCGGCCTCCTCGTTCAGGAGGTCGAGCGCGAAGCGGAACTGGGCCTGGATATTGGCCGGCTCTTTTTCCTGATTTGAGAAAATGGCGAGAAGAAGCGGGTCAAGTTCGCGATCGAGGGCTGCGGTGGTGTGCACGTCGTCATGCTCGACTGCCTGCCGCAGATCGGCATATTTGGACCAGAAAAGATCGATCAAAGCTTGCAAAAAATGCACCCTCTCCCGCCTCGGAGACATGCCGGCCCTTCCTCGGGAGCACGGCGTCTCCGCCATTCAAAGCGATTTGCATTAATTCTTTTCTCAGAATCGGACCCAATTTGTGGCCGATGAATTGATGCGGAAAAATCGCGAATGCGGGTTAATGGACGCTATCTGGAGAACAGCGCGGTCATAGCGACCACTTGATCTTCCAGCGGTCGTGGTACCAGAGCCATTGCTCGGGATATTCCCGCACCCAGCTCTCCACCTTGTCGTTGAGGATCTGCCCGGTGGCCTGAACATCGAGATTGCCCTTCTCGTCGCGCGGCAGTTCGATCTTCGGCTCGATCTCCAGCCGATACCGGTTGTCCGGCAAACGGATGCAGCGGGCGGGATAAACCTCCGCGTTAAATTGGCGGACGAGCTTGGCAAGCAAGGGATTGGTCTGTACCGGCCTGCCGAAAAAACTGGTCTTCAGACCCTTGCGGAACTTCTGATCGACCAGCACCCCAACGCCGCCGCCCTGATCTAGCCGGCGCGCCAGCGCAAAGGAGGAGCCGGCATGGGAAGGCACGAGTTTACCCATACGGTTTGCCCTGAAGTCGAAAACCTTCTTGGCGATGTATGGATTGTTCGGCGGGCGGAAGAGAACCATGACTTCCAGACCGAACGCCTTGCCGGCGACCGGCAGCAGCTCGAAATTGCCGGTATGCCCGGTAAAGACGATGAAGGGCCGCGGATTGTCGCGAAGGTCGACGAAGATCGGAATTCCCGACACCTCCACCCTGCCCGGCTCCGGCCGCTCCGGATCGAAATCAAACAACCGGTCGAGGAACACGTATTCCGCCGCAAGACGGCCCATATGTCCCCAGCTGGCGACTGCGATCTCCTGCAGCTCTTCCTCGCTCTTTTCGGGATAGGCATTGCGCAGGTTGATCAGCATCAGCTTGTGCCTGCTGAGCTTCGGGCCGACGCGCCGCGCAATCCGGTCGGCAAAGCGGATCGCCGGATCGGCGGGGAAAATTTTCAGGAGATTGAGAAACCCGAAGGCGATCTGCGCCACCAGCCATTGCTGGAAGTTTCTGAGCGCGATCACGATCCGGGTGAGAAACATCTTCACGGGCGACAGCCTCAATCCATACGCAGCACGATCTTGCCGAAGATCTGTCGGCTTTCCATCCGTGCCAGAGCCTTGTCGATGTCACCGAAGGTGACTTCCGTATCGATGACGGGATGAACGATGCCCTGTGCCATCTTCTGCATGGCGTCGGCCATGTTTTCCATCCGGCAGCCGAAGGAGCCCAGCAGTTTCAGCTGCTGCTGGAAGAGCATCATCAGGTTCATTTCGGTCGAAACGCCTGACGTCGAGCCGCAGGTGACGAGGCGGCCGCCGCGTTTCATGCACAGCATCGAGCCGGCCCAGGTATCCTTGCCGACATGCTCGAAGACGACGTCGACGCCCTTCTTCTTGGTGAGCTTGCGGACCACACCTTCGAAGCGGTCGGTCCGGTAGTTGATGACATGATCGGCGCCGAGCGCCTTTGCCTTCTCGATCTTGTCGTCCGAGCCGACTGTGGTGATGACCGTGCAGCCCATCTTCGTGGCGAGCTGGATCGCCGCCGTGCCGATGCCCGAGCCGCCGGCATGAACAAGGATCGTCTCTCCCGGCTGGAGCTTGGCGTTGTCGAAGAGCATGTGTTCGACGGTGCCGAAGGTGACTGGGGCGAGCGCCGCAGCCACGGCATCCACGCCCGGAGGCGCCGGCACCAGCAGGCGGGCGGGAAGGTTCGCCTTTTCCTGGGCAAAGCCATCAAGATGGAAGCCATGCACGCCGGATACGTTTTCGCAGAGGTTGTCACGTTTTTCGCGGCAGGGCTTGCAGAGGCCGCAAGTGCGCGCGCCGTAGATCGACACGAGCTGTCCCGGCAGGACATTCGAAACGCCAGGACCGATCGCCTCGACGACGCCGGAAGCTTCCGCGCCGATCGTCAACGGCATCTTGCGTTTGGCAAATGCCATGCCGCGCCAGCCCCAGACATCGATGTGGTTGAGCGCCACCGCCTTTACCCGAAGAGTCACCTCGCCCGGGCCGGGCGCTTCGGGTTCGGGAATATCCACCGCCTCGAGCTTGCGGTCGTCGATCAGTTGCAGAGCGCGCATAGTGGGTCTTCCTTCGCCCGGAGGCGTTCACTTCGTCAAACGGGATTGGCGACGGTCTCTACAGCATCGGCCCAAAAATCGAAATCGATTTTTGGAAAGCAGGATGCGTAGATTCAAGAATTTAGAGCGTCCTATGGGCGTCCGAGGACGCACGGCGCTCTAGGCCGGTTCCAGCGCCATAACAAGGCTGGCGTTCTGGCCGCCGAAGCCGAAAGAATTAGAAAGAACCGCCTTCGGTGAAGCATTGCGCTTGGTATTCGGCACCACATCGAGCACGATCGTCGGATCGGGATTGGTGTAGTTGATGGTGGGCGGCAACGTGCCGGTCAGCATCGTCTGGAACGAGAAGACCGCTTCGACGGCTCCGGCCGCCGTCAGCGTATGGCCGATCATCGACTTGTTGGACGACACCGGAATGTCCCTCAGCCTGTCGCCAAAGACGGCCAGCATGGAGCCATATTCCATCTTGTCGTTTTCCGGCGTCGACGTGCCGTGCGCGTTGATGTAGCCGATACCGCTTTCGTCCATGCCGGCATCTGCCAGCGCTGCCCGGATCGTGGCGATCGCCGGCCCGCCGTCCGGCGAAGACCGGGTGCGATGGAAATGGTCGGCCTTCTCGCCGCAGCCCTTCATGATACCCAGAATTTTTGCGCCACGGGCGACAGCCGATTCGAGCGATTCCAGCACCAGCGTCGCGGCACCTTCGGCGATCACGAAGCCGTCGCGGTCCTTGCTGAAGGGTTTTGAGGCCTTCTCCGGCGGATCGTTCTGCGTCGACAACGCAGACAGCAGCGAGAAGCGAATGAGTGCCTCGGCGCTGACCGAGCCATCAGTCGCCACCGTCAGGGCGCGGTCCGTGCGGCCCTGGCGGATTGCTTCAACGCCGAGCTGGATCGCGGTCGCGCCGGAGGCGCAGGCTGTCGACAGCGTCACCGGTAGGCCGCGCGTACCGAATGTGTCGGCAAGGCGTTCCGAGATCGAGCCGAACTGTACCGCTTCGAGGAAGACCGGATCGGGGCGCTGACGCATCGCTGCAAGGAAGCGGTCATAGGCGTCGCCTTCGGATTTTGACGGCGGTGCGCGGTCCGCAAGCGCAAAGCGATCGCTCCATTCAGGCTCGACCGGCGGCGCCGCCAGGAAAAGCGGGCCCTCGAAATCACCCGAAAGCCCGGCCTGCGCGAGCGCCTCGGCGGTGGTTTCACGGGCAAAGGCGAAAGAGCGTTCAACGGAGTTTTCCGCAGGCACGGCGATGAAATCGACGGTGCCGCTGATCCTCGTCGAAAGCTTCTCGGTCGGGAAGCGGGTGATCTTGTGGATGCCAGACGTACCAGAGGTGAGCGCCGCCCAGTTGTCCTGCAGTCCCTGGCCGAGCGAGGTGATGACGCCCATGCCTGTAACCGCGACGATCGGGCGGCCCAGATGATCCTTGAAGCGATTGTCGCTCATAAAGCTCTCCTTCACACGTCGGCAGAAAGGACCGCAAGGCCCTCGCCGCGCGTGTAACCGACCGTCGTCACCACCGCATGTTTTACGGCCGCCGTCATCGGCTTTTCGTTCTGCGCATCGAATGTAGGAACCCGCGCGGCGCCATCCAAGCTAAGGGCGGCAAGTGCAAGACCGAGCGGGAATTGCGCCTCCATGCCGTGACCGGTGACGCCGCCAAATCCACGGACAGGGGCGCCCGGAAATTCCTTGTCCAGCACCGCTTTTTCGCGAGTTGCTAGATCGACGATCCCACACGTGCCTGAAAAGACAACCGTGTCGTTTGCGGGTACGCCGGATGCGTGGCCGGCCAGACGGGTAAGACGTACTTCGAATTTGCCTTCGTCGCGCTGACCGCGGTCGCCTTCGATCACGTCGATCACCGCGTAGATATGCGCGCCCCGGGCTTTGGCATGAGCACGCGACTCCAGCACCAGAAAGGCACCCACCGAACCCATGATCATGCCGCCGCCGTGACCGGCCGAGCGTGACCAGATCGGATGCCAGTCGCCGGTTGCGTGCGCCTGAATGCCCTCGACCAGGAGAATGATATCGGCACGTTCGGCAACAAAGGCGCCGCCGACCAGGCTATGGCTCGACTGGCCGGACCTGATGCGATGGAAGGCCGTCTCGACAGCCGAGATGCCCGCCGACTCCTCACCCATGAAGGTCCGCGACGAACCGGTCACCTTGTGGACGATCGAGATATTGCCGGCAACCAGATTGGAAAGCTGAGCAAGAAACAGCGTCGGGCGCAGCTCCGTAGTGAGCTTTTCGTTGAGGAGCATTTCCCGGTCGTTGCGCTTCAACGCCTCGTCGACGATCAGCGAATCGACCTTGATGTCGCGCTCGCCGCCGCCCGCGGCCACGATCATGTCCATGGAGGCGCAAGCGTCCGGGTCCGTCTTCAGGCCGGCATCGTCGAGAGCAAGGCCCGCGGAAAACACGCCGAGCCGCTGCCAGTTCTCCATCTGCCGCTGGTCGCCGCGCTTTGCAATTTGCGTCGACCAGTCGATCTCCGGCATCGGATGGATCGGATAGGGAGCAAAACGCTCGGTCTCCACCTTCGGATTTCCCGCTTCCGTCGCCGAAAGCAGGGCGACATGCGGCTCTTTGCCGACGCCCTGGCAGGTGACAATCCCGATCCCGGTAATCACGACATCATTGTCAGACTTCATAATGTCCTCTTTGCCCACCGCTTAGACGGCCGGGGCTTTAAGCGCTGGCGGCAATCGCAGCCATCAAGCCGACTTCCTCCGCACGTTTGCGGATGATCGGCGCCAGCGGAATCTCGCTGAAGGGCATGGTGCGCAGTTTCAGCTGCGCGTCGCAGACCTTCTTCCCGTCGCTGGTAATCTTCGCCTTCGTGACCGCGTAACCGGAGCCCTCATGCTCCAGAAACGCCTCGATGTCGAGCACGGCATCCGGCTCGACGAAGGAGCGCATCTTGGCGCCATCAACCGACATCAGGAACGGCATCGCCGAAAAATCGGTGGCTGCGAGAACGAGAAAGCCGCAAGCCTGCGCCATGGTCTCGATCAGGAGAACGCCCGGTACCAGCGGCATGCCCGGGAAATGGCCCTCGAAGACGGGGCTCTTTGCCGGCACGACCGATTGCGCCTTCAACACCTTGGTTCCGAGATCTACCGCCTCGATGCGGTCGATCATCTGGAAATATTCGAGCAACATAAGATTGCCGGCGGCCTATCAGGCCTTTGCCGCCCTCAGCTCGTCGATCTTGGCGCAGAGGTTCTTGAGGACGAAGTATTCTTCCGTCGACACCTTGCCCTCGTTGACTTCCTGGGTCCACTGTTCCAGCGGAATCTTGATGCCGAATTCCTTGTCGATCGCGAAGACGATATCCAGAAAGTCGAGGCTGTCGATGCCCAGGTCATCGATCGTGTGGCTTTCCGGCGTGATCGTTTCGCGATCGATTTCGCTGGTCTCAGCGATGATGTCGGCAACTTTGTCGAATGTAGCAGTCACGCCCATGTCCTCTGAAGAATATCAAAATCAAGGTCCCACATAGGGAAATCGATCCCAAATGCCAATGGCTTCGTTTTCCGTGCACGAATTTGCGTGCGAACTGTTGCCTAAACAGCAATTGCCGGACGGCCCTCGACAAGCGCGGCGCGGATGACCTCGAGCACCGCGTCGGACTGGACAAAAGTACAGACCGACTGGCTCGGATGTCCGTCCCATGCCGTCCCGACGAACTTGCGGCCGCTATCCGGGGCCTGGATCGTGGCACCGTCGGCGATACCGCCCGATACGACCCGGACGGGGCCGGTGCGAAGGGTGAAGAGATCCGGACGGACCAGATAAACACAAGCCGTGCTGTCGTGCACCGCCATCCCGGCCAACCCGGCACGGCTTCGATAGAAGTCGATGTAATATTGCGAGAGATCGGAAAGAAGCTGCAGCGAGCTCTCCCCCGATTTCACCATCTGGGCCAGATATTCCGCCGACATGATCGTCTTCATGGTCACGTCGAGCCCGACGATGGTGACCTTCCACGGCGCGGTGAAAAGAATGTCGGCCGCTTCCGGATCGCCGTGAATATTCGCTTCCGCTGCCGGGGTAACGTTGCCGCCGACGTCGAAGGCACCGCCCATGACGATGACTTCCTTGACCAGATGGGCGATCTCCGGATCTGCCCGCAACGCCAGTGCCAGATTGGTCATGCGCCCGACAGCGATCAACGTGATCTCACCCGGATTGGCGCGCACCGTCTCGATGATAAACTGATGGGCCGGGCGCGAATCGAGCGGCCAGTCGATCACCTGCGGCACACCGATATTGCCGAGGCCATCAGCACCATGCACGACGGATGCCGCGCGATCGTCGGTGCGGAACGGGTCGATCGTCTTGTCGGCACCCTTCGAAATCGGTGCGGCGATCCCCCATTCGCGATGCAGAAACTGCGCATTGCGGGTGGTGAGATCGAGCGGAACGTTCCCGAAAACCGTCGTCACGCCCAAGATATCGATCTCCGGATGCCGATGCAGGAAAAGCAGCGCCATCGCGTCGTCGACGCCGGGATCCGTGTCGAAAATGACCTTGTGCATGTGCTTCATCCCCATGTTCCGCAGCTTTCAAGGCCGCGCACAATAGCGCCAAACGCTCGAAGAGCAATCCCGCTTGCGGCATGGCTGCTCTCCGGGGAGCCTCCTTGTACCTATCCCCATCCGGTGCGAAAAGCGTCGCGCTATCCACATATCCCTCCCCAGACTGAGTCTACCCTTTGAACGAGCTCGCTTCGCACCTTGTCCTTCTGCTCTTTCTTGCTTCCGTTTTCGCCGGTTTCGTCGATTCCATCGCCGGCGGTGGCGGACTGATCACCATCCCCGCCATGCTGATCGCAGGAATCCCGCCGCTGGAATCCCTGGCGACGAACAAGCTGCAGTCGCAATTCGGCTCAGCCTCGGCGACCATCGCCTACGCACGACGCGGCCACGTCAATCTGAAGCGCCAGATGCCGATGGCGATCATGTCGATGATCGGCGGCGCCGTCGGGGCAGTTCTGGCCTCGCTAGTGCCGGCGGAATGGCTTGCGGCCGCAATTCCCTTCCTGCTGATCGCGATCGCCATATTCTTCTCCGTCAAGCCGAACCTCAACGATGTCGACAGTCACCAAAGGGTGACACCGTTCGTCTTCGGCCTCAGCGTGGTTCCGCTCGTCGGGCTCTACGACGGCGTCTTCGGTCCGGGCGCCGGCTCCTTCTACATGCTGGGATTCGTGCTGCTCGCCGGCTTCGGCATGTTGAAGGCGACCGCCCATACGAAGCTCATCAATCTCGGCTCGAACTTCGGTTCGTTCCTGATCTTTGCAGCAACAGGTTCAGTGCTTTGGAAGATCGGTCTGTTGATGGGCGTCGGTCAGTTCCTCGGCGCCCAGGTCGGCTCGCGGCTCGCGATGCAGAACGGCGCGAAGCTGATCAAGCCGCTGCTGGTCATCTCCTGCCTGGCGCTTGCCATCAAGCTGATCGCCGATCCCGCCCATCCCGTCAGGATCTGGCTGGGATTCTAGAAGACGCTCAGAAACTCTCTCAACCCTTCATCCGGAGCGGTAAGCCGGCCGCTACGAAATAGACGTTGTCGGCAATTGCCGCAATTTTCTGATGCAACCGGCCGGCGTGGTCGCGGAACTCCCGCGCCATCTTGTTTTCGGGGACGATGCCGAGGCCGACCTCGTTGGAGACGAGAATTACAGGGGCGGACAGAGATTCGAGCGTCCGGACCAGCACCGCCCCTTCGGCATCGACGTCACGTTCCTCCATCATCAGATTCGTGACCCAGAGCGTGAGGCAATCAACCAGTATCACCCTGCCCGGCCCATTGATGCTCCGGATTTGCGGAGCGAGTTCCACCGGAACCTCGTGCGTCACCCATTGCTCGCCGCGGTCTGTGCGGTGCCGCGCGATGCGCTCGCGCATTTCCTCGTCATAGGCCCGTCCCGTTGCGATATAATGCCGCTCGAAACCTGTCTCTCGAGCAAGCGTTTCGGAAAAGGCAGACTTGCCCGAGCGGGCGCCGCCGAGGACGAGGGTCAACTGACCGGATATTTTCATGGGAAGACGTGGCCTGATCCAGAGGGGACCGGACGATTCGTAGATAAAGGAGGCGTCCGGCCCTGTTGGTGTTTGCTCTGGATTTTCATCACCATCAGATGGTGCCGGCTCCCGGACGATGTGTCAATCTCTCCGGCATCGTGCCGCGAAAGATTGAACGGAAGGATCGGGAAGACCTGAAGGCGATATGGCACGAGCCGAAAAATTCATGGCTCTGAACAACAAGGCGACCGGTACGCACTACCTGATCCGGCGCCGAAGGCAAGCTGACCGCCTGCCCCATCACGAATAGCGTGACATTCTTACCGGATGGTTAGTGAGAGCGCTGAGCGGCAAAATTTCTCGCTGTAAGTTGAAGAAAGATGCTCGACCGAGGTGCGGAACGCTGCGTGCGATAGCGACATGCCGCAATTCTGTGCCCTTCCGGTGCAATCATTTAAAAGTGACCTTCGGGACGAACCGGAAATCGTGTTCTTCCAAGAGGTTGGACGCTTCGCATCGCAAGTGATCCGCCGCTTGAAGGTTGATTTCCTGCGGGGAAGTCGTACCCTCAATTTTTAGGGAGCAGTGATGCGAACTGGGCGAGATGGCGGCTGAACCAAGGAAAACACGCTCTCACGCTCGATCGAAGCACGAATTCACTCACGTCGCGGTCGGCGCATGCAGCCAATGCGCGGAAATCCGTGAAATCGCGAACCCGAGACGGAGGTTAAAATGAAGAGACTTCTGGCTTTCACGGGGTTCGCCATCGGTATCTGCGCTCTTGCCGGATCGGCGCAAGCTGATTGCGGATCGATCTCGATCGCGGAGATGAACTGGGCTTCGGCGGGTGTCGCCGCCAATGTCGACAAGATCATCCTGGAAGAGGGCTACGGTTGCACCGTAAAGCTCGTTTCCGGCGACACGATGACGACCTTCACCTCGATGGACGAGAAGGGAGAGCCCGATGTCGCACCGGAGTTCTGGGTTAACTCCGCCCGTATTCAGCTCAACAAGGCCGCGACGGAAGGCCGTCTGGTCATCGCGGCGGAGATCCTCTCCGATGGAGCGGTGGAAGGCTGGTGGATTCCGAAGTTCGTTGCCGACAAAAATCCGACCATCAAGACCGTTCAGCAGGCGCTGGCTCATCCGGAACTTTTTCCAGCCCCGGGAAACCCCGCGAAGGGGGCAATCTTCAACTGCCCGCGAGGCTGGAATTGCCAGGTTTCCACGACCAACCTCTATCGGGCTCTCGGAGCCAAAGAGAAGAATTTCGAATTGATCGAAACCGCCACTGCGGCCGAACTCGACAGCTCGATATCAGACGCGTTTGCGAAGAAGACAGGCTGGCTGGGCTACTATTGGGCTCCAACTCCCATCCTCGGTACGTACGAGATGGTAAAACTCTCGTTTGATGTGCCGCATGACCTCAACGACTGGAGCGCCTGCACTTCGGTTGCCAACTGTCCCAATCCAAAGGTCAATTCCTATCCGACGTCGCAAGCCTTCACGGTGGTGACGAAGCGACTGGCAGACCGGGCGCCGGATGCAATGGAATATATGAAGAAGCGGAAATGGACGAATGCGACGGTGAATACCGTCCTCGCCTGGCAGCATGAGAACCAAGGCACGAACGAAGCCACAGCCAAGCACTTTCTCGATACGATGCCGGACATCTGGACGAAATGGCTGCCGCCTGAGATCGTGGAAAAGGTCAGGGCGTCGCTCTGAGACCTATACGGAGCCGTTTCCGGATAAATGGGAAAGGGTGTTTAAGTGCAGAATTTGCGGATGCCGTGCTTGGACGCCATTCCGGCCACGAGTCTGAAAAGAACAAAACAATAAGGGGAATTCCATGGCGCATAGCCTTACGGCGCCGCATTTTCATAGATCCTGGGCGTTATGCCGATGGCCGCGGCTGAATACGGAGGTGGTCCGTGGCTAGTCATGGCATAGAGATCAAGGGGCTCTACAAGATCTTCGGACCGCGAGGCAAGGACTACGTGGATGCCGTGAAAGCCGGCATGACGAAGACTGAGCTCAATGAAAAACATGGTCACGTCCTCGGCCTCAAGGATATCAATATTTCCATGCCCGCCGGCGGCATCACGGTTGTCATGGGACTTTCGGGTTCGGGAAAATCGACCCTGATCCGCCATATCAACCGCCTGATCGAACCGACCGACGGCGAAGTCATCTATGACGGCAACGATATCTGTCGGATGAACGAGAAGGACCTGCGGGACTTCCGCCGCCTCAAGACGGCAATGGTCTTCCAGAAATTCGCACTGCTGCCGCACCGTACCGTCATCGAAAATACCGTCTACGGCCTCGACATCCAGGGCATCCCCCGTCCGGAAAGCATGAAGCGCGGCCAGTATTGGATCGAACGGGTTGGCCTTGCTGGCTTTGAGCGACACTATCCCAATCAGCTTTCCGGCGGCATGCAGCAACGCGTCGGGCTTGCCCGCGCGCTGACCAACGATGCCGACATCCTGTTGATGGACGAAGCCTATTCGGCGCTCGATCCGCTGATCCGCGTCGACATGCAGACCGTTCTCCTGACGCTTCAGGCCGAGCTGAAGAAGACGGTGGTGTTTATTACCCATGATCTCGACGAGGCGCTGAGGCTCGGCGACAAAATCGCGATCCTGCGCGACGGAAAGGTTGTGCAGCAGGGCACCGGCCAGGAAATCGTGCTGTCTCCGGCCGACGACTACATCACCGCCTTCGTCAAGGAGGTCAATCGTGGCAGGGTCATCCAGGCGAGCACGGTCATGCAGCCGCTCGACAGCGCACCGGACGGAATGCAGATCCCCGGCAGTTCAACACTGGAAGCCGCCGCCAGGCTTATGACCGAAGCCGGCCAGACCCGCGTAGTGGTTCTTGACGAACGCGGTGCGCCGAGCGGCACGCTCGACCTGCGGACCATCATCACCGCTATGGTCAGTCCTGCGAGCCACGAGACGGAAAAGATGGCGGCGGAATAAAGAGGATCTGCGTCGCCCACGGACGCGTCCGCGGCACTTGCCATCATATAAAGCAATCTTTATATGATGGCTTGCGTCGCAGGAGAACCGCCATGACCACCGCCAATGCACTGACAGAGCTTCTGGCCGAAAAAGGCGTGCTTTTGGCAGATGGCGCGACAGGTACCAACCTGTTCGCAATGGGTCTCGAGGCCGGCGAAGCGCCTGAACTGTGGAACGAGACCGCGCCCGAGAAGATCGAAAAGCTGCATCAGGATTTTGTCGATGCAGGCGCGGACATCATCCTCACCAACTCCTTTGGAGGCACCCGTCATCGGCTGAAACTGCACAAGGCCGAGGGCCGGGTTCACGAACTGAACAAGCTCGCCGCGGAGATCGCCCGATCGGTTGCCGACAAGGCAGTACGCAAGGTCATCGTCGCCGGCTCCGTCGGCCCCACCGGTGAGCTGCTGATCCCGCTCGGAGCCCTCTCCTATGACGACGCGGTCGTTGCCTTCGCGGAACAGATCGAAGGACTGAAGGCCGGCGGCGCCGATGTGGCCTGGATCGAGACGATGTCGTCGGCCGATGAAATCCGCGCTGCTGCGGAAGCCGCGGTCAAGGTGGGACTGCCCTACACCTATACCGGCTCTTTCGATACGGCTGGCAAGACCATGATGGGGCTCGACCCCAAGGACATCCACGGCGTCGTCAATGAGGTAGGTACCGCGCCGATTGCAGTCGGTGCCAATTGCGGCGTCGGTGCTTCCGACATCCTGTCGAGCCTTCTCGACATGACGGCCGCAGCGCCGGACGCGATCACCATCGTCAAGGGCAATTGCGGCATTCCGGAATATCGGGGCGCCGAAATCCACTATTCCGGCACGCCTCCGCTGATGGCCGAATATGCTCGCCTGGCCCGCGATGCCGGCGCCAGGATCATCGGCGGCTGCTGCGGCACGTCCTGTGAACATCTCGCCGCCATGCGCAAGGCGATCGACGAATACACGCCTCGTCCCCGTCCGACGATCGAGGAAATCGTCGACAAGATCGGCCCGCTGCGCAATAAGACCGCCAGCGAATCGGGCGGCGATTCCGGTCGCGAAAGACGCCGCCGCCGCGGATAGGGTATCGGGCTCCAACCGGGCCGCGAATCGGTCTGTCCGATGCTCACGGAAACAGAGCCGAGGAGGACCAAGATGGCGAACATATCCCCAATCGGCAGCAAGGAGACCGTGGCTGAAAGCCTCGCCGCGCTTCTACCGGAAAATCAGTCCTGGCTGACGCTCCTGATGGAGAACCCGTCGTCGGACGATCTGCTGCTGGACGGCCTGCACTTCTACCTCGACCAGGCGTCCGAGGCGAAGTTCCTGAACTCGTTGAAGCTGCAGAAATGCGGCGAATGGATCGGTAGTGCCGCCCCTGCCCGACTGCAGATCAGGCTGGCGGAAGCAGCGAAATCCAGCCAGCACCCTGCCTATGCCGCGTTCCGGGACGGGCTCACCCGCTCCGGCGGACTGGAGCGGGCTTATCCGAAGGCTAATATCTGAGCGCCGACCAGCGGTCTAACGGCGGTCGAGCGTTTCGGCGAGCCTCACGAGATCCAGAAACCCGTTTCGATACCCGAACGGGTCATCGCCGCGCGCATCGCGCGCCATCTCCAGGATTTCCTGGTAGGAAAAGGCCTCCAGGGCATCGGTACCGCGCAGCTTCTGCCCGAAGGCTGCAACCGCGGTGGCAAACCGCACGTCTTGCGGCCCGGCCGCAAACTCGCGGACCGCATTCACCTCCGTTACCGGCGTAGTAATGAGTTTGCTCGTGTCGCCATCCGGCTCTTTGTACCGGATCTTCACGAAGGCAAGTTCATCCGACACCGGAGCCTGGATCGAAGCGGCTGCCGGCGCCTCATATCGCAGCGGATCGTTGAGGGCTGAGGCGCTGCCTTTTGGCGTAATTTCGTAGATTGCCGTTACGGAATGCCCGGAACCGATATCGCCCGCATCTACCCGGTCGTTGTTGAAGTCCTCGCGCTTCAACGCGCGGGTTTCATAGCCGATCAGCCTATATTCCGCGATCCTTTGAGGATTGAACTCGACCTGAACCTTGACGTCTTTTGCAATTGGAAAAAGGTTCGAGCCCGCCTCCTCCACCAGCGCTTTCCGCGCTTCCGCCAGCGTATCGATATAGGCTGCGGTGCCATTGCCGTTCTGGGCGAGCGTTTGCATCAGGCTGTCGTTGAGATTGCCCTGACCGAAGCCGAGCACGGAAAGGAAAATGCCATCCTTGCGGCGTCGCTCGATCAACCGCTTCAAGTCTTCGTCACTTGATACGCCGACGTTGAAGTCGCCGTCGGTCGCAAGCATCACCCGGTTGACGCCCCCTTGGATAAAACTCTGGCGCGCGAGGCGATAGGCGGATTCAATGCCCTCCGCACCGGCGGTCGAGCCTCCCGGCTGGAGGTTGTCGATGGCGGCAAGGATCTTGTCCCGCTCGCGGGCCGAAGTCGGCTCCAGCACCGTTCCGGCATTGCCGGCATAGGTGACGATCGACACCTTGTCTTCCGGCTTCAACTTGCCGACCAGCAGCCGGAAGGCGCTTTTCAGCAACGGCAGCCTGTCTGGCGCGTTCATGGAACCGGAAACATCGATCAGGAACACGAGATTTGCGGGCGGTGCTTCAGCCGGGGCATTTTCGTAACCCTTGACTGCCACCTGCATCAGCCGCGTGCCGGCATTCCACGGCGTCGGCGTGACGGTTACGGTCGTGCGGAATGGTTCCTCCGCCGATTGCGGCCGCGGCCGGTCATAGGGGAAATAATTGATCATCTCCTCGACGCGTACGCTGTCCGGATCGGGCAGATGTCCATCCATCAAAGAACGACGGACAAAAGAATAGGAGGCGGTATCGACATCGACGGAAAAGGTCGAGACAGGATCGGTCGCCACGGTTTTTACAGAGTTGGGATCGGCATTGGCGAAGCGATCACGCCCCTGCTCCAGCGATGGGAGAATCGCTGGCTCGGTAGGCGCATGACGCGGGGCGGCGGCGAGCGGCGCAACGCCCTCGGCCATCATCGACTGGGTGGGGGCAGGCATGGGAGGCGAGAGGGCCACGGGAGGCTCCGCCATGCGCTGCGCCGCTCCGCCGGAGGGGGCAGCCTCATAGTCCAACGGCTTCGACGCAGGCAGCGGGCTTGCGGCATCCTCCTCCCGTTGACGCTTTGCCTCGACGGGCCTCACAGAGGCCTTCGGAGCAACGGGCTCGCTTTGGACCTTTGGCGCATCAGCCATCTCGGGCAAAGCCACCTGCCCCGACGCCGGCAGATTGCCGCGTATGATTTCGAAGGTGAGAAAGGCCGCCGCGGGAACGATGAGCAGAGTCGCAAGCGCCGAGCCTGCCAGATAACGATGTTGAGTGATCATGTTGGTGCTCCAGATCCGGTTGAGGATGGAGCTTTGACGCTGCCGCCACGATTTTCCTTGGGCGCGGTTTGCGGTTTTTTCTTCTGCGTCGAATGCCTGCATGGCGGCAGCGAGCGCACGGGCTCGTTTCTCGGAAGATGCGGGCGGAGCCGGAGGCAGAGTGCCGAGCTTTTCGAATTCGTCCGTCATGGTCACACCGCCTCCTTCTTCAGAAGGTCCTTCAATCGTTTTCGCGCCTCGTGCAGGTGCCAGGAAACAGTGTTTTCGCTGCAGTCCAGGACCTCTGCCGCCGCGGCGTGGCTGAGCCCTTCGCTATGGACGAGCAGGACCGCGTCTCTTTGTTTCTCGGGCAAAAGCCGCACTGCCGTCCACAGCCACTCGCCCCGCCCGTCATTCTCCGGCTCGAGATGCGCGAAGAAGACCGGGTCATTGGCAAGCCGGCCCTCGTCGCGCCGGCGGCGCAAGGACTGCCGTTGATGGTCGCGCACCACGTTCAGCGTCAGCGTGTAGAGCCAGGTGCGGAAGGCCGACTGGCCCTTGAATGACCGGATGGAACGGCCAAGACGGATACAGGCTTCCTGAGCCACGTCCTCCGCGTCCGTCTCCGTTCCGCACCAGCGCCATGCGACGGAATGCATAAAATCGTAATGGGTTTCGACAAGCACGCCGAAGGCATCCCTGTCGCCGTCACACGCCCTCTGAAGGATTTCCGCGCTCACGATTCCCGCCCGATTTCCGTCATTTCCAGTTTAGACGTTTCTCGAAGCAAATTCCTTGGGGGCCACGCGAAAAAAATTCGGGTCAGCGCATCAGCGCTCGCATATGGAACTGCAGCTGCTCCGGCGGGTAGCGGAATTCTGCGCCTACCGGACAGGCCTCGCGTGCGAGACAGCCTGAAACGATGCAGGTTTTTCGGCCGGGTTCGCTGCCGAGATAGGAACGACAGGCGGGAACATCGAAGCCGGCCCGGCTGACCGCGCCGACGGGACAGGCCGTCAGACAAGGTTTGTCGATACAGCCGTCGCAGGGGTGCACTGAGACTTTCGCGGAAGTCTCGATCTCGAACGGAAAGCCCAATGCGCCGCGATAGCCGTGCCAAAGGCCAAACTGCGGATGAATGAGGATGCCGAGCGGCGACGGCTTCAGGCCTTCCGCGCGCATGGCCCACTGCTGAAATGGCTGCCAGGGCGGGTCAGATGGAAAATAGGCGGTAGCGCCAAGCTTTTCCGTCAGCGGGCGGATCAACTGCTTCGACCAGGTATCAAGCGGATCAGCCCCGTCATAGCCCGGCAGCCAATTTCCGAAAGACGGCCATATGGAACCGCCGGCATTACCAAGCAGGACGACGGCGAGCGCGTATTTGCCATCCGCCAGAAGCGGGCCCTCGCCCGGCACAAAATTCACGGCGCCGCGGACAAGGATGCCGCACGGCTTAAGCGCCGCAGCAATCGAGCCCGGAACGGTCGAAGGGCCGCTCATCGCGGCCCCTGATATTTATAGTGCGGGCGCCAGACCCCTTCCTGGATGAAGTCGGCGACCAGTCTGGCGCCGCCTTGCTCCCTGGCGGCATCGGGCTCTCTTCAGGTGAAGGCGTCGGGCATCGAATCCTTGCGATCCTTGATGAAGGCGAGCAGCGCCTCGTCGATTGCTGGATCGAGCGGCGGTGCTTCATACGAATCCAGCCAGGCGCGGCAGAGCGCATTGGCGCGCTGCTCGATGCGCTTTTCGCCTTCTATCTCCCACTGTTCGAAGGAATTGTTGTCCATCAGCGCCGAACGATAGAAGGCCGTCTGGAAATGCGCCTGAGTGTGGGCGCAACCGAGATAGTGGCTGCCCGGCCCGACTTCCCGGATTGCGGAAAGCGCCTGGCCTTCCTCGGACAGATCCACGCCCTGCGCCATTTTCTGCATCATGCCGAGCTGGTCCTGGTCGATCATGAACTTTTCGTAGGACGACACCAGACCGCCTTCCAGCCAACCGGCGGCATGCAGAACGAAATTGGTGCCGGCGAGCAGCGTCGTATTCAGCGTGTTGGCCGATTCGTGAGCGGCTTGAGCATCGGGAACCTTCGACCCGCAAAGCGAGCCGCCCGTGCGGAACGGCAGGCCGAGGCGGCGGGCGAGCTGTGCCGCTCCGTAAGATACCAGCGACGGTTCCGGCGTGCCGAAGGTCGGAGCACCCGACTGCATGGAGATGGAGGCTGCGAAAGTGCCGAAGAGCACGGGCGATCCCTTGCGGATGAGCTGCGTCATCGACGCACCCGCGAGCACTTCCGCCAGGATCTGGGCCAGAGTGCCGGCGACCGTCACCGGGCTCATCGCGCCGGACAGGATGAAGGGCGACACGACGGACGCCTGGTTGTGGCGCGCATAGACCTTGAGAGCACCGAGCATGGTGCCGTCGAAGACCATTGGCGAGTTGGCGTTGATGAGGTTCAGGGTGACGCAATTGTTCTCGACGAAATCATCGCCGAAGACGATCTTCGCCATGGCGATTGTGTCTTCGGCGCGTTCCGGCGCGGTGACGGAACCCATGAAGGGTTTGTCTGAATATTTGATATGGCTGTAGACCATATCCAGGTGCCGCTTGTTGACCGGCACGTCGACCGGTTCGCAGACCGTGCCTCCGGAAGAATGCATGGACGGAGCGAGGTACGCCAGCTTCACGAAGTTGCGGAAATCCTCGATCGTCGCATAGCGGCGCGTGCCGTCGAGGTCACGCACGAACGGAGGACCGTAGACTGGCGCAAAGACGGTTGCATTGCCGCCGATCACCACATTGCGCTCCGGATTGCGGGCATGCCAGGTGAATTCCTTCGGCGCGGTTTTCAGAATTTCGCGGCAAAGACCTTTCGGGAAATGCACCCGGTGGCCCTGCACGTCGGCTCCTGCCTTTTTCCAAAGGTCCAGAGCCTCGTCATCGTCACGGAACTCGATGCCGATTTCTTCGAGGATCGTATCGGCGTTGCGCTCGATGAGCTGCAGGCCCTCCTCGTCGAGCACCTCATAGACGTTGATCTTGCGGGTGATATAGGGAAGCGAGGGACCGGGACCGCTGCCCGTACGGGCGGCACGGCGGCCTGCCGCTCCCCGTTCGCCACGCCCGCGTCGTCCTGCGCCGCCTGCCGGTTCCGTCTGCTGGGTCAAGTCGTCCATGATGTTCCTCGCCTTGCGCCGTCGTTTGCGCCTGTCTTTCTGATGCGCCATGCTAAGCCGCAGCGCAAGCCGAACCCTGCCTTTCTGCGGCACGGGTTTGTGCAGGACAGACATTTGCGACAACCGCTCCGTCGTTTTTCCGACGCGCCGCTGTCGCATACGAAAGAAATTGCGAAACAATTTGAAGGTACAGATAGTCGACGACGTGAGCGTCTGATTTGCAGGCCCCTCGAACCCTAGGGAAGTATTCCATGTCTGACGATGAAATCATCCTTTCGGAACTTTCCGACGAAGAACTCGTGCAGCAGATGCACGATGATCTCTACGACGGCCTCAAGGAAGAAATCGAAGAGGCGACCCATATCCTGCTGGAGCGCGGCTGGACGCCTTACGACGTCCTCACCCAGGCACTTGTCGAGGGCATGCGGATCGTCGGCATCGATTTCCGCGACGGCATCCTCTTCGTTCCCGAGGTGCTGCTGTCGGCCAACGCCATGAAATCCGGCATGAACATTCTGCGTCCGCTGCTCGTGGAAACCGGTGCGCCGAAACTTGGCAAGATGATCATCGGCACGGTGAAGGGCGACATTCACGACATCGGCAAGAACCTCGTCGGAATGATGATGGAAGGCGCCGGCTTCGACGTGGTCGATCTCGGCATCAACAACCCGGTCGAAAACTATCTGGAAGCGATCGAACGGGAAAAGCCGGACATCCTAGGCATGTCAGCGCTGCTGACCACGACTATGCCCTACATGAAGGTCGTCATCGACACCATGAAGGAAAAGGGCATTCGCGACGATTATGTCGTGCTGGTGGGCGGCGCGCCTCTCAACGAGGAATTCGGCAAGGCGGTGGGCGCCGATGCCTATTGCCGCGACGCGGCAGTCGCCGTCGAAACGGCGAAGGACTTCATCCGCCGCAAGCACAACAGCCTCGCCGCCGGCGGCTGATGCCGCCCACGGCGAGGTTGCCGCAAATAGACATCAACGAGCGGCGCGGTCGACCTTGCGACCGGCATCCTGGGTGGCGTCGACGGCATTCGCCGTGTCCTGACCCATGCCGCGAATGGTATTGCCGCAGGACGTAAGCGAAACCATTGTCGCAAAAAGAGCGGCGATCACCGTGACTGTCTTGGCCGTCATGATAGAATACTCCGATGGATGTGGATCGAATTGTTCCAGAAAGCGAACTTCCGCCGAAGGAACGTGCAAATTGTGAAAAAGTTCACGTGATCGCCTGCGGCGCCATCGCGCGGGAAATTCTCGCCGTCTGCAGACAGGCCGGGCTTGCCCATATCGACCTCAATTGCCTGCCCGCCATCTGGCATGCCTATCCGCAGAAAATCGTCCCAGGATTGGAAAAAGCCGTGACGGAGGCGCGCGCAAAAGGTTTTGAGAAGATCTTTTTCGCCTATGCGGATTGTGGCACGGGCGGTGACATCGACAGGCTTTGCGAACGCGAAGGTATCGCCCGCATCGAGGGTCCCCACTGTTATTCGTTTTTCGCCGGAAACGAAGCGTTTGCGGCCGGGGCGGACGAGGATCTGTTTTCCTTTTTCCTTACGGACTTTCTCGCCCGCCAATTCGAAGCTTTCGTCATCGAGCCGTTAGGCCTCGATAGGCATCCGCAGCTCAAGGAAATGTATTTCGGCAACTACCGGAAGCTGGTCTATCTCTCTCAGGAAGAGGACGAAGCCCTACAGGAAAAGGCGCGCGCGGCGGCCGACTACCTCGGTCTCGAATACGAGTACCGCTACACGGGTTATGGCGACCTCACGGGCGCCTTGCGTCTGGCTTAATCGTTTCTTTCGGCTTGTCGGCAACACTGCCCTCCGCACAAGGCGGAGTGGCACATGCAGGAACCGAATCCTTCTCGAATCGTTGTGATGACCGCCGGCGGGACAAACCCGCAGGTGATGATCAACGCACTTGCCAAGCACTTTCCGGATTTGCACGTGATCGAGGAACAGCCGGAATCCAAGGGCACGCTGCTACGGCGCCGTGCCAGGCGGTTCGGCTGGTTCACGGCATTTGGACAGCTTGCGACCATGGTCGCCTCGCGGCTCGGCAAGCGCTTTGCCGCCAGGCGCACGGAAGAGATCATCCGCGACTACGGCCTCTCTGCCGCTTCCAACGGGACCATCCCGGTCACGCATGTACCATCGATCAACGATCCGGCATGTCTCGCTGCGGTGACAGCCCTTAAGCCCCGCGCGGTCTTCACCATTTCCTGCCGTATCCTGTCGCCCGCAACGCTTGCTGCAATCCCCTGCCCGGTGATCAATTTCCATGCCGGCATCAACCCGATGTATCGCGGCCAGATGGGCGGCTACTGGTCGCTGGTCGAACAGGACGGGGGAAATTTCGGCGCGACGGTGCATCTCGTCGACAACGGTATCGATACAGGCGGAACGCTTTATGAAAAGCGCCTCAAGCCGTCACCCCGCGACAGCATTGCGACATATCCGTTGCTAATGACGGCCGCCTGCCTCGACATCAGCGTGCAAGCGCTAGAGGACGCCATCGCGGGAACGCTGAGGCCCCGTCAACCTCAGGGTCCCTCCTCCTTGCGTTTCCCGCCACCGGTCTGGACCTGGCTCTATCACGGCCTTACGAAGCGCATCTGGTAGCCGCGTCGCTTTTTGCTCTGTGCGACGTCGTGGCAAGCGCAGTCTTGGCCGGCGCGCCCGTGCATGCTGGCCTTCAACACGGAGGAATTCATGGCCGACCGCATCGTCGTCTACTGGCGGGACATTCCGGCGCAGGTGATCGTCAAAAAAGGCAGGCAGTCCGCCAAACGCGAGCTGTCGCTGCGCTTCACCGAAGCGATCGACATGTGCGCCATGCGGACGGGGGCATCGGAGACGGACGACTACCTTGCCGCATGGCGCAAGGCGGAGGCGGTTCCCGTATCCGATGACCTGGAAACCGAAGCGGATAAGGCTGCCGCCGATCTGGAGGCGGCTTACGACAAGGACAGGCTTGTCGCTCTGGTGAAGGCCGGCGGTCGCGAAGCGGCCTGACACTGAAGCACTGACATCAATCGGCGCCAGAGACCATGCGCCTGGAGGAACATATGACACGTACCATCGTCGCGTCCGCAACCCGCGAAATCGTGATCGGCTTCGACCAGCCCTTCTGCGTGATCGGCGAACGCATCAACCCAACCGGCCGCAAGAAGCTGGCGGCAGAAATGATCGAGGGCAATTTCGATACGGTCATCAAGGACGCCCTGGAGCAAGTCGCGGCCGGCGCCACCATGCTCGACGTCAATGCCGGCGTGACGGCGGTCAATCCGAACGAGACGGAACCGCCGCTTCTCGTCCGGACGATGGAAATCGTCCAGGGTCTGGTGGATGTTCCCCTCTCGATCGACAGTTCCGTAACCGCTGCGATCGAGGCGGCGCTGAAGGTGGCGAAGGGTCGACCCCTCGTCAATTCCGTCACCGGTGAGGAAGAGAAGCTGGAGGCCATCCTGCCGCTCTGCAAGAAATACGACGTGCCGGTGGTGGCAATCTCCAACGACGAGACCGGCATCTCCATGGATCCGGACGTGCGGTTTGCGGTGGCCAAGAAGATCGTCGAGCGCGCGGCGGATCACGGCATCAAGGCGCATGACATTGTTGTCGATCCGCTCGTCATGCCGATCGGAGCCTTGGGTTCGGCTGGACTACAGGTCTTCGCGCTCCTCAGGCGCCTGCGTGAGGAATTGAAGGTCAACACGACCTGCGGGCTTTCCAACATCTCCTTCGGCCTGCCGCATCGCCACGGCATCAATGCCGGCTTTATCCCGATGGTGATCGGCGCCGGTATGACGTCCGCCATCATGAACCCCTGCCGGCCGCAGGAAATGGAAGCCGTCCGCGCCGCCAACGTTTTGAACGGCACCGACCAGAACTGCGGCAACTGGATCATGACCTACCGGGACTACAAGCCGGCTGAGGCGGGAGCTGCAGCGACCGCTGCCCCTGCATCGGCAGCCGGTGGTCGGCGCGGCGGTCGCGCCGCCCGGGCTGGCGCCGCCGCCAGAATGGAGTAGAACGCGCCTTCGAACGCGCGAGCCTAAGAGAATGAACGATACCTCGACCCATCCCCTCGTCCTCTTCATGCCGTCCGGCAAGCGCGGCCGCTTCCCGGTGGGAACGCCCGTGCTCGATGCCGCGCGACAGCTCGGCGTTTATGTGGAGAGCGTCTGCGGCGGGCGGGCGACCTGCGGTCGCTGCCAGGTGTCGGTTCAGGAGGGTCATTTCGCCAAGCATGGCATCAGATCCTCCGACGACCACCTTTCGCCGATCGGCCCCAAGGAGGAACGCTACGACCGCGTGCGGAGCCTGCCGGAGGGGCGCCGGCTTTCCTGCTCCGCGCAGATTCTTGGCGACCTCGTCATCGACGTCCCGCAAGATACGGTCATCAACGCGCAGGTGGTCCGCAAGGCCGCCGACGAACGCGTCTTTGACCGCAATCCGGCAATCCGCATGTGTTACGTCGAAGTCGAAGAGCCGGATATGGAAAAGCCGCTCGGCGATCTCGATCGGCTCAAGGCCGCACTCTCCGCGGAGTGGCATGTCGACGATCTCGATGTCGATTTTCACCTGATTCCCCAGGTGCAGGCGATCCTGCGCAAGGGAGAGTGGAAGGCGACGGCAGCAATCCACAAGGACCGCGACGACGACCGCCCTCGCCTCATCGCACTTTATCCCGGCTTGAAGAACGAGGCCTACGGGATCGCCTGCGACATAGGCTCCACAACCATCGCCATGCATCTTTCCTCGCTGCTGTCGGGACGGACGGTCGCCTCAGCCGGAACGTCCAATCCACAGATACGCTTCGGCGAGGATTTGATGAGCCGCGTCTCATACATCATGATGAACCCGGACGGCCTGGACGCAATGACGGCCGCGGTGCGCGAAGCGCTGAACGGACTGATCGACAAGGTATGCGCAGAAGGCGGCGTGTCGCGCGAAGATATTCTCGACTGCGTGTTCGTCGGAAACCCGATCATGCACCACCTTTTCCTCGGTATCGATCCCACCGAACTTGGCGGGGCGCCATTCGCGCTTGCCGTCTCCGGCGCAGTTCAGGTGAAATCGAGCGAAATCGGCCTGCCGATGAACAAGGGCACGCGGACCTATCTGCTGCCCTGCATCGCCGGCCATGTGGGCGCCGATGCCGCCGCTGCGACGCTGTCGGAAGGTCCGCACCGGCAGGACGAAATGATGCTGATGGTCGATATCGGCACCAATGCCGAAATCGTGCTCGGCAATTCTTCACGCGTGGTCGCCGCCTCCTCTCCCACCGGACCCGCCTTCGAAGGCGCCGAGATATCATCAGGCCAGCGTGCGGCACCCGGCGCGATCGAACGCGTCCGCATCGACCCGGCCACGCTCGAGCCACGCTTCCGGGTGATCGGCGTCGAGCAATGGTCCGACGAACCGGGTTTTGCCGAAGCGGCGGCGGCGACCGGCGTGACCGGCATCTGCGGCTCGGGCATCATCGAGGTGGTCGCAGAAATGTTTCTTGCCGGCATTATCTCAGAAGACGGCGTCGTGGATGGGTCGCTGAGTTCACGTTCGCCGCGTATTCTGCAGAACCGCCGCACCTTCTCCTATCTGCTGCATGAGGGGGAACCTCGGATCACCGTCACCCAGAACGACGTGCGTGCGATCCAGCTAGCCAAGGCCGCCCTTTATGCCGGCGTGAAGCTGCTGATGGACAAGCAGAGCATCGACCATATCGATCGCATCGGTCTCGCCGGCGCCTTCGGCACGTTCATCGACCCGAAATATGCGATGGTGCTGGGTCTCATTCCCGACTGCGATCTCGCCAGAGTGAAATCTGTCGGCAACGCGGCAGGCACCGGTGCCCGCATGTGCCTGCTGAACCGCGGCTATCGACGCGAGATCGAGGAAACGGTCGGAAAGATCGAGAAGATCGAGACGGCTCTTGAAACGAAGTTCCAGGACCATTTCGTCGCCGCCATGGCGCTGCCGAACAAGGTGGATGCCTTCCCTCGGTTGAGTTCGGTCGTAACTCTGCCGGACCGGAAATTATCGGCGGACGCAATCGCTGGTGAAGGCAGCGGCCGCCGCAGACGACGGCGGGAGTGACGACCGGCTCGTGAGGAAGCGGAGCCGGTCGCGACGGACAGTCCCTACGCCGCGGCAGCGACCATAGCGCCAAACGCCTCACGGATGCTCTCCGCGACGGCCTTGCCGGGGATCGAAAGCTGTGGCGCAGTCAGGAGCCGTATGTCGAAGCTGATCAGCTCCGGCAGCCCCTCCTTGGGACCAAGCACCTGCATATCGTCCGTGACGTAGGACCGGGGGAAAGGCGCAACGGCGAGGTCGGAAAGCACCGCTGCGCGCTGGGCCATAGTATGGGCGCTCGCATAGGCGATCCGATAGCTCCGCTTGTGCCTCTCCAGCTGCGTGATTGCGTCCTGCCGCCACACGCAGCCATCCTCCCAAACGGAGATGGGGAGCGGGTCCCGCAGATAGGCGGTACCGCATTTTGCCCCGGCCCAGACCAGCTTTTCGGTATAGATCACCTCGCCGCCGGTCGGAAAAGGTCGCGTCGCGCAGTTGATGAGCGCAAGATCAAGCCGCTGCTCGTCCATGCGTTTGCGCAGAAGGATGCTCTGGTCCACGGTGACGTCGACCATGATGCCGGGGAAGCTCTCTCCGAAATCCTTGAGCACTTTCGGCAGGAGCCGCTCGCCCACATCGTCGGGAGCCCCGAGCCGCACGACGCCTGAAAGTTCGGGCATGACAAAGCGCGAAACCGCTTCGTTGGAAAGCGCCAGCATACGTCGCGCGTAGGAAAGCAGCATTTCCCCATGCTGGGTCAGCGACACCGATCGCGCATCACGCAGAAAGAGCGTCGTCTTCAACTGCTCTTCCAGCTTCTTGATCTGCATCGAAACAGCGGACGGCGTCCGCAGCACCGCATCGGCGGCGGTCGAGAAATTACCCGTCTCGGCGATCGCGACGAACGTGCGCAAAACATCGTTGTCGAGCACCGGGAGCGGCGGACGGAACGGAACGGTCATGGGATGCTCCATCAAAAAATCTGAACTTAAACACCATATCATTTCGTTTGATTGAATGTCAAACCCGGAGCATAGTCCAAAGCATCGGAAGTAAGCGTCAATTCCAAACAGAATTTCATAGGACGCATCACATACATCCGATTGATTGATGGATCGGCGGCGCTCATTCTCCCAGTCCAGCACCGCCTATAGTGACCCAAGGAGAACTGTTATGACTATAATCACCTATCAGGAGAGCGACCACTCCCGGTTTCGGCCGTCATCGTTCGCCTCGTTCATTCGCCCTGCCCTGCGTCTCCCTTTGAAGCTTCGGGATGAGTGGCAGCGTCGTCAGACGGAAAAGATGCTGGAAAGCCTTCCGGCCGAAATCCGCAAAGACATTGGATGGCCGACGACCAATGCCGCACCCCGTAAATAACTCCCCGACACACGGCCTGCATGTCAAAATATGCGGGTCGTGTGTATCTCTGGTTTCATGACCGCCCATTTTTAGATCACCCGCAAAGCTGCGACAGGCCGATGTCGCAAAAATTTTATTCGCTTGTCGTCAAAAGCCCTTCTCCCCTTCTTTTTTCCATGCCAATGTCGCTTTTGAATTAAAGGCAGGCCGCAATGTACGGCCACGGCAAGGGGAATGATCGCATGGACATATCGAGCAAACACCCGGCAAAGAAGCGTTCCCTCGTCTTCTTTCTGGTGCCGAACTTCACCATGCTGCCTTTCGCGGCGGCGGTCGAAACGCTCAGGATTGCCAACCGCATGCTCGGTTACCCTGCCTATACCTGGCGCCTCTGTTCCGCCGATGGCGCCAAGGTGCAATCCTCGAGCGGCATAGAACTCGAGGTCAACTCGTCGCTTGCCGATGAACGGCGCTACCTTTCCGGTGAAAACCGGCCGAATATGGTGATCGTCTGTTCGGGCGTCTATGTCGAAGAATTCCAGAACAAATCGGTAAATGCCTGGCTGCGGGAAACCTATAATCGCGGGATTGCGGTCGGCAGCCTCTGCACCGGCGCCCATGTGCTCGCTCAGGCCGGGCTGCTGAACGGCAAGCGCTGCGCCATCCATTGGGAAAACCTGCCCGGCTTTGCGGAAGCCTTTCCGCAGGCGGAAGTTTATGCCGACCTCTACGAAGTCGATTCCAACCTCTATACCTGCGCAGGAGGCACGGCATCGCTGGACATGATGCTGAACCTGATCGGCCAGGATTTCGGCGAGAATCTCGTCAACCGGGTCTGCGAACAGCAATTGACCGATCGGGTGCGCAATCCGCACGACCGCCAGCGCCTGCCCTTGCGGGCGCGTCTGGGCGTCCAGAACGCCAAGGTGCTGTCGATCATCGAACTGATGGAGAACAATCTCTCCGAACCGCTGTCGCTCGTGGAAATCGCGGAAGACGCCGGATTGTCCCGACGGCAGATCGAACGGCTGTTCCGCCAGGAGATGGGGCGCTCGCCCGCACGCTACTACCTCGAAATCCGGCTCGACCGGGCCCGGCACCTCCTTGTGCAGTCATCCATGCCGGTCGTCGAGGTGGCGGTCGCCTGCGGCTTCGTTTCGGCGTCGCATTTCTCGAAGTGCTACCGCGAGGTCTACAATCGCTCGCCGCAACAGGAGCGGGCCGAGCGCAAGCTCAACATGAACACGTCCCGCGCCAGCATCGCGGCCTGAACCCGAAAACGAGGACCCAGTCCGGGATCCTGCTGCCCATTCACAGCTACGCCGAGCCTCCTTTTCGAAGGCTCGGCGCGGACCATAGGCACAGACAGTCCCTGGAATCAGGCGACGCTCTTGACGGCCGCCGTCTCCTTCAGCTTTGCCTGCATCGAGCGTATCTGAACCAGCGTGTCGAGGTTCTGGTTGACGCGGCAGTAGAACTCCTCGTCGATGAAGGGGCGCAGCATGAAATCATTGCCACCCGCCTTCAGGAAGCGTGCCGATAACAGCCGGTTCGAGGAGGACGAAACGCCGATGATTCGCAGTTCGTGCGACCCGCGCACCGAACGTATCCGGCGGGTAAGTTCGAAACCGTCGATATCAGGCATGTTGTAGTCAGTCACAAGCAGGCCGATATCCGGGTTCTTCTTGAGAATTTCCAATGCCTTGGCGCCGCTTTCTGCGAGGCTAACCCGAAAATTGTAGCGTTTCAGGCGGCTGGAAAGAAGCGCTCGCGCGGTCGGGCTATCATCGACGATCAGCACATGATGGCGGTGGTTGGTAAGGAAGCGGCATACGGACTCCGCCAGCATCTCCACAGCGAAGACATTATCCTTGAGGATATAATCGACGATGTCCTTGGACAGCAGCTTGTCCCGGGTGTCTTCATGAAACGTCCCGGTGAAGACGATCGTCGGGATCGAGAGGTCGATCAGATATTCCAGCGCTTCCCCGTGCTCGGCGCCCGGCAGATTGATATTGGAGATCGCCAAAGTCACCGGTTCGCTGGACTGATCGTAGGCAAGCTGCAACTCTTCGAAATTGCGGCAGATCTCCACCTCGATGCCGAACAACTCCTTGAGGCGCGTGCCGATCATCGATGTGAAAACATTCGAATCCTCCGCAAGGAAGATGCGGGAATTTGCCAGTGACTGGCCGGAATACTGCATCCCGGAAATGCCGAGGAATGTCATAAAGCCCCTTATCAGTAAGTACTGTCCCCTCTTGGAACACTCTTACTGTCAACGGTTTGCAGAACCGTTAATCCCGAAAAGGGAGCCACCTCAAAATGGAGCGGGCGGTCCGAGGACCGCCCGTCGTCGTCAAGATATCTGTTTCAAGCTGCGTCAGGCACGAAGCGCGGCATTATCTGCGTCGAACGGACTTTCCGGAATGACGCTTGCATTATACAGCGTGCCTAAGATCTTGATCTTGAGCTTGGTTCCGGTCTCGGCATAGCCGGGCTTTACCATGGCAAGGGCCAGCGATTTCCCGATTCGCCAACCATAGGCACCGTTGGTGGCGCGGCCGATCAACTCGCCCGCCTCGTTGTAGATCGCCTCGGAGCCGCGCGTATCCACATCGTTGGCGCCCTCCACCGCCAAGGTGCAGAAGTTCCACCTGAGCCCTTTTTCTTTGTAGGAAAGCAACCCTTCCTTGCCGAGAAACTCCTTGTCGGTCTTGATGAAACGGTCGAGACCGGATTCGTAGGCGTTGTACTCGATCGACATCTCGCGCGGAATGAGCCGGTAGGATTTCTCGACCGACATGGCGAGCATGGCGCGAATGCCGAACGGCTTGATACCAAACTCGGCGCCGGCCTCCATCAGCTTGTCGAAAATGTAGTTCTGCATCTCGATCGGATGGTGCAGTTCCCACCCCAGTTCGCCGACGAAGTTGACGCGAAGGGCATGAGCGGAAGCCACACCAATGGCAATCTCCTTGCCGGAAAGCCAGGGGAAATCCTTGTTCTCCAGGCTCGTCCGGGTGAGCTTCTTCAGGACAGCGCGGGATTTCGGACCGGCGAGCACCAAGACTCCGAGCTTCTGGGTGATCTGTTGCAGGCGGACGGAGCCGTCCGTCGGGGAAAGCTTGCGCAGATAATCGTGGTCATGAGCCTCGTAGGCGCCGGCCGAAACGAGGTAGAACCGGCCGGGTGCCCATTCGTAGACGGTGAACTCGGAACGAACCCCGCCGCTCTTGGTCAACAGGTGGCAAAGTGCGATCCGTCCCTGCTTCTTCGGTATGGCGTTGGCAAAAATCGATTCGAGCCATGCGCGTGCTCCGGGGCCGGAGACCTCCATCTTCGCAAAGGCCGACATATCCAGCACGCCCACATTTTCGTGGACGTTCTTCACCTCGTTGCCGACATGCTCGAAGTAGTTCGAACGGCGGAACGACCACTTTTCGACAATCCGACCATCTTCCAGCGCGGGCGCGTGATTGTGCGCGGTGATGACGTCGGCACCCACGCCGAGCTCAGCCTTCGGCACTTCGTAACCCTCAGGCGCAAACCAGTTGGCGCGCTCCCAGCCGTAGACGGAGCCGAAGACCGCACCGAGGTTCTTCAGCCGGTCATAGACGGGCGTCGTCTTCAACGGGCGCGCCGCCGACCGCTCCTCATCCGGATAATGCATCGTGAAAACATTGGCATAGGCTTCTTCGTTCTTCTCGATGAGATAGCCTTCCGTAGCGTAAGGGCCGAAGCGGCGCGGATCGACGCCCATCATATCGACGGTCGGCTCGCCATCGACGATCCACTCCGCCAACTGCCAGCCGGCACCGCCCGCCGCGGTGATGCCAAAGGAGTGCCCTTCGTTGAGCCAGAAGTTTTTGAGCCCCGGAGCCGGCCCGACGATCGGGGAACCATCCGGCGTGTAGGCGATCGCGCCGTTGTAAACCTTCTTGATACCGACATCCCCGAAGGCGGGTACGCGCGTGATCGCGGTTTCGATATAGGGCATCAACCGGTCGAGATCTTCCTGGAAGAGTTCGTATTCGCTCTCGTCCGAGGGGCCGTCGACGTAACAGACGGGGGCGCCGACCTCGTACGGACCGAGCAGCAGTCCACCGTTTTCCTCGCGCATGTACCATGAGGAGTCGGATTCGCGCAGGACGCCCATTTCGGGCAAGCCCTTGGACTTGCGTTCCTGGATCGCCGGATGCGGCTCCGTGACGATATATTGATGTTCGACCGGGATCACCGGAACGTTGAGGCCGACCATCTCCCCGGTCTTGCGGGCGAAGTTGCCGGTACATGAAATGAGATGTTCGGCGGTGATCTCGCCCTTGTCGGTCGTCACCTTCCACAAGCCGTCGGGCTGCTGCGAAATCGCGGTGACCGTCGTGTTCCGGTAGATGGTCGCACCACGGTCACGCGCACCCTTGGCAAGCGCCTGGGTCAGATCGGCCGGCTGGATATAACCGTCGTCGGGATGCTGGATGGCTCCGAGAATTCCATCGGTTTCGCAGAGCGGCCAGATTTCCTTCACCTGCTCCGGCGTCAGGATATTCACCTTGACCCCGATGGTCTCGGCGATGCCGGCATAATACATAAACTCTTCCCAGCGATCCTTGGTGCGGGCAAGGCGAATGTTACTGACATTCGAAAAACCGACATTCATGCCGGTTTCGTTCTGAAGCTCCTGATAGAAGCGCACCGAATATTTATGGAGCTGGCCAACGGAATAGGACAGATTGAAGAGCGGCAGAAGGCCCGCCGCATGCCAGGTCGACCCCGAGGTCAGTTCCTTGCGCTCGATGAGGACGGAATCGCCCCAGCCCTTTTTCGCCAGATGGTAGAGCGTGGAAACGCCGACCACGCCGCCGCCGATCACCACCGCCCGTGCATGTGTCTTCATGGAATGAACCCCTCTTCGGCCTCGTGTGACCGTCTGTCAATCTGCTGGGACTATGCAATTCCAGCCGAGCGGCCAAACGCCTGATTACGACATGGCCGCATCCAGCTCGCGACGGCGATACGACATTCCATCATCCGATGGCAGGAGGCGATCAGGCGCCTCCCCGATCATCGGCCTCGTCCGGCAGAATCGGCTTGCCGCGATGAAAGACGATCTCCTGCTGCGGGAATGGAATAGCGATCCCTTCGTCTCGGAACCGCTTCAGGATCGCGATCCTCAGATTGTTCCGAATGCGAAGTCCTTCCCCCATGTCGGCGAGGTGGAAGCGCAGCTCGAAGTTCAGCGACGACGGACCGAAGCTCAAAAATTCCACATGCGGCTCGGGATTGCGCAGAACCTCGGGAATCTGATCGACCAGCTCCAGCAGAATATCCATGACCTTTTGCGGTTCGGTGTCGTAGCTCACTGAGACCGGCACTTCCGAGCGGCCGATCTTGTTGCGATGGGTCCAGTTGCCCACCGGCGAATTGATCAGGTCGGAGTTCGGCACGATGATGGCTTGCTTGCGAAACGTCTCAATCTCGGTCGCGCGTACCGAGATGCGCTTGACGATGCCTTCCGTCGCTCCCGTTATCACGTGATCGCCGACCTTGAAGGGACGCTCCACCAGCAGGATCAGGCCCGAAACGAAGTTGGAAACGATATTCTGCAGACCAAAACCGATACCAACCGAAAGCGCGGAGGCGACCAGCGCGAAGCTTGAGAGATTGATGCCCGCAGCCGATACGCCAACGATGACCGCGAGGCCGATGCCGAGATAGCCGATACCGGTCTTGACGGAATTGCGCACGCCGAGATCGACCTGACTTCGCGCCAGCACATTTCCGTCGATCCATTTCTGCACCCAGCGGGTGACAACGTAGCCGACGCCGAAGAGAAGGATGCCGCCCAGGATGCCGATGATCGAGATGGAAATATTGCCGATGCGGATCTCGGTAAAGAAGCCGTAGATCCAGGCTTCGATATCGGCGATCTGGAAGCCCCAGGTCAGCAGGATCAGCGGTATGCCGAACAGCAGCGCGAAGGCATAGATGCCGAGACCCGCCACAAGCCCGGCCTGGTCGAGCGCCACCTCGTTGAAGTCGAACCGATCGGCAAGTCTTCTGCCCGCTGCCGTCTCGGTAAACGAGCCCTGCTTGGAAATGGCCTTGCCCGACAAGAGACCGACATAGATGAGCACGATCACGGCGCCGGTGAGGACGATCTGGGTCGAGGCAAAGCGGGCGAGACCGACATAACCGGTCAGCACCGCGAGAATGAGCAGGCCTCCCATTACCCTTAGGAGCAGGGGGAAAAAGCGCGGCCACGCGTGGCCCTGCCCGTCCGGATCCTCGCCTTCGACAAGCCGCGGCTTGACGAAGGAGATGGCAATCAGAATCAGGCCGACGATGAGGGAAGCCAGCAGGCTTTTCACGATTGTCAGCACGAGCGGCGAACTCAACGCCTCGCTGATCGCGCCGAGCAGGTAATCAAGACCGTTGACAATGGCCATCACGAGAACCGCCCATGTCAAGAGACGCGCTCCACGGTTGGTGATGCGCACCAGCCGCCATTCGGGTTCGCCGGGAGCCATGACGCCGTAGGTCAGCTTCCACACGAAATAAACGAACCAGACGAAGCCGAAGAAGGTCGCGACGATCGGCGAGATATCGGCCCTCAGGACATTGAATCCGTCCAGGAATACAAAGGAAGCGGCAAGAAAGGCCGCAAGCGACATCGTCTGGATGACGGTCGACCAGAAGGCAACGGAGAGACGCCGGATGTAGGATGGTGTCTCATGAATCTCGCGGCGGATGAAGCGACCGAAAAGCCTGTAGCCGCCGCGAAGAAAGAGCAGACCCGCGGCGAGCGAAAGGACAATCGCTCCGAGGAGCTGGAGCTTCTTGAACTTCCAGACAAAACCGATCCAGCTTCCGAATGTGGAGCCGAAATTGCGGACCTCCGCGACAAAGGCGTTTCCGGCGTCGGCGAAAAGCTCCGGAGAAAGTTCCGTGTGGCGGAACAGGGTCTGCGTGAAAAGAGCGCGGCGCAGATTGGTGATCGTGTTGGCGAGTTGGGTGGCGCTGTTCGAGAGGCTGCCGGCGTCGTCGACGATGATGTTCAGCTGCGAGCGCTCGTTGAGGAGGCGGGCTCGCTCTTCGGCCACCGCGGGCGCTTCAGCGGGCTGGCCGGACGCCGGAGGCTCGCCGAGGCTGGCAAGCCGCCCCTGGATCTGTTCGACGCGCGTCTTCATCGCGTCGGAGGCGGCACGCATTTCCTTGACGATCTCTTCGGCCTGAACCCTGAGTTCCGCCAAGCGGGCATCGTCGTGGGCCTCGTCTTCTATCCGCGTGCGGAAATTGTTGAGCTGTCCGCGAATGGCATCGAGCTTACCCTTCATGTCCTCATTGATCGAGTCGACAGTCACGTCGGCCTCGACCTGCGGCTGCGCTTGCTGCTGCGCCTGGGCCGCCACTTCGGCCGGCAAGCCGACAAATGCGGCACCTGCCAGGATGAGGAAGGCTGCGAAAATCGCGCGGGCCGCACGCGAAGAAGTTGAACGGCCGGTCTTGAAGGGTCGTGCCAAGGCTCTGCTCTTTGTCTTTTTCGATCGGATTCGCGGGCGAAAATAGAGGCACTTCAAGGCGAAGAAAAGGAAGCTTGCGCCGCTCCCTCAAGAATTGGAACAAACCAAGGGAACTCGGGAACATTCTCCGCGTTACCTTCCGCCACAACCGAAGGAGGGTAGGCTTATGGAAAGTGATGCAGGGATCGGCTGGATTGCGGCAATCATTATCGGCGGCGTTGCCGGGTGGCTCGCCGAACAGTTCATGAAGAGCAACATGGGCATCCTCATGAACATTCTTCTCGGCATTGTTGGCGCCATCATCGCCAACGCCATTCTCAGCGTCTTCGGCGTCGTGCTAGGCGGCTGGATCGGCTATCTCATTGCAGGTTTCATCGGAGCCTGCATCCTGATTGCCGTCGGTCGCATGGTACGCCGTTAGCGCCTGATGTCAGAAACCGGCGCCGGGCCTCGAAAGGTATTCGAGCTCGGCGGCGGTGGATTCTCTCCCCAGAAACGCATTTCGATGCGGAAACCGCCCGAATTGCCGGATCACCACGCGGTGACGCTCTGCATAGTCGAGATATTCGGCATCTCCCAGCAGTGCAAAAAGCTCTACCGATCGATCCTGCTCGGCAAGGTTTTCCGAGTGTTCGAACGGCAGGTAGAAGAAGACGCGCTGCTCCGGCGGGACGGCCATATCTGCGCCGGCCTCGATCGCGAGCTTGGCTTCCCTCAACGCCTGCCAATCGGTCGCGAACGCCAGCGGCGTGCCACGATAGAGGTTGCGCGGAAACTGGTCGAGCACGATGACGGCTGCCAGGCGATTTTGAGGAGATGCACGCCAAGTATCCAGTTCACCGCGGGCAAGCGATAGATGCGTCGGCGCAAAATGCCTTCGCATCGCCTCGTCCAATGCCTCGTTCTTCTCGAACCAGTCTTTGCGGCTAAGCTCCTTGAACCAGAAGGAGAACACCTCGTCGGGGGTCTTGATATCGGCCTTGGCCATCAGGTGCTCCTCAATCGAGCCGGAAAGTCGAGATGTCCTTGCCGAGCAGGCGTCCTAGCGCCTCCACGACCAGATTGTGGTCATCCCGCTGCGGCAGGCCCGATACCGTTACGGCTCCGACACAGCCGACGCCAGTGACCGCAATCGGAAAGCTGCCTCCGTGCGGTGCGTAATCGACCGCCGACAGGCCATATTTCGATTCGAGCGTTTCATCCCGCTGGGCAAGCTTTCGACCGATCATGTAGCTCGATTGAAAAAAACGCAGAACAACATTGCGCTTGCGCCGCACCCAGCTTTCGTTATCCGGAGTGGAGCCGGCAAGAGCCGTGTAGAAGGCAGGCATGGAATGCAGCCGCACGTCGATCGCGACACCGAGACTTCTTTCGGTTGCCATATGACGGAGCAAGGATCCGAGATCCCACGCAGTGCCAAGGTCGAATCGATCGAAGACAAGGATCTTCTCCTGCTCGGTGATCCTGGCGATATCCTCCTCGATGGCCATGCCCGTTCTCCTTAAATTCGCTTGGACGGCGCGGGCATAGATACGGCAACGTGGACGAAAGTAAAGTTCAGCCCGTAGCGGCAAACTTCCGTGCGGGCAAGAAAGCGCCGAGCTCGTCGACGGCGAAACCGATTCTCTGTCGCAGCGGGTCCGAGACGATCCGGTAATCGGAGAAATCCTTGTCGGAAGCATACACGGCCGTCGGCAAGGTATGGGCCATAAAGAAACCGAAAAGCGGCCGCAGCTGATGCTCGACCATCAAGGCATGCCGGTCACCGCCGCCCGTCGCGGTAATCAGGACGGGCTTGGCGCGGAGCTGCTCGGGGTCGATGAGGTCTACGAAATGCTTGAAAAGACCTGAATAACTTCCTTTGTACGTTGGCGAACCCACGATCAGCAGATCCGCTCCAACCACATCATTCAGGATGGCGGTCGCAGCCTCGTCGAGCTCGCGTTGGTGCTGGGCCTGCCCGAGGGAAGGCCCGACATCGGCCATGTCATAAATCAACGGCTCGAAGCCATAGCGGTGAGCGGCGATCCTGGCGATATGCTCGACCAGCACGAAAGTCTTGGAGGGCCGGTTGTAGCTACCCGCAAGACCGACCACCTTCAGAGCCATGGGAAATCCTTTCGCGAAACGATTTGCTACAGACTACCGGCCGTTTTCGGGGACGGAAGGAAAGGAAACGCCGAAGACACCCTATAAGAAGAAATTCATGCCAACGAAACCCGATCAGGCGATGCGAGCATCCGGCGGAGCCGTTTGCGCGACCTGCGCGGCGATCACGTCCGCAAGCAGACTTGCCTGAACTCGAATATCGGGTACGGCCGTTATTTCCCAGAACTGGCCAGCCGTAAGGGCGCCAGCGGCAAACAGGCCGGGCTGGGCCTTGCCGTCTGCATCCAAAACCCGGGAATGCGGATCGACGGAAATACCGAGGCCGAGCTCGTCCATGACGAGCATCTCACTCTCTCGCATTTCGCGCAGCAAAGGCGAATGCCCGATGCCGGCCCGTTCCATGCCCGTGCAATTGACGATCCAGTCGGCGCGAATGGAGGTGAAGTCTCGGGTGCCGCGCCGGCGGTAGTCAATGTTCGCAGCAGCGCCCTCCTCATCGATAGACCGGATGAATCCAGCATGCACGGTGACCGTCCCGTCCTTGATCAATGCGTCAAAGCGGGTGAAAACTTCCGGCGCAATGCGGTGGCGGTGAATATTCCACCAGGCAAGCGCATGACGGAGAAACCGCGAGCGCTGGTCCCGGCTCAAAGACTGCCACAGGGCTTGGCTTTGCGGTCGCAGTCCGTCGATGACGCCGCGCCAGTCGGCGCCGCTGCTTTTTATCTGCTGACGCAAAGCCTGCAAGAGCTGGCTGATCTCCCGGCTGGCCGGCAGTTCCGGAGCGACCGGTGTGGCACGCCGCGGAGGATGCGGGTGCGGTACCAGTCCGCGACGCGACAGCACATGAATTTTACCGCGATGACCACGGGCCCTTAGCGACAGAACCTGATCGATCATGGTCAACCCGGAGCCGAGAATACAGATCTCGTCCGTTCTTCCCACCCGCGAAAGCCAGCTGAGTCGCCAAGGGTTGTCGACGATGCGAGGCCGTACGCTTTCCGCGATGCAATCCTTCGACACCGGCAGATCGGCATTGCCGACACCCAAAGCCAAAACCACATTTCGGGCTTTCAATTCGTCGTTGTTGTCGAGACAGAAAACGAGGCGATCGCTCTCGCACTGCACACAGGCCGTTGCCTTCGCCTTGACGAAATCCACGTGCGCCCGCCGTTGCCGTGGTCGCAGGAGGGTCGCCAGCGTATCTCGCAGATAGAGACCATAATCGCCGCGCGTAGCAAAATCCTCGGCGAAAACCGCCTTGCCCCTTCGCCGCAGCCATTCGACGAAATCGTCCGGCCGGTCCGGAAATACGCTCATTCGGGCGGCGGGCACGTTCAGGCGATGCAGATAGAATTCGGTCCGATAGGCGGTCCCTCGCCCGAAACCCGGATCGTCCCCGACGACGGCTATCGAAGCGGAGCGTGGCAGAACCCGAAGGAGATTGATGGTGAGAGCGATTGCGGAGAAACCGGAACCGACGATAGCGACGTCATAGGTCATCAAGCACACTCCTCGTCCGTTGCAATTGGGCGAAAGGGGGCAGTCTCACAAAGCCACTGACACCCGGTTTACCCGAGTTTCGGCAGCGGCCTTATCTCTACCAACTTAATAGAGATTGACGAAGAGTAAAGGGGTTTCCGTCTTCCTTAGCGACACGCCTGCTCCGGACGCGGAAGGGCAAGCGCGTCCGCACTCGGATTGGTATTGCCTGGCGTACCCGGCGGCTGGCAGTGATCCTCATGATCGACGGTGCCAGTTGTGCTGTTGGTGGTCGTGGGGTCGGTGACCCCCGGTAGCGGCGTTACCGGCAAGGTTCCTGCAGTGCCGGCCGGCGCTGCCGCCGTGCCTGATTGGGGGCTCGTAGCATCCGTCGCAGGCACCTGGGAAAACGCAGGTTCGGCGAATGCAAGGGTTATCGCTACTATCGTTGCCAGCCTCGTCAGCATATCGAGATCTCCTCGGATGGACCGACAACACAACCGCAAACAGGGCTATCTGGTTCCGCAGGGCGCCCTGTTGAAGCTTGGGGCGAGGCTCCTCACCTTAACGCATCAGTTCATGGATCGAGGACAACAGCCTGTCGTGCTGGTAGGGCTTCGGCAGGAACACCGTGTTGGCGGGCAACAGCATAGGATCAAGATTGACGACGCCTGAGGTGATGATGATGCCCACATTGGGGCGCACGGCGCGGATACGCCGGGCAAGCTGAAGCCCGTCCATTGAACCCGCCATATTGACGTCGGTGAAAACGATATCGATGTCGGACCGGTTGCGGAAAAGCACCATTGCCTCGTCCGCATTCCCGGCCTCGAGGACCACATGGCCGACTTCTTCCAGCACATCGAGCGTTGTGAATCGTATCAGCGGCTCATCATCCACGATGAGCACGACGGCATTCTGCGCCATCAAAATCTCCTAAGATGCGCCCCATCAGGGGCCACGGTCAGGTAATATGCTCGGCAATTGTCGCGAAATCCGGGCCTATCTGCGTGACGCCATATAGGGGATGGGGGAATGAGCGGCAAGCATCGTTCGTTTCAGCGTCAAATTCATGTTGCTGCCTGCCGCAGTTCGAGAATATGGTACTTCGGAACCGGTGTGCGCATTGGTCATATCGACATCCGGACTGTTATCGGCGACTTGATGCTTCACGTTTGGAAGCGGATGATTGCAAATGAATGACGTCCGGCAGGATACGATCGACGAGGAGCTTGTGCGGACCGTCGTCCACCTGTTCTACGGCAGGGTCAGGACCGATCCCTTGCTCGGTCCGATTTTCGAAGCCCGGATAGGGCGTGACTGGGACACTCACCTTCAGCGTCTGACATTGTTCTGGTCTGCTCTTGCTTTCAAAAACGGCGCTTACTCCGGCAACCCCCATAAAGCCCATCAGGGGCTTGCCTTGACGGCGGATCACTTCCAGCGTTGGCTTCAACTCTTCGAAGACACCCTGGAACAGACATGCCGGGGAGACGCCATGGAATTCTTCCGGGACCGTGCGCACCGCATCGCGGACAGCCTTCAGATCGGCCTCGGCATCGGGCCCAAGGCGCTCCGCCTCTCCTGAAACCCAAGTCCGCGTTTGCTCGTCGGCCACCTCTCATAAGCTGATTGCGTTGCGTCAACGAAAGAGATGCCCATTCACTTCATGGTCCGTTTGCCCATAGCCAGGGCTATCGGATCGGGAGCGAACAATGCGGAAGATATCTGGACCATCTGGCGTATCGATATTCGGCTGCCGCCTTCGGGACCATCGCCGCGGCATTCGGCTTCATGCTTCGGAAGACCGTTATGAAGCCTGAGCGAGTGATCGTTGGAATATCGGGCGCCTCGGGTGCCGCGATCGCTGTTCGTATTATCGAGCGACTGGCTGAACTGCCAAGTATCGAAACTCACCTTGTGGTCTCCGATGCTGGAAGGCGGACGCTGCAGCACGAGATTGGTCCCCGGGCCCTTCCCCACATCCGCTCCCTCGCCTGCAGGATCTACCCGGCTGGCGACATCGGCGCTGCCATCGCAAGCGGCTCCTTCCCTGTTCATGGAATGATCGTGGCACCCTGTTCCATGCGCACGCTATCGGCCGTGGCATCCGGCCATGCCGACACACTCATAGTCCGAGCGGCCGACGTGCAGCTCAAGGAACGGAGACGGCTTGTGCTGCTTGCCAGGGAAACGCCGTTGCATCTCGGCCACCTGCGCAATATGTGCACAGTCACTGAAATGGGAGCGATCGTCATGCCGCCAGTGCCTGCTTTTTACCACAAGCCGCAGACGATAGACGATATGGTCGATCAACTGGCTTGTCGGGCGATCGACCTTTTGGCTCTGTCCATCGGAACCATCGCAAGGATCTGGGAAGGCGAGGTCGCTGAAACGGAGCGGTCATCCACGGTAACCAACCTTCTCCTTTAGCTCGCCCGTAGGCCGTATAATCATGCATATCGAACGCGACGAAAATGGTGATTTTGTCCTGGAAAGCCCCGAGCTTGCGCAGCGTTTCGGGATGTCGAGCGAGGAATTCCGAAAAAGCCTCAGACAAGGGCATATCACGAGCAGCGTTGAAAGGGGCGAAGGAGAGCATGCCGGAACCCACAGGCTGAGCGTGCGGCTTGGAAACCGCAGATGGCGCGCCATCCTGAGCGCCCAAGGCAAGGTGGCTCAGGAAGAGATGTCCTTCGTGAAGAATCCCCCCAAGCCGCGCCGCCCCTGATCCGGGACCACCACGGCGCCAACCGCTTGGCCTTGTTTGCTTCCGCGCAAAGATGGGCCAAACCTGGTCGGGCATTCTCCTTCCTTGCGCCTGCTTGCGGAATGCTCTCGGACAAAATCCTGTCTGGACCATTCCGTCACGCCACGGATGAAGGGAAGGAACATGACAATCAAGGCGAAGCTGAGCGCCCAGAACCTTGCTGTGCTGGAGCGCAATCACGAGGCGCTTCTGGAGTTGTGCCTCGCGCTCGAGGAAATAGCCTCCTCGCTGCCCGGCGAAATCGACCCCGTGACCTGCCTCACCGCATCGGAAAGCATCGGCACGTTGATCGAGACGACGCATGTGCTGGAAGAGGAAGTGCTGTTTCCGGACTTCAGCAGCAATGCCGGATCAAACTTTGCGCAGCGAATGATCGAACGGCTGAAGGCGGAGCACCGCTGCGATCTGATTGCCGGTCGGGAGGTCTCGAAGACCTTGAAGGAGCTTGCGACCGGGAGCGGCGCTTCCATCAGTTCGGCCCGCCATCTGCTCCAGGGTTTTCAGGAGGCCCTCAGACGCCATGTGCATTCGGAAAAGCTGATCATCGAAGCACTGCTTGTTGCCGAAGCCGAAGGCCGTGAGGTCTTGTGCTAGCGTAATCGAACTGCGGTGCGCTCGGGAAAATCTCCTGCTGTTTGCTCCCCGTCAAACATCGCCGTGACGGCAGCCGCTAGCCTCCCGGCGATTCCAGCAGGACCAGCCCAGATGAGATTTCCCGCGACACTCGCCGCCCCTCTTAATGTCATTCCAGTCGCGGCGATCGAGCGGGCCACGTCGATCCTGTTTCGGCGGGTGATGAAGGAACATCCCCATCTGTTCGTCCGCCTCGGGGAGCATCTGGGAAAGTGCTTTGCATTCATGCCGACCGACATCCCGCTTGTTTTCGTTGTCTCACCCGCGCAGCCCTCTATCCATGTGGTGCGAAGGGCAAAAGCGCCGCCAGACGCGGACGCCTGTGTCGAAGGCCCGATCGTCATGCTGCTCGCGCTGCTCGAAGGCCGCTGCGATGCGGATGCCCTTTTCTTCTCGCGAGACCTCACCGTCAGCGGAAATATGGAGGCCATGCTGGCGATGCGCAACGCTCTCGACGACTGCGATATCGATCTACCGCGCGACCTGTCCGCTCTGGCTGGCCCGCTTGCGCCGATCGTCAGCCGCGTCGCCGAAGGCATTCGACAGCGCGCATTGACCGGGGAGGCTGGCCGATGGAACTGATTTGCCCCGCCGGAACACCCGCAGCTTTTCGCGAGGCGGTAGATGCCGGCGCCGATGCCGTTTATTGCGGCTTCCGCGACGAAACGAACGCCCGAAACTTTCCGGGCCTGAACTTCACCAGGGACGAATTGCGTGAAGCGATTGCCTATGCCCGCCGCAACGGCACCCAGACCTTTGTCGCCCTCAACACCTTCATGCGGGCAGGCGATGAAGAGATCTGGTACCGAGCCGCCGCCGACGCGGTGGCGCTTGGCGCAGATGCCATGATCCTTGCCGATTTCGGCTTGATGGCCCATGTCGCGGAGCACTATCCCGACCAGCGGCTGCATGTCTCGGTGCAGGCGTCCGCCTCCAACGTCGATGCGATCAACTTTCTGGTTGACGCCTTCAACGCCAAGCGCGTGGTTCTGCCCCGGACGCTGACCATCGCCGACATAGCTCGCATCGCGCCGAAGATCCGCTGCGAAATCGAAGTCTTCGTCTTCGGCGGGCTTTGCGTCATGGCCGAAGGGCGCTGTTCGCTGTCTTCCTATGCCACTGGGAAGTCGCCGAACATGAATGGTGTCTGCTCACCGGCCAGCCATGTCCGCTACCGCAAGGAAGCCGATGAGCTCGTTTCCGAGCTTGGCGCCTACACCATAAACCGCTTCGCCGCCGGAGAAGCCGCCGGCTATCCGACACTCTGCAAGGGCCGCTTCGATATCGCCGACGAGCCCGGCTACGCTTTCGAGGACCCGGTGTCGCTCGATGTCATGGGCGAGATCGATGCCCTAACCGCAGCCGGCGTCAGCGCCTTGAAAGTCGAAGGCCGCCAGCGGGGCAAAGCCTATGTCGCGGAGGTCGTTTCCACGCTGAAGAAGGCGTTATCAGCCAAGCCTGATGACCGCTCCGCCCTGCTTGCCCATCTCCGCGGGTTGAGCGAGGGGCAGAAGACGACATCCGGTGCCTACGAAAAGCGTTGGAGATAGGACCATGGACATTGCCCGCCCGTCGCTGACCATGGGTCCCGTCTACTATCTCTGGGACAGCGCAAAATGGCGCGACTTCCACTTCCGTATCGCCGAGGAATCGCCGTTCGAGCGGGTTGTAATCGGCGAGACAGTCTGTTCCAAACGGCAGCATTTTATCGAGCCCCATATTGCCGAGGTCATCGAACGACTGGAGGACGCCGGCAAGACGGTGCTCCTTTCGACGCTGGCTCTCGTCACCCTGGAGCGAGAAAGCAGGCTGATCCGCGAGCTTGCGCGAGACAGCCAGCACATGGTCGAGGCGAACGACCTCTCGGCGCTCGGTCTTTTGAACGGCAAGGCCCATAGCATCGGGCCATTGGTCAACGTCTACAACTCCGCTACCGCGCGGCTGCTGGCCGAGCGCAGTGCTTGCCGCATCTGTCTGCCTCCGGAACTGCCCTTCTCCTCCGTCAAGCGGGTCGTTTCCGAGACCCCGGGTGTCGATTTCGAGGTCTTCGCATTCGGACGCATGCCGCTGGCTATCTCCGCACGCTGCGCCCACGCGCGGTCGAAGGGAAAAATCAAGGACAATTGCCAGTTCGTGTGTGGGGAGGATCCGGACGGCCTGCCGGTGAGAACGCTCGACCGCCAGTCGTTTCTGGCATTGAACGGGGTGCAGACGATTTCCCATACCTGTCAGGCACTTCTCGGCGAACTCGGCGAGCTTGCCGCGTGCGGGGTTTCAGCAATCCGCCTGTCGCCTCAGGACTGCGACATGGTGGCCGTGGCGACCCTCTACCGGGACGCGTTAGACGGAAATATCGGGGCAGACGAGGCTGCCGAAAAACTCCGGAGGGTTTACCCCGCCGCGCCGCTGTCAAACGGCTTTCATCATGGGCGCGAAGGTGCCGCCTGGGTTGCGCGGGCCCGTGACACCGCTCATGCCGGGTGATCCACGGGCCAATGCGGATCAAACCCGATAAGATGATGTGCTGTTTTCGAACAGGAAAGTCAGCGTTTCCTCACCAAGCTTCTGACTTTCGTTTCAGGTCCCATTGAACATGTTCCGAAAGCAAAGGTAGGTGCGCTTTCAGCCGGCATGATGCCGGTTAGGGGCTCGCGGACCCCCTTCTCGCAAGAGTTGGTGAGCCCCGCTTCAACTTCTTCGACGCCTTGTGGGCCGAGATGCTTCGGCGGCGGTAATGACGCCGCAATCTCGATCTACGCTCCCGACACTGAGATTGACCACCTGAAGGCTCTCCTTTAGAAGGCTGCTTTCCGTTCCGAAGCAGGCACTTCGGGATTTTGTAAACGCTCCGGAGCTGAGACGGATGGCGCTTTTTCCGCAGGACAAGCGGATCAGAGGCGAACGCGACGAGCTTAGTCTGCCGTCGCGCTGGCCGGCTATTGCCGCAACGCTGCTGATTGCCGCGCTTTTCGGCCTGCTCTCGGGCGTCGTAAAGGACGTGCAGATCTCGCGCGGCATCCAGTCTGCCGGCAAAAGCACCGATGCCCCGCATCTTTCCAAGCGCGAGCCGCTCAGGGCGCTCGCAGCAACGGATCGCAAGGACGGAGCCGGGTCTCATTCGGCGAATGCGGACGGCGCGCTCGTGCCTCGGTTCACCGCAATCCCCTTCCCGCTTTTTTCCTCGGCCCAGGCGCCGAATGCCGTCGCCGAAACCCGGCGCCTTCGGTTCTGGCCGGGATCGCTGCCGCGCGCGCCGCCTCGCGCCGTCTGAGACAACGCCTCCGGCGTCTCGACAATATGAGCATTCTTGCCCTCCGCCCAGGAAGCGACAGGGCTTAGCAGGATCAGAAACATGAGAAATTCCCCCTGGCTGGTGGCGAGCTATGCTCTCATCATCATTATCGGCGTTCTGGTGGCGCTGCCGAACGTCATCCCGCAGTCCACCCTCGACCGTCTTCCGTCATGGCTGCCGCACAACCGGGTTTCCCTCGGCCTCGATCTGCGCGGTGGCTCGCATCTGGTGCTGGAAGTGGACCGCGCGGATCTGATCAACGAGCGCGTCCAGAGCCTCCTCCAGGATGCGCGCCGCGTCCTGCGCGACAAGAACATCAACACCTCGGCGATCCGCCGGTCCGGCGAGACGATCACCGTCGCACTTCGCGACCCGGCACAGCGAGACGCGGCCGTTACAGAACTTCAAACGCTCGCGAACCCTATCGGCCTGGGAACAGCCGTCGGCGGCAGCGATCTTGCGATCACAACGCCGTCGGACAACACGATCTCGATCGCCCAGACGGAAGCGGGCATTAACTCGCACATCACCGCCGCGGTCGATCAGAGCCTCGAAATCATCCGCCAGCGTGTCGATCAGGTGGGGGTTGCCGAACCGACCATCCAGCGCGTCGGCTCCGACCGTGTCCTCGTTCAGCTCCCGGGCGAACAGGATCCGTCGCGCCTGCGTCAGCTCCTCGGTTCAACCGCGAAGATGAGCTTCCACCTGCTCGGCCAACAGGGAGAGCCGGGTGTCACCATGCTCTCGGACGACGGCGGCAACCAGTATCCCGTTCTTGATCGCGTCGAGCTTTCCGGCGACCGTCTGACGGACGCCCGCGCCGCCTTCGACCAGCAGACCAACGAGCCCGTCGTCAACTTCCGGTTCGACTCGGCCGGCGCCAACCGCTTTGCCCAGATCACCCAGCAGAATGTCGGCCGTCCCTTCGCGATCGTGCTCGACAACAAGGTGCTGAGTGCGCCGGTCATCCGCACGCCGATCACCGGCGGTTCGGGTCAGATCTCGGGCGGTTTCTCGGTGGAAGAGGCCAACACGCTTTCGGCCCTGCTGCGCGCCGGCGCCCTGCCCGCCAAGCTGACAGTCATCGAGGAGCGCACCGTGGGTGCCGACCTCGGGTCCGACGCCATCGAGATGGGCATCTTCACCGGCATCATCGGTTTCGGCCTCGTTGTCGGCTTCATGTTCTTCCTCTATGGAGCCTGGGGCATTCTCGCCAACGTGGCGCTGTTCATCAACGTTATCCTGACCTTTGCCGGCCTGACGCTGATCGGCTCCACACTGACGCTACCCGGCATCGCCGGCATCGTGCTCGGCATTGGCCTGGCGGTCGATGCGAACGTTTTGATCAACGAACGCATCAAGGAGGAAACGAGGAAGGGGCGCAGCGCCTTCGGCGCAATCGACGCGGGCTTCAAGCGCGCCTATTCGACCATCGTCGATAGTAACGTCACGGCCCTGATCGCTACGGTTCTGCTCTTCTGGTTCGGATCGGGTCCCGTCCGCGGCTTCGCCGTCACCATGGGCCTCGGTATCGCGATCTCGATGTTCACCGCGGTTTCCATCGTCCGTGTCGTGATGGTCTTCATTGCAGCCCGTCAGAAGCTCAAGAAAATCGAGATCAAGCCGCTCCTGCCGATCAACCTGATCCCCGACGGAACGCATATCAACTTCATGAAGGGTCGTTTCGTCGGCATCGGCGTATCGCTGGTATTGTCCGTGGCCTCGATCATCCTGTTCGTCACGCCCGGCCTGAACTACGGCGTCGATTTCCGCGGGGGCATCCAGCTCGAAGTCATAACCCAGAACGAGACCGATCTTGGAGCCTTCCGGTCCGGCCTCGACGAACTTGGCCTCGGTGAAGTCGCGCTGCAGGAATTCGGCGCCAAAAACCGGGTGCTGGTCCGCGTTGAACGCCAGCCGGGCGGTGAACAGGCACAGACCGTGGCCGTCGAAAAACTGAAGGCGGAAGTGCTCAAGATCGACCCGACCTCGAAGGTGGAACGTACCGAAGTGGTCGGCCCGAAGGTCAGCGGCGAGCTTGCAACGGCAGGTATCCTGGCAGTCGTGCTCGCGTCGCTCGCGATGCTCGTCTATATCTGGGCGCGGTTCGAATGGCCCTTCGCGGTCGGAGCAATCGCGACCCTTGTACTCGACGTCACGAAAACGATCGGCTTCTTCGCGCTGACCGGCCTGGACTTCAATCTGACGGCCATCGCGGCGCTGCTGACACTCGTCGGCTATTCGGTGAACGACAAGGTTGTGGTCTACGACCGGATGCGTGAAAACATGCGTCTCTACAAGAAGATGCCGCTGCGAGAACTGATTGACCTGTCGATCAACGAAACGCTGGCTCGAAGCCTCTACACCTCCGTCACGGCCTTCCTCGCGATGTTGCCGATGGCGATCTGGGGCGGCAGCGCGGTGGAAAGCTTCGCAATCCCGATGGTGTTCGGTATCGTGGTCGCGGCTTCCTCGTCGGTCTTCATCGCTGCCCCGATCCTGCTCTTCCTCGGCGACTGGCGCACCCGGCGCAAGGCCAGCCAGGCCGAAGCCGCCGGCGAAACGGCCATCGAGGACGGCGAACGCGCAAAGCAGGCCTGAACTTCACATTCAGCGATACCGAAGGGCGGATGGGAATCCGCCCTTTTTGTTTCCCCTCTCCAAGTCTTGATCATGTTCGATTTTGCCGCTTATGCGGGCCTTTTCTCCGCAGCCTTCATCGCCGCCACTATTTTTCCGATGCAGTCGGAAGCGATCCTTGTGGGGCTGATACTCAGCGACCGGTATTCGCTCGCGGGACTGCTTCTCGTGGCGTCGGTCGGCAATACGCTGGGCGCTGCGGTCAACTGGTTCATCGGGCGCGGGGTCGAGCAGTTTCGAGACAGGCGCTGGTTTCCCGTCACACCCGAAAAGCTCGAGCGGGCGCAAATCTGGTATCAGAAATACGGAAAATGGTCGCTTCTGCTGAGCTGGTTGCCGATTGGTGGCGACGCGGTCACTGTTGCCGCCGGGGTCCTGAAGGAGCCCTTGCCGATCTTCCTGATCCTCGTCTTTATCGGAAAGGCCAGTCGCTATCTGGTTCTCGCTGGCGCGACGTTGAGCGTCATCTGAACCCTGAATCGGCCCGTCAGTCGTCCGATTCGCCTGGGGCAGGCAGCGCTGCAAACAATGCTTCATCCGCGGAGATTCGCACGCCATGGAGATGATCCAGCGGCTTCCGGCGGGAGATCCTGTATACGGCGGCCGGCGGCAGATTGCGCATGGTCCCCCCGATATGGGTAGCCTTGAGGCCCAGCCGGTCGAGGATCGGCCGGGGCACCGGGCACCGCGGGCCGTAAGTGAACTGATAGAAAGCCGCGCCGGGGCGGAGATAGGTAAAAACACCCAGCAGAATAGCCGTAACCTTTCTAGGCGACATGGAGAGAATCGGCAGCCCGCTCACCACGGCACCGACAGGCTGACCCTCGAAGAGATCCCCCGAGTGAAGCTTCGCCGCATCCATCTGAAGCACGCGCGCCTTTGGAAAGCGACGCTGGAGGCCGGGGACAAATTCCGTTCCGTACTCGATCAGTGTCAGATCGGCTTCGCTGACGCCTCGCGCCAGCAGGGCACGGGTGAAGACGCCGGTGCCGGGTCCCAGTTCGATGATCGGGCCATCTATCGGCGCAATCTCCTGAGTCATCAGCCTCGCAAGCGAATCGCCGGAGGGTGCAACGGCCGCCACACGCAACGGATTGCTGATCCAGGAGCGGAAAAAATGAAGAAAGTCGGAAACGGCCGCATCTGTCGCAGGCAACAAGGCTTCGTCGACGGCAAGTTGCCCCGCGCCGCTCTCCCGACCCTTGCCGCCGGCATTGCAATTCCAAGTCATGGAACTCTCCCGATTATCCTGATGCCGTTGCGACCCGACCCACAATGCAGGCACATATCAGCTCCACACATGGCATTTTCAAGGAAACGCCCTAGGTTGCATTTGCGCCGGCGGAACAACAAGACTTTGCTGGCATTTAGCGAGACGCATGAGATTTTTGCCGAGGGAGGACGAAATGGACCAGCCGGTGACGGAACCGCAGGAGGAAAAGACGGAACTCAACCGAGTCATCGGCCCTGGACTTCTCCTGTTGTTCATCGTCGGCGACATCCTCGGGACCGGTATCTATGCCCTTACGGGGCAAGTGGCGGCCAGGGTGGGAGGCGTCGTCTGGCTGCCCTTCCTGGTGGCTTTTGCCGTCGCGCTGTTGACCGCCTGCAGCTATCTGGAACTGGTCACCAAATATCCTCGCGCCGCAGGCGCCGCACTTTATGCCAACAAGGCCTTCGGCATTCACTTCGTCACATTCCTGGTTGCCTTTGCCGTCATGTCGTCAGGCATCACGTCCGCCGCGACCGCCTCGCGCGCCTTCGCCTCCAATTTTGCCACCTCTCTGGGCCTCGATCTCGGAGCGTGGGGCGTTCCGCTGATTGCGGTCGGCTTCATCCTCCTGGTCAGTCTGATCAATTTCCGGGGTGTCGGCGAAAGCCTGAAGATGAATGTGCTGCTGACGGTGGTCGAGCTCACCGGCCTTCTGATCATCATCGGCGTCGGCTTCTGGGCGATCGCTGGCGGACAGGGGGATGTCTCCCGCGCATGGACGTTTGCGACGCCCGAAGGCAGCGGCATCTTCTGGCCGGTGATCGCGGCAACCACCCTCGCCTTCTTCGCCATGGTGGGCTTCGAAGACTCGGTCAACATGGCGGAGGAGTGCAAGGAACCCAGCCGGATGTTTCCGAAGGTTCTCCTGAGCGGTCTCGTTATAACCGGGCTGATCTACATTCTCGTCGCGATCTCGGCGATCACGCTAGTGCCCGCAAACGAGCTTGGCGAAGGCGAAACCCCGCTCCTCAAGGTAATTCAGGCCGGCGCCCCCGGCTTTCCCATCAGCATCTTCGCCGTCATCACGATGTTCGCGGTCGCCAACTCCGCCTTGATCAACATGATGATGGCGAGCCGGCTCATCTACGGCATGAGCCGCGAAGGCGTGTTGCCGGCCTCGCTCGGCAGGGTGCACGCGGTTCGCCGGACCCCGCATGCCGCGATCTTCTTTACGTCGCTGCTCGCGATTGCTCTCATACTGTTCGCAGGAGGCGTGCCGGCGCTTGGGGGCACGACGGCGCTGCTGTTGCTTTGCGTCTTTGCGGTGGTCAATGTTTCCGTGCTGGTGCTTCGCAAGGACAAGGTCGGACACAAGCATTTCCGCACGCCGACCATCCTGCCGGTGCTGGGAGCGATCTCCTGCACCTTTCTCGCCGGCCCCTGGACCGGCCGCGATCCGGTCCAGTACGTGATCGCCGGCTTCCTGTTGGGCCTCGGCGTGATCCTATGGTTCGCAACGGTGCAGATCATGCGTACCGGCCGGCAACCGGCGTGACTAGGATCTCGCCACGACTGAAAGCCGCCCGTCATCACCGATATGCGGCATGACATCCCGATAGTCGGGCAGGCGCGGATGCCTGGTATCCATCGGATGGCTATGAGTCTCCGTGATGACCAAGACATCGGCGCCGGCAGCCTCACCTGCCTGAACACCGGCCAGCACATCTTCGAACACCAAGACGTCCGAGGGCCTGACGCCGAGCCGTTCCGATCCGAGAATGTAACCCTGCGGGTTCGGTTTGCCGACCGTCACGTCTTCCGCGGTCACCATGTAGCGGGGTTGGACAATCCCGGCTGCTTCGAGCCTGCGCCTGGCAAGTTCGATCGGAGAGGATGTCACGATCGCCCATCGTTCCGGAGGTATGGCGGACAAAAATTCGACGGCGCCGGGGATTGGCACGACCCCTTCCACGTCGTCGATTTCCCCCCGGAGAACCACATCCGCCTCTTTCCGCGGATCAATGCCCGGAAGATTAAGTGCGGTGATGGTGTCGATGCCTCGCTTGCCGTGCATGGTCGGCAGGAATTTTTCCACATCAAGCCCCATGGCCGCCGCCCACCGCCCCCAGACGCGTTCGGCAGCAGCAATCGAGTTCAGGATCGTTCCATCCATATCGAACAGGAACGCGGCATAGTGTTTTTCCGGAAGGACGATCTTTGCTTCGGACGATAAGGACAACGGAGGTTCCTTTGTAAGATGCGGCGGGAGAATCGAGGGACAGATTTTCTCCCTTTGGACTAGCGTGTGGCCACGACAGAGGCAAATGACGGTTAGGCCGATAGAGGCTCCAGCATGATCTATTTTACTGGCGACACCCATTTCGGCGATCCGCGAGTTTTGAGGATCGACCGCCGCCCCTTCCCCAACATGGTCGAGCACGATGACGCGCTCATCGCCAACTGGAACGCTGTCGTGACGCCGGAAGACGAAGTCTGGCATCTCGGAGACTTCATGTCGCTGCGGGCAGGCTCTCCGGATACTCTGCTTCAACGGCTCAATGGAACGAAGCACCTGATCATCGGAAATAACGATCCGCCTGAGGTCGTGGCGGCACACGGCTGGGCAAGTCGTCAGCACTACGCGGAACTGGCGCTGGGCGACCAGCTCGTCATCCTCTGCCACTATCCCTTCCGGACATGGAACAAGATGGGGAAGAAGTCTGTCAATCTCCACGGTCACTCCCACGGTCGGCTGAAGACGGTGCCGCGCCAGTTCGACGTCGGAGTGGATGCCCGAAATCTTAAACCCATTGCGTTTGACGATATCGCCCGGCGGCACCCGTCCAAAATGCCATAATCGTGAGGCCCGGCGGAACAATGTCCTCAGGCCGGAGTTACGGCCTCGTGGTCGCGCCCTCTTGCTTCCGCAAGCGATGCGGCGCGCCTTTCTCCAAGGAGGGATGAAGATGGACGACAAGACCAATCCGCGCGCTCCGGGCGGCATGCCCGAGGGCTCTGGGGACCGCACCTTGACGAACCGCCAAGGCCACCCGATCACGAACAACCAGTCGCAACGCACAGTCGGCAGCCGCGGTCCGGCAACCCTCGAAAACTATCAATTTCTTGAAAAGATAACCCACTTCGATCGTGAGCGCATTCCGGAGCGCGTGGTCCATGCGCGCGGCTTCGTCTGTTATGGCGAGTTCGAGGCGACCGGAAAAATCGGCGACGAACCCGCCTCCAAATACACCCGCGCAAAACTCTTCCAGACGGCGGGAAAGAAGACGCCGCTGGCGATCCGTTTCTCCACCGTGATCGGTGGCCGCGACTCCTCGGAAGCCGCCCGCGACCCCCGCGGCTTTGCTGTGAAGTTCTACACCGAGGACGGCAACTGGGACCTCGTCGGCAACAATCTTGCCGTCTTCTTCATCCGCGACGCGATCAAGTTCCCGGATGTGATCCACTCGCTGAAGCCTGATCCAATCACCTTCCGGCAGGAGCCGAACCGTATCTTCGACTTCATGAGCCAGACACCGGAATCCATGCACATGCTGACGCATCTGTTCAGCCCGCGGGGCATTCCGGCGAGCTATCGGCACATGGAGGGATTTGGGGTCAATACCTACAAGATGGTCGACGCCCAGGGCGACACGGTGCTCGTGAAATATCATTTCCACCCGCGCTGTGGTCTCGCCAGCCTGACCGCTGCGGAAGCGGCAAAGGTACAGGGCCAGGATCTCGGTTCCGCCTCGAAGGACCTCTATGAATCCATTGAGCGCGGCGACTACCCGCAATGGGACATGTACGTCCAGGTCATGGAGGATCACGATCATCCCGAACTCGACTGGGATCCGCTGGACGACACCAAGATCTGGCCGGAGAAGGATTTCCCGCTTCGCCACATCGGCGTCATGACGTTGAACCGCAATGTCGAAGACCATTTCAACGAAAACGAACAGATCGCCATGGGCACTGGCGTGCTGGTCGACGGCCTCGACTTTTCCGACGACAAGATGCTGGTCGGCAGGACGTTCTCCTATTCCGACACCCAGCGCTATCGCGTCGGCACGAACTACCTTCAGCTTCCCGTAAATCAGGCGAAGAACGCCAAGGTCTCGACCAATCTCAATGGCGGACAGATGTCCTATCGTCGCGACCTCGCTCCCGGACAGAACCCGCATATCAACTTTGAGCCGTCGATCCACAACGGGCTGCACGAGGCCGCGCAGGAGGCGCCGAACAATCCCCCCGAAATCCATGGCCGCCTGACGCGCAGCGTCATCGAACGCCGCAACGACTATATCCACGCCCGCGGCCGCTACTGCACGATGATGGATTGGGAGCGCGACGATCTCGTCTTTAACATGGGCGACCTGCTCGGACAGTGCGAGCGCGACGTCCAGGAAAGGATGGTCTGGCACTTCTTCATGGTGCATGACGACTACGGCCGGCGCGTCGGTGAAAAGCTTGGCATCTCCGCCGACAATGTCAAACATCTAGGCCCGCTGCCGAAACAGGTTTTGACCGAAGCCGAAAACAATCGCCTGCAGAACCTCGGCAACAACGGCGACAAGATCGATCCGACGGTGTGGGGCCAATTGACCAGTTCCGTCAAGAACTACCGCGCCGCCGCAGAGGAGGTACTGACGGGGAAACTGCCGAGTCAGGGGATGACGCAGAGTCAGGCGGCGGAATAGCTCTCTTTCTTCGACCTTCCCGAACGTCTCGGGAAGGTCGTCATTTCGAACGCATATTGGACACGGCATTATCGCACGCGACGCCTATCGCGATCCCGATGGCAATGCCGATCCCGACATTGTCGAAGAATGCCCCTCCCAGAACTGCGCCAAGGCCGACGCCAACCGCTATTCCCACGGCGATACTCATACCGCGCAAAATAGCGTCAGCCGGTGGCGAGACTTTGGCGACTTGCCGCTTTCGACCGATCTGCGATAAAGCTCGCGAACACGCGAAGCGGAGGAGCATGTGACTGCAGTTTCTGTCCGGCATACTGATCTGGCCAATCGTGGCGTGCTGATTACCGGCGGCGGATCCGGCATTGGAGCCGCTCTCGTCGAAGGCTTTGCGGCCCAAGGCGCCAAAGTTGCGTTCCTCGACATCGCCGAGCAACAGAGCCGAAAATTGGCCGGCCGGCTGTCGGAAAAGTCTGCTCACCCGGTTGTTTATCTGAAAGCCGACTTGCGTAACGTCGCCGAGACCCAAGCCGCCGTGGATGAAGTCGCCGGAAAGCTGGGTTCGCTCGCCGTGCTCGTCAACAATGCCGGCTGGGACGACCGGCACGAGCTCGATGCGGTAACAGAAGAATATTGGGACGCCAGCCAGGCGATCAATCTGAAACAGATGTTCTTCGTTTCGCAGGCCGCGGTGCCGCATATACGTAAAACCGGCGCTGGCGCGATCGTCAACTTCTCCTCGATCGCCTATCTGCTCAACATGGGAGAAATGCCGGCCTACACGACCGCCAAGGCCGGCATCATCGGGCTGACGAAGAGCCTAGCGGGAAGGCTTGGAGCGGAGAACATCCGCGTCAACGCCATCCTTCCGGGCATGATCGTCACCGAACGGCAGAAGGAACTGTGGCTGACAGAGGAAGGCATCGGCAAGATGGTTGCCCGCCAGTGCCTGAAGCGGGTGCTGATGGCAGAAGACCTGGTCGGCCCCTGCCTGTTCCTCGCTTCAAACGCTTCCGCCGCCATGACGGCTCAAACGATCGTCATCGACGGCGGCGCTTTGTAGAGAACCGAATTGCCGCGCGGGCTCCCGGTGGAAGAGCCCGCGCGGCCTGGAGGTCAGCTTACTCCGCTGGAGAGAGAGCGGGCGCCGCCTCCGTGCCGTGCTGCCGCAGAGGGCGGCCGCCGGTAAGCAAACGTGCCAGCATGTAGAAGACCGGCGTCATGAAGATGCCGAAGAAGGTCACTCCGATCATGCCGGAGAAGACCGCGATACCCATGGCGGAGCGCATTTCCGAACCTGCCCCGGTCGAGATGACCAGCGGCACGACGCCCATGATGAACGCCATGGAGGTCATCAGGATCGGCCGCAGCCGCAGCCGGCTCGATTCCACGGCCGCCTGGAAGGGCGTGCGGCCCTGGAATTCCAGCTCCCGAGCGAATTCAACGATCAGGATCGCATTCTTCGCCGAAAGCCCCACCAACACCACCAGCCCGATCTGGGTGAAGATGTTGTTGTCTCCGCCGGTGAACCAAACGCCGGTCAAGGCGGCAAGCACACCCATCGGCACGATCATGATGATCGCAAGCGGCAGGGTCAGGCTCTCATACTGTGCAGCGAGCACGAGATAGACGAGCAGCAATGCCAGCGGGAAGACGACGATGCTCGAATTGCCCGCCAGAATCTGCTGGTAGGTGAGATCCGTCCATTCGAAGTCGATACCCGAAGGCAGCGTCTCGTCCAGAATTTTCTCGATCGCCGCCTGTGCCTGACCCGAAGAGAAGCCCGGTGCCGGACCGCCGTTGATGTCGGCGGAAAGGAAGCCGTTGTAGCGGGTGGCACGTTCCGGACCTGTCTGCGCATCCACCTTCAGCAGTGCCGAGAGCGGAATCATCTGACCGGACTGAGAACGGACCTTCAGCTGGCCGATATCCTCGGGCTTGGCGCGGAATTGCGCGTCCGCCTGAACCCGGACGCTGTAGGTGCGGCCGAAGGCGTTGAAGTCGTTGACATAGAGCGAACCGAGGTAGATCTGCAGCGTTTCGAAGACATCGGTCACCGAGACGCCGAGTTGCTCGGCCTTGGCGCGGTCCAGATCCGCATAAAGCTGCGGCACGTTGATCTGGAAGCTCGAGAAGATGCCGGCGAGTTCCGGCGTCTGGTAGGCCTTGGCAAGCACCGCCTTGGCCGCTTCGTCGAGCGCCTGGTTGCCCAGACCCGCACGATCCTCGATCTGCAGCTTGAACCCGCCCGTCTGGCCGAGGCCGTTGACCGGCGGCGGCGGGAACATGGCGATGAACGCATCCTGGATGCCGGCGTATTTCTGGTTCAACGCCATGGCGATGGCACCCCCGGAAAGCTCCGGCGACTTTCGGGCTTCAAAGTCGTCGAGGATCGCAAAGACGATGCCCGCGTTCGAGCCGATCGTGAAGCCGTTGATCGATAGCCCCGGGAACGCGATTGCATGTTCGACGCCCGGTTGTGCCGTTGCAATGTCGCTCATGCGTTTGATCACCTCTTCCGTGCGGTCGAGCGTCGCGCCGTCAGGAAGCTGGGCAAAGCCGATCAGGTACTGCTTGTCCTGCGCCGGCACGAACCCGCCTGGCACAGCATTGAACATGCTGTAGGTCAGGCCGACCAGCGCGAGATAGATGACCATCACGAGGCTCTTGCGCGAGAGCAGTCCGCCGACCGTGCGACCGTAGCCGTTGGATGCCGCACCGAAGGCACGGTTGAAGCCGCGGAAGAACCATCCGAAGATCAGGTCCATGAACCGCGTCAGCCAATCCTTCGGCGCATGATGTCCCTTGAGTAGAAGTGCCGCGAGTGCTGGCGACAGTGTCAGCGAGTTGATTGCCGAGATGACGGTCGAAATCGCGATCGTCAGCGCGAACTGCCGGTAGAACTGGCCGGACAGGCCGGTGATGAAGGCGAGCGGTACGAAGACCGCAACAAGAACCAGCGCGATCGCGATGATCGGGCCGGACACTTCCTTCATGGCGCGGTAGGTTGCGTCCCGCGGACTGAGCCCGTTCTCGATGTTGCGTTCGACGTTTTCGACCACGACGATCGCATCGTCCACGACGATGCCGATCGCCAGCACCAGCCCGAAGAGCGTCAGCGCGTTGATCGAGAACCCGAAGGCATACATCACCGCGAACGTACCGATGATCGAGACCGGAACGGCAATCAGCGGAATGATCGAAGCCCGCCACGTCTGAAGGAAGAGGATGACCACGAGAACGACGAGCGCGACCGCTTCGAGCAGGGTTTCGATAACCTTTTCGATCGAGGCACGCACGAACTTGGTGGTGTCGTAGACGATCTCGTATTTGACCCCGGCCGGCATCGCCAGCTGGAGCTCGTCCATTGTCGCGCGCACGTTGTCAGCGATCTCGATCGCGTTCGAACCGGGCGCCTGCAGAACAGCGACTGCCACGGCCGGCTGGCCGTCGAGCAGAGAGCGCAGTGTGTAGTCGGCAGCCCCGAGTTCGATGCGCGCAACGTCGCGAAGTCGGGTGATCTGCCCTCTCTCGCCGCTCTTGACGATGATGTTGCCGAATTCTTCCGGGGTCTGCAAACGGCCCTGAGCATTGACGTTGAGCTGCAAGTTTACGCCTTGCGGGCTCGGCGACGCACCGATAATGCCCGCCGCGGCCTGAACGTTCTGCGATCGGATCGCATTGCTGATGTCGCTGGCGGCGAGCGAGTGTTCAGCCGCCTTCTGGGGATCGATCCAGACGCGCATGGAATAGTCGCCTGCCCCGAAGACCTGCACCTGCCCGACGCCCTCGATCCGGGCAAGCCGGTCCTTGACGTTCAGCGTCGCATAGTTGCGGAGATAGGTGATGTCGTAATTGCCTCCGGTGGAGACCAGGTTCACGACCATGATGAAGTCGGGCGAGCTCTTGACGGTCGTAATGCCCAGCGCGCGCACTTCCGCCGGCAGCCGAGGTTCGGCTTGCGAAACACGGTTCTGCACGAGCTGCTGTGCCTTGTCCGGATCGGTGCCGAGCTTGAAAGTGACGGTAACGTTGAGAACGCCGTCGGAAGTCGCCTGGCTCGACATGTAGAGCATGTCTTCGACGCCGTTGATCGACTCTTCAAGCGGTGTTGCCACCGTCTCGGCGATGACCGTCGGGTTTGCGCCTGGATAGCTGGCGCGTACGACCACGGATGGCGGCACCACGTCCGGATATTCGGAAATCGGAAGGGCGCGCATGCCGATAAGGCCCGCGACCACGATAAGGATCGACAAGACGGCTGCGAAGACCGGCCTATCGATAAAAAACCGGGAAATATTCATGTCAAAGCCCTCTCTCCGGGGTTGAACAAGAAACGGAAAGCGCCCGTCCCGCAGCCGGATGGCTGCAGGCGACAAAGGCGTCGGTGATATTTTGAGGCTGACCGGTCAGATACCGGTCAGCGGATTATTTCGTGGCGACCTTCGCCTCGTCCTGAGGCTCTACGACCGCACCCGGACGGATCCGCTGCAGGCCGTTGACGACGATCCGATCGCCGGCATTGAGGCCCTTTTGGACGATGCGCATGCCGTCGACCGTTGAACCCAGCTCCACCTGCCGGTATCCGACGGTATTGTTTGCATCCACCACGAAGACGAACTTTTTGTCCTGATCGGTGCCGACCGCCTTCTCCGTTACCAGGAGATGATCTTCCGCCTTCGGCTGCCCCATGCGAACCCGCACGAACTGGCCAGGAAGCAGACGACCGCCCGGATTACCGAAGACGGCGCGCACGCCGATCGTACCGCTCGCGGCATTCACCTCGTTGTCGATAAGCTGCAGCTTTCCACGGATGGAAACACCATCGTCGGCAAGCGTGCTCACTTCAACCGGTACCTGTTCGATTGCGGGAGTGTCGTTCTCGGACGGGAGCTGCGCCAGTATTCGACCGACCAGCTCCTCGCTGGCGTCGAAGCTCGCATAGATCGGGTCGCTGGATACCAGGGTCGTCAGCGGCGAGGACTCAGAACCGGCAGCCACCAGATTTCCGACGGTGATTTCCAGTTTGCCGACCCGGCCCGCGATCGGCGCACGGATTTCCGTATAGTCGAGATTGAGTTGCGCCACCCTCAATGCCGCCTTGGCGGACTGAAGATTGGCCAACGCCTCGCTCTGGGCACTCTGCCGCTGGGCAAGATCACTCTGGGAGATAGTGTTCTTGGCTGCGAGGTTCTTGCCGCGTTCCAGTTCGGTGGCGGCAAGCTGGACCTTCGCCTCGGCTGAGGCAACCTGTCCTTCGGCTTGAGCGACCGCTGCCCTATAGGGCTCCGGATCCATCGTCACCAGAAGCTCTCCCGCCTTCACTAGTCCGCCTTCACGGAAATGGACCGACTGGATGATCCCGCCGACGCGCGGACGGATTTGCACCCGGTCGACAGCTTCCAGCCGGCCGGAGAATTCCTGCCATGTCGTGACGCTACGTGGTTCGACCGTCGCGACGGTGACCGGAACGGCGGGCGCCTGCGCGGATGCCGACGCCGGCGCAGCATTGGCGCCCTGCGGCAGGTCGAGATAGACCGATGCGCCTGCGATCAGGGCAGCGGTACCCAGTCCGGTGCCCCACAGGGCCCAGTTCTTGATCTTCGATGTCATTGTACTCTCCTTCGGCCTAGTAAACCGGCCGCTATTGCCTTCAAATATTACACGTTACGCACTTAATTCTTGGACGAACCCGGAAAACTCGGAGCACAATGACTCCATCCATTTGCCGTCGCCGTCCCTGTAAATGCCCGTCCAGCCACAGCCGGCCGGGAAAATCTTGCGTCGCACCGAAACTCCGGAAGCGGCCAGCCGATCAGCATAACCGACCGACTCGTCTCGCAACGGATCGTCGTCCGATGTCACGATCAAAGCCGGCGCAACGCCCGAAAGCCGCGAACAGAGACAGGGGACTGCGTAAGGGTGCTGGAACCCGCATGCCGAGCGGAGATAATGGCTCCAGCCCGCTGCCCAACGCTCGCCCATGCCGATTTCATCCGCTTTGCGGAAGGACCGCGTCGCCATCATCGGATCGATCATCGGCGACAGAAGGACCTGGCCGCTCAACTGACCCCGCATCTGGTCCCGCGCCTTCAAAGCCACACCGGCTGCGACATTGCCTCCGGCTTCGTCACCGGCAACCAGCAACAGAGACTTTGCGCCCCCGAATTGTTTGCGTCGGCTGCTCAGGCAATCAAGCGCCATGAAGGCGCATTCCATCGCCTGAGGAAAAACGTTGTGCGAAACGCTGCTGTAGTCGGCCTCCAGCACCACCGCACCGGTCTCCGCCAGAGCTTTGCCTATCGGACGCTCCGGTTCGGCGCGCCCTTCATCCAGAAAGGCTCCTCCGCGAAGATAAAGCACCAGTGGCGGCGTCTTGCCCTTTGCCGTACTTTCATACAGACGCATGGGCACAGGCGGCTTGGCCGACCTGTCGAAAGCTATATTTTCCCATTGCACCGTCATTGAAAAATCTCGCTCGACACCCTTAGTGACAGGGGTGCTTGTCGCCAATTTCAAAGCTGATATTATTATTCGAGCAAAATCATACTAGATCACGACATTCGACAACACTGTTCCAAATTTCAGGACAATGCTGCAACGCAGCGGAGACAGATCCCATGGACCAGCTTTCAGCAATGCGCGTATTCGTGCGCGTGGTGGAAACCGGCAATTTCACGCGCGCTGCCGCGACCCTCAATATGCCGAAGACCACGGTCACCAACCTTGTTCAGAGTCTCGAAGGACGTCTTCGCACGACGCTGCTCAACCGGACGACTCGCAGGGTGATGGTGACGACCGATGGCGCGCTCTACTACGAGCGGGCCGTGCAAATCCTGTCCGAGCTGGATGAACTTGACGGCAGCATGTCCAATTCCCAGACCCAACCATCCGGCCGTGTGCGGGTCGAGATGGCGGGCGCCTTCGCGGATCTGCTCGTCATACCGTCGCTCTGCGACTTCTATCAACGGTATCCGCAGATCAAGCTGGATATCGGCGTCGGCGACAGGCTGGTGGATTACATTGCCGAAAACGTCGACTGCGCGCTGCGTGCCGGTACGCCGACCGACCAATCGTTGATCGCCCGCAAGGTGGGCGAGATCGGCATGCAGGCTTATGCTGGTCCCCTCTATATCCGCAACCAGGGGGTGCCCGAACATCCCAGGGATCTTGGAGCCGATCATTTCTCGGTGGGCTATTTGAACGCCAACGCGGGCCGCGTGATGACGATGGAGTTCACCCGAGGCGAAGAGACCGTGGAGATCACGCCGAACTACATCGTGTCCGTCAATGATGCCCGCTCCTACGTCAATGCCGCCATCTCCGGCATGGGCATCGTTCAATCGCCGCGCTTCATGGTACGTGAGGCCGTGGAGAAAGGCGATCTGGTTCAGGTGCTCCCGGACTGGAATTGCGAACCCCTGCCCCTCTACATCGTCTATCCGCAGACGCGCCACCTCAGCAACAAGGTGCGGGTTTTCGTCGATTGGCTCGCCAAGCTCGTGCAGAGCCTGAAGGTCGAGGAAAATCGCGAGCAGATCCGCAAGGCCAGCTAGAGATATCGTCCTTGACGGTCGGAAGTCGTGCCTTACGGAATTTTGATGCCTCGACTCATCTGCCGATGATAAAGCGCTGCCGGATGGGTCTTCATTGGTGATCGGATTAGGCATAGCATGACACGCTGGGGACATGTCGCAGTCGCCGTCGCGGGTGGCATCGCAGCCGCTCTTCACATCGGCAAGGCACCGCCCGCGATCCCCATGCTCCGGACCGAACTTGGCATCGATCTGGTCGCCGCAGGCTGGCTTATGGGCCTGGTGAGCGTTCTCGGGGCAGTTTGCGGCATATTTATCGGCCGCTTCACGGATTACCTCAGCCATCGCCGCGCCATGGCGCTCGGGCTCGGCCTGCTGGTCGCCGGAAGTCTTGTGGGGGCCGGCTCCAATTCCGAGATGCTGCTCCTTGCGAGCCGGGCCATTGAGAGTGTCGGGCTGATCATGGCATCCGTCGCAGCACCCGGTTTGATCGCCGCATCCATCGAGCCGCGCGACACCGGTCTCGCCTTTGCTTTTTGGGGGATCTGGCTTCCGGCGGGGGTGGCGGCAATGATGGTGATCTCGCCATTCCTGCTGCCGAGTTTCGGTTGGCGCGGGTCATGGGTTTTTGCTGCCGTCGTTAGCCTGATTCCAATGATCGCCCTGATGCTCCTAAAGATCCCGAAGCGTGTTCACGCCGACCGATCCTCGATATCGCTTGCGTCCGCCGTCGGCCTGACTGCGATTCGTCCGATCTCATGGATCATTTCCGGAATCTTTCTTGCCTACAGTTCCAGTTTCATGGCCGTCTTCGGCTTTCTGCCGACATTGCTCATCGAGGAAATGGGGGTAGGCCTTACCGCTGCCTCGATAATGACCGCACTTGCCGTGCTGGCCAATGCCGTCGGCAATGTGTTGGGCGGTATCCTTGCCCGTTGGGGCGCGCCCCGCTGGACGCTCATTGCCGGCCCCTGCCTCTTGCTGACGCTCACCGCCTTCGTCGTCTTCGGCGACGGGTTTCCGCTCTGGATGCGTTATGGCGCCGCCGTGGCCTACGCCATCTCCGGCGGTCTCCTGCCTGCCACGATCATGGGTGCCCTGCCTGTCTATGCGCCTCGCCGCGATCTGGTCGGAACGTTCAGCGGCTTCGTGATGCAAGGCTCCAATATTGGCCAGTGCTTCGGCCCGATGCTGCTTGCATCGATCGTCGGCATCGCCGGCTGGTCCGGCGCGCCCTACTATATCCTCTCCACTACGCTGCTTGGATTCGCCCTCGCCCTTTGCCTCCGGCAAATGGAACAACGGACCGCCGCGCCGGCTGCTTAACCGTAGGGTGACTGGCAGGCGCGGCGCGGGCCGCCATCAAAGGGTTGGTAGCTGTTGTCGTCGGGTCGATAGGAGCGGTAACGCCCGAAGCACCATTCCTCGTGCACGCCTACCGGAGTAGCACTATCGGCGGCCTCAGGTTCCGCATAATCGGCCTCTATGCCGTAAGCCGGCTGATCATCATACGGGATTTCCTCCGGCTGGGCAGGCCGCCCGTCATCCCGTGACATGTGCCGATCGTCCGGCCTGGCCGCCACGTCCTCCGCGATGGGTGCGGCAGCTTGCGTCACCGCAGCGCCCGGCGCCTTGCATTGACGCCGCGAACTTCCACCATAGGGCTGATAACTATTGTCCTCCACGCGGTAGGAGCGATAGCGGGCAAAACACCACTGAGCTTGAGCCGGAGTTACCGATGGGGATGGAAGGATGGCGCCACCAGCATCCCGGGCAACGGGCATCTGGTGGGTTATTTCGTCCGACGGCTTCGGACCGATTGAGGCGGTAACAGTGTTGTCGATAGCATCACGCGTGGGCTCGCTCCCAGTAGTCGATGCTGCCACGGCCGGTGTTGGAGCAGGTGCGGCCGGTGTTGGAGCAGGTGCGGCCGTTGTATCCGCGGCGGCCACCGCCGGCAATCGTTCCAAATTCTGCGCGGCAGTGTCCACCTGCTTCGGCTTGGTAGTCCAGAGGTCCGGCGTGTCCATGTGAGCGAATTTATGCGGCTCTGGTTCGGCGATTACATTGGCGGTAATGATCACGCCACTCAAGAAGACCAGCACCAGCAGCACAAAGCTTGCCAAAAAGAGAAGTAGGGGCTTCATGGTCGCGCTCCCGTTATAGGTTTACGCTCCCAATGCCGATCGAAGCCTCTCGGTTCCGCCTAAAAAGCGAATTGGACCAAGGTCTGAATCACGGATGTTTACACCGCGAAATCGTGCTCGACTGTAAATCCATGACCAGGAAAATGGTGGGTGATGTAGGGCTCGAACCTACGACCCGCTGATTAAGAGTCAGCTGCTCTACCAACTGAGCTAATCACCCAAGAACCGACTGCGACGAGGCGTCCTCGCCAGCGGTGTGAGGGCGTATAAAGGGGAACTTCCGGCTTGTCCAGCGCTCCCGCGAAAATTATTTGCCCGAGCAGTCAAAAAATCAATGTGGGCGAAAACCTGGCGGCATCGAAGTTGCTCCGTACGGCTGCACCAGCCAAAGAGAAACCCTTTCAACGGCTTAGTATAGCCTGCTTCACACTCGAAAAGCGATGGCGTCAGAGATCCAGATTGCCTTCTGCAATCCGCACCGCCTGCCCGCCGATGCGGCCCCTTGCGATATCGGCGTCCTTCACGTCGATATGCAGATGGAGGTAGGAGGGCCTGCCCATCTCGATCCCCTGCTCCACCAGGATCGGATGATGCCCGTCCGGAAGCGAGTCGAAGTGGCGGATGGCGCCCGACAGGGCAGCCACTGCCGCGCCCGTAGCCGGATCTTCCGAAATACCCATATCCGGTGAGAACATCCGCGCATGGAATTTCGCCTGGTGGTGCACGCCGCCGCGGCAATAGACATAGGCGGAAGCCAGTCCGCCCTCGACAAACGGGGCAGCTTTCTCCCACAGTACCGCGTCAAATTCGAGGTTTCGGACAACCCCGATATTGTGCAGCGGAATCATCACGAACGGCACGCCTGCACTCCAGATCGAGACGACGTGATTCTCGAAGCCGATATCCGTCTGCTTGACGCTCAGCGCATCGGCCAGCCCTTGTCGATCGAGCGGAAGGCTGATCTGCTGGGACTTTCTGGGCATGTCGAACTCGGCAAACCCAACCTCACCCGCGCGCAGACGCACCGCGCAACGGACTGGTCCGACATTCTCCTCCAGCACGCAGACGAGATCCATCTCGACGCCACCTGCCCCGTAGTCACGTTCGGCAAGCGCGACCGCCGTACCGACCGTCGGATGCCCCGCGAAAGGCAGCTCCCTGCCGGGGGTAAAAATGCGTAGCCGGGCAGCATAGGCGGGGTTTTCGGAAGGCTGCACAAAAACGGTCTCGGAAAGATTCATTTCCTTGGCGATAGCCTGCATGGCTTCATCTGCCAGACCGTCCGCGTCGAAAATCACTGCCAGCGGATTGCCGGAAAGCTTCTTATCGGTAAAGACGTCATAGATGCTGTAGCGACGCGCCAACGGCAACTCCCTCCATGATTCCGATTGCGCCAAACTGCCCGACCGGTTTGTCCGGCGCAACCTTATTCGGCATGCGTTTGCCTCTCTCGGAAATACCAATCGAGAACCGGCAGCATTCCGACGTTATAGGGATGGGCGGCATGGTCTGCCGACCGGATCGCCACCGGGCCGGCAATTTCCTTGTCCTCGGCGATCTGCATATGCCGCTCGATCCGGGCGATCATTTCATCCGCCGTCAGTTCAAAACGGAAAAGCTTGAACAACGTCACCGCCCGGTGAAAGTGAGCCACATAATATCCCGGGCTTACCGTCGCGTCCTGCAGATCGATCCCCGTTTCCTCCAGCACCTCGCGCCGCATGTTCCGCTCCGGATCGCAGAAGCCATCTGCGACGTCCTCCGGCTCGAAGGAGCCGCAGGCGAAGTAGACCATGCCTGCATTGGCGGTATGCTCACCCATCCGGATTGCAATCAGGGCACCGTCAGACGATTCCAGAACCGGATAGGCGTAGACGTGGAGACCACCGTGACGTTCCGGCTGCTTTCGCCACCAGAGAAACGTGGAGAACGGAATGACGTGCCCCTCGCTGAAAAGCCCGTCCTCCCCCAGGCCGATCCTTCGCTGAAGAATCATCCGGCCGTCGAACAGCGCCGGTTTGGCAGCGACCTCCTGCACCCAGTTTTCGGCAGCCGCCTTCCGCTCTGCAATGTGGAAGGGATGATCGCCTGCGAGAACGTGCATCCGGACGCTCTTTACGTGAAAGACCGTCTTTTCCGGCGGCCAGCCGGCAAAGTCCTCGGAAAGTTCGGCGCTCATGCAAGCTCCAGCGTCATCACGACAGGACAGTGGTCGGAAGCTTTCGGCCGATCCCAGCCGACCCGCGGAAAGCGCTCTACCTCCTGGCCGGGAGGAAGAACAGTACGATAGGGCTGACCGCCTCTGATGATTTCAGGGATTGCTCCCGGATTGCGCTCGGCAAGCGCCGGCGACAACCAGATGTAATCCAACTGGCAAAGATGCTGCTCTTCCGGCCCGCGGGCATGGTAAAGCGTCCAGCGATCCATCACATCCCGTCCCTGCATGGGATTGAAGACAAAACCGTCACCGGTGAATACGTCGAGGGCGCTGACATCTTCCTGCCGCGGCTCGAAGCGGTAGCCCTCGCGCCGGCTGCCGATCACCTGCACCTTCTCCTGGTAGTCGTTCATGTCACCGCAGATGGCAAAGTCCTTGTCCGCGGTCCGGCCCTTGCCGAAACGGCGCTCGACGATTTGGCGCACCGCCCTCGCCTCGGCTACCCGGATCGCCATCGTGCCGGTCCGTCCATCGCCATTGTCGCGGGCGCTCATGGATTTGAAATGGACGATGTAGAGCGAAAACGGCTTTCCGCCGATCTTCAGATCGAGTTCCAGGCAGTCCCGTTTGAAGATCTTGTCATATGCCTGGTTGGTGAGGGCGAGTTCATCGTTGAAGAGGCCGAGATCCTGATAGGTCAGCATGGCGTGGCTGCGGACATCCACCACCTCGATCCTCTCGCCGGTCCGGGTATTTTCTCGCATCAGCACCGCCACGTCGATGCCGCGGGAATCGTTGCCTTCGACAAGATACTTCTGGCGATATCCGTTGCCGACCATACGGTAGAGGTAGCCATATTCGAAGGCCTCAAGGGCCGGCATGTTGTCGACCTCCTGCAGGCAGAGGATATCGGCATCCGCTTCCGCAATGGCAAGCGCCGAAAGCTGACGCGCGTCGTCCGTCTCGGCGATCATACGGGCCTGCTCGAGCTGCTGGTAGATCGCCTTGTCCCGCACGTCGTAGAGCCTGAGGACGCGATCCTGGCGAAGCTGGTTGCGCCAGCCGGAAAAATCAAAACGCGTCATCAGATTTTCGATATTGAAGGTGCCAAGTCGCAGCGACATACGGAAACCCTTGTTGCTTCGGCACCATAACTAGCACGCACCAGTCTGGCTACAATCTCCAGGCAGAGTTGATCACCACGGATAGCTGGTCACCAACCTTCACCGGCTGACGGCTGAAGGCCCGCAAAGCCTGCCCATCCGGCAGAGCAAGGCGCAACGCGTAGCGTTCGCCCTCGAACAAAACGGAAAGCACGTTAGCCGGCAGGCCTTCCGGCGCCACCTCGACATCTTGCGGACGCACGAGCACATCAGCAGTAGGTCCGTTGCCGGATCTCGCGAGCATCGCCTGAAATGCAGCCCAATCCAGAAGGCGATTGTCATCATGCGGTGACGGCAGCGAGAGGATCACCCCTTGTCCGACCAGCCCGCCAACGAGCCGGCCCTCCGGCCGCGCATAAATCTCCTCCGGCGTTGCCACCTGCAGTAACCGTCCTTCGGACATGACAGCCACATCCGTCGCCAGTGCCATCGCTTCTGCCTGATCATGGGTGACATAGATCATCGTCGCACCCGAGCGGGCATGGAACTCGCGGAAAGTCTCTTCCATCTCCTGGCGCAGGTGGCGGTCGAGATTGGCAAGCGGTTCGTCCAGCAGAACCACGTCGGGTTCCGTGACCAGGCAACGGGCAAGCGCGACGCGCTGGCGCTGTCCGCCGGAGAGATCAGCAGGACGGCGATCGGCATAGCTTTCCAGCCGAACGGCAGCGAGCGACTCCCTGACCTTGCGCTGCCGCTTTTCACCGGAGATACCGCGGACCTTGAGCGGATAGCCGACGTTTTCGGCAACGCTCATATGCGGCCAGAGCGCATAGGACTGGAAAACCATCGCCATGTTGCGGTGCTCGGGCGCCACCATCTCGCTTGCGTCCGCCAGCACCCGTTCGCCAAGCAGGATCGAACCGTCGGTCGGCTGCTCGAAACCGGCGATCATCCGCAGGACCGTCGTCTTGCCGCAGCCCGACGGCCCCAGAAGCGCCAGAAAGCCCCCTTCCCTTACGGTCAGCGACACGTCGTTGACTGCGGGTCTGCCGCCCGTTTCAAACGATTTTGAGAGGCGGTTGAGGATCAGCTTCGCCACGGCACCACACCTTTCGGCAATCGTTTTGCCATCAACTCCAGCGCCAGCATCATCGCGACCACCATGATCACGACGAGCACCGAAAGCGCCGACGCGAGATTGAAGCTGCCGCTGTCGTCGAGATTGTATATCGCCACGCCGAGCGTCTGCGTACCCGCCGACCAGAGAAGCGCCGAAATCGTCAGTTCATTGCAGGCGATCAGAAAGACGAGGATCACCGAGGCACCCGCCGCCGGCGCCACCAGCGGCACGAGGATGTCTCTAAGCCGGCGGCCGAAACCGGCACCCGCAAGCCTTGCCGCCTCCTCGAGCGATGGATCGACCTGACGAAAGGCGCTGACGACGGGCTTGAGGCTGACGGCGAAGAAGCTTGAGAAATAGGCGATCAGAATGATCCATATCGTGCCGTAGATAGAGACGCCGATGACAGGGATGGGGGCCGCGAAGAGCAGGATGAAGGCGACCGCAAGTACGATGCCGGGCAGTGCATACGGAATTTCCGCCAGCGCCGAAATGACGCGGGTAAGGCGGCTTTTTCCCCGCACCAGAAAGTAACCGGTCAGCACCGTCACCACCAAGAGACCGAAGGCCGTGGCAAGCGAGAGACCGATCGAATTGGTGAAGGCGGTGCGCGTCACCGCCTGCCGGAAGAGGATTTCCCGATAAGCGTGGAGCGTAGCGGTCGAGGTGTTCAGCGGCACGCCATAGGCGGGCGCCAGCGAACTCGCGATAAGGGCGGTGAGCGGCATGAAAAGGATCACGAAGATCGTCAGCCAGAGACCGGCCTCCGCCAGCCAGCGCCAGTTGCCCAACCGGAAGACAGCGACCCGTCCGGAGAGGCCGATGACACGATAGTCGCGTCCCCGCAGCACCCTCTCCTCGACCGCAAGCCCCACGATCGAAAGAATGCCGATGAGCGCGGAAAGAAGGGAAACGTCGCCGAACGTGCCGGGGCCGAAGTTTGCGAACTTCGAATAGATCAACGTCGGAAGCGTATAGATCGAGGCGGGAATGCCGAGGATCGCCGGGATGCCGAAATTGCCGACGCAGGACACGAAGGCGATCGCCGCGCCGGCCGTGAAGCCCGGAAGCGACAGCGGCAGGATGACGTCCTTCAACACCTGCCAGGACGATGCTCCGGCAAGCCTCGCGGCTTCCACCCCATCCCGCGGCAAGGCGAGCAAACCTGCTCTCAGCGACAGATAGACAAGTGGGGCATTCTGCACACCGTACAGCAGCGCGATCCCGCCGATCGAATAAAGCGGCTGTGGCGAGCCGAGCGGCGGCGCCATACCGATCGCCTTGAGGAGAGTGCTGGAAGGCCCCGTCATGCCGATCCACGAAAGCGCCGTTACCTGTGGCGGGATCATCGTCGGCAGCATGAAAAGAAAACCGAGCGCAGTCTTACCCCGGATGTCGAACAGCGTCAGCAACAGCGCGAATCCGCCTCCCAGCACCACGGCTGCTATCATCCCGAAGAACGAGGTGGAGAGCGTATTGTAGACCGCCTGCCAGAGCCCCGGATCGCCCAGCATCTGGCGCGCTCCGCCGCCCATTGCGGAAGCGATGCCGGTCACGGCAAGTCGCCCCAGCGGCAGCACGCTGAGGAAGAAGATCACTGTTATGACAAAAGGAAACAGCCAGCGTGGCTGGCTGTTTCCCCGATGTGAGGCTCGTATCATAAGGCGCTTATATCAGCCTTTGATGCCGAAGATATCCGAGAAGGTTTTGACGTCTTTCTCCGAGTTCTTGAGCGCTTCCGACGCCTTGATCGGCAGGATCTTGATCTGATCGCGGGGCGGGTAACCGGCCGGCAGATCGACGCCCTTGCGGGCCGGAATGTAGCCAAGCTTTGCCGCAACCTTCTGGCCGTTTTCGGAGAGAAGATAGTCGATGAACTTCTTGGCAGCGTCCGCGTGCTTTGTGGAAGCAAGGATCGCAGCCGGTTCCGTCACGGCGGAAACACCTTCCTTCGGGAAGACAAACTCGACCGGTGCGCCCTTGGCCTTTTCACGGATCGGCAGATAATCGACGACCACACCGTAGGCCTTCTCGCCCGAGGCTACGGACTTCAAGACCGCACCATTGCCGCCGGCAGCGATCGCGCCATTCGCCTTGAGCTGCGTGTAATAGTCCCAGCCGAGACCCTGAACGCCCGCAAGCGTCTGAGCGTGAATCAGCGCGGCACCGGACGCAAGCGGGCTCGGCATGGCGATCAGGCCCTTGGCTTCAGGCTTTGCCAGATCCGCCCAGCTCGCGGGCTTCATGGCAGCCTGGGTGTTGTACATGATGCCGGTGGTGATCAGCTTGGTGGAGTAGTAATAGCCGTCGGCGTCGTAGAGGCTCGCGTCGAAATTGGCGGCTTCCGGCGACTTATAGGCCAACAGCTGGCCGGCCTGCTTCATCCGCTCTAGGGTAACGGTGTCGGCGATCAGCAGAACGTCGGCGGCCGGGTTGCCGGCCTGGATCTCGGCATTCAGCTTGGCCATGATCTGCGGCGTTCCATCGCGCACCCACTGCACGTCGAGCCCCGGATTGGCAGCCTTGAAGCCATCGACGGTCGCCTGAGCGTCCTCGTTCGGTTGGCTTGTATAAACCACGAGATCGGCGGCCTCGGCAGCGCCGGCAAGCATGCCGAAAGCCACGAGGGCCGTGAAAGCGGAGAGAAGGTTTTTCATCGCGGGCGTCCCTGTTCGAAGATAAGCGGCGGACGATAAGCATTCCAGATTGACAGCCATGTGACAGCTTTGGAGAAACTTCAAGCTTTCACCGCACCAACCTCCAATTCCACCGCGAACGCGGAAATTTACTTTATCAATACTTTTCCTGTGGCGAGGCTTCATACCGAAGTCGCTCGCAATTGTATTCATTCACAAATCCTGCCATGCCCTGCATGGGGTAATATTGCGGGGGCACAAGATGAAAAGTCGCGAGCACTGGGGCGCACGGCTGCGCTATGAGTTCGACAAGAGCATGGCCGGAGGCGCGATCGCGCTGATCGGCTGGCTGGCACTGATTTCGTTGATCGTCATCATCCTGGCAGGTCTTTTCCTCTCGCTGACGGGCATCGCGCCGGAGGGCGGAGAGCCGATGGGTTTCATCGAGGGCGCGTGGGAATCGCTGATGCGCACCTTCGACGCAGGCACGATGGGCGCCGACCAGGGCTGGAACTTCCGCCTCATCATGCTGCTGGTAACGCTCGCGGGGATCTTCGTCTTCTCGGCGCTTATCGGTGTCATCAGTTCCGGTCTCGAAGAAAAGCTCGACGAGCTGCGCAAGGGGCGCTCTCGTGTTCTGGAGACCGAGCATACGATCATCCTCAACTGGTCGCCGTCGATTTTCGATGTCATCTCCGAGTTGATCATCGCCAACCAGAGCCGCCGCAATCCGCGCATCGTCATCATGGCGAACAAGGACAAGGTGGAGATGGAGGACGAGATCGCCGCCAAGGTCGCCGACCGCAAGAACACCAAGATCATCTGCCGCAGCGGCGATCCGACCGATCTCTACGATCTCAGCATCGTCAACCCACAGACATCCCGTTCGATCATCGTCCTGTCCCCGGACGGTGACGATGCCGACTCGCAGGTCATTAAGACTGTCCTTGCACTGGTGAACGATCCCAATCGCCGCGTCGAAAAATACATGATCGCTGCCGAAATCCGCGATGCCGATAATGCAGAAGTCGCCCGTATCGTCGGCGGCGGGGAAATGCAGCTGGTCCTTGCCGACGACCTTATCGCCCGCATTGTCGTCCATACCAGCCGCCAGGCGGGATTGAGTGCCGTCTATTCCGAACTCCTCGACTTTGACGGCTGCGAAATCTACACGCTGGACCAGCCGGATATCGTCGGCAAATCCTTCGGCAATGCCGTACTCGCCTACGACAACAGCACCCTGATCGGTCTCTGCGATACGGACGGTGCGATCCATCTCAACCCCAACCCGAACCGGGTGATCGTGCCCGGGGAACGCGCCGTGATCATTTCGGAGGATGACGCCTCGATCAAAACCTGGACCGGCGACATGGGTATCGACAAGAATGCCATCCGGCCGATCATCAAGCGCGGCAAGACGGCAGAACGCACCCTTATCCTCGGTTGGAACCGCCGCGGACCGATCATTGCGACCGAGCTTGCCCGTTACGTGGCGCCCGGCTCGCAGCTCACGATCGCAGCCGATACGCCGGAATTCGAAAACGAGGTCGCCGCCCTGAAACTCGATCCGGCCCTCCTGACCGTCCAGCCCCGGGTGATCGACACCAGCAGCCGCCGCGCGCTGGACGACCTCGATATCCCCTCGTTCGACCATGTCCTGGTGCTCGGCTACAGCGACGACATGACTGCTCAATCAGCCGATACGCGCACGCTGATTACACTCCTGCAGCTGCGCAAGATCGGCGAAAAAGCCGAAAAGCATATCAGCGTCGTCAGCGAGATGATCGACGTGCGCAACCGGGAGCTTGCGGAAGTCACTCGCGCCGAGGATTTCGTGGTCAGCAACAAGCTGGTCAGTCTGATGCTCGCCCAGGCTTCGGAAAACGAATCCATGGCGGCAATCTTCGACGAGCTTCTGGATGAGGCCGGGTCGGAGATCTACATGCGGCCGATGAGCGACTACGTCGACATCTCCAAGCCGGTGAACTTCTTCACGGTGGGGCTTGCGGCCCTGCGGCGGGGAGAAGTGGCGCTCGGTTATCGCCGCCAGCGGGCGGATGATCCGGATATCCGCAATCTAGGCGGCGTCGTCGTCAATCCGAATCGATCGGAGAAGATCACCTATATCGACAACGACATGCTCATCGTTCTTGCCGCCGACTAATCGGGTGAGCAACGAATAAGGGAGCCGCCAATAAAAAAGCCTGCCGTTCTGCGGCAGGCTTTTTGCTGGATAAGGCTGTAGAGTTCAGGCCGCCGCTCGGATTGCGTTGGAGATCAGGCGGCCGAGTCGCTTGATACCTTCGTCGATCATCGCCTCGTCGGCGCAGGAGAAGCTCATGCGCAGCGTATTGGCATTCCTGCCGTCCGCGTAAAACGCCTTGCCTGGCACGAAGGCGACTTTTTCCGTGGCAATCGATTTCGCCAGCAGCTCAGCGCCGTCCATGCCTTCCGGCAACGTGACCCACACGAACATGCCGCCTTCGGGACGGGTCCAGGTGGTGTTCTTCGGCATGTATTTGTCGAGTGCCGCCAGCATCGCATCGCGGCGCTTGCTGTAGACGGCCTTTATCTTCGCAACCTGGGCGTCGAAACCGCGCGAGGCGACGTGCTCGATAGCGATCTGGTTGATCGTCGAGGAATGCAGGTCGGCGGCCTGTTTCATCAGAACCAGCTTTCGGATGACCGGCATCGCCGCGACCACGAAACCGACACGCAGGCCCGGCGCCAGCGTCTTCGAGAAGCTGCCGCAGTAGATGGTGCGCGTGTTCTCGATGCCGCCGTTGCGGGCAATATCGAGCGCCATAATCGGAGGAATGGCCTGTCCGTCATAACGCAGGTGCTGATAGGCGGCGTCCTCGAGGATCGCGATATCGAGTTCGTCGGCCAGCGCCAGCAGCTTTTCGCGACCCGCCAGCTCGATCGTCTCGCCGGTCGGATTGGAAAAATCGGCAGACAGATAGGCGAACTTGACGGCACCGCCTGCCTTCGCCGCGGTGTCGCGATAGGCCCCCGGCGTGCGGTTGCCGTTCAACGACAGCTGGTCGTAATTCGGCTCATAGGCGTTGAAGGCCGAAAGCGCGCCGAGATAGGTCGGCCAGGTGACGAGCGCCGTATCCTTCGGCGACAGGAACAGCTTGCCGAGATAATCGAGCGCCTGCTGGGAACCAGAGGTGATGAAGACGTTGTCGGGGGTACAATCGATGCCGATCTTGGCGACGTCGCGGGCGATCCATTCCCGCAGCGGCTTGTAGCCTTCGCTGACCGAATATTGCAGCGCCGACCCGACCTGCGCACTTGAGAAAATGTCCGAATAGGCATCCTTGAAAGCCGCATCCGGAAACAGCGCCGGATCCGGAATGCCGCCCGCGAACGAGATGATGTCGGGCTGGTCGAGCAGCTTCAGCAGTTCCCGAATTTCCGAAGCGCGCATACGGCCGGAGCGCGTGGCGAAGATATGTTCCCAATCAAGCACGGAATGTTTCCTCTTATTTCAACTTTCTATGTCCGATCTTTACACAAAGATCGATAGGTCAGCAATACTGACCTATCGGGTTTTTCCCGGTTTTCTCTTGTTTAGCATTGCCCGAACGCGCTTGCCAGAAGAGCCAAGAAAAGAGAGGTTTTCACCGTCGGACTCACCAGGATCCGGACAGCTCTAGAGGAGGGAAAACATGCTCAAGAACATCGATCCGGCGTTGAACGCCGATGTGCTTCACGCCCTGCGTTCGATGGGACACGCAGACACCCTGGCTCTCGTCGACACGAATTTCCCGGCCGACGCGATCGCCCGGCAGACGACACTCGGCAAGCTGCTCAGGATGGACAATATTTCCGCCGCCCGAGCGATGCAGGCGATCCTTTCCGTTCTTCCTCTCGATACGCCGCTCCGGCCATCCGTCGGCCGAATGGAAGTCATGGGCGCGCCCGGCGAGATCCCGCAAGCTCAGCAGGAAGTCCAGGCGGAAATCGACGCGGTCGAAGGCAAATCAACACCCATGTACGGCATCGAGCGCTTCGCCTTCTATGAACAGGCGAAGAAAACCTATTGCGTCATCGCCACCGGCGAAACCCGCTTCTACGGCTGCTTCCTCCTGACGAAAGGCGTGGTGCCGCCTGCGGGCTGAAAAAGGAAACGCCACGCATCGATCACGATGCGTGGCGCAGTCTGAAAGCTGGAAATCTTAGTTGACGGTCTTGTCGACCAGCTTGTTCTTGCCGATCCAGGGCATCATGCCGCGCAGCTTGGCGCCGACTTCCTCGATCTGGTGGCTGTCGTTGTTGCGGCGGATACCCTTGAAGCGGGCCATGCCGGAACGGTATTCCTGCATCCACTCCGAGGTGAACTTGCCGGTCTGGATGTCCTTCAGGACGCGCTTCATCTCAGCCTTGGTTTCTTCCGTGATGATGCGCGGGCCGGTGACGTATTCGCCCCACTCGGCCGTGTTGGAGATCGAATAGTTCATGTTGGCGATGCCGCCTTCATAAATCAGATCGACGATCAGCTTCACTTCATGCAGGCACTCGAAATAGGCCATTTCCGGAGCGTAGCCGGCTTCGACCAGCGTTTCGAAACCGGCGCGGATGAGTTCGACGAGACCGCCGCAAAGAACGACCTGCTCACCGAAGAGGTCGGTTTCGCATTCTTCCTTGAAATTGGTCTCGATGATGCCCGAACGGCCGCCGCCGACGCCGCAGGCGTAGGAGAGAGCAAGTTCAAGTGCATTGCCGGAAGCGTTCTGGTGAACGGCAACGAGGCACGGCACGCCGCCGCCCTTCTGGTATTCGCCGCGAACCGTGTGACCCGGGCCCTTCGGCGCAATCATGACGACGTCGACCGAAGCCTTCGGCTCGATCAGGCCGAAGTGGACGTTGAGGCCGTGGGCGAAGGCAATTGCCGCGCCGTCACGGATGTTCGGTGCGATTTCCGCCTTGTAGATGTCGGCCTGCAGCTCGTCAGGCGTCGCCATCATCAAAAGGTCGCCCCACTTGGCGGCTTCGGCAACCGTCATCACCTTGAAGCCGTCGGCTTCAGCCTTCTTGATCGTTGCAGAACCGGCCTTCAGAGCGATGACAACGTTCTTGGAGCCGGAATCCTTGAGGTTCAGCGCGTGGGCGCGACCCTGGGAGCCGTAGCCAACTATGACGACATTCTTCGCCTTGATGAGGTTGAGATCGGCATCACGATCGTAATAAACGCGCATTGTATGTTCCTTCCCTATGCGTGTGGGTTTGTTGATGAGTGTCATCGTCCCGCGGAAATGCCGAGCATTTCCGCCGATTGTTTTTGCGTACCGTGAAGCGTCAGGAAGGCTTCCACAGCCTTCTGCGCTTGGCGCGCATTGTCCTTGAGGCCCGGCTCGCCAAGCAGCATGCGCACATGCAGATCGGATACGATCAGCCCATAAAGCGTGTGATATGCGCTATCCGCGTTGTCAAAACGCAGGAGCCCTGCCCGCTTTCCCTGCTCGATAAGCGCTATCGCGCGACGGTCGATCTGGCGGCGGCCATGTTCGATCAGGAGCTTGCCAAGCTTGGAGCCCTCGCGGCTCGCCTCCGCCTTGTTGATCTGGCCGATCGCCAGCCGGTTGAGCGCCAGCGACACGTCGCCGGCCAGCACTTCCAGCAGGTCGCGCGCAAAAAGCTCGAGATGCTCGTGCAAAAGATCCGCCGTCAGGCGTTCGCCGGACCGCTCGTATGTGCGAACCTTGCTTGCCTGATGGGCAATCATCGCCGCAAGCAGGCCTTCGCGGTCGCCAAACCACTTGTAAAGGCTTTCCTTCGAGCAATTGGCGGCGCGCGCCAGACCCGAGGTCGTCAGCGCCTTCTCCCCGCCTTCCACGAGCAGCCGGAGCGCCTGTTCCAGAACGGCGTTCTGGCGCGGCGTAAACTCGGGCATTTCGGCGGTATCGGCTCTCACGGGTAGATTCCTTTCAGTACCGTACGGTACGGTTCTGCCTATAAAGCATCCGGCGCGATCGTCAAGCCCGTTCTTTTCTTCAACGACTGGCCATCAAGGACTTAGGCTAGATCTTTCTCGAACGCGAAGCGATCACCCGAACGATCGGGGACACCACTCGCTCTAGCAGCTCAAGCTCGCCCAGTGCGGCAACGACAAAGCGCCGATGTACCGGCTGATCCCCGGTTTCGGACTCGTTATTCCGCGACAGCCAGCATCGCACCTACGTCACGCAGTGGAGACACGCCATAGAGCCGGCTGTATTCGCGGCTGAACTGCGACGGGCTCTGGTAGCCGACCCGGTGGCCGGCGCTGCCGACATCGAGTCCCTCCAGCAGCATCAACCGCCGCGCCTCGTGCAGGCGCAGCTTCTTCTGGAACTGCACCGGCGTCATTGCCGTCACCGACTTGAAATGGTGGTGCAGCGAAGACGGACTCATGCCGACATGGTCAGCCAGGTCCTCGATCCGCAGCGTGCGATGGAAATTGGCGCGCAGCCAGGCGACGGCTCGGGCGATGCGGTTGCTGCGGCTCTCCGACGTCGCGATATGCAGCAGCCGCGGCCCGTCCGGACCGGAGAGAACGCGATAAATGATTTCCTGCTCGATGAGCGGCGCCATGGCTGCAATATCCGCAGGCCGGTCGAGCAGTCGGAGCAACCGCGTCGCGGCATCAAGCAGTTCGGGCGTTGCGACATTGGCGACGATGCCGCGCATGGCGTCGGTGCCGGAACTCGGCCGTGGAACGTCGACCCGCTCCAGGAGGGCGGAAAGCCCGTCCGGATCAATTGCGAGGGCGAAACACAAGTGCGGCACTTCCGGGCTTGCGACCGTGACGCGCGATGTCACCGGTAATTCGATTGAGGTGAGAAGACAGTCGCCCACGCCATACGCGATTGTCTCGTCCCCGAGCTTCACGCTCTTGGTGCCTTGCAAAACCAGGCAGATGCAGGGCCGGTAGTCCATATAAAGCGGTGCGGTCGGGACCGACCGCCGGCCGAGCACGAGGTTTCCGATGGCCGTAAACACCTCTCCGTCCTTCTGAACGTGCCGCGCGGCAATCGAGGCCGCCTCGTGATAGGGATTGAACGGCAGTGTCATGGAGCCTCCGGAATAAGCAGGTGACTGCTTTTCCTATGCCGACTTGCCTCTGAAACCAACAGGCGGGCCATCACTTTTGCAGGATCGTGCAAAAAGCTCGCAGGATCGCTCTAACGCTGTTGCAAGACCCGGAGGCATAGTCCGCCCGTCCAACTCCCCTCCCAACCCAACAGATGAACGGAGTTTTCATGGCTATTGCAAAAGGCTATGCCGCAACCGACGCGTCGAAACCGTTGACGCCTTTCACCTTCGAGCGCCGCGAACCCAATGACGACGACGTCGTCATCGCCGTGCAGTATTGCGGTGTCTGCCATTCGGACATCCACCAGGCCCGCAACGAATGGGGCAATTCGCGCTATCCGATGGTGCCGGGTCATGAAGTGGCCGGAGTTGTTTCGGCCGTCGGCTCGAAAGTCACGAAATTCAAGGTCGGCGACCGCGTCGGCGTCGGCTGCTTCGTGAATTCCTGCACCCAATGTGCCACCCGCGATCTCGATTACGAACATTTCCTGCCGGGCCTTGTGCAGACCTATAACGATGTCGAAGCTGATGGCACGACGCCGACCTATGGCGGTTATTCGGACCAGATCGTCGTCAAGGAGGGATATGTCCTCTCCTTCCCGGACAATATTCCCCTCGACGCCGGCGCCCCGCTGCTTTGCGCCGGCATCACGCTCTACTCGCCCTTGCGCCACTGGAAGGCCGGCCCCGGCATGAAGGTCGCGATCGTCGGCATGGGCGGCCTCGGCCATATGGGCGTCAAGCTCGGCGCGGCCATGGGCGCCGATATCACCGTGCTCAGCCAGACGCTGTCGAAGAAGGAAGACGGCCTGAAGCTCGGCGCCAAGGAGTATTATGCAACGAGCGACGCCGAGACCTTCACCAAGCTCGCCGGCACGTTCGACCTGATCATCTGCACGGTCGGCACGACGATCGACTGGAACGCCTATCTCGGCCTCCTGAAGTTCGACGGCTCAATGGTCCTGGTCGGCGTTCCGGAACACGCGGTCCCGGTCCATGCCTTCTCGGTCATCGCCGGCCGCAAGAGCCTTTCGGGCTCGATGATCGGCTCCATCAAGGAAACCCAGGAAATGCTGGATTTCTGCGGCGAGCACGGCATCACGTCGGAGATCGAGAAGATCAATATCCAGGACATCAACGAAGCTTACGAGCGCGTCATCAAGAGCGACGTGCGCTATCGCTTCGTCATCGACATCGCCTCGCTGGCGGCCTGACATCCAAAGAGGTCGAAACAGAAAGGGCGGTCCGCGGACCGCCCTTTTTTGCTATGCCGAACATTGCTGCCCGCTGATCTCCAGGCGCTCGCCGTTTGACACGAGTCCCTGATCGTTTCCTCTGGCTGGCCGACCTTGTTACTTCGGCAGCTTGTCGTCGACGCCCTCGACGTAGAAGTTCATACCGAGCAACGTGCCGTCGTCAGCCTTTTCGCCAGCCTTGAGCCAGGGAGAACCATCCTGCTTGTTGATCGGGCCGGTGAACGGATGCAGTTCGCCCGACTTGATCTTGGCTTCGGTCTCTTCGGCCATTGCCTTCACGTCATCAGGCATATTCGTGTAGGGCGCCATGGTCAGGATGCCGTCCTTGAGACCATCCCAAATCTGCTCGGACTTCCAGGTGCCGTCGAGCAGCGCCTGAGTGCGCTTGATGTAATAAGCGCCCCAAGTGTCGACAATCGCGGTAAGCTGCGTCTTCGGGCCAGCCGCGATCATGTCGGAAGCCTGTCCGAAAGCCAGAATACCGCGCTCGGCAGCAACCTGCATCGGAGCGGTCGTGTCGGTGTGCTGCGTGAGGATATCAACGCCTTGATCGATGAGCGCCTTGGCGGCGTCTGCCTCCTTGCCCGGGTCGAACCAGGTATTGGCCCATACGACCTTCAGCTTGAAGTCGGGGTTGATCGACTTTGCACCGAGTTCGAAGGCGTTGATGCCCATAACCACTTCCGGAATCGGGAAGGAGGCGATGTAGCCAGCCAGACCCTTCTTCGACATTTTCGCAGCGATCTGACCCTGAATGTAACGGCCTTCGTAGAAGCGGGAGTTGTACGTGGCGAGGTTAGGAGCTGCCTTGAAGCCCGTCGCGTGCTCGAACTTCACGTTCGGGAATTTCTGGGCGACCTTCACAGTCGCGTCCATGAAACCAAAGGAGGTGGTGAAGACAAGATCGCAGCCGGAACGGGCCATGCGCTCGATCGCGCGCTCGGCATCCGGACCTTCCGGAACATTCTCGAGGAAGGGAGTCTCGACCTTGCTGCCGAGCGCCTTGTCCAGTTGCTGGCGGCCGACGTCATGCGCCTGCGTCCAGCCGCCGTCCGTGCGCGAGCCGACGTAAATGAAACAGACCTTTTTCTTCTCCTGGGCCTGAGCGCCGGTCGAAAAGCCGCCGAGAAGGGCGGCCGATGCGGCAAGGGCGATAATCAGTTTCTTCATTTCCTAACCTCTATTGGCTTAAAGACGGATGTTGTTCCACCGCGGTCACCGGTCGGGGACAAAGGGTTTCCCCAACGATGCCGGCGTATTGATGAGCGTCGTGCGGCGATTATGCGAGATGATGATCAGCACGACAATAGTAGCCGCGTACGGAAGCGCGGACAGGAATTGCGAGGGTATACCGATGCCGAAGGCCTGCGCGTGCAGTTGACCGATGGTGACCGCCCCGAAGAGATAGCCGCCTGCGAGTACGCGCCAGGGGCGCCAGGAGGCGAAGACGACGAGTGCGAGCGCGATCCAGCCGCGGCCGGCCGACATGTTCTCCACCCACTGTGGCGTATAGACAAGGGAAAGCTGCGCGCCCGCAAGCCCGGCGCATGCACCGCCGAACATGACGGCCAGATATCGGGTCCGGATGACATTGATGCCCAGTGCATGGGCGGAGGCGTGGTTGTCTCCGATCGCCCGCATTTTGAGGCCCGCGCGGCTTTTGAACAGGAACCAGTTGATACCGACCACCAGGGCCATTGAGAGGTAGAAAGTCAGGTCCTGCCTGAACAGCACGCGGCCAAAAAACGGGATGTCTGAAAGCAGCGGAAAGACAATCGGCTGCAACTTGATGCCGGGCTGACCGACGAAGGCCTCCCCGAGTTGACCGGACAGACCGAGCCCGAGAATCGTCAGTGCAAGGCCGGTTGCCACCTGATTGGCGACAAGGGTCAGCGTGAGGAAACCGAAGAGCAGCGAGAAAGCTCCGCCGCCCAAAATGCCGGCGAGGATGCCGATATAGGGCGAGCCGGTCATCTGCGTTGCTGCGAAGGCGCAGACCGCGCCCATGATCATCATGCCTTCGACACCGAGATTGAGAACCCCGGCCCGCTCGGTGACCAGTTCCCCAAGTGCGGCAATGACGAGCGGCGTCGACGCGGTGATGACGGTGAGAAGGATTGCCTCGAACATCAGCTTCTCACCTCGGCAGCCTTTGCTCCCGCGAGGACCAGGCGGATCTTGTAATGGATCAGCGTGTCGCAGGAGAGCACGAAGAAGAGCAGCAACCCCTGGAAGACACGGCTCACTTTGTCGGATATGCCAATGGAAAGCTGAGCCGCTTCTCCGCCGAGATAGGTCAGCGCCAGGACCAGACCCGATGCTACGATCCCGAGGGGATTAAGTCTCCCCAGGAAGGCGACGATGATGGCGGTAAAGCCGTAGCCGGGTGAAATCGACGGTTGCAGGTGGCCGATCGAGCCCGATACTTCCGAAATCCCGGCAAGGCCCGCCAACGCGCCGGAAAGCAGCATCGAGAACCATACCATCCGCCGGGCCGAAAAGCCTGCAAAGCGCCCTGCCCGCTCCGACTGCCCGAGAACGGAGACCTGAAACCCTTTGAGCATGAACCGCATCATGAACCAGAGGGCGACTGCCGCAACCAGCGCAAAGATAAAGCCCCAATGGGCACGGCCGGACGAAAGGACTTCCGGCAGGACTGCTTCCATCTGGAAGCTCTTGGTCTGTGGAAAATTGTAGCCCTGCGGGTCACGCCAGGGACCGCGCGTCAACCAGTCAAGGTAAAGCTGCGCGATGTAGACCAGCATCAGACTGGTCAGGATTTCGTTGGTGTTGAAGCGCGTTTTCAGCAGCGCCGGGATCGCCGCATAAAGCGCGCCGCCGGCCATGCCCATCAGCAACATCAGCGGCAGGATCATCGGCGAATGCCATTCAGGATTCATCACCGGCAGGATCGAGCCGGTAATCGCTCCGATGGTGAACTGGCCTTCCGCGCCGATATTCCAGTTGTTGGATCGGTAGCAGATCGCCAGACCGACCGCGATGAGGATGAGAGGCGCGGCCTTGACCGCCAGTTCATGCAGCGACCAGACTTCGAGCAGCGGCTCGATGAAGAAGCTGTAGAGAGCGCCAAGCGGACTTTTGCCGAGCAGCCAGAACATGACGACGCCGAAGACGAGCGTCAGCGCCAGGGCGAGCAGCGGCGAGAAAATGGAAAACAGCGTCGAGACGCGAGCGCGCTTCTCGAGTTCAATGTGCATGCGCCGCCTCCGGGATCAAGTGGCTCTCGTGAATGCCGCCCATCATGAGACCGATGCGCTCGAGCGTCAGCGAGCCTGCGGGATGCGGATCGGAAAGCTTGCCTTCCGAGATGACGGCGATATTGGTTGCCACCTCGAAAATCTCGTCCAGATCCTGGCTGATGACAACAACCGCCGAACCAGCTTTGGCGAGGTCGATCAATGCCTGGCGGATGCGACTCGCCGCGCCTGCGTCGACGCCCCAGGTCGGCTGGTTGACGACCAGCACCGCCGGCTGGCGGTCGAGCTCCCGTCCCACGATGAATTTCTGCAGATTGCCGCCGGAGAGCGAACCAGCCTGCGGATCCTCACCACTTTTCCTCACATCCATCGCTTCGCAGATGCGGCGCGTGGCGGAGCGGATCGCATCCTGACGGATGATCGAGGCAAAGCCCCCCGAAAGAAATGCCTTCTTGTCCGACTGACTGCGGGCGAGCAGAAGATTATCCGACAGCGGCAGCGCCGAAACCGCCGCATGTCCGTGGCGCTCCTCCGGCACGAAGCCGGCGCCGAGCAGCCGGCGACCGTTGATGCCCGTGCGGCCGACAGCCTTGCCGCGAATGCGGATCGCCCCGTCGTCCGTGACCGGATATTCTCCCGACAGCGTATCGAAGAGCTCACCCTGCCCGTTGCCCGCCACTCCAGCGATCGCAAGCACTTCACCGGCGCGCACTTTCAGGGAAATCTTCTTGAGAGACACGGCAAACGGCGTTCGCGCCGGCACTGAAAGATCGGTAACTTCGATACGAATATCGCCGAGCGCGCTGGCGCTGTCCCGATGGACCTGCGCGACGTCGGAACCAACCATCATACGGGCAAGCGAGGCAGGCGTCTCCCGTTTCGGATCGCAGGCACCGGTTACCTTGCCGTGACGCAAGACGGTCGCGCGATCGCAGATCCGGCGGACCTCTTCCAGTCGATGGCTGATATAAAGAACCGAGCGTCCCTCGGCCTTGAGCTTGAAGAGCGTCTCGAACAGACGATCAGCCTCCTGCGGCGTGAGCACGGATGTCGGCTCGTCGAGAATAATCAGCTTCGGATTTTGCAGCAGCGCGCGAACGATCTCGATCCGCTGGCGCTCTCCGACCGAAAGATCCGCTACATGCGCTTTGGGATCCAGAGGCAAGCCGTAGGCCTTGGAAAGGGCCGCCGCTTCATCGGAGATTTTTGACAGTGAGATCTTCGGGTCCAGCGACAAGGCAATGTTTTCCGCGACCGTCAGGGCTTCGAACAATGAAAAGTGCTGGAAGACCATGCCGACGCCGAGCCGCCGCGCCTCGCCAGGCGAGCTGATCGTAACCGGCGCCCCTTCCCACAGGATCTGGCCGGCGCTTGGCTGGAGCACTCCGAAAAGCATCTTCACCAGCGTCGATTTGCCGGCACCATTCTCGCCGAGAAGCGCATGGATCTCGCCTGCCGCGATATCGAGATCGATCGCATTGCAGGCCGCAAAGCTGCCGAAAAGTTTGGTCAAACCTCGCACCGACAAAAGCGGTACTGCTGCCGGACCTTCGGATAACGTCACTGAACCCCCTGTTCGCTGCCGGCCGCCTTCTGCGAGGCGTTTTCAACGATGGCAGCGCCTTGTTTTAATGCGCCGGCCGGGCTGAAACTTCGTGCCGGCCGATCATATTGATACCGTTTTTGTTGCTTCGCACAACATGAAACAGCCGACGCAGAAGTAACCTCAACTCATTTTCCAAGGTTTGGAAAAAGCTGCAGCACGCCACCGATGCAATAGAGGTAGATACCGCTGAGGACCACACCCCAGACTACCCAGTCGGGCGAGTTGAAATGCAGAAGCAGAGAATAGCCTCCCAGCGCGCACCAGAGCAGGCAGACCGCGAGGTTGAGTGCCCGCAGGCGCTTCACGCGAACGGGATGGAGAAAGTTGATCGGGAAGAAGGTGAGGACTACGGAAACCGACACCACGATCAGAGCTGTCATGGCGCTTGCGTCGATGACGAAAAGCGTGAAGATCACCATGTTCCAGACGACGGGAAAGCCGGAAAAGAAATATTCGTCCGTCTTCATGCCCATGTCCGCGTAGTAGACGGCGCTGGAGACGACGATCGCACCAGCGGCGAAAAACGACCAGGGCTCGCCGATCATTCCGCTCTGATAGAGGGCAAAGGCTGGCAACAGGACATAGGTCACGTAGTCGATGATATTGTCCAAAGTGTCGCCGGACCAGTTCGGAAGAACTTCCTTGACCTTGACCTTGCGGGCGATCGGCCCGTCGATACCGTCGACGAGAAGCGCCAGACCCAACCACCAGAACATGTCGACGAAACGATGCTCGGCTGCGGCGACGACACCGAGAAATGCAAGAAACGAACCTGACGCCGTCAGCAAATGAACCGAAAAGGCGCGGATCTCCGCATAGGGAACTTTTCGGTAATTGAATATTCGTCTGATCACACGTAAGTCCCGCATTGCCTTGGTTCGGCAGATATGCGGCGAATTGCCATGGTTTGCAACCGACTTGGCATTTTCCACGCTGTTAAAGCATTGCTTTTTCTGATGCTGCGCCGTCATGCCCCATGGATATGCGCATGGGGAAGCTCTAGATACCCTGATGGACACTCGCAGAGCAGGATGACGCAAATGCAGCATTTCGAAATCGCTGTGGTGGGAGGAGGACTGGCAGGCTCGGTTGCGGCGCTGGCTTTGGCGCGCTCAGGCCGTAAGCTGGCTTTCATCGCGCCGGCCTCCGAGAAGGCCGATGAACGCACGACCGCGCTGATGGATCAGTCCATTCGTTTCCTGGAACGGCTTGGCGTCTGGGAGAATATCGCACCTTCGGCGGCCCCCCTTTCCATCATGCAGATCATCGATGCCACGAAACGGCTGCTCCGCGCGCCGACGGCTCAATTCCGCGCGATGGACGTGGGCCTCTATGCCTTCGGTTACAACATACCGAACAATGCGCTGACGCAGACGCTGGACGCTGCCGTCGCCGCAGAACCGAACATCACGAAGATAGAACAAAGCGTCGAAACGCTGGACTATTCCGCGGAACGCGCAGCGATAACGCTCAATGGTGGATCAACGATCACCGTCGACTTCGTCGTCGGGGCGGATGGGCGCAAATCCAAGACGCGGGATGCAGCGGATATCGGCACACGCACATGGTCGTACCCACAGTCGGCGTTGGTGCTGAATTTTTCCCACACCCTGCCCCACGGCAATGTCTCGACGGAATTCCACACCGAGACCGGCCCTTTTACCCAAGTGCCCCTGCCCGGGCTTCGATCGAGCCTCGTCTGGGTCGTTAAACCGGAGGAAGCTCAGCGCCTCCTCGAATCGCCATCGGAGGAACTCTCCCGCCAGGTCGAAGACCGGATGCAATCCATGCTCGGCAAAGTGAGCGTCGAAGGCAGGCCGCAGATCTGGCCACTCTCCAGCCTGATGTCGGAACGCTTCGGGAAGGGACGACTGGCGCTGATCGGTGAGGCGGCGCATGCCTTCCCGCCCATCGGCGCGCAGGGCCTCAACCTGTCGCTCCGCGATGTGATAGCACTGACTGAGTTGCTTGCCGCAACGGGCGATCGCCCGATCGCAGCGGATGCCGGTGACCGGTTCAACCGCCGCCGCCGGCCGGATGTGATGAGCCGCACTTTTGGCGTCGATATCCTGAACCGCTCGCTGCTGTCGGATTTTCTGCCGGTCCAGATGCTGCGCGCGGCGGGCCTTCATATTCTCGGCGGCGCTCCGCCGCTACGAAATCTCCTGATGCGAGAAGGCATCGAGCCCGGTCGCGGCTTCCGCGCCGTCGTCGATGCGTTACGGAACGAGATCCGGCGGTAAAGCGCCGGAATGGATCAGATAAAGCACGACCGGCAGCGTCAGCACCGATGTCACCGTGATGATGAGGATGCTGGCGGAGGCACGCTCCTGCCAAACGCCGTATTGCTGACTGATGACGAAGACATTGGTGGCCGTCGGCAGAGCCGAAAGCAGCGTTGCGGAATAGATCCAGACCGGCTCGAAATTGCCAATCACCGACAGGACCGTATAGGTGGTTATCGGTAGAAGAATGAGCTTGGCGACCGTGATGTAGCCGATCTCGAACGGCACGCGCTTGATAGGCCGCAACGCCAGCGTCACGCCCATGGCAAACAGTGCGCAAGGCGCTGCCGCCTGCGCAAGGTAGTCTATCAGCCGTTGCACGGGCTCGTGCGGCCTGAAACCGAAGACGGCAAAGCAGAAGCCCAGCGCTGTCGAGATGATGAACGGGTGAAGGACCACCTTCCGGGCTATTTCCAGCACCACCTGTGCCGCCGGCCGCCTATCTTCGCCGGCGACCGCCATCATGGCCGGAGCCACGACGAAATGGGCGGCGTTTTCAAAACAGACGATCAGCGCAACCGGCACCGCTGCCGCTTCCCCAAAGGCCAGTAGAGCGAGCCCCGGCCCCATATAGCCGATATTGCCATAGGAGCCCGCGAAGGCCTGGATGGTGCAGTCTTCAAAGGAATTCCGGCGAATGAAAAAGCCGATCAGGAAAAGCAGAAGGAAGATCAGATAGGTCGCGGCGATCTCGCCGAAGATGAAGTCGGCGCGGGTCAACTGCTCCACAGGCGTGCGCGACACCAGCTTGAAGAAGAGCGCCGGAAGAGCCGCATAAATGATAAAGGTGTTCATCCAGCCTAGGGCTTCGGCGGGCTGTTTTGTAATCTTCGCCGCGAGATAGCCGATGAAGATCAGCCCGAAAAAGGGCAGTAGCAATGCAATGATATCGGCCATTTTCTGCCTGCCCGTATGCGGGCTAAGGTTTAAGGAAGCTTTCCGTTAGCCGATTTGCATAAGGATTGGAAAGGTCTGCTGGAACCAGATTGCGGCGGAAGTGACGAATCCGAAAATGAAGGCGAGGCCGGTCAGGATCAGAAACACGCCCATGGCCTTCTCCACCAGGCCGAGATGGCGGCGAAAGCGCGTCAGGAAGCGCATGAAAGCGCCGGAAAATCCGGCAGCGATCCAGAAGGGAACGGCGAGGCCCAGCGAATAGATGGCAAGCAACATTGCGCCTTCGCTGACCGTGTCGCGAGATGCCGCCACACCCAGGATGGCGCCGAGGACCGGGCCGATGCAGGGCGTCCAGCCAAAGGCGAAGGCAAGCCCCATGACATATGCGCCCGACAGCGTCGCGGGCTGCCCTCCGCCCTGGAAACGCGCTTCGCGTGCAAGCAGGCCGATGCGGAAGACGCCGAGGAAGTTCAGCCCCATGACGATGATGATCAGACCGCCGATCTTCGACAGCAGATCCAGATGCTGACGAAGCAGGACGCCAACGGTCGACGCGCCGGCGCCGAGCGCCACGAAAACGGTCGCAAAGCCGAGTGTGAAGAACAGCGCCGCCATCAGCACCGCCTTGCGTGTCCCGCCACCCGCTCGTTCAACGACAGCGGCATTCCCACCGCGAAACTGATCGACCGAAATACCGGCCATATAACAAAGATACGGAGGCACGAGCGGCAGCACGCAGGGCGAAAGGAACGACAGCGCACCGGCGATGAGTGCGCTCAGGAGGGATATTTCTGCGATCGACACCAGCGGCTCCAACAGGGGCTCGCGAGCCCCGCTACTGTGCCTCACCTAATGTCTGAAAGCGGCAAATGCCAATCACCTTTTCGCTCGGGCATGGAAAAGCGTCAACAAGCCGCATTTTTGGTGTTTTTGCGGGTTGACCGCAAGGGGTCGCCTGCATATGTTCCGCGCACTTTCAAGGACGCGTCTCGCGTGCCGTGGGAGAGCGTAGCTCAGTCGGTAGAGCAACTGACTTTTAATCAGTAGGTCCAGGGTTCGAATCCCTGCGCTCTCACCACCTCTTCCGTTGTCCATACCGGAGACATA
>UBYX01000063.1 GCA_900469955.1 Hyphomicrobiales bacterium | reverse complement strand
CTCGCCGGTGAAGGCGAGGACGTATCGGCGGCTGCGTCGTCGGGCGGTGGGGCTGCTGCCCCGGCGCCGAAGGCTGAGGCTGCGCCTGCTCCCAAGGCGGAAGCGGCTCCGGCGCAAAAAGCCTCCGAACCGGCTCCGGCCGCCGTTGCCGCTCCGGCACCGGCTGCTTCCGGCGCTCGCCCCTTCTCTTCGCCGCTTGCCCGTCGTCTGGCCAAGGAAGCCGGGCTCGACTTGTCGGCCGTTGCCGGCTCCGGTCCGCACGGCCGTGTCGTCAAGGCGGACGTCGAAAAGGANNCCCCTTCCGGCGGTGCGAAGGCCGCTCCGGCAGCAGCCCAGCAGGCGGCTTCCGCCGGTGCTCCAGCTCCGGCAATGGCCAAAGGTCCGTCGGATGAAGCCACGCTCAAGCTCTTCCCCGAGGGCTCCTACGAGCTTCTGCCGCATGACGGCATGCGCAAGACGATCGCCTCGCGGTTGACCGAGTCGACCCAGACGGTTCCGTCCTACACCATCTCGATGGATTGCGAGATCGACGCGCTTCTGAAGCTGCGCGCCGAGATCAACGCATCGGCACCGGTGAAGAAGACGGAGAAGGGTGAAGTCCCGGCCTTCAAGCTGTCGGTCAACGACTTCATCATCAAGGCGATGGCGCTGGCACTGCGGGAAGTCCCGATGGCGAACGCCTCGTGGACCTCGACTGCCCGGGTCAAGCACAAGCACTCGGATGTCGGTGTTGCCGTATCCATCCCGGACGGCCTGATCACTCCGATCGTCCGCAAGGCGGAAACCAAGACGCTGTCGGTCATCTCCAACGAGGTGAAGGATCTCGCCAAGCGCGCCCGCGACAAGAAGTTGAAGCCGGAAGAATACCAGGGCGGCACGACGTCGGTCTCCAACCTCGGCATGTTCGGCGTCTCCTCATTCACCTCGATCGTCAACCTGCCTCAGGCCTCGATCGTCTCGATCGGTGCCGGGGTCGAAAAGCCGGTCGTCAGGAACGGCAAGATCGAGGTGGGCACGGTGATGACCGCAACCTTCGCCTTCGACCACCGTGTCATCGATGGCGCGCTCGGTGCCGAGCTTGCTTCGGCCTTCAAGCGCTACATCGAAAACCCGATGGCGATGCTCGTCTGAGCTGGAGGGCGGCCTCGTGAAGACCGTTCTCTGCTTCGGCGATTCGCTCACCTGGGGTTACGACCCGGAAGCACCCGGCCGGCATGCCTATGAGGACCGCTGGCCGAGCGTTCTGGGTGCGGCGCTCGGCGATCAGGTTACAATCGTTGCCGAAGGCCTGAACGGCCGCACGACCGGTTATGACGAACATCTCGCCGACTGCGACCGCAACGGCGTCAGAAATCTGCCGACCGTGCTGCATACTCATATGCCGCTCGATCTGGTGGTCGTCATGCTCGGCACCAACGACATGAAGCCGATGATCGCCGGCACCGCACATGCCGCGCGCGCCGGGATCCAGCGGCTGGTGGCGCTGATCCGGCGGCACGACTATTCCTTCGAATACGAGGTGCCGGAGATCCTGATCGTCTCGCCGCCGCCGCTTTGCGAAACCGCCGATCCCGTGTTTTCGGCGATCTTCCGGGGCGGCATCGAGCAGTCCGCCATGCTCGCTTCGCTCTATCGCGATTTGGCGGACGATCTCGGCTGCGGCTTTTTCGACGCAGGATCGGTCGCGAAGACGTCGCCGATCGACGGTGTGCATCTGACTGCGGAAAATACCCGTGCCATCGGACGCGGCCTCGAGCCCATCGTCCGGATGATGCTTGGGCTCTAGAGAAAATTCCAGAGGCGGGTCGCGTCAAGCTGGCCGCCCAATGAAAAGGCAGGAAAGCAATGGCTCAGTCCTACGACGTCATCGTTATCGGCTCCGGTCCGGGAGGCTATATCGCCGCAATCCGCGCGAGCCAGCTCGGCATGAAGGTTGCAGTCGTCGAGCGCGAACATCTCGCCGGCATCTGCTCCAATTGGGGCTGCATTCCGACCAAGGCGCTGCTGCGCTCGGCCGATGTCATGCACACCGCCAGCCACGCCAAGGATTACGGCCTGACGCTCGAAGGAACGATCAAGCCGGACGTCAAGGCGATCGTCGCACGTTCGCGCGGCATCGCGCACCGCATGAATAACGGCGTCGGCTTCCTGTTCAAGAAGAACAAGGTCGATATCATCTGGGGCGAGGCGAAGGTCACCAAGCCCGGCGAGGTCGTTGTGTCCAAGCCGACCAAGAAGCCAGTCGAGCCGGTCGGCCCGGTGCCGAAGAATACGCTCGGCGAGGGCACCTATACCGCCAAGCACATCATCGTCGCCACCGGCGCCCGCCCTCGCGCTCTGCCGGGCATCGAGCCGGACGGCAAGCTGATCTGGACCTATTTCGAAGCGATGAAGCCCGAAGAGATGCCGAAGTCGCTGCTCGTGATGGGTTCCGGCGCGATCGGCATCGAGTTCGCAAGCTTCTACCGCACCATGGGCGTCGACGTCACCGTCGTCGAGATCATGAGCCAGGTGATGCCGGTCGAGGACGCGGAGATCTCCGGCGTGGCCAAGAAGCAGTTCGAGCGCCAGGGCATGAAAATCCATCTGGAGGCGAAAGTCGCCAAGGTGGAGAAGGGCGCAAACTCGATCACCGCCCATGTCGAGAAGAAGGACGGATCGGTTGAGAAGATCACCGCCGACCGGATGATCTCCGCCGTCGGCGTGCAGGCCAATATCGAGGGCATCGGTCTTGAGGCGGTCGGCGTGAAGACCGACCGCGGCTTCATCGTCATCGACGGCTACGGCAAGACCAATGTGCCGGGCATCTACGCCATCGGCGATGTCGCCGGCCCGCCGCTGCTCGCGCACAAGGCCGAACACGAAGCGGTCATCTGCGTCGAAAAGATCGCCGGCCTGCCGAACGTTCATCCGATGGACAAGCTGAAGATCCCGGGCTGCACCTATTGCAATCCGCAGGTCGCCTCTGTCGGTCTGACGGAAGCCAGGGCAAAGGCCGAGGGCCGCGATATCCGGGTCGGCCGCTTCCCCTTCGTGGCGAACGGCAAGGCAATCGCACTCGGCGAGGATCAGGGGCTGGTGAAAACCATCTTCGACAAGAAGACCGGCGAACTCATCGGCGCGCATATGGTCGGTGCGGAAGTGACGGAACTCATTCAGGGCTTCGTTGTCGCCATGAACCTGGAGACGACGGAAGAGGAACTGATGCACACCATCTTCCCGCATCCGACGATTTCCGAAACGATGAAGGAAAGCGTGCTCGACGCCTATGGCCGGGCGCTGAACGCCTGATAGTCAAGCATTGCGAACGGGCGGGCCACCGCCCATATCTTCTGAAACATCTTTGAACGGGGTAATATTATGGGTGTGGGTTGGTTGGCGGCGATCATTATCGGCGGCCTGGCAGGATGGCTTGCGGGCAAGCTGATGGACGTCCGTTTCGGCATCTTCATGAACATCGTCATCGGCATCGTCGGCGCTGTTCTGGCGAACGCCATCTTCACCCGCGCCGGCATCCATGTCGCCAGCGGATGGCTGGGTTACCTGGTCACGGGTTTCATCGGCTCGTGCATTTTGCTATTCGTTGCCAAACTCGTCAGACGCTGACGACATTCCGCGACAGTCGCGGTTGAAAGCAGGTTCCTAATGGTCACGATTCTCGACAGGACTGTGGTAGGCGAGGAAAAGCGCGTGCGCCATCCGGAAAAGGCGCATCGTCCCGATACGGAGGTGATGCGCAAGCCGGAATGGATCCGCGTCAAGGCGCCGACCTCCAAGGGTTATGCCGAGACGCGCTCGATCGTGAAGGAAAACAAGCTCGTCACCGTCTGCGAGGAAGCGGGCTGCCCGAATATCGGCGAGTGCTGGGACAAGAAGCACGCCACCTTCATGATCATGGGCGAGATCTGTACCCGCGCCTGCGCCTTCTGCAATGTCGCGACCGGCAAGCCGAATGCGCTCGACATGGACGAGCCGGAAAACGTCGCCAAGGCGGTCAGGCAGATGGGCCTTTCCCATGTCGTCATCACATCGGTCGATCGTGACGATCTGGAGGATGGCGGCGCCGAACATTTCGAAAAGGTGATCTGGGCGATCCGCGCGGCGTCGCCGATGACGACGATCGAGATCCTCACCCCTGATTTCCTGAAGAAGCCGGGTGCATTGGAGCGCGTCGTCGCAGCCAGGCCGGACGTCTTCAACCACAATATGGAAACCGTCCCCGGCAACTATCTGACGGTGCGCCCCGGGGCTCGCTATTTCCACTCCATCCGGCTGCTGCAGCGGGTGAAGGAGCTGGATCCGACCATGTTCACCAAATCCGGCATCATGGTCGGCCTTGGCGAGGAGCGCAATGAAGTGCTGCAGCTGATGGACGATCTGCGCACCGCGGACGTCGATTTCCTGACCATCGGCCAGTACCTGCAGCCGACCCGCAAACACCACAAGGTGATGAGCTTCGTCACCCCGGAAGAGTTCAAGTCCTACGAGACGGTCGCCTATACCAAAGGTTTCCTGATGGTGTCTTCGAGCCCGCTGACCCGGTCCTCGCACCATGCCGGCGATGATTTCGCGCGGTTGAAGGCTGCACGCGAGAAGAAGCTCCTGGCTGCCGCCGAATAGGCGGCATGCTGGACTATTCCGCCGCGTCGATCTTTTCGGTCTTGCTCTGGCCGCGCCGTCTTCCCCGCAGGGTGAAGCGCTGACCTCGTGCTTCGCCTTTTGCCATTTCAATGAGATAGGCAAGCATCGGGAGCTCGTTCATGTCGGCGAGCTGCTTTGCGGATTCGAGCAGCTTTATCATCTGAGAAAAATCGTCCATGGATGCTTCGTTCGATTACGCCAGTGGGTCGCCTAGTTCGTTCATTGTACGCGGGATTTGCGGCAATGCACCATCGAGTTCGAGATAGCACATTAAATTCCGTTAATCAGAATTTGTTTGCCTGACATCCGACCGCTGGGAGACGATGATGGATATCAAATCCGCTCCGGCCTCGATCTCCTACATCGCAATGGCGGAGGCCGCCGACAAAATCCGCCATGCGGAGCGGATCCTGGTCGTCGGCTGCTCGGGTGGCGGCAAATCGACCCTGGCGCAGCGGATCGCCCGGCGGTTCGCGCTCACCTATATTTCCAACGATCGGGACGTGCTTTGGCTGCCGGGTTGGGTACAGCGAAAAGGGATCGAGCAGCGACGGATCATCGAAGAGCTTGTCCGGCAGGAGCGCTGGATCATGGATGGCACCAGTACCTCCACCTTCGACATCCGTGTCCCGCGCAGCGATATCGTCATCTGGGTGCGCATGCCGCGCTCCGTCAACATACGGGGCATCCTGGGGCGCTGGATGAGATATGCCGGGCGCACTCGGCCGGAAATGGCACCCGGCTGTCCCGAGAGAATGGATTGGGAGTTTTTCCGTTTCGTCTGGACCTGGGAGAAGGAACTTGCGCCGGCTGTTCTCGCCGGGCTGGCACAGCACGCGGGCGACAAGCCCGTCCTGGTGTTGAAATCCCGGCGCCAGATGCGCGAACTCCTTGATCTTCTGGAAGGGCGCGCTTAACTGCGGATCATGCCAAAGTTCGAAATCCACCGCCCCGTGAAGCATAGCGCCGATCAGATGTACGCGCTCGTTGCCGATGTCGAGAAATATCCGGAATTCCTGCCGCTGTGTGAAGCGCTGGCAATCCGGTCCAGCAAGGAGCGCGACGGCAAGACGCTTCTGGTTGCCGATATGACGGTCGGTTACAAGGCGATCCGCGAGACTTTCACGACCCAGGTTCTGCTTAATCCGGCCGAGCGCGCAATCGATGTCAAATACATCGAGGGACCGTTCAAATATCTCGACAATCGCTGGCGCTTCGCCCCTCCGGCGGATGGCTCCTCGACCGGCTGCGTGGTGCATTTCTTCATCGACTACGAGTTCAAGAGCATGATTCTCGGCGCCCTGATGGGGTCGATGTTCGACCGCGCGTTCCGAATGTTCGCCGAAGCCTTCGAGAAGCGTGCGGATAAGATCTACGCCTGATTTGCCGGGTCCGTCCTGGCGGCGTCGATCAGCATCTCCAGCGCGGTTCTGACAGTCGCGAGGCGCACCGCCGTTCGGCCGATGTCGCCGTAGCGCATCTCGCGGTGGAAAGTGATGCCGGAGCGGTTTCTTGCGGCAAGATGCACCAGGCCGATCGGCTTGTCTGCCGATCCGCCGCTTGGCCCGGCTATGCCGGTCACCGCAACGGCAACGGTTGCTCTCGATCTGAACAGCGCGCCATGAACCATCTGCAGCGCCGTTTCCCTGGACACCGCGCCGAAAGCGGCCAATGTTGCTTTGGTAACGCCAAGCATATCCATCTTCGCCTGGTTGGTGTAGGTGACGAAGCCGCGGTCGACGACGGCTGAAGAGCCCGAAATTTCGGTCAGTGCGCCGGCGATCAATCCGCCTGTGCAGGACTCGGCCGTCGAGACCATTAGCCCGCGAGCGGAAAAGTCTGCGACGATCCTCCTTGCCTGATCTTCGATGTCGGCGGGAAACAGGTTCACCCGGCATCCCCCCGATAGACGACCGTCGCGGTTGCGATCGCTGCGATGCCCTCGCGGCGCCCGACAAAACCGATCTTCTCGTTGGTCGTCGCCTTGACCGAGCAGCGGTCCAGGGAAATGCCGAGTATCTCCGCAAGATTTTCGCGCATCTGCTGCCGGTGCGGCGCAATCTTCGGTGCTTCCGCAATCAGCGAGATGTCCGCATTCATGATCGTGCCGCCGCGTTCTCGTACAACCTTTGCCCCATGATCGAGGAATATCCTGGAGGGTGCGCCCCGCCACTGCATGTCGGAGGGCGGGAAATGGTCGCCGATGTCGCCGGCGCCGCAGGTGGCGAGCAGGGCGTCTGTGAGCGCATGCATGGCGACGTCGGCATCCGAATGACCGACAAGCCTCTGATCGTGGGGAATGAAGACGCCGCAGAGCGTCACGCCGTCGCCGGGTTCCAGTTGATGCACATCGTAGCCGTTACCTGTGCGCACGTCGGGCAGCGGATGGTGCGAGAGTTTTTCGTCGGCCATGGCGATATCCCGCTTCACGGTGAGTTTGATATTGTCGGCGGAGCCTTCCACCAGCATGACGGGCAGACCCGCCCATTCGGCGATCGAGGCATCGTCGGTGAAATCGTCGCGGCGCAGCGCAGCCGCCTTTTCGTGAGCGGCGCGGATCGAGGAGAGGACAAAGCTCTGCGGCGTCTGCGCGGCAAAAAGCCCGGCGCGCGGCACCGTCTCGTGAACCAGGTGGTCCGACCCGCCCCGTTTCAGCGTGTCGGTGACGGGCATGGCCGGCAGAATGCCTTCCTGTCCGCCGTCAAGCGCCTCAGCGACCCGATCCAGAAGCGCATGATCCACGAACGGCCGCGCCGCGTCATGGATCATCACGTGGGTGGCATCGGTCCCGGACAAAGCTCTGAGGCCCTCGTAGACGGAGCGCTGCCGTGTATCGCCGCCGAATGTGGTAACGACGCTTGCTGCACCGGGAAGCTCCGCGGCAGCGGCGGCAAACAGCGCTTCGTCGTCCGGATGTATGACGACAACGATCGGGCCGCTCCGCGACCAGCTGAGAAACCGTTCGAGCGTATGGGCAATCACCGACTTTGTCCCGATGCGCCGGTATTGCTTCGGCCCGTCTTCCGCCGATCCTGCCCGCTCACCGCGGCCTGCAGCGACGATGACGATGCCGATTGTCATGGAGTTGTCGTCCACGCGCCGTACCCATTTCTGCGTTCTGAAGGATTGACAGGGCGAGAACTATAGAATGAAAAGCGGCTTTTCCAGCAGGCCGCTCAAAAATAACGCAGTTCCGAATTGCTCTTGGCAAACGCTTCGGGACTGAATAAAAATAGTGCAGCAATCCAATGTGCCCGAAAGATCATCATTTGCATTTTCACGATCTCGCCAGACCCTTCCACATCGGGCCCGTCGCCATTCGCAACCGTGTGGTCCTGGCGCCGATGTCGGGCGTTACGGATCTGCCGTTCCGGCGGCTCGCCTGGCGCTTTGGGGCCGGCCTTGTCGTGACCGAGATGGTCGCCAGTCGGGAACTCGTGCTGAACCGCGGCGAGTCATGGGCTCGGCTGAAGGGAGCCGGCATTTCTCCGCATATGGTCCAGCTCGCCGGCCGTGAGGCGCGCTGGATGGCCGAAGCCGCGAAGATCGCCGCCGACAACGGCGCCGACATCATCGACATCAATATGGGTTGCCCCGCCAAGAAGGTCACCGGCGGCTATTCCGGTTCCGCGCTGATGCGCGATCCGGATCTCGCCCTGTCGCTGATCGAGGCCACCGTCAAGGCGGTCGATGTCCCTGTGACGCTCAAGATGCGACTTGGTTGGGACGAAAATTCCATCAACGCACCGGAGATCGCCCGCCGTGCGGAGAACGCCGGCATCCAGCTGGTGACGATCCATGGCAGAACCCGCATGCAGTTCTATGAGGGCAGGGCCGATTGGAACGCGATCCGTCTGGTGCGCGACGCTGTCTCGATCCCGCTGATCGCCAACGGTGACGTCGACACGCCCGAAGATGCCGCCGGTATTCTGGAGCGTTCGGGTGCCGATGCAGTCATGGTCGGAAGAGGCGCGCAAGGGCGTCCCTGGCATATCGGCTGGCTCGCCGGCCACGCGGCACCTTCGCAGTCGGAAATCGCCGGTCTCGTCGTCGAACATTATGAAGCGATGCTGGAGCTTTACGGCCGCGAGGCCGGGTTGCGCCATGCTCGCAAACATCTCGGTTGGTATCTCGATCGCTTCGCGCCGGACCTGCCGACCGAAGAAAAGGCCGCCATCATGATTTCCAGGGACCCGGCTGAGGTCGCACGCCGGATGACCGCGGCGCTGACCGGAAACCCGGTTGTCGGGCGCAAGGAGGCTGCATGACTTCGCGGGTGCAAGATTCGGCAAGCGGCAATGCGCTCGCCATGGCCGTCCTCAACTCGGTCCAGAATCCGGTGATTCTCGTTGATGCCGAGGGTAGGGTCGCCTTCGCCAACTGGGAGGCGGAAGCCTTCTTCGGCTCCAGTGCGGCGCATCTCGCCAAGAACGAAATTTCCACCTTCATCCCCTTCGGCAGCCCGCTTCTCGCGCTGATCGACCAGGTGCGCGAGCGCAAGGCTCCTGTCAACGAATACCGCGTCGATCTGTCCTCGCCGCGCCTTGGTCAGGAAAAGCTGGTCGACCTCTATGTCGCACCCGTGGTGAGCGAACCGGGATCGGTGGTCGTGGTCTTTCAGGAACGCTCCATGGCGGACAAGATCGACCGCCAGCTCACCCATCGTGCGGCCGCGCGCTCGGTGACGGGTCTGGCGTCGATGCTGGCGCACGAGATCAAGAACCCGCTGTCGGGGATCCGCGGCGCAGCCCAGCTCCTCGAGACCTCAGTCCCGGACGACGACCGGGCGTTGACGCGGCTGATCTGCGACGAGACGGACCGCATCGTTTCGTTGGTCGACCGCATGGAAGTGTTTTCCGACGAGCGGCCGGTGGACCGGGTGCCGCTGAACATCCATTCCGTGCTCGACCACGTGAAAGCCGTGGCAAAAGCCGGCTTCGCCCGCGAGATCAAGATTTCCGAAATGTACGATCCGTCGCTGCCGCCGGTCTATGCCAACCGCGACCAGCTCGTACAGGTCTTCCTGAACCTCATCAAGAATGCCGCTGAAGCCGTCGGCGATCAGCCGGATGGCGAAATCATGCTCACGACCGCCTATCGTCCCGGCATCAAGCTCTCTGTCGCCGGTACGCGGGAGAAGATTTCGTTGCCGCTCGAATTCTGCGTCATCGACAATGGTCCCGGCGTGCCGGCCGATCTGCTGCCGCACCTTTTCGATCCCTTTATCACGACCAAGACCAATGGGTCCGGTCTCGGCCTTGCCCTGGTCGCCAAGATCATCGGTGCGCATGGCGGCATTGTCGAATGCGATAGCCAGGCGCGCCGCACCACCTTCCGCGTTCTGATGCCCATGCACAAGGAAGAGGCCGCGGACGGCCGCTCTTTGAACTCCACAGGAAGTGAAAAATGACTGCCACGATCCTAGTCGCCGACGACGACGCGGCCATACGGACGGTTCTGAACCAGGCTCTGACCAGGGCAGGCTACGATGTGCGCATCACCTCGAATGCCGCCACTCTCTGGCGCTGGATTTCGGCCGGCGAGGGCGATCTGGTCGTTACCGACGTGGTCATGCCGGACGAGAACGCCTTCGACCTCCTGCCGCGCATCAAGAAGTCGCGTCCGGAGCTGCCGGTCCTCGTCATGAGCGCCCAAAACACCTTCATGACGGCGATCAAGGCTTCCGAAAAGGGCGCCTATGATTACTTGCCCAAGCCCTTCGACCTCACCGAGCTGATCGCCATTATCGGCCGGGCGCTCGCCGAGCCGAAGCGCAAGCCCGCCCGCCTCGACGACGACACCCAGGACGGCATGCCGCTCGTCGGCCGCTCGGCCGCCATGCAGGAAATCTACCGGGTGCTCGCCCGTCTCATGCAGACGGACCTGACGCTGATGATCACCGGTGAGTCCGGCACCGGCAAGGAACTTGTGGCCCGCGCGCTGCACGACTACGGCAAGCGCCGCAACGGCCCGTTCGTCGCGATCAACATGGCAGCCATTCCCCGCGACCTGATCGAATCGGAGCTGTTCGGCCATGAGAAGGGGGCCTTCACGGGAGCGCAAAGCCGCTCGACCGGCCGGTTCGAGCAGGCCGAAGGCGGCACACTCTTCCTCGACGAGATCGGCGACATGCCGATGGACGCGCAGACGCGACTTCTGCGCGTCCTGCAGCAGGGCGAATACACCACCGTCGGCGGCCGCACCCCGATTCGCACCGATGTGCGTATCGTCGCGGCGACCAACAAGGATCTGAAACAGCTGATCAACCAGGGTCTCTTCCGCGAAGACCTCTACTACCGCCTGAACGTCGTGCCGTTGCGCCTGCCGCCTTTGCGCGACCGCGCCGAGGACATCCCGGACCTAGTCCGTCATTTCATGCAGATGGCCGAGAAGGAAGGGCTGGACGCCAAGCGCTTCGACAGCGAGGCCCTCGACCTGATGAAGGCCTATGCATGGCCGGGCAATGTGCGCGAGCTGGAAAACCTCGTCCGCCGCCTGATGGCGCTTTACCCGCAGGATGTCATCACCCGGGAGATTATCGAGTCGGAACTGCGCTCCGAAGTGCCCGACAGTCCGATCGACAAGATGGGAGCCCGCACCGGTTCTCTGACCATTGCCCAGGCGGTCGAAGAAAACATGCGGACCTATTTCTCGAGCTTCGGCGACAATCTGCCGCCGCCGGGCCTCTACGACCGCGTCCTGACCGAAATGGAATATCCGCTCATCCTCGCCGCCCTTACCGCCACCCGCGGCAATCAGATCAAGGCGGCGGATTTGCTCGGTCTCAATCGCAACACCCTTCGCAAGAAGATTCGCGAACTCGGCGTCTCTGTCTACCGCAGTTCCAGGGGCGCCTGAGTTAAGTTGTTGAAGCAAGACAGGACTTTGTTCCCGCTGCTTGACAGGAATGGTTCATCGTTGCATTTTCGCCACAATGCGTTGCTTAAAGGCCACGCAGGGCTTGGGGTTTGTTCTTGGGAGCGGCGGCTCTCGAGGGAGTAGCCGAGCCGTTCGGGAAAGTTCTGTCGCTTCGTTCGGTTTTCCGGGCTGAAACGATCTCCCGCGAGGCCTTGGAGATCGGAGTTATCGAATGACGGAAGGCGTGACAGCGCCGATGGCCGAGAACGAGCCGGCAATGTCGGCGCAGGATCGGCGTGCCTCCTTTGCGCTTCCCGGCCTTCTGCTGGCCGGCGGTGCGCTTATCTGCGCATCCTTGACGCTCTTTGTGTTGCTCGGGCTGACGCCGATTGCTCCGAGCACGAACGTGGTCATCGCATCGGCGGTCATCAATTCGCTTTTCATTCTGGGGTTGATGTATCTGATCGGCCGCGAAGTGCTGCGGCTGGTGAAGGCCCGCAATCGCGGCCGCGCAGCCGCGCGCCTGCATGTCCGGATCGTTGTCCTCTTTTCCATCGTTGCCATTACTCCGGCTGTGCTCGTGGCGATCTTCGCCAGCTTGACCTTGAATGTCGGCCTCGATCGCTGGTTTTCGCTGCGTACCCAGTCGATCGTGCAGTCCTCTCAGGACGTCGCGCGCGCCTATATGCTCGAAAACGCGAGCTACCTTCAGGGGCAGACTGTCTCGATGTCGAACGACCTCGAGCGCAACCGCGCCATGTTTTATCTCGACCGCACAGGTTTTGTGGACCTGATGACCCGCCAGGCGCGGGGTCGGGGCATGCTGGGTGCTTTTCTGGTGCGCGAGGACGGCGAGGCGATCGTTCAGGCCGATATCAAGACGGAAAAGCCGCTGCCGGCGATTCCCTCGGACGCGCTGAAGACCGCGGCGGCCGGTCAGCCGACGCTTATCCCGCCCGGTGTGACGAACCTTGTCGGCGCCGTCATCAAGCTCGATACCATCCAGGGCGCTTTCCTCTATACGATCCGGGCCGTTGATCCGAAGGTCATAGCGGCCATGCGGCTCATGGAGGAGAACACGGCCGAATACCAGGCGATGGAAGCCGGTCGCACCTCGTTGCAGATCGCGTTCGCCGTGCTCTATCTCGGTTTCGCGCTGATCGTGCTCCTGGCGGCGATCTGGACGGCGATTGCCGTCGCCGACCGCATAGTCCGGCCGATCCGGCTCCTGATCAGCGCGGCCGATAGCGTTGCGACGGGTAATCTCAACGTGGTGGTGCCGGTGCGCGCAGCCGACGGCGACGTCGGCAACTTGTCGCGCACTTTCAACAAGATGATCTCCCAGATCCGCAGCCAGCGCGACGAAATCCTCGAGGCGAAGGACGAGGTGGACGACCGCCGTCGCTTTATCGAAGCCGTGCTGTCGGGTGTCACCGCGGCCGTGATCGGCGTCGAAGAGGACCGGCGCATCACGATCGTCAATCCTTCCGCCGAAGAACTGCTTGGCGTTTCCGCCGAAGCGCTGATGGGCGAAAAGCTGCAGGACATCGCGCCCGAGATCGATCAGGTGCTGACGGAGGCGAAGACCCGCGCCCGGGGCGATTTCCGCAAACAGGTAAACCTGATACGCGGCGGCAAGGAGCGGACGCTTTCTATGCAGGTCACGCGTGAAGAACAGCGTGCAGCGCAGGAATCCTATGTGGTGACGCTCGATGACATCACCGATCTGGTCATAGCCCAACGTTCGACCGCATGGGCGGATGTGGCGAGACGTATCGCCCATGAGATCAAGAACCCGCTGACCCCGATCCAGCTGTCTGCGGAGCGCCTGAAACGCCGCTACGGCAAGCAGATCGCCGAGGACGACCGCGCAGTTTTCGATCAGTGCACCGACACGATTGTCCGTCAGGTCGGCGATATCGGCCGAATGGTCGACGAATTTTCCGCCTTTGCCCGCATGCCCAAACCCGCCAAGGAGGAAGCTGACCTGCGCGATATCCTGCGCGACGCGATCTTTCTGCGGGAGATGGGCACCACTCACGTGGATTTCCTCCGTGAGCTCGGCGACGAACCGCTTAAGGGCATGTTCGATTCGCGAATGCTGGGGCAGGCCTTCGGCAACCTCATCAAGAACGCAGTTGAAGCGATCGAAGCCGTACCGAGCAGCGAAGAGCGGGACGGTCGCAAGATCAAGGTGCGCTCGGTATTCGATGCCGCCCGCGATGCCTATGTCGTCGACATCATCGACAACGGCAGCGGTCTTCCCTCTGAAAACCGGCATCGCATTCTGGAACCCTATATGACCATGCGCGAGAAGGGTACGGGCCTCGGGCTCGCGATCGTCAAAAAGATCATTGAGGAACACGGCGGGCAGCTCGAACTGCATGATGCGCCTGCCGATTTTGATCATGGCAAGGGTGCCATGATCAGGGTTCTGCTGCCGCATGCCCAGCAGGCAGTGGTGCCCGGAACGGATAATAGCAAGGAATTGGCATATGGCGTCTGATATTCTGGTCGTGGATGACGAGGCAGACATTCGCGAGATCGTTTCAGGTATTCTTTCCGACGAGGGCCACGAGACCCGCACCGCGCACGACAGCGACAGCGCGCTTGCCGCGATTTCCGATCGTGTCCCGCGGCTTGTTTTCCTGGACATCTGGATGCAGGGTTCGAGGCTTGATGGCCTGGCGCTGCTGGACGAGATCAAGAGCCGCCACCCGGATCTGCCGGTCGTCATGATCTCCGGCCACGGCAACGTCGAAACTGCCGTCTCCGCCATCAAGCGCGGCGCCTTCGATTTCATCGAAAAGCCCTTCAAGGCGGACCGGCTGATCCTGATCGCCGAGCGGGCGCTGGAAAACTCCAAGCTGAAGCGTGAGGTCACCGAACTCAAGAAGCGCACCGGCGATGCAGCCGAGCTGGTGGGCACTTCAGTTGCGGTTTCGCAGCTCCGGCAGACGATCGAAAAGGTGTCGCCCACCAACAGCCGCATCATGATCCTCGGCCCGTCCGGGTCCGGAAAGGAACTGGTCGCGCGCATGATTCACAAGAAATCGAGCCGTTCGGCAGGACCCTTCGTGGCGCTCAATGCCGCAACGATTACGCCGGATCGGATGGAAATCGCGCTTTTCGGCACCGAGGGCGGTCCTGGGCAGCCCCGCAAGATCGGCGCCCTGGAAGAGGCCCATCGCGGTATTCTCTATCTCGACGAAATTGGCGAGATGCCGCGGGAGACGCAGAACAAGATCCTGCGCGTCCTCGTAGACCAGCAGTTCGAACGGGTCGGCGGGTCCAAACGCGTCAAGGTCGATGTCCGCATCATCTCCTCGACCGCCTACAACCTCGAAAGCCTGATCGCCGACGGCTCCTTCCGCGAGGATCTCTATCACCGCCTCGCCGTGGTGCCGGTCAAGGTGCCGGCGCTTGCCGAGCGCCGCGAGGACATTCCTTTCCTGGTCGACATGTTCATGCGGCAGATTTCCGAACAGGCCGGCATCCGTCCGCGGCGGATCGGAGAGGATGCGATGGCGGTTCTCCAGGCGCATGACTGGCCGGGCAACATCCGCCAGCTTCGCAACAACATCGAGCGGCTGATGATCCTTGCCCGCACCGACGGACCGGATACGGCGATTTCGGCCGATATGCTGCCGACCGATCTCGGCGACATGCTGCCCAAGGTGGCGGGCAAGGGCGATTACCACATCATGACCCTGCCGCTTCGGGAAGCGCGTGAAATGTTCGAGCGCGACTATCTGATCGCCCAGATCAACCGTTTTGGCGGCAACATTTCCCGCACTGCGGAGTTCGTCGGGATGGAGCGTTCGGCATTGCATCGCAAGCTCAAGTCACTGGGCGTTTGACCGAAAGTCCTGATCGATGAGAGTTCGTGACCGATGAAAGTCATCATATGCGGCGCGGGGCAGGTGGGTTACGGCATCGCCGAACGGCTGTCGCAGGAGGACAATGACGTCTCGGTCATCGATACGTCAGCATCACTGATCGCGGCGATCACCGAAACCCTTGACGTGAAAGGTTATGTCGGCCACGGCGCCCATCCGGACATGCTGGAAAAGGCAGGAGCCGAAGATGCCGACATGATCATCGCCGTCACCCTCTATGACGAGGTCAACATCGTCGCCTGTGAGGTGGCGCATGCCCTGTTTTCGGTGCCGACCAAGATCGCCCGCATCCGGGCCCAGAATTATCTGAAGCCGGAATATGCCGACCTGTTCAGCCGCCAAAACATGTCGATCGACGTGACGATCTCGCCGGAGATCGAGGTCGGCAAGATGGTGCTGCGCCGCATCTCCTTCCCGGGCGCCACGGATGTTGCCAAGTTTGCCGAGGACCATATCGCCATGGTGGCGATCGAGTGCATGGAGGATTGTCCGGTCATCGCCACTCCGCTGCACCAGCTGTCGGATCTCTTTCCGGATCTGATGGCGACAGTGGCTGGCATCTTCCGCAATGGTCGCCTGACGGTGGCCCGGTCATCGGACGAGCTGAATGTCGGCGACCTTGCCTATGTCATCTGCCAGCGCGAGCATATCCGCCGAACGCTTGGCCTGTTCGGCCATGAGGAGCAGGAGGCGCGCCGCATCGTCATCGCCGGTGGCGGCAATATCGGCCATTATGTCGCCAGCACGATCGAGGAGTTCCAGCCGAGGACGCGGCTGAAGATCATCGAGAGCGACCGCGAACGGGCGGGTGCTGTCTCGGAAAAGCTGCGGAACACCATCGTCCTGCACGGTTCGGCGCTCGACCAGAATATTCTGGCCCAGGCGGATATCCAGGACACCGACCTGATGGTGATGCTGACCAATAATGACCAGATCAACATTTTGGGCGCGGTGCTGGCAAAGTCGCTCGGCTGCAAGTCGAACCTCGTGCTGATCAATTCCTCGTCGCTTCATCAGCTCACCGATTCCGTCGGCATCGATGCGCAGATCAATCCGCGGGCGGTCACCATCTCCCGCGTCCTGCAGCATGTCCGCAAGGGCCGCATCCGGTCCGTCTATGCGGTACAGAAGGGCGCGGCGGAGGTGATCGAGGCGGAGGCGCTCGAAACCTCGCCGCTGGTCGGCCGGCCGTTCCGGGAGCTCGAGCTGCCCGAAGGAATCCGCATCGGCGCGATCTACCGCGGCGGCACGGTCATTCGCCCGAACGGCGACACCAGGATCAAGGCGCGCGACCGGGTCGTGCTTTTCGCAACTGCCGAGGCGGTGCGGGACGTGGAGCAGCTTTTCCGCGTTTCCATACAGTATTTCTGATTTTTCGAGGGGACGACCGATGTCGAGAATTGCCTATGTGAACGGCCAGTATGTCCGCCATTCCGAAGCGGCCGTGCATGTGGAAGACCGCGGCTTTCAGTTCGCAGACGGCGTCTACGAGGTCTGTGAAGTCCGTCATGGCATGATCGTCGACCTGACGCGGCACCTGAGCCGCCTCGATCGGTCGTTGCGGGAACTGAGCATGGCCCAACCGATGAGCCGCGCCGCGCTCACATTCGTCATCCGCGAGGTTCTCCGCCGCAACCGGGTCAGGAACGGCATCTTCTATCTGCAGGTGACGCGCGGCGCCGCCCGGCGCGACCACTATTTCCCGGCGGACGGCACGCCGCCGACGATCACGATCACCGCGAAGAGCACCGATCCGGCCGTTGCCGCGAAGAAATACGCAAACGGGATCAAGGTGATCACCGTGCCGGAAAACCGCTGGGACCGGGTCGACATCAAGACGGTCGGGCTTCTGCCGAACGTGCTCGCCAAGCAGCAGGCGAAGGAAAGCGGCGCCCAGGACGCGATCTTCGTGGACCGCGAGGGCGTGGTCATGGAGGGGGCGTCGTCCAACGTCTGGATCGTCACGCCGGAGGGCGAGCTCGTCACCCGTCCGGCAGAACACGGCATCCTGAAGGGGATCACCCGCACGACGCTCATCGATGTGGCGGAAAAGCTCGCGCTGAAGGTTGTCGAGCGAGAGTTCCAGGTGGACGAGATGATGATCGCGCGCGAAGTCTTTTTCACGTCGGCGACCGGCATCTGCGTGCCGATCATCGAAATCGACGGTAAGCCCGTTGCCAACGGTCATCCCGGTACGGTTTCAGGCAGTATTCGCGACGCCTTTTTCGACATTGCGGAAAAGACGACGATTTGATAACCAGACAATCAGGGGGAAGGGAATACGAGGGCATTCCCGGTCGTCTCTTACCAAGCTTGATCATGTCCCGGCTAATTGACCGGCAAAAAAGAAAGAAGCGGCGCTATGGCGGAACGTTCTCAGAACCTGCAGGATTTATTTTTAAATACCGTTCGCAAGCAGAAGATTTCCCTGACGATATTCCTGATCAACGGGGTTAAACTCACAGGCGTCGTGACGTCATTCGACAATTTCTGCGTTCTTCTTCGCCGTGACGGCCATTCTCAACTCGTGTATAAGCACGCGATCTCGACCATCATGCCGGGGCAGCCGATGCAGATGTTCGAAACCGAAGAGAGCGCGTCCTAACAGGACAGAACAGATTTCAAATCGCGATACTTCCAATGAATCCCTAGTCCCGGAGGCTGAAAAGCGCCGGGACGATATGCGCGCAGCCGTGATCGTGCCGGTCCTCAAACAGGCACGGTCGAAAGGGGGGCAGGGCGATTCGTCCGCCGCCCCCGCTCCGCAACGCTCCAGCGAAGCCCGTCTCGAAGAAGCGATCGGCCTTGCCCGGGCCATCGACCTCGAGATCGTGCAAGGGCTGATCGTGCCGATCAGCCAGCCGCGCCCGGCTACCCTCATGGGGACCGGAAAGATCGAGGAGATCAAGGCGCTGCTCGACGAGCAGGATGCGGGTCTCGTCATCGTCGATCACCCGCTGACGCCGGTGCAGCAGCGCAACCTCGAAAAGGAACTCGGTGCCAAGGTCATCGACCGCACCGGCCTGATTCTCGAAATCTTCGGCCGTCGTGCCTCGACGAAAGAAGGCACGCTGCAGGTCGATCTGGCGCATCTGAACTATCAGAAAGGCCGCTTGGTCCGCAGCTGGACCCACCTTGAGCGTCAGCGCGGTGGTGCCGGCTTCATGGGCGGCCCGGGTGAAACCCAGATCGAAGCCGACCGCCGGCTGCTGCAGGAACGCATCGTCAAGCTCGAACGCGAACTCGAACAGGTGGTGCGAACCCGCCAGCTCCACCGGGCCAAGCGCCGCAAGGTTCCTCATCCGATCGTCGCGCTGGTGGGCTACACCAACGCCGGAAAGTCGACGCTGTTCAACCGCATCACCGGTGCCGGCGTGCTGGCCGAGGACATGCTGTTTGCGACCCTCGACCCGACGCTGCGCCGCATGAAGCTGCCGCACGGCCGAACGGTGATCCTTTCCGATACGGTCGGTTTCATCTCCGATCTGCCGACCCATCTGGTCGCCGCTTTCCGTGCCACGCTGGAAGAAGTGCTCGAAGCCGACCTGATCCTGCATGTGCGGGACATGTCCGATCCGGACAACGCCGCGCAGGCCGGCGACGTGCTGCGCATCCTTTCCGATCTCGGCATCGATGAGAAGGAAGGCGCCGAGCGCATCATCGAGATCTGGAACAAGATCGACCGACTGGACCCGGAGGCCCATGAAGCGATCGCGGATAGGGCGGTCGGCCGCGAAAACGTCATGGCCGTTTCGGCGGTCACGGGAGAGGGCATCGATATGCTGATGGCCGAGATCGCCAAGCGGCTTTCCGGCGTGCTCACCGAAACCACGATCACCATTCCTGCCGAACGGCTCGCCGTCGTTTCCTGGGTCTACAGCAATTCCATCGTCGATGACCGGCAGGATAACGAGGACGGGTCCGTCACGCTCGACGTGCGCATGTCGGAGGCCCAGGCCGCCGAGCTGGAGCGCAAGCTCGGCAACGGACCGAAGCCGGCGAAAGAGGATTGGGAAAGATAAAACATGCTCCCGAGGCGGCGGGAGCATGTTTCTGAACGCCGGAACTTCATTTCCCCGACGTCATAACTTCCTGGTCGAGACTATTCGGCCTCTACGGCCGCCTGTTCGTCGAGCGCATCGCGAACCTGGTCGATCTTGCCGTCGGCAGTTCCGACACCCAGAACGTCCTTTGCCCAGTCGAGCGTCTTGTCGGTGACAGGCTGGCCCGTGAATTCGCCGAGTGCGTCGCGGAGCGCCTCGTCACCGAGGACGGGATCGTCGATCGTGGGGGCGACGCCCATGTCGATCTCGTATTGTGCATAGTCCCGAACATAGGCGGAGACGGCCGTCATCCGCGGGTCGCTGGTATTCAGATAGGCGTTGTAGTTTCTTTTCAGCGAATTGAGGCCTTTGAGTTCGGATGCCGCTGCCGGGGCCGCGGCGGACTTCTTGGTCTGCTTGTCTTCGGCATTATGCCGGGCATTTTCCTTGTGGGACTGACCTTTCGTGGACGAGGGGCCCTTGTTCTCCTTGGCGTCCGACTTGCCGGAGTTGCTATGGTCGGAGTTGCCATGACCGCCGCCACCGCCGTTTCCGCCACCATTGCCTCCTCCGTTACCGCCTCCGCCACCATTACCGCCGCCGTCACCTCCCTTTGCCCATACCATGTCGGAGAAACCCATCAGGGGAGCGCCGGACGTAACGGTGGACAGCATGAGAGCGACTGCTGCGGTTGCCAGATAACCGTGCTTTTTCATTGGAGTCTCCTCGCATTATCGTGAATCGCAACCTGGGTTGCCTGATGGAGGAAGAATTTCGCGGTTTTCGGGAAAATGCTACCGGCCTAGGACCAATGCGGGGTGGACTAGCCCATAGGTCCTAGACCCGATAGGGCTTTGGTCCCTGAGGCAAAGCGGAGATCGATGTGGGGCGGCCGATTGCAGTTGTGCTACCCTGGCGTTGAGCACCTTGACCGGATGTCCTCACATGCCGACTTCCCGCTCGATCGCCTTCGCCGCCTGCCAGAGTTCTTCCATGCGCTCCAGGGTGGCGGCCTCGAGCGACTGACTCGACTTTTCAAGCTCCGTCTCGATGTAGCTGAATCGGCGGCGGAATTTCGTGTTGGTGCCGCGTAACGCATCTTCCGGATCGGCCTTCACATGCCTGCCGATATTGACGAGCGCAAAGATGAGATCGCCGAGTTCATCGGCGACCTTGTCCTGCTCGCCGCCGCGTAGCGCCTCGCGCAACTCGCCGATCTCTTCCTCGATCTTGTCGAGGATGGGTTCGGCCTCGGACCAGTCGAAGCCCACCTTGGCGGCTCGGCTCTGTAGTTTCAGCGCTTCCGTCAGTGCCGGCTGGTTGCGATGCACGGCACCCAGAAAGCCATGCTTGAAGTCTTCGGTCGCCGCCGGGCCGAAGGTGAGGGCGCGCTTGGCCCGCCGCTCGGCGCGCTCGCGTTTTTCCTCCGCCTTGATGTCGTCCCACTGCGCCTTCACCGCGTCCGGCGTATCGGCGTCGGAACGGTCGAAGACATGCGGATGCCGGCGGATCATTTTCCGTGTAATCGCCTCGACCACGTCCCCGAACGAGAATTCCCCTGCTTCCTCCGCCATCCGGGCGTGGAAGACGACCTGAAGCAACAGGTCTCCCAGCTCTTCGCACAAGTCGTCCATGTCATTGCGCTCGATCGCGTCGGCAACCTCGTAGGCCTCCTCGATCGTATAGGGCTTGATGGTCGAAAAATTCTGCTCCAGATCCCACGGGCATCCGGTGACCGGTGTGCGCAGCGCCGCCATGATCTCGATCAGCCGCGAAATGTCCTTCGATGGTTCCATTGGAAAATCCCCGACGCTCAGTTGAGCGGTATGCTGTTGCTGCCTTTGCCGGACTGGTAATTGTCCGAGAGCCTCTGATAGGCGGCCTTGATGCGGGCGGTCTGCGCCCTCAATGCGCTGCGCACCGGCTCGGCCTCCGTCTCGACGAGATCGGCGATGAAGTAGGAATTCCAGAAGGCATTGCTGCGCCGGTAGCCGCCGGGCTCCAGGCCAAAGACTTCCTTCAGGATCTTGAGGTCATGGGGAATGGCGAAAGCGTCGCGCGAATCCTCATGGCTGAAGAACGAATAGAAATTGTCGAACCCGGCCCAGGTGATGGCCGACATGCACATGGTGCATGGTTCGTGAGTGGAAAGGAAAATCAAGTCCTTGGTCCAGAGTTCTCGCGCAATTTCGTAAAAGCGCTTCAGCGTGTGCACCTCGCCATGCCAAAGCGGATTTTCAAGCTCGTTGTTGGTCTCGGCAATCACCAGCGACAGGTCCGATTTCCTGAGGATCGCCGCCCCGAAGACCTTGTTGCCGGCGGAGACACCCTTTTCCGTGAGGGGCAGGATGTCGTTTTCTATGGCGTCGAGAAGGCGTGCGGCGATTGTCATGGGAACTCTTGTTTGTAGGGTGTCTAGGCAGTTTATGGCGCGGAAGGAGCGGTTTGGGGCATAAAACACTTTAGTCTACAGAAAAACTGGAGAAATATCGTGTGCGGTGGCTTTTGCTCAAGAACCGGTTGATCGTAAAACAGAAATACCGGCTCGCAACCCACTTCGCATATCCATTCCTTCAATTCCGGCGCCTTATTGTGGATAGTGCTGTCACATGATTCAGGATACCCGCATGTCTCCAAGCCAACAACGTCTGTCGGTCTTTCCGGCCTTCTTCCGCGTCAGCGGACGGAGCGTTCTCGTGTTTGGCAACGGGGACGAAGCCTATGCGAAGGCCCGGCTGTTGCGCAACACCGACGCGAAGATCGTCGCCTATGCCTCTGCGCCGGAGCAGGACTACGCGGGCTGGCTGGCAGCTCAGGGCGTCGAGACCGTCCGGGTGGATTTCTCGCCGGATCAGGTCAGGGGTGCGGTGATGGTATTTGCCGCGACCGGCGATGCGGCGCTCGACCGTGCGATCGTCGCGGCTGCCCGCGCCGAGAAAATTCCCGCCAATGCGGTCGATCAGCCGGACTTTTGCGACTTTTACACGCCGGCGCTTGTCAACCGTGCGCCGGTGGCGGTGGCGATCGGCACCGAAGGCGCCGGCCCCGTTCTCGCCCAGTTGATCCGGGCACGCATCGACCAGATGCTGTCGCCGTCGCTTGGCCGTCTTGCGAGCCTCGCTGCGGACTATCGCGACGCCGCCGAGCGTCTTGTGCCGCGCGGCGTATCGCGCCGTATCTTCTGGAGCCGCTTCTTTTCCGGCGATGTCGCCGAGGCGGTCGACGTGAACGATATCGCCGCCGCCCGCCGTTCCGCCACGGCTCTGCTTTCGACGACCGGTCGTGCTGAAGGTCATGTCTGGCTGGTCGGCGCCGGTCCTGGCGCTGAAGACCTGTTGACGCTGCGCGCCCAGCGCGTGCTGATGGAAGCCGATGCGATCGTTTATGATGCGCTCGTGCCGCAGGCGATCGTCGATATGGGCCGTCGTGATGCGGAGCGCCTGCCGGTTGGCAAGCGCAAGAACTGCCATTCCAAGTCCCAGGACGAGATCAACCGCTTGCTGGTCGAACTCGGCCGCCAAGGCAAGCGCGTCGTCCGGCTGAAGTGCGGTGATCCGCTCGTCTACGGCCGCGCCGGCGAGGAAATGGCTGCCTTGCGGGACGCCGGCGTGTCCTGCGAGATCGTGCCGGGCATTACCTCCGCCTTTGCCGCGGCTGCCGATTTCGAACTGCCGCTGACGTTGCGCGGTGTAGCCTCGTCGTTGATCTTCACCACTGGACACGATCTGACCGGCGATGTATTGCCCGATTGGGCGAGCCTTGCGATATCAGGCGCGACCATAGCCGTGTATATGGGCAGCACCGTTGCAGCCTCGGTCGCGGAGCGCCTGATGGGGGCGGGACTGGATGCCGAAACGACCGTTGCGGTCGTCGAGAACGCCAGCCGCGCAGACCGCCGGCTTTTTCATGGCGTGTTGAAGGAACTGCCTGACCTGGAAGCCCGTGACGATCTCGCAGGGCCTGTCATGGTGATCATCGGCGAGGCTGTCGCCGGTGCGAATTTCGAAAAGTCCGAGCCGCTTTCTGCCTTCAAGGTCCAGAATGCCAAAAAGGCTCGCGAGGAAATGGGACTGACAAGATGACCGATAAGGTTCTCACCGCCAACCGCCTGTCGGACGGCATCGCCGTCTGGCTCGATGCGAACGGCCACTGGGTGGAAAACCTGCAGGATGCGCTCGTCGCACGCCATGCCGAAGCGGTCGCTTCGCTCGAGGCGATCGGCAAGCGCGATTTTGCGGAGAACAAGGTCGTTGACGTCGCCGTTGTCGACGTGCAGGAGGTTGACGGCAAGCTCTGGCCGATCCGCCTGCGCGAGCGCATCCGTGCCCAGGGCCCGACAATGGAATATGCTGCCGGCTACCGCCCCGCCGATCCGGCCTTTATCGCAGTCTGAGGAAACCATGTATCGTTACGATGAGTTCGACCATGCATTCGTCACCAGCCGCGTGGAGCAGTTCCGCGATCAGGTGACGCGCCGTCTGGCAGGTGAATTGGCGGAGGACGCCTTCAAGCCGCTGCGCCTGATGAACGGCGTCTATCTTCAGCTGCACGCCTATATGCTGCGCGTCGCGATCCCCTACGGGACGCTGAATGCGCGCCAGATGCGCATGCTCGCCCATATCGCGCGCAAATATGACCGCGGTTACGGGCACTTCACCACCCGCCAGAACATCCAGTACAATTGGCCGAAGCTTTCCGATACGCCGGATATTCTTGCCGAACTGGCGAGCGTCGAGATGCATGCGCTGCAGACCTCGGGCAACTGCATCCGCAACGTGACCGCCGACCATTTCGCCGGCGCGGCGGCCGACGAGGTCGCCGACCCGCGGCCCTACGCGGAAATCCTGCGCCAGTGGTCGTCGGTCCACCCGGAATTTTCCTATCTGCCGCGCAAGTTCAAGATCGCGGTCACCGGAGCGGAGCGCGATCGCGCCGCGATCCAGGTCCACGACATCGGCCTGCATCTGAAAAAGAACGACCAGGGCGAGCTTGGCTTTGCCGTCTATGTCGGCGGCGGGCAGGGGCGCACGCCGCTGATCGCCAAGAAGATCCGCGACTTCCTGCCGGAGGCTGACCTTCTGTCCTACGTGACCGCCATCGTGCGGGTCTACAATCTCTTCGGCCGCCGCGACAACAAATACAAGGCGCGCATCAAGATCCTCGTCCACGAGACGGGCGTCGAGGAGATCACCCGCCAGGTCGAGGAGGAGTTCTCGCATTTGCAGGGCACGGAGCTCAAGCTGCCCGAAGCCGACATCCAGGCGATCGCCGCCTATTTCGCACCGCCCGCCTTGCCCGACCGTCCGGAGGGCTGGGCGCAGCTTGCCGGCTGGAAGAAAGAGGACGAGGCTTTCGGCCGCTGGGTGAACCAGAACGTCCAGCCGCACAAGCATCCCGACTACGGCATGGTGACGATCTCGCTGAAGCCGATCGGCGGCATTCCGGGGGATGCTTCCGACGTGCAGATGGACGTGATCGCCGATCTCGCCGAGGAATACGGTTTCGACGAAATCCGCATCAGCCATGAGCAGAACGTCATCCTGCCGCATGTGGCGCTGGCCGATCTCGAGCCGCTCTACCGCGCGCTCACCGCCCAGAACCTGGCGACCGCCAATGCCGGGCTGATCACCGATATCATCGCCTGTCCCGGGCTGGACTACTGTGCGCTCGCAAACGCCCGCTCGATCCCGGTGGCGCAGGAGATTTCCACCCGCTTCGGTGCGCCGGAACGCCAGGCCGAGATTGGCGAACTGAAGATCAAGATCTCCGGCTGCATCAATGCCTGCGGCCATCACCATGTCGGCCATATCGGCCTCCTGGGTGTCGAGAAGAAGGGCGCCGAGCTCTATCAGATAACGCTGGGCGGTTCCGGCGACGAGCATACCTCGATCGGCGAGATCATCGGCCGCGGCTTCGAGCCGAACAAGGTGACCGATGCGATCGAGACGATCGTCGACACCTATCTCGGCCTTCGCCTCTCCAAGGAGGAGATCTTCCTCGATGCCTATCGCCGCGTCGGGCCGCAGCCGTTCAAGGACGCGCTCTATGGCGATCCCAAGGCGGAGGCCGCGTGATGACCAGAGTTTGGAAAGAAACCGGCTTCGTCGGGAACGACCCTTGGGTGATCGAGACGGACGAGCTGAAGGCGGGTGAAGACGACAAGGTGCTGCTGCCGCTCGATCAGCTGATCGAGAGGGCGGAGAACAGCAACGACGTCGGCCTCGGCGTCCTGATCAAGCCGGCCGACGACGTGCGCAAGCTCGAGCCCTATCTCTACCGCCTCGAGATCGTCGCGGTGGAATTCCCGGCCTTCAGCGACGGCCGGGCGTTCAGCCATGCCTCGCTGCTGCGCGACCGGCTCGCCTACAAGAACGAGCTGCGCGCCGTCGGCGACGTCCTGATCGACCAGATTCCGCTGATGCTGCGCTGTGGCGTCGACAGTTTTGCGGTGAAGAACGCCACCGCGCTGAAGCGGCTGGAGGAGGGGCGGTTGCCGGGGATCGCGGTGCACTACCAGCCGACCGCCCGCCATGCGGACAAGTCCGGCGGCTACAGCTGGCGCCGCCGCTCCGCCTGATCGGCGCGGGAAAGGTGAATTCCCCGCACATATTTTCTCAAGGCACCCGCGACAATGGCACGCGGATGCCTTCAAAAGACCGGTCTTATGGTATATTTCGCTTCCGCGAAGGCCATGGGCCAGCAAGCCCGAGACCCAGCAAGCCCGAGACATTGAGACCGAGAGACGGATTGGCATGAACGCTCCAGCGAAGAACGAGGAATTTGCAGTCAAGATCCCGGATGGCGTCTATGCCGAGACGGTGCTTGCCGTCGAGCACTACACCGACCGCCTGTTCCGCTTCCGGATGACGCGGCCGGCCGGCTTCCGCTTCCGCTCGGGCGAATTCGCGATGATCGGCCTGATGGTCGGCGAAAAGCCGGTCTACCGCGCCTATTCGATCGCCAGCCCCGCCTGGGACGAGGAGCTGGAGTTCTTCTCGATCAAGGTGCCGGACGGCCCGCTCACCTCGCATCTCCAGGCAATCAAGCCGGGCGACACGGTGCTGATGCGCAAGAAACCAACCGGCACGCTGGTGCTCGACGCGCTCACCCCGGGCAAGCGCCTCTACATGTTCTCGACCGGCACCGGGATTGCCCCCTTCGCGAGCCTCATCCGCGATCCCGAGACCTACGAAAAGTTCGACGAGGTGATCCTCACCCATACCTGCCGCGAGGTAGCCGAGCTGAAATACGGCTTCGACCTCGTCGACGAAATCCGCAACCACGAATTCCTTTCGGAGATCGTCGGGGACAAGCTCAAGCATTACCCGACCGTCACCCGCGAGGAGTTTTCGCACACGGGCCGCATCACCGACCTGATGGAGAACGGCAAGCTGTTTGCCGACCTCGGCGTGCCGCCGCTCGACCCGCAGACCGACCGCGGCATGATCTGCGGTTCCTCCGAGATGCTGAAGGACACCAAGGCGCTGCTCGAAAAGGCAGGGCTGACCGAAGGCGCCAACAGCAAACCCGCCGAATTCGTCATCGAACGGGCGTTTGTGGGGTGAGAAGCGACGGCCTGCGGCCGGCAAAATGCTCCAGTGGAGCATTTTGAGCTTCGAACGCCGCGAGCCTAAAGCGAGCGGCCGGGGAGCGACGGCCTGCAGCCGACGAAACGATCCAGTGGAGCATTTTAAGCTTCGAACGCCGCGAGCCCAAAGCGAGCGGCCGGGGGCGACGGCCTGCAGCCGACGAAACGATCCAGTGAATCGTTTCGAGGACCGAACGCCCTGAGCCCTAGCGAAGGGCCGGGGGGCGGCTCGTCAGCCGCGACCCCCTACGCCCTTTCCACCTCTTCGACATCGACTATTGCCCGCCCTCCGCCGGCGGTAACGTCTTCTCCCGCTTGCGCCTCGCCGCATCCCAGATCTCGGGTCTCCAGCGACTGGGCGACATGCGGGCGATCTCGATCGCCACGTCGTCAAGCATCCGCGGCTCACCATGACGGGCCTCGAAAAGATGGCTGTCGGAGCCGAGAAAGCTCTGCGCGAAACGCGCCTGGTCATAAACCGCATCGAACACCTCGCGCTGCTGGGCGGTCAGGTTCAGCAGGCAGCAGGGTTCGTTGTTGGCCTTGAAATGGTAATAGCAGCTATTCCTGCGGCGGCAGTCCCGCTGACGGCAGACCATGTGGGGCAGCGCGAGCATCTCGGCCGTGCGGGCGGCGAGCCAGGTATCGATGGGGTGCGGCTTGTCTTTGGACATGGTAATCCCTTGGTGATCCTCGTTGTTTTGTCGGACGGGCGCTGGGAGCTGCCTCGTAAGTTTTAGTTTTAGGTGACACCTCTCAGCGCCCCGTTCGGCGGTTTTTATCCGCGACTGCGGTCCCTCTGCCGTGGCCCTTCCGGATGGTGTTCGTCTGGCCTTCTGAACCTCGGGCGGATCCTCGGGTTAAACCCGAGGACTTATCGCCAACAATCCAGAACGCCGCCGCCGGACTTCCGCTTTAAGCGGACGGACTTCAAAGAGT
>UBYX01000025.1 GCA_900469955.1 Hyphomicrobiales bacterium | reverse complement strand
TCGCCGGCGTTGACGGCGGCCGGAATTTCCTTGCCGGCCTGCTGGCCATCCAGGGCAATGCTGCCGGTCTGGATATGATCGACGGAAGCGGCCTTGGTAGCGCCTTCGTAATAATCGCCTTCAGCGAGAGCGACGCTTGCGAAGGAAGCCGAAGCGATGAGGGCTGCGGCAAAAGCGGAAGTGATGGTCTTCATTGTATTGTCCTCTACATCTATTCTCGGTCCGGGCCTTGGCTGGAGCCGAGCGAATTTCTGTTTGCGATGTTCATATCGGACCGATCGGTTCGATCCGGAAGACCCTCATTTGGGATACTACTGTCAATGAAATGTTGACGATGGGATTTCGCATCTGCGAAATGCTCTCATAGAGAGCATACGACCCAGGGATCCGACCGATCTTTGGTGATTAATCGATTTAATTACAAAATGTTAATGATTTTCTAGAGCAGAATCAGGGGCATAAATAAAGTTTTAGAAATTGCAGCCAATGCGTGTAAAAATTCCCAGCCGCGGCTTTTTTTATGGCGAAAGACCGCGTTTCGCCCTTACTTAACCGCTTCACAAAACTGTGACTATGAGTTGGTTATCGATTTTGGCCCGGAATTCGATGCCATTTTCGTGATCGCTGTGCCTTCTGATGATGCGGCGCGGCATAAGAATATAGCCAACTCTTGCATCCCAGACGCAAATGGCCGCCACGATTGCCGCGGCGACCATTCCGAATTACCGATGCTCAGCTTTCAGAGGCGGGTCCAGGTTTGCGACTTGCAGAGGATTTTGAGGACGCAGCCCTTCATCTTGAGAGAATTGCCGGAGACTGAGCCAGAGCCGCTATAGGTCTTATCTTCGGCGGGATCGGTGATCTGGCCGCTATATTCGCCATCCTGACCGGAAAGGCGGCCGATCTGCTTGCCGGCATGCTTGCCGGTTTTCAAGGTGACGCAGAAGGCGCCGCCACATTTTCCGATCACCGCCGTCTCGCCGCTTGCCGTCTTCCAGTTGCCTTCGATCGGTTCGGCAGCGTGGGTAACCGTGGCGGCAAGTGCAAACGCGGTGGCGAGCACCAGTTTTCCAAAATTCATGAAATTCTCCTCCTTCTCTGCCGGTCGGGCCTCTTCCGGCCCTGCGACAACGCTCCTCGACGCCGCGCTCCTCCGCGCAAGCTGCAAAAAACTAGCTTACGCGCACGTAAAGGTAAATAGCCTCTCCCGCCCGAGGCGATTTTTTGAGAATTTGCGGCAAGGTTTTTCCGGCGCAGGCCAAGCCTGAATGGAATTCGTAGTTACCGCCCGGTTTAAATCCATTTCTGAACGTTTCGTAAAAATCGCCCCGGAATCCTTAAAATGCAAGGCATCTGATGTTTAACAAAAAGCCAAGTTTACCAACTATTTGAACTTTGTTTTCCGCAAGTTAAGCATGCTTTTTAGGCGTCTCTTGGAAGGTTTGCGGGATAGTGGGCTCAACAAGACGAGCGGGACAAACCGCCGGCCGGAAGGATCGAAAAGAGCCGCTTCAAGACGGTGATCCGGATGGAAAACAGGGCAGAAGAATGACAGTTTTAACAGGGATCAAACCGATGGCACGCTTTGAAATGTACAATTCCGGAATGGCCACCATGGGTGGCGAAACCCGCGCCGATACTTTTTGCGAAATGGGCCTCATGTATGCGACCGGCCGTGGTTGCGAGGTCGATCTCGTTTCCGCTCACAAATGGCTAAACATTGCTGCGATCAAGGGATCAGAGCGCGCCGCCGAGCTGCGTGCCGATCTCGCCCAGACGATGAGCAAAATGCAGCTTGCCGAAGCCCTTCGCGCCGCCCGCGAATGGATGACGATGCACTGACGCCGGCGGCGCGGCCTGGTGAAGATCAAGTGAAGGTCAAGTGAAGACCAGACCGGCCCCGTGAGAGGGCCGGCAGGAGAACAATGAAGAGGGGGATGGGACATTCGGTCCTGACAGGGAGCCGAAGTTCGAAAATCGAGACCGCGACCGGCAGAAACAAGGCCGGCGCGGTCTTTTCTATGGGCTGGTATCGAGCAACCTCCGCCCGACTCCACAAGCAACGCGCGCGTGGGCGGGTTCCTCAGAGGCTCCGCAGCACCTTGGGCAGCGCTTCTTCAAGAAGCAGCATGTCCGATTCGGGGCCGGTGCTGATGCGGATGCAGCGATTAAGCGGCGCGACGCCCGGCATGCGGATGAAGACGCCGTGCTCCATCAGCCCGTCGACAATGGCGCGGGCATGGGCGCCGTCGCGACCGCAGTCGATAGCCACGAAATTCGTGGCCGACGCCAGAGGCTTCAGTCCGTTCGTCTCGGCGATACGGGCGATCCGTTCGCGCGATGCCTTTATCCTGCCGATCACGTCTCCCAGATAGTTCTGGTCCTTGAGAGCCGCGATCGCGCCGCTGACGGCTACACGGTTCATGCCGAAATGGTTGCGGATCTTGTCGAAGGCCTGCGCGGTGCCGGGGGTGGAAATCGCGTAGCCCACCCGGGCGCCGGCCATGCCGTAGGCTTTGGAGAAGGTTCGCGTGCGGATGATATTGGGACGGTCGATCAAATCCTTGATCGCCGGCATTGCATCCGCTGGTCCGGTTTCGCAATAGGCCTCGTCGAGGATCATCAGGCAGGTTTCAGGCAGCGCCTTCGCAAATCCCACGATGCTGTCCGCATCCCACCAGCTTCCCATCGGATTGTCGGGATTGGCGAAATAGACGAGCGGCGCGTTTTCGCGGCGGACGGCGTCCATCAGCTCGTCGAGATCTTCGCGATCGTTGACATACGGAACCGTCACCAGCCTGCCGCCATGGCCCGCGACGTGGAAGTTGAAGGTTGGATAGGCGCCGAACGAGGTAACAACGGGCATGCCGGGCTCGATCACCAGACGGACGATAAGCCCGAGAAGGCCGTCGATACCTTCTCCGATCGCGAGATTGTCCGCGTTGCAGCCGAGATGCGCCGCGAGCGCCTGCTTCAGCGTAAAATTCTCCGGATCCGCGTATTTCCACGTCTCGCCGGCCGCTGCGCACATCGCCTCGATGACCGAAGGCGCGGGACCGAAACCGTTTTCATTGGCGCCGATGCGGGCCTTCACGGGCAGGCCGCGATTGCGCTCGATGGCTTCCGGCCCGACAAAAGGAACGGTGGCGGGCAGCGCACTGATCAGCGGTGTAAAACGTGTGAATGCGGGCATGAACTGAGTTCCGGTTTTATAAAACCGGCACACAATAGGAGCGAATCGGTAAGGCGCAAGCCTGCCGTGACCTGATTGTCACCTCTCGCCGTTAAAACTTTTTTCCTCCCGTCTAAAAAGCGCACCGAGCCTCTCGATCACCTGGCGAATTTCCGCCCGATGCCGGTCGTCGTCATGGGCGACGATCCATATCGTATAGGTAAGTTCGGCGATGACATCGCCCTCCCGTACGAGGGCGGGGCCCGAATCGCCGACGAAGCAGGGGAGAACGCCGCGGCCGTTGCCGCTTGCGATGAGGCGAAGCAGGAGGTCCGGTGAACTGGTCCAGGTACGGATCTCGGCCTCGTGATGCTGGAAGACCCATTTGTCGGCTGGTGCGTGGGAGCTTTCGGTGCCGAGCGACACCCAGGGCAGGTTGGGCTCTCCGGCAAGCGTCCGTTCTTTATAGACGGCATGGCTGACGGCGACCGACCGGCGGATCGCGATATTGCCGGATTCCGGGCGATACCCCACGATCCCCACATCCGCTTCGCGATAGGTGAAGTCCATGCCTTTATGGAGCGACTTGCAACAGAGCCGGAAACGATCCTCCCTGCCTCTGATCTCCGGTGTATGGTCCGCCACAAAGCCCGAAAGCCAGGCATCCGCGCCGATCGAAACGATCGGCATGGCGAAAGCCTGGCCTCTCCAGTCCGCGATGTTGTCGGCGGTTTTCTGCATGGCGCGCACGTGTTCGAGGAGAGTCTCCCCGTCCGGCGCCAGCCGGTAGCCCTGCTGGCTGCGCACGAAGAGCGTTCTGCCGGTCGTGCGCTCGAGCGCCAGCATCCGCCGTCCGATCGTTGGCGCGCTGATCCCGGTTCGGCTCGCGGCGCCGCTGAGCCCACCTTCGGTCGCCACATGAAGAAAAAGCTTCAGATCGTCCCAGTCCGCTTCCGTCATCTAAGGCACCTTATGGCGTCACCGGCGATCTTCCCATCGTTCATGGATGAAATGCGGCTTTCGTTCGCGCGTCTACAATGAAGTACGGCAAGTCATTAGCTCGGTGGCATCGCATTATAGATGGAGAGACCGCCATGCTTCTCAACTGGGTGACGCTCTGGAATCGACTGAAGCAGGAGAGTGACAGGCGCCGGCCGCATCCGCTGGCCGATCCTTTGGAAGGCGCTGAATGGCGCGGGCTCCTGTGGGCCGTGCCGCTTCTTTCGCGGTGGACGTCCGGCACAAGATGGAAAGGGGAGGGCAATGTCAGTCGGTCGCGGGACTACCTAGGGGTCAGTGGCTCGTCTCGAAGCTCAGCCGCACGACGTGATGCAGGAATTCGGCATCGATCAGCATGTTGAAGCCGACGGTTACCTTTTCCTCTTCCCGTCGGATGACGGTGCACCCGATATCGTCGTGGATGCCGATGATTTCGAGAAAGAAATTGTTCGGCACCGCCAGATGCGGGCTGATCTCCAACTCGGCACCGTAAAGCGAGATGCTGCGAATCAGGCAACGGATGCTCTTCTTGGTGCTCAAGTGACGGCCGACGATCACGATCTTGCCGGGCCGGTCGATCGGAAACTTTTCGAAAGCCTGCTCGCGAGAATCTTTTGGCTTTTTGTCCCGGTCCATCACAAAGGGCATCAGACCCTCCTTCTTCACTCCTGACATGACAATATCCCTCCTTCGCTGACACATTCTGAAACAGAAAGATTAAATTCGAGCGATCTTCCAAAAACGCGCAGGAAACGGACGCTGAAATGCCGAAAGGCGTCTTTTCCTGGTGGAGTGAGGACTCGATAAGCGAAAGCGGGTAATTGCCGATGTCGCGTTGTTGACGGTTCGGTGTCGCGGCGATACCCCTTGCGATCGGATCGATGCTGCTATTGCAGCTAGAGCATGAGCGGCGTGGGAGTGAAGCGTGACGGGCAGGTTGGTAATTGTCGGCGCAGGGCAGGCGGGTTTCGCGCTTGCGGCGAAGCTTCGCGCCTTGAAGGATGAACGGCCGATCACGATTATCGGCCTGGAAAATGTGATCCCCTACCAGCGCCCGCCGCTTTCGAAGAAATACCTGCTGGGCGAGATGGATTTCGAAAGGCTCACCTTCCGGCCACAGAACTGGTACCCGGAAAACAACGTGGAGCTTCTGTTGTCCACCTATGTCGAGGAGATCGACCGCAAGGCAAAGCGCGTGCGCACGCAGGACGGCGCACTGCTCGATTATGACACACTCGCACTGACGACCGGCTCGACGCCACGCACGCTGCCCGCCAGCGTCGGCGGCGATCTCGATGGCGTCTATACGGTGCGCGACAAGCGCGACGCCGATCTTCTGGCGGGTGAGATGCGGCCGGGTCGCCGGCTCCTTATTATAGGCGGAGGTTATATCGGCCTGGAGGCGGCGGCGGTCGCCCGTCATCTCGGCCTTGAAGTGACACTGATCGAAATGGCCGATCGCATTCTTCAGCGCGTCGCGGCGAAGGAAACGGCCGACGTGATGCGCGTCATCCACCAGGCGCACGGGGCCGTCATCCGCGAAAACACCGGGCTCCATCGTCTCGTCGGCGAGAACGGCAAGGTGCGCGCAGCCGAACTCTCCGACGGCAGCACGATCGAGGTGGACTTCGTCATCGTTGGCATCGGCGTCACACCGAACGATCAGCTGGCGCAGGATTGCGGCCTCGATGTCGGCAACGGCATCATCGTCGACGAGTTTGCCCGCACCTCCGATCCGTCCATCTTCGCCATGGGCGATTGCGCCATGCTGCCCTGGAAGGGCAGGCGGATCCGTCTCGAATCGGTACAGAACGCGGTCGACCAGGCGGAAGCCGCTGCCGCCGTCATGGCGGGGGCCAATACTCCTTATGACGCAAAGCCGTGGTTCTGGTCCGACCAGTATGACGTGAAGCTGCAGATCGCCGGCTTCAATATGGGGTATGATGAGACGCTGGTGCGGCCGGGTTCGCGGGAGGGCAGTCTCTCCGTCTGGTATTTCCGCGAGGGGCGGTTCATCGCCGTCGATGCGATCAACGACGCCAAGGCCTATGTGACCGGCAAAAAGCTGCTTGAAGCCGGGATCGAACCCGCAAAAACGATTCTCGCCGACCCCGCCGCCGATCTCAAGCAGATGCTCGCCTGAAGGAGTTGCCATGCCCGCTCCGACTAACCGCTTCAAGGCTTCCCTGAAGGCCGGACGCCAGCAGATCGGCCTCTGGCTCAACACGGGCGAGCCGCTGATGGCCGAAATTGCCGGCAAGGCCGGCTTCGACTGGCTGGTGATCGACGGCGAGCATGGACCAAACGACCTGCGCAGCATTATGGCGCAGCTGCAGGCCCTTTCGTCTTCCCAGTCGGAGGTGGTCGTGCGTCCGCCCGTCGGCGAAACCTGGATGATCAAGCAGCTCCTGGACATCGGTGCGCGCACGCTTCTGGTTCCGATGGTCGATTCGGCGGAGCAGGCGAAGCAGCTGGTGCGGGCCGTGCGATACCCGCCGCACGGTATTCGCGGGGTGGGGGCCGCGGTCGGCCGCGCATCAGAATTCAACACGATTCCCGATTATGCGGAGACGGCAGCCGATGAGATCTGCCTCATCGTGCAGGCCGAAACCATGGCGGCGATCCGCGATCTCGAAAATATCCTGGCTGTCGACGGCGTCGACGGCGTTTTCATCGGGCCGGCCGATCTTTCCGCCGACATGGGTTATCTGGGCCGCATGGAGGCGCCTGAAGTGCACGACGTGATAGAGGCGGCGATTCGGCAAATCGTGAAGGCCGGCAAAGCCGCAGGCATTCTCACGTTCAGCGAATCATTCAATCGCCGCTATCTCGATCTCGGTGCGACATTCGTGGCGGTTGGTGCCGATGTGACGGAGTTTTCAGCCGCGCTGCGAACACTCGCCGGACGCTATGGACGCGGCGTCGGCGGGGCAAAACAGACTGCCGGCTACTGAAGAACCTGGGAAACGGACGCGGCGCGAATCTCCCGACGTCCTGTTTCCGGCCCCCAGCCGTTCAACAATGCCGCAACGGCGGCGATGCAGGCCGCTCGTGTAAAACGTTGGCCGGGTATCACAAAAGCCTTGCATTCACGGGGGCTTCGACATAGTTAGACCGGCGACGGAGAGGTGGCCGAGTGGTCGAAGGCGCTCCCCTGCTAAGGGAGTATACGTCAAAAGCGTATCGTGGGTTCGAATCCCATCCTCTCCGCCATTTCCAGGCTCAGGACTGGAAATATCCTTTCCCTTACCCTGCACAACTCGCTTTCCTAAAGACTGCCGCGACTCATTGATGAATGGTGTCCGTGGTGTGGCGACTTGATTCTCGCCTCGGCGTTTTCGGGCGCGCTAAGTGCCTGCCTGATAAGCTCTTTCTTAATGAAGCGTAAAATTTGCGGCAGGCCGGCGGCGGCTTTGTGTCCTTTCAGCAACAGACTTTGCGGAAGCAGGTGTTGGAACCCCGTCCGGCAGCAGTTCCGGATTGCATGGTCATCTTCCTCTTGTATTTTCACATTCGGAAGCGAGGCGGTGGATCGTCCTTCTTCTGGTAATCGACGGGGATGGGGCAGGGAACGCTGTCCTTCAGCAAAAAGAACCCAGACCCACACGAAACTTTTGACTGGAGGTCAAACATGAACATCAAGAGCCTTCTTCTCGGCTCCGCTGCTGCCCTCGCAGCAGTCTCCGGCGCTCAGGCTGCTGACGCCATCGTAGCTGCTGAACCTGAGCCGATGGAATACGTCCGCGTTTGCGACGCATTCGGCACCGGCTACTTCTACATCCCGGGCACCGAAACCTGCCTTAAGATCGGCGGTTATGTCCGTTTTGAAATGCAGCTCGGCCAGACTTCTTCCGGCGCCGGCGTTTATCCGCTTGCTGGTGATGACGACTACTGGGATGCGACCGGTCGCGTACAGCTCGACGTAACTGCGAAGAGCGACACTGAGCTCGGTACGCTCACCTCGGTTGCCTCGCTCCGTTGGAACTACGGCAACAACAACGCCTGGACCGACAACTCCAACGACGTTCACATCAACGAAGCCTACATCCAGCTCGGCGGCTTCAAGGTTGGTCGTTTCTACAATCCTTGGGATAAGGGCCTGAACGGCGAGCAGGACGCTATCGCTTCAAGCGTCACCACCCGCATGAACTCGATCGGCTACTTCTACACCGGTGATACCTTCTCTGCTGGCGTGCAGGTCGACGAGCTTTCGCGTTCGGACGTATTCGCGGGCACACCTCCGGTGCTTGTGCAGTCCGGCGGTCAGGAAGTGGGTGTGGAAGCGATTGTGTCGGCTAAGTTCGGCGCCGTTGCCTTCGACTTGCTTGGTGCTTACGACTTTGGTGCTGAAGAAGGTGCAATCCGCGCCCTCGCTTCGGCTGCTGTTGGTCCGGGCACGCTTCAGGCTGCTGTCGTATGGTCGTCCGGCTTCGGCGAAGATTGGCGTCAGGCCTACTACGATGAAGGCGAATGGGCTCTGGCCGCATCGTATGCCTTCAAGGTCAACGACAAGCTGACCATCACTCCCGGTGGTACCTATGTCTGGAACACCGAAGTTGATCCGGACGGTGACTGGACTGGCGACGACGCATGGCGCGCTGGTGTGACGGTTGACTACAAGATCGTTGAAGGCTTCACTGCCAAGACGACTGTAGACTACAACGAAAACGCTGTTACCGAATACTGGCGCGGTTTCGTACGTCTCGACCGTACGTTCTAATAACGAGAAGACTCCCCCGATCTGTTCGGGGGAGTCTTTTTTATAATAGTGGCGGCCTTCAGGCCTCCACCTGGGGAGCTAAGCCGGGGAAAGAGGCCATTTTTCGGCCTAAAGCTGTTTGGTTGCGCGCGGCCAAACTTAGATTGCATTTGGAAGTTTGACTGGAGGTCAAAAAATGAACATTAAGAGCCTTCTACTCGGTTCTGCAGCGGCTTTGGCTGCTGTGTCCGGCGCCCAGGCCGCAGACGCGATTGTTGCGGCAGAGCCGGAACCCATGGAATATGTGCGCGTTTGCGACGCTTTCGGCACCGGTTATTTCTACATCCCCGGCACTGAAACTTGCCTCAAGATCGGCGGTTACGTCCGTTTTGAAGTCGGCTTCGGCGAAGATGCATATGATGCCGGCGTTGGTTCCGACGATTGGGACGCCTACGGCCGCGCCCAGATCGACGTAACCGCAAAGAGCGACACCGAACTCGGAACGCTGACATCCGTCGCTTCTCTGCGCTGGAACTATGGCGACGATACCGCTTGGACAGACAATTCGAACGACGTCCATATCAACGAAGCCTACATCCAGCTCGGCGGCTTCAAGGTCGGCCGTTACTGGAACTGGTGGGATGCAAACGACCTGCCGGGCGAACTCGACAACCTCGGTTCTGCTCGTCTGAACTCGATTGCTTACATCTACACGGGTGATACTTTCACGGCGGGTATCCAGGTTGACGAGCTTTCGCGTGCGGATGTATTTGACGGTGCTGGTGTCCTCCTCTCTTCCGGTGGTCAGGAAGTCGGCGTAGAAGCTGTAGTTCAGGCCGCTCTCGGCCCGGCCAAGCTGGAAGTTCTCGGCTCTTGGGATTTCGGTGCTGAAGAAGGTGCAGTCCGCGGCATCGGCTCGGTTGATGTTGGTCCGGGCACCTTCTACCTCTCCGGCATCTATTCGAGCGGCGACAATGCTTACTACGGTTCGGAAGTCGGCGGCGGCGAAGCAGCTGTAGCGGTTGCCTACGCCTTCAAGGCGACAGACAAGCTGGAAATCATCCCGGAAGCCCAATATATCTGGAACACCCAAGTTGATGCCGATGGCGAATTCTTCGGTGACGACGCTTGGGGTGCCGGCGTAACCGTCAACTACGAGATCGTCAAAGACCTCAATGCCAAGGTTGCTGTGAACTATCAGGAAGTTGGCGACGACGACAGCGTTCAGGGCATCGTTCGCCTGCAGCGTAACTTCTAATCCAATTTCTCGGATCAGGATTGAGAGCCCGGCCAACTGTGCCGGGCTTTTTTCATTTGTACGCCAGGCATGGCGCGTGGGCCTTAAACGGCGCTGTCTCGGCGGTTGTGATGACTACCGGGTTACTTAGTGGTGCAGGGCCTGTGGGCCTTTATGATGGAAGCTGCTAGACGAACAGCAAGGGCGTCGTCGCGGGGTGGGTCCGAGTGAAGCTGTAGGCAAAGTGCCGGCTCGAAGAACGAGAAGCGCATTTGGGGACCGCAGCCGGGTGAGGGAGCAAACGCGCCTCAAGCCCAATACTTCAAGGATGCGGGCATAGATCGACAGGTGGGTGTGCATGAAGGGCACGCGACTTATCCTGGGGCCTGCCGGCCTGGCTAAGAAGGATCGATGTGCTACCGGCTACAAAAGGTATCGAGTTTAGGCGGCAGAAGTCAGCAGGAGCCGGAGCAATCCGCTCCAGAGCTGAGAAGTTCTACTGCCGACCGAACCGCAGGTCCATGACGACGTCGGCCTTCTGGCCGAGCCGGGTTTTATAGACCTGGTAATTCTCCATCACCCGCTGCACGTAGTTGCGGGTTTCGGGGAAGGGGATGCGCTCGATCCAGTCCACCACCTCGTCGATCGATTTGCCGCGCGGGTCGCCGTAGCGGGCGATCCATTCCGGCACCCGCTTCGGGCCGGCATTGTAGGCGATGAAGGTGAGGATATAGGATCCGCCGAAGGCGTCGATCTGCTCGCCGAGGTAGTGGGCGCCGAGCGTTGCATTGTAGCCTGGATCGGTGGTGAGCCTGGCGGCGGCATAAGTCAGCCCGTGGCGCTTGGCGACCCCCTGAGCGGTGCCCGGAAGGATCTGCAACAGGCCGCGGGCATTGGCGGGCGAAACGGCCGCCGGATTGAAAGCGCTTTCCTGACGCGCGATGGAATAGGCGAGCGCCTTCCCGGAGCCTTCGATATTGGCCGCGGTTGGGATGACGCCGATCGGATAGGCGAGCGCGGCCACGTCGATGCCGCGACCGAAAGCTGTCTTGCCGATCTGCAGGGAAAGGGCGTGATTGTCCTTTGCTTCCGCCCGGGCCGAAAGCATGGCGAGTTCTCCAGGGCTCGTCAGCTCTTCGGCAAGAGCGCGGTAAAGAGCTACGGCGCGCTTGTCGTGGCCGGCGGCTTCGAGCCGTGCGATGGCCTTGACTGCCTCGCGGTTTTCAAAGCTCTCGCGATTGACCGCGGTCGGCTGGGGATAAGCGACATTGAGTGTCTTGAGGTCGAGCCGGGCTGCTGCGAGCTGCCCATAGAACGTCCCGGAATAATGTGCGGCCTTTGTGAAGAATTCCTCGGCGCTGCCGGCACCGCCCTGTTCCGCAGCACGTCCCAGCCAGTACCAGGCCCGCGAAGCGGAGAGCGGCCGGTTCGATGCATTGAGGATCTTACGGAAATGGGGCTCCGCCGCCGCCGGGTCGCCAAGTGCCCTCAAGGCGTACCAGCCCGCGTGAAATTCCGCGTCGACGACATCGGTGGGGGACGTGGCGACATAGTTCGCGACGATTTTGTAGGCGAGCTTGAAATCGCCCTGATCGGCAAGCCCGCGGGCAACGATGCGTCTCTCGTTCCACCATTCCGTGGTATCGACAAGTTTCGCTGCGTCGCGCGGCGCTTTTTCCAGAAGCTGGGCAGCCTCCCGGTATTTGTCCTGCCGCCGCAGATATTCGACGCGGATGAAGAGATATCCGGCATCGTCCTTCCACGCTGCATCGACGGCGGCAAGCAGCGCGCCGGCATTTTTGGCATTGCTGACGACGGCGGACCAGGCAGCGTAGAGGGACTGCGCCTTGGCGAGCTCGCTGAAGCGCTTTGCCTGTGCGGCCCGCCCTTTGTACATCAGATGATCCATCCGCGCCTTATGGTCGGCGGATGAAAGCAGCGTTGGGAACTCGGCAATGATCTTGTCTTCGATCGACTTGTCGAGCGGCTCCGTGACCCAGATATGCCGAAGCGCGCGTGCCGCATCGTTCGTCCTGCCAGTCGCAGCGAGTGCCCGTGCCAGAATGATCGCGCCTTCGGTCGTCTCTGGTCGGGTCGCGCCGAACGCGGCGAGCACGGCGCTTGCCGGCGGATTTTCCCTGTAGAGCGCGCGTTCGGAAAAGGCGCGCAGGCCCTTCAGCCCCGGCCAGTCCTTGAGTTCCCGTTGTGCAGCGGTAATTTCGTGTGAGGGAACGCCTGGCGCACCCGAGGTGGCGATAGCCCAGGTCAGGATATGCCGGTCGAGAGCACCTTCTGAAAGGCCGTTCCGGACGGCGAGTGCCGTTGCAATATCGTTGCCCGCCAGCGCGTCCAGGCCTTGCTTGAGCAGAGTGGCCGGCTGCAGGCGTCCCGTGCGGAGATCGCTGCGCGGAATCGCACCAGTGATGTCGGGCGTCGGCATGGCAGCCGGAACTGGAACGGTCACCGGGTTCTCAGGCTTCACGAATGACAGCGGCGTGACGGTTTCGGGAAGCGATGCGGCAAAGCTGGGCATGCCCGCGCCACCAAGCCCCAGAACGGCGCCCAGGGTCGCAACGGTCAGAACGGACTTGTTCATCCGATAACTCGCGATAAAGATGTCTACCCCCTATTAGCCGCCGAGCAGATTAACGAAACCTTACCATATCAATGAAAATGCGCGATTTCTTATATGAGATTCCGCGTGAAATCCCGCCTGCCCGCGCTTGTCGCCGCTTTCCCGCCGCTTTATGGTGCGCGACCTTATAGTCACGGATTGCGGCAGCAGAATGGAAGGCTGCCGATTGGGAGCTTTTGCATGTTCAAGGGATCAATGCCCGCCCTCGTCACCCCCTTCACCACCGAAGGGGCGGTGGACGAGGCAGCCTTTGCCGCCCATGTGGAATGGCAGATCGGTGAAGGCAGCAGCGGTCTGGTGCCGGTCGGCACCACTGGTGAATCGCCCACTTTGTCGCATGACGAGCACAAGCGCGTCGTCGAGCTCTGCGTCGAGGTGGCGAAAAAGCGGGTTCCCGTCATTGCCGGCGCCGGCTCGAACAACACGCGGGAAGCGGTCGAGCTTGCCGTGCATGCGGAAAAGGCGGGCGCCGATGCACTCCTGGTCGTGACGCCTTACTACAATAAGCCGACCCAGAAGGGGCTGATAGCGCATTTTTCCGCGATCGCCGAAGCGACCAAGCTGCCGATCATCATCTACAACATTCCGCCGCGCTCGGTGATCGACATGTCGCCGGAGACGATGGGTGCGCTCGTCAAGGCGCACAAGAACATCGTCGGTGTCAAGGATGCGACCGGCAAGATCGAGCGCGTCTCCGAACAGCGCATCACCTGCGGCAAGGATTTCGTCCAACTTTCCGGCGAGGATGCAACTGCGCTCGGCTTCAATGCCCACGGCGGCGTCGGCTGCATTTCCGTGACGGCAAATGTCGCCCCGCGCCTTTGTGCGGAATTCCAGGCCGCAACGCTTGCGGGCGATTATGCCAAGGCGCTCGAATACCAGGACCGGCTGATGCCGCTTCACAAGGCGATCTTCATGGAGCCCGGCCTCTGCGGCGCGAAATACGGCCTCCATAAGATCCGCGGCATGAACCGCACAGTCCGCTCGCCGCTCGTTTCGACACTGGAGCCGGCAACCGAGGCGGCGATCGACGCGGCACTGCGCCATGCGGGCCTTCTGAACTGAAGCAAAGCAGCCCCGCCGCTTCACATTTTGCCTTCCGCGCATTAGATAGAGTTCGAACCCCGCTCATCGCCCATGGGCGGGGATTTGTTTTCAGATAAAGGGCGGAACGGAAACTCTCCCATGGCACCCAAAGGCAGCCAGCGCACCGTAAACAAGATTGTCGCGGAAAACCGCAAGGCCCGCTTCAATTACGAAATCATCGATACCTATGAGGCTGGCCTGGTGTTGACGGGGACCGAGGTCAAGTCGCTGCGCGAGGGCAAGGCGAATATCGCGGAATCCTACGCTTCGGACGAAGGGGAGGAGATCTGGCTGATAAATTCGCACCTGCCGGAATATCTCCAGGCAAACCGCTTCAATCATGAACCGCGCCGCCGCCGCAAGCTTCTGCTCTCCAAGCGCGAGATCAACCGTCTGCGCGCGGCGATCAATCGTGAGGGCATGACGCTCGTACCACTGAAGATCTATTTCAACGAGAAGGGCAGGGCAAAGCTCGAGCTTGCGCTCGCCAAGGGCAAGAAGCTGCACGACAAGCGCGAGACGGAGAAGGAACGCGACTGGAATCGGCAGAAGTCGCGGCTTCTGAAGGCGAATTGACCGACGTCTGAGTTGCCTGTCCCATGAACCTTGTCGTTTTCCATCCGTTGGTGGAGATGTGCGAGGTGGATCATGCGTTATCGGCACATCATCAAGGATGCCATCAGCCGGCGGAAAGTCATCGAACTACGCTACAAGGACGTTACACGCCGGGTGCGGCCGCATATTTTAGGCTATGTCGGCCACGACGAACTGGCGCTGAGCGCCTGGCAGATTTCCGGCACCGGCGTCGGGTGGCGGCTCTTCCATGTGAACGACATCAGTGAGCTTGCCGCGATGGAGCAGGGCTTTCACGGCACGGCCCGCGGATATAACCGCAACGATCCGGCCTTTTCCCGCATCATCGACCGCATCTGAGGCGGCACGATAGGAACAAAATCCCTTGCGGCCCGTTGGGTTTCATCTGTGAGCGAGCGGGCGATGACGCGAAAGAAAATCCTGACCTACGTAACCCTGGTGATCGGCTTCGGCCTCGCTGGATATCTGCTCTATTACACGTTCCGCGAATATTCCCTGTCCGACATCACAGAATCGGTAAGGGCAATCCCGACCTTCAATCTGATAACGGCACTCGCCTTCGCCGTCGGTTCGTATCTTTGCTTGACCGGCTTCGACTGGATCGGCGTGCGGTATGTGAAGAACGATCTCGCCTATCCCAAGATCGCGCTTGCCTCCTTCATCAGCCTGTCGATCGGCCAGAGCGTTGGTCTTTCCGGCCTGAGCAGCGGCGCCTTGCGTTACCGCTATTACGCCCATTGGGGCATGAATACGGAGGATGTCGCGAAGATCGTGCTGCTCTCCGGCGTCACCGTCGGCATTGGTATGATGGTCCTTTCCGGCATTGTCATGGTCGTCAATCCGAAGGATGCGGCGGCCGTCCTGCGGCTAGGCGAGAGCGCCGTGATCGGGACCGGCATCGCCTGCCTCGCGGCGACGGCGGGTTATCTCGCTCTCGCCGCTTTCGTCCGTGCGCCGTTGAAGATCCGCGCCTGGACGTTCCAGATGCCGACCTGGCAGATCGCAGTCGCTCAGGTGGTGATCGGCACGATCAACTTCGCGCTGGTCTCGGCTTGCCTTCGTGAGGTCATGGCCGCGACCGCTGATGTCAGCTACCTGAAGGCAGCAACCGCCTTCGTGCTTGCCAATCTGGCGATCATCATCACCCATGCGCCGGGCGGGCTAGGCGTGCTCGAAGCGACAGTCCGCCATGTCATGGGCGACCAGGCCTCGATCGGCTCGCTGGTCGCCTTCCGCGTGATCTATTTCTTCATCCCGTTCTTTATCGGCCTGCCATTGTCCTTGATCGTCGAAGCGGTATTTCGCGCCAGGAAGGCAAAAAAGTCTTCGACGGAAGGGCTTCCGATGAGCGAGCCGTCGTCGGTTTGATCGCTTTTGCGAGTTATTCAGGGCAAATATCTGGCATGAAAGGGGACCGCATACATGGCAGCCAGGGCCACGATGTTCGTTCAAACTTTCTTCCATGGCACGCGGGCGGATTTGAAACCCGGCGATGAGATCGTTGTCGGCTATCGGTCAAACTTCATCGCCGACCCGCTGTCCTGGATTTATTTTTCCGCGACCTTGGACGCCGCGATCTGGGGAGCTGAACTTGCAGCGGGAGGCGAGCGGCAACGCATCTACGTCGTGGAGCCAACCGGAACGATCGAGGATGACCCCAATCTGACGGACAAGAGGTTCCCCGGTAATCCCACACTGTCCTATCGATCCCGTGAACCGCTGCGCATCATAGGCGAAGTGACCGGATGGCAGGGGCATTCGCCCGAACAGGTCCAGCAGATGAAGGAGGGGCTCGCCCGCCTCACGGCCGAAGGAGCCAACACGATCATCGACTGACAGTTGTGGCGGAAAGGCGGGCGCTTTTGGCGCAGTGGGCCGCCGAACGATTGGAACACCTAACCAACCCTGACCGCCATCCGTCGCTCGTGTTCGAGAAGCCAACGCTTCCGCCACAATCCTCCGCCATAACCCGTCAGACTGCCGTCTGCGCCGAGAACCCGGTGGCAGGGAATGACGATGGCGAGCTGGTTCGCGCCATTGGCGCCTGCCACGGCGCGGGTGGAGGAGGGCAGGCCGAGCTGCCCAGCAATCGCACCATAGGTGCGCGACACGCCCACGGGAATGTCCCGAAGGGCCGCCCAGACCTGCCGCTGGAAAGGCGAGCCATGGCCGGCAATCCTCGTCCTGAAGCCGCGATCCTCGCCCGCGAAATATGCCCCGAGTTCCGCCTCGATCTGGTCGATCGGCGGATGCCGTCCCATCGCGGTGCCGCTGCCGGTGAATGTCTGAAGCTTCTTGATCTCCGCCGGCAGTGCCTTGCGTTCGGCGAATTCGAGAAGGTGGAGGGCATGCTGGTCCGCGATCGCCATCATCGGGCCGATCGGCGTCTCGATCCAATCGGCCCTCAGCAGCGTCTTGTCGCGCAGGTTGGCGGGAGCGGCCCCGAAGAGCCTGGTCACGGCGCTGCGAAAACCGCTGCCGGACTCGTAACCTGCGTCGAGCTGCGCATCGATGACGCTGGCCCCCGACGTCAATGTCTCGGCGGCCTTGCCCATGCGCCTCAGCCGGGCGATCTCCAGGAAACTCATCCCGAACTGCCGCTTGAAAGCGCGGCGCGCGGTCGAAGGATCGATACCGAGCGCGACGACGTCATCTTCGCCCCAGCGGCGGTGCGGCTCCGCGTCGAGCGCCTGAACAAGCCGGGTGACCATCGGATCGGCCTCTCCGAGCTTCAGCATCGGGCGGCAGCGGCTGCACGGGCGGAAGCCTGCCTCCAGGCACTGGGCGATCGTGTCGTAGAAGGTTGTGTTCTCTCGCTTCGGCTTGCGGGCCGGGCAGGTGAGGCGGCAGAAGATGCCGGTCGTCCTCACCGCTGCCCAGGCAAAACCCTCATAGGCTGCGTCGCGGGCGACTAGCGCATCGTAGAGAATGTCGTCGTGGGGGCGTTCGAAAAGCATGGCACTTTTCTAACCCGGAATCGAAAAAGGCGCCGCCGAAAAACGGGCGCCTATTCCTCTTTTATGGCTCGCTCAGAGATCGACGTGTTCGACCGGTTCCGCAGGCCGCGGAGGACGTTCGGAAGGGTCGCGGCCGACTTCGGCCTTCAGCGTCATCAGGTCGATGAAGTGGTCGGCCTGGCGGCGCAGGTCGTCGGCGATCATCGGCGGCTGCGTCTGCATGGTTGAGACGACCGACACCTTGCGGCCCCTGCGCTGCAGGGCTTCCACCAGCGTGGTGAAATCGCCGTCGCCGGAAAACAGCACCAGATGGTCGACGGTTTCGGACTGTTCCATGGCGTCGATCGCCAGTTCGATGTCCATGTTGCCCTTGACCTTCCTGCGGCCCATGGAATCGGTGAATTCCTTGGCAGGCTTGGTGATGACCTTGTAGCCGTTGTAGTCGAGCCAGTCGATCAGCGGACGGATGGAGGAATATTCCTGATCTTCGATCAGAGCGGTGTAGTAATAGGCCCGAAGGAGATAGCCGCGTTTCTGGAAAGCCTTCAACAGTTTGCGATAGTCTATATCGAAGCCGAGGCTTTTCGAGGCAGCGTAAAGATTGGCGCCGTCAATGAAGAGAGCAATCTTCTCCCTTGGGTCAAACATATGGTCTCCATCCCCTTGTTCTTATAAACCTGCTTGGCAGGCAGAGCTTTGGTCAATATTTTTGAACCAAACCTCCCGAATAATCCACTACATTAAGAACTATTCATATAACTGTCATTTATGGCACGATTCGCAATAATCCAAGCAGCTTGCGGTTGAATCGGGCTGTCGCCCCCAGGACTCCTCGGCGGGGGAAACGAAGGCTGGGTCAGGAAAAACTTGAATTTGCCGTGCAATGGCTGTATCGGGCGTATCAATTCCGAAAATCCATGACCCAAAGGACAGGCAATGGCCCGTGTCACAGTAGAAGATTGCATTGACAAAGTCGATAATCGTTTCGAGCTGGTTCTGCTCGCGAGCCACCGCGCCCGCCAGATTTCCCAGGGCGCTTCGATCACGATCGACCGCGACAATGACAAGAATCCGGTTGTCGCCCTTCGGGAAATCGCCGACGAGACGCTTTCCCCCGACGACCTCAAGGAAGACCTCATCCACTCGTTGCAGAAGCACGTCGAAGTGGACGAGCCGGAGCCCGATCCGGCTTCGCTGATCGCTGCCGGCGGCGTTGCAGTTGCATCCGACCGGGACGAGGACGATGACGCTCCGGAAACCGTTACTTTCGACCAGATGTCGGAAGAGGAACTGCTCGCCGGCATCGAAGGCCTGGTGCCGCCGGAAAAGAGCGACGATTACTAAGCGAAACATTCGCTTAGCAAGTTTTCGTTCATTCTCTCGCCCTAATCTGCTTGAATGTTTTATGATGGCTGCGCCAATCTTCACGGTTGGCGCGCCATTTTCTTTTCGTCCGGCGCCCATTCGCGGGCACTGAAGCGGTATCGAGGACATTTTTCAGGATGATGCGGCAATACGAGCTCGTGGAGCGGGTTCAGAAGTATAAACCCGACGCCAACGAAGCTCTGCTCAACAAGGCCTATGTCTATGCCATGCAGAAGCATGGCCAGCAGAAGCGCGCCAGCGGCGATCCTTATATTTCCCACCCGCTGGAAGTCGCCGCCATCCTGACCGACATGCATCTCGACGAATCGACCATCGCCGTCGCACTTCTGCACGATACGATCGAGGATACCACCGCCACCCGTGCCGAGATCGACGAGCTGTTCGGCGAGGATATCGGCCGGCTGGTCGAAGGGCTCACCAAGCTGAAGCGGCTCGACCTGGTGTCGAAGAAGGCGAAGCAGGCGGAAAACCTTCGCAAGCTGCTGCTCGCCATCTCCGACGACGTGCGCGTCCTTCTCGTCAAGCTCGCCGACCGGCTGCACAACATGCGCACGCTCGAGCACATGAAGGCGGAGCAGAAGGCGCGCATTTCCGAAGAGACGATGGACATCTATGCGCCGCTCGCCGGGCGCATGGGTATGCAGGACATGCGCGACGAGCTGGAGGATCTGTCCTTCCGCTACATGAATCCGGAGGCCTACGAGACCGTCACCAAACGGCTCGTGGATCTCGAGGCGCGCAACGAGGGCCTGATCAAGAAGATCGAGGACGAACTGCGCGAGCTGCTGATCGCCAACGGGCTCACCGACACCTATGTCAAGGGGCGGCAGAAGAAGCCCTATTCGGTATTCCGCAAGATGCAGTCGAAGTCGCTCTCTTTCGAGCAACTCTCCGACGTCTACGGCTTCCGCATCATCGTCGACAATGTCCCGTCCTGCTATCGCGCACTCGGCATCGTTCACACCCGATGGCGCGTCGTGCCCGGCCGCTTCAAGGATTATATCTCCAATCCGAAGCAGAACGACTACCGCTCCATCCATACGACGATCGTCGGCCCGTCGCGCCAGCGCATCGAACTGCAGATCCGCACCCAGCTCATGCAGGAGATCGCCGAATACGGTATTGCCGCCCACGCCCTCTACAAGGATGGCAGGGGCGGAGAGCTTCTTCCGAGGGAATCGAACGCCTATTCCTGGCTGCGCCATACGATCGAGTCGCTCGCCGAAGGCGACAGCCCGGAAGAGTTCCTGGAGCATACCAAGCTCGAACTCTTCCAGGACCAGGTCTTCTGTTTCACGCCCAAGGGGAAGCTTATTGCCTTGCCGCGCGGCGCCACCCCCATCGATTTTGCCTATGCGGTGCATACCAATATTGGCGACACCACCGTCGGTGCCAAGATCAACGGCCGGATCATGCCGCTCGTGACCAGGCTCAATAACGGCGACGAAGTGGAGATCATCCGCTCCGGCGTGCAGGTGCCGCCCGCCGCCTGGGAAGAAATCGTCGTCACCGGCAAGGCGCGCTCGGCCATCCGTCGTGCCACCCGCATGGCGATCCGCAAGCAATATGCGGGCCTCGGACACCGGATCCTGGAGCGCACTTTCGAGCGCACCGGCAAGGTTTTTTCCCGCGAGGCTTTGAAGCCGGCGCTCCATCGGCTGGCATATAAGGATGTCGAGGACGCGATCGCCGCCGTGGGACGCGGCGAACTTTCCTCGCTCGACGTGCTGCGCGCCGTCTTCCCGGATTACAAGGACGAGCGCGTCACCGTAAAGCCTGCCGATGACGGCTGGTTCAACATGCGCAGCGCCTCCGGCATGATCTTCAAACTGCCCAACCAGAGGGCCGTCGCGCCGGAGGAAATCGAGGCCGGACTGGATCCGCTGCCGATCCGCGGTCTGTCCGGCAATATGGAAGTCCGGTTCGCGCCGAGCGGCGCTGTGCCCGGCGATCGCATCGTCGGCATCATGGAAACGGACAAGGCGATCACAATCTATCCGATCCAAGCTTCCGCCCTGCAGCGTTTCGATGACCAGCCGGAGCGGTGGATCGACGTGCGCTGGGACCTCGACGAGGCGAACAAGTCGCGGTTTTCTGCAAAGATCGAGGTCAACACGCTGAACGAGCCCGGCACGCTCGCGACAGTCACTCAGACGATCGCGCGTCTCGACATCAATATCAGAACGCTGGCAATGGGCAGCAATCGAGCCGCCGATTTCTCCGAGATCAGCATGGTGGTCGAGGTCTGGGACCTGCGGCAGCTCAACCAGCTTCTCCTGCAGCTGAAGGAACTCGACTGCGTCGCGAATTTGAAGCGGGTATATGACTAGGCGTCCTCGACCCAGGCTAGCCCCTAAGCATATGCTCCTGAAATCAGGAGAATGGCTCCGACAGCCATCATCGCTACGCCCGGCCAGTTTCTTCTGAGGCTCAGGAAGCCGACGCCCTGACGTCGGGGTTCCAGGGTAGGCTTCGTGTCGCCCTGGCCGGAACGATGCGGCTCGCTGAGCCGGCGACGAGCTAAGGCTCCACCAAACAGGTACAGCAGCCCGGCAACGAACAGGATTGATCCGAAAACAATCGTTGACACCTGAGTCCGCCTCCTTTGGACCCCGCCCGACCAGTATAGCGGAAAGGCGCGCGAGTGGGGAGTAGGCGCGGTGTTGCGGGAGATGTCGAATGTTCGAAGGGCGGCCCGGCTATCCGCTGCCCATTTTTCAATCCGTCCAACCATCCGCCATGCTTCCGGTGCAAGGCTGCTCAGCGGTTCCCGCGTTGGTAAAAGGCTAACGCGAGCCTTATATTGCTGCAGTGCAATATGAGAGAGAAAGAAGAAACAATCATGTTTGACTCAGTACGCAAATTCGCCCGCGCGTTCCGCGTTCCCACCACCCAGGACCGTGAAGTCGCCTATCTGAACGAAGCCCGCGACCGGATCGACCTCGAATACCGTATGCGCCAGATCGACCGCGGCATGTTCCGCAAGTCCGGCTTCTAACAGCCTGCCCGTCCTCCGCGCGGAAAGTGCCGCGCGGTTTGCAGATGCATCCGCAGACGATGCGCCCGGCATCCGGATTGCTCCCGCAGGAATCCCCAGCCGCGACCGGCCAACTTTCGCCATCATCTTCGGCTTCGGCTATGGCAGTAAATTGATCCGAAGATTGCCGCGGCACGAGGGGTGTGTCCCCTGCCGCCGAACGATGACAACACCCGATGCCATTCCGCCGCCGCACCCCGCTCGGATTTCGTGACAGAATGCTTCGCGCAGTTCTGCCGCCCAGGGGGTTTCGCCGCAGCCTCGGTTATTATCGCCTGAAGGTGATGCGGATCAGCGGATCGCCACATGCGGTCGCTGTCGGCCTCGCGGTCGGCGTGGTGAGCGCCTGGACACCGTTCCTCGGGCTCCACATGCTCCTCGCGATCCCGATCGCCTATTTGCTCGGCGGCAGCGTCATCGCCGCGGCGCTCGGGACCACATTCGCCAATCCGATCACCTTTCCCATCATCTGGCCGCTCACCTGGAAGATTGGCGAAGTCATGCTCGGCAACGAAGCCGCCGGCCATGACCGCTTGGATCTCGGCGCGCTTTTCCACCACCTCGACCTGTCGCAACTCTGGCGGCCGATCCTGGAGCCGATGTTGATCGGCTCGCTGCCGCCGGGGCTTCTCTCGGGGCTTTTCTTCTATGCCGTGACCTATTGGGCTGTGCGCAGCTTCCGCAACCGTCGCCGACAACGCTTGACGACGCGGGCCGGAACGCTCAAGTCAGTGTAAAACGCCACCGAGCGCACGAAGGAAGAGTTTCATGATCATCGGCATGGGCAGCGACCTGATTGACATCCGTCGCGTCGAAAAATCGATCGAGCGGTTCGGCGAGCGTTTCACCCATCGCTGTTTTACCGACATCGAGCGCGCGAAGTCCGACCGCCGACAGAACCGGGCCGCGTCCTATGCCAAACGTTTCGCCGCCAAGGAGGCCTGTTCCAAGGCGCTCGGCACCGGCATGGCCCAGGGCGTGTTCTGGAGAGACATGGGCGTCGTCAATCTCCCGGGCGGCAAGCCGACCATGGTGCTTACCGGCGGCGCGTCGGAGCGCCTCGCCGAGATGATGCCGGCGGGTCACGAACCCGTCATCCACATCACCATCACCGATGAATACCCTTACGCCCAGGCCTTCGTGGTCATCGAGGCGAGACCTCTGGCCGGCTGATCTGCCACCCGTTACCCATCAGCCATTGCCGCCGCCCCGTGAAGGGGTTAGAAAGCGGCACTTTGCTGGAAAGAGAAAGAACTTTGAACGTGTCCGAAAAAGCCCAGACCAAGCCGCAGAACAGCCTTTGGGAAAATATCAAGGTCATTATCCAGGCTTTGCTGCTGGCGATGGTGATCCGCACCGTCCTCTTCCAGCCCTTCACCATTCCCTCCGGCTCGATGATGCCGACCCTGCTCGTGGGCGACTATATCTTCGTCAACAAGTTCGCCTACGGCTATTCGAAGTATTCGCTGCCGTTCTCGCCGAACCTGTTTTCGGGCCGAATCTTCCAGTTCAGCGAGCCTGAGCGCGGCGATGTGATCGTCTTCCGTCTGCCGAGCCATCCTGATGTGGACTACATCAAGCGCCTGATCGGCCTGCCCGGCGACAAGGTGCAGGTGACCGACGGCGTGCTTCTGATTAACGGCAAGCCCGTGCCGAAGCAGGGCGACGGCACCTTCACCTCCGACTACAGCCTCGATCCGGGCACCAATGTGCCGGTCTTCCGCGAGACGCTCGAATCGGGCGTCACCTACGACACGCTTGATCATTCGCCGGTCTCGCGCGGCGACAACACGCAGGAATTCACGGTTCCCGAAGGCCACTACTTCTTCATGGGCGACAACCGCGACAATTCCCTCGACAGCCGCTTCGACGTCGGCATGGTGCCCGCCGAAAATCTGGTCGGCCGCGCCAGCATCATCTTCTTCTCGCTTGGTAACGACACCTCGTTCCGCGAAATCTGGAAATGGCCGACGAACATGCGCTGGGATCGGCTCTTCAAGGTCGTTCGGTGATGAAGGCCAAGGCGCTTTCGGCGGAGGATCGCGGCCAGCTTGAAAAAGTGATCGGCCATGAATTCGCTGACAAGCAATGGCTGGACCGGGCGCTCACCCACGCGAGCACCGGTTCGGCCAAAGGCGCAAATTACGAGCGGCTGGAGTTCCTGGGCGATCGGGTGCTAGGCCTCTGTGTCGCTGAGCTTCTGTTCAAGACATTCCGGTCGGCGACCGAAGGCGAACTTTCGGTGCGGCTCAATCAGCTCGTCAGCGCCGAAAGCTGCGCGCATGTCGCCGATGAGCTGGAACTGCATCGCTTCATCCGCACCGGCGCCGATGTCAAGAAGCTCACGGGCAAGCGAATGATGAATGTTCGCGCCGATGTGGTGGAAAGCATGATTGCGGCGCTCTATCTCGATGGGGGGCTTGAAGCCGCACGCGGCTTCATCCTCCGGTATTGGGAAGGTCGCGCCGCCCGCGCCGATGGTGCGCGGCGCGACGCCAAGACCGAATTGCAGGAATGGGCGCATGCCAGGTTCGGCCTGACGCCTTCGTACCGCGTCGACGACCGATCGGGGCCGGACCACGATCCGCGCTTCACGGTCACGGTGGAAGTGACGGGAGTGGCGCCGGAAACGGGCGTCGATCGCTCCAAACGCGCTGCCGAACAGGTCGCTGCGACCAAGATGCTCGAACGTGAAGGCGTGTGGCAGAAGCCCGCCGGAGAATGATTGGACAAAATGAGCGAAAACGACAACATCACCGCTGACGAAAAAGAAATCGGCGCGACCCATTCCGGCTTCGTGGCTTTGATCGGCCCGACCAATGCCGGGAAATCAACGCTGCTCAACCGGCTCGTCGGCGCCAAGGTTTCGATCGTCAGCCACAAGGTGCAGACGACGCGCGCCATCGTGCGCGGCATCGCCATCCACAACAACGCCCAGATCGTTTTCATGGACACGCCCGGCATCTTTAAGCCGCGCCGCCGGCTCGACCGCGCCATGGTGACATCCGCCTGGGGCGGCGCGAAGGACGCCGACCTGATCCTGCTCCTGATCGACAGCGAACGCGGCATCCGCGGTGATGCCGAAGCGATCCTGAAGGGCCTGAAGGAGGTCCATCAACCGAAGATCCTGGTGTTGAACAAGATCGACCGCGTCCGTCACGAGGATCTCCTGAAACTCGCCTCCACAGCCAACGAGGCGGTCGCCTTCGAGCGCACCTTCATGGTCTCGGCCACCACCGGTTCCGGCTGCGACGATCTGATGGATTATCTCGCCGAAACCCTGCCGGAAGGTCCCTGGTATTATCCGGAGGACCAGATTTCCGACCTGCCGATGCGCCAGCTCGCCGCCGAAATCACCCGCGAAAAACTGTTCCTGCGCCTGCATCAGGAGCTTCCTTATGCGTCCCACGTCGAGACGGAAAAATGGGAAGAGCGCAAGGACGGTTCGGTTCGCATCGAACAGGTCATCTATGTGGAGCGCGACAGCCAGAAGAAGATCGCCCTCGGCAAGAACGGCGATGCCATCAAGGCGATCTCCACTGCCTCCCGCAAGGAGATCTCCGAAATACTCGAGCAGCCGGTCCACCTCTTCCTGTTCGTCAAGGTTCGGGAAAACTGGGGCGACGATCCGGAGCGTTTCCGCGAGATGGGGCTGGATTTCCCGAAAAATTGAGCAGGTTGTCCGCCGTTTTCCTGGAACAGTTATAAAAAAATATTGCTAAACTGCGGGATGGGCGTCACGCTGTCGCAAACAGCGAGAGGTCCGTGAATGGCTGAGATTGGATTCTTCGACGGCAACGCCGAGATGGACGCAATCTGTTCAGTCGGTTTTTATAGTTGGAGCGTCCCGGAAAACAGGGTCTACGGCGATGAAGTCGTCGCCGACATATTCTGTGTTCCCCTTGATCACCTGGTGGAAGGCGCGCCGATCGAGCTGGTCATCCGGTATATCGACGAGGGCGACAAGCAGCGGGTCGCCAAGGCGATCCACGACGCGATCATCACTGGCCTGCCTTATCAGGCGGAGTACCGGCTCACTCATCCCGATGGTCGCAAGATTTCCGTGACGGCAAACGGCCGCTGCTTGCGGGATGTGGAGGGGGTCCCTTCGATCTACAGCGGCACGGTAACGCTCCGGTCTTCGCTCAACCCATTGGAAGGCGACCCGCTGGAAAGCCATTGCCGGGCTGCCCTCGGTATCGCCACGAGGCGCCGCCATACGCTCGCGGCGCGTTATCTTTCCTCTGCGCTGAATGTGATCGGCGGCAAGAAAGAGCTTTGAGGAGCCCTCACTTCTTCTGCTGCCGGTCCATCAGCGCCTTGACCTCCTGGTAACGCCGGCGGTTCTCCTGCTCCTGTTCGTTGGGGCCGTAGCACGTATCGGAAATGCAGAAACGCAGGAGATTGAACGGCGGCTGGGGCTTGTCGAACTCGCATTCGATCTCGTTGTTGAAATCGGTGGGCTTGGCATCTTCTCGTGTGGAATAGGTAAGCCGTGCGCCCGGCGGATCGAGTTCCGGGTAGGATTGCACGATGCCGGTCTTGACGTTCGGCACCAGCAGGAAATTCTTGGCGACCGTCACGCAGGCCTGTTCCAGCTGCGGCGATTGCGCGGCGGCGGGAGAGGCAAGGAGAACGGCGGCCGGCAGCGCGGCCAGTGCGGCAAGAAGGACGTTTTTCATAAGGGCTCCCGGGCTTTATGACTTGAGGTCGAAAATTTCGCACAGGAATCCAAATGGAGCCCGATTTGTTCCAGGCAAGACGGCTGAAACCGCAACTTCCCGGAAGAGGCTTCGTTCCAGAAACCGATTCAGTCTGAAGCACTTATCGGATAGAACTGAATCACATTGGAAGGATGTTGAAGCGGCACATGCAGTGGCAGGACGAAGGCATCATCATCGGCGTCAAGCGCCACGGCGAGACGAGCGTCATCGCCGAGCTGATGACCCGCGAGCGCGGCCGGCATATGGGGCTTGTCCGTTCCGGCCGCTCGCGCGCCATGCAGCCGGTGCTGCAGCCAGGAAACCGGGTCGAGGCGGTCTGGCGCGCGCGTCTCGATGAACATCTCGGCGAATTCAAGCTGGAGCCGGTGCAACTGAGGGCGGCGAAGTTGATGGAGACGGCGACCGCGGTCTACGGCGTGCAGGCCATGGGCGCGCTGCTCCGGCTGCTGCCCGAGCGGGATCCGCATCCGCATCTCTTCGAGGCGCTGGACATCATCCTCGACGCGCTGGACGATCCGGCCGATGCCGGTGAACTCTTCGTGCGTTTTGAGCTGGCGGTCCTGAACGATCTCGGCTTCGGGCTCGACCTGAACGAATGCGCCGCGACCGGGATTGCGGAAGATCTCGTCTATGTCTCGCCGAAGACCGGCCGCGCGGTCTCTCGCGCGGCGGGCGCGCCTTATGCCGATCGCATGCTGGCTCTGCCCGGCTTCCTCGGCGACGGCGCGGCGAAAGCGGCGGACCGCGAAAGCATGGCGGCGGCCTTCCGTCTCACCGCCTTTTTCCTGCACCGGCACGTCTATGAGCCCCGAGGCCTGACCGAAAACGCCGCCCGCGACGGTTTCGTGCAGGCGGCGCTGAAAGCCCTGTCCAAGTCAGCCGAGCGACAGGCCGGCTGATCCTCCTTATTCTGCCGGCTGGGCAGCCGGCATCTGCCGGTCGACCGCCTTTTCCTGGATCGGCCAGTGGACGACCGCGGCGAATATGCCGAGCCCGACCCCCAGCCACCAGACCGGATCGTAGGAGCCGAAGCGGTCGTAGAGATATCCGCCCATCCATACCCCGAGAAACGAGCCGACCTGGTGCGACAGGAAAACGATGCCGCCGAGGAGGCCGAGATGGCGCGTGCCGAACATGATGGCGACAAGCCCGTTGGTCGGCGGCACGGTGGAAAGCCACAGCAGACCCATGACGATCGCGAAGACGATCACGGTCGTCGGCGTTTGCGGCAGGATGAGGAACGCGGTCACCGCGATCGACCGGCCGATATAGATATAGGCGAGGAAATAGGGCTTCGAATAGCGCTGGCCGATAAAGCCGGCGCCGAGCGAGCCGATGATGTTGAAGAAGCCGATCAGCGCCATGGCGATCACCGCATAACCGGCGTCAATACCGATATCCCCGAGATAGGCAGGGAAATGGGCGGTGATGAAGGCGACCTGGAAGCCGCAGACGAAGAAGCCGGCCGTGAGCAGCAGGTAGCTCTGATGGCCGAAGGCTTCCTTCAGGGCAGCGCTCACCGATTGCTGGAACTGGCTGTGCGACTGGCTGCCCGAGTTTGCGTTGCCGCGCAACGGAAAGGCAAGCAGCGGCACGATCAGCATCATGGCCGACATATAGACGAGGCTGTCGGACCAGCCGAAACTGCTGATCAGTGCCTGGCTCAGCGGCGCAAACAGGAACATGCCTGCCGACCCGGCCGCCGTGCCGATGCCGAACGCCATCGATCGCTGCTCCGGCGTCACGTTGCGGGCAAAGGCGGAAAGGATGACGCTGAAGGAGCCGGCGCCGATCGCCATGCCGATCAGCACGCCGCCGCCGATATGCAGCCAGACGGGCGCGCTGGCATTGGCCATGAGAATGAGGCCGGCGGCATAGAGCACGCCCGACATGGTGAGAACGCGGCCTGTGCCGTATTTGTCGGCGAGCGCGCCAAAGAAGGGCTGACTGAGGCCCCAGCAGAGATTCTGGATCGCCATCGCGAGACCGAAGGTCGAGCGGTCCCAACCGCTATCCTGCAGCATCGGAAGCTGGAAGAAACCCATGGCGGAGCGCGGGCCGAAGGTCAGCATCGCGATCAGCGCGCCTGCGGTGATGATCAGCCAGGGCATGGGCGAGCGTACGGCCGGGGTCGCTGGTTGGCTCATAGGGTTCCTCCTGCAAATGAGGAGCAAACCATACCCGTGTGGGCGGCATTCGGAAAACGACTTTTGCTAAATCGATCCATCACTGCATTTGATGGAGTTCACGGCGTTCCCAGCGGATCGATCGCTGCGGGCTGGATACGGGCAAGCCGGGCCTCCCGCCAGATGGTGAAGATGCCGGCGGCGATGACGATCGTGCAGCCGGCGATCATATTCACCGTCATCACCTCGCCGAAAAGGAAGACGCCCATCAGGCAGACGATCACGGTCTGGATATAGGACATCGGCTGAACCACGACCGCATCGAGCAGATCATAGGCGCGGATCAGGAGATAGTGCCCGCTCATGCCGGTGATGCAGAGGGCGAGCATCCAGAACCAGTCACCGAGCGTGATATGCGTCCAGTAGAACGGGCCGACGAACGTAATCGCCAGCGCACCGGCGACGCCCGTGTAGAAGAAGGCGGTGTCGGGCGTGTCGGTCCGGCTCGCGAGCCGGGTCATGATCGAATAGACCGCAAACATCAGCGTGCCGACGATCGGGATGATGATCTTTGCATCGAAGGTCGCCTGCATCGGGTTGATGATCAACAGGATGCCGATGAAGCCGATGCCGATGGCCGCCCAGCGGCGCCAGCCCACCCGCTCTCCGAGAAACGGCACCGAAAGACAGGCGACGACCAGCGGCGTTGCGGCAAATATCGTATGGGTGGAGGCGAGGCCGACCCGCGAAAAGGAGAAGATCGACACCACGATCTGAGTCACGAGGAGCACGCCTCGAGCTATCTGCAGCCATGGCCGGTTGGCGGTGGCGACGCCTTTCAGTCCGACGGGCGAGCGGCCTGCGAGAAACAGCGCGAAACCCGCAAAGGCCCAGTAGCGGATCATCGTCACGAAAATCGGCGGATAGGCGGTCCCGAGATGTTTCGAAATGCCGTCCTGAACGGAAAAGATGGCCACGGCCGAAAGAGCGCAGAGAAGGCCGATGGACCGAGGTGTCATACGGGAGATCTACTTCTGGTGGGCGGTCGCGCGGCAGGGAAGCGGCAGCGCAGGTAAACGAAATAATAGTCCGTTTTGACCGTTCGCCAAGATGTCAGGCAACCTGCTTTTGCGAATACCTGCCATGCGCCAGGCGGGAAAGAGATCGACTGCAACCGAGCCCCGCGCTCGGAGGGGTATCATCTGGCAAACTTGCGCGCACCGGCGACGCAGAGGATCACCGCGAGTGTCACCGCAAACATTGCCCAACTGACGGACTCACGCAGCAGGGTCGCCGCGAGCGCCAGCCCGAGGAACGGCTGCAGAAGCTGCAACTGCCCGACCGAGGCAATGCCGCCCTGGGCGAGGCCGCGATACCAGAAGACAAAGCCGATCAGCATGCTGAACAGCGAGACATAGGCGAGGCCGGCTAGTGCCGGAGCTTCGATGCCGGAAAAGCTTTCAGGCATGGTGGCGAACGCGGTGGCGATCATCGGCGGCAGCGACAGGACGAGCGCCCAGGAAATCACCTGCCATCCGCCGAGCTTGCGGGAAAGTCTCGCCCCTTCGGCATAACCGAGGCCGCAGGCAATGATGGCCGCAAGCATCAATGCGTCGCCGATGGGCGAGGCGGTCAGTCCCTGTGCCAGTGCGAACCCGGCAACCAGCCCGCTTCCAAGGATCGAGAATAGCCAGAAGGCAGGCTTTGGTCTTTCTCCGCCTCGGATGACGCCGAAGATTGCCGTGGCAAGCGGCAGCAGGCCGACAAAGACGATGGAATGCGCCGAGGTGACGTGCTGAAGCGCAAGCGCGGTCAAAAGCGGAAAGCCGACCACCACGCCGAGGGCGACTACCACCAGCGATGCGACGTCGCTCCGCGAAGGCCGCTTCTCCCGAAACAGCAGGAGCAGCCCGACCGCCAATATTCCCGCGATCGCGGCCCGCGCGACCGTCAGGAACACCGGATCGAACTGCATCACCGCCACGCGGGTGGCGGGAAGCGAACCGCTGAAGATGACCACGCCGATAAACCCGTTGATCCATCCAGCTGCTGTACGGTCCATGAAGCACTCCATCATTTCGCAAACCTTATCCGTCACGGCGAGTGGCTTCGCCAGCTACAGTCTGATACGGTTTCGCGAAACTGTTATGGTGAAGGAGGCAGTACGGATGGGTGGCGAGGCGGCGGTAGGCACCCGGGTGTCGATGGTCATGACCACGATCAGGCAGCGGATCGCTGGCCGCAGCCTGACGCCGGGGGCCAAGCTGCCGTCGGTTCGCGGGCTGGCGAGCACGCTCAAGGTCTCCACCTCGACGGTGGTCGATGCCTATGAACGCCTCGTCGCCGAAGGGGCGATCCTGTCGAGGCCGGGCTCGGGCTTCTATGTTGCGAGCCAGGCGGCGCCGTTCTCGCTCTCCGAGGTCGGGCCCAAGCTCGACCGCGCCGTCGACCCGTTCTGGGTGTCGCGCCAATCCCTCGAAGCGGGCGAGGGCGGGCTGAAGCCGGGTTGCGGGTGGCTGCCGCCGTCGTGGCTTCCGGAGGAGAGCATCCGCCGGGCGTTGCGGGCGCTTTCCCGTGGCGAAGGCTCTGCGCTGGCCGATTACGGCTCGCCGCTGGGTTTGCCGCCGCTTCGCCAGATTGTCGCCCGGCGCATGGCCGAACGGGGCATCGAGGCGTCACCGGATCAGGTCATGCTGACCGAATCCGGAACCCAGTCGATCGATCTTCTGTGCCGTTTTCTCATCGAGCCCGGCGACACGGTGCTGGTCGACGATCCCTGCTACTTCAACTTCCATGCCTTGCTGCGGGCCCACCGCGCAAAGATCGTCGGCGTCCCTTACACGGCCTCAGGCCCCGATCTTCAGATTTTCGCCGAGACCTGCGCCGAGCATCGGCCGCGTCTCTACATCACCAATTCCGCCATTCACAATCCGACGGGTGCCGTGCTCTCCCCGGTGGCAGCCCATCGCGTCCTGAAGCTTGCCGATCAGTTTGACCTTACTGTCATCGAAGACGACATTTTCGCCGATTTCGAGCATGTCGCTGCGCCGCGTCTGGCCGCCTTCGACGGGCTCGACCGGGTCATTCATATCGGCAGCTTTTCGAAGACCCTGTCGGCGTCGGCGCGCTGCGGCTTCATCGCCGCCAGGCCCGAATGGATCGATGGCCTGACCGACCTCAAGATCGCCACCACGTTCGGCGGCGGGAGGCTGACAGCGGAACTTGTCCTCAACGTCTTGAGCGACGGCAATTATCGCAGACACGTTGAGGCTCTGCGGACGCGTCTGTCCCAGGCGATGGCCGATGTTTCGGCAAAACTGAAGGACCTCGGCATCACGCCCTGGATCGAACCGCAGGCGGGAATGTTTCTCTGGTGCCGGTTGCCGGACGATGTGGATGCGGCCGGCGTTGCGCGGGTGGCGCTGGAAAGGAATGTAGTGTTGGCACCTGGAAATGCGTTCAGCCTGTCGCAATCTGCGACGAACTTCATGCGTTTCAACGTGTCGCAGATGCTCGGCCCGCGCGTCTTTGACGTGCTTCGCGACGCCATCTCGCAGGCCAAGGCTTCAAACGGCCGCTAAGCCGGGACCTTTTCTTTCAGCAGGCCGGAAACCATCACGAGAAACGCCTCCGTGGCCTTCTTCGAAGCGGCCTGGGGATCCTCCGCGCCGGCAATCCAAAGCGCTGCGCTGAGCGTCGCGCCATTGACGAGGCGCGCGGTCGCCTCCGCGTCCACATCCCGGATGGTGCCTTCATCGATCAACTTCTGGACGCTCGCCGTCATGCTGCGGATACATGCGTTCTGGTTCGGCCAGTTCGAGGGATCGCCGAGCACCGCCGGCCCGTCGAGCAGCATGATGCGGCGTATTTCCGGCTCCAGCGCCATCTGGATATAGGCGATGTTTTCATCGACAAACCCCTGCCAGGCCGTTTCCGCCTTGCTGGAAATGGCGCAAAGCCGGCCGGACATTTCCGCGTCGATTTCGGAAATGACGGCCTGCATCAGGCCCTTCTTGTCGCCGAAATGGTGGTACAGCGCGCCACGCGTCAGCCCCGCCTGGGCGGTGAAGTCGTCCATCGACGCTTCCGCATAACCTTGCGTCGCAAAGGCGTGGCGGGCTGCGGCGATCAGCTTGGCTCGGGTTTCGGCGATCATTTCCTTGCGCGGCTTATGGGCCATGCGGAACTCCAGAAATTTATTCGCATACGGTGCGTATGTTAATTGACATACGATACGTATGCTACTATTTGGTTCTCATACGCGGCGTATGTAAAGGTCATCCCAACATAACTCAAGGAGCCCGTAATGCCCAATCCCTATGGTGAAATATTCCGGAGGCCGGGGACGAAAGCTTTCTCCGCCGCGGGTTTTATAGCCCGTCTGCCGCTGCCGATGACGACGATCGGCGCTGTCGCGATGCTGTCGCAGACCCATGGCGAGTATTGGCTTGCGGGGGCGGTATCGGCCACCTTCGCACTCGCCAATGCCTTCATCTCTCCCCAGGTCTCGCGCTGGATAGATGCGAGAGGTCAGTCGGCGGTTCTCGTTCCGACGACCATAGTCACCTTTCTTGCCCTGGTCGGGCTTGCCGTCGCTGCCTGGCAGCGGTGGCCGAACTGGACGCTCTTCGCCTTCGCTCTGGTGGCCGGCCTGATGCCGAGCATGATGGCGATCGTGAGAGCCCGCTGGACGGAGATCTACCGCGATCAGCCTGAGCTCCATACCGCCTTCGCGTTTGAATCCGTGCTCGATGAGGTGGTCTATATCTTCGGCCCGGTGGTCGGTATCGGCCTCAGCGTTTCCCTCTTCCCCGAAGCAGGCGTTCTCGCCTCTGCCGCCTTTCTCGCCATTGGCACCGCCCTCTTTGTCGCCCAGAAATCGACAGAACCCAAGGTCGATCCGCAGCGCGAAACCGGCAGCGGTTCGGTCATGCGGCTCCTCTCCATGTGGTTCGTGGTGACGGTCTTTGCCGGCATGGGCACGATCTTCGGCACGGCCGAGGTCTCGGTGGTCGCGTTTGCAGAGGCCATGGGCAACAAGGGCGCAGCGAGCTATATCCTCTCGGCCTATGCTGCCGGTTCGTTTGTCGTGGGCCTCGTCATCGGCGCCATCAAGTTCAAGACGCCGCTTGCCCGCCGCCTGATTGTCGCGAGCCTGATCGCCGCCGTCACGACGCTGCCCATGCCTTTCGTCGGCAATCTCTGGGCGCTGACGCTGGTGGTCTTCCTGGCCGGTGCGGCGATCTCGCCCACCTTCATCACTGGCATGAGCCTGATCGAGAGAATCGTACCCTCGTCGCAGCTCACTGAGGGCATCACCTACGCCATGACCGGCGTCGGCATCGGTTTCGCGCTCGGCTCCTCGGTCGCCGGCTGGACGATCGATGCCTATGGCGCCTCGAACGGCTTCTGGGTTGCGGTCGCAGGCGGCCTCACCGCGCTTACCACCATGCTGGTCGGCTACGGCCGCCTCAGCAACCCATCACGGCAGGTAGCCCCGCCATCTGCCGCATTGAACCCGGCTGAGTAGGGGCTCCCGGAAACCGGCCGACACTCGGCAGATCTGGATCGGCCTTTTGTGCCCTGAGCCGCCCGTGGTAGATTTCCCCGGGCGGGCTTTTGCGAAAGCTGGCGAGCCAGGCTTTGAGGCGATGCCATTCCAGGTCCTGCGGCTCCCATCTGTAGGAGAGTGTCATGCCGACAGCTGTAACCTCAACCGTTGAAGAAGAAATCCGCACGCGCGTGTATGGTTTGGCGCAAGCATTGCGCGCCAAGGACGTCGATGCCTTGATGGCATATTACGCCACGGACACCGTGGTCTTCGACATCAGGCCACCCGCGCAGGTTCGGAGCGCGGATGCCTATCGAAAGAACTTCGAAACATGGTTCGCCTCGGTTGAAGGAGCGATCGATTATGAACTCCACGACTTGCAGATCGCGGCGAACGGCGATGTCGGGTTCTGCCACAGCCTGAGCCACGTCAGGAGCTTAAGGACAGGCGGAGACAAGGTCGACTACTGGGTCCGCGTGACATCTGGCCTTCGCAAGGTCGAGGGCCGGTGGCTGATCGCCCACGAGCATATCTCGATGCCGATCGATCTCCAGACCATGCAGGCACAACCCGGTTTTCAATCATAGCTGTGCAAGGGGAACGCGCTGCTCCGATCTGATCGTCTGGCAGAATCGTTTCGCGGGTCCGGTGATGGTAGGATTAGGCCTGAGCCTTGCGATCTTGGGAGATGCTCGTCCCGCCCGCTGAAGCCCTGACGGCCGGTATCGGAAACGTCACTTCCGCAGGCGCTCGAAATAAAAGCGCTCCATCTCTGGCACGTAGCGCACCAAGGTAAAGCCTGCTTTCTCCAGCAAACGCCGTGAAGCGGTATTTTCCCGGCGGGCGAAGGCCGCGATTTTGGGCAGTTGCAGAGCGTCGTCCGCCTCTCGCAAGGCAGCCGTCGTCAGCTCGCTGCCGAACCCCTTTCCCCAGGCATCGGGGTGAAAATAGTAGCCGAGTTCGACACCCCAGCCGGGATCGAAGGGATCGTCGTAAAGCCCGCCCCAGCCGATGATCCGGTTGCTCTCCTTAAGCTCTGCCGTCCAAGGCGCATAACCGTCCTTGCGGCGCCGCCACTCATGCACCGCCACCCGTCGCCGACATTCCATGAATGAGCGGTCTACGTGAGTGAACTGCATGGCTTTTGGATCGCCCAGGAATTCGAAGAGCTCGGGGACGTCGGCGAGCCGGGGACGCCGGAGGATAAGCCTTTCCGTGACGATCATCGACATCAGTCAGAGTCACGCCCGCCGCTTGATCGCCCACCCATCCCGATCCGCCGTCACTGTCGCCGCGTCGCCGAGCTTGATGCGGCCGGTGCTCCGTGGCACGGCGTTCCAGCCGAAGAGCGGACCCGGCACCCGCCGGTCGGCCGACATGCGGATGCGGCCCATGGCGGCCATCGGGCTCGGTGCTTCGCGCGAGCCCGTCTTCTGGTCCTGGGTGGTCATGATGCAGCGTGCGCAGGGTTTTACGAAGTCGAAGCGGATACCTGATATCTCGATGCCTTCCCAGTTGTCCTCCTCGAAGGGCTCGTCATGGTCGAGCACGATATTCGGCCGGAAACGCTCCATGCCGATCGAGCCTTCGCCATGTTTTTCCATGTCGGCATTGAGGGCAGCGAGCGATCCGGTCGTGGTGACGAGCACCTGATAGCCGTCCGCGAAGGTGACGGGCGTATCCGGTCCCGCCCATTCAGCGCTGGCGGTACGTTTTGCCAGCTCGTCGAAGAAGACCAGCCGGACCTCGCGTCCGAGCCAGCCGGAAAGCGTCTCGTTGACCGCGTCATCCGCAACAGCCGCGCTGACGATCGACTTCCATACCGCCACGTCCATGCGCCGGTCCGCCGGCGGCTGATCGACGCCGATCTCGCCCTTGCCGTCGATCGCGAAGCTGAAGCCGCCCGCCTTCGGCAGGACCTGCAATTGCGCCAGCGCCTGCAGTTCCCGCTGCGTGATGAAATGGCCGGAGGGATCTGTCACCATCATCCGCCGATCGCCGGGAATGCCTTCCCGTCCGATTTCCGCCTCGGCGAGGGTAATGCCGCGGCCGCTCTTCAGTGGATAGAAGTTGAGTTCGCTCACGCGCATGATGATATCCCTCAGATTTCGTCGACGAAGAGGTCGAGCACTGTTTTCAGCCGTTCGTGCCGCTCGTGCGCCAGAGCGCGTCCTGTGGCGGTCTGGAAGCCGTCGGCGAGCTTGAACAGCTTCACCGCGAAATGGTCGATAGCGAAGGCCTTGTCGTCCAGCGGCCGTTCCTTCGCGAGCGGATCGGCGGGATCGTAAAGGCCGGAGCCCATGCGGCCGGCGATATAGAAGCAGCGGGCGGCGCCCACCATCCCGATCGCATCCAGCCGGTCGGCATCCTGCAATATCTTCGCCTCCAGCGTTTCCGGCGTGATGTTTGCCGAAAAGCTGTGGGTCGTGATGGCATGCGCCACGGCTTCGATATCGGCCTTGCTCCAGCCGAGGCCGGCGAGAATGTCGGAGGCCTTTTCCGCCGCCAGCCTGGAGGCCTGCGCTCTCAAGGGCGAGTTCTTCTCGACGGAGACGCAATCGTGGAGCAGCACCGCGGCTGCGAGTACCCAGCCGTCGCCGCCCTCCTGCGCATGGATGCGCAGCGCGTTGCGAAAGACCCGCAGGATATGAGCGATGTCGTGACTGCCGTCGTTGCCCTCAGTCGCATGCGGGATCAGGGTTGTGGCAAGCTCTTCGTAGGGCGAGAAGGCTGCGGCAAGCGAAACGGTCACGATGCGGATTCCTGCGAATCGGCGAGTTCGGGTTCACCGTTCTTCTTCACCAGAATGCGCTGGTAGAAAAGCCCGATGCCGATCAGCACCGCGCCGAGCCCGATGAATGAGACTGCCCGCAAGATGCCTTCGAGGTTCGACATGTCGATCAGGAACACTTTCACGACCGCAACGAGCACCAGCCCGGCGGAGGCAAGCCGCAGGCTCTTGGCGTCGAGCCTCGAGCCAAGCGCCAGGAGTGCCACGCCGATCAGCAGCCAGACCACCGAATAGGTATAGGTCTCTCCCTGCAGGAAGCCTTTCCAGTCGGCGATGTTTTCGCCCTGCCAGAAGCGGCGCACCGAAAGCGTCGCCCAGAGGAAGCCGAGCACGGCGCCGGCGAGCGCCAGCATGACGACATAGGGCTGCGGCCGCCGCCCGCGCGCATACCAGGCGACGAGGCCATAGGCGAGCGCCGGCAGAAGATAGCCGATGAGCAGCAGGTTGAAGAAGGGCCATGGGCCGGTGCTCTCGCCGCTGAAATAGGGGTTGAGCGCGAAGAGATGCAGCGACAGCACGTTGAGCGTCGCGATCACCCCGGCAATCATCGAACCCCAGCGGAAGACCGGGCTCGGCGACTTGAGATCGAGCGTCAGAAGGACGCCCGAGAAGCCGACGGTGACGAGCGTGTAGATCGACTGTTCGCCGAGCGTAGGCACCCGATCGTCCAGCACGCCGCCGTTCATCGCGTGCCGCACCAAGATGGCGACCGTCATCAGACCGGCGAGCGAGGCGAGCGCCTGCATGACGTTGCGGATGCGGAAATCGGCTGAATCTCTCAGTAGCCAGGCCGTCACGATCGCAAGCAACGTCGGGATGCCGTAGCCTGGCAGCAACGCGTTGAAGAAGGGCGTTATGCCGAGGCTGTTGATGCCGACCAGCGTCGGTTCCCAGGCGATGCGACCGAAGACGATCAATGTGGCGGCGGCCATCATCCAGGGTAGCGCTGGCCAGGAGCGCGCGCGCATCGCCAGCACATAGGCGAAGCCGAGAACCGAAAGCAGGATCGTCGTGACGATGCCGTTGGTCAGCGCATGCAGCGCAAGCGCAAAGCCCGCGAATGAACCGGCAACGAGAAGATTGGCCGGCCAGTCGATAGAAGAGCCGATCCGGTCCTCCGTCGTTTCCGCGCTCCTGCGAAACAGCCAGTCTGCGCCGGCAAGCAGAACCACGCCGAGAGCGAGGCCATAGAGCCCGTGCGTCCAGTCGCGGCCGAGATTGCCGAAGTTGAGGAAGCTGATCGTTGCGAGCGTCACCGGCAGGGCCGACATCAGCACGCTCCAGAGGATCGAGAATTCAGGCTCCGTGCTGCGGAGGCGTTTCAGAAAGGCAAAACCGAGAAGCGTGAAAATCGCGCCGAGAGCCAAGCTGATGACGATTTCGTGCGTATAGGTCAAGACCGCAACGGGTTGGCCTTCGGTCGGCGGCGGCGGAATGTAGTCGAGCAGCAGGAGCGCCGTCAGCGTAATGGCGAGTACGGCGCCGGCAGCGGAGATCAAGGCCGGCCAGACCGCATAGGCCCGGCTCGCGCCGAGTGCGGCGAGCGCGGCGATCACCGCGGCAGAGGCAAAGAGCGGGTCGATGCCGGCAGGAAAATCCGCAAGCAGCATGGCAAGCGCCGGCAGGACCGCCATGATCGCGACCGACAGCGTGATCTGCAGAGGTGAGCGCCCGAGAAGCGCGCTCCAGCCGGACTTCACCGGCCGGTCCAGGCCGTAGCACGCGCCGGGCCAGAAGAAGCCGGTGCCGGCAATCATCACGATCAGCGTCAGGGCTGGCGGCATGGCGTCGAATTCGTCGGCGCCCATCGCATAGGCGATGACCCAGAGCCCGATGCCGACATTGGCAAGCGTCGGCACGACCGTCCACTGGCGGAAACGCGAGGCGGCGTTGATCGCAAACCAGGTGAGGCCGAGGAAGAGGAACAGCGCGTGGGCGCTCGGCTCCTCGCTCGCCACCAGTGCCGGCGTGATCAGCGAGGCGAGCAGTCCGAGCCCGGCGAGCGCCTGTCCGTGCAGCAGCGACAGCGCGATCGTCGCGAAGGAGACGAGGGCCAGCAGGATGAAGGCGCTCGTCGGCCCGATGAACTCGTAGACGGCATAGGCCGCGAAAACCGCGCCGAGCAACGTCACTGCGCCGGCCGCGGTCAGCGCCCCGGGGATCATCGCATTCCTGAAGCGCTCCGACGCCTGCGGCATGGCGCGCCGGCGTACCACTTCGCCGCCCACCATGAGGACGAGGCCGAACAGAAAGGCGAGGGTAAGCCGCGCGGCAGGCCCCAGCAGGCCGGCCTCGATCGAATAGCGCACCAGGAAAATGCCGCCAAAGGCAAGCGCCACGCCGCCCACCCAGACCGGCCAGCGGGCGCCGAGATAGCTTTCGAGATTTTCCTTCGTCTTCGGTTTGGCGGTCGGCTGAGAGGGCGCTGCGGGTATGAGGTTTTCCTGACCGGTTCCGACTTCGCTTGCCTCGGCATTCTCCGATGCCGATGCGAGTTCTTCGGCGGTCGCCGCATCCTCGACGCTTTCGCGCGCAGCGAGTTCGACGGGCGATACCGGTTCGTCTGCGATCGCCTCCGCGGCTGCCTCAGTAGAAGCCGCGGTCACCGCCGCCGGCAGCGGAAGCCCCTGCCGCGCCAGCAGATCAGCCTTGACCGCCTCCAGTTCCTTTTCCAGCCCGGCGATGCGGTTGGATGCCCGGCGGTGCAGGCCAAACACCAGGATGACGAGAAACAGCAGCAGGATTTCGGTCATCGGCAGGCTCGCGGATGGAGGAATTGTTCCAGGCTTTATACAATTGCCGGGTGAGGAAAGGGAAGAGCCGCCCCCTTTCGTCCAATCGAATGACCAAGCCGTGGAAAGCGTTACCTTTCCAAGGTCTCCCTATGCCGATTTCAGCGGGTCCGCCTAGAGGCACCGCGAGCACCTGTGCCGAAAATCGCGGCAGGATACTGCGGGTAAAGTCGCCTTATGCATAAAGTTTCATCTGCTCTAAGATATGATGACTTTATGTGCAATTTCAGCTTGCGCAACAGCCAAAGAAAGGCTTGGATGGCCATCAAACAAAAACCTCCCAGGGGACGACCTTTCATGATCTCGCGCAGACTGCTCTCCACACTTTCCGCTGTCACGGCGCTGGCGCTTGCCGCCGGTTCCACCATGCCGGTCGTACCGGCCTTGGCGGAAACGCCGGTCAAGGTGACGCTCGACTGGAAGTTCGAGGGGCCGGCTGCCGGTTTTCTGCTTGCCCAGGACAAGGGTTACTTCAAGGCGGAAGGCCTCGACGTCACGATCGACACGGGCAACGGTTCGGTCGAGGCGATCCCGCGGGTGGCCACCGGCGCCTATCAGATCGGTTTCGGCGACATCAATTCGCTGATCAAATTCCTCGACGAGGATCCGTCGCAGAAGATCAAGATGATCATGATGGTCTACGAGCGTCCGACCTTTGCCGTCGTCGGGCGCAAGTCGCTCGGGATCACCACCGATCCGAAATCGCTCGAGGGCAAGAAGCTCGGCGCGCCGCCGCCGGATGGCGCCTTCGCCCAGTGGAAGGCCTTCAAGCAGGTCGCCAAGATCGACGACAGCAAGATCGCCATCGAATCGATCGGTTTTCCGGTCCGTGAGCCGATGCTCGCCCAGGGCAAGGTCGATGCCGTCTTCGGTTTTGCCTTCTCGGTTATCCTGAATCTCAAGGCGCAGGGCATCAAGGACGAGGACATCGCCACGATCCTGATGGCCGAAAACGGCCTCAACCTCTACGGCAACGGCATTACGGTCAACGCCGATTTCGCTGCCAAGAACCCGGCTGCGGTAAAGGGCTTCGTGAAGGCGCTCGCCAAGGGTTTTGCCGATGCCGTCGCCAAGCCGGAAGAGGGCGTTGCCGCCGTCCTGAAGCGCAACGAGACACTGAACAAGGATATCGAGCTGCAGCGCCTTAACATGGCGAATTCCATGAACATCAAGACCCCATATGTCGTCGCCAACGGTTTCGGCGGCATCGATCCGGCCAGGCTCACCGCCTCGATCGATACCCTGAAGGTTTCCATGGGCCTCAAGGGCAATGTGAAGGCCGACCAGGTGTTCGACGCAAGCTTCCTGCCCCCCAAGGAAGAGCGAATGCTTCCTTGATCGTCGATGGAGAACCCGGGTCCAACCGGGTTCTCTCTCGTCTCAAATGATGAATGACTGCGGAGAGACGCCGTTGGCGCACCTCGTTTCCCCCTTGGTTTCCATTGAAAACGTCGACATGCGTTATGGCGGCGCGAACGGCACGCTCGCCGTGTCCGGCCTCAGCATGAAGGTCGGCAAGGGCGAGTTCGCGGCCGTCGTCGGTCCCTCCGGCTGCGGAAAATCGACCCTGATGAAGCTCGTCACCGGCCTGCATATCCCGCAAGGCGGCGGTGTGATCGTTGCCGGCAAGCAGGTCACGGAGCCGGTGTCGATCGTCGGCATGGCTTTCCAGAACCCCACCATGCTGCCCTGGCGCACGACGCTCGACAACATCCTCCTGCCGCTGGAAATTGTCGAAAGGCACCGCCACCGGCTGCGCAGGCATAAGGCGGAATATGTCGAGAAGGCCGAGCGGCTGCTTGAGACTGTCGGCCTGAAGGGCTTCGGCTCGAAATTCCCGTGGCAGCTTTCGGGCGGCATGCAGCAGCGCGCCAATCTCTGCCGGGCGCTGATCCACGAGCCGGAACTCCTGATGCTCGACGAGCCCTTCGGCGCGCTTGACGCTTTCACCCGTGAAGAACTCTGGTGCGTCATCCGCGATCTGCAAGCCGCGCAGGGCGTCACGATCGTCCTCGTTACCCACGACCTGCGCGAGGCGACCTTTCTGGCCGACCGCATCTTCGTCATGAGCGCGCGTCCAGGCCGGGTGCTGAAGGAGCATGTCGTGCCCTTCGCCCGGCCGCGCGAGCTCGACCTCATGTACGAAAAAGGCTTCAACGACATGGTGCATGAGCTGCATGGCGAGATCGCTCAAGCGCGAGTGGCCGCATGAGCATCGCCGCCGAGAACACTGCCGCCACACAGGCAAAGCCGCTCGCCGCCCGGATCAACTGGGTGACGCTGGCGCCCTGGCTTTACACGATCGGCTTGTTCGTCCTCTGGGAACTGCTGGTCATCGCGCTCGAAATGCCGCCCACCATCCTGCCGGCGCCTTCCCGCGTTTTCCAGGCGATCTTGCAGTACTGGTCGCCGATCTGGAAGAATTCGCTGCAGACCCTTTACACGACCACGCTCGGTTTTGCGATTGCGGTCGTGGCGGGTCTCGGCATCGGACTTTTCATCGGCTGGTCGAAGACGATCTATGCCGGTCTCTATCCGCTGATGATCGGCTTCAACGCCATCCCCAAGGTGGCGCTGGTGCCGATCCTCGTCATCTGGTTCGGCATCGGGACGATTCCTGCGGTCCTGACGGCCTTCCTGATCTCCTTCTTCCCGATCGTTGTCAATGTCGCGACCGGGCTCGCCACCATCGAGCCGGAGACCGAGGACGTGCTGCGCGCGCTCGGCGCCAGGAAGATGGACATCATGCTGAAGGTCGGCATCCCGCGCTCAATGCCCTATTTCTTCGGCTCGCTGAAGATCGCGATCACGCTCGCCTTCGTCGGTTCCGTCGTCTCGGAAACCGTCGCCTCCAATTACGGCCTCGGCAATATGATGAGTTCCGCCCAGAGCCAGTTCAACGTGCCACTCGTCTTCGCCGGCCTGCTGATGCTGGCTGTGGAAGGCATCGCCATGTACGCGCTCATGGCCTGGATCGAGAAGCGCATGACCGGTTGGGCGCACCGCTCCACGATGGCGCAATAGACAGCTCCCTATATATCGTTTCCCACCGGCCCTTTGCCTTGCCATATGACCTTTACATTCGGCTCATTTGGACTACCTTTGCGGTAGACTGTAATAAGGATAGGTCGCCGTGGAAGTCGCGCCGAAAAAGCATGATGCGGAGCAGCTGGCAGCCGTTGCTCTGAAGGCCTTCGGGAATGTCATGGGCGAGTGGGGTGTATCCCTCAACGAGGCGGCCGGTCTCGCCGATATGTCGGATAGCACTTGGAAGCGTGCGAGGAAGCCCGGGTATGCGGGCGGGCTGACTAAGGACCAGATGCTGCGGCTCAGCGCCGTCATCGGCATCTACAAAGCTCTGAAGCTCTACTTCAGCGAGCCGATCGCCAGACGGTGGATGACGCTCCCGAACAACGGTCCGCTGTTTGAGGGCGCCCGTCCGGTCGATACGCTGATCGAGGAGGGGCTGCCGCAGTTTCTGAGGGTGCGCAACTATCTCGACGCGCTGCGTGGCGGCGCGTGATTATCACCACGCTGAGCGACCGGGGCCTAGTACGGTTGATCCCGGCGACCTACCACAAGCCGCCCAGCCTGCGCGGCCTCGTCGACAGCGACGAGGAGCTGGAGGTCCTCGCCGAGATCGAGGGCCTGACAAGCGCCCGGCTGATCGCCGAGCGGGGATTGAACCTGCATCTCGATCGTCGGGAACTTGCCTGGAAGCGTCGCAGGCACGACCTGCAGGTCTATGGCAACAGCCATATCAACGCTGCCTTCACCTATACCCGTGCAGGCGGCAACCGCTTCAACGCCGAAAGCCGTGGCGCCTGGTATTGCAGTTGGGACACGATGACCTCGATCGCGGAAGTCGCCTACCACAAGACGAGGGAACTGCGTTTCATCGGGCTATTCGAGGAGACGGCGCGATATGTCGAACTGCTGGCCGATTTCATCGGCGAATTTCCCGATATCACCGACGAGGCATCACACCCCGCACTCGACCCCGATCCGGCTCTCGGTTATCCGCAAGGGCAGTTGCTGGCCGAAAAATTGCGGCGGGAGGGACATGACGGTCTGATCTATCCGTCAGTGCGCCATCAGGGCGGACGTTGCCTGGTGGCGTTCGAGCCGACGGCGATTCGCAACGTTCGGCCGGGTGCTGCCTGGGACATCGTCTGGCAGGGTTCGCAAGACTTCAGCGTCAACGCCGTTTGAGCCGCTTCAGGCTCAAAGATACAGCCTTCGGAGTTTTGCGCACCAGGTCCGGCCTCCTCGTAAGGCCAGACCTGGTGCATCCTTTCCTTCAGGTCCGCGCTGTCGCCAGTTCGTCCGCGCCGTGAGGAGTCGGAGGTCCGCTCGCACCGGCAGTATCGCGCGATTTCACCTGAGGGTCTGGAAGCTCTTCGGGTTGCCTGTCGAAAGCGAGCTTGATCGCCTTGGTAAGGTCGCGGCTGGCATTCCACCAATCGCCGCTATTTGTCCAGTATCGAAGCGTGACTTTCGTGCCACTGGAATCGAATTCCGCAACGAAGGCGGCAGGCGCGGGATCGTCCAGCACCCGCTTGTCATCGCGAGCCATGCGGAGAAGCTTCGCCTGCGCTGCGCCGATGTCTTCGTCAGCGTTGATATGGACGGAAATCTCGTTGCGGCGGGTTCTGCGACGGCTGTAATTGGTGATCGGCACGTTCCAAAGGGTCGAGTTCGGCGCAAGGCGATAGATTCCGTCGGCCGTCTTCAGTTCGGTCGCGAAGAGGCCGACCTCGATGACGGTTCCGGTAACGCTGCTGGTCTCGATCGTCTCGCCGACGCGGAAGGGGCGAAGTACGAGCAGCATGATGCCGGCGGCGATATTCTGCAGCGTGCCCTGCAGCGCCAATCCGACGGCGAGACCGATCGCGCCGAGGGCCGCGAGGATCGATGCGGTCTGGACGCCGAACTGCCCGAGCACCATGACGATGACCAGGATCAGAACCACGTAGCGGACGATGTTGGAAAAGAACTGAGCAAGGGTAGCGTCGATACCGTGTATGCGGGACAGCCCGCTATGGGCCCAGTTGCTCAGCATCCGCGCGGCGATCCAGCCAACCACGAGAAGCACTACGGCGCCGATCACGGCAAAGGAATACTGTACCGCCAGCGCGCTCAATTGAGCGAGCGCCGCTCTTGTCGCCACAACGAAATCCGATGCCTGTTCCATCCGGCCGGTTGCTCCTTTCTCCGAAGTGCCCGTAATTGGGGCAGGAGACCGGGAGGTCAAGGCAAAAAAGACGACCTTTTTACCATGCTTCTAAATTATTGATAAAGCTTGTTTTTCGCCTCGGAAGCAATTTCCAGAGGCAAAACGAAGGATGCCCGGCCATCCGTTTCCGCCCCCCGGCCGATGCTTTTGACCGCCGCGACAAGGCGCCCGTGACGGCCAAGCATATGATCGCCGATCTCGATCAGCCGCGAATTCGGTGTCGCATGCGGCGCCACTTTTCTGAGCCGGCCGGCAAGTTCGAAATCGTCTTCCTCAGGGCGGAGCGCCAAGGCCGCTATGACCGCAGCCGCCGGGGAACGGGAGACGCCCATCCAGCAGTGGATGAGGATCGGCGCGGATTGATCCCAGTCCCGCACAAATGCGATCAGGCGTTCGACATGCGCCTCGCTCGGGGCGATGAGGTCGCCGGTGCCGGCAAAACCGATATCGTTCATGGCGAGCTTCAGGTGGCGGTCGGCTGCGATCACGCCGGGCCGGTGGAAATCCTGACGCTCGGCGATGAGGCTTACCATTGCACGGGCGCGGTGCCTGACGGCCATCTCGGCAATGTGGGCAAGGGGGCAGACAACGATTGCGGTCATCGTGCCTCCTTGGTCGATTTGACCGCCTGATTCGAGAGGCCCCGTTCGGTCTCGATGCCATGAAAGCGGTCGAGGAAGCGTTGCTGTGCCTCGAGCGCCGGCATCGGCGTGATCGGCAGCATGTCGCCGGTGATGCCGCGCGGCTGGCCGAAGAATTTTCGCGCCTCGGTGACGGAGAAGCCGGCGAGTTCGGTTGCCTCGAAGAAGGCGGCGATCGTATCGGCCTTCTTGATCAGAGCCTTCAAGTCCCGCGAGGCATGCGGCGGCAGGCCGAAGCGCAGGTGGATCGCCGCTTCGAGCCGCTGTTCGACGGCCTTGTAGCCGCCGCCGACGACCGATTTGAACGGGGAGATCATATCGCCGATGACATATTCCGGGGCGTCGTGCAGGAGCGTCATCTGCAGCGCGTCGGCGCTGCAGGACGTGTTGCAGCGACGGAAAATTTCCTCCACGACGAGGCAGTGCTGGGCGACCGAAAAGGCATGGTCGCCGCGCGTCTGGCCGTTCCAGCGGGCGACGCGGGCCAACCCATGGGCGATATCCGAGATTTCGACGTCGAGCGGCGAGGGGTCGAGCAGATCGAGCCGCCGTCCCGAGAGCATGCGCTGCCAGGCGCGGGCGCCAGGCACACTGGTCTCGGCCGAAATCGTGGCTGCGGTCACGGTTCGGCCTCTTGAGCCTCGATGGGGAACGAAAGTCCGGTCCATTCCGGCAACGTGAGCTTTACCGCCACATCGCCCACGATGAAGGGCAGGCCGCGCGCCAGGGCATCGCCGACACGATCGATGCGAACCACCGCAAGACCCTTGTTGCCGGCAACCGAGCCGAGTGCGCCGACGGTCTTGCCGCCCGCAATGATTTCGATGCCGGAGGCGGGCAGCGCCGCATCGCCGGAAACCAGCGCCAGCCGCCGTCTCGCCGTGCCGCGATGCTGCATCCGGGAAACCACTTCCTGGCCGACATAGCAGCCCTTGCGGAAGGAAAGTCCGCCTGTCTTGTCGAGCAGAACGTCGTGCGGAAAGGCATCCTGCAGCGTGTAGTCATGACCGGAAAGCGCCACGCCGGCCTCCGCCCGCAGTGCGTGATAAGCCTCCTCCGGCCCGCCCGCCTGCCTGCCGGGGGCTCGCAAAAGCGTAATGCCGGCCTTGGCGAAAGCCGCATCCCTCACGGCGCCCTTTTCCGCTTCGTCGTCCCAGAATACCGTCACGCCCTCCGTCGTTTCGGCGGCGAGGTCGACCGCGGCGCGCAGCTTGTACATGGTCAGCCGTCGCATCAGCGCCTCGCGTTGCGAGGCTTCGGTTTCGATAAGGAAGCCATCCCCTTCGCGCCAGACGAGGAAATCGAACAGGATCTTGCCCTGCGGCGTCAGCAGCGCGCCGGGACGCGCCTCGCCGGTTGGCAATCCGTCGATATCGGTGGTGATGAGCCCCTGCAGGAACTCCTGCGCATCGTGCCCGGAAAGGCGGATCAGGCTACGCGTCGGAAGAAAGGCGGCGGACATGGCATGGCAATCCGGTTTATCTCAGGAAAAAGAGAGGTAAGTCTTCCCGCGGGCGGCGGCAAGACTTGTCGTTCTCTCAATCCCCGCCGGAGAAGAACTTCCATTTGCCGTCCGGGCTGATGCCGATGCGGAAGAAGTTGTAGTTGCCGTTTTCCTCCATGCCGGCGAGATCACCGGCGGTGACGATGCGCAGGAGATCGACTCGCTCGGGCGGCGTCAAGGAGCCGAGCGCCTTGCCGGTAAAATAGGGCCAGACGTAAGCTTCCTCAGGTGTGCCGGCATCGAAACGGGCAGCCCCGGTCGACAGGATGTCGAGAATGATGGCGAGGATTTCCTGCCCGTCGGGATCGCCGGAAAAGCTCTTGAGCGTCTCGATCGGATCGTCGCTTTCGCCGTTCATCACCTGCGTCTGCTTGTCGCCGGTGGTGATCAGCGGGCGTAGCCTGGCGATATCGCCGGAGGCGGCGGCTTCGACGAGCTGTTCGCGCATGTGTTTGACCGGCTGCGGCAGCTTCGACATGTCGAGGATGATCTCGGCCGGCTGATCATTGTCGTTTGCAGGCGTCTCGGCCGCCTTCTGGTCGGGCGCCGGCGCGGGCGCTTCCTCGGCGCTCGTCTGCGGCCGGTTGATGGCCGGACCCGGCGGCGGCAATGTCGTGCCGTCCAGCGCCTGGAGGATCTGCTTCTCCTGGCTCTGCTGGGCCGGAGCGCGTCCATCCTGATCGGGGCCGAGTGCGGAAAGCGCCAATGCGCTGCCGCCGGCCGCCAGGCTGAGCGCGGTCGCAAGCACCGTTGCCGCGCAGAGGCGGGTGAGAATCGGTGAAATAGTCGTTTCCTCTGCAGGTCGCATGGAAACCTCGGCTGTCTATTGAATCATTCGCTCGGGAGAAAATTCACCGGCGAGCATACGGGTTTTCAGTGATTCGAGCATGGCTTCGGCACCCAGCTCGCCATGGATACGGATGGTTTCCCGCATGGCGAGGACCAGGGCCGCGTCGGCGATGATCTCCGGTTCGATGCCGTCCGCCCGGCCATCGGCCCAGGCCTCGCTCTGATATTCCAAGGCAGCCTGCATCTTCTCATGCACAATCATGTCGTCGATGTCGTTGCGGCCTGTCTGCATTCTGTTGTCCTCGGTGCCCGTTTGATTACTAGCCCGTTAAAAACTTTATCAGTCTTTTATCAAAACGACACGGCCTCCCGCCAAAAGAGGTAAATAATCCTCTAATTTCCGAAGCGTGTCGCAATTTCTGTGGCAAGTGTTGCGCCTTCGTTACGGTATCTTTCCTCCGCCGTCCTTGCCGCGGCCGTGCAGGAGGTGTGCACTGCGGCGAAGGATCGGTAACCCCGGTTGAAGGCGGCGGTCAGTTTCTCGCGCCGCTTAGGTTCGTTCGCGGTGTCGGCTTCCAACAGCTGCTGCATCGATGTGCGCCAGTCGGAGGCGGGCACACCGCATAGCGTCCGCAGATACTGAATGGAGCCGAGCACCTCTGCAAGGCGGGTGAGCTGTCCCTCGTAAGGAGCCGGCTTTTCTTCCGCGACTGGCGGCGGCGCAGGCGCTGCAGGCGGTGGTTTCGCGCTCGGCTGTTTCGTCGTCTGGGCGGCGACCGGCGTCGCCGTGACGGCGGCCACAAGCATAATTAGGACATATCGCGAAATAGAACTCATGGACGGGATCCGGCGCGGCATACTGAAGTCTCTTAGCGGGCCTTGATCTCCGCCGCCAGCCTTTCGGCACATTCGAGCACGCTCGGCGGCACGGGCAGGGAGCGGATTTCCTCAACCGTATACCAGCCCGGATCCGCGGCATCGTCGGCTGCGACGACTTCCGTATCGGCATCCGCCTCGACGCGGAAGACCGAGAGAAAGAAATGACTGCCGCCCTCTTTTTCGCTCATCAGATCATAGGTGGCGAAAAGGACCGGATTGCGGGCCATAACGCCGGTCTCTTCGAAAAACTCCCGCAAGGCGGTTTCACCCGGCGTCTCGCCCGGCTCGGCACGGCCCCCCGGAAAGGCAAAGAGATCCGCTGACGGCGGGTTCATCCGTCGGATCAGCAGGAACCGGCCATCCCGTTCGAGAATGGCGGATGATGCGGCTTGCGGGGAGGAGGGCATGACGATGTCCATTTGGGAGACGCTGTATCATCCTGGCGACGCGAAGGTGATATTGTAAAAGTATTGTATTTTATCGTACGCTTCAACCGAAGGAGCATTCGATGGCACGGGCAAAGACGTTCTCCCTCGGGGATGCCTATGATGGCATTCTAGCCGATTTGGTGAAAAATGGCCGTTTTGGTACGGAGACTGAAGCCGTACGTGCCGGAATTCGCATGCTTGCGGACTACGAGATGCGGATGCAGTCGCTCCGTCAGGCGATCCACGCCGCGGATACGGAAATTGAGGCGGGCCTGGGCAAGGAATACGCTTCCGGCGCCGAATTGCTCGCCGATATCATGAACGAAGGCGACGACAATTAGCGACCGCAAACGCCTTATTATCGCGCCGCTCGCTCGCGCCGACCTGCGGAATATTCGCCGTCATATCGCCGAAAGCAGTCCCCACTACGCGCAGGAGTTCCTTGCGGACATAGCTACCAAGATCGCCTGGATTGCCGAGGTGGATTTCACCGGATCGCCGAGGGATAATATCGCGCCGGGGTTACGCGGCTTCCCCTATCGCCAGCGCTGCATCTACTATCGTTCCTATCCTGATCGGATCGTAATTCTTCGCGTGATGCATATGACACAGGATGTGAAGCCAAGGGACTTTGACTAACATCCTCATGAAAACCTACGCTCTCTACTTTTTTGCCGCACTCGCCGAAATCGCCGGATGCTATGCTTTCTGGGCCTGGTTGCGGCTGGGGAAGTCCGCCTGGTGGCTGGCGCCGGGCATGGTCTCGCTCGTCCTCTTTGCCTGGGCGCTAGCGCTGGTGCCGAGCGAGGCGGCGGGGCGCGCTTATGCCGCCTATGGCGGCATCTATATCCTCGCCTCGATTCTATGGCTGTGGATGGTGGAGGCGCGGGTGCCGGACCGCTGGGATGTGCTGGGCGTGGCCGTCTGTCTGGCCGGCGGTGCGATCATCCTCTTCGGACCCCGGAGCGTCTAGCGGCCGTCCCGCTTGACGCATTTTGAGGCCGATGCCATGACAGGCGCATGTGCGGACGTTACGCCCTGACGGCGATTCCCAAGGATATTGCGGAATTTTTCGGTCTGGTGGATCTCGATGATTTCCCGGCCCGTTACAATATTGCCCCCACGCAGCCGATCCTCGTGGTGATCGAATCGGAGCGTCGCGAGCCGGGCAGCAATCTTCCGACAAGGCGGGCTCTGCTCGCCCGCTGGGGGTTGCTTCCGGGCTGGCTGAAGGACCCGAAGGATTTCCCGCTGCTGATCAACGCGCGGGCAGAAACCGCAGTCGGTAAGGCCTCGTTCCGCGCCGCCATCCGCCATCGTCGCGTTCTTATACCGGCGGCGGGCTTTTACGAATGGCGTCGACCGCCGAAGGAGAGCGGCGTCAAGCCGCAGGCCTATTGGATCCGTCCGAAGCATGGCGGCGTGGTCGCCTTCGCCGGGCTGATGGAGACCTGGTCGTCGGCAGACGGCTCGGAAGTGGATACGGCGGCGATCATGACGACCACGGCGAATGCGGCGATCCGCGGCATTCACGACCGCATGCCGGTGGTCATCCAGCCGGAAGACTTCGAGCGCTGGCTGGACTGCAAGACGCAGGAGCCGCGCCACGTGGAAGATTTGATGCGGCCGGCGCAGGAGGACTTTTTCGAGGCGCTGCCGGTCTCCGATCTCGTCAACAAGGTCTCCAATATGGGACCGGATCTGCAGAAGCCGGTCGCAGTCGCGATCCCGGAAGAGAAGCCGCCGAAAGGCGAAAAGCCCGACACCGCCCAGATGTCGTTCTTCTGACCTTTACTCCTTTTCAGGCGAGATATCCCATGAACCTGCTTTCTGCCGGACTTTCCGGTTTCGCCCTCGGCGGCTCGCTGATCATCGCAATCGGCGCCCAGAACGCCTTCATCTTGCGCCAGGGGCTGATCCGCAGCCATGTCTTCACCCTCTGCCTGATCTGTGCGCTGTCCGATGCGTTGCTGATTGCCGCCGGGGTTGCCGGTCTCGGCACCATCGTCTCGCAAACGCCGTTTCTGATTTCAGCGGTGACGCTCGGCGGTGCGGTTTTCCTCGGCACCTATTCCCTCATGGCATTCCGCCGGGCGGCAAAGCCGGGCGCCATGGTCGCCGGTGCTCCGGAAAGCCTCGGCCTGAAGGCGGCGGTCATGACCTGCCTTGCCTTCACGTTCCTCAATCCGCATGTCTACCTGGATACGGTCGTGCTGCTCGGTAGCCTGTCTGCCGCCTTCGAAGGAGCTGAACGGGTCGCCTACGGCGCCGGCGCGGCGGTCGCCTCGTTCGCCTGGTTCTTCGGGCTTGGTTACGGCGCCCGGTTCCTGGCGCCGCTGTTTGCCAGACCCGCCGCCTGGCGGGTTCTGGATGTCGTCATCGGCGTGGTGATGGGCCTCATCGCGCTGGGGCTGCTCTGGAGCTTCCTCAGCGGCGGGTAATGGATCAGCCGGCCGGTGTGAGCTTCGGCTTGCGCTTCAGCATCAGCGCTGCGGCAACCACGGCCTTGAGCGCCAGCGGGCGGTAGGGCGGGTTGATATCCTGCTTGGCGTCGGTCTTCTTGGCTGGCTTATCGCTGCTCATGGCTGTCTCCTCACACACGCGAATCTTTTGTTCTTGCATTCCTGCGATTGCGCCTCTCCCCATTAAAGCGGGCAGAATCGTGGCTGGACAAGCCGGCACCTCGCCAGCTTTTCATAAAACCTTCATCTTGCGGGAAACTGTTGCGCGGAAGCTGCAACTTACCAAGATCGACGCCCGTCAGACGGTAGCGCTGTCATCCTCGATGGTGATGGTGCCGTAGCGGCGGTGCCAGGCCCGCGCGCTGAAGGGCAGCACGCAGAGATAGGCGATGACGGTAACCGACAGCACCTCCCAGGTATAGCTCATCAGCAGAGCCACATAGAGCACCACGGCAAGCAGGATCGGCAGCATGAGGTCGCGCCGGATGCGGCTCGATTTGCCCGACCAGACCGGCAGCCGAGAGACGAGCAGATAGCCGATCAGGACGGTGTAGGCGACACTCGCGAAGACGAAGAGAGGCGACGGCTCGACGCCGAGGAAGCCGAGATAAACCGGCAGAAGCACCAGCATGGCGCCCATCGGGGCGGGGACGCCGACGAAAAACTCCGATTGCCACGCTGCCTTGATTTCGCGGTCCGCCATTACGTTGAAACGGGCAAGACGAAGACCGGCGGCAATCGCATAGAGCAGCCCGGCAATCCAGCCGATCGACTTGGCGTTGTGCAGCAGGAAAGCGTAGGAGACCAGCGCCGGCGCGACGCCGAAATTGATGATGTCGGCGAGCGAATCCATCTGCACCCCGAATTTCGAGGTCGCTTTGAGGAGACGCGCGACGCGCCCGTCGATGCCGTCCAGAAAGGCGGCGAGCAGCACCATGGCGACCGCAAGCTCGTAGCGCCCCTCGAATGCCAGTCGGATGCCCGTCAGGCCGGCGCAGATGGCCAGCACCGTGATCAGGTTCGGCACCATGAGCCGTAGCGGGATTTCGCGCAGGCGCGGCCCGCGGGCCTCGTCATTCGGCCTGTTCGGCTCAGGGGATGAAGGGGTCGAGGCGGCGGGGGCCGGGGTTTCCATGATGCTCTCGTACTCCGTTATGCGCGGCGGCTGATCGTCGGACCCTTGGTCGAGCCGAATTCGGCAAGCACGGTCTCGCCGCCGAGCGCCAACTGGCCGACCGAGACCCGCGGCTGGGCGCCGGCAGGCACAAAAACGTCAAGGCGCGAACCGAAGCGGATGAGACCGAAACGCTCGCCCGCATTGACCGGCTCCGTCGGCTTCACCCAGCAGACGATACGGCGGGCAACGAGGCCGGCGATCTGAACGACGCCGACCTTGCCGTGGCGGGTTTCGATGACGAGGCCGTTGCGCTCGTTATCCTCGCTCGCCTTGTCGAGTTCGGCATTGATGAACTGGCCGGGACGATATTCGATGCGGCTCACCTGGCCGCGCACCGGCGAGCGGTTGATATGGCAGTCGAAGACATTCATGAATACCGAGATGCGCAGCATCGGCTCGGAACCGAGTTCGAGTTCCGCCGGCGGCACGACGAAGGCGACATGCGAGATGCGGCCGTCGGCAGGGCTCAGCACGAGATCGTCGTCCTGCGGCACGAGGCGTTCGGGATCGCGGAAGAAGTAGGCGCACCAGAGCGTTAGCACGAGGCCGACCCAGAACAGTGGCTCGGCGATCCAGCCGAGGATCAGCGAGGCGATGAAGAAGGCCGCCACGAAGACATAACCTTCCTTGTGGATCGGCACGAGCGTGTTGCGGATGGTGTCGAAGAGATTGATCAACCGTTTTCTCCTGGATGGTCAGCCCGAACTGACTACAGGGAAACCGTTTTTGCGGCAATGCGGTTCCGTCGCGACGTGGCGAGGCCGGTTGAACCGGGCAGAGGAGAGGGGACTACATTTCGCAAGGAGTGACAACGGCACATCCGCTGACGCATTTGCTATGACGTCAATTTTGGCGAAGCGACCGCGCCAATTGCCGTTGCCTAACCCCGAGCGATAAGGCCCGCGCTGGTCCGCCCGAGCGCGAGCCCCATCCCCATACCCCCGACGCAGTATTGCCCACAAAAGAGGTGGCTCGACCGTTTTTCCCGTTCGAGCCACCAAGCAGTCTGTTGGCAAGTGCAGGTAACAACTCTGCCGTCAATCGCGCGTGAAATGGCCGTGAATGGGACCCGCCTTCGTGCCAGTTCGTCATTATTTTTCGACAAAAAAATTGAGACGGCTTGGCCGACATCGGGAAACCGGCTGCTTTATGCTTGGGCCAGCGACACGCAGCAATCCAGGCAGGCGGAAATCGACCGTTGATTCGTCGCGCCTAAGGCGGACCTACATCTATCGGACGACCTGCCAAGCCGCTTCAAACCGACTATTGATTGCGCACGGCACGCCGCGCGTCGAGTGTGGCGATACACCTGAACGGGAGGATGCATGACTTATCTGCGCATTTGGATCGTCGCCACGTTCGCTTTCGTATTCTGCGCCACGATCATCACTGTCGGCTATTACGACATCGAGGGGACGGCCCTGGCAAGTCCGCCTGTCTATGTGGAAATGTGGGCAGGATGGATGGGCTTTATTACGGTTTCAGTCGCAGGCGTGAAATGGCTGTTCGACTATCGCAAATGAGACCACGCCTCGTTCCGTGAAAAGAACTGCTCCCACGCGGCGCGGTTCGGCGCGCCACCGGGCGGAACGGTCGGCCGCCGTCAGGGTTGCGGCGGGACCCAGCCCATCCAGGTTGTGAACGCCAGAAGCGGCGAGCCGTAGAGGGTCAGGACGAGGAGATAGGCGAGCGCAATGGTGCTGAACGCCGCCATTCTTTTCCAGGAAGATCTCATTGTTTTCCTCTTGATCCGTTGAGCGCTCATTCGGCCGCCGGGGCGCCGCGCAGGATGATGCCGAGATCGTCGCTCTCGCGCACCTTCCGCAACTGCTCTTCGGCCTGCACCGCCTCGCGCTGGCGGTTCCACATCGATGCGTAAAGCCCGTTCTGGTCGAGCAATGCGGCATGCGTGCCCCGCTCGGCGATCAGCCCGTCGCGCAGCACGATGATCTCGTCCGCATTGATGACGGTCGACAGCCGGTGGGCGATGACGAGCGTCGTGCGGTTCTTCGAAACCGTGTCGAGCGCCGACTGGATTTCGTGCTCCGTGGTCGTGTCGAGCGCCGAAGTTGCTTCATCGAGGATCAGGATCGGCGGCGCCTTCAGGATCGTGCGGGCGATCGCCACGCGCTGCTTCTCGCCGCCGGAGAGTTTTAGGCCGCGCTCGCCGACCTTGGTATCGAAACCCTCGGGAAGGGTGCGGATGAAATGGCCGATCTGTGCCACCTCGGCTGCGGTCTGAACCTCCGCATCGGTGGCGGAGGGCCGGCCGTAGCGGATGTTGTAGGCGACCGTGTCGTTGAAGAGAACGGTATCCTGCGGCACCATGCCGATCGCGGCGCGCAGGGACTTTTGCGTCAGCTGCCGGATGTCCTGGCCGTCGATGGTGATCGCGCCGTCCTGAATATCGTAGAAGCGGTAGAGGAGGCGGGAAATGGTCGATTTGCCCGCACCCGAGGGGCCGACGATCGCCACCGTCTTACCGGCCGGCACTTCAAAAGAAATGCCTTTCAGGATCGGCCGCGCAGGGTCGTAGGAGAAATGCACGTCCTTGAAGGCGATTGAGCCCTGGCGGATATCCAGTTTCTTTGCATCCGGCCGGTCGACCACTTCCGGCTCCACCTCCAGAAGGTCGAACATCTGCTCGATGTCCGTCAGTCCCTGCCGGATTTCGCGATAGACGAAGCCGATGAAGTTGAGCGGCACGGAAAGCTGCATCAGGAGCGCATTAACGAAGACGAAATCTCCGATCGTCTGCTCTCCGCGTTGAACGGCGAGCGCCGACATGACCATCATCACCGTCTGCCCGAGGCCGAAGATGACGCCCTGGCCGAAGTTCAGCCAACCGAGCGAAGTCCAGACGTCGGTCGCGGCTTTTTCGTAGCGCGCCATGGAGGCATCGAAACGCTTCGCCTCCATCTCCTCGTTGCCGAAATATTTGACGGTCTCGAAGTTGAGAAGCGAATCGATCGCTTTCGTGTTGGCGTCCGTATCGCTGTCGTTCATCGAGCGGCGGATGGCGATACGCCAGTCGCTCGCCTTGATGGTGAACCAGATATATAGCCAGACGGTGACCGCTGTGACGGCCACGTACCAGAAGCCGTAGCTCACCCAGAAGATGATCGCCGTCAGCACGAATTCCAGAAGCGTCGGCACGGAGTTGAGGATCGTGAAGCGGACGATCGTTTCGATGCCCTTGGTGCCGCGCTCGATGATGCGCGACAGCCCGCCGGTCTTGCGTTCCAAATGGAAGCGCAGCGAAAGCTGGTGCATGTGCACGAAAGTGCGGTAGGCGAGCTGGCGCACCGCATGTTGCCCGACCGAGGCAAACAGCGCGTCGCGGAGCTGGTTCAGCCCCACCTGCAGGATGCGGGTGAAATTGTAGGCGATCACGAGGACGACGGCGCCGAGCAGGAAAGCCGGCAGAATTCCCGCCATGTCCAGCCTGCCGTTCAGCGCATCCGTCGCCCATTTGAAGAAATAGGGGACGGCGAGCAGCACGAACTTGGCGAGAAAAAGATAGAAGGTCGCCCAGAGAACGCGCGCCTTCAGATCCGCACGACCCTGCGGCCACATATAGGGCCACAGGTTGACGAGGGTGCCGAGCGGATTGCTGGCATCCGCCGATACGGTCTTTTTCTTGTCCGCCATCAAAGTCTCCGAGAGGGCGCGTCAAAACGCCACCCGGCACATAAGGGCGGACGGGGAATGTTGCAATGACGGTTTGATGAAAGTTCAGGTCCTTCAGCTCGACATTCGGCGAGGCAGGCCGCGCCGGCGGACGAACCGCGGAGGTCTGCCCCGCGGCGGGGAGCGTGCGGCGTCTACCGTTCCTTACGTGCAATGGGCCTGCAGCAGACACTCGCGTATCGCGTGGAGCAACTCGGCCGGGTCTGCCGGCTTGGGTATCCATTGACCGTGAAGAAACACCCTGTCGGCGTCGGATGGCTGGCTGTGGCCGCTGTGGACGACAAAAGGAATATTGCGCTTCACGAGGGTCTCTGCAATTTCGACGCATTCGCCGTCGCGCAGGAAGATGTCTATGACAGCCGCGTTCGGAGATTCGTCAACCAGCCACGCTTGGGCCTCGCGACATGACGGCATTACCACTGCCTCGCCCAAACCAGCGTCACGCAGCATTTCTTCGACTTCCCAGGAAACAAGCGGCTGATCTTCCAACAGTAGGATCGTGGGGCGGGTCATGGCGGCTCATCCCTCTTATTACCCCATCAGTATAATCTGCTTTTTCTGATAGGTCCGACTCTGTCTGGTGTCGTACAGACCACCAATTTCGGCCACACTGCTGCTATATGGATTGTCATCGTCCGCTTTGTAAAAAGGGCGCGGACGGCTAGGAGATGCGCTTACTCTTGCCCCAGTGGAGGGCAGAGCCGTGCCGTCGCCGCAAACTTCAAAGTTCAAGAACAGACTTCTTCAGTTGCTTCCGCACTCGGAGCTTTCGCTATTTTCGTCTCGTCTGGAGAAGGTCGAGCTTCCAAGGGATTTCCGGATCGTGCGAGCCGGGGGGAGTATCGAGCATGTCTACTTCCTCGAAAGCGGGCTTGCCTCGATCGTCACGGTTTCACCGGAAGGACAGAAGACGGAAGCCGGAATGTCGGGGCGTGACGGGTTTGTCCCCACGCCGCCTGCCGTGGGCAGCGCCAGAAGCCTGCATGAAGTGTTGATCCAATCTCACGGCTGGGGCCATCGTCTCGACCTTGCGACGTTTGGGGATGCGCTGGCGAAAAGCCGCCCGTTTGCGGATCTGCTGGCGAAATCGATACACGTCCTGGCGACCCAGGTCACTTATACCGCCCTTTCCAATGCAGTACATCAGGTCGATGAACGGTTGGCGCGCTGGCTGCTGATGACGCAGGATAGGGTCGGCGGATCCCAATTGTCGATCACTCACGATTATATCGCGCTGATGCTGGCTGTGCGACGCCCGAGCGTGACCACGGCCCTTCACGTGCTGGAAGGAAACGGGCTCATCCGCTCCGAGCGTGGCCTTATCGTCATCCGCAACCGGGAAGCCATGAAGGACTTTGCCAAGGATGCATATGGCAAGCCCGAGGAGGAGTATCGCGATCTTCTAGGGGAGATGTGAGCGCGTTCCCGAAGGTCCGGCCCGCCCGAGGCTACCGGGGGCTGCCCGAGGCACGGCGACTGTCTTGGAGGCTCAGGCTCTGCCGTCGGTAAATTCGACCAGGTCCCAGAGGTTGCCGTAAAGGTCCTTGAAGACCGCCACGGTCCCGTAATCGGCCTCCTTCGGCTCCCTTGCAAATTCGACGCCGCGATCAACCAGAGTGTTGTAGTCCCGCCAGAAGTCGTCCGTGCGCAGGAACAGGAAGACCCGCCCTCCAGCCTGATCGCCGACATATTCGCTCTGATGGGCCGTGGAGGCGCGGGCAAGCAGCAGCGACGTGCCGCCGGTTCCTGCCGGCTTGACGACCACCCACCGTTTGTCCTGCTCCGGCTGATAGCGGTCTTCCATCAGCACGAAGCCGAGCTTGTTGACGTAGAAGTCGATCGCCTCGTCATAGTCACGGACGACGAGGGCGATCAGCGCGAGGCTCTGGTTCATCTTTGGCTCCTTCTGCTTGGAGCGCCTGTCTGGGGCGGCCGGCGAGTGACCTGCAAGCTAAGCGAAGCACGCGAGCGTCGCAATCGCTTCGACTGGCTGCGACGGCTCGGGAGTGGCACTGTTCGCCCTATTCCATGCAAGAACGCACAAACACCTCCGCCCGCGCCGGACATTTCTCCGGTGCGGTTGAGGTGGGAGGAGGGCAGGCGGGGTATTTCGGGGTATTGGATGTCAGGCTTTCCGCCTGCCCCGGCCGCCTTCGGCGCTTTTGGAGGATTTCCCAGCCCTCCGCGGCACCTTCCGCGACCATCACCGGAAACCGAGTTTTTCGAACCCGAGGATGCGACCGGTTCTAGAACCCGGTTTCCCACCGATGACGAGGAGGATTATCGCGTCGCTTCGAAAGGCGGGGACAAGACGGGGCGGACGAAGAGGATAAGCGCTTGATTGTCGGCGCGGAAATTTTCGCAAGCGGGTAAAAACGTCCCCTCCCGCCAGGCGGAAGGGGACCGAAGCCGGCTTATGAGCGCTTCGGGTGCAGGCGCTGGCGGTGGAGCTCTTCCGAATCCGGCCGGAATTCTTCCGGCACTCCGAAGATCTGGCCTGGCTGGATGATGTCCGGGTTGCCGATCTGATCCTGGTTGGCGAGATAGATCGTCGTGTAGCGGACACCCTGACCGTAGAGGCGGCGGGAAATCTGCCACAGCGTGTCGCCGCGCCGGATGATCACGGAATTGCGCTCGCTCTGGGTGAGCGGCGCCTGCTGGATCGTCTTGGCGCCGGCAGCCTCGCCCGTGCCGGCAGGTGCGGCGGCGGCCATTTCGGCGCCGCTCTTGAGCTGGTAGGCGATGACGGGGCCGACTGCCTTGCCGACCATGCCGGCCACCTGGTTCAGTCCGGCGCCGACGGCAGCCACATCCCCCGGCAAAGCGTTAAGCGCCGCGAGTGCCGCTGCTGCTTCTTTCGCCGCAGCATCCGCGATCGGACGGGCGGCGGCCGATGCGTCTGCGGGCAGCTGATATTCCGCCAGCGACTTCAGCGCGATGCCTGTTGCAGACCGGGCGGCGGCGACCTCTTCCATCGACGGCACCTTGCCGGCACCATAGAGGTTCTTGAGGAGGTTGAAGGCACGGACGGTCTCATTGCGCAGTTTGTCGAAGGCACCGCCGTCGACGCCGCTCATGGAGGTCGCGACCGACGAACCGGCAACCGCGGCGACCTGTTCGCCTGCCGGGCGGTTGAACGGCACCTCGACGCGCAACAGCGCCTGGCCGCTCGCCGAAAGCGATTCGACGCTGATCCGGTGATCGCCGACCGAAAGGTTAGTCAGTCCTTCTATCACGAAACTGCCGTCCTGACCGGCCTTGGCGGTGCCGATCGGCTTGCCGTCGGCCTCGCCGCGAACGGAGGTTCCGGGTTTCGTGATGCCGGCGATGAAAAGCTTGGCTCCTTCGATCTCGACGGCGGTTACCCTGAGATCGGCGGAAGCCGGGTTGTCCGGGGTAGGCGAGGCCGTGGCGACGTTGGGCGCCGAGGAGGCAAGGTTGGAGGAGCCCGCAGGCAGGCCAGGCAGCACGCCGGCGACATCGGAAGCGGCAGCGGCGGGCACTGAGGCTGGAGAGATCGTTGCCGGCAGCCCGGCGGGCGCCTGCGATCCGGCGGTTGGCGACGGAGAGGCCGGGCTCTGTCCGGGCAGCGTCATGACACGGCTTGCCTTGCCCGGTTTGGTCACCATGGCGAGCAGCTGGCCGCTCTTGCTGGCCGGAACGGAAACCGTCGCGGTCTCTTCGGAGGTCACGGTCGTGCCGTCCTTGCCGGTCGCCTTCAGCACGAGCTGGTGGTCGCCGGGCGGCAGCGGATTGTCGAGCACCACCGCGAAATCGCCGCTCGGGCCGACATCAACCTTGGCCACGACGGCGGCGCCGTTGGTGATCTCCAGCTTGGAATTGGGTGCGGCGCGGCCGGCGATCACGGTCGAGCCGTCCGGCTCGACGCGCAACACGTCGAAGGAGGGCGATAAAGCCGCGGCCTGGCTTGCCGGTGGCGTGGAGGCCGGTTGAGTGGAGGACGCGGGAGCCTCAGGCTTTGCGGAAGAGGATGGCGCCGGAGCGGTCGCCTGTTCGCCCGTTTTCGGCGCTTCCGGAGCCTTGGCGGTCTGCTGCGGCTCGGTGATTGCTTCCTTCACGGCATCGCCTGCGGCATTGATCGCTTCGCCGATCGGCTTTGCATCCTGGCTGATCCTCGGCAACACGAAAAACACCATCAGAAGCGATGCAGCGGCAAGTACAATCAGGGCCAGCAAGCCCGCACGGTTTTTCATCATCAATGTCTCTCCCGACGGGCCTCAAAATCCTTCCGGCAGAAGGATCCGGATCAAAGGAACAAGGCCTAGCGTCGCATATTCGGATTAACCTTTTCCTCCTGTCTTCACAAGCTTTTCACGGTATAAAGCCTTGCTCTTCCGGGCGTTTCCCGTCAATTTCCACATTCGGGCATGCCCATGCCTCCCTTTGAATGCCTGACGGAGAATACTTGTGCCGATTCGATCCATCTGCGTCTATTGCGGCTCGCAACCGGGACGAGATCCCGCCTATATCGCGGCGGGCCGCGCGCTCGGAAAATCCATTGCCGCCCATGGGCTTCGGCTGGTTTATGGCGGAGGCACAAAGGGCATCATGGGCGCGGTCGCAGCCGGTGTTCTGTCGAACGACGGTCAGGTCACCGGCATCATTCCCGAATTTCTTGTCGATATGGAGGCGACCCGCCATTCGCTGGGCCAGCTCGACGAACTGATTGTGACCGACGACATGCATGCGCGCAAGCACAAGATGTTCGAGCGCTCTGACGCTTTCGTGACCCTGCCGGGCGGCATCGGCACGCTTGAGGAGATCGTCGAGATCATGACCTGGGCGCAGCTCGGCCGGCACGAGAAGCCGATGGTCTTCGCCAATATCGGCGGCTTCTGGGACCCGATGCTGGACCTCATTCATCACATGCGGGAGCAGGGCTTCATCCACCGCGCCCATCTCGTGCAGCCGCTGGTCATCTCCGACATCGAGGACATCGTGCCCGCGATCCTCGAACATGGCGAAGACCGCGGCCGCTCAGGCGGCGAAGAGGCGGTGATTTCGCGTCTGTGAGAAGCGACGCGAAATTTTGATCTCTAGGTCCTGCTGCCGCGCGCCTGGCGTCGCATCGACCAGGTGTAGATGATCAGCGCCGACCAGATGAGCACGAAGGCAAAGAGCTTCACGAGGCTCAGCGGCTCGTGGAAGACGAAGACGGCGATCAGGAAGATCATCGTCGGCGCGATATACTGCATGATCGCGATCGTGGAGAGCGTCAGAAGCTTGGCGCCGTTGGCATACATGATCAGCGGCACGGCGGTCACCAGTCCGCTGGCGAGGAGCAGCAGGCTGTCCGAAAGCCCCGTCTGCATCAGATGGCCCTGACCCGTCGTTTCGAGATAGACGATGTAGAACAGGCAAGGCAGGGCGAGGATCGCGACCTCCAGGAAAAAGCCCTGATTCGGCCCGACCGGCAGGGTCTTGCGGAAAAAGGCATAGAATCCCCAGCTGATCGTCAGCACCAGCGAAACCCAGGGAAGCCCGCCGGCATCGACAGTGAGGATCGCGACGGCAGCGACCACGAGCGCGATCCCCACCAACTGGACGCCGGACAGTTTTTCCTTCAGCAGCACCGCCGCCAGGAAGATGCTGAAGAGCGGATTGATGAAGTAGCCGAGCGCGGTATCGAGAGCGCGGCCCGCGCTGATCGCCCAGATATAGGTCATCCAGTTGACGGTGATGAGGGCCGCGGTCAAGCCGGCCATCGCCATGGTCCGCGGCGAGCGGGCCGCCGCCTTCAGATCGCCCGTCCGACCGAGCGCCAAGAGCACGACGCCGGCGACAGGCACCGACCAGATCACCCGGTGGGAAAGCACTTCCAGCGCAGGGATATGGGCAACGGCCTTCATGTAGATCGGCAGAAACCCCCACAGGAAATAGGCTGCCAGCCCAAAAGCGAAGCCGCGCGGCGTATCCTCGTTCTTGACGGGAGCCGGAATGGTGTCGGTAGCCATGAGGTGTTTCCAAGATTTTGTTCTGTGATTGGCCGGTCTAAACGAATAGGTTGCGCTGAACCAATTCATTTCGGTGAAGGATCCATGACCTGTCACGATTCTGCGGGCTTCGGATCGAATCGTGGTCTCCTAAAAGTGGAGTGTTGAATGGCTTTCGAAGATGCGCCGCTGCACCGCCAGTTCTATGCCAGGCAGATATTGGCGAAGGCCGGAGTGGCCGGCAATGACCGGCTGCTGGCGGCATTTTCCGCCGTCGCGCGAGAGGATTTCGTCGGATCGCCGCCCTGGCTCTACAATGACTTCCGCAACTACAGGGAGCTGGCTTCCAGCGATCCCGTTGTTCTCTATCAGGACGCGCTGATCGGCATCGACGTCAAGCGCGGCGTCAACAACGGCATGCCCTCGCTTCATGCGGGCGCCCTTCACGTGCTTGGAATCAGGGAAGGGGAGACGGTTGCCCATCTCGGTGCAGGGACCGGATATTATACGGCGATCATCGCCGAACTCGTAGGCTCGTCCGGTCGGGTCGTCGCGGTCGAATATGACGAGGCGCTGGCGCAAAGCGCGCGGAACAACTTGGCCGGTTATCCTCAGGTCGTAGTCTTTACAGGCGATGCGACCGAATGGCCGACGGAGGATGCGGATGTCATCTACGCCAACTTCGCGCTCGACCACCCGCCCGAAGCCTGGATCGACAATCTCGATATCGGCGGACGGCTGCTGTTTCCGCTGGGCGTGCCGGCGATCGAGAACGGCCGGTCGACCGGCTTCACCCGCCGGGCCGGCTTCCTTCTCATAGACCGGCGACGGGCCGAAAGCTTCGGCGCGCGGTTCCTGCAGCCGGTGTCGTTCGTCTGGGCGGAGGGACAGGAAGCCCCTCCAGCCGGTCGCCATGAGCGACTTGCCGAGGCATTCCAAAGCCGCCGCGGCTACCAGGTGCGCAGTTTTCGCTGGCAGACCCCGCCTAAAGGGGAGGAGTGGTACGGCGAGGAAGACTGGGGGCTCTCGTTCGACGAGGTTTGAGGGGGAGGCGCCGAGGATAGGATAGGCTTTGGACGAAGGCGGACGCGCCGTGGTTTCCAATGCCCTCGCCAGGACCGGCGCTCCGCCTCAATAAGGTTCAGTCACGAAGCCGCCTGCTTGTCTTGCGCGAGAGTATACGCCACCAGGGCATTTGCATGCCCATGGCCCATCCCATGTTCGCTCTTCAGCATATCCACAAGCTCCATGTGCTTGGCGGGCAAGCGCTGTCTTACCAGCGCTTGCCCGTCACCAATGGGCCGGCCGTATTTCTTCTCGATTGACGGGAAATAGGAAGCAGGTCCCTTTATCTTTTCCGTCGTCATTGAGCGTTATCCCCTTTTCGTGCCGCATCGATCGTCGCCACGTCGATTTTCCTCATCGTCATCATCGCGTCGAATGCGCGCTTGGCTTCTTCCCCGCCTGCTGCAAGCGCGTCGGTCAGGATACGAGGTGTGATCTGCCAGGAGATGCCCCATTTATCCTTGCACCAGCCGCATTCGCTTTCTTGACCGCCATTGCCGACGATGGCGTTCCAATAGCGGTCTGTTTCTTCCTGGTCCTCGGTGCTGATCTGGAACGAGAAGGCTTCGCTGTGCTTGAACGCGGGGCCGCCGTTCAATCCGATGCAGGCGACACCTGCCACCGTGAATTCGACGACCAGAACGTCGCCCTCTTGTCCACTGGGATAGTCGCCGGGCGCCCGGATTATGGCTCCGACCTTGCTGTCCGGGAAGGTCTCGGCATAGAAGCGGGCCGCTTCCTCTGCGTCCTTGTTGTACCACAGGCAAATGGTGTTCTTAGACATCGTGTCGTCCTCCTGGTGGTTGTCCGTCAGGTCGAGCCCGACCTGGTAACAGGATGACGCACCAGCCGCCGCCGATCCGACATCATCCTCGAGATGCCCGCAAATTTTTAATCGGCTTCGCTCTCAGGGCCAAACCCTTTGGGCCTGCCGTGACATTCGCCGCTGGCGGCAATCAAAAAAGGGCGACCGGAGGTCTGCGCGAGCCGATTGGCACGCTCTGCGAAATTCCGGTTCACCGCTCCATTGCGCCCTTTCCGGCAAGGATATGATCGCGGAATTTGGCAATACGTGAAATCCGCGTTTCGGACTTCTTCACCGAATTGAGATTGATCGCATAGCTTTTCTGCCGCCCCGGCGTCAGGCCGTTGAAAGCTTCCGCCAGTTCGGGGTCGGAATCCAGCGCCTCGACCAGCTCGTCAGGCAGTTCGATTTCATTTTCCTCTTTCGGCGGTTTGATGCCGGCCTGCGCATAGCCCATCGCTTCCTTCAGGTAGGAGAGGATGACCGGCTCCATCTTAGCCACCTGCGCATTGTCCACAAAGCGGATCATGTCGGGATGCCGGGTATTCGGCCCCTGCTTTTCGAGCACGCCTTCGGCGTCAGTCATCAGTGCCGCGTTGAAAAAACTGAGGCGGAAATCGCCGCGGAAGGCGCCGAAGATCACGATATTGCGGCCCGCGTGCATGTAGCAGGGGTGCCCCCATTTCACCGTCTCGACGAGCCCTGAAGCAAGACAGATCCGGCGAAGCTCGTTCAATCCATGAGCCCATCGCCGCGTCGAACAGTCTGCTGTCGCAAAGCGGTCGCAGCGGCCGCATCCCTTTGAGAAAAAATCTTCGATGTCGGTGATCATTTCCCTAGCCATTGCCCGGCCTCACTCCGCAGCGATCTTGCCCGCCAGCTCCCGGTTCTTCATCAGCTTGTAGATGACCGAATCCATCAGCGCCTGGAAGGAGGCGTCGATGATGTTTTCCGACACGCCGACCGTCCACCAGCGCACTCCGCTGGAATCGCTGGATTCGATGAGCACGCGGGTGATCGCCTCGGTGCCGCCGTTGAGGATACGCACCTTGAAATCGGCGAGCACGAGGTCGTCGATCTCGTGCTGGTACTTGCCGAAATCCTTGCGCAGCGCCCTGTCGAGCGCGTTGACCGGACCGTCACCCTCGGCGACCGACATATGCGTCTCGCCGTCGACGACGATCTTTACCACCGCTTCCGAGACGATCTTGATGCGGCCGTGGCTGTCGAACCGGCGCTCGACCATCACCCGGAAGCCTTCGACCGAGAAGAATTCGGGGATGGTGCCCAGCGTGCGGCGGGCGAGCAGCTCGAAGCTCGCATCCGCCCCTTCGTAGGCATAGCCGGATGCCTCGCGTTCCTTGACGATGGAGATCAGCTGGTCGAGCTTCGGATCGTCCTTGCCGACCTCGATGCCGCGCCGCTTCAGGGCGTTGATGAAATTTGATTTGCCGCCCTGGTCCGACACCATGACCTTGCGGAAATTGCCCACGCTTTCCGGCGTCACGTGCTCGTAGGTGCGCGGGTCCTTGAGCAGCGCGGAAGCGTGGATGCCGGCCTTGGTGGCGAAAGCCGAGGCTCCCACATAGGGCGCCTGATGGTACGGCGAGCGGTTGAGCAGCTCGTCGAAGGCGTGCGAGAGGTTGGTGAGGCCGGTGAGGCGTTCGGCATCGATCGCCGTCTCGAAGCGGCTGGAATAGCCTTCCTTCAACGACAGCGTGCCTATCAGGGTGACGAGATTGGCATTGCCGCAGCGTTCGCCGATGCCGTTCAGCGTCCCCTGGATCTGCCGACAGCCCGCTTCGATCGCGGCCAGCGAATTGGCCGCCGCCTGTCCGGTGTCGTCATGGGCATGGATGCCGAGCGAGGAGCCCGGAATACCGGCCGCGATCACCGCCGCTACGATCTCCCGCACCTCGTTCGGCTGTGTGCCGCCATTGGTGTCGCAGAGCACCACCCAGCGGGCGCCGGCGTCATAGGCGGTTCTGGCACAGGCAACCGCATAGTCCGGATTGGCTTTGTAGCCGTCGAAGAAATGCTCGCAATCGACCAGCGCCTCTTTTCCCGCATGCCGGGCGGCTTCGACGCTGTCGCGGATCGATTCCAGATTTTCTTCGTTGGAACAGCCGAGCGCCACCCGCACGTGGTAGTCCCAGCTCTTTGCCACGAAACAGATTGCGTCGCTCTTCGCCTGCAACAGCACGGCAAGACCGGGATCGTTGGAGGCGGACATGCCGGCGCGCTTCGTCATGCCGAAGGCGACGAATTTCGATTTGACCGTCCGCTTCTGCGTAAAGAAGGCGGTGTCGGTCGGATTGGCGCCCGGATAACCGCCCTCCACGTAATCCACGCCGAATTCGTCGAGCAGGTTCGAGATGGCGATCTTGTCCTCGACGGAAAAATCGACGCCCGGCGTCTGCTGGCCGTCGCGCAGCGTGGTGTCGAAGAGATAGATGCGTTCGCGTGTCATGGGTGCTCCTCCTGGAGCATTGTGGGGCAGTTGACGGTAACCACGAACTCCATACTCAACTCTTCCCGGCAAACCGGTCCGTCGCCCGGATCAGCCGGTCGGTGATGCCGGGCTCGGAAACCGAATGGCCGGCGCCTTCGATGATGTGGAAATCCGCGTCCGTCCACACCTTGGAGAGCTGCCAGGCATATTTCAGCGGGCAGGGCATGTCGTAGCGCCCGTGCACGATGACGCCTGGAATGCCCTTGAGCTTGACCGCATCGCGCAGAAGCTGTCCGTCTTCCAGCCAGCCCGCATTCATGAAGAAGTGGTTTTCGATGCGGGAAAACGCCAGCGCAAAATGGTCGTCGTCGTGGCTGGTCGTCAGCTGCGGGTCGGGCAGAAGCGTAATGGTGGAACCCTCCCAGACGCTCCAGGCTTTTGCGCAGCGGATCTGCTCGGCCTTGTCGGTGCCGGTGAGGCGGCGGTGATAGGCGGCCATCATTTCGTGGCGCTCGTTTTCCGGGATGGGAGCAACGAAGGCCTCCCATTTGTCCGGAAACATTTCCGAGACGCCGAACTGGTAGTACCAGTCGAGCTCCGGCCTCGTCAGCGTATAAATGCCACGGACCAGAAGTTCGCTGACGCGCTCCGGATGGGTTTCGGCATAGGCGAGCGCCAGCGTCGATCCCCAGGAGCCGCCGAAGACCTGCCATTTCTCGACACCCACCATTTCGCGCAGCCGCTCGATATCGGCGACGAGGTGCCAGGTGGTGTTGGCTTCAAGGCTCGCATGCGGGGTGGAGCGGCCGCAGCCGCGCTGGTCGAACAGCAGCACGTCGTAGAGATCAGGGTCGAAGAGCCGCCGCTGGTTCGGATTGCAGCCGCCGCCCGGCCCCCCATGCAGGAAGACGGCCGGCTTGGCGCCCCTGGTGCCCACCCGCTCCCAATAGATCACATGGCCGTCGCCGACATTCAGCTGGCCTATCTCATAGGGCTCGATCTCCGGATAGAGCGTGCGAAAAATGTCCGTCATGAAAAGTCCTTCATCGTTCATTGCGCCTCGGGCGGTTCGCAAACGGCAAGAGCAACCAGCCGAGCAAGGCGTAGGCACCGATTCCCACTACAATCAGCACCATCCCTGCGCCACTGGCGATCAATCCGAAGGAAGCCATCTCGGCATCTTCAGGCCTGTACCGCCGGCCATGTCAGAACCCTTTGGACGGCCATGCGGCCGTGTCGTGGTCGGGGTGCTGGAACGAAATGATCTGCTCCTGCTTGGCCTCTTCGATGACGTCGCGGACCGGTTGCTCGAAGATCGTCGTCACCCAGGGGATGTGCGAGGAATAGTTGACCTGGATCTTCGGCGCGAGATCGTCGCGGTTATCGAAGGAGCCGATCGAAAGCTCCAGGCCGCCGGGATAGCGGTAGGTGAGGGGCGTGCCGCAGTTTTCGCAGAAGCCGCGATCGATATTGACCGATGACTGGAAATATTTGGGCTCGCCACGAGTCCATTCGACCCCGTCCTTCGGCGCACTGATGAGCGGTCCGAAAAAGCCGCCGAAGGCCTTCTGGCACATGCGGCAATGGCAGATGGAGGCGCGGCCGAGTTCGCCATGGATGCGGAAGCGCACGGCACCGCACTGGCAGCCGCCTGTTCTCAAAGTCTCTGTCATTGCTTGTTCTCCGCAGGCCCTTCGATAGGCCAGGTTTCGGTATCGTGGTCAGGATGCTGGTAGGAAACAATGTCGCTGAGGAAGGGAGCCGAGTCGATATCATCAAGGGTATGGCGCTGCGGCAGTTCACTCAGACGATCGACGAAGGGAAGCTTGCCCTCGACGCCGAACTGGACGACCGGCGGCAGCGAGGCGGGATCGTCGAAACTGCCGGCCGAAATGCCGATGCCGTCGGCCGCCTCATAGGTCATCGGCGTGCCGCAGTTCCCGCAAAAGCCGCGCCGCACATGGTTGGACGATTGGAAATATTTGAGTTCGCCGCGCGTCCAGGCAAGTTCCGCCTCGCCGATCGCCACCAGCGGCGCATAATAGGCGCCGAAGGCCTTCTGGCACATGCGGCAATGGCAGATCGAGGAATCGAAAGGCTCGCCCTGGAGCCTGAAGCGAATGGCGCCGCACTGGCAGCCGCCGGTTCGTGTCACATCGCTCATGGCCTGTTCTCCGGTGGCCAGACATCCGTATCGTGATCCGGGTGCTGGTGGTTGCTCGCCGCAATCCTGGTCTCCTCGTCCGGCGTCATGTCCATGGCCGTATCATGCTGCAGGCCGTCGAGTTCCCCGAACCAGGGCATCTTGCGGGCAAGGTTGGTCTGAAGCCGGGGCTTGAGCCCTTGCGGGTCGTCGAGCGAACCCAGCGTAATGCTGATATGGTCGCTGCTGCCGTCGTAGAAGAGCGGCGTGCCGCATTTTTCGCAAAAGCCGCGCCGCACGGTTTCGGAGGACTGAAACCAGGCGGGCTCGCCGCGGCTGAAGGAGAAATTCGCCCACTTCACCCCGCCGAGCGGCATGAAATAGTTCCCCGCCGCCTTCTGGCACATGCGGCAATGGCAAAGATGCGGGAAACCGATCTCGCCCGTCGCACGATAGCGCACCGCGCCGCACTGGCACCCGCCGGTGTGAACGATAGTCATCTCCCAGTCTCCTCCTCAAGCCAGTTTTCGACTTTCAGTCCTTCGATACGCGAAAACTCGCGCACGTTGTTGGTGACGAGCGTGAGGTCAAGCGATTTGGCGTGAGCGGCGATAAAGAGATCGGTCGAGCCGATCATCGCCCCGCGGCTTTGAAGATCGTGGCGAATCGAAGCGTAGGCGATGCTGCTTTCTTCGCCATAGTTCAGGATCGAAATGCGGCTCAGGGCGTTTTCGACGCGGTTCGTGAAATCTCCTGAACCTTTTTTGATGAGGCCAAATCTGATTTCCGAAACAGCGATTGCACTTAGGCATACGGCATCGATGCCATGATGTCTTAATTTCTGCTGCACTCGTCCACGCGGATTTCTAACGAGATCGGAAACAATATTTGTATCCAGCATGAACAAATGGCTGTTCATAGATCGATATCCCGGGGGGGAAGTTCGTCTATATCGAGTTCAGGAAAATCTCCGTCCCAAGGTTCTATAGTTGCCAACCATTCCAATAGGTCGGTTTTCTTGACGGGCTCTATCACAAGCCGGTCACCGTCCTTTCGCATGACCGCTTCCTCGCCGGGCATCTCGAATTCCACCGGAATGCGAACCGCTTGGTTTCGGCCGTTGCGGAAAAATCTCACATGGCGTTCTGCACTCATATCATGCTCCTTGGCCTATGCCGAAAGCATATGCCAAATAAGCCAGCAAGACAAACGCCGCGTCATCATGCACCCTCCGGCGCATGGCACACCGCTTCGATATTGTTGCCGTCGAGGTCGAAGACGAAGGCGGCGTAGTAGTTCGGGTGGTAATGCGGCCTCGGGCCGGGCGGACCATTGTCGCGTCCGCCGGCGGCGATTGCGGCCTTGTAGAACGCGTCGACCTCGGCGCGGCTGTTGGCGGTAAAGGCGATATGCTGGTGGTAATCGGCCGGCGGGCTGCCCTCATGCAGCCAGTAGACTGCCCGCTCGCGTCCATAGCCGCCGACCTTCACGCCGCCGGTATATTCCGCTGGCACCATATACAGCAACGAGGCACCGAGCGGCGCGAAGGCTGAGTCGTAGAAGGCCTTGGCGCGGTCGAAATCCGCAACCTTGATGCCCATGTGGTCGATCATTGCCTTTTCCTCCCTGTAACAGGCCTTGCCATCCTAGCGCTTCAGCTCCCAGGTCGTCACCCGCTCGCCGGTTGAGGCGTCCTTGCCGTCCTTGAGCTGAATGCCCTTCTCCGACAGTTCGTTGCGGATCTTGTCGGCTTCGGCAAAGTTCTTCGCCTTCAAAAGCTCGAGCCGCATGGCGACCAGCGCATCGACGGCCGAAGCAAGAGCCTCGTCCACTTCCGTCTTCTGCGGGAGCACGCCAAGCAGGTTGGCGCTCGCCGCAAACATCGGCAGAAGGGTCTTGTCGGCATGCGCCTCATGGGCAAGCGCATGCAGCGCCTGAATGGCGGCCACCGTGTTGAGATCGTCGGAGAGCGCCTCCAGCACCGTATCGCAGGGCGCGGCGTCGCCCGGATCGGCCGCCGGCCAGCGGGCGAGCAGCCGCTCTGCCTCTTCGAGACGCTTCACGGAAAAATCGATCGGCTCGCGGTAATGAGTCATCAGCATGGCAAGTCGCAGCACGTCGCCCGGCCATTGACGGCCGCCGAATTTTTCCGTGTGAAGCAGGTCGTAGATGGTGATGAAGTTGCCTTCGGACTTCGACATCTTGCGGCCTTCGACCTGCACGAAGCCGTTATGCATCCAGACATTCGCCATCACGTCGGTGCCGTGGGCGCAGCGCGATTGGGCGATCTCGTTTTCGTGGTGCGGGAAGATGAGGTCCAGCCCGCCGCCATGAATATCGAAGACCTCGCCGAGATAGCGCCGGCTCATCGCCGAGCACTCGATGTGCCAGCCCGGGCGGCCGCGGCCCCAGGGGCTTTCCCAGCCGGGTTCGTTGTGGGAGGAGAGCTTCCAGAGCACGAAATCGCCGGAGTTCTTCTTGTGCGCGTCGACGGCGACGCGGGCGCCGGCCTGCTGTTCGTCGAGCGGGCGTTTCGAGAGCTTTCCGTAATCGCCCATCGATTTGGTGTCGAACAGAACCTCGCCAGCCGCGACATAAGCGTGGCCGCGGGCAATCAGCTTCTCGATGATCTCGATCATCTGCTCGATATTGTCGGTGGCACGAGGTTCGGCGGTTGGCTCCAGGCACCCGAGCGCGGCCACATCCTCGTGGTATTGCGTCTCGGTCTTTTCCGTCACCAAGCGAATCGCCTCGTTGAGCGGCAAGCCGGGATGATCACGCAGTGCCCGCGCGTTGATCTTGTCGTCCACGTCGGTGATGTTGCGGGCATAGGAAACATGCGGCTCGCCATAGACCTGGCGCAGCAGGCGGAAGAGCACGTCGAAGACGATCGCCGGTCGCGCGTTGCCGATATGGGCGTAGTCATAGACCGTCGGGCCGCAGACATACATGCGCACGTTCTCAGGGTCGATCGGCTGGAATACAGCCTTCTCGCGGGTCAGGGTGTTGTAGAGTTTGAGCGTGACGCTCATCGAAATTCTCCCAAAGCAAGCGGCCGGCTGGACCGGGTCGTTTGTCTTCAAGGCTTTTCGAGAGACGAAAACGGCCGGGCCAGCGATCGCGCTAGCGAATAATGATCCCGCAAATGGAAATCGCCGTTTTCATGGAAGAGGTTATGGCGCGGGCAGGAACTTTGGTCAAGTCCTTTGCCCACGCCAGGACGATTGCCGTCAGGCGGCCCTGCGGCCGATGCCGTTCCGCGCGACCGTCACCAGGAAGATCAGCATGGAGATGACGGTGAGGATCGAACCGATCGCGGCAAGCGCCTCGCCGCCGGAGGACACCGCCGTCGCGATGCCCGGCACGATACAGAGGACGCCCAGAAGCGCAAAACCGAGATGGACCTTTGCCAGTAAGGTATCTGCTGCCTGCGGCGTGACGGTGTAATAGAGCCCGAAGAGGCCCATCGTCGTCCAGCCGACAAGATTAAGATGGGCATGTGCCGGCGCCATCATGTGATCACCCGAGATCGCCATGTGAATGCCCCAGAACATGCCGGCCGTGACGCACAGCACAGCCGCGACGAAGAAGTAGAACGCGATGTTTCTCATGAGATTGTCCCCCGACAAGTAATTCCTGCATCCCTCACGCAGGACTTGTAGTATAGCGGAAATTCGGGGTTCAGTATACGTGGAATAGCAGATACTACTCCATGGTCGAAGCTCGGCCCTTCTCGATGACGACGTGACGTCCTTTCACGTCGATGAAGCGCCAGTCCTCCTCGTGCGAGCTATCCGGGAAAATCTGGAGGCGGTAACCACCCGAGAGAAGGAGTTCAGCCCCGCCGTATTTGTCCGAGGTTACGGACGTGACAACGAGCTCATCGGTCGAGTTTACATGAGATTTCGTGGAAGTGTCGTACCCTTTTAGCAGAGCTGCAATCCGGACCAGTTGAAGGTTTCCCAACCTTGCGTCCTCATCATCGACTTCTGCGTCCTCGCAAGGAGGGACAAAACGGTCGGACGCGCCGGTTACCACCCCATCATCGGATACAATTCGCCATGGGCATTGGACGTGCAGCGCATATGCTCCAACCGTTCCCTTTCCTGAAATATGCGGGCGAATGTCTCCAAAGTGAAAGACCTTCATGGATGCTGCATCGCGCGCAATACTCAGCTGCAGGCCAACGAGCGCCTGCAGCGTCGCCTGCAGAACGAGTCGAATATCGGACTCAGTCATCGGAACCGGATGTCCTGTTTTGACATGACGGCGTAACGCCGCCGGATTCTACTTTACTCCGGCGCTTTGAAATCCACGAACCTGTTCTCCCGCACCACGAAGAGACGTCCGCTTTCCGTCATCTCGGGGGAGGCGAGGAAAAGCATCTTTTCTGCGACTTCTGAAGGGTGCGGCAGCGTTTCGGGGTCTTCACCGGGCATGGCCTGGGCGCGCATGGCAGTGCGGGTCGCGCCGGGGTTGACGAGATTGACCCTGAGCGACGTGTGCTCGGTTTCGGCAGCCCAGATACGGCCCATGGTTTCGACGGCCGCCTTGGAGATCGCATAGGCGCCCCAGAAGGGGCGGGGATTGCTGGCGACGCCCGACGACAGGATGAGGGCGCGGCCTGCATCCGATTTCGTCAGCAGCGGTTCGACCGAACGGATCAGCCGCCAGGTGGCGGTGACATTGGTCAGCATCACCTTCTCGAACACCTTCGCCTCGATATGCCCGAGCGGCGAGATAACGCCGAGGATACCGGCATTGGCGACGAGAATGTCGAGCTTGCCCCAGCGCTCGAAGATCGAGGCGCCGAGCCTGTCGACCGCGGCCATGTCGGTGAGGTCGAAGGGGACCAGGGTGGCAGTGCCGCCGACCACCTTGATCGCGTCGTCGAGCTCTTCGAGGCCGCCCACGGTGCGGGCGGTGGCGATCACATGCGCACCGGCCTTGGCGAGCGCGAGCGCGGTGAAATAGCCGATGCCGCGCGAGGCGCCGGTGACCAGCGCGATCCTGTTCTTCAAGTCAATGTCCATCTCGTCACCTCACCCTGTCGCGGCACAAAAAAGAAGGCTGCGTTGCCGCAGCCTTCTAGAGCGTTCAGTGCGAAATGCAAACGGGTCCGTTTGTCTCAGCCGTTGCTGGCGAGCACCGAAACCTTGCGTCCCATCGTTTCGCCGTCCTTGTCGAGGAGGCGGGTCGGATAGTCGCCGGTGAAATAGTGGTCGGTAAATTGCGGGCGGGCGTTGTTCCGGTCCTCGCTGCCGACGGCGCGGTAGAGGCCGTTGATCGACAGGAACTGCAGCGAATCCGCGCCGATATACCGGCACATCGCGTCCAGGCTGTCGTACTGGTTGGCGAGCAGCTTTTCCCGGTCCGGCGTGTCGATGCCATAGAAGTCCGGATAGAAGATCATCGGACTCGCGACGCGGAAATGCACTTCCTTGGCGCCCGCATCGCGGATCATCTGGACGATTTTCAGCGAAGTGGTGCCGCGCACGATCGAATCGTCGACGAGGATGACGCGCTTGCCCTCGATCATCGCACGGTTCGCCGAATGCTTGAGCTTGACGCCAAAGGCGCGGATCTGCTGCGTCGGCTCGATGAAGGTACGGCCGACATAGTGGTTGCGGATGATGCCGTATTCAAACGGTATGCCGCTTTCCTGCGCGAAGCCGAGAGCGGCCGGCGTGCCGCCATCCGGAACCGGCACGACCACATCGGCGTCGACCGCGGCTTCCTTTGCGAGGTTGATGCCCATGTTCTTGCGCGCGACATAGACGCTGCGGCCGCCGACGACCGAATCCGGCCGGGCGAAATAGACATACTCGAACAGGCAGAGCCGCTCGGACTGACCGTTGCCGGCCTTGCGGGCGTCGATGGTGACCGAGCCGTCCGACTGGATCTCGCAGATGATGACTTCGCCGTTCTCCACGTCGCGGACGAACTTCGCGCCGATGATGTCGAGCGCACAGGTCTCGGAGCAGAAGATCGGCTTTCCGTCGAGTTCGCCCATCACCAGCGGGCGGATGCCGGTGGGATCGCGGGCGGCGATCAGCTTGGTGCGGGTGATCGCCACCATGGAATAACCGCCTTCCATCTGCCGGATCGCATCGATGAAGCGGTCAGCCGTCGAGGCGTAGCGGGAGCGGGCGATGAGATGCAGAACCACTTCCGTATCGGAGGTGGACTGACAGATGGCGCCGCCGGCGATGAGCTGGCGGCGAAGCGTCAGGCCGTTGGTGAAGTTGCCGTTATGGGCAATCGCGATGCCGCCGACTTCCAGTTCGGCAAACAGCGGCTGCACGTTGCGCAGCGCCACTTCGCCGGTGGTCGAATAACGGACATGGCCCATGGCGATATTGCCGGGAAGGCGGGCAAGCGTGGCGGGATCCGTATAGTGGTCGCCGACAAGGCCCATCCGGCGTTCGGAGTGGAAGCGCAGACCGTCGAAGGAGACGATGCCGGCGGCCTCCTGGCCGCGATGCTGCAGGGCGTGCAGGCCGAGTGCCGTCAGCGTCGCCGCATCCGGGTGACCAAGAATCCCGAAGACGCCGCATTCCTCGCGAAGCGTATCGCCATCCCACTCGTTGACGTTGTTGTCGGCGAACGTCTCAGAAACCGGCTCTCTCATCTTGGCCCTTATCCCTTTCGGACAACTTGTCCCTTCGGAAAACGGAAAGGCGGGCCGGGGAAAACTCCCCGAGCCCCGCCCGTTTTTCACTTTACTGCGAATGATACCACAAATGGTGACGTTTCGCGCTGCATCAAGCGCAAGATAACGTCAATTATTTGTCGCCGGCGCATCTTCCGCCGGCGGCTGCTCCTGGGCGGGCGCACCTTCGGCAGGCGCTGCGTCGCGGCCGAGGATGCGGGCGCGGATCTGCGGCTCGATATCGTCGGGCAGCACAGCCTCGAGGCGTGCGACGAGCGTGTCGAGGAAAGGCTTCGATTTCGCCTGGGTGACCCATACCGGCTGTGAGCGCACGTCGACGAGCCAGTTCCAGAAGGCGACGGCGACAACCAGGAGGAGGATGCCCCGGGCCGCGCCGAACAGGAAGCCGAGGGTTCGGTCGAGCGCGCCAATGCGGCTGTCGATGATGAAGTCTGCAATGCGCGTGGTGATGAAGGAGATGATGATCAGCGCAAGCAGGAAGATGATGCCGGCGGAGGCGGCGATCGCGATGCGGTCATCGGTCGTGTAGTTCTTGGCGTAGGGCAGAAGCAGCGGATAGAGGTAATAGGCGGCGGCAACGGAGCCTACCCAGCTTGCGATCGACAGCACTTCCCGCGAAAAACCGCGAACCATGGCGAGCACGGCAGAAAACAGCGTCACGCCGATGACGATACCGTCGAAAATTGTGATGGGCATATAAGAACTACTCCAGACTTGCCGAATTCGCGACAGCCCCCGCTGTCTCGCAGCCGTCATACAACAGCGGACCTGTTAACGGAAGATCAATCATCTTCCGGCGTTTGGCGCAACTTCGACGAGGAACCCGCAATCCGCGACACCAGGTCCGGCAGGTCTTCGATGGTGACCCACCGTCCGTTCGCGCCCTTCGGCACTTCGGCGGAGGTGGCCGGCAGCATCGCACCCGCAAAACCGAGTTTTTCCGCCTCCTTGAGCCGTTGCGCGGTCTGGGAAACCGGCCGTACGGCGCCCGAGAGGCTGATTTCGCCGAAATAGACGCAATCGGCAGGCAGGGCAAGTCCGGCAAGCGACGAGACGAGCGCCGAAGCGACCGCAAGGTCTGCGGCCGGTTCGGAGATGCGATAGCCGCCCGCCACGTTCAGATACACGTCGTGCTGCCCGAGCCTGACGCCGCAATGGGCTTCCAGAACCGCCAGGATCATCGACAGCCGCGACGAATCCCAGCCGACCACGGCCCGCCTCGGCGTTCCGAGCGACGTCTGCGCGACGAGGGCCTGGACCTCGACCAGCACGGGGCGCGTCCCCTCCATGCCTGCAAATACGGCGGCGCCCGGCGCCTTGGCATTGCGCTCGCCGAGGAAGAGTTCGGAAGGGTTCGACACTTCCCGCAGTCCCTTGTCGGACATTTCGAAGACGCCGATCTCGTCGGTCGGGCCGAACCGGTTCTTGACCGTGCGCAGGATGCGGTAGTGGTGGCCGCGATCGCCCTCGAAATAAAGGACGGCGTCGACCATGTGCTCGACGACCCGCGGCCCGGCGATCTGGCCTTCCTTGGTGACATGGCCAACGAGCACCATCGCAGCGCCCGTCTGCTTGGCAAACCGGATCATCGCCTGGACGCCGGTACGCACCTGCGTGACGGTGCCGGGCGCCGAATCCGCCGTATCGCTCCAGAGCGTCTGGATCGAATCGATGATCACGAGGTCCGGCCGCTTGCCTTCGGCGATGGTCGCAAGAATGTCTTCGACATTGGTCTCTGCGGCGAGCAGCACGTCGCTGTCGGCCGCGCCCAACCGCTGGGCGCGCAGCCGCACCTGCGCCACGGCCTCTTCGCCCGATACGTAGATGATCCGGTGGCCGCGACGGGAGAGTGCGGCGGCGGCCTGCATCAGCAGCGTTGATTTACCAATGCCGGGGTCACCGCCGATGAGGACGGCCGAGCCACGCACGAAACCGCCGCCGGTCGCCCGGTCGAGTTCGGATATGCCGGTATGGATGCGCGGTGCTTCCTCGGTCTCCCCGGAAAGCGTGGTCAGCGAGACCGCGCGGCCCTTCTTCGGCACCTTGCCGGGACCGCCGCCGATGCCGCCCATCGGGTCTTCCTCGACGATGGTGTTCCACTCGCCGCAGCCGTCGCATTTGCCAGCCCAGCGGTTGTGCACCGTGCCGCAGTTCTGGCATACGAATTGAGTTTTTGGTTTTGCCATGGTTCAGTTGCCGCTTTTGATACTCATGAATCCGCAGGGAACAAAAGCGGAACAGATCCTTTTAGTCCGGAAATATCTGCGCTGGCAAGAAGATTAGCGGCTATTCGGGATAGATATAACGCCGCTCGTAGCGCAGGCCGAGGCTGGTGAGTAGTTCGTAGCCGATCGTGCCGGCGGCGCGGGCGACGTCGTCTAGCGGCATGTTCGGGCCGAAGAGTTCGACATAGTCGCCGGTGCGGATATCGGCCGCCGGGATGTCCGTCACGTCGAAGATCGTCAGGTCCATGGTGATGCGGCCGACGACCGGCACCTTGCGGCCTGCGAAGAAACCGAAGGCGCCGTCCTTCTCCGCCTGGCGCAGCGGCACGCCTGAACCGGAAAGCGAACGCAGGTATCCGTCCGCATAACCCGCGGTAACGGTGGCGAGCCGGCTGTCGCGCAAAAGCTCGTAGGTGCCGCCATAGCTGACCGTCTCGCCTTTTTTGGCGTCGCGGATCTGGATGATGCGCGCCTCCGCCTTGGCGACCGGCTGCATCGGGTTCGGCGAGCCGTTGACCGCTTCGCCGCCGTAGAGCGCAATGCCGGGACGGGTGAGATCGAAATGGTAGTCGGGGCCGAGGAAGATTCCAGCAGAGGCTGAAAGACTTGCGTCGATACCTTCGAAAGCCTCCGCAACCCTGCGGAAAGATTCGAGTTGCGTCCGGTTGAGCGGTGAGAAGGGCGTATCGCCGCTATGGAGATGCGACAGCACCAGCACCGGCGAAAAGCTCGCCGGCCGCGAAACGTCGTCGGCAAAGGCGATCGCGTCCTCGAGCGGGATGCCGAGCCGGTTGAAGCCGGTGTCGACCTGCAGCGCGCAAGGGTGGTCCCCATGCTCGGCGGTCACCGACATCCAGAAGGCGAGCTGCTCTTCGGATGCGAGCACCGGAACCAGTCCGCTTTCGAAGAACATCTGCTCCTGGCCGGGCCAGATGCCGGAAAGCACGTAGATTCGGGCATCGGGGGCATAGGTGCGCAGTGTCACGCCCTCCTGCACGACAGCCACGAAGAAGTCGCGCGCGCCGGCTTCGTAGAGCGCCACTCCGCAATCCTCGAGGCCGAGGCCATAAGCATCCGCCTTGACGACCGCGGCGGTGCGGGCGGAACCGGAACGGCGTGCCATCTCCCGCCAGTTGTCGGCAAGCGCGCCGAGATCGACCGTCAGCCGCAGGGGCGCGATCTCGAAGTCGTCGAGTTCGGCGAGGAGATCATCGGGATCGGTCATCAGTCGGTCTTCCATGCGGCGGCGTCCTACTCTGGCTCAAGCCTGAACTATCCGGTCTCGTCAAGGTGGAAACGTCGAATGAGGTCTTTTCGCGACCACTTGGGAAGTCGGCGCATGGTTGGGCCGGCAAAGGTCGGGGACGGGTGCGCGGCTGCTGCGGTCAGCGGGTCGCATAGGCCGCGGCAGCGCGACGTTCCAGATGTTTGCTGAATTTCGACAACGGAAAGCATACCGCGAAGTAGATGAGGGCCACGAAACCGTAGACGACGAACGGCTGGAAGGTGGCGTTCGTGACGATCGTGCCGGCTTTCGACAGTTCGACAAAACCGATGATGGAGGTGAGCGCGGTCCCCTTGATGACCTGGACGGAAAAACCGGCCGTCGGCGGTATGGCGATCCGAAGCGCTTGAGGCAAAATGATCAACCGCATCTGCTGAACATGGTTGAGGGCAAGGCTCTGCCCCGCCTCCCATTGTCCCTTCGGGATGGATTCGACGCAGCCCCGCCAGATCTCGACGAGGAATGCGGCAGTCCAGCAGATCAGCGCCACACCCGCCGCGAGCCAGGCCGGTACGTCAATGCCGAACAATCCGAGCCCGAAGAAGGCCAGAAACAATTGCATCAGAAGCGGCGTGCCTTGGAAGAGTTCCACATAACAGCGCGCGAAATGCCGGCCGAGGGGCGACTTGCCGATTCGCAGGAACAGGATCGCCAGCCCCACAATGCCGCCGCCGATGAAGGATGTGAGGGAAAGCACCAATGTCCAGCGGGTCGCGAGCAACAGGTTGCGCAGGATGTCCCAGGTCGTGAAATCGCTCATCGGGCAGCCACCTTCGGAAAGATCCAGCGGCCCATCTGGTTGAGCAATTGACGCAGCGCAATCGCAAACAGCAGGTAGATGGCGGTGGAAAGCATGTAGGCCTCGAAGGCCCTGAATGTGCGCGACTGAATGAAATTGGCCGCGAAGGTCACGTCCTCGGCGGCGATTTGCGAAACGACGGCCGATCCCAGCATGACGATGACGATCTGCGAGGAGAGCGCCGGCCAGATGCGCTGCAGGGCAGGCACCAGTATCACTAGGCGGAAGGTCTGCAGGGGTCTCAGCGCCAGCGCCGCGCCGGCCTCGAACTGGCCCTTTGGCGTGGCCTCGATACCGGCCCTGATGATTTCGCAGCTATAGGCGCCGAGATTGATGATCATCGCGAGATTTGCCGCCTGCAGTTCCGAAAGCTGGACTCCGACGGAGGGCAGGCCGAAAAAGATGAAGAAGAGCTGGATCATGAAGGGTGTGTTGCGGATCAGTTCCACATAGGCCGCCACCGGCGGGCGGAGCATCTCCGGCCCGAGCGTCCTGATCCAGGCGCATAAAATCCCGAGAAGCACCCCGGCCACCGCGCCGACCAAAGTCAGTTCGACAGTGACGAAAAGACCCTTCAGGATGACGGGACCATAGTCCCAGACCCAGCTGAAATCGAAGATATAGTGCATTGCGCCCGCCCGTGTCTGTAGAAGTCCGCCGCCCGTGCCAACAGGCGGCGGCAGTCCGAGGAAACGATCAGAGATCCGCGGGCAGCGAAGTCCCGAGCCACTTTTCGGCGATCTTGTTCAGCGAGCCGTCGGTCTTGGCGGCGGCGATGATGCCGTTGACCATTTCGAGCAAAGCGGGTTCGTTCTTGCCGAGGCCGATATAGCAGGGGGAGTTCTTGATGAGGAATTTCGGCTCCGGACGCTTCGGCGGATTCCGCTCGAGGATCGCGGCGGCGACCACGTTGCCAGTGGCGACGGCTTCGACCTGGCCGGACAGGAAGGCGGAAATCGTGCCGTTGTTGTCTTCGTAGCGTTTGATGGTGGCGCTCGGCGGTGCGACTTTCGTCAGTTCGAGATCTTCGATCGCTCCGCGCGTCACGCCGACGGTCCTGCCGGCGAGATCGTCGGTCGACTTGATGTCCAGCCCTGCCGGAGCGAAGACGCCGTTGTAGAAGGGAGCATAGGCGGCGGAGAAATCGACGACCTTTTCGCGCTCGGGATTTTTGCCGAGGCTCGAGATCACCAGATCCACCTTGTTGGTCTGCAGGTAAGGAATGCGGTTTGCACTGGTCACCGGCACGAGTTCAACCTTCACGCCGAGCTTTTCGGCGATCAGCGTTGCCATATCGATGTCATAGCCTTTGGCGGCCATGTCGGCGCCGACGCTGCCGAAAGGCGGGAAATCCTGCGGTACAGCGACGCGCAGCTTGCCGCTGGACTTGATGCTGTCCAGCGCATCGGCCAGCGCCGGAAGCGGCCCGGCAAGAGTGGCGGCGAAAACGGCTGCAGCTGCCAAGGCGCGAGAAATGAAGGTTCGACGTTGCATGAATGCTCCCCTGTTTGGTCAGAAAACAGGGGAGCAATCCCCATGCCAAATAGCCGAATTGCGGGGAGTCTAGGGAAGCCCGCAGCCTACGAAAGGATTGCGGACTTACTCTTGCTCAAAAAACAGGCAGACCTGCCGCCGTCAGTGCTCTTCGTACTGCGTGAAGCTCGGGTCGGCCAGATCGGCGAAGCGCGTATATTCCGACTGGAAGGCGAGTTTGACGGTACCGGTCGGCCCGTGGCGCTGCTTGGCGATGATGACGTCCGCCGTGCCCTTCACCTTGTCCATATGCGCTTCCCACTCCGGGTATTTCGGATCGGAAATATCGCGCGGCTCCATGTTCTTCACGTAGTATTCCTCGCGGAACACGAAGAGCACGACGTCAGCGTCCTGTTCGATCGAGCCCGATTCGCGAAGGTCGGAGAGCTGCGGGCGTTTGTCGTCGCGGCTTTCCACCTGTCGCGAGAGCTGCGACAGCGCGATGATCGGCACGTTGAGTTCCTTGCCGAGCGCCTTCAGGCCGGTGGTGATCTGGGTGATTTCCTGCACGCGGTTCTCGCCGGATTTGCCCGAACCGGTCATCAGCTGGATATAGTCGACCACCAGGCAATCGAGGCCGCGCTGGCGCTTCAGGCGGCGGGCGCGGGCGGAAAGCTGAGCGATCGAGATACCGCCGGTCTGGTCGATGAAGAGCGGCACCTTCTGCATCATCTGGGAGCAGGCGACGAGCTTTTCGAAATCCGCCTCGGTGATGTCGCCGCGACGGATCTTCGACGAGGAGACTTCCGTCTGCTCGGAAATGATACGGGTGGCGAGCTGTTCGGCCGACATTTCGAGCGAATAGAAGCCGACGACCCCGCCGTTCCGTGCCTTGAAGGAGCCGTCCGGCTGCACTTCGGGCTCGTAGGAGGCGGCGATGTTGTAGGCGATGTTGGTGGCGAGCGAGGTCTTGCCCATGCCGGGGCGTCCCGCGAGCACGATCAAGTCGGAACGCTGCAAGCCGCCCATCTTGCTGTCGAGCGACATGATGCCCGTCGAGATGCCGGAGAGATGGCCGTCGCGCTCGAACGCCTGCCCGGCCATGTCGATGGCGAGCGCCACCGCATCGTTGAAGGATTGGAAGCCGCCGTCGTAGCGGCCGGTTTCGGCAAGTTCGAAGAGGCGGCGTTCGGTATCCTCGATCTGCGTCTGCGGCGGCATGTCGAGCGGCGCGTCATAGGCGATGTTGACCATGTCCTCGCCGATGGTGATCAGCGCGCGTCGCAGCGCCAGATCGTAGATCGCCCGGCCATAGTCCTCGGCGTTGATGATCGAGACGGCTTCGGCGGCAAGACGGGCGAGATACTGGGCAACTGTCAGGTCGCCCACCTTGTCGTCCGCAGGCAGGAAGGTCTTGATCGTCACCGGGTTGGCGGTCTTGCCCATCCGGATGATATCGCCGGCGACTTCGAAGATCCTGCGGTGGAGCGGCTCGTGGAGGTGGACCGGCTTCAGGAAGTCCGAGACACGGTAATAGGCGTCGTTATTGACCAGGATCGCGCCGAGCAGCGCCTGTTCGGCCTCGATGTTGTTCGGTGCTTCCCGGTAGTGGGGCTCCGCGTCCTTATTGCTGAGCGCCGTCAGCTTGCGTGCTACGTCCTGCATGTTACCCAATCAGGTCATTTTTGGAATCGCGCGATCCTACAGCAGTTTGCGGCGGATGAACGGAGGACCCGAAGAGAATCTCCAGAATCCGACGATCTCCACAGTCCCGCCTCGAGCTTGTGGATAACGCGCTACCAATCGAACAAGATGATTTGACCGTGACAAAACGATCATTCGCTCTGTCACGGTCCCTGCAAGATAGGCCTTCCGCAGATTCGCGACAAGGCATCATTGGGTGTCGGAGACGGCAATCCCGGCGATATGGCGCCCCAGGAAGCGCATGCTGCCTGTGAAATTCCTTTCCGTCAGGCAGTCCAGCCCGAAGCCGCTGTTGGTGATTTTCGAAAGCGGATCGCGGACGAGATTGCAGCCGCCGGCAAGAAGCCGCCAGCCGGCGTTCATCCTCCTTTGGACATGCGGAAGGATCTTTCCCTGCGCGGCGGCATGTTCGAGGAAGATGAGCCGTCCGCGCGGCCGCAATACCCGCCGGATCTCCGTAAGAGCCTTGTCCGTGTCGGGGATCGTGCAGAGAACATAGCTTGCGACGACGGTGTCGACCGACTGCGTTTCCACCGGCAACTCTTCGGCGGACGCCTCCATCAGCCGGACATTCCTGCCGAGGTCGCACGCTCTGCGACCAGCCATCGCCAGCATCTTGGTATCCGGATCGATTCCGACCAGGGTCCTGATCCTGTCCCTGTCGTAAAGGTCCAGGTTGTGGCCCGATCCGATACCGATCTCCAGCACGTCGCCGGCGGCAGCCGGTATCATGCGTTCCCGCATGGTCCTGAAAGGAGACGCGCCGCATGCTATGGTGACGACGGAGCGTCCGACGGATGAGAGAACTCTTTCACACAGATTGCACATGGGACACCTCGCGCTTCTCGCTGTTGAAAGAACTCCATGATGATCGGGACGGAAGCAGAAGCATCCAGGGCGGTGCCGGAATTGCTTTCGGGGACGGTCTGAACCGGTGTCCTGGATATGGGCGCTGCGGCAACGCTCGGCTCGCAGGAGCAGGAACGTCGATTGTCGAAGGGCCGGCGAGACCGAAACGGGTGGTGGATCGCGTCTTCGCGTGATTGATATTCATGGATAGGCCTTTCTTCATATAATGATTGTCGGACGGATCGGACCCTAGCTGCCTGGCGTCCCTTCACCGTCCCTTGGGGAGGGGTGCGATGACGAAGGTTGCGGCAAAGGCCGACCTGCCGTTCCGGCTGCGGCTTCGCCTTTTAGGTTATCCTGACGTCGGTGTGGATGGCGCTGCGCTGCAGCTGGGGGAGCGCAGGGCGCTTGCTCTCATCATTTACCTCGCGGCGGCGAAGGGGCCGGTTCCGCGGGAAACCGTATCGGCTCTTCTCTGGCCGGAGGCCGACGGCGAGACGGCCCGGGTTCGGCTGCGGCGGCTTATCTACAAGATACGCCAGGCAGCCGGGGCCGACATTGTCGAGAGCGACCGCGCGAACATGCGTCTGTCGGAACGGGTGGCCGTGGATAGCGACGTCGCCACTTTCGAGAGCCTGCTGGCGCGTCATTGCTTCGCGGATGCGGAGCGCGTCTATGCGTCCGATTTTCTCCAGGGTTTCCACGTCGATGACGCGTCGGACCTAGAGGAATGGATATTCTTCCGACGCGAAGCGCTGCGGGGACGTCTGGTGCACGCTCTGGAAAGGCTGATCCAATCGGCATTCGAGGAACGGCGGTTCGCGGATGCCGCCAAATTCGCTGAGCGTCTGGTGGAATGCGATCCGCTCAACGAGGCAGCGCATCGCCAGCTGATAAGAGCCGCAGCCGAGGGCGGAGATCTCGTGTCGGCACGGCGGCACTACCAGTTTTGCGCCGATCTGTTGCAACGCAGCCTGGGCGTCTCGCCGTCCGAGGAAACGCGTGCCTTGCAGCATGCACATACCGCCCCGGCCTCACAGCCTCTCCTGCCGGCCTCGGTCGTGAGATATGTCGCGGTGGACGGTCTGCACGTGGCCTACAGGACGGTGGGGGACGGGCCGGTCGACATCCTGCTTGTTCCCGGCTTCGTCTCGCATGTGGAACGGACGTTCGAGGATGAGCATTGCCGCCGGTGGATCGAGCGGGTTGCAAAGCTTGGGCGTGTCATCCTGTTCGACCGGCGGGGTGTGGGGCTCTCGGACAGGGCGGAGGCTTGCCCGACGCCCGAAGCCGTTGCGCGAGACATGGGGGCCGTGCTGGATGCGGCGAAGAGCAGAAGAGCCATCGTCGTCGGGGCCTCCGAGGGAGGGCCCGGAAGCATTTTCTTCGCCGCCCGCTACCCGGGCCGCGTTCGGTGCCTGATCCTCTGGGGGGCTATGGCGAAGGGATGCAGGAGCCCCGACTATCCGTTCGCTCTGGACAGTCGGCAGTTCGACCTGTGGCTCCGCAGGATTACGAAGGAGTGGGGCGGGGCGCTGGATCTGCGGACGTTTGCGCCGAGCCTTGCGGGAGATGCCCTGACGCAGCAATGGTGGGCCAGTCTGCTGCGGGCCGCCTCGAGCCCGGGTTCCATGCGCACCGTATTGTCGGCCTTGCGGGATGTCGACGTCCGTCCGCTTCTTCCTCAGATCCCGGTTGCCACGACCGTGATGCATCGCAAGGGAGATCGGGCCGTGAGGATGGAGGCAGCGGTCTATATGGCCGAGAGGATTCCGGATGCCCGGCTTCTCCTTGTCGAAGGAGACGATCATTGGTTCTGGGCTGGGGACCAGGAGCCCTTGATTCGCGAAATCGAGGCAGCGGCGAGGCCATAAGCCTGAAAAGCGAAAACGCCCGGGCAAGAAACCGGGCGTTTCCTTTGATCTGGGCGACCGACGATTATTCTTCGTCGTTGTCGCGATCGGCTTCCGGATCGAAGAAGTCTTCCGGACGCAGGGCGTCTTCGTCGACGCCGTAGATGGCGTCAACGGAGGTGAGGCTTTCGCCCTTGGCCTGACGACCGGCTTCTTCCGGCGAACGGGCAACGTTCACTTCGATCGAAATCTCGACTTCGGCGTGCAGGTGCAGGGTCACCTTGTGCAGGCCGATGGTCTTGATCGGATGGTTGAGGTCGACCTGGTTGCGGCCGACGTTGAAGCCTTCGGCAGCCAGCGTCTCGAGGATGTCACGAGCGGCGACCGAGCCGTAGAGCTGGCCGGTTTCGCCAGCCGAGCGGACGATGATGAAGGACTTGCCGTCGAGCACTTCGGCAACCTTCTGGGCTTCGCCCTTGCGCTCCAGGTTGCGGGCTTCAAGCGTTGCGCGTTCGGATTCGAAACGCTTCTTGTTGGCGTCGTTGGCGCGCAATGCCTTGCCCTGCGGCAGCAGGAAGTTACGGGCATAACCGTCACGGACCTTTACGACTTCGCCCATCTGGCCGAGCTTCGGTACGCGTTCAAGCAGAATGACTTGCATGGTTTAGTTCCTTTCGATCAGTCAATTCTTGTTTTCGTTGGGATTGGCAGAAGACTTCGCCGGCGTGAGTGCGATCGTCCGCCGCGTGTCGGACAGGCCGAGCAGGAGGATGCCGATCGCCGGCAGGAGAAGCATGGATGAGAGGTAGCAAAGAATGAGCGCGGGCACGCGCCAGTCCTTGCCCTGGCTGCGGAAGTGGAGGGAGGCAAAGCCCGCCATGAGGAAGCCGGCGCCGAACGTGCCGCAGATCACGGCGCCGACCATCGCCGGCACGCCGCCCAGAAAGGTCAGCACGATTCCGGCGAGGAAGATGAAGATCGCATGCCGGTTCATGCGCAGCGCCGAGGGCATGTCCTCGCGCGGGCGAAGTGCCCGGCCAGAACGGGAAACGACGCGGACGGCGAGATAGAAGGCCGCAAACAGCAGCATGACCCAGATACCGCCCTGCACCAGCGGCAGCATCAGAACGATCATCGCCTTGGTCTGCGCCATGCCGGACGGATCCGGCGTGAAGGCGGGTTCCTGGGCCTTGAACACCTCGATCATCGCCTCGACCATCTGATCGGTCAGCTCCGGGCCGTAGCCGATCGCGACACCGAGCGCGATGACGGCGATCGTCACCAGGCCGCACAGATGCAGGAGGATGTCCGAAATAGGATACCAGGCCATCAGATGGTCCGGACCGCCGAGTTCCGACGCCGGCCGTGCCAGATTGGCGAGATGCGAAAGCCAGCCGGCGGGGATCAGCGTGAAGAACGCCATGGCGAGCGCAAAAAGCGGAGAAACCAAAGCGGATCCGAGCACGGCGGCCGTCACGATGCCGACGACGGCGGCTCGATTGCCCCAGCCGAGGCCGGCAATCAGAATGGGAAGCGCGGAAGCGGCATACAGAAGGGATGCAAAAGACGACTGCGCACTCGCGCCCAGCACCAGCAGGGTAGCGGCAATGCCGGCAATGATGCCGATCGGCAGTACGGTTTGAATCTTGTTCGTCACGGTCTCGCTGTCCTGCTCGGTCAAGCAGTTAGGGGATCACGCCTGGTTCGATTTCTCAGGCACTTCATCCCCAACATGGGATTGAGAAAGCTTCCGATCCGCGCCCATCGCGGAAGGGAAATGGACCCGCTGACTTTCGATCAGCGGGCCCAAAAGTTCAGATTACGCCAGCACGTAAGGCAGCAGGCCGAGGAAACGGGCGCGCTTGATCGCCTGGGCGAGTTCGCGCTGCTTCTTCTGGGAAACGGCCGTGATGCGGGACGGAACGATCTTGCCGCGCTCGGAAATGTAGCGCTGCAGCAGGCGTACGTCCTTGTAGTCGATCCGCGGTGCATTGGCGCCCGAGAACGGGCAGGTCTTGCGGCGGCGATGGAACGGACGGCGAGCCGGAGAGGAGGATACGTCAGCCATTTTCTCTTATCCTTATAGCCAATTACGCTTCACGCGGCGGGCGCGGGGCGCGCTCGAAGCCGCCTTCACGCGGACCACGGTCCGGACGGTCACCGAAATCGCGGCGCGGCGGACGGTCGCCGAAGTCGCGGCGCGGGCCACGGTCGTCGCCGTCACGGCGCGGACGGTCGTCACGGTCGCGCTTCTGCATCATCGCGGAAGGACCTTCCTCGTGCTTCTCGACGGCGATCGTCATGTAGCGGAGGACGTCTTCGTTGATGCGCATCTGGCGCTCCATCTCGTGCACGGCAGCAGCCGGCGCGTCGATGTCCATCAGAGCGTAATGAGCCTTGCGGTTCTTCTTGATGCGGTAGGTGAGGGACTTGAGGCCCCAGTTTTCTACGCGCCCGACTTTGCCGCCGTTAGCTTCGAGGACGCCCTTGTACTGTTCGACGAGGGCATCAACCTGCTGCGGGGACATATCCTGCCGGGCAAGGAATACGTGTTCGTAAAGAGCCATGTAAGCTTTTGCCTTTTCTTGCGGTTGAACGGACCCGGACCTCGGCGGCTAAGCCTCAACGACTGCTCTTGATGGGCAAGGCCCGGCAAGAAAAGTTGTTTGATCGAGACGGTCGAGAGCGGAGACACGGGAGGCTCGGACCCTTTGGTCCCTGCGGCTTTCCTTTCGGAAAACCAGCCCTCCGTTCAGCCACCAGCCAGAAGACCGGGTGTTTCGAACAGCGCGCTTATACGGATTTTTAGGAAGAAGGCAAGGGCAGTGTTCGAAAACCGGCCAACCCCATGCCTGCCCGCTGTCATGGACTTCGGATGATCCGGTAGCCGATCCTCTCGAGGAGCTGTTCGGCGTTCAGCAGCATCGCTGCGGTAACGAGGCCCGAATCCCGAGTGGCCGCCTGCAGCCTGAGTTGGTCGAGGGCGAGAAGATGAAGCCGGCGCACCGGCTGATCGCCTCTTTCCAGCTTCCGCAGCTCGTCCGGCGGCAGATCCAGTTCCGAGGCAAGTTCCTTTTGCGTCAGTTTAAGTTGCTTCCGACGCCGGATGAACTCTCTTCGATGAAGGACGGATTGCATGGTTTCAGCGCATCGCTCCAAGCATGGAGGAGGTCGATTAGCTGCCTTTTCCTGGGCCGGAGCAAGTCGCCTATTGGAGGTAGATGCCCTCCGGCCCGTGGTGTTTGCTAGAGCGTCATCGGATATTGCCGATGGATCGCGGCGATCGCCGTCATCACGTCTTCGGAAAGCGTCACATCCGTCGAACCGATATCGGTCTTGAGCTGTTCCGTCGTCGTGGCGCCGATGATGACGGAGGCCATGAACGGTCGCGACAGGCAGAAGGCGAGCGCCATCTGGGCTGGTTCCAGGTCGTGCTTTTCGGCAAGCTCGAGATAGGCCTTTACCGCCGGGTCCTGATGGGGCGTCAGGCGGCCGCCGAGGTCGCTGTTGATGGTTGCCCGCGAGCCGGCCGGCCTCGCCCCGTTCTGGTACTTGCCGGTGAGAAGACCTGCGGCGAGCGGCGAATAGGCCAGCAAGCCGACATCCTCGTGGTGGGCGACTTCGGCCAGATCGAGATCGAACTGCCGGTAAAGGAGGTTGTACTCGTTCTGGATCGAGGCGACGCGCGGCAAGCCGTTTTCCTCCGAGAGGCGGAGGTATTTCAGTGTGCCCCAGGCGCTTTCGTTCGAAAGGCCGATGGCGCGGATCTTGCCTTCCTTGACCAGGTCGCCAAGCGTTTCGAGGATTTCGGAGATTTCCGCCGCGGCCTTTTCCCGATCCTGGGCAGAGGCATCGAAGGTCCAGGAGTTGCGGAAGTGAAATGTGCCGCGGTTCGGCCAGTGGATCTGGTAAAGGTCGAGATAGTCGGTCTGCAGGCGCTTGAGGCTGGCATCCAGGGCCTCACGGATGGTGTCGGCGCCGATCTCGCGTCCTCCCCTGATATGCGGGCGGCCGCTTCCGGCAATCTTAGAGGCGAGGATCACATCCTTGCGTTTGCCGCTCTTCTTGAGCCAGGTACCGATGATCTGTTCGGTGCGACCATAGGTTTCCGGACTTACGGGTGTCGTCGGATAAAGTTCGGCCGTGTCGAAGAAGTTGACGCCTTTGCCGACGGCGTAATCCATCTGTTCATGGGCTTCGGCTTCGGAGTTCTGTGTACCCCAGGTCATCGTACCGAGGCAGATTTCCGACACGGAAAGCTCCGTCCGGCCAAGTTTCTTATATTGCATGGAATGGAATCCCGTCCTGAAAAGTCGGCGGCACTCTAAGCAGGATTTGACGGAGCGCAAGGGGAGAACGGGCCGTAAAAGGCCCGGAAAGCCGCCTCGCCCTTGACACTCCGGGCTCAAATGTGAATGGAGAGGCAAAACATAAGGGAAGGAACCACCCATGAGCATCGCATTCACGTTCCCCGGACAGGGCAGCCAGTCCGTCGGCATGGGGAAAGACCTCGCGGAAGCCTATCCCGAAGCGCGCGCCGTCTTCGAAGAGGTCGACGAGGCGCTCGGCCAGAGACTCTCCGATATCATGTGGAACGGCCCGGAAGAAACGCTGACGCTGACGGCCAATGCTCAGCCGGCGCTGATGGCCGTTTCCGTTGCCGCCATCCGGGTGATGGAGGCGCGCGGCCTGAAGCTTGCCGACAGGGTCGCCTATGTCGCCGGCCACTCGCTTGGCGAATATTCCGCGCTCTGTGCCGCCGGCACCTTCTCGCTTTCCGATACGGCAAGGCTGCTGCGCATCCGCGGCGACGCGATGCAGAGCGCCGTACCCGTCGGGCACGGGGCCATGGCCGCGATCATTGGTCTGGAGCATGGCGAAGTCGATGCGGTTTGCGCCGAAGCGCGCCGGGAAGGCGTCTGCCAGATCGCCAACGACAATGGCGGCGGGCAGGTGGTGATTTCGGGCTCCAAGGCCGCGGTTGAAAAAGCCGCCGCACTTGCCACTGAAAAGGGCGCCAAGCGCGCTATCATGCTGCCGGTCTCCGCACCCTTCCACAGCGACCTGATGGCGCCTGCGGCGGACGCGATGCGCCACGCGCTGGACAAGGTCGAGAAGAAGGAGCCAGTCGTGCCGGTCATCGCCAATGTGCGCGCCGCCCCGGTTTATGATGCCGAGGAGATCGCCACATTGCTCGTCACCCAGGTGACCGGCCAGGTGCGATGGCGCGAAACGGTGGAGTGGTTCGGCGCCAATGGCGTCACGACGCTCTATGAGATCGGCTCAGGAAAAGTGCTGACAGGCCTTGCCCGCCGCATCGATAAGAATATTTCCGGCCTTGCCGTCAACGCGCCGGCCGATATCGATGCCGCGCTCGCTGCCATTCTTGGCTGACGAAAGAGACTCTAGAGGATTCGATCATGTTTGATTTGACTGGCCGCAAGGCCTTGGTGACCGGCGCAACCGGCGGGCTCGGCGAAGAGATCGCCCGCCTGCTGCACAAGCAGGGCGCCATTGTCGGCCTGCACGGCACGCGTGTCGAGAAGCTGGAGGCGCTGGCCGCCGATCTCGGCGGGGATCGCGTCAAGATCTTCCCGGCCAATCTCTCCGACCGCGACGAAGTGAAGGCACTCGGCGAAAAGGCCGAAGCCGAACTCGAAGGCGTCGACGTCCTCGTCAACAATGCCGGCATCACCAAGGACGGGTTGTTCGTGCGCATGAGCGATGCGGACTGGGATTCGGTGCTCGAAGTTAATCTGACGGCCGTGTTCCGTCTGACCCGCGAACTCACCCATCCCATGATGCGCCGTCGCCATGGCCGCATCATCAATATTTCCTCCGTCGTCGGCGTTACCGGCAATCCCGGCCAGGCGAACTATTGTGCTTCCAAGGCGGGACTGATCGGCTTTTCGAAATCGCTCGCCCAGGAGATTGCCACCCGCAGCGTCACGGTCAACTGCGTCGCTCCGGGCTTCATCGAGAGCGCCATGACCGGCAAGCTGAACGACAAGCAGAAGGACGCCATCCTGGGCGCGATCCCGATGAAGCGGATGGGCGCCGGCGCGGACATCGCCGCTGCGGTTCTTTATCTCGCTTCGAACGAGGCGGGCTACGTCACCGGCCAGACGATTCACGTCAACGGCGGCATGGCGATGATCTAGGCTGCGGTGCAGCGTTGCATGTCCTGTCGCAATCGCCTGTTGGCGGCGGTGAAATGGAACAAATTCTGGCTTTGCGGAACACGGAAACCATGTTAAGCGGGCCATGACTGTGAATAGTCACCCCGAAATGCAGGCCGTCATATTGCGTGAGTGCGGCATGACTGGAACCTGACGAGGGGCGAACGGGTTTGCCGGGCATCGGCGTCGAGAGACGGCGGCTGCAGGTTTTAAACAGGGTACGGGTGCTATTCGGGCATCCGGAAAGACAAAGGTCGAGGAAACCGACATGAGCGATATCGCAGAACGCGTGAAGAAAATTGTTATTGACCACCTCGGCGTCGATGCCGACAAAGTTGTCGAAGGCGCAAGCTTTATCGACGATCTCGGCGCGGATTCGCTCGACACCGTCGAACTTGTCATGGCTTTCGAAGAAGAATTCGGCGTTGAGATCCCGGACGATGCGGCCGATTCCATTCTGACCGTCGGCGATGCCGTCAAGTTCATCGAAAAGGCCCAGGCCTGATCGATCCGAGACATTTGGGATAACGCCCGCAAGGCAGATCCCGACGACGGCCCGCTTGCTCGGGCCGTTTCAGCAAATAGAACATGCGAAATTAAGGCGGAACGCTGGCGATGAGACGGGTCGTTATCACCGGTACCGGCATGGTATCTCCCCTTGGATGCGGAACGGAAGCAAGCTGGCAGCGTCTGCTCGCCGGCGAGAACGCTGCCCGGGTCGTGACGGAATTCGAGGTAGAGGATCTGCCTGCCAAGGTTGCCTGCCGCATACCGGTGGGTGACGGTTCCAACGGCACCTTCAATGTCGACGACTGGATGGAGCCGAAGGAACAGCGCAAGGTCGATCCCTTCATCATCTACGGCATGGCTGCGGCCGACATGGCGCTGGAAGATGCCGGCTGGCATCCGAAGACCGACGAAGATCAGATTGCCACGGGCGTGCTGATCGGCTCGGGCATCGGCGGCCTCGAAGGCATCGTCGAAGCCGGCTATACGTTGCGCGACAAGGGTCCGCGCCGCATTTCTCCCTTCTTCATTCCCGGCCGCCTGATCAACCTGGTTTCCGGCCAGGTGTCGATCCGCCACAAACTGCGCGGCCCGAACCATGCCGTCGTCACTGCCTGTTCCACCGGCGCCCACGCCATCGGCGACGCAGCGCGCCTGATCGCGCTCGGCGACGCCGACGTGATGGTCGCGGGCGGCGCGGAATCGCCGATCTGCCGCATTTCGCTTGCGGGCTTTGCCGCCTGCAAGGCGCTTTCGACCCAGCACAACGACGAGCCGCAAAAGGCGTCGCGCCCCTATGACCGCGACCGTGACGGTTTCGTCATGGGCGAGGGGGCCGGCATTGTCGTGCTGGAAGAACTGGAACATGCCAAGGCACGCGGCGCAAAGATCTATGCGGAAGTGGTGGGTTACGGTCTTTCGGGCGACGCCTTCCACATCACGGCACCTTCGGAGGACGGCGACGGCGCCTATCGCTGCATGTCGGCAGCGCTGAAGCGGGCTGGTCTGGCAGCATCCGACATCGATTACATCAATGCCCACGGCACTTCGACCATGGCCGACACGATCGAGCTCGGCGCGGTCGAGCGGCTCGTCGGCAACGCCGCATCGAAAATTTCCATGTCCTCGACGAAATCGGCGATCGGTCACCTGCTCGGCGCAGCCGGTGCGGTCGAGGCCATCTTCTCGACCCTGGCGATCCGTGACAATATCGCGCCGCCGACGCTGAACCTCGACAATCCCGATGTTGAGACGGCGATCGATCTCGTGCCGCACAAGGCGCGCAAGCGCGAGATCAACGTGGCGCTCTCCAATTCCTTCGGTTTCGGCGGCACGAACGCCTCCCTGGTGCTTCGCCGTTACGACGCGTAATTGGTCGTGGCAAATGCGGCTGGACTTTCGAGGCCGGCGCGTATCATCTTCTGGACCTGTTTTTTGCCGCATTGCTTGGCCAAACAGCGGGCGAAGTTTTGAGTCTCTTGGGGGGCGCGGTTGAGCGATACGAATCATGTGAGTGACCCTTCTGCAGTCAATGGCAGGGGCCCGATCATTCCGAAGTCGCCGAACGAGGCGCTGAAGCCCGAACGCGTGCCCGAACCGCCGCGGCGATCGAAGAAGGCGCGCAGCCAGCTCGTCATCTTTTTGAATTTCGTAATGACGATGGTTGTCCTCGTGTGCATCGCGGGGGTTGCCGGCTTCTATTACATGATCTCGACGTTCCAGGGGGCCGGCCCGCTGGAAGCCAACGCGCATTTCATGGTCCGTCCCGGTACGGGCGTCGCCGAGATCGCCGGCAATCTGGAACGCAACGGGATCATCTCCGACGCGCGTGTGTTCCGTTACGTGACGGCGACCTATCTGCGCGACGGCTCGACGCTGAAGGCCGGCGAATACGAGATCAAGGCGCGCGCTTCCATGAAGGACATCATGGAATTGCTGGAATCGGGCAAGTCGATCCTCTATTCGGTCGTCCTGCCGGAGGGCCTGACGGTGCGGCAGATGATGCTGCGGCTCGCCGAGGATCCGGTGCTGGAGGGCGATCTGCCGGCCGAGCTGCCCCCGGAAGGCAGCCTGCGTCCGGACACCTACAAGTTCTCGCGCGGCAGCAAGCGCGCCGATATCATCCATCAGATGCGTGTCGCCCAGCAGAAGATGATCGACCAGATCTGGGAGCGCCGCGATCCGGACCTGCCGGTCAAGACGAAGGAAGAGTTCGTCGTGCTGGCCTCGATCGTCGAGAAGGAAACCGGCAAGGAAGACGAGCGCGCCCATGTGGCATCGGTCTTCATCAACCGGCTTCAGAAGGGTATGCGCCTGCAATCCGATCCGACGATCGTCTACGGGCTTTTCGGCGGCGACGGAAAGCCGGGCGACCGGCCGATCTTCAAATCCGACATCGCCAAGCCGACGCCCTACAATACCTACCAGATCAAGGGCCTGCCGCCGACGCCGATCTCCAATCCCGGACGGGCCGCCCTGGAGGCGGTTGCCAATCCCTGGCGCACCAACGATCTCTATTTCGTGGCGGACGGCAGCGGGGGCCATGTCTTTGCGGCGACGCTCGAGGAACACAACGCCAATGTCCGTCGTTGGCGCAGGATCGAAGCCGATCGCGCGCCGGCCAATCCCGAAGTCGTCGTGGACGGTCAGCCGGATGGCGAAGAAGCGGAAAAGCCGCCGAAGAGTAATTGATCCGCTTCCTGCGTCACTTCACCTGGAGAGTTCGATGACCTTGCAGTCCATGACCGGTTTTGCCCGCAGCGAAGGATCGAGCGGGCGCAATCGCTTTTCATGGGAACTGCGGTCGGTGAATGGCAAGGGGCTCGACCTCAGGCTGCGGCTGCCGCCGGGCCTAGAGCGGCTGGAGCCCGAGGTGCGCCGGCTGATCTCCGAAAAATTCTCCCGTGGGAACCTGCAGGCGACCTTGAATTTAACGGTCACAGAAACCCGGGTGGAGGCGGTGCTGAACCGGGATGCGCTTGCCGCCGTTCTGTCGCTTCGCGAGGAACTGGGCGATGTCGTCGATCCCGCGCCGCTCCGGCTGGATACGCTGATGGGCATTCGCGGGCTCGTGGAGATCCGCGAGCCGGAAGAGGGCGAGGAGGCCGTCGCCGCCCGCGACGCGGCGATCCTTGGCTTTCTCGGTGAGGCTCTGGACCATCTTCGCCGGATGCGCGAGGGAGAGGGCGCGGCTCTTGCTGCGGTCCTGAAGGGGCAGGTCGAGCGTATCGCGGCGCTTGCGGCGGTCGTCGAGGCCGATCCTTCCCGCTCGCCGGAAGAAATCGCCAAGCGGCTGTCCTTCCAGCTCGCGGCGCTCCTCCAGGAGGCGCCGACGCTTGATCGCGACCGGCTGTATGCGGAAGCGGCGCTTCTCGCCACCAAGGCGGATCTTCGCGAGGAGATCGACCGCCTGAAGGCCCATGTGGCGGCTGCAAGGGAGCTGATCGACAAGGGGGGGCCTGTCGGAAGGCGCCTCGATTTCCTTGCACAGGAATTTAACCGGGAATCGAATACAATCTGTTCCAAATCCAATGCCGCTGCTGTAACCGCGGCAGGTATTGAATTGAAAGTCGTCATCGACCAGTTCCGCGAACAGGTCCAGAATTTGGAGTAGTTCATGAGCCCGGCCCAATCGTTGAAGGGCAATGCGTCCTCGCCCGTGAAGATCGCCCGGCGCGGCCTGATGCTGGTTCTCTCTTCGCCCTCCGGCGCCGGTAAATCTACGATTGCACGCAACCTGCTGGACGAAGACCGAAGCCTGGAAATATCCGTCAGCGTCACGACGCGTGCAAAGCGACCGAGCGAGATCGCCGGCAAGCATTATCATTTCATCAGCGTCCATCAGTTCGAGCGGATGCGTGATGCGGGCGACCTGCTCGAATGGGCCGAGGTTCACGGCAATTTCTACGGCACGCCCCGCGAGCCGGTGGAACAGGCGATGGCGGAAGGCCGCGACATGCTGTTCGACATCGACTGGCAGGGTGCGCTGCAATTGCAGGAGAAGATGAAGGCGGACGTGGTCTCGATCTTCGTGCTGCCGCCGTCGATGACGGAACTGCAGTCGCGCCTGCACCGCCGCGCTGAGGATTCCGAAGAGGTCATCCGCACACGGCTCCTGAATTCCCGAGCAGAGATCGAGCACTGGCGCGAATACGACTACGTGATCGTCAACGACGATCTCGACGAGGCCTTCGGTTATGTCAGTTGCATCGTCAAGGCGGAGCGAATCCGGCGGGACCGCCGATACGGACTGTTCGACTTTGTCGAGGGACTGCTCCAGGAAGAGCCGAAGCTCTAAGAGGAAAGGGACGCTTTCGCGCCGCTCATCGTGCTTGGTTGACGTGGGAAGGACCCGTCGGTACTAAACTCAGGATCTAGTTCCGCGTTTTCAATACGGGAAGGTTGAGCTATGTCCGAGCGTTACCCAGGCTCCGTACCGAAAATCTGGCCTGCTGCCGATAGGCCCGGCTTCCACAAATCCTTTCAGTTGAACCTCGACGACCATCTCGATATCCAGCATACGACACGCCAGTTGCTGCCGCTCGGCCCGACCGTGGCAGCAGTGGGAGCCATCGCGCTTTTCGTGGCGCTGATCACGAATTTCGACAGGTGGCGGGAAGGCGACGTGGTCACGTCGGCCGTCTATGTCGTTGCCACGGTCGGTGTTTGCGCGCTTCTTGCCGCTCTCCTGCTCAATCCCGCCCGGCAGCTTCTGCGTTTCATGTATCGTCGACGACTGACCAAGCTCGGCATAATCGGCAAGCCCGTCGAGTCGACGGTGGACAGAAACGGAATCTGCTACACGGTGCTTGGTCAGACGGTCTCCTGCCCGTGGGACTCGCTCTATGCCCTCGAAGAGGACGACGGAACTTTCTATTTCTGGATATCCAAGATAGGCGCTCATCCCTGGCCAGCGAGAGTGTTCGCCTCGGATGAGGAACGGCAGACTTTTCGTAGGAGCGTGATGGAATGGGCGGGTCGGCCGTTTTCACCGCCCGTTCTGGCCCGCCTCGGAGCCGCCGGCAGGCTCAACCTCCCCGATTGAGGACGAAGGGAGTCAGGTATCTTCCGCCATCGGATCGCGAAGATCGTCCCCGCGATCCGATCCTGACAGCCTCTCTCTGATCCCGTGCGTTATTCGTTGATATCGGGCTCGACCAGCTTCGCCAGATTTCGCAGCGATTCCTGCCAGCCGAGATAGCAAGCCTCGGCCGGAATGACGTCCGGTACACCTGCCTGCACGATGTGGACCTCGGTCCCGACCGAAACCTTCGTCAGGGTCACGGTGACGTCCATTTCGCCTGGCAGATTGGGATCGTCGAATTTGTCCGTATAGCGCAGGCGCTCACCCGGGACGAGTTCGAGATATTCACCGCCGAAAGAGTGGCTTGCGCCGGTTGTAAAGTTCCGGAACGACATTCTGTGGGTGCCGCCGACGGTGGGCTCCAGATGATGCACGGTGCAGACAAAGCCGTTGGGCGGAAGCCATTTTGCGACCGCGTCCGCCTCGATGAACGCGCGATAGACCTTTTCCGGGCTGGTCGCCAGGACGCGATGCAAGCGTATGGTGTTGGGCATAATCGTGATCCTTTTGAATCGGTGGAATAGACGCCCCAAGGACGAAGGCTGCTTTGCCGATCCGACACCGGACCGATCTTATTTTTGAATGAAACGGCGCAGGCTCGCCGCCCAACGCTGACGGGGCGGCTGGCTTGTCATCGGAACAAATGCCTCAATGCAGACATTGGAAGAGGTACACGGTTAAATTGAAGAGGTCCAGAGATGCGCCCGGCGACCCGGCAGCGGCTCCGCCTGTCCGGCGGCACGGAATTGTCCTTCGTCACGGCAGGTGAGGTATCCAAACCCGCGGTGCTGCTCCTGCATGGGTTTCCGAATTCCTCGCGGATGTTTCGGGATGTCGTGCCGATACTGTCGCAGGCTGCTTATGTGATCGCCCCCGATCTGCCCGGATTCGGAGAATCCGACGTCTTGCCGAAGCCCTCGTTTTCAGCCTTCGGTCAGGCAATGTCGGAGCTGCTGGACCGGCTGGGGATCGGCCCCCGCTACATCTATCTCCATGATTTCGGAGCGCCCGTGGGTCTCCACATCGCCATGCAGGCGCCGGAACAGGTTCAGGGTCTCATCGTTCAGAACGCCAATGCCCATCGGACGGGATTCGGGCCGGAATGGGCGGCGACCAAGGCCTTCTGGGCAGACCCAAGCCCTGAAAACGAGGCGGCGGCCACCAGCCATCTGACACTGGAGGGCATGCGCGACCAGTATATCGCCAAGGTTCCGCCGGATATCACCTCGCGAATTCCCGCCCGATACTGGGAAGAGGACTGGCGGGTCATGTGCTTGCCCGGCCGGATGGAGACGCAGCGGGCGCTCGTCGCGGACTACGGGAACCATGTCGCGCGGTTCGACGCCATTGCGGAATATCTGGCGTCCTGGCAGCCGCCCGCCTTGTTGTTATGGGGAAGGCACGACGCGTTTTTCGCGCTGCCCGAAGTGCTGTCATGGATGCAGGCGCTGCCGAGGATGGAAGCCCATATCCTCGACGCCGGTCATCTGCTGCTTGAAACGCATGCGGCCCCGGCCGCATCACTGATGCTCGACTTCATCAGGAAAACCCAAGAGGACGGTCAGGGAGGTTAAAGCCCGATCAGGCCGCCTCAGCGGTGGATGACAAGTTCCGCACCGAGACGCACAGGTCGCGAAGCTATGACGTTTCCTGCGCGCGGATATTCTGCCGATTGCATGTCGGGAAGTCGTTGCCTCACGCGTCTTCATCAAAGCCCAACGGAGTTCGAGCTCGATGAAGATGTATTTCAGCCGCAATCCCAATCCCCGTCTCGCGGTCACGGTCGGGCGATATCTGAAGGCCGAGGTTGCCTTCGAGTTCGCCGCGCCTCGGGCTCAGGGGCAAGGCGACCGCTATCTCTCCCTCAATCCCAACCTGCTGCTGCCGATTCTCGAACTTCCGGGTAAAGCTCTCTGGGAAGCCGATGCGATAGCCTGCTGGTTTTCGCGCCACACGGGTTCCGACTTCTGGCGCACCGGCGATGACGAACCCGACATGATCCGATGGATCAGCTGGGGGAAGGAAAACTTCGTCAGGGCCTGCGACATGGTGCACTGGGAACGCGGGACGAAGCAACGATACCGCATCGGCCCCTGCGATCAGGCGATGGTCGAGGAGGGCCTGAAACAATTTCATGCGGCCGCCCGGATACTTGAAGCCGAACTCTCGGGTCGGGCGTGGTTGGTCGGAAATTCCGTCTCCTTTGCCGATTTCCGCATGGGCACGTTTCTGCCCTTCAACGATGCGGCGCGGCTGCCGATCGACGACTATCCCTCGCTCCGTCGCTGGTACGGGCAGCTTGAAGGCATCGAGGCCTGGCGGAGGCCCTTCGATGGGCTGGACGCCCCTGAGCTTCCTCCGCTGCCGAAATAGCTAGAGAAAAGCAGGTCATCTTGGGAAACCTGCTTTTCCTCTACTGCTCAACGGACGTAGACTGTCCTGCTTCCATCCGCGGCGACGCCGATATCCACAACGTTGCCAAGTTCTACACTATGCCGCACGAGCATGGCCCGCAGGGCCGGGTCCCTCTGTATTTCCTGATGCGCGGCGAGGATGTCTGCTTTGGAAGGATTTGCGGCGGCATCCGGCATATACGGCTGATCCGCTTCGGGCTCGATGTACATGATACTGACATTGTCCGCCGACCGAGCGTGGCTAAGCGGCGCTGCATAGGCTCCGCCGCCCGCCAAAGTCGAGATGGCAAGAGCCGCAAGAATGGCTGAGGTATTGATAAACGAGCGCATCACATATCTCCTTTTGAGATTGCAAGCATGCTTCCATGAGGCTGTCTATACTGTCGCGTCGCGGTACTTTCCGCCGGCAATACCAGCCTGAAATTCAATTTAAGTAGAACGCGTCAATTTGTCATGTTAAGCTAATATAATGTACTGCGCAGGTTTTCGGCCTTATTTGCCTAAATTGCCTTATTTTGGCCTTGCCCTGCGCCGGCCGGAAAGAAATACTTCGGCGCCTCGCTCGCAAACTCAGAGGCAGTTTGCAAGTCGCACGAATTCCTCGACCGACAGCGTTTCCGCGCGTCTTGCGGGGTCGATGCCGGCCTTGACGAGCAGCGCCTCGCCGCCGACCGGTTTGAGGCTCTGGCGCAGCATCTTGCGGCGCTGGCCGAACGCTGCCTGCGTGACACGTTCCAGCTTGGCAACTTCGCAGGGAAGGGGATTTGTGCGCGGCGTCAGGTGCACCACGGTGGAGGTGACCTTTGGGGGCGGGGTAAAGGCTTGCGGTGGCACGTCGAAGACCATGTGCGCATCCGTCCGCCAGCCGGCGAGCACGCCGAGCCTGCCGTAGTGATCGTCATCCTCATCGGCAACGATGCGGAGACCCACTTCCTTCTGGAACATCAGCGTCAGGCTTTCCCAGAAGGGCGGCCATCGGCCGTCATCCGGCAGCAGCCAGTTGATCAAAAGCTGAGTGCCGACATTATAGGGCAGATTGGCGATGATCTTGACGGGGCCTTCCGGTGCAAGCGCGGAAAAGTCCGTCTTCAGCGCATCGCCCTCGATCACGTCCAAACGGCCTGGATAATGATCGCCGATCTCGGCGAGCGCCGGCAGACAGCGGCTGTCGCGCTCGATGGCGACGACCTTTTTGGCGCCGAGGGAGAGGATCGCCCGCGTGAGCCCGCCGGGGCCGGGGCCGACCTCGAAGACGGTCACGCCGTTGAGCGGTCCGGCGCTGCGGGCAATCTTCTGGGTGAGGTTGAGGTCGAGCAGAAAGTTCTGCCCGAGCGCCTTCTTCGCATCGAGGCCGTGGCGCTGGATTACCTCGCGCAGCGGCGGCAGACCGTCGAGTGTGGCCATCAGGCAGAAGCCTTCGACGCAAGCTCGCCCGCAAGCTTGATGGCTTCGACAAGGCTCGTCTCGCGGGCAATGCCCTGACCGGCGATGCCGAAGGCCGTGCCATGGTCCGGGGAGGTGCGGATGAAGGGCAGGCCGAGCGTCACGTTGACGGAGGTGTCGAAGCCGAGCGCTTTCGCAGGGATCAATGCCTGATCGTGATACATGCAGATCGCCACGTCGTATCGGCCACGCGCCTCGTCATGGAACATGGTGTCGGCCGGCAGCGGCCCGAACACGTGGAAACCTTCGGCGCGCAGCTTGAAGATTACTGGATGGATGATGTCCTGGTCTTCGTGGCCGATCGCGCCATCCTCCCCCGCATGCGGGTTCAAACCGGCGACCGCAAGACGCGGCCTGTCGATGCCGAAACGGGTGATGAGATCGTGGTGGGCGATCCGGCAGGTTTCCTCGATCAGCGCTTCGGTGAGTGCGCCCGCAACATCCTTCAAAGGGATGTGGATGGTCACCGGGATGGCGCGCAGCTTCGGCCCGGCAAGCATCATGACCGGCATCAGCTTCCGGCCCGTCGCCTTCTCGGCGAGGTCGGCGAGGAACTCGGTGTGGCCGGGAAAACCGAAGCCTGATTGGTAGAGAACGGATTTGGCGATCGGATTGGTGACCGTGCCGGCCGCCTTGCCTTCGAAGCAAAGCGAAACCGCTTTTTCTATCGCGGCGATCGTGCCTCTCGCGGTGGCCACATGCGGTTCGCCGGCGGCGACCTCCGCGCCAGCCGGGATAGGCAGGACGGGCAGGGCATCGGCAAAGACCGACAGAGCGATGTCCGTATCGGCTTCGCGGATCGGAACGTCGAGATCGAGAAGTGCCGCCCGCGATTTCAGAACCGCGGGATCGCCGAGGAACAGAAAGGGCGGCAGGGCGTATCGGTCCCGGGAGGCCCAGGCGGCGAGAGTGATATCGGGGCCGATGCCGGCAGGTTCGCCCTGCGTGAGTACAAGCGGACGATCAAGCGGCATGGGCACTCCGGTATCGGCGGTCGATCAGCGATATTCGATCTGCGCCTTGGAGCGCAGTTCGTCGAGGAACTTCTTCTCGTTGGGGTTCTGCCCGGACTTCTGCTCCTTGCCGAGGTCCTCTGCGCGGAAGACCACTTCGGCCGCAAAGTCGTCCGAGACCTGGCGCTGGTTGCAGATGGCGAGGAATTCCACGCCCCGCTCGGTCACCCGGGTTCCCGTGGTGCCGCCCGAAGCTTTCTCGATCAGCGGCTTCCATTCTTCCGGCAGTTCCGGCGCCAGAACGCGTCCGAGGCTGCGGATGGAGACATCGAGATATCCGGCGGCAAATTCCTTGGACTGTTCGCAACCGGGGAATTTCCCGCGGGCGGCATTGGCTTCCTTCTGGCGCTTGCCGAGGACCGCGTTGCGCTTTGCCGGCGGCACCACGAAGATCACCTGCTGCAGGAAATATTCGGTTGTGACCGGCTTCTGCTTGTTTTCCATCATTCGGGTGACGAGCTCCTGGCTCGACATGCGACCGCGGCCGCCGCCGTAACGGGAGCCGACTAGGCGCGGCCAGCTCATCTGCACGGCAATGTAGTTCTTGAAATGCTCCACGCCGACGCCGGCCTTTTCGAGGATCTGGCTCATCTGCTGCGGGTTCATCTTGTTGCTGGCAGCAAAACGCTCGAATGCCTTGTCGACCTCTTCGGTGCTGACCGACATCCTGTTGCGGGCGATTTCCTGGCGTTTGAGGAGTTCGTCCACCATTGCTTCGCGAGCCGTCTTCGTATCCGCCTTCTGGCGCTGCAGGCGCAGGAAGGCGGCACGACGGGAAACGTCGCTGCTGGTGATCGGCGTCCGGTTGACGACGGCTGCGATCCCGCTTGCCGCCTGTGCCTGCTGGAAAACCGGCTGTACGACAATGGAGGCCGCCAGGACGGCCGCCGCCAGCGCCAGCCTGCGCGTTGCGGTCATTGCAAACATGATACCAATTCCTTTCCCGCCCCGACCGGTTGTTTGTCCGGTCGGCCTCGCCTTACTCATACTATATTTGGGCTCGCTTGCACAATTCTTGCGGCGAAACGATGACGGGGAAAGATCAGGACCATTCGCGTTAATAGCGATAGTCCTGATCGTATTCCTTCGTCGAGCCGATGTTGATGTCGCCGAGGGTGCGGAAGCTCAGGCGCGCGCTGACGGTCCAGTCGTTGGCAGCTGTGCTTTGCGGCTTGTCGGTATAGGCAAGCGTGAAGATCGTGCACTCGTCCGCATAGCTGACGCCGATGCCGCGCTTGATGATCTCCTTGTCCGCGAGATCCCAGGTTGCCGTGCCGGCAAGCGCCCAGTTCTCGTTGATCCTTAGGGTCATCGAGTTCTTCAGGACATCGGTCGCTTCTTCCGAGCCGTATTCCGGCTGCGGATCGACCTGCGTATAGACGAGGGTACCCTGCACGCGCGGGGTCGTATAACCGAGCGACGCGTCAGTGCGCTTGACGGCGAAGGTCTTCTCGTCGAAGCGCGTGTTCACGCCCACGGTGAAGCCCTGCGGCAGATCGACCGCGGCCATTGCGACATAGTCGGAACGGCTGGTTTCCAGACCGGAATTCGCGCCCGCCTGCACCAGGTCCTCTGTCGCAAACGAGTTCTGCCCGCCGATGTGGAAGGACTGGCCGACAATGCTCCTCACGCCGATGCCGTTGTCGAACGAGCCGGTATAGCGCACGCCGACATTGGCACGGGTGCCACCTTCGATCCGGTCGTAGCCGGAGAACTTGTCGCGTTCGAAGAGCGACGTTGCATCGAAGACGAAGCTCTGCGCGTCCTCGTTGGGCAGTCCGCCCGCCATCTGCTCGTCCGGACGGACGAAGATCTGGGCTATCGGCTCGATGACATGGCTGCTGTTTTCCGTCGTCAGCAGGATCGGATAGCGGGCTTCCAGACCTGCGGTGACCATGTAGCGGCTGTCGCCGCCTTCCGGCTCGAGATCACCGGCATAGAAGGCAGGCGTGCCGGAGCCGGTATGACGCAGGCCGTCGCCGCGTGCGGCAAAGATCGGCGTCAGCAGAAGCCCGTCGAAGGTGTTGAAGGTGCGCTTCCACTCGGCTTCCACCGTGAAGCGGCTATAGCTGCCTTCGAGGCCCGGAAAACGGTTGGTGGTGCCTTCCGTATACCAGTCGTCTTCCCGGCGGGAGAGATTGGTGAGGTTGGCATTGATGGAGAGTTCGCCGCCGAGGATCGGCTCCGGCGCATAATAGCTGTAGTCGAGCGACGGATAGACGATCGCCTGCTGCTGTTCGAGCGTATTGCGGGCGGCGTTGTCCTGCACGTTGAAATAATAGCCGTGCAGGTCGAAATAATTCCGCGTGCCAAGCCCGGTCAGGTAGACGTCGTTCGTGAACGTGTCGTCGTCGACGCCTTCCAGCTCATAGGTCTTGGAAAAGTTGTTGTCGCTCTGGGCCATGACGTCCCAGCCGAAGGTCCAGCGCGGGTTGATCTGGAATTCAGCCTTGGAGGCCACCATGAAGCGATCGTCGGCTTCATAGTCGCTGGTCCCGGAATCGAACGATTCAGGATTCTTCTGGTGAATGCCGGCAAACCGGAAGGTGTGCTCGCCGGTCTCGAACCGGTTGCGGATTTCCCCCTGCAGCAGCAATCCCTGATGGGAATAGTAGGTCGGGGTGATCGTCGCGTCCATGCTCGGCGAGAACACATGGTAATAGGGAACCGCCACGCCGACGCCGAGGTTGTCGCTGGCGCTGAACTGCGGGAAGAGGAGGCCTGATTTGCGCTCCACCGTCTCGTCCGGCACCTCGATTGCGAAAGGCAGCCTGCCGATCGGCAGCCCGAACAGTTCGAACTGCGCATTCTCCAGCCGAATCGTATGGGTCTGGCCGTTGCGGACGACGCGCTCGGCTTTGACCTGCCAGAGCGGCGCCTTGCCGGGCTGCTTGGCGCAGGGCAGGCAGGCCGTGTAGACGGTGTTGTTCAGCACCATCAGGTCGCCGGGCTGGCGCTCCGCGCTTTCGGCGGCAAGCCGGGTATTGTCGGTGGTTTCGACACGAAGCGTATTGAGGAAGCCTTCGCCGAAATCGTCCGTAACATCGAGTTCGTCCGCATAGACGCGGTTTCCGCCGGGCTCGATCAGCTCGATATTACCGGTCGCCATGACGCGCCCGGTCTTCTGGTCGTACTGAACGCGCTGAGCAACCATGCGGTAGCGGTTGTAATAGAGTTGCACGCCACCGGTGGCGGTGACCTGCTGAGCATCCTGATTGTAGACAAGCTCATTGGCACGCAGCAGGAGCTTGGCGCCATCCGCGGCAGCGGGCACCAGATCCTGTGCATGCACGGGCATTGCGGATACGCCGAGTACGCATACAGACACACCTGTCAGCAGGGCGGCGGCGAGCCGTCTTATATGTTTGCGGTTACTGACCGCCACTAGCCATCCTCCTGGTGAAGCAGAATCGTCGTCCCGAGCGCCGTCGCGACGATGACTGGAACCCAGACCGCCACGAAGGGAGGAATCGCCCCGCTGCTCCCGAATGCCTTCACAAGCACGGTTACGACATAAAGCACGAAGCCGGAAACTATTCCACCCAGAATCACGGAGCGGGACTGGGCGAAGCGACTGAATTTTAATGAGACTGTTGCAGCAATGAGAGTCATGGCAACGAGCAGCAGGGGCAGGGACAGCAGCGAGTGATACTGCGTCTCGAGCGCCTTTGTGGATATGCCGAAAGATTTGCCGACCTCGATTTTTCTGGAAAGATCAAAAAACGCAACGCTTTCCGGCTGCGCCAGGCTTTCCTGGATATATTCCTGTTTCAAGTTGGTGCGAACCTGTGCAGTCTCGCGACGGACTGGAATTTCGCCCGGCCGGTTCTCCAAAACCTCGTTAAGAAGCCAGTAACCATTTTCCAATTTTGCCGTCTTGGCGTCCTGCCGCATGATCATGCGACCGTCCTTGTCGAAGTGGAAAACCGCCACGTCGATCAGGAATGTTCCCTGCTCCTGGTAGCTCTTGGCGCCGATGATCGTGTCGTCGTCGCCGCTGATCTGGCGGATCCAGGGTACGAAGGCCGATGCGCGCGCCCGGTTGCTTGCCTCTCGCCAGCTCGCCTCCATGGAGGCCGATTCGCGCTGGCCCCAGGCCGCCAGCGGATTGATCACCAGCAGCACGGCAAGGCCGACCAGGAAGGCACCGGCGATGAAGGGGGAAACGAACTGCCAGACGGAAATGCCCGCCGCCCGCGTCACCACCAGTTCGTAGCGCCGGTTGAGCGCAATCAGCACCGTCATGCCGATGAAGAGGCTAAGGGTCGGAATGGTCTGCTGCAGGATGAGCGGCACGCGCATGGCGGTCATCAGCAGGCCGGCGGATACCGTGTAGCCGACGAAGCCCGACATGCGGCGGCTCGTCTCGCTGAAATCCGCCAGGAAAATGATGGCGCTGACGCCCAGCAGGAACCAGAGCGCGGTCACAATATAGCGGCGGAAGAAATACCGTCCGAGCGTCGAGAAGATCACGCCACGCCTCCATCCGCCCTACGGGACGCAAAACGGCGCTGCAGGTTGCGTGTCAGGCGGGACATTCCGCGGGAGAGGAAGGCGGGCGTCGAAAAATGCCGGTTGGTCGCCAGCATATAGATCGCGATCAGCGAGAAGAAGATAGGCACCGCATAGGGAAGCGGCGCGTAAAGCGGATGGAGTTCCACGAGGTTGGTCGCCGAGAACCCGAGCCAGCGGATGGCAAAGGCAAGGAAGAGAGCATAGACCATCGGATGCACGCGCGTCTGCCGATGCGAGCGCGTGTTACCCGCAACGACCAGTGACAGAAGCGCAAAGGTGATCGGGAACAGCCAGTCCGAAAGGCGCCTGTGCAGCTCGGCCCGGTAGCTGTCCGGCGATTTCTGGTAGAGCGGGTCGTTCGGATCCGGGTTCAGGAGAAAGAGCAGGCTGCGGTCGGTGGAATATTGCGGCAGACCGCCTTCGGACTTGGCCATGGCCGAAAGGTCGAAGGCGTAGGAAACGAATTTGATGATCGAAATCCGGCCATCGGCGGATTTGCGGTGAACCTCGCCGTCGCGCATGGTCAGCGACGTGCCGCTTTCGTCGATTGATCCCTCGCGGGCGTAATAGATGAGGTCGAAGTTCGGGTCGCGGTAGTCGACGACGAAAAGTCCTCTCAACACGCGGCCGGAATGGCGCTCGGAAATCTGGACGTAGAGCCCGTTTTCGATGCTGCGGAAGGTCTTTTCTTCGATCACCGAGGAGAGCAGGTCGGCATAAGCGGCGGCGACCATCTGGCGGGCGGCTACCCGTGAAGGCGGCTCGACGAAATTGGTGACCAGGAAGGAGAACAGGCTGAGGGCGAGGCCGAGCACCAGCACCGGCCGGTAGATGATGCTGCGGGTGGCGCCCGCCGCGTCGATGACCGGCAGTTCCGAATCATTGTTCATCGCCGTCAGCGTCTGGGTGATGCCGATGACGAGCGCGAACGGCAGGACGACCGGAATGATGGTGGGCAGGATATAGGTAGCAAGGGTCGCGAACGAACCCATCGACTGGCCCGTATCCGTGACCAGGTTGATGCGTCCGAGCACCTGGATGGTCCAGATGATGGTGAGCACCGGCACGAGCGTCACCAGAAACATCTGGAAAACCCGGCGCAATATGTAGCGTTCGAGAAGCTTCATTCCGGCCCTGGACTTCCTGCATGCCGCCGCTGCGAGACGACGATTGCGCCTATCTAAGCGATTGGCGCGGCGTTTGCGACGGGGGGCGCGTCACAAATTTGTTTGCGAATTCCGTTTTCCCCGCCGCTGTGACATTTCGAAACACGTCGCCACGCCGGCGTAGATCACCAGCGATGACAGCCATCCGAGCGTCACGTCGGAAAAGTAATGGCCGCCGAAAGAAGTTCTGAGCGCTGGCGAGACGAGCGAGACGGCGATGAGCGGGGGGCCGAGGACCGCGCGGAGCGGTTTCGGCAGGAGCACGATCAGGCATGCCATCCACCCGGCGCCGGCCGCTTCCCCGGAAATGAAGGAGCAGTTGCCGACGCAGGCGCCCTGGAAATCTCCCGCCGGGACGAAGGCGTCCCCGCCGCCGAAGAGGTTGGTCTCGTAGGGGCGAGGCCGGTTGGATATCTGCTTGAGGATGAGATTGACCAGCACGTAAGGCCCGATCAGGAAGGCAACCAGCGCGATTGAATAGTCCCGCGTCTTGCGGGGACTGTAGGTCGCGCCGTGATGCTGGAGATTGGCGATCAGCCGATAGAGGATGTAGATCGCCGTGAGCGACGGCAGATAAAAGAGGATGCGCCGGATCACCACGAACACGACCTCTGAGCCATAGGGAAATCCGCCGCAGACCCGGCCCTGCTCGACGGCCTGGCCGCATGCCGCCTCCTCGAAGAAGGCACGTGCGACGGCCAGGTCGATCTGCGGAAACAGATAGAAGATCACCAGCAGCACCCACCACAGGATCATCAGCGTCACAAACCAGCCCATCGGTCTGGCGAAAAAGCGCCGCGTGGCGATGCGCCATTGGGGGGCGGTGCGAGAGTGGAGGGGCATGCAATCCTATCCGGTTGATCGGGCGGCGCGACCCTAATCCAAGAGGCGCGTGATTTGAACAGGTGCAGGGCGATATCGTCGGGTGTGAGCTCACGGAAGAGCGCGTTTTGACGCGGGCTAGGTGCCGGCTGGCGCCTGGGGCGGGTTGTATGGGCCATATCACGGCAGAGTTGACGTCTCCTGACCTTGCGTTCGCGCCCGAAACGGGGATGATCGCGGCTTCCTGTCCGAAAGCCTTCTGGAGTCGCAATGTCCGTGAAATTCGATATCTCCTTCGCCAAGTCCGCCAAGATCGACGGCGGCCTCGTCATCCAGCTGAAGCTTGCCGGTGACGGACCTGCGGCGGGCGTCGCGGAAGCCGATCCGGCCAGTGTCGGTGCCCGGGCGGCCGAGATCGCGAAGTTTTCCGCCAAGGCCATGACCACCCTCGACATCATCGCGCCGCAAGGCTCGGCCGCCGACCGCCTGGTCGTGCTGGGCCTCGGCAAGGCGGACGCGCTGACCGCTCAAGATTGGCTGAAGGCCGGCGGTGTTGCGGCGGCTTCCATCAAATCGATGAGCAAGGTGGCGATCTTCCTCGATGCGCCGGGCCTCGATGTCGGCGGCACGCAGGCGGCCGGGTTTGCGCTCGGCATGCTGCTGCGCGCCTATAGCTTCGACGCCTACAAGACCAAGAAGAACGATGACGACGACAAGGCACCGAAGACAGTCAAGGTAACGATCGTCACCGCCAACCCTGCCGCCGCCAAGAGCGCCTTCGGCGAATCGGAAGCGATCGCCGGCGGCGTTAACCTCGCCCGCGAACTCGTCAACCTGCCGCCGAATGTGCTCGGCCCGCTGGAATTTGCCGACAAGGCCAAGGATCTCGAAAAGCTCGGCGTGGAGGTGGAAATCCTCACCGAGAAGGAGATGAAGAAGCTCGGCATGGGGGCATTGCTCGGAGTGGCGCAGGGGTCGGTCAGGCCGCCGAGGCTCGCCATCATGCACTGGAAGGGCGGCAAGGCAAAGGATGCCCCGGTCGCCTTCGTCGGCAAGGGCGTGGTCTTCGACACCGGCGGCATTTCCATCAAACCGGGCGCCGGCATGGAAGACATGAAGGGCGACATGGGTGGTGCGGCGGCCGTGACGGGTCTGATGCACACGCTGGCTGCCCGCAAGGCCAAGATCAACGCGGTCGGCATCATCGGCCTCGTCGAAAACATGCCTGATGGCAATGCGCAGCGCCCGGGCGACATCGTCACCACCATGTCGGGCCAGACGATCGAGATCATCAATACGGACGCGGAAGGCCGCCTCGTACTCGCCGATGCGCTTTGGTACTGCAAGGACCGCTTCAAGCCGCGGTTCATGATCAATCTCGCGACCCTCACCGGCGCGATCGTGGTGGCGCTCGGAAACCAGCATGCAGGGCTTTTTTCCAACGACGACGCGCTCGCGGGTCAGCTGGCTTCGGTCGGCGAGGTAACGGGCGAGAAGCTGTGGCGTATGCCGCTCGGCAAGGAATACGACAAGATGATCGATTCCAGGTTCGCCGACATGAAGAATACCGGGGGCCGCAGTGCCGGTTCGATCACTGCCGCGCAGCTTCTGAAACGTTTCGTCGGTGAGACAGCCTGGGCGCATCTCGATGTCGCCGGGACGGCGATGAATTCGCCCGCCAACGAAATCAACCAGTCCTGGGGTTCGGGTTATGGCGTCAGACTTCTGGACGAATTGGTGCGTGCACACTACGAAGACTGATGACCGAGGTCCTGTTTTATCACCTGACGGAATCGAAACTTGAAGACGCGCTGCCGGCGCTGCTCGAAAAGAGTGTCGAGCGCGGCTGGAAGGTCGTGGTGCAGACCAATGCGGAGGCGCGTCGGGATTTCCTCGACGCGCATCTGTGGACCTTCCGCGAGGACAGCTTTCTGCCGCATGGTACGGATGCCGCGCCGATGGCGGACGCTCAGCCCGTCCTTTTGACCGCCGAGGCGGAAAACGGCAACGGCGCGAGTGTACGGTTTCTGGTCGACGGCGCCGATCCGCCGCCGGTCGAAACATACGAGCGGGTCGTCTTCATGTTCGACGGATATGACACCGTGCAGCTTGAAAACGCCCGAACCCACTGGAAGAGGCTGAAGGCTGAAGGCCATGTGCTGACCTATTGGCAGCAGTCGGAAGAGGGGCGTTGGGTCAAGAAGGCCTGACCGCTTTCGCCTATTTCAAGGTGATCTTGTCGCCAACGCGCGGCCGCGAGATCGCCTTTCCGACGAAGCTGTATTCGCTGCTGCCGGTGATGCTCGACAGCAGCGATGTGAAAGGCGTGGTCATCTTGTAGTCCACCCTGCTGACCACGAGCTGGATGCCGCTTTCAACAACGTCGTCGGGTATGTCGAATGGCGGCGGGGCACCGGCGGCAAGCTGGTCGGCCTGGTAGGCGCGGGACCAGTTGACGGTTGCATTGCCCGCGGCATCGAAATCGACGATCGCAACCTGGATGTCGAGGTCGGCGCTGTCGAAGGGCGTCAGGACAGCCGCGGTCCCTTCAAGGAGGGTCTTAAGTTCGCTGGTGCTCCAGCTTGCTTCCTGCGAGACGATGTCGCTCGCAACTTCCGCGATCTGGTTGATCTTCCGCTGGACCATCAGACCTTCTCCCAGATCCACGGTACCCGCAAACATCAGCGCCATCAAAGGCAGGAGCAGCGTGAATTCGATGGCGGATTGCCCGCCGCGATCGGCGACCAGGCTCCGGACGCCTTTGCGGCGCGGCCCCTGCGGCCTGTCTTTTCGATCGTTTGCCTGCGCCATCGCCCGCCTCAGAATGGTTCGTTTCTGAAAACCGCCGCGGCGGAAAGTACATAGCTGCCGTCGGCGAGAGTGTTGACGTCCGCGCCGAGCTTGGCAAGCAGGCTGCTCCAGGGCAGGAAGGCCTGGATCATCACGTAGTCGCCCGACGATCCCGGAGAAAAGCTTTCGTTGACCGAAAGGACGCCGCCGCTGACCGCCGACGCGAAATTCATGGAGGAAAAGTCCGACATGGTCGTCGTTGTCAGGAGCAGTTCGTCCTCGCAGCCGAAGGAGAGGGCCATGTTGTTGCAGACTGTGCTCTTGAATCTGGCAAGGTCCCAACTTCCGGAATGGGCCGTGCCGACGCGGACTTCGCGGGCGGCCATGTGAAGTGCGGAGTCGAGCGCGCTGTCGACGAAGAACATGAGCGCCATGTCGAGGATGCAGAACAGGAAAAGCAGGAACGGGAAAACCAGCAGCGCAAACTCGACCGCCGCCACCCCATCGTCGTTGCGTAGAAGGGCTTTGAAACGATTCATGAGGGCGTCCTAGCTCGTCAGCCTTACTTTGGAGAGATATTGTTTGAAGAGGGCGGACAGGCCTGCTTCGATTTCTTCGGCGGAGTTCGCCTGAAGGAAGAGATCGCCGCTCGTGGCGCATTGCCTGAGTGCGGTCGGAATGTAGTCGGTGCGGGAGGTATTGCCCTGGCCCGGGGCGACGGTGCCACCCCAGATCGAGGCGTAGCCGCTGCTGGTCATCGTCTTGCCGAGCGTGGCATTGTAACCCCAGTCCCAGGGCATCGGCAGGTATTCCGTATAGAGAACGCCGACCGTGGCATTGAGGCTTTTCACCTGATTGCACCAGGCGGAATTGATCGGAGCGACGGCCGTCTGCAGATAGCCCTTGGATGTCGGGAAGCGGATACCGGAATTACCCTGCAGCACCCAGTTGCGTTCCGACTGGACCCCGTCCGTCAAAAGCAGGATGAGCTTCAGCGGGCTGTTTTCGCTCGATCCGTCCCCTGCAGCCCCCACCATGGTCTTGAGCGCGCTGAACGACGTATCGAAATAGGTCGCTTCCTCCGAGGTGGCACTCGTCAGGCCGCTCGTCTTGTCGCTCAGCTTTTTCTTGGCGTTCAAGGTGGAGAAGGTCGGTGCCAGCACCTGCGTCGCTGTTTCGCCGATGGTGTAAAGCCCCACCTTGATGCGTTCATGGGAGGCGTCTGCCGTGTCGACCAGATCCAAAACCTCGCCCACCGCATCGACGGAGACGTCGGCCCGCAGCTTGATCCCCATCGCCACCGAAAGATCATAGACGTTCGTGTAGGACTTGCCCTTGTAGTTGAAGGGGCTGCCTTCCGGCGTATGGCAGGCAAACGCGCAGCCCGCCTTGGAAGCCCTGAGACTAGCCTGTCCGGCGCTCGTGGCGGCGAGCAACATCGATGCGGACTTGTCGAGAACGACATAGACATTGAGGTAAGCGCGGCCGGGGCCTTCGACCGATGAGGCAACGCCCACGGCGACATCGTCTATGCCCGCGACCTTGAGGAGGGTCGTCGCCACCGACGCGCGGGCAGTTGCCGTGATCTTGTGGTTGGAGGTGTCGATGTCGATATCGTCAAGTGTGTAGCCGCCGCTTCCAAGATCGGTCTGTGCGGCAAACCATTCCTTGATGCGCGCTTTAAGTGCCGCCTCGTTCAAGGTGCCGACGCTCTTGACGGCGCCGAGCAATGCGGCGTCGAGGTCTGCCTGCATTTTCGACCGGGTGTTGTAGGCGCGGACGTAGTCGAGGCTTGCTCCGATAGCCGTGATCAGCGGCACGAGCACAATCGCGAACATGATCGCAATATTGCCCTGGCGGTCGGCAAGCAGGCGAGAAAAAATACGAAACAGCCCCGAACGCAACATGAAGTCGACCATCAATAAAAGAAAAGATGGCGGTGACTATAGCGATAAACGGTAATGCAACGATTAATCGTATCCGAACGATGCCGATGAGTATATTCACCAAGATTAAATGTTGTTTGTACGTCCACCGGACGTACGCCTAACAATCGTCGCTGTATTCGCGCCGTCAGGTCGAAGAGGGCGGCCGCATGATCGTCTGGCGCAGGAAGCTGTAGCCCATGGCCGGGCGCGCCGCCTGTTCGCTGGAATCGCCTGCACCGCCGTGGCCGCCGGAACCGAATTCGTGGAAAAGCGGCTTATGACCGCTATCCTCGAGACGCTTGGCGAAACGGCGGGCATGCGAGGGATGCACACGGTCGTCGTTGGAGGAACTCTCGATGTAGACGGGCGGGTACTCGACCGCACCTGCCGCTTTCACCTGATGCAGCGGTGAGTAGGAAAGCATGTAGTCGAGATCGGCCGCTTCGTCTGGATTGCCGTATTCGTCCATCCAGGCCTTGCCGGCCGGAAACACATGGAAACGCGACATGTCGATGACCGGAACGCGCGTCCAGACGGCCCCGAAATCCTCCGGGTAGCGGGTCAGCATAACCGCCGTCAGCAGTCCGCCATTGCTGCCGCCGGTGCAGGCGATCCGCGAGGGTTTCGTATAGCCGCGCTTGACGAGATCCCGGGCGACCGCGACGAAATCCTCGAATGCCTTGTGCCTGCCGGCGCGCTTGGCAACGCGGTGCCAGTCCGGTCCGAATTCTCCGCCGCCGCGGATATAGGCCTGGACATAGGCGCCACCCTGTTCGAGCCAGATGCCGTTGGCGCCGGAATAATAGGGCGAGAGCGGCGCCTCGAAACCCCCATAGCCATACATCAGGAACGGCAACTCGCCCTCCGTCCAGGCCTTGGGAAGGATGATGTGATAGGGCACCCTGGTCCCGTCTTCCGATATCGCCTCCAGGAGTTCTGAGCGCATTCCCTCCGTATCGAAATAGGCGGGCGCCGTTGCGGTCTGTCGAAGCTCCCATTTGCTGTTGCGGTTCGAAAGGTCGAGAATGTAACAGGCGGGAGGTTTGAGGAAGCCTTGGCCGATCACCTGCAGCACTTCCTCTCCCTGATGAAGATCAGCATCGAGCGTGCGGAAGGAAACCGACTGGACTTCAGCCGGCAGGGCAACCTCCTGCGGTGTGGCCTCACCCCTGGTCAGGTCGAGGAGGAAGAACCTCGGCTTCAGGTGATCGCTGACGATGAAGACGCACCAGGTCTTGAGTAGCGAGAACTGTGAGACGGACTGCCCCTCCTTCGGCGTGAACAGGATACGCTCCGGATTGTCGAGTGGCTCGTCGGCAAATGGCGTGAAGCGTTGCAGGATCAGGCTGCCGATTGGAAAACGTTCGTCGGTCTTTGCCCGCCAGAGCACGTGATCGTGGTTGATCGAGAAATCGATCTCGGTCGGCAGGTCGAGACGACGCAGGTTTCCGTCACCACCCCTGGCGTGGATGCTCTGCTTGCCGATCTCGTGGCAGGCCGAAAAGATCTCGATCTGCTGTTCGCCCGCGGTCCCGTTCCAGAACATCGGGTCGATGACGAAGCTGTAGCCGTAGACGTCGCTGTCGGCCGCTTCATGGAGGATCGGCGCGTCCTGCGGCTTCTGACCGCGTTTCAGCCGTCGGCCCACCCGCGGCCAGCCGGAACGGGTCGCCGAATAATCATCGATGGAGCCGAAATAGCAGATCTCGTCGCGACTGAGCCAACTGGCATGCGAGCGCACGGCGGGCGTGTCGAAACCGCCCTCGACAACGGTTTTGGTTTCCGCGTCGAATTCGAGAAGGCGTTGCAGATCGGAACCTCCGTCGGAAAGCTGCAGGAGGACGCGCGTCGGCTCCCAGGGGCAGGTCACCGCGCCGTTGTAGATCCAGCGCTTGCCCTCTTTCCGGCAGAAGTCATCGAGGTCGAATACCGGCTCCCATGCCGCGTCGGCCCGCGCCGCTTGATCGGCCGGCAGGCGCCGCCAGACGCCGAGCGGGTTTTCCGTGCTGCGGTGGAAATCGAAGAGCCACTTGCCGCGCCGGGTCGGGATGATCAGCCGGTCGTCGCGCTCGATCATCGCCTTGATCGCGTCGCGATCCTTTTCGAATTCCGCAGTCCAGAGCTTTCTGCGGGAGGCCTCGTTCCGCTGGGCGATGAAAGCGAGCGTCTTCTGGTCGTCGTCGGTTTCGAGAAAAAGATCCATGGCAGAAGCTCGTCAAGGTGTTCGATGGGTTTTCAAAAAAAAGCGGCTCGGCTCAGGCAAGGTCGGTGAGGGCAAAATCGTCGCCGACATAGAGCAGACCAGCCCCGGCAGCCTTGGCGCCGGCATAGCTGAAGCAATCGCCGAAATTAAGCTTCGCCGGATGACGGCCCTTGCCGTAGCGGTCGAAGGCGTCGAGGGCATTCGAGGCAATTTGATCCGTTGCTGGGAGGACCGCAACGTTCGGTTCAGACAACAATGAGCGGACAAGTCGCTCGGATTCAGGAACGGGCAGGTTTTGTTTCCCTGACAGCACGACGGCAGCCTCGTACACTACGGTTGGCCCGATCGCGGGTCAGGGGATGTCTCCAATCGCCGGATCAGATCTTCTGATTTTGGATCGCTAAGCAGGATTTCAATGATCGCCGATGTATCCAGAAACATCAGATCTCCCACATCTCGTCGAGGAAGGCTTTGTCATCGAAATCCGGATTCGGTTTCCCGAGCCTTTTCACTTCGTCCTGGATTGCCTTCAGCCGCTCGCTAAGCGGCGGCTTCTCCGAGATATCCGATGCTTCGGACGTTTCCACCACGCTCTGCAGCGCCTGGCGGATCGCATCCGTCTTGGTGGGCGCTTTGAGAATTTTACGAGCCTGCTCGGCCAGTTCGTTGACGCGTTCGTCGCGGACGTAAAGGGGCATGGCGGCACCTCGTGAATATACATTGGAAGGTAGTGGATATTCACGAGGCGAACAAGGTTCAGCCCGCCATCGCCTCTTCGTATTCCGACGAGAGCATCAGCCATTCTTCTTCCGCCGCCGCGAGCTTCGCCGCCGCGTCGGATCGTTCCTTGGCCTTCTGCGCGGCCTTGGCGGGCGACTTGTCGTAGAGCGCCGGATCCGCAAGTTCTTTATCAAGAGCCTGAATCTGTTTCTCCAGCTTGGCCGTCAAGGATTCGATTTCGTTGATCTTTTTCCTGAGCGGCGCGAGCGAGGCGCGTTTTTCGGCATTGACCTTGCGCTGGTCGGCCTTGGAAGCAGGCTCGTCGGTGGCCTGTGTCTTCTCGTCCTTCTTGCGTCCCGCAGAGACGATCAGGTCGCGGTATTCCTCGAGGTCGCCTTCGAAAGTTTTCACAGTGCCCTCGTTGACGAGCCACAGCCGATCGACGGTCGCCTCGATCAGATGGCGATCGTGGGAAATCAGGATGACGGCGCCGTTGTAGTCGTTGAGCGCCTCGATCAGGGCCCGACGGCTGTCGATGTCGAGATGGTTGGTCGGTTCGTCGAGGATCAGGAGGTTTGGTGCGTGGAAGGCCGCGAGCCCCATCAGAAGGCGTGCCTTTTCGCCACCAGAGAGGTCCTTGGCGGCGGTGTTCATCTTTTCGGTGGCGAGGCCCATCTGCGCGACACGAGCTCGCACCTTGGCCTCGGGCGCTTCCGGCATCAGCCGGCGCACATGGTCGACCGGTGATTCATTGGGAACCAGGTCGTCGAGCTGGTGCTGGGCGAAGAAACCGATCTTCAGGCTCGGCGCGAGCTTGATCTCGCCGCTTTCGAGCTCCAGTCGGCCCGAAACCAGTTTGGCGAAGGTCGATTTGCCGTTGCCGTTGGAGCCGAGCAGGGCGATCCGATCGTCGTTGTCGATCCTGAGGCCGATATTCTTCAGGATCGGTTTGCCGGGCGTATAGCCGACCGCGCCCTTGCTGATTGCGACGATCGGCGAGGCAGGCTGCTTTTCCGGTTCCGGAAAAGTAATCGGCTGGACATGGTCTTCCACCACGGCGGCAACGGTGCCCATGCGTTCCAGCGCCTTGATGCGGCTTTGCGCCTGGCGGGCTTTGGAGGCCTTGTAGCGAAAGCGGTCGATATAACTCTGGATGTGCTTGCGGGCCGCGTCGCTCTTGGCCTTCGCCTTCATCTGCAGCTCGTCGGCCTCGGCCTTCTGCCGTTCGAACTGATCGTAGCCGCCGCGATAGAAGGTGAGCTTCTTCTGGTCGAGATGGACGATCGAGTTGACCGCGTTGTTCAGGAGGTCGCGGTCGTGGCTGATGATGATGACCGTGTGCGGATAGCGCCGGACATAGTCCTCAAGCCACATCGTGCCTTCAAGGTCGAGATAGTTGGTCGGCTCGTCGAGGAGCAGAAGATCGGGCTCGGCGAAGAGCACGGAGGCGAGTGCGACACGCATGCGCCAGCCGCCGGAAAAGGAGGAAGCGGGACGGTGCTGGGCCTCGTGGTTGAAGCCGAGGCCGGAAAGAATGCTTGCCGCGCGCGCTTCCGCCGAATGGGCGTCGATATCGACGAGGCGCATCTGGATTTCCGCGATGCGGTGCGGATCGCTCGCGGTTTCGGCTTCCTCAAGAAGCGCAGTACGCTCCTTGTCGGCGGCGAGCACGATCGAGATCAGTGAATCTTCCGTGCCCGGTGCTTCCTGCGCGACCTGGCCGATGCGGGCGTTCCTGGGAATGGTCACCGAACCGCTTTCGGCGGCGAGGTCTCCGGTGATGACCCGGAAGAGCGTCGATTTGCCGGCGCCGTTGCGGCCGACAAGCCCGGCCTTCGCACCCGCCGGAAGCGTCACGCTGGCATTGTCGAGCAGGAGGCGCCCAGCAATGCGGGCGGAAAGGTCGGTAATCGTGATCATGGCGGCGGTTTTGGCCGAAACTGCCCGTGAAGGCAAGACGGCCGCAAGCATCTGCCGTCATGGGTTCTGTATGCGGACCTTAGCGGCTCGCCTGGTCGGGCATGAAAACCGCGGCGCGGCCGTTCGCCTTGGAACTTTCGAGGGCGGCGGTCGCCTGCAGGCGCAGTTGCTGCGGCGAGAAGGCATCCCCGGTGAGCGCTACGCCGATCGAGAGCGTCAGCGTCGCCGTCGCTCTGTCGGACACTGCGAAGACGAGGTTGTCGACAATGGAAGCGCCAAGGCGTTCGGCAATGGGATGCACGCTGTCGCGGCCGACATCCTTGAACAGGAAGGCGAAATCCCCCTTGCCAATGCGGGCAAGAAAGTCGTTCTTCTTGATCGCCTTGCGGAAAATCGAGGCGGCCTTTCTCACGATGCGGTTGGCGGCCGGCTCGCCATAGGTCTGGGCAATGTCCGGCAGGTCGTTGATGGTGACCAGGAAGAGGGCGATATCGCGTCTATCGGCCTCTGCGCCATAGAGCGTTTCCAGGCGCTCCGCGAAAGCGGCGTGGTTCGGGAGGGCGGTCAGGCGGTCGCGCAGGGTGATCGCCCGGGCGGCGGCGGTTTTTTGCTCCGAGGTGACGAGGCGATCGACGCCCGCCTTGAGCACGGCTTCGAGTTCCGTTTCCGCGACGACCGCATCCGACAAGGAAACGCTCAAATATTCGATCTCGGCAAGGATATCCATCGGTCCGGCATTGCTGTCTTCGCGAAGGCTGCGGGCGACGGCTTCCAGCACGCGCGTGAAGCCTTGCTTCTGCGTGACCCCGCTCGTCATCTTTTCCCGCAGGTCCCGGAGCAGATTGATTTCATGATCGCGCGACCTGGCAGGCGCAAGCGCGACAAAGCCCGGCAGCTGATACCGCAGGCCGATTTCGTCGAGCAATGTTTGGGAAGGTGCGAGCGGCAGTGCCAGCACCTCGCGGGAGAGCACCGCATCTGCGCCGGACAAAGCCTCGTGAAAAAGCTCGTAGTTGCGCGGCAGGCCGCTCACCTCCAGCTTCGCCATGTGCTGGCTCACCACCTGCAGGGTCCGGTCACGCACCGCCTTGCTGACTTCGCTCGTCATATCTTGCCCCAGGATCCGATCGGGTTATTCGATACCAGGTCCAGCCATGACGCGTGGCGTTTAACATCCGCTGAAGAACGGCATGGCCTCTGCTTTCAGGGTTAAGAGAGAATGGACGATGCGAGCGGCCCGACCGTCTTCGTGATGCCATTCATGAAATTTCCTGACTGGATTCTTCCGGGTCTTTGCTTTCAATATCCGGCGATCTCTGACTAAGGAGATGGCATGAAAGAGGCCGCACCCGCTGAGAGAACGGATCACTGAGATGCAGGTGATGGTGGAGGGACAGTCACACTTCCA
>UBYX01000005.1 GCA_900469955.1 Hyphomicrobiales bacterium | reverse complement strand
TGTCAGCGGTCTGAAGGCCGGCTGAGCCGGCGGGTTTTTCATTTGGATAGAACTGTCAGCGGACCCGCTTAGAAGCGATCGTCCTCGTCTTCCTCGTCGCGGCGGTTGGACTTCAGCGAGCTTAACTTCGCGAAGACGGCATCCGCATCGATTTCCTTTTCTTCCTCGCGTTCCGGGCGATAGCTGAAACCGAGGTTTTCAGTTTCCGAAGCCGGCTGCAGCGAGGCGCCAAGCTCGGCAGCCGTCGGCAACGGACGGCCCTTGGAAGCCCGTTCGACTTCAAGATCGAGGTCGATCTGGCTGCAGAGGCCAAGCGTGACCGGGTCCATTGGAGTCAGGTTGGCGGAATTCCAGTGAGTGCGTTCGCGGATCTGCTCGATCGTCGACTTGGTGGTGCCGACAAGGCGGGAAATCTGTGCGTCCTTGAGTTCGGCATGGTTGCGGACCAGCCAGAGGATGGCATTCGGACGGTCCTGCCGCTTCGAAACCGGCGTATAGCGCGGGCCGCGACGCTTCGATTCGGGAACGCGAACCTTGGGCTCGAGGAGCTTGAGCTTGTAGTTTACGTCCGCCTCGCCGCGGGCGATTTCGTCACGGGAAAGCTGGCCGGTTGCAATCGGATCGAGGCCCTTGATGCCCTGCGCCGCCTCGCCGTCGGCAATTGCCTTCACTTCCAGTGGATGAAGCTTGCAGAAATTGGCAATCTGATCGAACGAAAGGGCGGTGTTGTCGACGAGCCAGACAGCGGTCGCCTTCGGCATGAGCAATTGTTGGGCCATGGGTATAGTTCCTCTGTCGTCCGCGCCGGTGTCGCGGGCCGTGGGTATCAACCACAATTTCCGGGAATTTACCGCCCTATAGCGGAAATACGACGGAATTGCAAATCTTCAAATGACATGGCCGTTTGTCTAATTGCCGGGCCGGCTTCACCTGTTATGAATGCGAAGCAGATTGCCTAAGTCGGCCTCTGGCTGCGGCGTCGTTCGATGGGGAGGTATTCATGTCCGAGAAAATTTATCCAGTGCTCAAGTCCGCCAAAGCGAAAGCTTTGATCGATGGGGAAAAGTACGAGAAGTGGTACGAGGAGAGCGTGGAGAACCCGGACAAGTTCTGGGGCAAGCACGGCCGGCGCATCGACTGGTTCAAGCCCTATACCAAGGTCAAGAACACCTCCTTCAAGGGCAAGGTCTCGATCAAGTGGTTCGAGGACGGGCTGACCAACGTCTCCTACAACTGCATCGACCGGCACCTGAAGACGCACGGGGAACGCACCGCCATCATCTGGGAAGGCGACAATCCCTATATCGACAAGAAGATCACCTATAATCAGCTTTACGACCAGGTCTGCCGGCTGGCGAACGTCATGAAGAAGCATGGCGTCAAGAAGGGTGACCGCGTCACCATCTACATGCCGATGATCCCCGAAGCGGCCTATGCGATGCTCGCCTGCGCCCGCATCGGCGCCGTTCATTCGGTGGTCTTCGGCGGCTTCTCACCGGAAGCGCTCGCCGGCCGCATCATCGACTGCCAATCGACCTTCGTCATCACCTGCGACGAAGGGGTACGCGGCGGCAAGCCGGTGCCGCTGAAGGAAAATACCGATACCGCGATCCACATCGCCGCCCGCCAGCATGTCATCGTCAACAAGGTGGTGGTGGTGCGCCGCACCGGCGGCAAGACCGGCTGGGCGCCGGGCCGCGACCTCTGGTACCACCAGGAAATCGCCAGTGTGAAGGAACATTGCGAGCCGGTGAAGATGAAGGCGGAAGATCCGCTTTTCATCCTCTACACGTCGGGCTCAACCGGCAAACCGAAAGGCGTGCTGCACACCACCGGCGGCTATCTCGTCTATGCGGCGATGACCCATGAATATGTCTTCGACTATCACGACGGCGACATCTACTGGTGCACGGCTGATGTGGGCTGGGTCACCGGCCATTCCTATATCGTTTATGGACCGCTCGCCAATTGCGCCACCTCGCTGATGTTCGAGGGCGTGCCGAATTTCCCCGATCAGGGCCGTTTCTGGGAAATCATCGACAAGCACAAGGTCAACATCTTTTATACCGCGCCGACGGCGATCCGCTCGCTGATGGGTGCCGGCGACGAGTTCGTGAAGCGCTCGGCTCGGACAAGCCTGCGCCTGCTCGGCACCGTTGGCGAGCCGATCAATCCGGAGGCCTGGGAGTGGTACTATAACGTGGTCGGCGACAAGCGCTGCCCGGTGATCGATACCTGGTGGCAGACGGAAACCGGCGGCCACATGATCACCCCGCTGCCCGGGGCCACCGACCTCAAGCCGGGTTCGGCAACCAAACCGTTCTTCGGGATCAAGCCGGAACTGGTCGACAACGAAGGTAATGTGCTGGACGGGCCGGCCGACGGCAATCTCTGCATCACCGATTCATGGCCCGGCCAGATGCGCACGGTCTATGGCGACCACGAACGCTTCGTGCAGACGTATTTCTCCACGTACAAGGGCAAATATTTCACCGGCGACGGCTGCCGGCGTGACGAGGATGGTTATTACTGGATCACCGGCCGCGTTGACGACGTGCTGAACGTGTCGGGCCACCGGCTTGGCACGGCGGAAGTCGAATCGGCGCTTGTTTCCCACCACCTGGTATCGGAAGCCGCTGTTGTCGGTTACCCGCACAACATCAAGGGCCAGGGCATTTATTGCTACGTCACCCTGATGGCCGGCAACGAGGGGAACGATACCCTGCGCCAGGAGCTGGTGAAACACGTTCGCCAGGAAATCGGCCCGATCGCGGCGCCGGACAAGATCCAGTTCTCGCCCGGGCTGCCCAAGACCCGCTCCGGCAAGATCATGCGCCGCATCCTGCGCAAGATCGCCGAGGATGATTTCGGAGCGCTTGGCGATACTTCGACGCTCGCCGATCCGGGCGTCGTCGATGACCTCATCGCCAACCGCCAGAACAAGGCCGGGTGATAAAAAGGCCGCTCCTCGGAGCGGCCTTTTTAATCGGTGTCGCAGATCTGATGTGGCTTCCGGCCTCCGTCATAGCCTTGCACGAGGCCGGCAAGCAGAAGGTCGCTTGCGGCGCTACGGCCGTCCGACAGCATCACGTCGGCGACGATGCGGCCGAAATACTTGTCGCCTGAAATCCGGGTGAGCTGGATGTTGGAAGAAACCGCGGCCAGCGTCTCCAGCGCCCGCTGCGCATCAAGCCCGGCCCGGCGGATACGATCGCATTTCGATTTCAGTTCCGGTGCATCGATGCCGCGTATCCGAACATACACTTCCATCGTCTGCTGCGGCCAGGGTTGAGCTTCGACAAGCAGCGTGTCGCCGTCGATAACCCGCAGGATTTTCGCCGCGACGGGGCCTGATATTTCCTCGCGCGCCAATGCTTGCGCGGAGACGGCGGCGACGAAACCAGCCAGAATCAAAAATACCTTGACCATGAAAGGAATAAATTCCGATCATAGACGAAAGTCAATAGGAATATTTACCTTTAGAAGTCGATCGCCCGGCCGTTGATTTCCCAGTCGCCGAAACGTGCGGGATCGGCGCCACCCCGGCCACCATATTCCGCCGGTATGTCGGTCCTCGCTTCGGCCTGTCGGCGTTCTTCCGCTTCCTTCAGCGCGCGCTGAGCCGCTGGGGGCAGAGATTTCTGCGGAGCCTCTTCCTTAGCCGAGGTATCGATATTGTCGTTATCTACCTTCTGCATCTTTCAGATCACTTGCATGGTTTATTGAAAACTGCGGTCGAATTGACCACATCATAGGGCGTTCGTCGCCGCGGGAAAACCCTTGAGCGGCATCGGCAACGGAGAGACGACGATGAACGTGATGCGCACCGCCATGCTTCTGGCCTTCATGACGGCCCTGTTCATGGGCGTCGGATTCCTGATCGGCGGCAAAAGCGGCATGATGATCGCGCTGGTGATCGCGGCCGGCATGAACCTCTTTTCCTACTGGAACTCGGACAAGATGGTGTTGTCAGCCTATCATGCCCAGGAGGTGGATGCGCGCACCGCTCCCGAATTCTACAACATGATCCGTGACCTGGCGGCCAATGCGGGCCTGCCCATGCCGAAGGTCTATATCTACGACAACCCCCAGCCGAATGCCTTTGCCACGGGGCGCAATCCGCAAAACGCTGCCGTTGCCGCCTCCACGGGCCTTTTGCAGCGCTTGACGCATGAGGAGGTGGCAGGCGTGATGGCCCATGAGCTGGCGCATATCCAGAACCGCGATACGCTGACGATGACGATCACGGCGACGCTTGCGGGTGCGATCTCCATGCTCGGCAATTTCGCCTTTTTCTTCGGCGGCAACCGCGAGAACAACAGCAACCCGCTCGGTTTTATCGGCGTGCTGGTGGCGATGATCGTTGCGCCGCTTGCCGCTATGCTGGTGCAGATGGCGATCAGCCGTACACGTGAATATTCCGCCGACCGGCGCGGCGCAGAAATCTGTGGCAATCCGTTGTGGCTGGCCTCGGCGCTTAACAAGATTGCCGGCGCGGCACATGCCATTCCCAATTATGAAGCAGAGCGCAATCCTGCCACGGCGCATATGTTCATCATCAACCCCCTTTCGGGCGAGCGCATGGACAATCTGTTTTCGACCCATCCGAATACGGAAAACCGGATCGCAGCGCTGCAGCAGATGGCAGGGCAGTTCCCCGGCGGCGGCTCGACGGGCGGCTTCAGGACTGATAGACCGCAGCGCACCGCGCGCTCCGTGCCGACTACCGGCTGGGGCCGCGGTTCCAATGAACCGCGCAAAGGTCCCTGGTCTTGAGTGAGCCCAAGAAAAACAAGAAATCGCCTCCACACAAGCAGTACCGCAGCAAACCGAACTTGCCCACGCAGGGCGAGGCGCAAAAACCCGGGCTTGAGGTTCGGGCGACCGCAGCCAAGCTGTTGGCGGCGGTTGTGGACCGCAAGACCTCGCTCGACGGCATGCTTGATCCTGTGCACGGCAATCCGGCCTATAAAGTGCTGAGCGATGCGGACCGGGCCTTGACCCGCGCGATCCTGACGACTGCGCTCCGGCATTTGCCCCGGCTGGAGGCGGCAATCGCATCGCTCATCGAGACGCCGCTGCCGGAAGGGGCGCGTGCCCTCCATCATGTGCTGGTCACGGCGGCGGCTCAAATTCTTCATCTCGACGTACCATCCCATGCGGTCGTGGATCTTGCCGTCGAGCAGGCCAATCGCGACCCGCGTAACCGTCGCTTTGCAAAGCTCGTCAATGCCGTCTTGCGCAGGCTGGTGCGGGAGAAGGACGAGGTTCTGGCAAGAACAACCTCTATTTCGCCGGTGCCTGACTGGTTCAGCCAACGGCTTGCCGCAGCTTACGGCGAGGTTGCGGCGGTTCGCATCGCCGAGGCGCAGCTCGTGCCGCCGGCAATCGATCTGACCGCGAAATCCGACCCCGAAGTTTGGGCCGAAAAGCTCGGTGGCAATCTTCTGCCGACAGGCAGCATCAGGATGCCGATATTCGAAGGATCGGTGGCGGCGCTTGAAGGGTTTGCAGAAGGTGCCTGGTGGGTACAGGATGCGGCCGCCAGCATTCCTGCCCAACTTTTCGGGGATCTGAAGGGCAAGAGGATAGCCGACCTTTGCGCTGCGCCGGGCGGCAAGACCGCCCAGCTCGCCGCGGCGGGGGCGAAGGTGACCGCCGTCGAGCAATCCGCCAACCGGCTGGCCCGACTGAAGGAAAATTTTGCACGGCTGAGCCTTGAGGCTGAATTCATCGCCGGCGATCTTTTCGACTATAAACCGGAAGAACTGCTGGATGGGGTTTTACTCGACGCGCCCTGTTCCTCGACGGGCACGAGCCGGCGGCATCCTGATGTGCTCTGGGTCAAAGGACCGGAGGATATCGCAAAGCTTGCTGCTCTACAGGAGAAGATGCTGCGCCATGCAGTCACGCTCGTAAAACCGGGCGGTATCGTAGTTTTTTCCAATTGTTCCCTTGATCCCTCCGAAGGTGAAGAGCTCATCGCGCGGGTGCTTAAGGATCATGCCGAGCTAACACGGCTTCCCATCGAACAGGCGAATTGGCCGGGCTTGGAAGAGGCGATTTCTCCGCTTGGCGAATTCCGGACGACGCCGGCCATGCTGCCCGGAGACGACAGGTTCGTGGGCGGAATGGATGGATTCTTCGCAAGCGTGCTTCAGCGCCAGTAAAGCTTTGTTCACCATACAAGTTCATTGTTTCGAATGAGCTAAAGTGATTCCGGCCGACCGGCCGGAAGATTGAATCCTGCGGAGTGTTCTAGATTGACCATGCGGCTCGCAGATCGCCGGAGGCTCTTCTCCTACGGCTTGCGGGAGATCTGGCGCCGCTTTTGCCGGCGGTCGGCCGGATTGCGTCTGGCTGTCACCTTCTTTTCTCTCCATGTGCCGGACCGGTTGATCGTCGCACCCACCGACTTGAGGTCGCTCGATCCTTTTGTGGCTGAAGAGATTCTTGAAGGCCGCTTTCCCCTGGCCGGCCGCATCCTGGAAACCTACGGGGACTCGCCCTTTTCTGTCGAGCTTCCATCTCGCGCCTTTGCCGAGCGTCTGCATTCGTTTGCCTGGCTCAGGCATATCCGTACCAACAAGACCGAAGCCAGTTGCGCCCATGTCCGGCAGGTGGTGGCCGACTGGATCGCGCTCCATGGTCGACGGCCGAAAGGTTTGGCGTGGGAGGCGAATGTGGCGGCCGAGCGGGTGATCGCCTGGCTCTCCCATTCCACGGTTGTCCTGCAGGGTGCCGAGGCGGGTTTTTACCGGCGCTTCATGAAAAGCCTGGCCTATCAGGTGCGCTATCTCCGGAAGATAGCTGGCTGTACGCCTGAAGGCGATACCCGTTTGAGGCTGCGGATCGCACTCGCCATGGCCTCGATCTCGATGCCGACGAGGGCTGCCTATATCCGCCGCGAAGGCAATCGGCTCGATCGGGAACTGGAGCGGCAGATCCTGGCAGACGGAGGCCATATATCGCGCAATCCGCGGGCGGTGCTCGACCTCCTCATCGACCTTCTGCCGCTTCGCCAAACCTATATCAACCTGGGGCACGACCTGCCGCAGAAGCTCATCCCGACGATCGACCGGATGTATCCCGCTCTGCGTTTCTTCCGTCACCAGGACGGCGATCTTGCTCTGTTCAACGGGGCGAGTGCGACACCGGCAAGCGAACTGATGTCCGTGCTGCGGTATGACGAAACCGCGGGGAAGCCGTTCAAGGCCCTGCCGCACATGAACTACCATCGCCTTTCGGCAGAAGGCACCACGCTGATCGTCGATACGGGGCACGCGCTTTCGACCGAGCTTTCGCGCGGCGCTCACGCCGGCTGCCTCTCCTTCGAAATGTCCTCTGGCCGGTATCGCTTCATCGTCAACAGCGGCGCGCCGAAACATGGCAGTCGCACCTATCGGCAGATTGCCCGCTCGACCGCCGCCCATTCGACCGTGACCCTCAACGAAACCTCCTCCGGTCGCGTTGCCCGTTCCAGGCTCGCCGGCCCGATCTTGCTCGGCGGCGTATCGGAGGTGGAGGTGGAGCGTTGGGACGATCCCCATGGCAACGACTGGCTGCGGGCGACGCACAATGGCTATGGCCGCGAGTTCGGTTATCTGCACGAACGCGAGATCGGGCTCAACGCCAAGGGCAACAAGATCAAGGGGCACGACCGGTTGTTCTTCCCTGAAGGGAAGGCAGCCGAAGACGATCCCTTCCCCGCGGCGGCACGGTTCCATATCCACCCGGCCATCTCGCTCCTGCGGCGTGACGAAGAAAGTGTCGTCATGCGCGCCCCGGATGGCGAGACGTGGATTTTCGCAGCTCCCGGCCTGCAGGTCCTGATCGACGAGGACATCTTTTTTGCGGACGTTTCCGGCGCCAGGCCGAGCCAACAGCTCGTCATCGAGTTCTCATTGCCTCATACTTCGGACATCCGTTGGATGCTGAGGCGCGGCGAATAGGCTTCCCCTGAGGCCCGTAGCTATGCTAACGGCGGCAATCCTTCGCAGCGCCGGTTTGCGGCGCGTTCCCAGGAGAGACCGATGGCCGTCGTTTCCAAAAAAATCCCTGCTCCCGACCGTATCAAAATTCGCACCGCACTGCTCTCGGTCTCCGACAAGACCGGCATCATCGAGCTTGCCCAGGCTCTGGTCTCTCAAGGCGTGAGGCTGCTGTCGACAGGCGGAACACACAAGGCGATCGCGGCGGCCGGCCTTTCCGTGACAGACGTGTCGGACGTGACCGGTTTTCCGGAAATCATGGATGGCCGCGTGAAGACGCTGCATCCGACGGTGCATGGCGGGCTTCTCGCCATTCGAGACGATCAGGAACATGCGGCAGCGATGAAGGAGCACGGAATCGAAGCCATCGATCTCGCCGTCATCAATCTTTACCCCTTCGAAGAAGTACGTGCTGCGGGCGGCGATTACCCGACCACTGTGGAGAACATCGATATCGGCGGCCCTGCGATGATCCGCGCCTCGGCCAAGAACCATGCCTATGTCACGATCGTCGTCGACCCTTCCGACTATCCCGCGCTCATCGAAGCGCTGCGGAGCAACGAAGGACAAACGGTTTATGCCTTCCGCCAGAAGCTGGCCGCCAAAGCCTATGCCCGAACTGCTGCCTATGACACGGCAATCTCCAAATGGTTTGCGGAAGCGCTGGACATCGAGATTCCCCGCTACCGGACGATCGGCGGTGTCTTGAAGGAAGAGATGCGATACGGCGAAAACCCGCATCAGAGCGCGGGCTTCTACGTCACCGGCGAAAATCGTCCCGGTGTTGCCACCGCCAGGCTTCTACAAGGAAAGCAGCTTTCCTATAACAACATCAACGACACGGATGGCGCTTTCGAGCTGATTGCCGAATTTGCACCCGAAAAGGCGCCGGCCTGTGCCATCATCAAGCACGCCAATCCTTGCGGCGTGGCAACGGGTCAGACCTTGAAGGACGCTTATCTGCGTGCGCTCGCCTGCGATTCCACCTCCGCCTTCGGCGGCATCATCGCGCTGAACCAGCTTCTCGACGGCGAGACGGCAGAAGAGATCGTCAAGCTGTTCACCGAAGTGATTATCGCTCCCGAAGTTTCGGACGAAGCCAAGGCAATCATTGCCACCAAGAAAAACCTGCGCCTGCTGGTGACCGGCGGCCTGCCGGATCCGCGTTCGCGGGGGATCACCGCCAAGACAGTTTCGGGCGGCCTCCTCGTCCAGACCCGGGATAACGGCATGATCGAGGATATCGACCTGCGTGTCGTGACGAAGCGGCCTCCGAGCGAACGCGAACTGGAAGACATGAAGTTCGCCTACAAGGTAGCCAAGCACGTGAAGTCCAACGCCATCGTCTATGCCAAGGACGGCCAGACGGCGGGCATCGGCGCCGGCCAGATGAGCCGGGTGGATTCGGCGCGCATCGCCGCCATCAAGGCGGAGGAAGCGGCAAAAGCCTCGGGATGGGCGGAACCTATGACCAAGGGATCAGCCGTCGCCTCGGAGGCTTTCTTTCCGTTTGCCGACGGCCTGCTGTCGGCGATCGCGGCCGGTGCGACGGCCGTTATCCAACCGGGCGGCTCCATGCGGGATGATGAGGTGATTGCCGCTGCCGACGAGCACAACGTCGCCATGGTCTTCACCGGCATGCGCCACTTCCGGCACTGATCAGCCGGCTAGCTTTCCGTGGCGGCGTCGGGGTTGTCCGCCGGGTATGGCGTCGTCAGCAGCAAGAGGAATCCAGCGAGCAGGAAAAGGATCAGCGTGGTCATACCGAGCCGCGCCGATCCGGTCGCATAGGTGGCCAGCGAGAAGAAGAGGGTCGCCATGAAACTGGTGGCCCGGCCCGACAGCGCATAGATGCCGAAATAACGGCCAGCTTCGGAAGAACTAACGCTACGGGCAAGATAGGAACGCGACGAGGCCTGCACAGGGCCGAAAGCAACGCCTATCAACAGGCCGAACAGCAGATAGGCCTTTTCAGCAGCCGTGCCGAAAAGCCCTCCGCTGTCGTCCATGGACAGCGGAAGCATGCCGAAGAAGACGAAACCCGGGCCGGTCGAGACGATGCCGAGAGTGGCGATCAGCAGACATACGAGGCTCGCCGATACCACACGCTTCGAGCCCATCGCCTTGTCGAGCGCACCGGCGGCGATACAGCCGAAGATCGCAACGACATTCAGCACAATCCCGAAGATACCGATCTCGATCGTGGCCCAGCCGAACATTCCCGCGGCGAAGGTGCCGCCAAGGATCAGCACGCCGTTGACGCCGTCCTGGTAGAGCATACGGGCGATCAGGAACCTGGAGATGCCTTTCCTCCGCTTCAGTTCACGGACGGTGCCCGCAAGCTCTTGCAGGCCGCAGCGTACGGCCTCTGCAAAGGGCATGGCCTTTCTGGTGTCGGGCGTGAAGAAGAACATGGGGAGAATGAAGATGAAATACCAAAGCGCCGCGATCGGGCCGGTAATGCGGGCGTCTTCTCCAAGATGGGGGTCGAGCCCGAACAGCGGGGGAATGCCGATCAAGGTCAGCCCGGTATCCGGGCTTGCCGCGAGGAGCGCGACTACTGCGATCAAGACGATCTTTCCACCGAGATAACCGAGCCCCCAGGCCACATTCGAAACTCTGCCGACCTCGTCCTTGCTGACGAGCCGCGGCATCATGGAATCGTTGAAGACGGTGGAAAACTCGGCTGCCACCGAGGCCAGGATCATGAAGACCAGCGGCCATATGATCGGCGAGCCCGGTGCCGCGAACCACAGCATTGCCACACAAGTGATTTTGATGGCTGCGAAAAACGCGATCCATGGCTTTCGCGGACCCGATTGATCGGCGATCGCGCCGAGGATCGGGGAGAGAATGGCGATTGTGATCGAAGAGATCGTCGCCATGTTGCTCCAGGCCGTCTGTGCCGAGACGGGATCGCTGGTCAACCGGGCGACGAAGTAGGGGCCGAAGACGAAGGTGGTGACGACGGTGAAGAAGGGCTGTGCGGCCCAGTCGAAGAGCATCCAGCCCCAGATTCCGCGCCGGCTGGATCTCGCCGGCGCCTCCGCAATCCCACGAACAGCCATCTTCCCCCCCGGCGTCAGCGCGCTCAAAGCCTCATTCAGGCAATGAAGCTCGTTCTTGTAAAAAAACTGAGGCGGTACAGCCGGCTTGTGTCTCGCCTAAAATCCCACGATCATGGCGGAGGCCGCCGTATGGCCAGCGGCTCCTCCTTTTTTGCTAAATCGCTGGTTCGCGTGCGAGGTCTCCGAGAAGCCCGGCGGCTACAGTGATCTTGGGAAGCGTAAGATCGCTGCCCTCGCTCAAGGCCATCAGCTCCGCTCCGATGCGGTTCACCCGCATCCGGTCATTACCGACCCAGGCTTCCAGCGGCTTCTTTTCCTTTGGATGGGCGGTGAGCGCGGCGATGATGATGTCGCGTCGGGCCGAGGCGATCTGCAGCAGGCTGCGCGAAAGCGCCAAGCTCTCATAATGGTCGGAGGTGGCGATGCGCTCGCCGGCGCCGATCAGCCGGTTGATGCGGAAAGTGTCGGTCACTGCAAAATAGCTTTCCGTCGCGCGCGCCATGGTCTCGCCGGTGCGGTCGGCAACCAGCATGATCTCGGGCAGGAGAACCAGGGTCGGCAACAGCAGGATTTCTCGCGCGACCGCCGGAGGAACGCCCTGCGTTTCAAGTTCCGCTGCCTGTGAGGCCGTTTCCAGAATGGTTCCGGCGGTGATGGAGGCGCGCAGGCCCTTGATTGCAGCCCTGAGCCGGCTCATGGCTCCCGCCATGTCCCCGGCGCCTACCTGTGTCTGGAGAATGAGTCGCGTGGCTTCAGCGAAGATCAGGCTGGTGCGAGCGTAGAGATCGTTCTGCACCTGACCCGAAATCCTGCCGTCCAATGCATCGATTTCCGCCCATAGCTTCGGCAGGTCGAAGCTATCGCGTGCCAGAAAGGCCGCCTTGACGACATTGGACGCCGCAGCACCCGTCACGTCGCTCATCAACTGCACGAAGCCGGGTCCACCGCGGTTGATTGTCTCATTGGCCAAGGCGGTTGCGACGATCTCCCGATGCAGGCGGTGGTTCTCGATATCGGCTGCATACGGCTTCTGCATCTTTGCCGGGAAGTAGGCCTTCAGGATCGCAGAAAAATAAGGATCGTCCGGGATCTGGCTATCGATCAATGCGTCGAACAGGACGATCTTCGAATAGGAGAGCAGAATGCCGATTTCCGGCCGGGTCAGCGGGCGGTTGGAAGCATACCGTTCGGCCAGCTCGCTATCGTCGGGAAGCGTCTCCACCTTACGGTTCAGGAGGCCCTGGCTTTCCAGCACCGACATGAGGCGCGACAGCTCTTCCCGGTTGGCGACGCCCTTTCTTTCGGTCAGGGAAATCGCCAGCGGCTGAAGATAGTTGTTGCGCAGCACGAGGCCGGCAACCTCGTCGGTCATCGAGGCGAGAAGCTGGTTGCGCTTCTCCCGCGTCAACCGGCCGCTCTGCATCGCCGAATTGAGCGCGATCTTGATATTCACTTCGACGTCCGAGGAATTGACGCCTGCGGAATTGTCGATCGCGTCCGAATTGCAGCGCCCGCCGGCGAGTGAATAGGCGATGCGACCCTTTTGGGTGACGCCGAGGTTGGCGCCCTCGCCGATCACGCTAGCGCGCACCTCGGCCGCCGTGATGCGGATCGAATCGTTGGCGCGGTCGCCGACGTCGATGTCTGCTTCGGAAGCGGCCTTGATATATGTGCCGATACCGCCGAACCAGAGCAGGTCGACCGGGCTCTTCAGGATCGCCGTCATGATCTCGAAAGGCGTCGCTGTCGTCTTGTCGATGCCGATCGCTGCGGCCGCTTCCGTGGTCAGCTTAACGGCTTTCTCGGTCCGCGAAATGATCATGCCGCCTTTGGACATCGTCGTCCGGTCATAATCCTGCCAGGTTGACCGCGGCAGGGCGAAGAGCCGTTCGCGTTCAACAAAGGATTTTTGCGTGTCCGGATCAGGATCGATGAAGATGTCTCGGTGATCGAAGGCTGCGATGAGCCTGATCTTGCGGGACAACAGCATTCCGTTGCCAAAGACGTCGCCGGACATGTCTCCGACGCCGGCCACCGTGAAGGGGGTGGTCTGGATGTCGATGTCCTTCTCGCGGAAATGCCGCTTGACGGCCTCCCAGGCGCCGCGGGCGGTAATGCCCATCTTCTTGTGGTCGTAGCCGGCAGAGCCGCCGGAGGCGAAAGCATCGTCCAGCCAGAAGCCGGCTTCCTGGGCCAGGCCGTTGGCGGTGTCCGAGAAGGTGGCGGTGCCCTTGTCGGCGGCAACAACGAAATATGGGTCGTCGCCGTCGATGCGCAACGTATCGGCCGGCGCTACGATCTCGCCATCGACGATGTTGTCGGTGATGGAGAGCAATGTCCTGATATAGGTCTTGTACGCTTCCCGCCCGGCGTTGAAGATTTCGTCGCGAGAGCCGCCGAGGGGCAGCATTTTGGGGAAGAAGCCACCCTTGGCTCCGACCGGCACGATGACCGCGTTCTTTACCTGCTGCGCCTTTACGAGGCCCAGGACTTCGGTTCGGTAGTCCTCGCCGCGATCCGACCAGCGCAAACCGCCACGAGCAACCCTTCCGAAACGCAGATGCACGCCTTCGACCTCGGTGCCGTAGACAAAAATCTCGCGGAACGGTCTCGGCTCGGGTAGTCCGTCGAGCAGCTTCGGATCGAGCTTGAAGGCGAGCATCCGTCTTGGCGCGCCCTGGGCGTCGCGCTGGAAATAGTTCGTTCGCAGGGTCGCATCGACCGCATTGACGAAACGACGCAGCGTCCGGTCCTCATCGAGGTTCGGGACACTGCCGAGAGCGGCTTCGATCTCGGCGTGAGTTTCCGTCAGCTTCTTCAGCCGCGCCTTCTCACCAAGCTTCGGATTGAAGCCATCGCGGAAGAGACGGAAGATGGCAGCCGAGATGGCGGGATACTTATTCAGCGTGTCGGCGATGTAGTTCTGCGAATAGACGATGCCGGTCTGGCGGAGATATCGGGAATAGGCCCGCAGCACGGTGACCTCACGCGCGGAAAGTCCGGCGAGCAGCACCAGGCGGTTCAGGCCGTCATTATCGATCACCCCTTCGAATGCCGAAAGGAACGCTTCCTCCAACAACAGGCCTTCACGGGGAAGCTCAATTTCCCGTGCATCGTTGACCTGCAATTCCATGTCGTGCAGCACGACCAGTTTGCGATCATTCTCCGGCCCGGCATAGAGCTCGAAAGTCTGTTCGCTGACGACATGGAAACCGAGGTTTTCAAGAAGCGGCACACGGCGGGAGAGCGAGAGGTGCCGGCCCCGGTGGAAGATCTTCAGCGAAACCGTATTGGGAGTATCGGCGGGGCGACGATAGAAGGCGATGCGGATCGTCTCACCGGCAGCACAGGCGACGATATCGGGAAGATCGTCAAAGGTTTCCTCAGGCGAAAAGGCTTCCTGGAAGGCTTGCGTTACGGAGAGGCGCGGGCCTTGCTTTGCCAACGCGGCGAAACGATCCTCCCAAGGGGTTGCGATAAGCCGGATTGCCTCTTCGAGCTTTGCCTGCGGAATGCGTGGGGTCTTGCCACCGCGCCGGCCGACGATCATATGCACGCGGGCCAAGCCACCTTCCGGAAAGGCCGGATAATAGGCAGAGACGTGGCCTTCGTAGATATTCGCAAGGTAGTCGCCTACCTTTTCGCGCACCAGGGAATTGTAATCTTCGCGCGGGACGTAGATGATCACGGAAACGAAACGATCGAAATGGTCTATGCGCGGCAGTGCACGCACGCGAGGTCTTTCGCTCAATTCCATGATCTGCTCGCAGAAGCGAGCCAACAGGTCCGTATCGATTTGGAAAAGATCGTCACGCGGATAGGATTCCAGCGTGTTTGCCAGCATCCGGCCCGAATGGCTGTCCGGGTCGAAGCCGAAGTGCTCCTCGATCCTGGCCGTCTTGGCGCGCAGGAGCGGGATATCGCGAACGGAATGGGTATAGGCGGTGGCCGTGAAGAGGCCAACGATACGCAGTTCTCCGACGACCTCGCCATTCTCGTCGAACCGTTTGACGCCGATATAGTCCATATAGGCGCGACGGTGGACGACGGACTTCACGTTTGCTTTGGTGACGATGAGGAAATCCGGTCCGTCGAGAAATTCGAGAATTTCCGGCGTGGTCGTCACGGCGTCCTTGCCCTGGCGTAGCACCAGGACGTCGGGATCCGACAATATACCGAGGCCACGGCCTTTGCCGCGCTCCACCTTTGCTTCTGGGCCTTTGCCGGAATAGACGTATTCCCGCATGCCGAGAAAGGTGAAATTATCGTCGCGCAGCCACTCCAGGAATGCGAGCGCCTCTTCGCGATCAGCCTTCCTGCGACTCATGGAGTTGTGGAGCTGGCCCGCGGCGCCTTTGAGAACATCCAGCATCGCGCTCCAGTCGGAGATAGACAGATGCACCTGATCAAGGATGTAACGAAGGCGTTCGCTCAGCGCCGCCGACTGTTCTTTCGTCAGCGGAGCGATATGGATCTGGATGAGACTTACGTGATGAGCCGGATTCCCGGGATTCTCGTTGGAACGCAGCACCGGCTCTTTGCCGGGCTCAAGAAGCAGTATCGGATGGACTGCCATTACCAGGTCACGATGGGTGGCCGTCACCTCACCCATGACTGAGTCGAAGAGGAAAGGCATGTTCCGATCGACGATCGTCAAGACGGAAACCGGGACCCCATTGGGCTCGACACCGGCTACCGGCATTACCGTGATGTCCGCCCTCACCCGCGTCCAGGCATTCAGCCGCTCGGCCGCATGTCTTACCGAGAGGGCCAACATTTCAGGAGTATAGTTTTCTAGGTCGTCATTGCTGGCCCGGCCGAAGAGGATGAGGGGATCAAGAAACGGCCCCTTGTCTTGGGCGGCAACCTTGCGCGCGCTTTCGATCTGTTTTTCACGCTTCGGATTCTGCCTGACGGCCATTTCCCCCTCCCCTTTTTCGATTGGACCGAATTATTTCATGCTCTGTCATCTTGCCGCAACGTGGCCGATCCATGTCCACTTGCCAGGTTGCCGCATTCTTCTGGACTATTATTGACACAGCCGTGCGAAGAAACCATCAACAGGCCATCTAAGTCGGAAACCAGACTCATGCAGGACAACAGCAATGCCGTCATCGTCATTTCCAGCCACGTCATCCGCGGCTCCGTCGGCAATCGCGCTGCCGTCTTCGCCTTGGAAACGCTTGGATATCCGGTATGGGCAATGCCGACCATCGTTCTTCCTTGGCATCCGGGTCATGGGCCTTCCACGAGGCTGACTTTCCCCGAATCAGATTTCGACAAAGCTATAGATGATCTTATTCGCGCGCCATGGCTCGGTGAGGTGAAGGCCGTTCTGACGGGCTATTTTGGCAATGCCGCACAGCCGCGCTCGGTGGCACGGCTGATCCGGGCCCTGAGGGAGAAAAATCCGAACCTCCTCTATGTTTGCGACCCCGTGATGGGCGATCTCGGCGGGCTTTACATTCCACAGCCGACCGCAGAGGCGATCCGCGACGAGCTTATTCCGCTTGCCACCATCGCGACGCCCAATCGTTACGAGCTTGCATGGCTTTCGGGGGCCCCGCTGGAAACCAACAACGAGATTATGGACGCCGCGATCGCGCTCGGACCGCCACGCATCCTGGTGACCTCTGCCGTTCCGATGATGGCAGGCGGTACCGGCAATCTTTATCTCACCGGGAAACATGCATTGCTTGCCGAACATCGGCTGATCGACAATCCGCCGAACGGTCTCGGCGATCTCCTCAGCGCCCTTTTCCTGGGGCGTGTTTTGGCCGGCATGGATGAGGAAAAGGCGTTGCAGCTTGCGACGGCCAGCGTTTTCGAGATTCTCGCGCGCACGGCCAAGCGAGGAGGCGACGAACTGACATTGGAGACGGATGCATCCAGCCTTTCCACGCCGATGGCGATGGTTCAGATGCGCAGGCTCGTCCACCCGCTGCAGCGGGCGAAACGTTGATGCTGCTTTCATCTTAGCAACTGCACAATCACCGTTGATATTGGGCCGCCGGCGCGATAATCCTTTTCCTCATGACGGATTTTCCAGACAGACTTCTGGCGGGTTACCGCAGCTTCATGAGCGGGCGCTACGCCGACGAACGCGAACGTTACCGCGTGTTGGCGGAGACCGGGCAGAAACCCCATGCGCTTCTCATTGCCTGCTGCGATTCTCGCGCCGCGCCGGAAACCATTTTCGATTGCGGCCCGGGCGAACTTTTCGTGGTCCGCAACGTCGCCAACATGGTGCCGCCCTACGAGCCGGACAGCCAGTTTCACGCCACCTCGGCGGCGCTGGAATATGCGGTGCAGGTGTTGGAAATCGAGAATATCGTCGTCATGGGCCATGGCCGCTGCGGCGGCATTCGGGCCGCTCTCGATCCGGCGATGGAGCCGCTTTCGCCCGGCGATTTCATCGGCCGGTGGATGGCGCTGGTCCGCCCGGCGGCCGAACTGATCCAGAGCAACGATTTCATGACCCAGGCGGAGCGGCAGACGGCGCTTGAACGAGTGTCGATCCGCAACTCGATCGCCAATCTCGAGACATTCCCGTTTGTGCGCAAACGGCGCGAGAAAGGCGAACTCAGCATTCACGGCGCCTGGTTCGACATTTCGACCGGCGAACTGTGGGTGATGAACGAGAACGGCGATTTCATTCGTCCGGACCTGGACGAGGCGCAGATCCAGGCCGAACAGGCGTCGGCCTGACCTTCATTTTGCGGAATTATTGACCGTCGATCCGGGCGCCGATGTGGGCGATCGCCTGCTGGTAGACGCTGGCAGCATTCCAGCCTTGGATGGCCGAGAAGTTCGGTTCCCCCGGCTGATACCCGGCACCGGCGCGCCAGCCATGTCCACGCAGGAAGTTGGCGGTCGAGGCAAGCGCGTCGGCGCGCGAGCGGACCATGTCGATATGACCATCCCCATCCCCGTCGGCGCCGTAGCGTACAACGTTCAGCGGCAGGAACTGGGTCTGGCCGATCTCGCCGTGGGCGGCACCCTTGGCCGAGGTGCTCAGATCGCCGCGGGCGACGAGCTGAAGAGCTGCGTAGAGCTGCTCCGTGAAATAGGCGGAGCGGCGGCAGTCGTAAGCAAGCGTTGCGACGGCCGACAGCGTATGCTGATTGCCCATGAAGCCGCCGAAGCCGGTCTCCATGCCCCAGATGGCAAGGAGCGGTCCGGCCGGTACGCCGTAGCGGCGCTCGATCGACGCAAAGAGGGATGCGTTGCCGGACTTCATGCTCTTGCCGCGGGAGATGATGGCAGCCCCGCCGCGTTTGCGCATGAACTCGTCAAAGGAGAGCTTGAAACTTTTCTGCCCCCGGTCGGCCCGGATCGTTTCGCGATTGTAGGAGACGCCGGCGAAAGCCTTTTCCACCACCGACGGGTTGACGCCATTCGCCGGAGCGATGCGCTTGAACTCGTCGACCCAACGCGCAAAGCCGGATGAGTCGTTACCGCATTGAAGCGCTGCAAAAGCCGGAGTGGTGGTCATGAAACCGGTTGCAATCAGTCCTGCCAGCAAAATCTTCTTCATACAGTAAATCCGTGGTCAGCCGGCTCGCTTGTCCCAGCGTCCGGGGGAGGTATTTTTCGGCCTTATGACGGGGGCAGCGACCGTTCGCAACTCACCCGTTCATGAACAGTTCGTGATAGGCGATGATTCGCCGGGAAACCCCGCCATTTCTGGCAGGGTCTTTTATCCGAACATGTTTAATAAATTTAGTGCTTTCAGGCTGCCGCCTTGCGTGGCTTGATCAGGCCCCTGTTAACGAGCAGCTCGGCAATCTGCACGGCGTTCAGAGCGGCACCCTTGCGCAGGTTGTCGGAAACGACCCACATATTGAGACCGTTCTCGACCGTTGCGTCTTCGCGAATGCGGGAGATGTAGGTGGCATCTTCCCCGGCGCACTCGTAAGGCGTGATGTAACCACCGTTTTCGTGCTTGTCGATCACCAGGCAGCCCGGCGCTTCGCGCAGGATGTCGCGGGCCTGGTCGGCGGTGATCTCGTTTTCGAATTCGATGTTGACCGACTCCGAATGACCGATGAAGACGGGGACGCGCACGGCAGTGCAGGTTACCTTGATCTTCGGATCAAGCATCTTCTTGGTCTCGGCCAGAACCTTCCACTCTTCCTTCGTATATCCGTCTTCCATGAAGACATCGATATGGGGGATGACGTTGAAGGCGATGCGCTTCGTGAACTTCTTCGTCTCGACGGGATCGGCGACGAAGACGGCGCGGGTCTGAGTGAAGAGTTCGTCCATGCCTTCCTTGCCGGCCCCGGAAACGGACTGGTAGGTGGAAACGACGACGCGCTTGATCTTGGCGAAGTCGTGGAGCGGCTTCAGCGCGACGACAAGCTGAGCAGTCGAGCAGTTCGGGTTGGCGATGATGTTCTTCCTGGTAAACCCGTCGATCGCATCCGGATTCACTTCCGGCACGATAAGGGGTACTTCGGAATCGTAGCGCCAGGCAGACGAGTTATCGATGACGACGCAGCCCTGGGCGCCGATCTTCGGGGACCACTTCTTGGAGATCTCGCCGCCGGCTGACATCAGGCAGATGTCGGTGTCGGAAAAGTCGTAATTTTCGAGATTGGAAACCTTCAGCGTGCGGTCGCCGTAAGAAACCTCGGTGCCCTGAGAACGAGCGGAAGCAAGCGCCACGACCTCACCCGCCGGAAAGCCGCGTTCGGAAAGAATCGTCAGCATTTCCCTGCCGACATTGCCGGTTGCCCCAGCGACTGCAATCTTGAAACCCATTTTTTGCTCTCTTTCTGTCTCTCCTCGATCCGGTGAGGGGGAAGCCGCGGGATTTCGTCCGCGTATTCCTGGTCCCCGGCCTTGCCGGGGAGAGAGCGGCGGCCAGAGACGTCAGACGGTTTTCGTCGTCGTTTTGGCCATGGTTTTAGAGAAAGCGGAAAAACACGCCCGCTGTCCGAGCTGAGCAGCCGGCAGTGCAAAGGCAGCGATGTCGAGTTCGCGAGCACGCATAGATGTGTCTTTCCGTTCGCGAAGGTGTTTAGAAGATTTTCGTCATGAGTCAAGCGATGGCTTGAACTGCAGGTAACAAGAGCAATGTCACACCGCGTTGCTGCGACATTTCATTACGCCCGGCCTCTCGGTATTAGACGAAAGTCATAATCCCAAAGCATCTCTCTTCCTTTGCCCCGAATTCTGCCAATCTGCGACAATGCGTCGCCCTAACCATGTCCAGGAGGGAAAGGACATGGGAGCCGGCACGCGAGTTTATTCTTTGGGAGGACGACAATGGCAAATGTCGCAACGACTGCCGAGGTAAGAACCGGCAGTATGACGCGAGAGGAGAAGAAGGTTATCTTCGCTTCCTCGCTCGGCACTGTTTTCGAATGGTACGACTTCTATCTCTACGGCTCACTGGCAACCTTCATCGGCGCTGCCTTCTTCAGCCAATATCCGGAAACCACCCGAAACATCTTTGCGCTCCTGGCTTTCGCCGCAGGCTTCCTGGTGCGCCCGTTCGGTGCGCTTGTGTTTGGGCGTCTTGGCGACCTCGTCGGCCGCAAATACACCTTCCTCGTCACCATTCTTATCATGGGTCTTTCGACCTTCCTGGTCGGTATTCTGCCCGGCGCAGCCTCGATCGGCATCGCTGCTCCGATCCTCCTGCTCGTCCTGCGCATGCTCCAGGGTCTGGCGCTTGGCGGCGAATACGGCGGTGCTGCGACCTACGTGGCGGAACACGCCCCGCATGGCCGGCGCGGCTTCTTCACGTCCTGGATTCAAACCACGGCAACGCTCGGCCTGTTCCTGTCGCTGCTGGTCATCCTCGGCGTCCAGCTGCTGCTCGGCCGTGAAGCCTTTGCGGCCTGGGGCTGGCGCATTCCATTCCTCGTCTCGGTCGTTCTGCTCGGCGTTTCGGTCTGGATCCGTCTGAAGATGAACGAGTCGCCCGCCTTCAAGAAGATGAAGGAAGAGGGCAAGGGCTCCAAGGCTCCGCTTACGGAAGCATTCGGCCAGTGGCGCAATGCGAAGATCGCCCTCCTTGCCCTGTTCGGCGCGGTGGTCGGTCAGGCCGTCGTCTGGTATTCCGGTCAGTTCTACGCGCTGTTCTTCCTGCAGAACATTCTGAAGGTCGACGCACAGGCTGCCAATATCATGGTCGCTGCCTCGCTTCTTCTGGGCACCGGCTTCTTCGTCTTCTTCGGCTGGCTTTCGGACAAAATCGGCCGCAAGCCGATCATCATGGCAGGCCTGCTTCTGGCCATGGTAACCTACTTCCCGCTGTTCAAGGCCCTGACCTGGGCCGGCAATCCGGCTTTGGCGCAAGCCCAGGCGAATGTGCGGGCGACGGTGACGGCGGCCCCGGGCGACTGCAAATTCCAGTTCAACCCCACCGGCACCGCGAAGTTCACCACCTCTTGCGACATCGCAACATCCTACCTGACGCGCAATTCGGTGCCTTATGACGTCGTTGCCGGCACGGCCGGCACGCCAGCTACGGTGAAGATCGGCGATTCGACGATCACCAGCTATGACGCCATCGCTGCCGGCGCCGATGCAAAGGCCAAGGATGGAGCATTCCAGAAGCAGGTGAACGTTGCCCTGCAGGCAAATGGCTATCCGCTGGCACGGGCTGCCTCGAAGGTGCCGGATGCAAAGCTTGATGCCTTCGTTGCAGCCAATCCGGAATTGAAGCTCGATGCCGCCGCCATCCGCGCCGGCGAAAAGGCTACGGTCTCCGGTCCAGACCTCGTCACGCAGAAGCTGCTGACGGCGGAGGAAGCCAACGGCGTGACGGAGATGGCTGTCTATACCGTTCCGAAATCCGGCGCCTTCTCGATGGTGGCGGATCCGCAAGCGGTCAATTGGGTGACGATCATCGCCATCCTGACCGTCCTCGTCATCTACGTGACCATGGTCTATGGCCCGATTGCGGCCCTGCTGGTCGAGCTCTTCCCGACCCGCATCCGCTACACCGGCATGTCGCTGCCCTACCATATCGGTAACGGCTGGTTCGGTGGCCTTCTCCCGGCGACGGCATTCGCGATGAGCGCCGCCAAGGGCGATATCTACTTTGGCCTCTGGTACCCGATCGTGTTTGCCGGCATCACGCTGGTAATCGGCTTGCTCTTCCTGCCGGAGACCAAGGATCGCGATATCCACGCGGAATAGTCGTTTACCGGAAGAAACCGATAACGAAAAAGCCCGGCGCAGGAAACTGCGCCGGGCTTTTCATTTCATTCAAGCCTTCTCCTCACGCGCTGGAGGCGTTCCGCGTGGCGGGAAAGGTGCGTTTGCGCGGTCGGGGCGCATGATCAAGGGTATCGGTCGGCGCAAGACCGGCCATCCGTCCGGCTCCTGCCTGAACAGCAGGCCGTAACGGGAGAAGGCAATCGCCGTGAGGATCGAGAACCAGGCGCCAAAGGAAAGGCCGGCGACCACGTCGCTCGGATAATGGGCGGCAACGATGACCCGTGAAAAGCCGATCCAAAGGCTCATGACCAGAAAGAGAAGTCTGTAAGGCGGAGCAAGGATGGCCATGGCCATCAGAAGGGCACCGACGGTCGTGGCATGGCCGGAAGGAAAACTCTCAAAACGGGAGCCGGAAAAGGGATTGAACCCGTATGAACTCCACTGTTCGTAAAGAACAGGGCGGGCCCGCCCGATGATGCGCTTCAAGAGATTGGCCGCGAGCCCGGAGCCGGCAACGCACAGGAAGAGGTAGATGGCCATATGGCTGACGAGCATTGCCTGGAAGCGCGCCTTCAGCGTCGGCGCAAGCCGGATGACGGCGAGCGCCTCGAAGAAAATGATGGCGCTTCCAAACAGGATCCAGCCGGACTTGCCGAGGTCGGTAATAGTTTCTCCGAAAGGTTTCAGAAGATTGCGGGTATGAGCCGCATAGGAACCGACCGGAGCATCCAGCAGGAAAAAGGCGATCAGGATCAGGTTGACCGTAACCAGCGCATAGGGCCACAAGCGGGGCGAGGAAGACCCTGGACGGTAGCGATAACGGCGGTATTTCAGTTTTTCGATTGTCCGTTTCATCGGCCTCTATCCGTGGCGCGGGAGCGATCCCCGCGCTCTCTCCCATAGATTTCTCGATATGGGTAGCCAGATGCTGAAAACAAAACGGCGAAAGGGTCTTTCCGCACGGTGCGGAAAGACCGGTATGGGCATCAGGCGGAGAGGCTGACGAACTCCTTGAGGATCGCGTCGCCCATTTCGGACGTACCGACTTGGCGGCAGCCCTCGGCCATGATGTCGCCGGTGCGGATGCCCTGATCCAACACGTTGGCAATCGCCTTTTCCAGATTGTCCGCTTCCTTGACCATGTTGAAGGAATACCGCAGGCACATGGCAAAGGAGGCGATCATCGCGATCGGATTGGCAATGCCGTTGCCGGCGATATCAGGCGCCGAACCGTGTACCGGCTCGTAGAGCGCCTTGCGCTTGCCGGTCTTGGCATCCGGTGCGCCAAGCGAGGCGGACGGCAGCATGCCGAGCGAGCCGGTAAGCATGGCCGCGACGTCGGAGAGCATGTCGCCGAAGAGGTTGTCGGTGACGATGACATCGAACTGCTTCGGCTGGCGCACCAGTTGCATGCCGCCGGCATCGGCCAGCATGTGATCGAGCTTTACGTCCGAATAGGAGCGCTTGTGCGTCTCGGTGACCACCTGGTTCCAGAGCACGCCGGACTTCATGACGTTGCGCTTTTCCATGGAGCAGACTGCATTGCTGCGGGTGCGGGCAAGCTCGAAGGCCACGCCGGCGATGCGCTCGATCTCATAGGTATCGTAGACCTGGGTGTCGATGCCGCGCCTTTGTCCATTCCCGAGATCGACGATTTCCTTCGGTTCGCCGAAATAAACGCCGCCAGTCAGTTCCCGGACGATCAGGATGTCGAGGCCTTCGACCAGTTCGGGCTTCAGAGACGAAGCAGACGCAAGCGCCGGATAGCAGATGGCGGGCCGCAGATTGGCGAAGAGTTCCAGGTCCTTGCGCAGGCGCAGCAGACCGGCTTCCGGTCGGACCTCGTAGGGAACGTGATCCCATTTGGGCCCGCCGACGGCGCCGAAGAGCACGGCATCCGCCTTCATGGCCTTAGCCATGTCTTCCTCGGAAATGGCGACGCCGTGAGCGTCATAGGCGCAGCCCCCGACCAAGCCTTCGTCGAGCGCGAAATCGGCCTGCATGGTGCTGTTCATGTGAGCGATGATTTTGCGGACTTCGCCCATGGCCTCAGGGCCGATACCGTCGCCGGGAAGGAGAAAGAGGTTCTTTGCCATATCTTGTGGTGTCCTTGGTTTTGCAGGCTCAGGTCCTCCCGCGCGGATCTCGCGCCTGGCGAAACCTCGTCCGAGCCTGTCGAGGACGAGGCTGGAAAGGTTCAGGAACTGCCGGCCCCGACGCGGGCGGTGACTTCGATCTCGATTTTCATTTCAGGCGTGGTGAGGCCGCAGACGACCATGGTCGCGGCGGGACGGATTTCGGAAAAGGTTGCGCCGAGCACATCCACGACGGCGTCATAGTCGGCCATATCGACCAGGTAGTAGCGCACACGCAGGACGTCCTGCAGACCGCTTCCGGCTTCCTTCAGGGCCTTTTCGATGGTGCCCAGCGCGTTGCGCGTCTGGGCTGCAACATCGTCCGGCATTTCCATCTTTGCATAATCGTAGCCGGTCGTGCCGGAGACGTAGACCATGTCCCGGTCCACAACGGCGCGTGAATAACCTATCCGCGTTTCGAAAGGCGATCCGGAGGAAATCCGCTTGACCATGAGAGCGCGTCCTGATCAGAGCCAGGGGCGCTCGGTGCGGTTCTTGGTCTCGAAGCTGCTGATTGCGGCATCGCTCTTCATGGTCGAGGCGATATCGTCGAGGCCTTCGAGCATGATGTGGCGACGGCCGGGATCGATGTCGAAATGGATCGAACCGCCGTCCGGACCGGTGATTTCCTGCGCTTCCAGATCGACAGAGAGGATGGCGTTCGAGCCGCGCTCGGCGTCGTCCATCAGCTTTTCCAGGTTTTCCGGGCTGACGACGATCGGCAGGATGCCGTTCTTGAAACAGTTATTGTAGAAGATGTCCGCGAAGCTCGTGGAGATGACGCAGCGAATGCCGAAATCGAGAAGCGCCCAGGGCGCATGCTCACGAGAGGAGCCGCAACCGAAATTGTCACCGGCGACCAGTATCTTGGCATTTCTGTATGCCGGCTTGTTCAGCACGAAATCGGGGTTTTCAGCGCCGTCTTCGTTGTAACGGGCTTCAGCAAAGAGACCCTTGCCGAGGCCTGTGCGCTTGATCGTCTTGAGGTAGTCCTTCGGAATGATCATGTCCGTATCGATATTCACGACCGGAAGCGGCGCTGCGACGCCGGTGAGTTTGGTGAACTTTTCCACGATCTGCCTCCACATGGACTAATCTGCGGAAGCTGCCATAAAACAAATCCGGAAGGATTTGAAGGGCTGTTTGCCTGGAACCGGTACGCTGATGCGCCGGTTTTCAGCGCATTTGGCCTTTAAGGGGCGTTTCCGGATTACAGGTCTATGATCGTTCCGCGTCCGTCGTTCCAGACATGCATCTCGCGCTTATCTGCCTTCGCCCGCACCGGAACCGGTTTCAGCCGGGCCGAAAGCGCTCGTCCGATGGAAAGAACTGCGAGAATACCGGCAAAGGCAACAGTGAGCGACGCCGTCAGAAGCGCTGCCATGGCGAGCACGGCAATTGCCGATATGATGACGAAGAAAACGCGAATGTTATGCATGATCCAAACCTTTCTCGTAGAGGAATGTGGGCTCTTGCGCCCTTTCTTGCAAGGGGTTTTGCGCAATGCGGTATTGCCGAGATCTCAAAAGATTGGCAGAAAGTCGTGATGACCTCCTTGACCGACATCAATTTTTCCTCGGTTCGTCCTCGCCGTTCGGTTCTAAGCGTGCCGGCCGGCAACCATAGAGCTTTGGAGAAGGTCCGGAATCTCGACTGCGATGCTGTCATCTTCGATCTTGAAGATTCCGTTGCGCCGGAAAAGAAGGCCGAGGCGCGCGAGAACCTGCGCGGCCTGTTCAAGGAAAAACCGCTGCAGGGAGTGGAACGCATCGTCCGCATCAATGCGCTCGAGACCGAATTCGGCAGGGCGGACATGGATCTTGCGGTGGAAATCTCCCCGGATGTGGTGCTGATTCCCAAGGTCGAGCACGTGGCCGAGGTGCAGTCCGTGGCGGATATTCTTTCGGAAGCCGGGGCCCCGGACGATCTTGCCATCTGGGCGATGATCGAAACGCCGAAGGGCGTCCTGAATGCATCAGTGATTGCGGCTGCCGATGAGCGGCTCAAGTGTTTCGTCGTCGGTCTCAACGACCTGCGTAAGGAAACCGGGGTACTGTCGCAGCCAGGTCGTGCCTATCTTGTGCCCTGGCTCATGCAGATCGTGCTGGCGGGCCGAGCCCATGGCATCGATGTCATCGACAGTGTCTTCAACGATTTCCGGGACACGGAGGCTCTCGAGGCAGAATGTCGGCAGGGCCGTGCGATGGGTTTTTCCGGAAAGATGCTGATCCATCCCACCCAAATCGAGCTCGCGAACCGGCATTTCGGACCCGATCCGAAAGCGGTGAAAGACGCTGAAACGATCATCGCCGCTTTTGCTGAGCCGGAAGCCCGCCATCTCAATGTGATCAATCTCAACGGCCGGATGGTCGAGCGCCTTCACCTGGCCGAGGCCGAGAAACTTGTCGCCAAGGCGAAATTCCTAGCCGAACGAAAGAAATCCTCATGAAACTCTACCGTCTCCTCACCGGTCCCGACGACGCTTCCTTCTGTCACAAGGTAACCGCTGCGCTGAACAAGGGGTGGGAGCTTCATGGGTCGCCGACCTACGCCTTCAACGCCACGACCGGCGAAATGCAGTGCGGACAGGCGGTTACCAAGACGGTGGAGGGGAAGGATTATCATCCGGACATGAAGCTTGGCGAGCAGTAAGCGCCAGGGCGGGTCAGCGCTGGGCGGCAGCGTCGGCGCTGGCTTCGATGCGCTCCATATCATCATCGCTCAGGCCGAAATGGTGACCGATCTCGTGGATCAGCACATGGGTGATGATATCGCCCAGGGTTTCCTCGTTCTCGGCCCAATAGTCCAGGATCGGACGCCGGTAGAGCCGGATTCGATTGGGCAGTTCGCCCGTTTCCATATTGAAACGTTCTGAAATGCCGCGGCCTTCGAACAGGCCAAGGAGATCGAAGGGGGTTTCGAGCGCCATATCCTCGAAAACCTCGTCGTCCGGAAATTCTTCGATCTCGATGGTGAGATTGGTCGTGAGCGCCCGGAATTCTTCGGGCAGGTGACCATAAGCATCGATCGCCAGCGACTCGAACGTGCTGATCGTCGGCGCGTGGCGATCCTGCCAATCGTCGGTCTGGTCAATACGGGCCATGGGCTCTCCTTCTGATCAGGCCCATATAGTGCCTCCGAAGATATTTTTCGAGAGAAGAATCATTGGCCTATCGGAAGAGGAAAAGATTCCTGAGACTCTTCTGTTGACTCTTTTCCCGACCTCTGGAATCTCTAAGAACATAAAGTGAACATATGTGGATGGAGCTGACGCCATGGCCGAGAACGCCACGGCGCAGGAGAGACTTTTTGCCCTGCGCGCACAGATCGCCCGACTGGAGGGGAAATCCCTGCCAGCCCTTGCCGCGGCAGAACAGGCGCAGGCTGCCGAAAATCCTGAATGCGAAAAAGCTAAGATAAAACAGCTTCGTCTTCCCTTCGGCATAGATCCTCTCGATGTCGCCTTGGAAGGCGGTTTGCCGCTTGATGGAATTACGGAAGTCCGCACGCGATTAATGGGAGATGCAGGCGCTGCAAGCGGATTCACCTTCGCGCTCGTGTCTCATCTTAAGGGAAGGGAGGTCAGCGGAGGGCCTGTTCTGTGGATCGGTGACGCCGTCTCCAGGCAGGAGACGGGCGCTCCTTATGCACCGGGTCTCAGGCAGTTCGGATTGAAGCCTCACGAGGTTCTCTATGCATCGCCGCGAAAGCTGGATGAGGCACTATGGCTTGCGGAAACGGCACTGGCAAGCAGGGCGCTTTCCGCCACTATTCTTGAAATCCGCGGCAATCTCAAGAATTTCGGCCTTACCGAAAGCCGAAGGCTGAACCTTCGGACCAAGGCGGCAGGACGTCCGCTTTTTCTTCTGCGGCATGCGGGTGAGGAAGAGGCGAGCAGCGCTTCCTTTCGCTTCCTTGCCGAGCCGGCGCCGGCCTCCGGGCGGCGTCTTCCGGATGGAACCATGCTTGGCGGCAGCATCGGCCATCCCGTTTTCCGTCTCACTTTGGAGAAGAGCCGCAATCCGGCTCCGCTCTCCTTCCTTTTGGAGTGGAACCCCCATGACCGTCAATTTTCCCTCAATTCCAAGGCAGGAGAGTTTCTCTCTCTCCGCACCCCGCCAGCGCATTCTGGCACTGGTCTTCCCGCATCTGCCGACCGACAGGATCGCACGCCGGCTCTGGGGCATATCGTGGCGTTCGAAAGGGCGTCCTGAGCATCCGCCGATCCTCTGTGCCGGACGGCGTGACAATGCCATGCGGCTCACGGCGCTTGACGAGGTTTCGGAACGCTTCGGCCTGAGGCGAGGGCAGGGGCTGGCGGAAGCGCGCGCCATGTTTCCGGCAATCGATGTCGTGGACGAGGACGAAGCGGCGGATCAGGCGCTCCTCGAAGCCATTGCCGACTGGTGCGACCGCTATACCCCCCTCGTGGCCCTGGATAGACCAGACGGGCTCTTCCTCGATATCACCGGCTGTGCCCATCTCTTTGGTGGGGAAGAGGTCCTCCTCAAGGATATTCTGGGTCGGCTTTTCCAGATGGGGTTCGACGCCAAGGGTGCGATTTCCTCGTCGCCCGGTCTCTCCTGGGCCGTCTGCCGTTTCGGCCGTGGCGGTGTGATCCCTCACGATAACATCGAAGAGGTGCTGGCGCCACTTCCGGTCAATGCCTTGCGTCTCGACATGGCTGCGGTCTCGTCGCTCCACAAGCTGGGGCTGAAGCGGATTGGCGACCTTCTATCCATGCCGCGCGCTCCGCTTGCGCGTCGTTTCGGAACGGGCCTGCTCCAGCGGCTGGACCAGGCGCTGGGGCTGAATGAAGAAGCGATCTCCCCCCGCCGGCCGGTTGCCGCCTTGTCTGTCGAGCGAAAGCTTGCCGATCCGATCCAGGCAGAAGAGCATATCCTGCAACTGACAGGGCAGGTCGCGGCTTCACTGAAGCCGGGACTGGAAGCCCGTGGCGTCGGCGGCCGAGTTTTCGAGCTGGTGCTATTCCGGGTCGACGGCCGCGTCTTCCGCGTCCTCGTCAGGGCTTCCCAGCCGCTGCGTGATCCGAAACGGATTTCCTCGCTGTTTTCCGAGCGATTGGCGGCCGTACACGATGACCTCGATGCGGGTTTCGGTTTCGAACTTCTACGTCTCAACGTGATCGAGCATGAGCTTTTCAAAGCCTCTCAAGGCGATTTCACCGGTGACGGTGAGGGTGACGCCTCGTTTGCTGATTTCGTGGATAAGGTTTCGGCCCGATTTGGCGCAAGCTGTCTGCAGATCGCGGAGCTGCGACAGAGCCATCTGCCGGAGCGGGCAGAGGATTTCGCGCCCGCGATGGCGGCGAGGGTCGTGGGTGAAAATGTCGAGGAGGCTTTTGCCTTCGTACCGAAAGCCGACCGGCCCCTGCGGCTCTTCCGATACCCGGAGCCTATCGAGGCCTTTGCCGCCACCGTTCCTGACGGTCCTCCGCAGCGCTTCCGCTGGCGGCGGATCGTTCATCGGGTCGTGCGGGCCGAGGGTCCGGAACGGATTTCTCCGGAATGGTGGCTGGACGGGAAGGACACTGAGGAACGCGATTATTTTCGCCTTGAAAGCGAGGCGGGCCGCCGCTTCTGGATTTTCCGCGAAGGTCGCTACAAGTCGGGAAAGGCCGCTCCCATCTGGCGCATCCACGGGATTTTGGCATGAAGGATATTCCGTTTTTTTTCGAGATCGGTGCGAAGACCAACTTCTCCTTTCTGGAGGGGGCGGCAAGACCGGAGGAGATGGTGCTGACCGCGAGCCTGCTTGGGCTTTCAGGGGTCGGCATCGCCGACCGGAATTCCGTCGCCGGCGTGGTTCGGGCGCATAACCAGGTGCGCGAAATGCGAGAGACTTGGGACCGCCAGCAGAAGCAGGGCAGAAAGGAAGGCGAGGAGGAGGCTATCAGGCCTTGCGCGTTTTATCCCGGTGCGCGGCTCGTTTTTTCTGACGACACGCCGGATGTGCTCGCTTATCCGCGCAACCGCAAGGGCTGGGCCAATCTTTGCCGGCTTCTCAGCCGGGGAAACCTCAGGACCGAAAAAGGCTCCTGTATCCTGGAAGGATGGGATTTTCTGGAATGGTGCGACGAGATGATGCTCGCCGTCGTTCCGGATTTTTCCTCCGTAGAAGACCCCGAATATCTTGCCGATCTCGGTGATCGTCTGGAGAGCTATCGCGAACGATTTCGCAAGGATATCTATCTCGCCCTCTCGCCGACCTATGACGGCCGGGACGGGTTTGTTTTTGCGACTTTTGCACAAATCGCCGCACGTTATCGCCTGCCCTTGATCGCAACCAACCTGCCGCTTTTCCATCTGCCTTATCGCCGGTCGCTATCGGATGTGGTGACCGCCATCCGGGAGCATGTGACAATTCAGCAGGCGGGTTTTCGTCTGGCTCCAAACGGGGAACGGCATATCAAGCATGCGGCTGAAATGGCGCGGCTCTTCCATGCCTATCCGGATGCAATTGCCAATACGGAAAAATTCTTCAGCCGGCTCTCTTTTTCGCTGAGCGAATTGGAGCACAATTATCCGGATGAAAGCGTTCCCGGGGAAACGGTGTCGCAAACCTTGGAAAGACTTGCCTGGGAAGGCGCCCGAGAGCGATATCCCGGCAAAATTCCAGAAAAGGTTTCGCAGCAGATCCGATATGAGCTCGATCTCATCAAGGAGATGAAATACGAGCCCTATTTCCTGACGGTGCGCCATATCGTCTGGCATGCGCGCCATGAGCTGAAAGTTCTTTGTCAGGGTCGAGGTTCAGCCGCCAATTCCGCGGTCTGTTACTGTCTGGGCATCACCGAGGTGAATCCGGAATCCACGACACTTCTTTTTGAGCGCTTCATCTCGACCGAGCGTAACGAACCGCCGGATATCGACGTGGATTTCGAGCATGCACGGCGGGAAGAAGTCATCCAGTACATTTACGAACACTACGGTTATCGCCATGCGGGATTGACCGCGGCGGTCACCAGCTACCGGACCCGGATGGCTGGCCGCGAGGTGGCCAAGGCCTTCGGGCTTTCGGAGGATGTGCAGTCGGCACTTTCGAGCACGGTCTGGGGCTGGTCCGAGGAGGGGCTTTCGGAGCGGGAAGCAAAGGTCGCCGGCCTTGATGTGTCGGATTCCACCACCAAGAAAGTCATGGCCCATGCAAAGGAACTTATGGGTTTCCCGCGGCATCTCACCCAGCATGTAGGCGGTTTCCTGATCACGCGCGACCGGCTTGATGAGGTCGTGCCGATCATGAAGACGGCCATGCCGGGGCGGTATATGATCGAGTGGGACAAGGACGATCTCGATACGCTCAAACTCCTGAAGATTGATGTGCTTGCGCTTGGCATGCTGACCTGCCTGAAGAAGGCATTCGAGCTTATGCGCCTGCACTATAACGTAAACGAAACTCTGGCCGGCCTCCTGCAGAAGGATAAGGATTCCAATGTCTACGACATGATCTGCCGGGCCGATACGGTGGGAGTCTTTCAAGTCGAAAGCCGGGCGCAGATGAGCATGCTGCCGCGGCTTCGGCCGAGAATATTCTATGATCTCGTCGTCGAAGTGGCGATTGTGCGGCCCGGCCCGATCCAGGGAAACATGGTTCATCCGTATCTGAAGCGGCGGGAAGCCGTAAGGAACAAGCAGCCTATCGAATATCCCAGCCCTGAATTGGAAAAGGTATTGGAAAGAACGCTCGGCGTCCCGCTCTTTCAGGAACAGGCGATGCAGATCGCCATCACCGGTGCCGGCTTCTCTCCTGAAAAGGCCGACAAGTTGCGCCGCTCGATGGCGACGTTCAAGCGATCGGGACGAGTGGAGGAGTTCAAGCGCGATTTCATCAAGGGAATGCTGGAAAACAACTATTCCAAGGAATTTGCGGAAAGCTGCTTCAGCCAGATCGAGGGTTTTGCGGAATACGGTTTTCCGGAAAGCCATGCCGCGTCATTCGCCTTGCTCGTCTATGCGTCTTCCTGGATTAAAGCCTATTATCCGGACGTCTTTTGCGCGGCGCTTTTGAATTCGCAACCAATGGGTTTTTATGCGCCAGCGCAGCTCATCCGGGATGCCCGGGAGCACGGAGTGGAAATTCTTCCGGTCGATGTCAACCACTCGGATTGGGATTGCACCTTGGAGGAGAGCGGTTTTGACAAAAATGCCATCGATGGCCGTCATGCTTCCATGAGGGATGTGATCCGGACGAAATATGCCGTCCGGCTGGGATTCAGGCAGGTCAAAGGTCTTGCGGAAAAGGACTTAAGAAAACATCTGCTTGCCAACCGGGGCAGAGGATATGCATCAATCCATGACCTGTGGCTGCGGTCCGGTCTCGACAAATTGGACATCGAGCGGCTTGCAGATGCCGATGCTTTCGCTTCCATTGGGCTTGCCCGCCGGGAGGCCCTCTGGGCCGTGCGAGGGCTCGATATGAAAAAAACAGCTGAAGATCTGCCTCTATTCGATGTAGCGGACGGGGTAGACCTTCGGCCGGAAACGAAGGTGCCACTTCCCGCAATGCTGGCGGGCGAAGAGGTGATCGAGGATTATCGATATCTCTCCTTGTCGCTCAAGGCCCATCCGGTCTCGTTCCTTCGCGACGAATTCAAGTCCATGGGGATCACCCGCAGCCTTGATCTCCTGGACGTCCCGAATGGCCGGAGGGTGACGATCGGAGGACTTGTGCTGGTACGGCAGCGGCCGGGATCTGCCAGAGGCGTGATCTTCATGACACTGGAGGATGAGACCGGTGTTGCCAACGCAATCGTCTGGCCAAAAATATTTGAGCGCTACCGGCCGGTCGTCATGGGCGCGCGACTCGTAAAGATCCAAGGAAGACTGCAAAGCCAGAGCGGCGTCATCCATACGGTGGTCGAGCATATCGAGGACCTTACCCCCATGCTCGGCCTCCTCCAGAAGGAAGCCCGACGGTTTGGAACATCCTCAAGGGCCGATGAAACGCTGCAATCCAGCGGCGATCATCGGCAGAAGCGACGTTCCAACGGAATGGACGACCGTTCTTCCAAAACGGCAACAGGGAGCGGTGATCTTCCGTCCTACATGCCGGAGCCGGGGCGCGTGATGCCGAAGGGCCGCAATTTTCACTGATATGACTTTAATCAATTCTCTGGCGATTTCTACCCGATATACCGCCAGTTCCTCCAGAAGCGTTGAACTTTAGATTCTTCTTGACATCCGGCAATCGCTTTCGCAAAAAGAGGATGTTAGTGCTCATGTTTCGCAGGTCGCCGCGAGAATGCTAGTTTGCAGTTGCAATTACATCACCGACAAGGAAATCCGCGACACTATCGTTGAGCTCCTTAATGAAGACTGCTGGCAGCTTATCGTTCCTGCCAAAGTTTATCATGCCATGAGCAAACGCGGCCGTTGTTGCGGCTGCTTTCCCAACGTCGTTGATCTTATCATCCGCACAACCGAGGAATATCACGCTCGCCGCGACTCGACGGAAGCCGAAGTCGTTGTATATATGTCCCGCTTGAAGCAATTCCACGAAGAAAACAGGAGAGCGGACATTGAAAGGCGACTTAAAGGTCATCGAGCGGCTTAACGAGGCACTGTTTCTCGAGCTCGGCGCTGTCAATCAATATTGGCTGCATTACCGCCTTCTAGAGGACTGGGGCTACACCAAGCTTGCCAAGAAGGAGCGTGCGGAATCCATCGAAGAGATGCAACATGCGGACAAGCTGGTTGCGCGGATCATCTTCCTCGAAGGACATCCCAATCTTCAGACTGTAGCACCATTGCGCATCGGTCAGAACGTCAAGGAAGTGCTCGAAGCCGACCTTGCCGGCGAATACGATGCCCGCACGGCTTACAAAGCGTCCCGCGACATCTGTCACGCGGCCGGCGACTACGTCTCCATGAAGCTCTTCGAGGAACTCCTGGCTGACGAGGAAGGTCATATCGACTTCCTCGAAACGCAGCTGGAACTCCTGTCGAAGATCGGCGAAGAACGCTACGGTCTTCTCAATGCGGATTCCGCAGATTCTGCCGAATAAATATTGGCACTGTCGGATATCGAAGCCCGGCGAGCACTGCTCCGCCGGGCATTTCTTTGATCAAAGAGGCCGAGGCCTGGTTCTCTCAGAATGGGAAAGCTCGAACCGGCGGTTTCGCTTAGGCTGCGGCTCTCGCAAGATGAGCAAATTCAGCAATGACCTGCTCATAAACATTCCGCTTGAAGGGCACGATCAATCCCGGGAGGTCGGCCATCGGCTTCCATTCCCATGCGTCAAATTCCGGTGCGTGGCCTCCTGGCGGCGGATTGATGGCAATTTCACTTTCGTCACCGTCGAAGCGAAAGGCGAACCAGCGCTGCGTCTGGCCGCGATACTTGCCTTTCAGGCCGATGCCGATGAGATGCGGTGGCAGGTCGTAGTTGATCCAGTCGCCGGATTGCGCCAGCAACGTGACCGAGCGAATGCCTGTCTCCTCGTAAAGTTCGCGATAGGCCGCGGGGAGCGGATCCTCGCCCTTGTCGATCCCACCCTGCGGCATCTGCCACAGCTGCGGCGACCCGTCGAATTCGCTATTGCCTTCGCTGATCCGACGGCCGGCCCAAACCAGGCCATCGCGGTTCAGGACCATGATCCCGACGCATGGCCGATAGGGGAGGTCTTCGGCGCGGACCGTGCGTTTGTCCTTGCTGCTCATATGCAGACTGGCTCCATCAGGGTGCAACACTCTCGCTGGCCAGCGTCGAGACGCCGACGATTTCAATACCGCGCCGCGAAGCTTCTTCACTCCATTTCCTTATGGCGTCAATGCTTTCATCAAAGGCCGACGCTATACCAACCGCTCTACCGTTGCGCGCCGCGATCCGCTCCAATTCGTCCAGCTTCTTGAGAATCGCGTCGGCCTGCAACTGCCCATCGAGAGTGAGGTCGCCAAAGGCATGCGGCAAATCGATAGCCTTGGCGATGACTGCCGTCTTCGAGTGACCGGATGTACCATCGTCGAGGAACAGCAGGCCGCGTTTTGAAATATCGCGCAGAATGGGTTCCAGGGCGTCGGTGTCCGCGAGATAACGGCCGCCCAGATAATTCATGATGCCGGTATAGTTGGTAATCTTGCCCATCGCCTCGTGCAACCGCTCAAGATTTTGCTTGGCGGATGTTTTGGTCAGCAAGGTGCCGGGGCCGGGATCGTTTGCCGGGTAGTCGAACGGTTCGAAAGGTACCTGAATCAGGATTTCGTGTCCGCTTCGACGGGCCTCCTGCATCCAGCGCTGCAAGCTGTTGCCGCTGGCGGCGAATGCGAAGGTCACACCCGCCGGCAATTGCTGAATTGCGCGTTGCGTGCCGGTCTGGCTGAGACCAAGCCCGCCGACGACGATTGCGATCCGCGTTCCCCGTGCGCCCGACCAAGGCCGTGCATACTGATCCATGGGCCGCAAGCCATCCGGGCCAACGATCGGCAACCGGCCGTGCGGCGTTTCCTCAAGCAGCATCTCATTGGGCTGGGCGGCGACACGGGAATCTTGGCCGATGCGCTGTGCATCGAGCAAGACAGGCCCGCCGCTGTCCCGCGGGCGAGGTGTGTATTTCGTGACGACCGATCCGTCCTCGGTCAATGTTCGTTCAATATTGGCGCCGGAATTCGGATTCGAGCGAGGCATTGCCGAGGGAGCGGGGCCGGTAGTCTCGTCGGCATTCGGCGGGGGCGATGGAACCGCCTGCTGCTTCGGAGGCGTGGTCGTTGCGACCTGCTTCAGCGCCTCATCGCTGCCCATGCCATAGATCGAGAGGCCGAGAACACACAGCACCGCAAGAAAGCCGAAAGCGGTGACCGCGGAAAATCGTCTGGTCCGTCGCTTTGCGGCCGGCCGGTTCTGCCCGAGCGGAGCGTGAAGATCGGTTCCCAATTTCAGTCCCGCATCATGGCTCTGGATAAGCGAAACCGGCCAGCATTGCGTAGCTTCCACGCAGCACTGGCCGGTTCCGATATTGTCACTTCTTCACGTTGGCGGCGGCCTTTTCCGGGCTTGCCGGGAACGACGGATCCGTTTTTGTCCCATGAAGCAGGTCCATGGCGTAGTTCAGCTGGATATCGTCCTTGGCTTCCGGCGGCACGTAAGCGACCGAGCCGGAACCTTCCTCGGTTTCGGCCGCACCCTGGATATGCCCACGCAGGCTCGATTCGCCTTCCGCACGGACCTTACCCTGAAGCTCCGCCGGCAGCGGCTGCTCGACCTTGATGTCCGGGGCGATGCCGGTACCCTGAATGGATTTGCCGGACGGCGTGTAATACAGAGCCGTCGTCAGGCGCAGCGCACCTGCGTCGCCGAGGGGTATAATGGTCTGCACCGAACCCTTGCCGAAGGAGCGGGTGCCGAGCACCGTCGCACGCTTCAGATCCTGCAGTGCACCGGCGACGATTTCCGAGGCGGAGGCCGAGCCGCCGTTGACCAGAACGATCACAGGCTTGCCATCCGTCAGGTCCCCTGGACCGGCGTTGAAGCGGCGGGTCTCATCGGCGTTCCGGCCGCGGGTCGAGACGACCTCGCCGCGTTCCAGGAACGCATCCGATACGTTGATCGCCTGGTCGAGAAGACCGCCCGGATTGAGGCGCAAGTCGAGGACATAGCCTTTAAGCTTGTCTGCCGGCACATCCGCCTTGATCTTCTTGATCGCCTTTTCGAGGTCGTCATAGGTCTTCTCGGTGAACGAGATGACCCGGAGATATCCTACGTCGCCACCTTCGACGCGAGACTTGACGGCGCGCACCGCGATGATGTCGCGGACGACGGTAATGTCGAGCGGCTTGTCGGCACCCTGTCGGATGACGGTGAGCTTGATCGGCGTATTGACCGCGCCGCGCATCTTCTCGACGGCTTCCTCAAGTTTGAGGCCGCGCACCGGCTGACCATCGATCTCGGAAATGAAGTCGCCCGACAGGATACCGGCACGCGAAGCCGGAGTATCGTCGATCGGGGCGATAACCTTGACGAGTTCGTTCTCCATGGTGACTTCGATGCCCAGGCCGCCGAATTCGCCGCGGGTCTGCGTGCGCATATCCTCGGCGTCCCTGGCGTTCATGAAGCTCGAATGGGGATCAAGCGAGGTCAGCATGCCGTTGATGGCGTTTTCGACCAGCTTTTCTTCGTCCGGCGGCGTAACGTACTGGGCACGAACGCGCTCAAAAACATCGCCGAAAATCGACAATTCCCGATAGGTCGAAGGGCCGGCAGCTTGCGCCGGCACACCGGCCGAATAAATCACGCTCATCGCGGTCGCACCCATGAGTGCACCGATGATGACAAGAGAAGCCCTACGAATCATTTCGTGCCCTTCCAGTTTCTTTCGCGGTCCACCACGGTCTGGAATCGACCGGGGTGCCGTCCTTTCGGAATTCAATGTAAAGCGTTGGACGATCTGTTTCCAGCGCCAATGCCGTTGCGCTTGCCACTCTTTTCTCACCCATCACTGCAATGGGCTCGCCTGCAAAAACGAACTTCCCTTGTCGCGCATTCACTTCCTCCATGCCGGTCAGAACCAGATGGTACCCATCTCCGGCATTAAGGATGATCATTTGTCCGTAGCTTCGGAAAGTGCCGGCGAAAACCACGAGGCCGTCAGCTGGCGCCGTTACCACCGCGCCGGGATTCGAAGCGACAGTCATGCCTCGTGCCGTATGCCCCGTCCCGTCAGCGTCGCCGAACAAACGCAAAACATCGCCGGCCACCGGAAGCTCCAGCCTCTGCCTGAGGCTCGAAAACGCGTATGCGGGCGCAATGCGGTTTTTGTCGGGCACGCCGCTTTCGGCGAGCTGTTTTGCTCTTTCCCGCTCGGCCTCGGACAGCATGCGCCGCCGCTCTTCTTCCGCCCGAGCCCTGTCGATCGCCTCACGCACCGAAGCGATCTCGCCTTCGAGCGATTGAATGAGGCCGTCGAGCGAATTCGCACGGCCGGCCAGCTCCTCCGAGCGGCGTCGCTCGGCATCGAGATCAGCGGCATTGCGCTTGTTCAGTTTTTCATTTTCCGCCAACAGAAGATCCATCCGCCGCTCCTCCTCGAGGCTTTCGGCAATGGTGTTCGAGACGTTGGTTTTCTCTGAAAGGGTCGAGGCTTGCAGAGAAGCAAGCGACTGGAGGTCGGCAACCAGTTTGTCCGCCTCATGGCGCATGCCCGGTACGACGGCGCCAAGCAGGATGGCGCTTCGCACCGATGCCAGCGCGTCATCCGGTGTCACCAGAAGTGCCGGGGGCGGGTTTCGGCCCATCCGCTGCAGCGCAGCCAGAACCTCCGCCAGAACGGCACGGCGGCCGCGCAGAGAGGCACGGATACCATCTTCCCTTACCTTGAGTTCGGCAATTTTCTTTTCGCTGTCCAGGATGCCGGTTTCCAGGCTCTTCCGCCGTGAAGCGGACCCTATCAGCGCCTGACGGATATCGGCGCTGTTCTTCTTGGTTTCCGCGATGGTTCTTTCGATCGCTGCGGCCCGTTCGGCCGACAATTTCATGTTCTTGGCGAGAACCTCCAGTTCGCCGCGCGTTTCATTTCGGCGGCGCTGAAGATCGGCCGTGGGGTCGACGGCAGCGGGCGACGCTTCCGAAGGCGGGGAAGGCGTAACAACATCCTGCGCATGCGCCGGTACGGAAAGAGAGTGCGGAAAAGCCAGGGGGACACCGAGGGCGGCCGCAAAAAGCAGCATGTGCCGGTTCGATATCATACTTCCCTTTCTCATCCTCGCTCCGAAAGTCCAATCGAGAAAGCGTAAGCTGATTTGCCGGACAGGACCATAAACAACATCGTGTTCGAAGGTAAATGAAGCGTTCACACGCGGTGATAGGGATGGCCGGAGAGGATCGTGACGGCACGATAGAGCTGTTCGGCGATCAGGATTCGCACGAGCTGATGCGGCCATGTCATCGAGCCGAGATTGAGCACCATATCCGCGCGTTGACGCAGATCGGCATCAAGCCCGTCGGCGCCGCCGATCGCGATCATCAGGTCGCGCTTGCCGTTGTCACGATAGCGGCCGATAACTTCGGCAAAGGCCTCGCTGTCGAGCGCCTTGCCCCGTTCGTCCAGAAGAACGAGCACCGCGCCTTCGGGAAGGGCCTTTTCCAGCAGGCTCGCTTCCTCTCGCTTGCGGGTCTCGGCATTTGCCGCGCGGCTTTCCTGGACCTCGACCAGTTTGGACAACTCCAATCCTATAGCCGGACCAGCCTTGGCCAAGCGGTCGAGATAACGGGACGCAAGGTCCTTTTCCGGTCCGGCTTTCAACCGTCCCACGGCAAAAAGGCTTATCCGCATGTCCTGATCCGTTGGTTTTGACGGTCGAAACCACTTTCAGGCGACGAGCGTGTGCCCGGCCTTCAATTTCAACCTCGGCCTTGACGGATTCAGGTCATGCCTGGAGCCGTCAGTGCAGCAGTGCGCCTTCCTCGATATCCGGAGCAGCCCACATCTTTTCGATGTTGTAGAACTCTCGGATTTCCGGGCGGAACACATGGATGATGATGTCACCGGTGTCAATCAGCACCCAGTCGCCGGTCTCCAGACCCTCGACGCGAGCCGTTCCCAGGCCCTCGTCCTTCAAGTCGGAAATCAGGTGATCGGAAATTGCCGTGACATGGCGAGTCGATCGTCCGGAGACGACCACCATGTAGTCTCCGAGCGCTGACTTTCCAGCAATGTTGATGGTGACGATATCTTCAGCTTTGGAGTCCTCGAGGCTTGCGAGGACCAGTTCGAGAGCGCGGGCAGCAGCATCGGCGCCACGTTCCAAGCTCTTCGGGAGGACGGAGGCCGTCTTTCCCTTGGCGTGTACTGTTGTCAGGGTCTGTCCTTTCTTCCGGTAACAGCAACATGCACTTTCAGCGAATCCGAGTCGCACTCGGCCGCGATATAAAAAGTGGCATCGAATGGTTAATCTTTCAAGGGAGATGCTGAAAAGGTGATCATAAGATGTAGAACCATCCCCAATGGCCGAACACCTTGACCGCTCTATCCAATTTTTTGGCTGGTGGCGTCGCGGATCGCAGTAGAACTCAACGCCGAGCGAGGACCATGGATGAAGGTCCAGGCAGGTGCTTTCTTTTTCCAGAGCGTGCCGGCATCATCTTCGTCGACACGGGCATAGTGGAAAGTGCGGGCCATCTTGGACGACAGGAACGAAAGAGTGGCTCCGGGCCGGTCGATGACGGCGATCGGGAACGTACCCGCGATATCCTGCCATTTCTGCCAGCGATGGAAGGTCTTCAAGCTGTCGGCACCCATGATCCAGACGAAATGTACATGTGGTCTCCGTGCCTTCACGACGGCCAGGGTATCCGCGGTATAGGCCCCGCCGAGGTTTTTTTCGAAGGCGGTCACCTTTATCCGGGGATCGTGGACCAGCCTCTCACTCATGGCGAGTCGGTCCGGCAGCGAAGCGAGCTGAGCCCGGCTCTTCAAGGGATTGCCGGGAGTTACCATCCACCAGAGCTGATCCAGGCCGAGACGCCGGAGCGCGATCTCCGCGACCAGCAGATGGCCCTCATGCGGTGGATTGAACGAGCCGCCGAACAGTCCCACCGCCATGCCTCGCTCGACATGCGGCAGGGCAAGATAGCGGGAGCCGACAGTCGGTTCGGTCACGTCAGGGCCGAACCTGGCCGGTGCCATGCACCCGGTATTTGAAAGAGGTCAGCTGTTCGACGCCTACGGGGCCGCGTGCATGCATCTTGCCGGTCGAAATGCCGATCTCGCCGCCCATGCCAAACTCGCCGCCATCGGCAAATTGGGTCGAGGCATTGTGGATCAGAATCGCCGAATCGATCTCGTTGAAGAAACGTCCTACAACTTCCGGATCCTCGGCGATCACGGCTTCCGTATGGCTGGACGAATAGGTGTTGATATGACGGACCGCACCGGAAATTCCATCGACGATGGCAACTGAGATCACCGAGTCGAGGTATTCGGTGCGCCAATCTTCTTCGATGGCGGGCTTCAGGCCCGGGAAAACCTTCAACACCGCGGCGGAGGCGCGGATTTCGCAGCCTGCCTCGATCAATGCTTGAAGAATCGGCATCAGATGCGTGCCGATGGCCGCGCTGTCGAGCAGCAAGGTTTCCGCCGCTCCGCAGACGCCGGTGCGGCGCATCTTGGCGTTGACGACGATCTCCCTGGCCATTTCCACGTCTGCGGAGGCGTCCACATAGATGTGGCAGAGGCCTTCCAGATGGGCGAAGACCGGCACACGTGCCTCGTTCTGTACTCGGGCGACAAGGCTTTTTCCTCCGCGGGGAACGATGACGTCGATTGCGCCGTCCAGGCCCGAGAGCATGGCGCCGACGGCGGCACGATCGGTCGTGGGGACGATCTGAATCGCATGCTGTGGAAGTCCCGCGATCTTCAAGCCGGCAACAAGGCACTCATGGATAGCTTGCGATGAGTGAAGAGAATCGGATCCGCCCCGCAGGATCACAGCATTGCCCGCCTTCAGGCAGAGCGCGCCGGCATCCGCCGTTACATTGGGCCGGCTTTCGTAGATCACGCCGATCACGCCGAGCGGCGTACGGACGCGCTCAATATGAAGACCGTTCGGCCGGTCCCAGGCAGCGATGATTTCGCCGACCGGATCCTTGAACTCCGCGATTTCCCGCAACGCGCTGGCCATACCGGCAATGGCCTTTTCCGTCAGCGTCAGCCGGTCGACGAAGGAGGGTAGCAGGCCTTTGCCTTCGACATTCTTCAGGTCGGTGGCATTGGCTGCCAGAATCTCGTCCTTGGCGGCGACGATCGCATCCGCCATGGCGTTCAGAGCCTTGTTCTTTGTTTCGGTCGAAGCCGTCGCAAGTTCGCGTGCGGCCACCTTGGCGTTGCGGCCGATCTCGTCCATGACAATGGCGACATCGTTCGCCGCAATGATCTTGTCAAGCATGGGCGGCGTCCTCCTTGAGGTCTTCTTTTTTCGTTTTCCGCCGGCTGGAGGCGGTCATGACGAGATCATCGCGATGAACCATGGCGGCGCGGCCGGCGTAACCGAGGATCGCTTCAATCTCTCCCGACTTCCGGCCGATGATCTGGCGCGCCTCTTCGGCATCGTAGCTGGCCAGCCCGCGAGCGATCTCCCGCCCGTCCATTCCGACGATCGCGACCGTATCGCCACGATGGAAATTGCCTTCGATGCGGCGCACGCCAGCCGGCAACAGGCTCTTTCCGGTCCCGAGCGCATTTTCCGCGCCTTCATCGACGAAAAGTTCGCCGGCCGGCTGGAGTTGCCCCGCTATCCAGGTCTTGCGCGCGGCGACCGGCGTGCCGGAAGGCGAAAACCAAGAGGAGCGGGCACCGTCTTCGATAGCACGCAATGGATGTTCCGTCTTGCCGGACGCGATGATCATGGCGCAGCCGGCGCCGGTCGCAATCTTGCCGGCATCGATCTTCGTACGCATGCCACCGCGTGAAAGCTCGGAAGCTGCGCCACCCGCCATCGCCTCGATCTCTGGCGTGATCGCCGGGATGATCTCCAGAAATCTCGCGTCGGGGTCGAGATGCGGCGGCGCCGTATAAAGCCCGTCTATATCGGAGAGGAGTATCAGAAGATCCGCGCTGGTCATGGTGGCGACGCGGGCGGCAAGACGGTCGTTATCGCCATAACGGATTTCCGTCGTGGCCACCGTGTCATTTTCGTTGATGATCGGCACCGCCCCGATCTTCAGGAGCTGGTTGATCGTCGCGCGGGCGTTCAAGTATCGGCGGCGCTCTTCCGTGTCGCCCAATGTCAACAGGATCTGGCCGGCCACGATGCCGTCCCCAGAAAGGCTTTCGGACCAGGCGCGAGCAAGCGCGATCTGGCCGACTGCTGCTGCTGCCTGGCTTTCCTCCAGCTTCAGCGCTCCCGCCGGCAGATCGAGCACCGTACGACCCATTGCAATCGCGCCGGAGGAAACCACCAGGACATCGATGCCTTTGCCTTTCAGCGCGGCTATATCGGCGCAGATTGCGTCGAGCCACCGCGCCCGGAGGCCGGTCTTCCGGTCCACCAGAAGAGCCGAGCCGATCTTGATGACGATGCGGCGGTGGCTGGCGAGGGGCCGGCGTGCTGCGATCATTGGCTATCCTCTTCATCGAAGTCCTGGATGGGCACGGACCGGTCGGGAAGTGCTGTCTCGTCGCCCTCGCTCGCCTCGACGATCACGTCACGCAACGCACGCAACACCTCGGTCATGCCTTTGCCGGTGACGGCGGAGATCAGGAACGGCGTCTGGCCGCATGCCTTTTCCAGTTCCTTCGCCTTCTTCTTCAGCTCCTTGTCGTCGAGCACGTCGATCTGTGAAAGAGCCACGATGACGGGTTTGTCGATCAGGCCGCCGCCATAGGCTTCGAGTTCGTGTTTCACCGTCTTGTAGGACTTGCCGACCTTTTCTTCGACGGCGGAGACCAGATGCAGGAGTACACGGGTGCGCTCCACATGGCCGAGGAACCGGTCGCCGATGCCGACACCCTCATGGGCGCCTTCGATCAAACCCGGAATATCGGCAAGGACGAACTCCCGGCCATCGATGGTGGCGACGCCGAGATTGGGATGCAGCGTCGTAAATGGATAGTTGGCGATCTTCGGACGCGCCCGGCTTACGGATGCAAGGAATGTCGACTTTCCGGCATTGGGGAGCCCGACCAGACCTGCGTCGGCAATCAGCTTCAGCCGCAGCCAGATGGTCTTTTCCACGCCTTCCAAGCCGGGATTGGCCCAGTTTGGCGCCTGGTTTGTGGACGTCTTGAAATGGGTGTTGCCGAAACCGCCATTGCCCCCTTTCGCAAGCCGGAACTTCTGACCCTCTTTCGTGAGGTCGATAATCAGCGTTTCGTTGTCTTCCTCGAAAATCTGCGTTCCGACGGGGACTTTCAGCGTCACGTCGGCGCCATTGGCACCGGTGCGGTTGCGCCCCATGCCGTGCGTGCCGGTCTGCGCCTTGAAATGCTGCTGGAAACGGAAGTCGATCAGGGTGTTCAAGCCGTTGACGGCTTCAACCCAGACATCGCCGCCACGGCCGCCGTCTCCACCGTCCGGCCCGCCGAACTCGATGAATTTTTCCCGCCGGAACGAGACCGCGCCCCCGCCGCCGTCACCGGAGCGTATGTAGACTTTTGCCTCGTCGAGAAATTTCATCTTGCTGCCGTCTATCTTGTGTTAGTCGGAGCCTCATTTCACACTGGGCATCCGATGGGTTTCGATATCGCCCGTTGGGGCGGAGGTCAAAGATTATCATGAAGTTGGTGAGCTATAACATCCAATACGGGATCGGGATGGATGGTGAGTTCGATCCCGAACGCATCGCCAGGAGTGTCGAAGGGGCCGACGTCATCGCGCTTCAGGAGGTGACGCGAGGTTTTGCCAAAAACGGCCACGTCGACCTCGTCGCCCTGTTCTGCGAACTTCTTTCCGATTACTTCCATGTCTATGCCGCGCCCTGCGATGTGCTGCTCGATGTCTCCACCGAGAGCGGTCGCCGCGTCGAGCGCCGTTTTCAATTCGGTAACATGATCCTGTCGCGCTGGCCGATCCTTGCCACGCGCCATCTGCTTCTGCCGCGCAGCCGCACCATCGACAAGCTCAACCTGCAGAGAGGCGCTCTGGAAGCGGTTATCGCAGCCCCGAATGGGCCGCTGCGGGTCTACTCCGTGCATCTCGATCACGTTTCTCCGGACGAACGACTGTCCCAGATCCGCTTCCTCAAGGACCGTGTTCTCAATTTCGTCGCCGAAGGCGGCGCTTTGACCGGCGCGGCCGAAGAGGGCTTCCCGGATCCGCCGCTGCCCGAACATTTCGTTCTGATGGGCGACTTCAACATGGAGCCGGAATCGCCAGAATATATCGCCATGGCGGGTCGGCCGGATCGTTACTACGGTCGATCTCTGCGTGCCAATGAACTCGTAGACGTGCTGGACCGTCTCGGGCTTCTGTCGCCCCAAAGCTTCACCTGGGCAAAGCCGCCGGGGGATGGATCGGTCAAGATGCATCTGGATCATTGCTTCGTGAATTTTGAATTGGCGCAGCGGGTGAAAAACGCCTGGATCGATAACAGCGCGCTCGGATCCGACCACTTTCCGCTCTGGGTCGAGGTCGATTGAGGTCCGGCGGTCTTCACCGCCGGATCTCTTGTCTTTCCTCACGGTCGGCTTGGGCGGCGGAAATCCTCCGCCGTCAGGATGGTCTCGATGTGAGGCACCATGCGGTTGCGCGACAGGCAGAAGATCTCATCCGCATCGGTGACCCGGAAGCCGAGCTTCTTCTGGACATGCAGCGATGCGAGGTTGTCGGCGAACGCTCCGGAATGGATCGTCGCTCCGGGCATCCGCCGGAAAAACCGCTCCAGCACCGCTGCAGTGGCTTCGGTCATGTAGCCACGGTCCCAGTAGAAGCGGTTCAGCCAGTATCCGAGATGCCATCCGCCACGCCGGAGCTCGATGGCGACGACGCCGATATGAACATCATCGCCGGTCGTGATTGCCAGCGTCCAATCCGGCAGAATGCCGGATGTCTGCGGCACCAGCCAGTCCAGCGCATCCTGCCCGTCATACGGCTGAGGTACGCGTGACAACATCCGGCTCACCTTGAAGTCGGACAGCGATTCCGCGATGGCAGTTGCATCCGCCATCCGGTGCGGTCGCAGCAGCAGCCTTTCAGTCGTGATGACAGGACAAGGGCCCGGCAATGTCGCCAGCGGAGCGGGCTTCTGAAGAACGGCGGCGTTCATCGCAATTCTCCCCAGCTTCTCAAGGACATCCAGGTCTTGCGGTCGAGCCGGAACCATTCGACTGCGACCATGCCGCCAAGCGCCATGCAATCGATCATGCCGGTGCCCTGAAACTGGAAGCCGCATTTCTGGATGACCCGCTTGGAGGCGATGTTGGTTACCCGGCAACGGGCATCGATGTAGTCGATGTGGTTGCGGGTCCGGAAGGCCATGTCGATCAGGACATGTGCGGCTTCGGTGGCATAACCCTTGTTCCAATGGGGCTCACCCAGCCAGTAGCCGATCTCCAGTATTCGCTCGTCCTGGTGGGGCTCCAGCGCGCAGCAGCCGAGGAAGGCGCCGTTGTCACCTCGCGTAATGGCGTAGACGCATTTGCCGATCTCGCCGGCTTTCGTGCGTCGCACGAAATCGGCTGCGTCTTTTGCCGTATAGGGATGCGGCATACGCGACACCATGGTCGCGATATTCGCATTGTTGGCGAGATGGGCAAGTGCGTCGATGTCTTCTTCGTGGGGTGCGCGGAGAACCAGGCTCTGCGACAGTAAGACGGGGCAATCGCTTCTCGACCGGTCGGGTCTTAACCGTTCCTCTGGCGGCCGGGATTGGCTCGCCCTCAATAGTTCGCCTTGCATGTTCAGTCCTCCTGCTGGGGGTAAAAGAAAAAGGGAAGATGGTGGTGTCCCATCTTCCCTTTTTTCTTACTGAACCTTGGACGTTCAGCCGGGTCGATGTGACACCGGCTGCTTGAAACGCTTACCGGCTTTATTCTGCTGCTTCGGCTTTCGGCATTACGGACACGTATACTCGGCCATTGGCCTTCGTACGGTAATTCACGTTGCCTGCCGTAAGAGCAAAAATGGTGTGGTCCTTGCCGAGGCCGACGTTCTGACCCGGATGCCACTGCGTGCCGCGCTGGCGCACGATAATGTTGCCCGGAATGACAACTTCGCCACCGAACTTCTTCACGCCAAGGCGCTTGGACTGAGAATCGCGACCGTTGCGCGACGAACCGCCAGCTTTTTTATGTGCCATTGGAGTTCTCCTTTAACCTTCGAAACCCGTTGTTAAGCCAAGATGTCCGTGATGCGGACAACCGTGTGATGCTGGCGATGGCCGCGAATCCGCTTGGAATTCTGACGGCGACGCTTCTTGAAGGAGATGACCTTCTTGCCACGGTTATGCTCGACCACTTCGGCCTTGACCGTCGCACCCTGAACGAAGGGAGCGCCGAACTTGGCATCGGCGCCAACGCCGACAACCAGGATTTCGTTGAATTCTACGACTGCACCAGCTTCGGCGTCCAGCTTTTCGATGGTCACGACGTCGTTGGCTGCCACGCGGTACTGTTTACCGCCGGTCTTGATGACTGCGAACATTTTTTATCCTTTCATGTTCGTTCCGGCTCTGCCTAAAAAGGCGGCCGTCTTTTTATCAGTCGGGCTCTAGCAGGGATTCGAAAGAAGTGTCTTTTGAACGTGTCTGCCGGTTAAATCTGCGCGAAAGCCCAAAGGCCTTTCACACAAACAAAGAGGCATGGAGACTTTTCCACGCCTGATCGCGTGCTCGGATACGCGACAGACAAAAAACTGTCAAGATAAAAGCTTGGCTTCTCTTGATATTGGCCCCTTGCCAGTCCCAAGTTTCATCGCTATGAGACAGCCCGCGCTGACCAACGCGTCGTCATGCTCAAGTGGAGAGGTGGCTGAGTGGTCGAAAGCACCGCACTCGAAATGCGGCATACGGGCAACCGTATCGTGGGTTCGAATCCCACCCTCTCCGCCATTCCCTCTTCAGTCCATTTTGTCCGCCGGTGAATAGGCTGCAGCTTGCAGTCGTTCTGTGGCCGGTTCAGCTCTTGCTACCCGCTCCAGCCCTCAGCCTATGCAAAAAGGCTAAATGCATATCCGATTGGAGGTCCGGCGCCGCCTTTTGGGCTGCTTGCCGATGATGCGCATATGGCTTTCGATGCGACGGTTGTGACTGTCTCAGGCCGAGATGGCAGCAGCTTCGCATTCAAGGAGGGGGCCAGGTGAACCGCCGTACGTTGCTGCAATTGCTGTCGAGTGCCGCTTTCATGCCTTTTCTCAGCGGCTCGAGCGATGGCCCGGCACTTGCGGCCGCTCCATCACCCGGCCGTCTGGCCCTGAACATAAGCGGTATGTCCTATTGGGCTGCGGAACAGGCCTTTTCCAATCTTGCCCATAATGCGGCCCGCTGGCGGGTACAGATCAAGGACGCACCCTTCACCTGGGACACGCCGCTGCCTCCCATGACGGAAGACGGATATCCGACCCGGGTCCCGGAGGGGTCGGTGATGGACAGCTTCCTGATATTCACCGAACATCGCAAGAACCTGCCTGTCGAGCTTTCGGTCCACTATGACGGGAAGGGCCGAATGACCTATGTCGGCGGCGGCGAACTCGAGGGCCGGTTTCCCGGACGCGACGATGTCAGGAATCTGAGGAAGCCGGACGCCTTTACCGGCCGCATATTGGAAACCGACCCTGCGGATCCGATTCGCAACATCAGGGTCTACGAGCGCGGCCCGATACCGAAAAGCAGGTTCAGAGAGCCGTTTCTGCAAAGGCTCAAGGGCATGTCCGCCCTGCGCTTCATGGATTGGATGGGCACCAACAATTCGCAGGTGAGGAGCTGGAACGACAGGCCCAGACCTAGGCAATTCGGCCGCTCCGATCTCGGTGTTCCCCTCGAATACATGATCGAACTCAGCAACGAAGTGAAAGTCGATCCCTGGTTCAACATGCCGCATCTGGCGGATGACGATTATGTTCAGCGCTTCGCCGAGCAGGTCCGCAAGGATCTTGATCCGAGTTTGAACGTGCATGTCGAATATTCCAATGAGGTCTGGAATACGATGTTCGATCAAGCGGATTATGCGGGAAAGCAAGGGCTGGCGCTCGGCTTTTCGAACGACGGCTACCAAGCCCAGCTTCGATATTATGCCCATCGAACGACGCAGATCCTCTCGAGATGGGAAGATGTGTTCGGTGCCGACAAACGCCGGATCATCGGCGTCTATTCCGCCCAGGCGGCAAACGACTGGACGAGCACGACCATCATGTCCTGGAAGGGCGTGAAAGAGCATGCGGATGTGTTGGCTATCGCCCCTTATTTCGGCGGCGGGCTCGGCGCGCCGGAACGGGCGGACGAAGTCTCCGCGTGGCCGCTCAGCCGGATCTTCTTCGAATTGGCAAAGGAAATCGAGACGGAAAACAAGAGATCCATCGAAACTCAGGCGGAAATCGCGCGAGAGCATGGGGTGAAACTTTATGCCTATGAGGGGGGGCAGCACCTGGTCGGTTTCGGCGGCGCCGAGAACAACGAAAAGCTGACGAATCTGTTTATCGCCGCCAACAGGGATCCCCGTATGGGAGACCTCTACATTCGGCATATTCAGAACTGGTGGGCGGCCGGCGGAGACCTATACGCGGTTTTTGCCTCGATGGGCGAACCCAGCAAATGGGGAAGCTGGGGACTGCTGGAGATTGAGGGCGCGAGCCATCCCAAATGGGAGGCTGTACAACGGCTCCTGAAGAACTGACGTGATATTGCCGCAGCGGCGAACCCCAGATCATGCTGTGACGGAGGAATATCGCTTTTCGAGAGATGCCGCGCGATTGATCTCCTTGCTCCAGACGATCACCGCCAGACAAAGTGCTGCGAGGATCAATGTTCGCGAATGGACGACAAGCGGGATATCGATATCGCGAAGCAACCTCTGCGGTATGAAGAAGCCAAGTGCCAAAACAGCGTAGAAGCCTAGTTTTACCAAGCTGGCGCTATTGAGGACCATCATCATTCCGTAGCTCCACAACAGGATGACCGCGACATAGTCATAGTCGTGCGCATAGAGAAACGTGAAAGAGAGCACGAGCAATGCGTGCAAGGTAACCGTCTGGTCGAGATGGCGCCGGTACCTGTGCAGAAGCGCCGTTCCCGCCAGGCACAACAGAATCAACCAGAGGCGGTCCGGCTCCAGCCCGTGAGCGACCAGAAGGCTTTCCATGCCGACGACGAAGGGTGAGCCCGGGGCATTGATTGAAACGTGCGAATAGCCGCCGAGCGAGGTCAGCCAGCTTTCGAATGGCTTCAACGGGCCAAGGACCAGTGCGCCCGGCAGGATCATCAGGCCAGCGAGCGAGCCCCCCACTAGAACCACCCCGATATTCACCGACATAAGCAGCCAGATCACGTAGAGGACGGAAAGCTGCGGTTTCAGGGTGGCAAGAGCAAGAAAAATGCCCGCCGTCACCCATTGGCCCTTTTGACGGAAATGCCAGGATAACAACAATGCCGCTATGACCGGCAATGTCATCTGGCCCTGATACAAGCTGGTCGCCGTATAGGGATTGCCGATGATCAGCGCCAGCGCCAAGGCTTGCGCGATGGTCATGCTTCTGAAGCTCTTGATCTTCAGAAACCATTGGTTGGCGCAGTAGCACATGACCGCAATGGCAGCCAGGCAGATCGCGATATGGAGTGCAAGGGCGATCGACTGAGGAAGCATGCTGAAGGCAGCAACGATCGAAAGCGAATGTGGCGGATAGGAATAGGGCTGCGGAGTATTCATCAGCGCAAGCCAGGGATCGCCACCTTGGAGAAACAAGCCTCCCGCGCGATAGAAGACCATGAAGTCGTCGCCGATCGGACCCGCCTTCATTACGCCCTGTATCCCGACCGCGTATAGCATCGCGAAAGCAAGCGCCAGAATCGTGGCCGATATCGCGCGGTTAGAGATCGAGGCAAAGCTTCCTATCGCAATCATCAGATGATGCCCGGTTCCAGAGTGTCAGTGCCGCTTTCGCGCTTTGATCATCTGATAACCGGCACAACTCAGTCAGGCGAGTAGGTCAATGAGATGAGGCTAAGCCTTATGGTGAAGGCCTATCGGGTCAGATCTGACCGCCTCGACCGTATTCCTCGGGTTGACGGACCGTTGCCGAAGTATCCACAAGGTGAGTTTCTCGGGATGCACTAAACCTATATAGCATGGGCAAAGGAACTTCTTCTCCGTTGCGGCATTTCCAATTTCCGGCCGGCTAACGAGGCGGTGTATGCAATCAGTCAGAGTGACCGAAGAGATGTGGCATCATCTGCTTTCGCTTCGCGAGGGCATGGTCCGACCGCGTGTGCTTTCCCCGGATGCCGACGTCTCCTGTCTGCCCCTCTACGGGCCGATCGCGAGGCGGAATGGGCCGTTCGTCATGGCGCAAGTCGGCCAGTCGCTGGATGGCCGGGTCGCCACTCCGATGGGAGACGCTCAGGATGTTTCGGGGTGCGACGGGATTGCCCATCTGCACCGTTGCCGCGCGCTTGTTGATGCCGTGGTGATCGGCGTCGGAACAGTGGTGGCGGATGATCCAAGCCTTTCCGTTCGTGCCGTACCCGGAAGGAGCCCCGTGCGCGTCGTGGTGGACTGCAATGGACGCATGCCCCACCGCGCCAAGATGCTGAACGACGACGGCACTCCAGTGGTCGTCATCCAGGCCGATGACGTGCCGCGCCGCAACGCCAGGCATGAGCTGATCTCGTTGCCGCGACAAGCGGACGGCGGCCTGGCGTCTCGCGACATTCTTGCGGCGCTCGCCGAACGCGACCTCACAGCCATCCTGGTCGAAGGGGGCGCAAACACCATCTCTCGCTTCATCGACGCGCAGTTGATCGATCGGCTGCATGTTTCCGTTTCACCGATCATTATCGGATCAGGACCCGCGGGTATCCGGCTCGCGCCGATCGACCGGCTCTCGGAGGCGCGTCGCCCGGAAGTTCAAATCTACAACATCGGTAGCGATATCGTTTTCGACTGCAATTTGCGGGTCGACATCAGGCGCGTGGCGGCGTCACCGGATTGCGAGGATGTCCTGATGGCCGACACGGCATGAACTTCCAGTCTCGTCGATCACCTGGGTTCGGAAATCTGCCCATTCATCGATCTCAGCTGGATCGAACAGGCCATATTCGGAGACTGCACGGACTATTCCGTCGAGAAAGAGCCGTTGCAGCTTCGCGTCCGCCGCTGTCATGAGCCAAGGCGATGCGGCCACTCGGACAGTATATCCGCGTTCCTGCAGACAGTCGGCGAGCCTTTTCCAGGCGCCCGGTCCGAGCGATATCCCAAATCCCTTGTCGCTCAGCTGATGAGCGTTGAAACCCGCCACGATCGCCTCATCGAGGGGATGTGTTTCCGACCAATGAATTTCGCCGTCATAGTTCAGCGCGGCATAGAGGCCGACGCCGGTTTCTGAAATCTTTTCGACAAGCGCCAGGATGTATCGCTCGGAACAGAGGTCGAAAAGCGCCGAAGCCGTCACCAGAGCAACATCCGCGAGCGGCAGAGCCTCCAGATCGTTCAGATCCCCGCAGAGGAACTCGGCCTCGCCCGCATGACGGCGGCGAGCCTCCGCGAGCAGTTGCGGATCGTGATCGAACAGCCTCCAGCGGTGGTTCCTGTCCATCTTGGGCGAAAGAGTGCGGAAAGTCGAACCGGTGCCACAGCCGATGTCGAGAATGCCGGTATCGGCAGCGTTCCTCGTGGTTTCGATCGCTCCGGCCAGCAGAGCCTGATCGCGGGAACGGACATCCACCGGCTCCCGCAAGGCAAGCCATGCCTTGTCGAAGCCGGTCACGGCACCGCCTCCAGGAAATCGGATATGACTGTGGCGGTGTCTTTCCAGGACGGCAAACCTGCACCTGCAATCGCTGCCGCATCCGCCATGGCAATGCGGGTGTCCGGTTCCTGCAGCAGCCGGCGCAAGGCGGCAGCAAAAGCGTCCGGATCATCCGGAGGTACGAGGAAACCCGCGCTTTCCGGCACGACATCCGGCACGGCGCCGGCTGCGCAGCCCACGATAGGCAGGCCTTGGGCAAGTGCTTCGGCAAAGACCATGCCATAGCCTTCATAGCGGCTGGCAAGCGCGAAAATATCGGCCTTGGCGAGTTCAGCGCGCACGTCGTCCAGCTGGCCCGCAAAATCGACGCGGTCGCCGAGCCCTGACTGGGCAACCTGTTGTTCCAGCGCCGCCGCTATGGCCGGATCGAGCGTCTTGCTTCCAACGATACGGCATATCCAGGGCAGGCCACGTATCTCTTCGAGCGCGCAGATCAGCACGTCGTGGCCTTTGCGGTGGGTCAGGGTGCCGATGCTGAGGATCAGCGGCGGATTGCCTCCGCCAACCGCAAGCGGGGCCGGATCGACCCCGGGGGTGGCCACCGCGATTCTTTCGAACGGTACCTGATAGTTGGTAGCGAGTTCCGCTGCGGTGGCGTGCGATGTGACGATTACCCCACGGCTATGCGCAAGTGCCGTCCTCTCCCGCGATAGGTACTCCTGTTGCTTTACCTCACTGAGCCCGGTTTCCAGAGCCAGGGGGTGATGCACAAGGGCCACTATCTTCAGCCTGTTGGCCTCTCGTTCCGCCCATTGGTTCATGACCCCGAAGGCAAGCCCATCGACCAGGACAAGGCTTCCGTCCCGACATTTATCCGAAAGAAGCCGCCCTGCATCGTCGAGCTCGGCGTTATCGGAGTTCGGGAAACCCTCGCCGAGTGAAACCAGCTCGATATTCCAGCCGCGCTCGGCAAGCGATGCGATGACGCGCCGGTCGTAGCCGTATCCTCCCGTGCGAGTCTCTATATCGCCAGGGTAAGCAAAGACGAGATCTCGGTTCATAATTCCGCCTCGTACCAGCCTCGGGCCATGTGGGATTCGTGCAGCATAACGCGCAGCTTGCGAATGCGCCCACCATCTCCGCCCAGCCGGCCTTTGCCGATCTCCTCGGCGATGCGGTCGAAAATGTATTTTGAGAGGAATTCCGTCGTCGTTACCCGCCCTGCGAATATCTCAAGCGTGTCCAGATTCTGATAGTTCAGTGGCGCGAGGACTTCTTTCAGAACGTCAATGGCGAGTCCGATATCGACGGCCAGTCCATTGTCGTCGAGGTCTTCCGTGAAAAAGGCCGCGTCGACCACGAAGGTCGCGCCGTGCAGGCCTTGTGCAGGCCCGAAAACCGGGCGGGGAAGGCTATGCGCGATCATGACGTGATCACGAACTTCAACGGCGAACATGCGATTTCCTCAAAAACGAATGCGGTGGCAGAGTGTGGCGGGCGAGGCGATAATGCTTGCATAGTCGTCCGCCAATGTTCCGAAGGTGGTTTCTCCCGAAATCAGGCGATCGAGCTTGCTATCGGCAAGGAGCTGAAGAGCTTTCGTCATTCGCCGTCCTGCATTCCAGCGAGGGCGGTGATCGGGCGGCAAAGTACCCACCTGGGAGCTGACGATGGAGAGCCGCCGGGCGTGGAAAGCGCCTCCCAAGGGAATCTGCGCAAGGCGCCCCCCGTACCAGCTCGCCTCGACGATACGGGCTTCACAGCCAGCATGATCGAGCGCCGTGGCCAGAGCCGCGTCCGAGGCGGAAGCGTTGACCAAGACATCGCAATCATCAGGGACGGAATCGGGCAGGGTGAACCGGATGCCGAGAGCCTTTGCAGCTTCCACACGGTCGAGATTTACGTCGCAGATCGTCGTTTCGGTGCCAATGATCCGTGACGCCAGATAGGCGACGATCAGCCCGACCACGCCGGCGCCGAAGACGGTCACCCGATCACCCGGCTGGATCCTCGCGTCCCAGACGATATTGAGAGCGGTCTCCATATTGGCAGCGAGGACAGCCCGTTCGGGCGGCAGATCCGCCGGCAGCGCGTAGACGGCACCGGAAGGCACACGAAATCGGTCCTGATGGGGATGAAGACAGAAGACCGGCCTTCCCACCAGAGATCTAGGCCCAGCCTCCACAATGCCTACGGCAGCGTATCCGTATTTGACGGGAAAAGGGAACTGGCCGGCCTGATGAGGCGCCCGCATGCGTTCGTACTCACTTTCCGGCACGTGTCCTTCAAAGACGAGGGACTCGGTGCCACGGCTGATGCCGCTGAAGAGCGTTCCAATCGTGACTTCGTCTGCGCCACCCGCGCCAAGGGTTTCGCAACGCAGCGCACAGCGCCGTGGCCCTTCGAACCACAGCGCACGGCTTTCACTCGTCACCGTCGCTTCCTGAGCTGTCTCACGTCTTGTCAACACCAGCCCTTTCACTCCTATCCGCTCACACCTAGGAACTTAATCGATGGCGGCAAGGGAGCGTTTCCGCGAGAGGGTAAGTGCCGTATCACGTTTATTTGACGGGGCTTTCGAAATCCAGCCTTGGCCGCTCGCCGTAAATCTCCCCATCTTGCTCACGAGGAGCTTGTCATGAATTTTTCACATGATCTTTCGAAGAAGGCGACCGGTGTCACGCATTTCCTAGAAATTTGCGGCTGGAAATTCTTCTTGAAGGGTTTCTGCAATGGCTGAGTGGACCGGCGCTCATCGTCCCGACGAAATGCCGGACCGGAATGCCCGCCGGGCGCTGTTTATCGATGCAGGTGCGGCCACTTTAGCGGTCGGGGTGGTTCTTTTGGGGGGCATGCATTTCTTCGGCGACCGCTTGGCGCTCGATACCCCGGCGATCGGCACCGCCTTTGCCGTTTATGCGGCAATTTCGGCAGTCTCGCTTTGTAACCTCGGTGGGCACGGGCACAGCCGGTTCGGCTTCGCGAACATCATCACGACGATCCGCGGCGCGATCACGGCCGTCTTGGGCGGGTTGTTGCTGGCGTCAGGTGATCTTGGCCATAATCCCGAGACGCTCTGGCTTATGGGATCGGGGATAGCCGTTGCGCTGGGTCTGGATGGAGTAGACGGTTATTTCGCCCGAAGAGGCCGCACGGCTTCGCCTTTCGGTGCCCGTTTCGACATGGAAATCGATGCCCTGCTCATCTTTTTCCTGTCTCTGGCCGCTTTTCAGCTCAACAAGGCTGGAGCCTGGGTGCTGCTGATCGGCCTGATGCGTTACGGTTATGTTGCCGCTCAGACGCTTTTTCCCAGCCTCCGCGGCGAGCTGCCGCCCTCCACCCGGCGCAAGGCGATCTGCGTCGTGCAAGGGATGACGCTCTGGCTGCTCCTATTTCCGGTGGTAGCGCCGCCGGTCTCCAACCTGCTCGCGGCAGGAGCGCTTGCCGCGCTCACCTATTCTTTCGCCGTCGACGTGGCGTTTCTGCTGAACAGGAACGGACGCGGCCATGCGGGCTGACTTTGCGGCCTCCCTCGGGCTTGCCCGCTCATTGCTGATCTATTACGGCCAACCCTGGCGCCGTTCGGCGCTCAGGCGCTTTTATGCAGGCTTCATCAGGCCGGGAGACCTCGTTTTCGATATTGGCGCGCATGCCGGCAGCCGCAGCCGCACGCTGCTTTCGCTCCAGGCGAAAGTGGTCGCGCTCGAGCCGCAACCGATGTTTGCCGATTTTATCCAGAGGACCTTCGCCGACCAAGATCTCGTCCTGTTGCGCAAAGCCGTGGGGAAGAACCCGGGAAGCGTCGATCTGCATATTTCGCGGAGGCATCCTACGGTAACCAGCATTTCGTCCTCGTGGATTTCGAAGGTTGGCAAGACCCCGGGTTTCAGCAACGTCACCTGGGACCGCGTCGAGCGTGTCGAAATGACGACGCTGGACGCCTTGATCGCCGAATTCGGTCTTCCCCGTTTCTGCAAGATCGACGTGGAGGGCGCTGAAGCCGATATCATAGCCGGGTTGCATCATCCGATCCCGCTCGTGGCCTTTGAATATATTCCCGCCACGATGGAGATCGCAGAAGCGGCGATCGACCATTTGCGCAGGCTCGGGCCCTATCTTTTCAACCGTGTCGAAGGAGAGCGGCACCAATTCGTGGGCGGCGGGTGGATATCTGCCGACGACATGCTGATCGAGCTATCCCGGCTGGCGGAAAATGCCTCGTCCGGCGATATCTATGCCCGACTCATGTCGTGATAACTCAGGGGCGTCTTTGACCGAGCGCTGTTGCAACAACGACAATCACACCGGGTGCGGCCCCTGCCAATGCCATGAGACCATAGAGAATGCTGGCCGCGATTCCGTCCGAAGCCGTATAACCGAAAAGGGGCCAGAGCGACGCCGCCGCCGTTTCCCGGGCTCCCCATCCGGCGATCGTGGCCGGTATCAGCATCGTCAACAGACCGAGCGGAATGGCTGTCACGGCCGCGAGCGCTGGCAATGGTGCGCCGACAGCCGCTGACGCCACCATGAACATGCCAATGTAGCTTCCGACGATTGAAACGCTCAACACCGCCTGTAGCCGCCATGCTCGATCCTGCAGAAAGACGAGAGCAAACGCTGCCCGCAGCCTTTTCACGTGAGGCTCGATCTTTCGCGGCGGATAGCGAAGGACAATCAGGGCGGCAAACACCGTCGCGGCAACGAAAAACGCGAAGCCTTGAAGGGGAGAGCGCAGATTTTCCGGGATCACCGCGCCACCGAAGAGTGGCCAGATCAGAACTCCGCAGGTCGCCACGAGGAAGAACACGCCCTGGCCGGCAATACGCTCTAGGATTACCGCCTGGGCGGGAATCTTCCAACCCGTTGGCATTCCAGTCCGGTTACGGAAGGCCCGTAAAGTATCGCCCGCCATGCCGCCCGGAAGAAGCTGGTTGAGCAGCGTTCCCAGGTAGTACTCGCCGATTGCCTGACTGCGGCCCAGGTCCTGCCCAAGCCTCGCCGCCGTGAATCGCCAACGCAAGGCGGAAAGCACGATCTGAACCTGAACCAGAAGCAGCCCCGCAACGACATAAGCGGGGCTCGCTGACGACAGATGTGCTCCGATCCGCTGCGGATCGGAGCACCAGATCACGGCAACGAGAAGTGTCACAGCCGCAATAAAGCCGATAGACTTCAGTAGACGCATAGCCTGCAACGATGACGGAGAGAGTGACGCATGAATGAATACCGGCCTTTTCGCGAACGAGGTCGCAACTTTCCTGCAGAGTATCATACGCATCCGGCTGCAAACCGGTTTTCCGCTCTTCGCATCACGATTTCGTTGATACTGGTCGCTCTGATCCTGGCGCTGCCATCCAATCCCCAGACCTTCGCGGATCTTTCTGACGTGAGATTTCCTCTCGAAGTCGCGGGGCTTGCATTCCTGGCGTCAACAATGACTGGCCGATTCTTGGCCCTCCTGCGCTGGTCAGCCACTTTGCTCGCCGGCGCAATGCTGCTTCTCAAATTGGCGGATCTTGGCACCGGCATTGCCTTCCAGCGGCCGTTCAACCCGTATCTGGACGTCAAGATCCTGACCGACGGATGGAATCTCCTAAGCGGTGCAGTGGGTGTGAGGGAAGCAGTCGGAACCATCTGCGCCGGTTTGCTCGCATGGGTTCTGGTCATCGCGTTGCTCTATTGGTCGCTCGGCGGCTTCCGCAACCTTGCAGCCGAAACACGGCGGAGATCGGCAATCGGAAGCGGCGTAGTTTTGCTTGTCGGCCTGACGCTCCTTGCCGTGCAGGATGACCGTCGCAATCTCGGCGTCGAAGCATCGACCATTCCCTACATCATCAACCGGATCGAGATGGTGAGGGAGTCAAGTGCCGACCTCGATCGGTTCGAGGGCGAACTGGCGCGGGACGGGGTTTCCCCCGGTCAGCATTTTTCCGCGCTGTCCGGCATGGACGTCGTGCTTGTCTTTGTCGAATCCTATGGCCGCAGTGCGATTGAAGATCCCCGATATGCGGTACGGGTCCATGATCGCCTCGCCGCCGTCGAGCGGCAGATCGAAGCGTCAGGACTGCAGGCACGCAGCGGCTGGCTCACGTCGCCCACGGTTGGCGGTTTGAGCTGGCTTGCGCATGGCACTCTTCTTTCGGGCCTATGGGTAAGCAATCAGTCGCGTTACGACCGGATGATCACCAGCGAGCGGCGAAGCCTCAACAGGCTTTTTCGTGCGTCGGGCTGGCGGACTGCCGCGGTGATGCCGGCGATTACGCTCGACTGGCCGGAATCGGCCTATTTCGGCTACGACCGCGTTCATGCCGCCGCGGGACTCGGTTACAAGGGAAAACCCTTCAATTGGGTGACGATGCCGGATCAGTACACGCTCGCGGCCTTTGAGAAGCTGGAGCGGCCACAGGGCCACCAACCGGTCATGGCGGAGATTGCGTTGATCTCCAGCCATGCGCCGTGGACGCCAATTCCTTCACTGGTAGACTGGGACAAGATTGGTGACGGCACCATCTTCAACGGCCAGGCGGAGAGCGGCGACCCCGCCTCGGTCATCTGGGCGGATCCGGAGCGGGTGCGTTCGCAATATGCAGCCTCGATCGACTATGCGCTCGAAACCCTCGGCTCCTATATGGCGCGATATGGGAAAAACACGCTTTTCATCCTGCTCGGAGATCATCAGCCCGCCTCGATCATCACCGGGGAGGGTGCGTCCCGTGATGTGCCGGTTCACATTGTCGCCGGCAATCCGGAGGTTTTGAAGCGCCTCGACCGCTGGAAATGGCAGCCAGGCATGCTTCCGGCAAAGGAGACGCCGGTCTATCGAATGGACGAGTTCCGCCAGAAATTCGTCGAGAGCTTCGATTGATCGGGCAGGGATCAGGAATGTGCGCCAAGATAGCTTTCCATGAGCGCAGGGTCGACCGCGAGTTCGGCGGCGGGACCGGAGCGCCGCACCTCGCCAAGTTCCACCAGATAACCCTCATCGGCAATTTCCAGAGCCGCCCGGGCGTTCTGCTCCACCAGCAGGATGGCCACGCCGGTTTTTCGCAGTTCCGAGACGATGTTCAGGATGTCGACGACGATTTTTGGCGCGAGCCCCAGGCTAGGCTCGTCGAGCAACAACAGGCGCGGGCGGCTCATCAGCGCGCGCGCCAGCGCCAGCATCTGACGCTCGCCGCCGGACAGCGTGCCGGCCAGCTGCTTGCGCCGCTCGGCAAGCCGTGGAAAGCGGGTATAGACCTCCTCCCGGGTCTCTCCCCGTTCGGAAGCGCGGCGCAGGAAGCCGCCGAGTTCGATATTGTCCTCGACGGTCATGGATGAGAAAAGCTCCCGCTTTTCCGGCACAAGGCATAGCCCGGCGGCGACGCGCGCCTCAACGGAACGGGGCACCGGGGCTCCATCATAAAGGATCGCACCGGTGGAGGGGATGACGCCCATGACCGCATTCAGCAACGTGGTCTTGCCAGCGCCGTTCGCCCCGATCACGGTAACGATACTGCCAGGCCGCATGGCAAGCGAAATGCCATGCAGGACTTCGGCACGTCCGTAGGAGACGTGGATATCGGTGAGTTCGAGCAGGTTCCGGCTCATGCCACACCTCCGAGATAGGCGGCAACCACGGCTGGATGCCTACGGACTTCCGCCGGCCGGCCCTCGGCGATCAGCGTGCCGAAGTCGAGGACGACGAGATGATCGACCAGGCCCATGACAAAACCCATATCGTGTTCGACCAGAAGCACGCTGACACCCTCCTGGCGCAATTTGTTGAGGAGGGCGGCAAGCTCCTGCTTTTCGCCGTGCCGCAGGCCGGCCGCGGGCTCGTCGAGCAGCAGTATCGTCGGATCGGCGGCAAGGGCGCGAGCGATTTCGAGAATGCGGATCTGGCCGAGGGCCAGATCGCCCGCCGGCCGGTCGCGATATTGGCCGAGGCCGACGCGATCGAGCTGGTAGGCGGCTTCGGCAAGCAATGTTGCCTCCTCCTCCCGGTCCATACGCAGAAAACTCCTGAGCACGCCGGCGCTACCGCGCAGATGGGCGCCGAGGGCCACGTTTTCCAGGACCGACATGTCAGGCAGGATCTTGGCGTGCTGAAAGGTCCGGGCGATGCCATGTTTGGCGATCTCGCGCGGGCTGTTTCCGGTCAACGGCTGACCCTGGTAGGAGACGGAGCCGCTGGTGAGCGATGCTATGCCGGTGATCAGGTTGAAGGTCGTGCTTTTTCCCGCACCATTCGGACCGATCAGTCCGACGATCTGCCCGGCCTTGACCTCGAAACTCACGTCGCTGACCGCAACCAGCCCGCCAAAGGCCTTGCGAGCCCTGTCCACCTTGATGAGTGGCGAACCGGCCGGCGCAAGTGTGCGCTTGGCAAGTTTCCGCACCGAGGTCGGGATCTGAAGCTGGCCTTTCGGAGGCATCAGGCGCGCCACCATGGGCCAGAGGCCGTTCCGCGCAAGCTGCAGGATGGCGACAAGAAGAACTCCGAAGACGACCATCTCTACGTTGATGCCAGTGCCGACGAGCTCCGGCATCACACGCTGCAGGATTTCCTTGACGATCAGCACGAATGCCGAACCGAAGATCGCACCCCATATGTAGCCGGAGCCGCCGACCACTGCCATCAGCATATACTCGATCCCCATGTTGAGACCGAAGGGTGTCGAATTCACCGAACGCTGCATATGAGCATAAAGCCAGCCGGAAAGGGCCGCGACGATGGCGGCGAAGATGAAGACGATGAGCTTTGCCCGGATGATGTTGACGCCGAAGGCTTCGGCCGCCTGACCCCCGCCCCGAAGGGCGCGAATGCCGCGGCCCGTGCGGGAATCGAGAAGGTTCTGGGCTCCGATGGCCGTCAGGATCACGAAGACCCAGATGACGTAGAAGATCGACTGGCCGCTCAGGAAGGGATAGCCGGCTATATTTAACGGCGGGATGCCGGTGATACCGTCATAGCGGCCGAGCAGTTCGATGCGGCCAAAAAGGTAGTAGATGGCCAAGCCCCAGGCGATGGTGCCGAGCGGCAGGTAGTGTCCCGAGAGCCGCACCGTCATCAGCCCCAGCGGGACGGCCACGGCTGCGCCCACCAGTAGCGATAGCGGCAAGGTCACCCACGGTGAAAAGCCATAGGCGGTGGTCAGTACGGCGGTGGTATAGGCGCCGAACCCGCAGAATGCGGCCTGACCGAAGGAGGTCAGTCCGCCGACGCCGGTCAGAAGCACCAGGCCGATGGCGACCAGTGAGGCCAGCCCGATATTGTTGGCGAGCGTTATCCAGAACGGCGGCACCGGCAGCAATGGGAAAACCGCAAGGAGGGCGATGGCTGCAATGCCGGGCATGAGGTGCTTGTTGGCCATCATGGTTTATTCCTCCTCATGGTGGATGGCACCGATAGAGAGCCAGATCAGCACCGGGACGATCAGGCCGAACACGATGATTTCCTTGTAGTTGCTGGCGAAAAACGAAGCGAAAGATTCGACCATGCCGACACCGATCGCGGCAATGGCCGTTACCGGAAAGCTGCCCATGCCCCCGAGGATGGCGGCGACGAAGCCCTTGAGGCCGATCAGGAAGCCGGTATCGTAGTAGATCGTGGTGATCGGTCCCATCAGCACGCCCGATAGGGCGGCGATCGTCGCCGCCAGCACGAAGGCCGTGACGCCCGTCAGCTGTGTCCGCACGCCGACAAGGCGCGCCCCAAGCCTGTTGACAGCGGTTGCCCGCAACGCCTTGCCGAGCAGCGTCTTTTCAAAGAAGAAATAGAGGGCGATCATGATCAGGATAGTCATGAGATAGATCAGGACGCTCTGGGCCGTCACCAGCAGAGGCCCCATTGTGAAACTGCCGTCATGCAGCGGTGCGGCGCGCAGGCCTTCCGGGCCGAAGAAGATCAGGCCGAGACCCAGCATGGCGAGGTGGACGCCTACCGATGTGATCAGCAGCACCAGTACCGATGCATCCGCCAGCGGCCGGTAGGCGATGCGGTAAACATAGAGACCCATAGGCGCGATGATCGACACGGTAATCAATACGCGGACGACGGAGGGCAGTTGCAGCGGCGCGAGATAAAGGACGGCGCCGTAGATCAACAGAGGCAAACCAAGGTTGAGTGCGATGTTTCGGAGGAGCGCGTCGACCTTGAGGTCGCGTCGCCATGACCAGAGGTCGAGCAGGAAGGCAGCCACGCCGAAGCAAAGGAGGAGCTTCGGCGTTCCCGGGACATTTCCCGTATCCAGTGTGGCAAGCGTCAGCGCGCCATAGGCAACAAACTCGCCCTGGGGAATGAAGATCACGCGGGTGACCGAAAACACCAGGACGATGGCTAATCCCAAAAGCGCGTAGACCGCACCGTTGGTCAGGCCGTCCTGGATCAGGAATGTCGCAATGGTCGCGTCCAAATGCATCCCCCACGCTGTGCTATGGAATGGAGTTTCGATAACGATCCGCCTGCGGCGGATAGCATGTTCAGCAAATGCAACTCGGGGCCGTCAGCGTCCCGCCCGTCACGACCGGATGATCCGCTCTCCTGCCACGGCGGGTCCCCGCCGGGGACGGCTCCTTGCAAGAGCCTCCGGCGCGCAAGGCTTTCCGAGCGCCGGATACCGCTTCGAGGCCGGATGACGGGGAGAAAGTGCGGCCTTCCCCTCGTTAGGGGAAGGGAAAGCCGACACTGGGCCGTTCGGTGGCTTACTTCTTTTCCGGCAGCAACTGGAACTTGCCGTCCTTGGCGGTCAACAGCACAGCACCGCGCTGGTCGAGGCCATAATGATCCTGCGGTGTAAACTGGAATACGCCGTGGGTGGCATTATAGGGACCGCTCGATTCTATCGCATCGCGCAGCGCCGCACGAAACTCCGAGGTGCCCGGCTTGGCCTTCTGCAGCGCGACCGGCACGGCCTTCTTGAGAATGACCATGGCGTCCCAGACATGCGAGCCGAACTGAGTGCGGCTGTTGGGGCCGAATTTGCCTTCATAAGCCTTGAGGTAGGCCAGACCTTCGGCCTTGGTCGGCGAGTCGTCGGGCTGGTCTTCCGCGACCATGATGGGTCCGGAAGAGAAGATCGTGTTCTCCACCGCCTTGCCGGCGATGCGCAGGAACTCGAACGTCACGGCGCCCGAGACAACGTAGACAGGACCCGTGAATCCGCGCTCGCGCACGCCGATCTGAGGCAATGCCGCGCCGGTGCCGGAAGCGCCGATGAAGACGGCGTCGGGCTTGGCGGCAATCGCTTTCAGAACCTGGCCGGAAACCGAAGTGTCGGCACGGGCGTAACGTTCGTCGGCCACGACCTCCAGCCCGTATTCCTTGCCGGTGTTCTTGAGTTCTTCGACCCATTGCTGGCCGTAGGAATCCGCAAAGCCGATGAAGGATACGCGCTTGACGCCGTCCTGTTTCATGCGTGTGAACATGCGCTTGGCGAGCACGCTCGAATACTGCGGCAGAACGAAGGTCCATTTCCCCTTGGCGACCGGCGGCGGCACCGGCGAAATGGCGAAATGCGGCACGCCGACTTCAGCGGCAACGCCGGCGGCACCGATCGCAGCCGGCGTCAGCGCCGAACCCATCATTACGTCGACCTTGTCGTCGTTGGCAAACCGGCGGGCGTTGGTCGTAGCGATCGAGGGATCGCCGGCATCGTCAAGCAAGATCACCTTGAGCTTTTCGCCGGCGATCTCCTTGGGCCAGAGTTCTATCGAGTTTTTCAGCGGAATGCCGAGCGCGGCGCCGGGGCCGGTGGTCGGTATCGTGACACCGATGGTAATGTCGGCCAGCGCGGGGTTCGCGAATACAGGAAGGGACATGACGGCAATCGCCGCTATCCCAGCAAAAAACCGGTTTTTCATAAAATCCTCCCAGGACAAAGTGGGCGATCTCCTCCCGCCCGTCTGTTTGTTTACATGGAGATTGTTTCTTTGTAAACAATCTCCATGGCCGAACCCCTTGATTGATTGGTTTTCGGTTGGACCCTCAACCTCACCAGAGTTGCTCAGGTCACCAACGCCCGCTGCTTGTATTCCGCGGTATCCCAAAGACGGTTGGCCATGATGTCGTCCAGGACGTCGACTGCCTTCAGAACGTCCGCCTCAGCGATGTAAAGAGGCGTAAAGCCGAAGCGGATTGCGTTCGGAGCCCGGAAATCGCCGATGACCCCGCGGGAAATCAAGGCCTGCATGATGGCGTAGCCTTCCGGATGAAGGAAGGAGATCTGGCTGCCGCGCTTCCGGCCGTCGCGCGGCGAGCCGAGTTCCAGCATGGGGCACCGCCGTTCGACCTCCGTCACGAACAGGTCGCATAGCCTGATCGATTGCTTGCGCACCTCCTGAATATCGACACCGTCCCAGGCATCGAGCGCCGCATCGAGGGCGGCGAGGCCGAGGATCGGTGGTGTGCCGACACGCATCCGGTCGATCCCGCCGCCCGGCCGGTAGCCGAGATCGAAAGCGAAGGGTTGTTCATGCCCGAGCCAGCCGGAAAGCGCCGGCCTTACCTGGTCCCTAAGGTGCGGCGCCACGTAGATGAAAGCCGGAGCGCCCGGGCCGCCGTTCAGATATTTGTAGGTACAGCCGACAGCGAAGTCCGCTTCGGCTCCAGCCAGATCCACCGGCAGGGCGCCTGCGGAATGGGCGAGATCCCAGAGAGTGACGGCACCGGCGGAGTGGGCCTTCTTCGTCAGCGCTTTCATGTCGTGCAGCCGACCGGTACGATAGTCCACTTCGGTCAGCATCACTACGGCGACCCTCTCGTCGATGGCGGCTTCCACCTCTTCGGGTTCGACGATCTTCAGGCTGTGCCCCTTGCCGAGCGAGCCGAGAAGCCCTTGAGCCATGTAAAGATCAGAGGGGAAGTTACCGCTGTCGGAGAGGATTACCTTGCGTTCCGGCACCAGTTCCAGAGCGGAGGCGAGCGCCTGATAGACCTTGATCGAGAGAGTATCGCCCATGACGACCGTGCCGGGCGCGGCACCAATCAGGTTGCCGACGCGATCGCCGATCCGGCGCGGCATCGTCATCCAGCCTGCCTTGTTCCAGCCCTTGATGAGGAGTTGGCCCCACTCCTCCGCCATCAGCCTGTCGACGCGTTCCCTGGCAGACAGTGGCAGCGGGCCCAGCGAATTGCCGTCCAGGTAAATCACTCCCTCCGGCAGATAGAAGAACGAGCGGGTCTTTGAAAAATCCGTCACGAAAAGCACCTTGCAGTTAGAGACAATGGCAACACGGAGGGCAGACTAGAAGCTGGTGCCGGTCATGCAAGATGGATTCGTGCCGTCGTTCGCCGTTTGGCGCGCATTCCGGCCTTGTGGACCGCCTGCCGCCGCTCTAACCTTCAGATCCCGCCCCTTCGAAGGTTGATGACGATGGACACCGCCTCTTCCGAGACCGGCCCCTACCCGAAAGAGCCGGAGATCCTGGAGTTCCTGAGGGTATGCGACAGCTTCTATCCGCCGGATGCCGTCAATGCTTCGATCGGGCAGCAGCGGGCCTGGTATGATGCACTTTGCGCCCGTTTCGATCGCCCCCTGCCGCATGGCCTCACCTTTCAGGACCAGATGCTGTTCGTGCCCGTCCGCCGTTATCGGCCGGTGACAATACGCACAGAAACCGTATTGCTCTACCTGCACGGCGGCGGCTTTGTGGTGGGGTCGCTCGATAGCCATCATGCGATCTGTGCGGAGATTGCAGATCATGCCGGCGCGGAACTGGTTTCGGTGGATTACCGGCTGGCGCCGGAACATGTCTGGCCGGCCCAGACGGATGATTGCTTCGGCGTGTTGAAGCAGCTTCTGGGACAGGGAAACAGGATCGTCCTGATCGGCGACAGCGCTGGCGGCAATCTGGCGGCGGGCTTGGCTTTGCGGGCGCGGGACGAGGGATTTTCCGGCGTTATCGGTCAGGTGCTGATCTACCCCAGCCTCGGGGGAGATCTGGTCTCCGGTTCCTACGTGGACATGGCGCAGGCGCCGGGACTGGCGACGGCCGACGTCGCCTATTACCGGGCGATCCTGAAAGCGCCGGGGGACGAGCCGGTGGCTCATCCGCTGCTGGCTTATGATCTGGCTGGTTTGCCACCCGCTTACATCACGGTGGCGCATTTCGATCCGCTCCGCGACGACGGACATCTTTACGCCGAACGGCTGAAGCAGGCTGGGGTCGAGGTCAGCCTGCGCGAAGAACCACAGATGGTGCATGCCTGGCTGCGGGCCCGGCACACGAGCCATGGCGCCCGCGAAGGTTTCCAAGCGCTATGTGAAGCGGTCGGGCGATTGGCGGAGAACCTGCAATGAGCGGCATCATGGACCTTTCCATCCTGCTGGCGGGTCTCGAGCCCAAGCTTGTCGATGGAGAATTCGTCTACGCGACGGTGCCGCCAGAAATGCTGAATAACTATATGCCGTTGAGACCGATCGGCCTTTTCTTCGAGGCGGAAGGTCTGACACTGATCCTGCCCAGGGAGGCCGCCGAACGGGCAGGCCTGGCGGCGAGTGCGCCGCTCCGCTGCATTGCCATGACGGTGCATTCGTCGCTGGAAGCCGTCGGCATGACCGCCGCGATGGCCAGCGCGCTGACCAAAGAAGGCATCAGCGCGAACGTAGTCGCTGCCTATTACCACGACCATATCTTTGTTCCCGTTGCGGACGCGGAACGCTCTGTTGCCGCGCTCAAGGCGCTTTCGACAGCCTCTACATGAGATCGCGCGGGATCGCCTTTTCGAATATCTTCTCGAACACCTGCTTTTCACCCTCATAGGCGGTGACGGAGGCGCCGATCAGCCAGTCCTTGTCGGTGCAGGAAATCCGCGAAATCGAAATTGTCCGCACCGACCAGCCCGGCCGCTGCATATCGCAGGTCCAGATGGCGGTGCCTTTCACGGAAAGCGGATCATCCGGTGAGATGGACCAGAGCTCCTCTCGGAGCTGCCGTGTCGAAAGACCGGTGCCCGGATGTTCGACAAGCCCGGTATCCTCGTGAACGAGGTAGTCGGTGCGGTTGGCGGAGAGGTCGCGGGTAACGCTGCGCCTCGTGACGGGCGGCGTATGGGCGATATATTTCGGCAGCGGATCGGGATTGTCCGGCTGTTTCATCTCGAACAGTTCATGTTCGCCGAGCGTGGGCATCGCTAGGCCGAGGGAAGCGGTGTCGACGGTCAGTCCCGGATTCACCGGAGGCGGCAGCACTGTCGGCCAGTAGGCGGTCGATAGCGACAGCCGGATCCGGTGTCCCTTTCCGAAGCGGTAACCGCAGGCGTCGAGCGCGAGGCGGATCGACACCGGCTCGCCCGGCGTCAGCGGCTTCGGTTCGGCGTTGCCGTCGCGATGGGCGAGGTTGATGACTCCGAAGGAGACGCGCGTCGCCGAACCGTCCGGATGTATATCGACGACGCGCGCGCAAAGGTTCGCGAGTTCCGCGTCGGCGCGAAGCGAAACGGTGAGGACAGGCCGGCCGAGATAGGTCTGGGGCTCGGAAAGCGGCAGGGTCTCGAAGACCAGAGAGCCGGCGTCGTCGATGCGCTGGTCACCGGCGAGTTCGGCATCGGGTTTCAGAGTGAACCATTCACCCGAGGCAGTGCCCGTGTCTAGGGGCGACTTTAGGTACACTTCATGCGCCGGTGGGTGCGGGATCGGCATGCCCTCCAGCAGCGTGCCGAACTGATCGACATAGAAGCAACGCATGTCCGGTTCCGACCAGGCCTGTTTGGAAATCCAGATCCCTGGATCCGAATCGCGGCGCGGCGCAGGCTTCGGCCCGTCGAGAAGATAGGCGCGCACCTGCGGCACCTCCTCGATGCCATTTTCCTCCCCGCGCAGCCAACGGTTCCAGAAGGCGATTGCTTCGCCCAGAAAATCGGCGCGCGGTTTTGGCCAGGCGAAATGTGGATATTTGTGCACCCAGGGCCCGATCAGTGCTTTGGCTTTTCCGCCGAGCCCCTCGACCGCCAAGAGCGGCGTATTGCGATAACCGTCTGCCCAACCCGCGATCACCAGCGCCGGGATCTGGATTGCCGAATAGTCCTCCAAGATCGAGCCGTGCCGCCAGAAGTCGTCTCGACGCTGGTGCGTCAGCCATTCCTCCATGAAGAACGGTTCGTTCTCCAGACGCTCCATCCACATCTCGCGCCAGCGCTCGCCGACAAGTTCCGGATCCGGCGGACGCGATTGATAGGCAAGCATGGTCGCCGCCCAGGACAGCTGGGCCGAGAGATGGCAGCCGTTCTTGTAGTGGATGTCGTCGTTATACCGGTCGGTAGTGGAGGCGATCGAGATAATTGCCTTCAAGGCCGGTGGGCGGAGCGCCCCCACCTGCAGGCTGTTGAAGCCGCCCCAAGAAATGCCCATCATCCCGACATTGCCGTTCGACCATGGCTGCTCGGCAATCCAGGCGATCAGTTCGCAGGCGTTCGCCAGCTCCAGTTCCGTATATTCGCCGTCGATGATCCCGTCCGACTCGCCTGAGCCGCGGATGTCGACACGTACACCGGCAATCCCTGCTGCGGCGAAGACCGGGTAGGTCGATTCATCTCGCGCACTCGTTCCGTCGCGCTTGCGGTAGGGCAGGAACTCGAAGACCGCGGGCACCGGGTCGGCCTCCGCTCCGTCAGGCATCCAGATGCGGGCAGCAAGCCGCGTCCCGTCCACCAGCGTGATCCAATGGTTTTCGATGACGGTGAAAGAGCGTTCGGTCATGTCGCATGCACTTTCAAAAAAGACAGTCAGTTTCCGGCGCTCGCCATGCGCCTCGTATTGAGAACTCGCTCGAGCCATCCAAGCTCCATTTCCGGGACGGATTTCAGCAGCAGGTCGGTATAATCATCGAACGGTGGCGAAAGCGCTCGCGATTTCGGTCCGAAGCGCACTAGGCGGCCGCGATGCATGACGGCGACGGAATCGGCGATGGCCCGCACGATGGCGATGTCATGGGTGATGAAGACATAGGAAAGCTGGGATTCGGCTTGCAGCTTCATCAGCAGTTTCAGGATACCCTCTGCAACCAGCGGATCCAGGGCGGACGTCGGTTCATCGCAGAGAATGAGTTCCGGCTTGGCGGCGAGAGCCCGGGCAATCGCGACGCGCTGCTTCTGGCCGCCGGAAAGTTCCGCCGGATAACGGTCGATGAAGCCGTTGCTCATCTCGATCTGCTCGAGCAGTTCTTTGACGCGCGCCGTCTTTGCCGCACCGCGCAGCCCATAGTAGAACGTCAGGGGCCGGCCGATGATATCGCGTACCGTCTGACGCGGATTCATGGCGGTGTCGGCCATCTGATAGATGAGCTGGATGCGGCGAAGTTCATCGCGCGGCCTCCTCTTCAGTTCAGGCGTCAGCGCCTTGCCTTCAAAGGTGATGCTGCCGTCGCTGGGCGGCAGGAGGCCGGTGATGACGCGCGCCAGCGTCGATTTTCCGGAGCCGGACTCGCCGACGATCGCCAGGGTCTGACCCTTGCAGAGATGCAGGGAGACCCCATGCAGCACCTTGAAGCCGTTCGAATATTGGGCGCTGACGTTATCGACCTTCAGGAGCGCCTGGCTTTGATCGGGCGCCTCTTCCCGCGCCGTCTGGCGAACGTTCACCAGCGCGCGGGTATACTCCTGCGTCGGCGCTTCAATGATCTGCTGCACCGAACCGTATTCGACCGTCTTCCCATATCGAAGCACCATGATGTCATCGGAAATCTGGGCGACGACGGCGAGATCATGAGTGATGTAAAGCGCTGCGGTATTCGTCTCCTCGATCGCATGTTTGATTGCCGCCAGCACGTCTATCTGGGTCGTCACGTCGAGCGCTGTCGTCGGCTCGTCGAAAACGATCAGCTCCGGGTTGGGACAAAGCGCCATGGCCGTCATGGCACGCTGAAGCTGCCCGCCGGAAACCTGATGCGGAAAACGGTCTCCAAAGGTCTCCGGGTTCGGCAGACCGAGGACGCGGAAGAGATAGAGGCCTCGCTTGCGGGCTTCCTCCTTGGTCATCAGCCCGTGCTTGACCGAGGCTTCGATCACCTGATCGCCGAGACGATGTGCCGGGTTGAAGGCCGCCGCGGCCGATTGCGCCACATAACAGACATGGGCGCCGCGCACCTTGCGGATGCCGGCCTTACCCAATGCCAGGATGTTCGTTCCATTGAGCGAAACCTCGCCGCCGGTAATTTCGGCGCCGCCGCGGCCATAGGCGAGGGCAGAGAGGCCGATGGTCGATTTGCCGGCACCGGACTCACCGATCAGTCCAAGCACCTTGCCCTTCTGAAGATCGAAGGACACCCCGTCGACGATGGTGATGCGCTTGGGCGGTTCGCCGGGCGGATAACTGGTCGCCTCGATCTTCAGATTGCGGACGGAAAGAAGTTCAGGCATCGCCACGGCCCCCCTTGAGGCTGGAGGTTCGTTTGAGCAGCCAATCGACCACGAGATTGACGCAAATGGCGAGTGCTGCGATCGCCGTGCCCGGCACCAGAGCCGCCGAAATACCGAAGATGATGCCGTCCTTGTTGTCCTTCACCATGCCGCCCCAGTCCGCTGCCGGAGGCTGGATACCGAGCCCGAGGAAGGACAGGGTGGAGAGGAAGAGAATGGAGAAGGCGAAGCGCAGGCCGAATTCGGCGAGCAGCGGAGAGAGCGTGTTCGGCAGGATTTCCCGGAAAATGATCCAGGCGGTACCCTCGCCGCGCAGCCGGGCGGCCTCCACGAATTCCATCACCGCGACGTCGAGCGCCACGGCACGACCGAGGCGGTAGACGCGGGTCGAATCCAAGACCGCCATCACCAGGATCAACACGATCAGGTGCTGCGGCAGGACGGCGAGAACGACCAGCGCGAAGATCAATGTCGGGATCGACATCATCAGATCGTTGAAGCGGGAAAAGACCGTGTCGATCAGACCGCCTGAAACGGCGGCGATAAAGCTCAGGAGAATTCCGAGCGAAAAGGAAATGACCGTCGCGGCGAGAGCAACCGAGAGGGTGGTACGGGCGCCGTAGATCAGCCGCGAGAGAATGTCGCGCCCGAGATTATCGAGGCCGAAGAAGAATTGCGCATCCGCCTCCTGCCAGACGCCGCCAACCACCTCCGTTTCCCCGTAAGGAGCGATCAGCGGCGCGAAAATGGCGCAGAAGCAGGCAAGTGCGATGCCGAGGATGCCGATCCAGGCGGTAATGGGGATTTCTCTCAGCCTCATCGCGGATGCCTCAGACGTGGATTGGCGACGATCGCGAGAATATCCGCCAGCATGTTCAGGAAGATGTAGACGGCGGCAAAGATCAACCCGCAGGCCTGGACGACCGGCATGTCCCGCACCGTCACCGCGTCGACCATGTATTGGCCCATCCCCGGATAGACGAAGACGACCTCCACCACGACGACGCCGACCACGAGGTAGGCAAGGTTGAGCGCCACGACGTTGATGATCGGCGCGAGCGCGTTGGGGGCGGCATGTTTGACGATCGCCCGAAAGGCGGAAAGACCTTTGAGTTCGGCGGTCTCCATGTAGGCGGAGGACATGACGGACAAAATGGCTGCTCGGGTCATGCGCATCATATGCGCGAGCACCACGAGCACCAGCGTCGCGGTGGGCAGTGCAATCGCCTTGAGCCGCTCGATGAAGCCCATGCCCTCGTAGACGGTGGCGGGAAAGGTCGCTACGCCGAAATTGACGGCAAAATAGAGGATCAGCAGGTAACCGATAAAGAATTCCGGCAGCGAGATTGCCGCGAGCGATATGACGTTGATGATCTTGTCCGGCATACGGTTGCGGAAATGCACGGACAACATGCCGAGCCCCACGGCGAGCGGCACGGAGATCACCGCCGCGAAGCCGGCAAGGAATAGCGAGTTGCCGAGGCGATTGCCGACTTGTTCGGAGACGGAATTCCTGCTCGCCCAAGAGGTGCCGAAGTCACCTTGAAACGCGCCAGCCAGCCATTCGAAATAACGGGTGACAACGGGGCGGTCGAGACCGAGTTCGGCGCGAATGTTTGCGACCGCCTGCGGCGTCGCCGATTGACCGAGATAGGTCGTGGCGAAATCACCCGGCAAAGCCTCGACGCCGCCGAAGATCAGCACCGAAACGGCGACAAGAAGCAGGAGCGAGAGCAGCATGCGCTCGATGAGAAGAGCAAGAAGCGGAAAACGTTCTCGAAAACGCTGACCGGGCAGGCTCTCTGTTTCGACAGGATTGGACATCGGCAGAAGGCCTCGTTTTTGAAACGGAAGGAGGATCGCGGGGCCTCCCGCGATCCGTCAATAGGCATTCCGTCCCGAAGAACTAGGCATCCAGCCAGACGCGGGTCGCGACATAGCCGTTCGACATGTCGTTACCGATGTCGTGAACGTAGCCTTTTACCTTCTTGCTGGCCGCGTTCACGAAGTCGTTGAACATCGGCAGGATGAGGCCACCTTCGTCGCGCACCGTCATTGCCATGGTGCGGTACATGTCCTTGCGCTTCGTTTCGTCCAGCTCGGAGCGGGCCTCGAGAAGAAGCTTGTCGAAGTCGGGGCGCTTGAATCTCGTGTCGTTCCAGTCGGCCGTGGAAAGATAGGCGGTGGAATACATCTGGTCCTGCGTCGGACGGCCGCCCCAATAGGAGGTGGAGAAGGGTTGAACGTTCCAGACATTGGTCCAGTAGCCGTCGCCCGGTTCGCGCTTCACTTCGACGTTGATGCCCGCCTTCTTGGCGCTCTGCTGATAAAGCACGGCGGCATCGACGGCTCCCGGGAAGGCGACCTCCGACGTGCGCAACAGAACAGAGCCGCTGTGTCCCGACTTCTTGTAGTGGAAGGCCGCCTTGTCCGGATCATAGGCACGCTGCTCGATCCCTTCCGGGAAAAGCGCATAGGTGGCGTTGATCGGGAAATCGTTGCCGACCTTGCCGTAGCCGCCAAGGACGGTCTTTACCATGCCTTCGCGGTCCATGGCGTATTTCAGCGCAAGCCGCAGATCGTTGTTGTCGAACGGCGCCTTGTCGCAATGCATGATGAAGACATAATGGCCGCGGCCGGACGTGGACAGAACCTCTACCGTCGGAGCGCGCTTCAGGAGCGCTACCGTCTTTGGGTCTACACGGTTGATATAATGAACCTGTCCGGAGGAAAGCGCGGCGATACGGGCCGTCGCGTCGTTCATCGCAATGATTTCGACGGAATCGACAAAGCCGCGATCGGAGCGCCAGTCGTCCTTGTTCCTTTCGAAGGTTGCGCGAACCCCCGGTTCAAAACTGGCGACCTTGTAAGGGCCGGTGCCGATCATTGCATTCGGATCGTCGGTACCGCCGTTCGGCTGAATGATCAGGTGGTAGTCGGTGAGCAGCAGCGGGAGGTCGGCGTTGCCTTCCGTCAGCGTCAAAACGAGGTTGCCGCCGTCGGCCTTGATATCCTTGATGGATTTCATCACGCCCAGCGCGCCGGATTCCGCCTTTTCATCCGTATGCCGCTTGAGCGTCGCGATGACGTCGTCGACGGTCAGGGTCTTGCCGTTTTGGAATTTTACGCCGGAGCGGATTTTGAAAGTCCAGGTGACGGCGTCGGCGGAGGGTTCCCAACTTTCCGCCAATGCAGGGACGGGTTTGCCCGTCAGCGGTTCGGACTCCACCAGCATGTCGCCCCAGCAACGGCCGACGACGAACATGAATTGCGAAAGCGCCTTGGCGGGATCCTTGGAATCGGTCGCTGCTGCACCTTCCAGACCCAGTTTGAGATGCCCGCCTTTCTTCGGCGTCTGAGCCTCGGCACTTGTGGCAAAGAGCTGGCTTGCGGCTGTTAGCGTCAGCCCGGCTGCCATGGCGCGGCCCATGAACTCGCGGCGGTTCATGCCGCCTGCCGTCACGCGACCGGCGAGATATTTGGTAAAGTCGTTCATTCCCCTGTTTCCTTATCGTTGAGTGTTGAAAATACATTCTTCGGGCCTATCCGGCGGTTCCTCTTCCGCTTTTCGGATCTGCCCGTCATCGATGCCGGGAAATGCTCCGGTTGCCGCCGGTCTTTCCATCCTAATGATTAAGCGCAATGTCGGCCAGTGTCTGCCGTTTCAATCGCGTCGGATTCCGTGTGGTGCCGCTGGCGAAGTCTCTTCAAGGATTAAGGTTCGGATCTCTATGATGCGCTGCATTCAATGCGACATAAAGTGCCACCGATGCGACGGTTCGCGCCGGCGGTCCATAAATGCAGCAATCTTCGCTTGTCCGCCCCCCGCCAGGAGTGCTCAGCTACGTGCGATAACGTGAAAGAACGTGCCGCTGACAAGGCCGCGGCGACCGCCCGATGATCCGATTTCCTTGCCGGTCCCATCGGCGATGGTGGCAAGCGGCTCGTCGGTCCCCGGCGAAACCACGCTCGCATAGTGGAATTCATGGCCGCGGGCGGTTTCGCCGGCTGCTCCGATAGGACTGTCGGCGTGAAGCTTTGCCTGCCGATAGCCGAGATTCATCTTGCGCCGAGCGAAACTGGTGCGATGGGACAAAAGCCCCGTCATGGCATGCGTCACGCCTTCGGCGTCCTCCAGCGTTTCGCCGAGCACCATATAGCCACCGCACTCGCCGTGAACGGGCTTCGTCTCGGCAAACCGTGTGATTCCCGTTCTGAAATTGTCCGCAGCGGCCAGCTTTCCGGCATGCAGTTCCGGATAACCTCCCGGTAGCCAGCATATATCGCAATCGAGGGAAGGCGCCTCGTCGGCCAGCGGGGAGAAGGGAACGAGTTCCGCGCCGGCCTCGCGCCAGCCGCGCAGGAGATGCGGATAGAGGAAGGTGAAAGCCGCATCCTGCGCCAGTGCGATCCTCTGACCGGGAGGAGGCAGAGCCTTTTCGGGCAATCCGTCGGGTATGTCAAAAGGCGTGGCCGCAGCGAAGATGGCATCGAGATCGAGCGAGGCTTCCATAGCATCGGCCAGTCTTTCGATATGCGCATCCATTTCCGGATGTTCATTCGCCTGAACCAGTCCGAGATGTCGCTCGGGCAGGATCAGCGTCGGGTCGCGCAGGATCGTTCCGACGACCGGTAGTCCGATCGCCTCGATCGCTTCGCCACTGAGTTTTTTGTGCCGCTCGCTGCCGGCGCGGTTCAGGATGCAGGCCGCGATCCGAACTGCGGGATCGTAGTGAGCGAAGCCATAGGCGATCACGGCGGCAGTCTGCGATTGACCGGACACATCCAGCACCAGCAGGATCGGCAGTCCGAAGAGGCGGGCCAGATCGGAAGCCGCACCGGAGCGATTCGGCTCGCCGACGATGCCGTCGAACAGGCCCATCGCGCTTTCGATCAGGATAAGGTCTGCGTCCTCAGCCTGTTGACGCGCCAGATGCCGCAGGAGGTCCGGCGACATGGCCCAGCTGTCGAGGTTGAGGCCGGGAAGGCGGGTTGCCGCCTCATGAAAACCCGGATCGATGTAGTCGGGTCCGGTCTTGACGCCGCGCACCTTCACGCCACGCCGCGCAAAAGCCCGCAATAGGCCGATCGTGACGCTCGTCTTGCCGGAACCGGAGCGCGGCGCACCGATGATGAGTGCGCGGGCCGTCATCGCGTGTACCTTGGCGCCAGGGTTTCCCGCATGGACACGATGCCGCCGATGACAATCAGCGCGGGGGCCGAAAAATTCTGTCGCCGGACCTCCTCTTCCACGGTGCCGAGGGTCGCAACCAGCGTTTTCTCTTCGACAGTGGTGGCCGACATCACCACCGCCGCCGGCGTATCGGACGGAAGACCGCCTTCCATCAGCAGGCGCGTGATATCGCCGATCATCTTCAGTCCCATATAGATGACAATCGGTTCGCCCAGTCGCGCAAGCGCCACCCAATCCAGATCGTCCTCCGTGCCCGCCGCGTGGCCGGTCGCAAGGGTTATGGAGCGGCTGATCCCTCGCATGGTCGCCGGAATCCGCGCCGCTGCGAGCGCAGCCAGAGCGGATGTCATGCCGGGAAGAACCCGGAACGGAATGCCTGCCTTGACGAGCGCTTCGGCTTCTTCACCGCCGCGGCCGAAAATGAACGGATCCCCGCCCTTCAACCTCAGGACGCGCTTGCCCGCCTGCGCCAGTTCGATCAGCGAGGAAGTGATATTTTCCTGGGTTGCGGAAGGTTTGCCGCCGCGTTTGCCGGCGAACAGCAGTTCTGCCTGCCTGCCTAGCGAGAGCACATCCTGCGAGACGAGCGCATCGTAGACGATGCAATCCGCCTTGGAGAGCGCATCGGCCACTTCCAGCGTCAGATATCGGGGATGACCCGGACCTGCGCCCGCCAGCCAGACATGCCCGGGCTCGAAGGCCGGAGCTGCGACAATCTTCTCGATACTTTCATTCATAGGCGAACCTTTGGCCGGTGACGCATGGCACCGGTCGATATATAGAAACGGCATGGAAGAGGATGGCAAGAACCTGCGCCGTGGCTGGACCACGGGAACCTGTGCGGCGGCGGCCAGCAAGGCTGCGTGTCTTGCGCTTCTTTCCGGCAGGTTTCCCCACATGGTAGAGGTGACGCTGCCCGGAGGTCAGCGGCCAAGCTTTGCCCTCGCAATGGAAGAGCGGGGAGAGGGGTTTGCCAAAGCCGGCATCATCAAAGATGCGGGCGACGATCCGGACGTCACCCATGGAGCCCTGATCATGAGCACCATTCGACGCGGCGCTCCCGGCAGTGGCATCACCTTCAAGGCCGGGCCTGGCGTTGGGACTGTGACGCGGCCCGGGCTGCCGCTTCCACCAGGCGAGCCGTCCATCAATCCCGTACCGCGCAGGATGATCGCGCAGGCAATCTGCGAAGTGGCGGGCGGCGAGATCGATTTCGAGGTGGAGATTTCCGTCGCCGATGGCGAGAAGATCGCCGAAAAGACGCTGAACGGCCGGCTCGGCATCATGGGCGGCATCTCGATCCTCGGCACGACCGGGATCGTTATTCCCTTTTCCTGTTCGTCCTGGATCCACTCCATTTGGCGCGGCATCGACGTGGCACGAGCCGCCGGTCTCGATCATGTGGCCGGCGCGACCGGTAATACGTCGGAAAAGGCCGTTCAGGCCCATCACGGCCTGCCGGAGATCGCACTGATCGACATGGGCGATTTCGTTGGCGGCATGCTCAAATATCTGCGCGATCACCCGGTGCCGAAGGTCACCATTGCGGGCGGCGTCGCCAAGATGACGAAGCTCGCCCAGGGCATGCTCGACGTGCATTCCAAACGCGGCCTCGCCGATCTCGAAGCCTTGGCGAAAGTCGCGGCCGATGCCGGAGCGGATGCCGAGATCGTCGCCCGCCTTGCGTCGGCCAATACCGTGGCACATGCTTTTTCGCTTGCCACCGAAAGCGGTCTTCCTCTGGGGGACCGCATCGCGGGGCTTGCCTGGAATACTGCGGCCAAAGCCCTTCACAGTCCTGAAATCGCGTTGGAAATCCTCGTCTTCGACCGCGAGGGCCGGTTGGTCGGCCAAACGGAGTTTACGCCGTCCGATCATTCCGAATCCTTGCCCGTCTGATCTTTTCCGGCCTCGGGCCAGCCCGGCCGGAAGCGGCGTACATAGTCTGCATTGTAAAGCTGGCTTTCGGCGAAATCGGTCGCTCCCAATGCCTTGCCGATAAAGATCAAGGCCGTGCGTTCTGCCGGTTCTGCAGCAAGCCTGGCTTCGATATCGGCGAGCGTCCCGCGGATGATCCGCTCTTCCGGCCAGGAGGCGCGCACAACGATCACCACCGGGCAGTCAGGCCCGTACAGAGGTGTCAGCTCCGCGACAACCCTGTCGAGCGCATGGACGGCAAGATGGATAGCCAGCGTTGCGCCCGTGGTGCCGAACGCGGCCAATGTTTCGCCCGCGGGCATTTTCGACGCACGGCCCGACACCCGGGTCAGTACCAGGCTCTGCGCGACCTCCGGGATCGTCAGCTCGCGCTTGAGCGCTGCTGCCGCTGCCGCGAAGGATGGCACACCTGGCGTCAGCGTGTAGTCTATGCCGTGCTTTTCCAGACGGCGGATCTGTTCGGCGACTGCGCTCCAGACGGAAAGATCGCCGGAATGCAGCCGGGCCACATCCTTGCCCGCCTTGTGGGCCGCGACGTATTCCGCTTCGATGTCATCGAGCGAGAGCGAACCGGTGTCGACGATCCGTGCGTCTTTCGGGCAGTAGTCCAGCAGTTCCTTCGGCATGATGGAGCCGGCGTACAGGCACACCGGTGATCGCGCGAGAATGTCGCGGCCGCGTACGGTGATGAGGTCCGCAGCACCCGGTCCGGCGCCGATGAAATGTACCGTCATGCCTCTTCCTTCGTTGCCGCCAGGGCGCAGGTAGCGCCGTTGGCGATCAGCCGCGGGACAAGAATCTCCGACCGATCGCCGGCGACGGCCAGGGCGGCCGCTTCGGATAGGCTGGAGGAAAGCGTCTTTGCCAGGCTATGACGGGATACAGTTCGGGTGCGGGGTTCGGCCTGCAGCAACGCCTCGTCCTCGACGATATGCAGCGGCAGGCGCAATGTTTCCGCAAGCTCGAGGATGCCGGGCTCCTCACGCTTGATCTCGCCTGTCGCCAATGCGGCGACGGATTCACGTGAAATCCTCGCTGCTACGCACGCAGCGTCCAGCGCGGAAAGGATTTCCTCGGCGGTGCTGCCTTTGCGGCAACCCAAGCCCGCGACGATCATTGTTCTTACCCCTGTTTTATCCATGTCCATTGCATCACCGGCATTGCCGGTTTCCAACCCTGCATCGCACCGATCGGAGCCACTCGTGAAACGTCAATCCGGACAAGATTGCCGCCCAGGCGCGTATGAACGCCAAGAAGCACGGCCTCCATTTCGAGGGTCACGGCATTGGCGACGAGCCGTCCGCCCGGCTTCAGGGACGCAATGGCCGTGTCGAGCACGCCGGGCTCGCTGCCACCGCCGCCGATGAAAATCGCATCAGGTGTCGGCAGGCCGATCAGGGCGACAGGCGCTTCTCCCTCGATGACGCGCAGTCCGGGTACGCCGAACGCGGATGCGTTTCTGCCGATCCGTGCCGCTCGTTCTCCATTCGCCTCGATCGCGATCGCCTTCATCGAAGGATCGGCCAGCATCCATTCGATACCGATCGAGCCGGAGCCGGCACCGATATCCCAGAGAAGCTCGCCTCGTCGTGGCGCCAGTGCCGAAAGCGTCAGGGCCCGGACCTCGCGCTTGGTGATCTGCCCGTCATGCTCGAACAAAGCATCGTCCAGTCCAAAGGCGCAAGGCAGGATACGGGCGTCCGCCTCACCCGCGACCTCCACTGCTACGACATTGAGGACGTTGATATCCTGCAATACAAATTCATTTGCCTGATTCCATCGAACGCGCTCCGCGGCACCGCCGAGCGCCTCCAGAACCGCCATCTGCGAACGGCCGAAACCGGCCTTCGTCAGCAGCGCCGCCAGCTCCGCCGGCCCTTTCTCGTCCGAGGTCAGTGCGAGAATTCGCCGGCCGGGATGCAGAAGCGGCCGGATGAGATCGAGTGGACGCCCGTGCAGGGACACCGTTTCGATCTCCTGCAGCGGCCAGCCAAGCTTGGAGGCTGCAAGGGAAAATGTCGAAGGAGCCGGGTAAGCGGTAAACTCTTCCACGGGAACATGATGCGACAGGGTAGCACCGACGCCGAAGAAGAAGGGATCGCCTGAGGCAAGCACGCAGACTTTTCGGCCCCGCAGCGCCACGACGTCGCGCATGGCGGCATCGAAAGGGGTAGGCCATGGGCGTGTCTCGCCGGTTATCGCGGAGGCCGCCAGTTCCAGATGCCGCCTTCCGCCGAAGACGACGGACGCGGAGGAAATCGCAGCGCGGGCGTTCTCGCCGAGGCCTTTTAAGCCGTCCTCGCCGATGCCGACGATGGACAGCCAGCGGCTTTGGTTTAAAGCTCTTTCTGCTGATTCAGGAGGCATCTTGTTACACTCCATCCTCATTCTCGGCGGCACGGCGGAGGCCAGAAAACTGGCCGAGAGGCTTGCCGGCGACCCGCGCTTCATCACCACGCTGTCGCTTGCCGGCCGCACGCGCGCACCGGCCGAGCAGCCCGTTCCCGTGCGGGTGGGCGGTTTCGGCGGAAGCGAGGGCATGGCCGCCTATATCAGAGAAAAAGCCGTTACCATCCTGATCGACGCCACTCATCCTTACGCCGCGCAGATTTCGCGAAACGCAGCCGAGGCCGCCGGGCTCGCGAATGTACCGCTCATTGCGTTGCGGCGGCCTGCCTGGACGCAAGAGGCCGGTGACCGGTGGATCGAGATCGACAGTATCACAGGCGCCGTCGGGGCGTTGGGCGAGACGCCTCGTAAGGTGTTCCTGACTCTCGGACGGCAGGAACTGCTGCCGTTCGAAGCGGCGCCACAGCATCGCTATCTGATCCGCAGCGTCGATCCGGTGGAGCCGCCGCTCGATGTACCGCATGCGATCTACCTGACGTCGCGCGGCCCCTTTGCCGAGGCGAGCGAGGCGCGGCTGCTTGCGGAGCACGGGATCGAGTTGATCGTCGCCAAAAACAGTGGCGGCCCGTCGAGCTACGGCAAGATCGCCGCTGCCAGACAGCTTGGTGTTGGGGTGATCATGGTCCGCCGCCCGGTCCTGCCGGAGGTGCCGTCCGTCGAGACCATCGAGGCTATGCTTGCGTGGCTCGATCATGCGCCGGCGCCCTTGAAGTAACGGGGCGAATAGACGAGCGGGCGCCGCCCGTCTCGTTCGATCAGCTTGGTTTCTGCGGTTCCGACGATAACACAGGTAGCCATGTCGGCCATTCCGCTTTCGGCCTGTGACAGGGGCACGATCCGGATTGCCTCATCCGGGCGACCGGCGGCGCGTCCAAAAATAACAGGCACTTCGCCGGGGAGATGGCGGCGAAGAAGCGCGAAGGCGTCTCCCAATTGGTGTGGGCGGGCCTTGCTGACCGGATTATAGAAGGCCATGACGAAACCCGCCTCCGCTGCCGCGATCAGGCGTTTCTCGATGAGATCCCAGGGCTTCAGGTTATTGGAAAGCGAGATGGCGCAGAAATCGTGACCAAGGGGTGCTCCGGCCTTGGCAGCGACCGCCAGCATGGCGGTTACCCCCGGCACCACGGAAAAGTCGATGTCGCGCCATTCGGCCGGCCCTTCGTCGATCGCCTCGCAGACTGCGGCCGCCATGGCGAAAACTCCCGGATCGCCTCCGGAAACGACGCAGACCTTGCCGCCCTTCGCCGCCATTTCGATTGCTGCGCGCGCACGGGCGAGTTCCTCCCGATTATCGGACGCGTGCCGCCGCTGGTCCGGCCGAAGGTCGAGGCGGTCGATATAGGGAAAATATCCGAAAAAATCGCCTGCGTCCGCAACGGCTGCAAGCGCCTCCGGTGTCATCTGTTCAGGACTTCCCGGGCCGAGGCCGACGACGGTCAGCTTTCCGCTCATCGATCCACTCCGGGGCGCGTCTTCCAGCCGGGTACGAGGACAATGGAAAAATAAGGTGCGGGGCTCTGGTCGCGATCTTCAAGTTTCTGGGCCGCACCATTCGCCATGGTGCCGCGTTCCACGTAGAGCGCGCCCGACAGCTTGCCGACCGATGCGAGCGCCCGACGGATCTTCGGAAGATTGCGCCCGACCTTCATGATCACTGCGCCGTCCGTGTCCTTCAGTCGCTCGACCAGTTTGTCTTCCGGCAGTGTGCCGGGCAGCACGCTGAGGATGTCGTCGCCCTGGACAAGCGGCAACCCGGTCATAGACCAGCAACCGGACATGGCCGTGACGCCGGCGATCACGTCAGCCTGATACCGGCCGCTGAGCCGCACATGCAGATGCATGTAGGAGCCATAGAATAGCGGATCTCCTTCGCTCAGCACGGCCACGTTCTTGCCCGCATCGAGATGTGCGGCGATCTCTTCGGCCGAGCGATCGAAGAAATCGGCGATAGGACCGCGGTAATCCGCCTCGTCCTTGTTCGTTTCCACTGTGACCGGATAAACGAGCGGCAGCTCCAGTGTCCCGGAACGGATATGGGCCTCCACGATAGCACGACCGTTGCCGGTGCTGCCTTTCTTGCAGAAGAAGGCGATCACATCAGCTTCGTTGATGGCGCGGACCGCTTTCAGCGTCAGGAGCTCCGGATCGCCCGGTCCGGTGCCGACGCCAGTCAGTCTGCCTTTGAGGATCGCCGCGTTCAAAGCCCTGCCCTCGCGAGCGCGTTGACGCAGGCCGCGGTCATCGCCGAACCGCCCAAGCGGCCGCGTACGACGGCAAAGGGAATGCCGAGCGTCGTTTCCATCAGCGCTTCCTTGGATTCGGCGGCGCCTACGAAACCGACCGGCATGCCGATGATCGCAGCAGGGCGCGGCGCCCCGGCATCCAGCATTTCAAGGAGGCGGAAAAGCGCAGTCGGCGCGTTGCCGATCGCCACCAATGCGCCATCCATCTCGTCCCACAGGTCGAGGGCGGCGGCAGACCGGGTATTGCCGATCGTTTTCGCAAGCTCGATCGTGCGGCTGTCGCGGAGCGTGCAGATCACCTCGTTGTGTGCCGGCAGACGCGTCCGGGTGATGCCGTGCGCCACCATCTCGGCATCGCAATAGATCGGCTTGCCCGCATGCAGCGCCCCGCGCGCCCGGGTCACAAAGTCCTTCGAAAAGCGAAAATGCGCGGCTGCTTCCACGAGCCCGCAGGCGTGGATCATGCGCACCGCAATCTCGGCCTGATCGCCCGAAAACGACGAGAGGTCGGCCTCTTCGCGAATGATCGCAAAGGACTTTTCATAGATGGCGTCGCCTTCGCGGATATAGTCGTAGCTGTTCATGGTCGTCCTGACATGGCTGCTGCGGCGAGCCGGTCGGTCCCGAGCCGGGCAAGGCAAGCAGCAGAATTTTCCCCCGCGCGCTTTTCCGATCTGACGAGATCGGCAAGGCGGCGAAGCGTGGCTTTGGTATCGGCAATTTTGATGTCGGCAAAGGGTAAATCGGTCGCTTTCCCTTGGGCGATCAACGAAAGGCCAGCAGGGGTGCCGCAGAGGGCAAGTGCCGTCGGTTCCGGATGGGCGCAGCCTTTCGGGCAGCCGGAGATGTGCAGCTTGAACGATCCATCAAGCAGATCGGCCCATTCGCCGCCGGCCTCGCCAGCCACATCATGAGTGGCGATCGTTGCCGACCGGCAAGCCGGATTGCCTGGGCAGGCCGCTATATGACCGCGGGGATCGGCCGCCGACGTGATGAAGCCGTTTTCTGCGGCGAAGAGCGCGAGAGCTTCGCATGCCCGGCTGCCGCCGAAAAACAGCAGGGAATGATCCAGGGCCGGCTTCACGAGCCGGATTCCGAGCTGTTCGGCCGCCAGGCAAAGCGCAATGACATCCTCGGCTTTTGACTGGGCAAAGGCAGGGCCGACCCCGACGGCATGGAGTCCGTCGGCAAGCGCAAACAGGTCGAATGGAGAGGTGGTCGGGAGGTCGCCGCCTTCACGCGGGAGGTTGACCGCCAGATCACGTCCCCGGGCTCCGTTCCCCATGGCAGCGAGCTTTTCAAGCAGATCGAGCGCCGCCGAAACAGCGTCAGCTTCGGAAAGCACGGCGAATATGCCGGCGGATGTTTCCGAACCGCCCAGGAGGAGCTTCCAGCCGATATCATCGCCCGTCGTCACGGCCACCAGGCGGATATCCGCCAGAAGATGGGAAAGCCGCAACCGGCCATGCCCATCCACAACCACCGACATTTTGGGCGCCAGACCCGCCATATCGCGTGCGCCTAGTCGAATAGCGTCCGCAATCGGGTGCGGATCGGCGATCTCGGTATCGTCCCGGCCCGCAAGCGGCGGTGTTTCCACCGCAAGCCCTTCGCGCAGCGGCAGGTTCAGGGCTCGCACGTCGCCTTCGAGCAAAGATGCGGATGCCTCACTCAGCCCCCGAATTTGCAGGTTGCCGCGGGCGGAAATGTCGAGAATGCCGTTGCCATGGATGCGGGCAAGCCGGCAGAGATCGGCCAGTTGCCGAGGCGATATCGCATCGGTCAGCGCCACGCGGGCAAGCAAACCGTCGCCGGTCATCATTGGCGCGGAAAGCGCAGGGCAGGCGCCGCGCCGCATGTCCGTGGTCGTCCGGTTGAGCGAGAGAGCCGTCATGCGACCTCCCTTGCCAGCATTTCGAGCTCCGCATCCACAGCGTTGCGGCGCGGATGCCAAAGCCCCCGTCGAAGCGCGGAGCGGAAGCGTTCGCCCATATGGCGCAAGCCTTCCGGGTTCTGGCTAATCAGGAAATCGCGAACCTTTTCGTCACCGATATAGGCGTCATAGGTTGCTTCTATCAGCGACTGCGGGATGGCTCGGGTCGTCTCCGCAAAACCAATCAGCCGGTCCACGGTCTCGACCAGTTCGGCCGCGCCGCGGGGGCCGTGACGCATCTGACCGGCGATGAAGCGCGGATTGACGGCGCGAGCCCGGACCACGCGGGTCACGGCTTCGGAGATCGATCGAGCTTTCGGTTTCTGCGGATCGGTCGTGTCGAGAGCGATGACATCCGCCTTGCCGCCGAGGGCGGCCACAGCCGCCGAGAAGCCACCGATGAAAGCGACGTCGGCGGAACCGTCCAGCAGGTCGCGGCCCGGATCGTCTCCGCTATGGACGAGCAGGTCGGCCGATTCGACTTGTCCGGCAAATTTTCCAGGCACCTGAAATGCTTCACCCTCGGCGCCGCCGAAAGCGTGGCTGGCGGCATCGAGATAGATGCGGCCAAGCTCCTCGCGTTCAACCCAGGTGCCGTCGGCCAGCTTTTCCTCGATGCCGGAACCGTAGGTGCCGGGCGCTGAACCGAAGATACGCGGCGGCACTTGGCCGAGTTTCCGTGCCTCTTCGGCCAGGGGATTGTCGCCCGGTGCTTCTTCCCGCGCGGCAATTGCGCGCATGGCGGCGTCGAGCAAAGCGATCAGAGCCGGGAACATGTCGCGGAAGAGCCCGGAGATCCTGAGCGTTACGTCGATGCGAGGGCGACCGAGCTGAGCGGGGGGCAGAACTTCGATCCCGGTCACCCGGCCGGTCGCGGTATCCTGCACCGGCCTTGCGCCCATCAAGGCGAGCACCTGCGCCACTTCCTCGCCGCCGCTTCTGAGGGACGCGCTGCCCCAGAGATCGAAGACGAGGTTTTTTGGCCAGTCGCCATGATCCTGCAGGTAACGGCGCAGGATTTCGTCGGCTGCGCGTTTTCCCAGTTCAAAGGCGGTGGGCGTCGGCAGGGTGCGGGGATCGCTGGCGAAAAGGTTGCGTCCGGTCGGCATCACATCGAGGCGACCGCGCGCCGGTGCGCCCGAGGGGCCGGTGCGGATGTGTCTTCCGTCCAGCGCGTCGAGCAATGCCTGCCGCTCAGCCTCGGCGCTCCGGATCCGCAATGGATCGTCATCGCCAGGTGCGATCTGCCCGAAGACGTGCTGGCCGTCCTTGATCGCAAAGTCCTTAAGGTCGCAAAGAAAGGCGTCGATTCGGGGAAGAGCCGCATCGGGATCGTCGCGGCGGGAAACGCCGGCCTCGGTTGCCAGGCCCGTGTCGCGGGCGGTCTCGACGATCAGCTTCGCCAGCCGGTCCCGCCGCCGCCGATCCAGACCGTCTGCCTGCGCGTATTCATCGACCAGCAGTTCGAGCTTTTTCTGCTCATCCGACAGGCCGGCGCCGGTTAGAACGGGGGGCAGGTGCCCGATGGTAACGGCCGAAATCCGGCGCTTGGCGACTGCCGCCTCGCCGGGATTGGAAACGATGAAAGGATAGACAACCGGCAGGCCGCCGGTGACGATCTCCGGAAAACAATCTTTCGACAGTGCCACCGTCTTGCCCGGCAGCCATTCGAGCGTGCCATGCGCGCCGACATGGACGACAGCGTGAGCCCCGACCGTCTCGCGCATCCACCGGCCGAAGGCGATCAGTGCATGGCGGGGCGGAAGATCGGGGTCGTGATAGTCCGCACGACGATCGGCATTGCGGCCGCGGTCCGGCGCGAGGGCCACGGTGATGTTGCCGAAATGCGCCGCTCGGAAGCGGTAGGCACCGTTTTCCACATCCTCGTCCATCTCAGGCAAGCCCCAGGCGGCTTCGGAGGCGGGTGACGAACGATAGGCGGCGAGCGGATAGGCGCCGGCTTTCCCCGACACACGATTCAGGAGATCTCTCGCCGTCTCCGGAATATTCGAAACGGAGTAGCCGGCTAAGGAAAACTGCCGCAGCATCGACAGTACGCTTTGCGGTACGTCGAGGCCGACGGCATAGCCGGTTCGTCCAGGCGCGCTTGGGTAGTCAGGTAGAAGGATGACGATCTTGCGCTCTGCCCGTGCCGTCCGTTTCAGGCGTAGAAAGGTGGAAATGCGATCGGCCACCTGTTCCACCCGATCCGGTTCAGGTTGATTGACCAGATTGGCGGAATTGTCACCAGCCTTGAAGGAGATTGCGCCGGCGAGAATGCGGCCATCCAGTTCCGGCAAGACGACATGCATGGCGAGGTCTGCAGGATTCAGGCCGCGCCGACCTTCCGCCCAGCCCTCTCGCCGGGTCGTGGCGATCACGACCTGGAAGACGGGAACGCCGGCCCGGTCAAACAGCGTCTCGCCCTTTTCATCGACGCTGCTGGCAAAGGCTGTGGTTGCGATGATCGCGGCCGGCTCTTGTTCAGCTATTGCCTGTTCTACAAAAGCGACCGCATCTGCATCCTTCAAACCGCTGACGAAGATCGGAACCGGCGCGAAGCCGCGTGCAGCCAGCGCTTCGAACATTGCATCGATCGGCGCCGCGTCATTGGCGAGCAGCATGGAACGGTAGAAAAGGATCGGCAGGCGCGGCGAACCCGCAGCGACACCCATCAGCAGTTCGCTCGCCTCGACGATGCCGTGCCCCGGCTTGTAAAATCCAGCCTTCGGCACAGGTATCGCTTGCGACAGCGCTTCGGTGTCTCCGGTTGCGAGCGCTGTCAGCCGCCGTGTCAGAAGCCGCATATTTTCCGGCCCGCCTTCGCGAAAACAGGCGAGGATTCCGGCAAGCGCCTCATCCGAGACCGTCGATGCCGCGGCCAACCGATCGTCGCGGATGCTGCATTCGCCGGGCAGCAGCGCCAGAGCAATCTTGTTACGTCGCGCCAGCCGGGAAAGCTCTTCCACGCCATAGGCCCAGCGGTCATAGCCGCCGAGGATGCGCACGAGGATGACACGAGCATGCGCAGCCGTCTTTTCTATCCATAGATCGACGGACATCGGGTGGCGAAGGTCGGAAAGATTGGCCAGTCGCAGGCTCGGCTGATTTTCGTGCCAAGCGGTAGCGATACCGTTCAGATCGCTGCCGGAAAACGATAGCACCAACACATCGGCCGGCGACTGGTTAAGGTCGACCGGTTCGATCAGGTCGTCGAGCGACGACGATGTGGTGGCGAGTATATGCATCCTTCTCTTCAGCCTTTATGCGGCCAGCATTCTTTCGATCGCTTCGCGGTCGATTCCCTTTTCACCGATCACGACGAGGCGGCTCTGACGGGTCTCGCCGGGCGCCCAGGCGCGGTCGAAATAATGGTTCACGCGCGATCCTACCGCCTGGACCTGCAGGCGCATCGGCTTATCCGCGACTTCCACAAAGCCTTTTATGCGCAGAACGTTTTCCGCTTCCGCCGTCGCGGAGATACGCGCTGCAAGCCCTTCGGCGTCGGAAACTGCCGGGAGATCGACGACGAAACTGTCGAAATCGTCATGGTCGTGATCGAGTTCGTCGTCATGATGGGTCTTGCGGTTCTCGATATCGTCTTCGACGGCGAGGCCAAGGCCGATCAGCACGGCCGGGTCGATCGCGCCATTGGCGGCCGATACGATCTTTACAGCCCGCGGCAGATGCGCGGCGACGCGATCTCTTGCTGTGGCGAGCCCGTCCACGTCCAGAAGGTCGGTCTTGGTCAGGACGATCATGTCGGCGCAGGCTACTTGGTCCTCGAACACTTCCTCGACCGGATCGTCGTGGTCGATCGAGCCATCCGCCTGGCGTTGGGCCTCCAGCGCGTCGTGATCGTCCGCCACCCGGCCTTCGGCGAGTGCCAGGCCATCCACCACGGCAATCACGCCGTCCACCGTCACCCGCGCCTTGACGTCAGGCCATTGGAAGGCCTGGACAAGTGGCTTCGGCAGAGCAAGGCCGGAGGTTTCGATGAGGATATGATCGACGCGCGGCTCGCGGGAGAGGATCTGATCGATCGCGGGCACGAAGTCGTCTGCCACCGTGCAGCAGATGCAGCCGTTGGCGAGTTCGATGATGTTGTCTTCCGGGCAGGTCTCGATGCCGCAGCCCTTTAGCACCTCGCCGTCGATGCCGACATCGCCGAATTCGTTGACGATAATCGCCAGCCGCTTGCCGTCCAGCTTTTCGATCAGATTGCGGATCAGCGTGGTCTTCCCGGCGCCGAGGAATCCGGTGACGACGGTGCAGGGAACGCGCCCAAAATTAGTAGCCGGGGCGAAATTGACGCTCATGAAGGCATGTCCTCGTGATGATGAAAGGGTGGGATGCGGGCCGTCATGCCCTTGCCGCGCAGGCAGGCGGGACGGCCGCGAAGGGGAAGGAAGCCGCGCTCGTCTTCTGCCAGCATCATCGCGCCGGCGACGATGTCGTCGACATTCTCCAGCGTCAGATGACCGAACACATAGGACCAGCCGGTCCGATGGTTGAAGGCGGCACTCGGGCTTTTTTCACAATTGGCAAGACAGGTCACCGGCTTGACGTACAGCGGCTTGCCGGCCGTCGCCTCCTTGAGCGCCGCGATCATTTGCAGGCCGGGACGGATGTCGGGATCGGCTTCGTCGCGGCAGTTCGTGCAGACGAAGATCGTCACGCCGATGTCGTCGGGATGGTCTTTTTGATCGTCGCTCATCATTCAGCCGCGTTACCGCCGGGTTCAAAAAATCGGGGCGCGGAGCAGAAAAGCAAAGCCCATCTGCCGTGAATGACACCACTTCCTCCGGAGCACCCCGCCCGGCGAAGCTTACAAATCCAACGGCAGGTCTCCTGGCTCGCGGGTCGCCGCCATTTGCCTGCCTTCCCGGATTTTCCAGTGGCTCGGTGGCAATGGCTCGCCGCCTACAGTTGCGGGGGCAGCCGCGGCATTGAGCATAAAGCTCGCACCGCATTCTCTCTTAGCCCCTCCCGTTGCCGGAAAGGGACCGTCCCTTTCAACTACGCCCGGTCGCGACGCCATGTCAATGCGTCGCAAAGGCGATTGCGACGTCTGCGAATTCGTCTATAGTGCCGATGCCTATGGTGCCCAAGAGGGTTTGAGGGAATGCGGTGAGACGAATTTTTCGTCAAACCCGCGGCTGCCCCCGCAACTGTAAGCGGAAAGTCTTCGCCTATGACGCCACTGGAGCAATCCGGGAAGGCCGGCGACAGACGCCTGATCCGCGAGCCAGGAGACCTGCCAAGAGGCGAGAAAACGGGAACGGCCCTCGGGTGGAGGGCGAAAGGACGAGACCATGGTTACGAAATCTGCTGCAACTGCAGGCAGTGTTTCCACTTCGAAGATCATTCCTCTCAGCATGACGGCTCTGATGGGTCTGTTCATTGTCGGATTTGTCGGCTTCTCGCATCTGGAAGTCGTGCACAATGCCGCTCATGATACCCGTCACTCACTGGCTTTCCCCTGCCACTGATAGGAACGTCCCCATGTCCTTGTTTCGTAACATCGTCTTCACGGCGATGGTCGCCGGGCTATTGTCCGGATTGCTGCTCACCGTCATGCAGAGCCTTTCCACTGTCCCGCTGATCCTGCAGGCAGAGGTATTCGAGAATGCCGGCGGCGAGGCAGGTCATAGCCATGACGCCGCTCCGGCAGCCGGGGCAGCGGCTCCTGCCGATCATCACCACGAAGAAGAGGCCTGGGCGCCGGCCGACGGCTTTGAGCGCTTCATTTATACCGCGGCTGCCAATGCATTGTCGGCGATTGGTTTCGGGCTCGTTCTGGTCGCGGCTTCAGAGGCCCTCGGCGGGTTCAAGGGCTGGCGCGGCGGCCTGATGTTCGGCATTGCCGGCTTCCTCGCCGTCAGTCTTGCGCCCGGTCTCGGCCTGCCGCCGGAACTGCCGGGCATGCCGGCTGCGGAACTCGGGCCGCGGCAAATCTGGTGGGTATCCACCGCTGCCTGTACGGCGGTCGCACTCGGTCTTCTGGCTTACACGCGCTCGGCGATTTTTGCCGCCTTGGCGATCGTCCTGCTGGTTTCTCCCCATCTGATCGGGGCGCCGCTGCCCCCGTCTCACGAGACGGCCGTCCCGCTCGAATTGCATGCTCGTTTCGTCAATGCGGTCTATGCCACCAACCTGGTGTTCTGGGCCCTGCTTGGAGCGGCTTGCGGTATGCTTCGCGCACGTTTTCGCGCAGGCGAGGAGGCTTCTGCCGGGTCTGCGGCAAAGCTTGTTTCGCGGTGAAAGAGGTCGACGAAAGCGTAGCCGAACGGCACCGCGCCAAGATGGCGAACCGCAAGGCTGTTCAAGACAAGGAAGTGGCGGAGAAGACCCTGGAAAAAGGTCTTCTCATCGTCCACACCGGCCCGGGCAAAGGCAAATCCACCGCTGCTTTCGGGCTCGCGTTGCGTATGCTCGGCAACAACCGGCGGGTCGGCGTGGTGCAGTTCATCAAAGGCGCTTGGTCGACTGGCGAGCAGCCGGCGCTGGCGGTCTTCGGGGATCGAGTCGTCTGGCATACGATGGGTGAAGGTTTTACCTGGGAAACCCAGGATCTGAAGCGCGATATGGCCGCCGCCGAAAAGGCGTGGGAAAAGGCGCTGGACCTGATGGCTGACGAGACGATCGGCCTCGTCATCCTCGACGAGCTCAACATCGCGCTCCGCTACGATTATCTCGATCTCGACAAGGTTATCGCGGCGCTGCAAGCGCGGCGAGCGGATATGCATATCGTTGTCACCGGCCGCAACGCCAAGCCCGCACTGATCGAAGCAGCCGACATGGTGACCGAGATGACGCTGGTGAAGCATCACTTCAAGGCGGGCGTAAAGGCTCAGGCCGGCATCGAGTTCTAGGTCCATGGTCGCTCGATCACTGATGTTTCAGGGAACGGGTTCGGACGTCGGCAAGTCGTTGGTCGTTGCAGGCCTTGCCCGCGCCTTCACGCTGCGTGGTCTGAAGGTTCTGCCGTTCAAGCCGCAGAACATGTCGAACAACGCGGCGGTGACGGCAGACGGCGGCGAGATCGGCCGGGCGCAGGCATTGCAGGCGCGCGCCGCAAAGGTGCCGCTCAGCGTCCACATGAATCCTGTCTTGCTGAAGCCGCAGAGCGAGGTCGGCGCTCAGGTGGTGGTGCAAGGCAGGGTCGAAGGTAATGCCAAGGCTGCCGAATACCAGGATCTGAAGCCGAAGCTGATGCCGCGCGTGCTGGAAAGTTTCGAGCGTCTGCGAAATCAGGCGGATCTCGTGCTGGTCGAAGGCGCCGGCAGCGCCTCGGAAATCAATCTGCGGCAGAACGACATCGCCAATATGGGTTTCGCCCGGGCGGCGGGCGTGCCGGTCGTGCTGATCGGCGATATCGACCGCGGCGGCGTGATCGCCAGCCTCGCCGGCACAAAACTGGTGCTTGAGCCTGAGGATGCCGCGATGATCTGCGGCTTCATCGTCAACCGGTTCCGCGGCGATCCGACGCTGTTTGCGGAAGGCATGCGGATGATTGCGGAGTTGACTGGTTGGAAGGCGGTAGGGCTCCTGCCGCACTTTGCCGATGCAACCCGCCTGCCGGCGGAGGATGCGCTCGGTCTCGCCGGCTCTCATGCCTGTAAGCCCGGAGCAAAAATACGCATTGCGGTACCGATCCTGCCGCATATCTCGAATTTCGACGATCTCGATCCGCTGGAGGCTGAGCCGGAAGTGGAATTGGTCCGCGTGCGGCCGGGGCAAGTCGTTCCCGGCGACTGCGCCCTCGTTCTGCTGGTCGGCTCCAAGGCGACGATATCCGATCTGCAGGTGCTGAAGGCAGCCGGCTTCGATACCGACATCGCCGCGCATGTCAGACGTGGCGGGCGCGTGCTGGGTCTGTGTGGCGGCTACCAGATGCTGGGCAGGCAGATTTCCGATCCCGAGGGCATAGAAGGGCCGCCCGATTCGGTTTCCGGTCTGGGTTTGCTGGACGTCGAAACTGTTCTTTCCGGCGAAAAGCGGCTGGAAGCGGTCTCGGGCATCAGTTTCGACGGAGTATCCTTGGCCGGCTATGAAATGCATGTAGGTCGGACGACGGGGCCGGATTGCGCGCAGCCGTTTTCGGTTGTCGGTGGCAACGCGGATGGGGCGCGTTCCGGCGATGGGCGAATCTGCGGTACCTATCTCCACGGCCTGTTTGCCGATGACCGGCAGCGCTCCGCCTGGCTCGAGCGGCTGGGCGGCGCGGCATCCGATCTGGACTACGAAGCAGGCGTGGACGAGGTGCTCGACCGCCTTGCCGCCCACATGGAAAAGCATCTCGACCTCGACGGATTGCTCAGATTTGCCAGATGATCCACGCCAGGATGCCGAAAAGGCCGATCAACAGACCGTCAGCGATCCGCGCCAGTTTCAGCGCGCGGCCGATGTCTTCGTAAGAAAGCTCGGTGCGCCCACCCTCGCCCATGAAGCGCGCCTCGATCATCTGACCACCGTAGCTGCGAGGCCCGGCGAGAGCTATTCCAAGCGCACCGGCCATCGCCGCCTCCGGCCAGCCGGCATTGGGGGATCGGTGGTGGCGGGCATCCCGCAAAACAGCGTTTATCGCGCCTTTCGGGGAAGCGCCGGGAATAAAGAATGCGGCAATCATGAAAAGCAGCGCGCTCAGGCGCGAAGCCGGCAGGTTGATCATGTCATCGAAGCGCGCCGCTGCCCAGCCGAACGCCTCGTGCCGTGGAGAACGATGGCCGATCATGCTGTCGGCGGTATTGGCGGCCTTGTAGGCCGCGCCGCCGGCCAAACCGCCGATGCCCAACCAGAATGCCGGCGCCACGACGCCGTCGGAGAAATTCTCCGCCAGGCTCTCGATTGCCGCACGGGAGACGGCGGCTTCGTCCAGTTTTTCCGGATCGCGCCCGACGATCATCGAAACGGCTTTGCGTCCTGCCTGCAATCCGCCATATCTGAGGGCAGTGGCGACGGCCGCGACATGCTGTTCGAGACTTTTCTGAGCGGGCAGACTTGCAGCAACAAGCGCAAGCAGGATCGGTCCGAAGGGCAGGAAGAGAAGCCCGTATTCGAGCGTCAATGCCACGACGATCACCGTGCCGAGCAGTACCAGCAGGGTAAGAATGCCCTTGCGCTTGCGCCTGGCGAAATCATCTTCTTCACGGTTCCAGTTGGTGTCGAGCCGGGATATCAGCCCGCCGATCCAGGTAACCGGGTGGCCGATGCGGCGAAACAGCCAATCCGGATAACCAAATATCCGCTCGATGATCAGTGCAAAAAAAGCGAGAAGGAACATGCCGGTGACAAGGCCTGAGGTTGGCGGTCCGATACAGCACGGCGGCAATCTTGCCCAGGCGCGAGCGTCGTTTCCCGATGCGCCCGAACCGTGGATCGATCTTTCCACCGGTATCAATCCACATTCCTATCCGTATTCTCCCTTGCCGGGCAATGCCTTAGCGCGACTGCCGGAGCCGGATTTGGCTGAACGGCTGAAGGTATTGGCGGCAACGGCGTATGGAGCGCCTTCGCAAGCGCATGTGGCGCCTGGGCCGGGGACCCAGATCCTGCTGCCGATCCTTGCCGGCCTTCAGGCGGGCTGGGGTGGAGGCGAGGCAGCAGTCCTTTCTCCCACCTATGCGGAACATGCCCGCGCTGCGCGGCTGGCGGGTCTTGAGGTGACCGAGACCGAGGATCTGGAAAGGCTGGCGGATGGCCGGCTTGCGGTGGTCGTCAATCCGAATAATCCCACCGGCCGGATTGTCCAGCGCAGCGACCTTCTGGCTCTTGCGGCCGTGATGCGGGCCAAACGCGGCCTCCTTGTCGTTGATGAGGCCTTCATGGATGTCTCTGAGGCGGAGAGCGTCGCGGATGCGGTCGATGCCGGTGGCCTGGTCGTCCTGCGTTCCTTCGGCAAGTTCTATGGCATGGCGGGGCTTCGGCTCGGTTTTGCCATCTCGCATCCCGAAACCATCGCGAAGATCGAGAGCCGGCTCGGCCCCTGGGCCGTCTCCGGTCCGGCGCTGCACGTCGCCGGCGAAGCGCTTGCCGATGCCGGCTGGCAGAAGGCGATGCGGGAAAGGCTGAAGGCGGAAGCGGCACGGCTCGACGCCTTGCTCGCAGAAGCCGGCATTCCCGTCGCGGGGGGTACTTCGCTCTTCCGCTTCATTCGCGATCCGCGAGCGCAGGCGATTTTCCATCATCTCGGTGAGCGGGGGATCATCACACGGCGCTTTGCGGAACGGCCGGAAGACCTCAGGATCGGGCTGCCCGGTGCGGGGGATTGGCCGCGCGTGGAGCGAGCGCTGAGAACTATCTAGCCAAGATACCGAACCTGTCGCGCCAGGCAGGTTGGGCATCCGGCACCGGCAATGCCGTCGCTTCGTAGACGCCACGCGCTATGGCGCGGGCCGTCACCAGCGTCGCCAGATGGCAGATCTCCAGAAAATCAGCAGGGTCGCTCAAGGGCTTGGCGCCGGTCGCCGCTGAAAAGATGGTGTCGCCGTCTCCCGGCAGATGGGTCGGCAGGACGGCGCGGGCAAGCCCGTCGTGGGCGAGGATCGAAAGACGGTGAACGTCCGGCTTGCCCAGCACGGCATCCGTCACCACGACACCGATGGTGGTCGCGATCACGTTGCGGCCCTTCAGCCGCATGCGATTGTCGAAGTTCTGGGGCAGGCCAAGCCCGCCGAATTCCCCGTCTTGCTCGAATGGAGCCGCCCAGAAATGCGGGCCTTCAGCAACCGTCACCGCTCCCATGGCGTTGACCGCCATCAGCGCCGCGACCGTATGGCCCGCAGAAGTCCTTGCGCTTGCCGAGCCGATCCCGCCTTTGAAGGTGGCGGTGGTGGCGCCCGTTCCGGCGCCGACGGTGCCGAGGTCGAATGCGCCTTTCACGGCAGCCTTGAAGGCCGCGTAACCCATATCGCGGTAAGGCGAATAGAGGCCCCAGTCCTTGTTGCCGCCGTTCAGGAGATCGATCAGGATTGCCTGCGGCACGATCGGCACGCGGGCCGTCCTTACCTGAAGACCACGTCCGATCTCACGTAGTCCGGCCTGCACGCCGCCTGCCGCATCGAGCCCGAACGCCGAGCCGCCGGAGAGAACGAAGGCGTCGACCGCCTGCACTGTCATGGATGGATCGAGCAGCGCGGTATCCCGCCCGCCGGGCGCCCCGCCGAGGACCGAACCCGAGGCGACCGCCGGTTCGTCGAAGACGATCGCCGTCACGCCCGAACCGAGCGAGAGATCCGTGGCGTGGCCGACAGCCACGCCCTCGATGTCCGTTAGCAGATTCAGCGGCTGCGACATCCGATCAGATGACGTCGAACTTGACGCCCTGTGCCAGCGGCAGGGTGCGGCCATAGTTCATCGTGTTGGTGGCGCGGCGCATATAGGCCTTCCAGGCATCCGAGCCCGATTCGCGGCCGCCGCCGGTTTCCTTTTCGCCGCCGAATGCCCCGCCGATCTCGGCGCCCGAGGGGCCGATATTCACGTTGGCGATGCCGCAATCGGAGCCGTGTGCCGACACGAAAGTTTCGGCCTCCCGCATGTCGTTGGTGAAGATCGAGGAGGAAAGGCCCTGCGGCACGTCGTTGTGCAGCGAGAGCGCCTCGTCGAAGCTCGAATACTTCATCACGTAAAGGATCGGAGCAAAGGTCTCTTCCTTCACGGGACCGGCCTGAGCAGGCATCTCGACGATCGCGGGCCGCACATAATAAGCCTCGGCGGAGCTTTCGGCATGCACGCGCTCGCCCCCGACCACCTTTCCGCCAGCGGCCTTGGCGGCCTCCAGTGCCCTCTGCATTTTGTCGAAAGCCGGCTTGTCGATCAGGGGGCCGACGAGGTTGCCGTTTTCCAGCGGATTTCCGATCGTGACAGACTGATAGGCCTTGATGAGGCGTGGCACCAGGGTGTCGTAAACACTGTCATGCACAAAGAGGCGGCGAAGCGTGGTGCAGCGTTGTCCGGCCGTTCCCATGGCCGAAAAGGCCACGCCGCGCAGTGTCAGGTCGAGATCGGCGGTCGGCGTCACGATGGCAGCATTGTTGCCGCCGAGTTCCAGAATGGAGCGGGCGAAGCGCTGCGCCAGGCGCGGTCCGACTGCGCGTCCCATGGCCGTCGAGCCGGTCGCGGAAACCAGCGGCACCTTCTCGTGATCGACCAGGATTTCTCCGATCTCGCGCCCACCGATCAGCAGTGTCGAGAGGTTCCTCGGTGCCGTATTGCCCTCAGCGATATAGCGGGCCAGTGCCTTCTCGAAGATCGACTGGGTCGCGAGCGCGGTCAGCGGCGTCTTTTCCGACGGCTTCCAGATGGTGGAATTACCGCAGACGATGGCGAGTGCTGCATTCCAGGACCAGACGGCGACCGGGAAATTGAAGGCGGAGATGATGCCGATCGCGCCCAGCGGATGCCAGGTTTCCATCATGCGGTGATCGGCGCGTTCGGTGGCGATGGTGAGGCCGTAGAGCTGCCGCGAGAGGCCGACTGCGAAGTCGCAGATGTCGATCATTTCCTGCACCTCGCCAAGGCCTTCGGATGTGATCTTGCCGACCTCGAGCGACACGAGCCGGCCGAGTGCCGTTTTGGCGGCGCGCAATTCCTCGCCGAGCAGGCGGATCAGCTCACCGCGCTTCGGACCGGGCACCAGCCGCCATTCCAGAAAGGCGGCATGGGCGGCTTCGATCGCCCTTCCGGCTCCTTCGGCCGAAATCTCCGGCAGCTTGGCGATCTCGGCGCCGGTGATCGGCGAGCGGACGACGAGCGTGCCGCCGGTATAGCTTTCGGCTTTTACGCCTAGGTCGCCCAGGATGTTTTTCACCTCGGCGGCGAGATCAAGAGTGGCAAGGGTCATATCGGTCTCCGCAATTCAATGTCGGTCAATCTACAAGTCGGCGATGGTTTGACAATCAGAACCGTTCACCGGCGAAGTGGGCAATCTGCGCCCCTGCTTCATAATAGGCTTCCTTGAGGGAGCGGAAGCCGGGCTCCGTCGTATCGGTCGGCGGCAGCGGCAGTTCGGCTTCCGAAATCTCGCCGAGCACATGCGCGGCGAGCACCTTGCCGAATGTCGTGCCGGGGGAAATGCCGCGGCCGTTATAGCCTGAAAAGCCGACGACGTTGCGGCCGAACTTGTGGAAGCGCGGCAGCGCATTGTCGGTCATGCCGATAAGGCCGTACCATTCCGCCTCGAATTCCACATCGCCGAGCTGCGGGAAGATGCGTTTCAGCGAGCGCCGCGCCCAGGCCTTGTGGATGGCCGTGCCGGTGCCGCGCAAAGCGCCGACCGAGCCGAAGATCAGGCGGCCGGCCTGATCCATGCGGAACGAGGAGAGAATTTCCTTGGTGTCCCAGCAGCCTTCACGACCGGGGACGACCGAGCGGCGGAGGTTATCGCCGAGAGGAGCTGTGGCCAGATTGAAATAGGGCAGATGGACCTGTTCCAGGCGGACCTGTTTCCACGGACCGGTGCTGTAGGCATCCGTCGCGACGATGATCCAGTCGGCCGAGACCTGTCCGTGAGCGGTTCTGACAAATTTCTTGCCATTCGCCTCGCCGGTTTCCACGACCGCGCTGCCGGTATGGAGTTTTGCGCCTGCCTTGACGGCGGCATGAGCCAGGCCGCGGGCATAGGCGAGCGGCTGCAGCGTACCGGCGCGCATGTCTAGGAGCGAACCGGAATAAGCGCTGCTGCCGGTGCGCTGTTCGGTTTCCGCGGCATTCAGCAGGGTGACGGGGGCGCCGCGCTTCTGCCACTGGCGGGCGCGCTCCTCGAGCTCCTTCATGCCATCGGCGTGGGCTGCGCAATGGAGTGTGCCGTTCTTTTCCAGCTCGCAGGAAATACCGTGTGTCTCGATCAGCTCGCGGACGAGATAGGGCCCCTGGCCGAGAAGATCGAGTGCCCGCTCGCCATAGAGCGGGCCCAGCTCCCTCGGAAAATCGTCGGGCATGACCCACATGCCCGCATTGATCAGGCCGACATTGCGGCCCGCGCCGCCGAAGCCGATCTCGGCGGCCTCCAAAAGTCTCACATCGACGCCGCGCTCGGCAAGATGCAGTGCCGCCGACAGGCCGGTATAACCGCCCCCGACAATCGCCACATCGGCGGTCACGACCTCTTCCAGCCGCGGCGCCGGAGGGGGCGAGGGAGCGGTCTTTTCCCAGAGGCCGTGAGAGCGGGGATCGTTCAGCATGATGAATGTCCGGAAGAGGGCGCTTCAGACTCTTTACAGGCGCTGTTTATCCATGAATATCGACATGTTCTCAACAGGTCATTCGCTGGAGGAATGACATGCTGCCGCCCCGGCGCTTCCTACCCTCATTTTCTCTGCTCGCCGCTTTTGAAGCGGCGGCTCGCACCGGCAGCGTTACGGCGGCAGCCAACGAACTCGGCCTCACCCAGAGCGCCGTCAGCCGGCAGATCTCGGCGCTGGAAAAACAGCTCGGCGTGGCCTTGTTTCTTCGCGAGCGCCAGACGATCCGGCTGACGCTTGCGGGCGACGGGTATGCCCGAGAGGTTCGCGAAGCGCTGCGACGTATTTCGAATGCCTCCCTGAATCTCAAAGCCAATCCGTCCGGCGGTACCCTCAACCTCGCCATCCTGCCATTTTTCGGCACGCGCTGGCTCACACCTCGGATTGCGCACTTCCTCAAGGCCCATCCGGGCCTCGTCGTGAACCTCATTACCCGCCTCGAACCCTTCGATTTCCGTTTTGATACGCTCGATGCCGCCATTCATTTCGGAGTAGCGCGCTGGCCGGGCGCCGCACTCACCTTTCTGATGGACGAAACGGTGCTGCCGGTCTGCAGTCCGCAATTCAAGGCGCGGCATGGAATCCAGGGGCCGGAGGATGTGCTGAAAGCGCCGCTTCTGCACCTCAATACGCGTCCGGACGCGTGGGAACTGTGGTTCTCTCAGAACAAGGTTGCGTTCGATACCTTGCACGGCATGCTATTCGATCAGTTCATGCCGATGGTCGAGGCGGCTGCTGCTGGCCTCGGTGCGGCGCTTTTGCCGCGCTTCCTCATCGACCGGGAACTGGAGCGTGGCCTGCTGGTGCCGGCCGTCGAAGGCCGAGCCATGGAAACCGGGCAATATTATCTTGCCTATCCGCCCGACCGCGCCACTTATCCGCCGCTGGCTGCGTTCCGGGATTGGATACTCCAGGAGATCCAGGCCGACCAGCTTGCGAACGGCAATGGCATCGGCCAATAGTCGGATATGTGCCATCATGATCGCAAAAGCGATCCGACCGACGGGAAGACGTCCATGAAACCGATATTCGTGCAGCTTCGTTGCAAGCCCGGCCAGACCTATGAGGTCGCTGATGCCATCTACAAGACAGAGCTGGTCTCCGAACTCTATTCGACAAGCGGTGACTGGGACCTCTTGCTAAAGATCTACATCAAGGACAGCGATGAGATCGGGCGGTTCGTCAATGAGAAAATCGCGTCCATACCCGGCATCGAACGTTCCTTGACGACGATTACCTTCACCGCTTTCTAATCCGCATGAAAAAAGCCGCCCGAAGGCGGCTTTTGAAATGCTTAAATCAAATCTCAGACATGCGCCGTGGGCGCTGCGTTGCGCGAGCGAACAAGGTCGCGAATGGCAAGACGCACCTCGTCCGCAGAGCCGAAACGCTGCTCATCAAGATCGATGACGTGAAATTTCACCGCGATGAACTTCAGCCGATCCGCATCCGGAATGACAATACCGACGGGCTCGCCGCCGAACTCGATAACTTGCTTCTGCATGGCAGACTCCCGCATTGGCTGCTTGATGGGCAGCTCTGGCGAATGAAAATTTTCAGGAACGATGGAACTGAAAGCGTTACATTCGACAGCACGGAAGGGAGCGGCGATCCGTGCCAATCATGTTGGACGCATCCTCACCGAAGGTGGCGACGCGAACGAATTTAAACATGTCACTCTCCCTCTGATGTTGCGTGCAAATCGATCAGACTCACCCGATCGAACGAAAATCGTCTGTAGCAAAACCTGACAGCGCGATCAACGAAAATCAGTATAGCTAGAATTTTTTTCCGATCGATGACAGGAAGAAGGCGGAATTGTGAAATTTCATTCGCATATTCGCCACCTGCGTCCGTCTGCAATTAAATAGGTGGCTTCCCGGCCCGCGCAAGGCGCGACCTCAGAAATTTCCGCAACTGTCGCCTCTCAACTTTGCGCGAGGGCCGCTTCAAGCCGGTCCACCAGCTGGTCGGCACTGTCTCGGGCAAAGCAAAGCGGCGGGACAATCAGCAGCGAAGCCGGCGGCTCGAGATTCGCCAGAACGCGTTCGCTTCGCAGCAGCTCCGCCGTTTTTTTGGCGAGTTCTTCATTTTTGAAGTGCAGGGCAAGGCAGAAGCCGCTGCCGGTTACATCCTGGATTACAGGATGACGGCGCGCCAGCAGCTCAATGGCTGATTTCAGGTGGTCGCCTACAATCCGGGCGTTATCCCGCAACGCCTCTTCGGCCGAGATTTCCAGGGTTGCTGCGGCGACCGAACAGGCCACAAGGCTCGGTCTTTCCGCGCCGTCTCGCGCCACTGCAATGTTTTCGCGAGCGAAACACACAGCGATATCTTGCCCGGGAAGTCCGGCCACGACGATATCGGGCGACAGTCCTGAAACCTCGAATCCCCAGAGATAGCGGCCGGATCGGCCCCAGCCCGAGCGCGTTTCATCGATGACAAGCAAGCCGTCGTTGCGTCGAAGCGCCACCAGAATCTCCGAAATTCCATCGACGTGCAATTCGTGCCCGGGAAGCAGCAGACCGGCTTTGTCGCCTGCATCCAGAGATTCTATGATGTCTTGCGCGTTGCCGGCCTTGATCATCGTGGGCTCGCTGGCCATTTCGGAAAGCAGCCCGGACATGCCGACGATCTCGCGTCTGCCGGTATGGTTACGTGCGAGCACCAAGGCGTGTTGAAACGCGTCGCGTCGCCCATGGAGGGCCAGTATTTGATCAAGCCCTGTCGGTGCGAGTGCCTTTAGGTGCCGGGCCAAAAGTTCTTCCGCCTCGGATGGTCCGGGGGAAGGAGCGTTCAACAGCAGAAGCTGGCGATAACTCGCCGCCGCGAGGCGCGGGTGGCTGTGGCCGACGAGCGGTGTATCTTCCCGCAGGTCGATCAGGCAGCGACCCGCCGCGTCGAAAAGATGCTCTTTCCAGCCACGCACCGGTTCGTCGAGGCCGACGGGTACCGGTGCATCGGCGGCGACACCAAGCAGCGCTGCCGGTGAGGGGCATAACCTCGACCAGGTGCCCACCTTCTCCGCCGTGCAGAAGAGCGGCGGCACGAGTTCGGAATCGCGGCAGAAACGTAGACGCAGACCGCCGACGGAATTCGCAGCGCCGGCGACCATGCCGAGCATATCGCCCGCCTTGACTGCGGTGCCGTCGGCAAGAGCGCAGTCCAACCCTTCTACGTACAGATTGAGATCAGTGCCTGAGAGCACGAGCCGTGTCCCGCCGCTCTTCAGCGTTCCCGCAAAGGGCGCAACCGCAGTCGCGCCCGCCGGTACGCAGACGTCGATGTGTAGCGCGAAGTTTTCCGGTTCCTGCTGCGGATCGGCGAGGCTCTTCGAAAGGCGGTATTCACCGTAGCGCGTGCTGCAGCGGCCGGTTTCCCGGGCTATGCGGGCGAGCATCTTCCAGTCGTTTTCGGGATCGGTCCAGTTGCCGCCGTAAAGCAGGGGGCTGGTGACCCCGAGATCGACCAGCCGGATCGTTTCCGGATCGATGTCCGGCAGCAGGCGACCCATTGCCGGCAGCGGACTGGTCATCCCCGTCGCGTCGAGGAATGCGGCGAACACTACTGCTGGAGAGATAGCGGTCACCGCGCGAAGCACTGCGTGGCGTCGTCCCGTTTCCTCCTTTGCCTGCGGATCATCGGGCCGCTGTGCCAGCTTGCTTTCGGCTTCGGCCGTCAGGATTCCAGTGCGGGCGACGATTAGCGGCCAGAGTGCTTCGATCTCCGTCAGCGTCAGCGGATAGATGTCATGATAGGCGCGAATGGCCGGCAGCAGCGCCAAAGCGTCGCCGCCGCGGTTTTCCAGCAGGAACGCGCAGGTATTTGCAAAGCCCGCAACAAGCCAGCTCCTGGAGATTCCGGTGAAATCCGTCACCCCTGTCGGCAACCAACCGGCGTCCGTCGTGTTACCCACGACAGCTCCGGCGTCCAGGTTCTGGTGCACGGCGGCGATCCGCAGGCTCGGGCCAAGCGGCTGGATGCGCCTTAGGGCCGCCACCATGGCCTTGGCGATGACGTCGCGGGTTTCCTGATCGCTCACCTCCGCCAAGAGCGTTACCGTCTGGGGCCCTGCCTTGCGCAGATCGCTCTCCGGTTCACGTCCCAAAAGCGGATTGTCGATGCCTTCGAGGCTTTTGGTGAGAGCCGCCGAGATCGATCCGAAGGCGGCAATCGCTCGATCAGACAGCGTGTCGTCCGCGGGCAACGGAGCGCCCTCCAGAAATGTCAGGAGGCGCAGGCGCCTGTCTTCTCCTTCAAGCGGCAGTGCAATTGTGTCGGCGCCATCTTTGGTGAGCACAGGCTCCGGAACCAGAGGGCCGTCGGTGCTGCGCAGGATGTGCCGCATCAGAGCGTGCTCGGCCTCGATTTCCTGAAACGGGGCGTCAGCGGGTGCCGTTTTAAGGAGATAGCGCATATGGCCGTTGTCGATCAGGAAGTAGGGGTTCTGCCGCCCCTCGATCGGGAATACCTGTCCGGTCAGTCCATATTGTTCCCGCAGTACCTCCTCCACCGCCTCGATCGAAAGATCGGTTGAAGACACGTCGAGGAGTTCGGGCATGACGTCGGACATAAGCCTCTCCGGAAGGGATGCTTCCGAAGAGGATAGAGCGGCGGAACCGCCCGTCCATAGGCGTTCCGGTTAGTTTGCCGGGCTTCAGCCCATTCTCTCGGAGGCGTAGCTTCCGGGGCTTGGCGGAAAGACGACGGTGCGGTTGCCGTTGATGAAGGTGCGGTGATGGATATGCGCGTGAATGGCGCGCGCCAGCACCTGGCTTTCCACGTCACGGCCGAGCGAGACATAGTCGTCCGGGCTTTGCGCATGGGTAATCCGCACCGTGTCCTGCTCGATGATCGGTCCCTCGTCGAGATCCGCCGTCACGTAGTGAGCGGTGGCGCCGATCAGCTTCACCCCGCGCTGATAGGCCTGCTTGTAAGGATTGGCGCCCTTGAAGCTCGGCAGGAAGGAGTGGTGGATATTGATGATCCGGCCAGACATCTTCGCGCAGAGCTGGTCGGACAGAACCTGCATGTAGCGGGCGAGCACGATCAGCTCGGTGCCGGTCGATTCGACGACATCCATCAGCTGGGCTTCCGCCTTGGGCTTGTTGTCCTTCGTCACCTTGATGTGATGGAAGGGGATGTCGTTGTTGACCACCAGCTTCTGGTAATCGAAATGGTTGGAGACGACACCGACGATGTCGATCGGCAGGGCGCCGATCCGCCAGCGATAGAGCAGGTCGTTCAGGCAGTGGCCGAAGCGAGAGACCATCAGGAGAACCTTGATGCGGTCTTCCGCATCGAATATTTCCCAGTCCATCTCGAACTTGTCAGCGATCGGCTTGAAACCTTCGACGAGGGCCGGACGCTCGATGCCTTCTTCCGACAGGAAGCTGACGCGCATGAAGAACTTGCCGGTGTCGAGGTCGTCGAATTGCGAACTATCGATGATGTTGCAGCCCTTTTCGGCCAGGAATCCGGATATCGCCGCCACGATGCCGCGCGTCGACTTGCACGATACCCTCAGAACATAAGTCTTCATCTAGATCTCCCTCCTCCGTCGCCGCAGGCTACCATGTATACACAAAATGTCTCCCCCACAATATTTTACGCCAATCGAAGCCGGTAAGCGTTCAATTGGTGAGCGGGGTGGCATCCAATGTGTACACGAAAGCCGTTTTGAACCAAGCGACAGATATATTCCGTTGCCTTGAACTTAAGGCCGGCTGCCTAAAATTCCGTTCCCTTTGCGTCGTCGGGGCGCGTATCGCCGCCGTCTTGCGGTTTCCAGGCAACCATAGCATTTGCTAAAGGTTCTGATGCCATGTTGCCCGAACGAAAATGGAGGATGGCGTGGAACAGCCGCTTCGACAAAACCGGCGCTCCGGGTTGCAGATGCTTGGTGCTCTCGTATGTTTCGCGGTTGCGGCCGGGCCGGCCAAGGCCGAGCCGCTGTGCCTGAGGGGAGTGAATCTCGCCGGCGCGGAGTTTGGGGAGCTGGGTGAGGCGTATAGCGCCGGATATGTCTACCCTTCCAAGGAAACGATCGATTATTTTGCCGGCAAGGGGTTCAACACCGTCCGGTTGCCCTTCCTGTGGGAAAGGCTTCAGCCGAAGCTCGATGAGCCCTTCGATGCGGCGGAGTTCAAGCGACTGTACGATACAGTGATGCTCATTCGGGCAAGCGGCATGGCGGTTATTTTGGACCCGCATAACTATGCCCGCTACCGTGGCAATCCGATCGGATCCGAAGCTGTCCCGCATAGCGCTTTTGCCGATTTCTGGCGTCGTCTCGCCGCCGCCTTCGTCGGGGTGGAAGGCGTTGCCTTCGGGTTGATGAACGAGCCTTACGGGATTTCGGCGGAAGATTGGCTGCTTTCGGTAAACGGTGCGATCGCCGCGATCCGTCAGACAGGCGCCGGCAACCTGCTGCTCGTTCCGGGGACAGCGTGGACCGGCGCGCACAGCTGGACGACCGGCGACTACGGCACGCCCAATGCCTCGGCAATGCTCGGGGTCGAGGATCCCCAGGATCACTACGCCTATGAACTCCATCAATATCTGGATGCGGACTTTTCCGGCAAGAACTCCGAGTGCTCGCGGGCCGCGGACGCCGTCAAGGCGGTGCGGGATGTCGCGGGTTGGCTGAGGGATCATGGCCGGAGAGCTTTTCTCGGCGAGTTCGCCGCACCCGCCAGCCCGGAATGCCTGACAGGGCTTGCGGATATGGTGAAGACGGTGGAGCAGAACGCCGATGTCTGGCTTGGCTGGTCCTATTGGGCCGGCGGCGACTGGTGGCCTGAAAACGAACCGCTCAGCATTCAGCCGACCAAAGAAGGCGACCGGCCGCAGATGCAGGTTCTTTCAAGTGCCTTTTCGGAACAATCCGGCTGCAAACGCTAAGAGGCCGGATAATTGCTTAAGCCTTCATAAGCGAGGTGGGGCTTATGGCTCGAAAGGATGATCCAAAGATTGCGAAGACGACCATGATGGACGCAGACAAGACAACCCCGTCCGAGAAGCAAGCATCGCCGTCGCAGCCGCGTTCGGCCGCCGAACCTCTGACGTTCGGCACCACCGTTGGCCTGTTTGCGCCGCCGTCGTCCGATGCCGCGGCTTCCGGTCTTGCCGTCCTCTTTGCGAGCCCTTGGGGACTTGAAGAGATGTGCACCCGCAAGTTCTGGCGCATCATTTCCGAAAAACTTGCCGATCGCGGCATCGCAAATCTTCGCTTCGATTATCCCGGGACAGGTGACGCACTGGACGAAGTGGATTCGTCGCGAGGCCTTTCTGCGTGGTCCGACAGCCTGATTGTGGCAGCCGGCCAGCTCAGAGCGCTATCCGGCTGCGATAAAATCGTCGTCGTGTCGCAGGGTCTCGGCGCAGTTGTCGCCACCGCCGCTGCCGGGCAGATCGAGGGCTTGGCGGCGATCGCCTATCTCGCGCCGGTCGTGTCCGGCCGCCTCCATCTCCGCGAGCTTGCCGTCTGGTCAAAGGTCGTGGACGAGAACCTCGGCCTGTCCGAGACGCAGCGTGACAGGTCAGGTGTCTCGATTGCATCGCTGATCATGCCCGCCGAGATTGCCGACGATGTCGGAAAGGCCAATCTGATGACTGTGGAGCGGGCGCCCGCGGCGCGGGCTCTGGTGATCGGCCGCGCCGACCGGCCGGCGGACCGGGAGTTTGCTTCGCGCCTTGCGGCGCTTGGCGCCACCGTCACCGAACAGGCTTTCGACGGTTACGACAAGCTCGTCTCCAATCCGGCTATTTCAAAGCTGCCGCTGCCGGTGGCAGACAGGCTGGTGGAGTGGATCGCGACTATCCCCGTTCCAGAGCACCCGGCGTCGGGGCCTCAACCAGTCCCCGTTTCGCCGCTCGTTGGCGATGCTTTTGCGGAAACCCCGGTCCGTTTCGGGTCGAACAATCGGCTCTCCGGGATCGTCTGCGAACCGCTGGACGGGCGCGGCGCAGCGACGGTGCTGTTCCTCACCTCGGCCTATGACCGCCATGCCGGCTGGGGAAGGACCACCGCGGCGATGGCGCGGATGCTTGCCCGATCCGGTATCGCCTCCCTCCGCTTCGATACCGCCAATGCCGGCGATAGCCCGCCCGTGCCCGGCCGTCCGGAGCAGGTCCTTTATCATTCCACGCAGAACGGCGATGTATCGGAGGCGATTGATTTTCTTGAAACCCGTGCGCTGGCGCCAGTGATTGTCGCAGGACGCTGCAGCGGCGCCTATCTCGGGTTTCAGTCCGCCCAGACCGATCTTCGCATCGCAGGCGGGGTGTTCGTCAATCCGGCTGTCTTTCGCTGGCGCCCCGGGCGTTCGGTCGAGGACGCCATCATCAACGGCACGCGCAGCCTTGATGATTACGGAAAACGGGCGCTGCGGCCCGAAACTTTCAAGCGAGTTCTCAGGGGCGAGGTGGATCTCCGCTTGGCCGGCCGGAATATTGCCAAGGCCGTCGGCAAGCGGATGTCTCATAAGATAACGCAGATCTTTCGGAGCTTCACTCCCGAGGGAAGGGAAATCTACGGGGCCTTCGACCGGCTCAAACGGCGTAGCACTCCCGTCGCGCTGATCTACAGCGAAAATGATCTTGGCCTTGAACAGTACAGCTTTTATTTCGGTCATGACGGCGCGGGGCTTGCCCGTTTTCCGAATGTATCGGTGACGGTCATTCCGAATGCCGACCACAACCTTACGCCGGATCACGCCCGCAAAGTCTACCTGGAGGCCCTGCGGCAACTGGCGTCTCGTTTTGCGCCGTCCGCCGGCGGGGACAAATCAGAAATGTATGGAGCGGCGGCTGCCGAGTGAGCGGACAACGCCGCCCGGCCGATCGACTGCATTGGTTTGGGCAACAAGCCACACGCGTTTCTTTTCGCCCGGAGCCAGATGGAACCAGTTGTCGGCCCCCAGGTAGCCGCGGGCATCCAGATTCACTGACTGCGCGAAAAGATCGGTCTCGAGTTCCAGCCAGAATCCGGAGGAATCCTCGACCAGTGCCGTACTTATCTCGGCGTCATGAAGCGCCGCCGGGCGCCCGAGCGGAAAATGGAAGGCTTCGGCAAGGACAACACCGGTTTCGCCATGCCTCAGTCGTGCCACGGTCACATCATGGGAAGGTGGTCCGAAGCGATAGGCATAGCTGGTGTCGAAGAAGGCGCCGAAGAGATCGGTGCAGGCCAGGCTTTCCCTGCCGCGAGCAGACAGGGTCAGTTCGCGGCGACCGGAAACCACGGAAAGCTTGCCATCCCGCAAGCAGGTAATCTCCAGACTTACGGGTAAGCTGCCTGACGTCTCGTTCAAGAGGTGAGCGTCGAGCCCGTTTGTACCTTCGTCGGCGAAGACGACCTGAACCGGCCGAAACGACCGTTTCAACGCGTACCAAGCCGGCTTCGGCAGACCATCGGCGGCGACAACGCCCCATCCAGGACCTGGCATCACGTCCTGAAAGGTAAATACCAATGCGCCGTTACAGGTGGAGCCCGGCCGTCGCCATTCGGAAAAAGTCGCTTCCATCACCTCCCCGGTGACGACCCGGGAAAGCATGAGATAGCGGTCAAAGTCATTCTGCCGCAGCTCCTGCGGGTTCACGCCGTAAAGATCGCCGAGATAGTGGTCGCGCACGTCTTCGAAATCCCAGTCGGCGCCCCCATCGCGAGGAATGCCGGCCTTACCGCCGGCCAACGTCTCGGTTCCGGAAAGATTCGAAAAGGCGAGGCATTCGGCGGCGAAGCGCACATTCGCCCGCCTCGCATCCTCTATAGGGCGCTTGTAGGCGCCGACGCCGTAATAATGCGCAACGCCGGCATTCGGATAGAAGGGCAAGGCGCCGCCGGAGGGGGAGTTGACCACATAGGGCAGGTCCGGCCTGTATCTGGCGGCGAGATCTGCGAGAATCTCCTCGCAGAACGCCCCTTTCCAGATGCGCTCCGGCAGACCGAGCATGGCTCCCTGCTGATGGACTTCGCTGCCTCCGCAGAGGATAGCCAGCGATGGAGACGCCTGGGTCGCGGATAGGAACCGGGAGATTTCCTTTTTCACGTGAATCACGAGATCCGGATCGGCCGCGGGATAGTCGAAATTGGCGAACATGAAGTCCTGCCAGACCAGAAGGCCGAGTTCGTCGCAAAGTGCGAAGAATTCCGGGCTCTCGTAGGTCGCCACACCTGGAATGCGGATCATGTTCATGCCCGCGTCTTTCGCGAGCCTCAGCCATGGCTCATAGGCCGCGCGGTCGCCCGGCAGTCTCACGATATCGGCGGTGGTCCAGACGGCTCCTCGGCAGAAGATCTTCTCCCCGTTGACGAGGACTGCGAAGTCATTGCCATCGACGCCGCGGTCGACGACCACACTGCGGAAGCCGGTGCGGGCAAGAAGGGTCGTTTTGCCATCGATCCAGAGGGTCACGTCATAAAGCGCCGGCTCGCCATGCGTGTGCGGCCACCAGGGCTTTGCGTCGGGTAGACGAAGTTCGGCCGAATATCTTCCGTCGGTGAATGAAAACGCAGTCTCGTGGCCGTTGCAGATCAGGTGGAGATCGCGCGCTGGACCCTCGTAGGAAAAGGCCACCGTGAGGATGCCGCCTTCGTGGTCGACGAACGCCGTGGAGATGGAAAGGTCGAAGATGCGATTTTCGCCTGGCCTCACCAACGATACCGGTCGCCATGGACCGACGGCATGGATTTCGGGGCACCAGCCCGGCATGAAGCCCAGTGGAGTGGTGCGAACAAGCCGGAGGCCCTGACTGTTCATGAGCCTCTGGCGCCAGCGGGCGCGGGGGCCTGTTTTCTCCAGATGCGGTTTCAGGGCACGAAAACAGACCGACAGGGTCTCATTGCCGGTAAGTGTTATCGGCACGTCATGGGTTTCGAACATGCTGTCGAACGAGAGGACCAGCCGATCATCGAGATAAACTTCCCCGATCGTGGCGAGCCCGTCGAAGCGCAGGATTACCGGTCCCGGCGCCTCGCCGGCAAGCGATCGGCGATACCAGGCATCGCTGTCGATCAGCGGCTCGGGCTTCTCGCGGTCGAAGCGGCCGGCCGCCTCCAGAGCGGCGGTCACCGTGCCCGGCACGATTGCCGGAACATCGTCAACGTCAGGCGGCAGATCGCCTGGAAGCGCATAGGCGCCGCGCTCCGTCAAAAGCAATGACCAGCCATCCGAAAGAAGACTGGTCGTGGCGCCGATCGACGAAAGTACGCTCACGCGGCCTCGCGCGTCTGGGCCAATGTCATGGTCAGCTCTGCCACCAGCAGGTCCCAGGCCTCGACGGCCGGATCGAGCGCGTTCACAAGCGGCTCGAACTTCTTGCGGGTGACGGCACGGGCAAGCTGGAACTGCGTCGACTTTGCAACTTCCGCAATTCTCAAGGCATGTTTTTCAGCCTGCGCAAAACCCTTGCTGTTCAGCCAGTCGAGATGGCTTGCCAGAAGTTCGAAATTGGCGCCGACCTGCCTCAGCGTGTTGAAGGCATATTTGTGGAAGAAACTGAAATCGCGTTCGGCCAGGCGCTCCACCTGGGTCGGGAAGACCTCAGCGAAAGCCCGGACCGGATTTTGCTCCGGCCGCCTGGCGAAATGGTGCCGCAGCAGTTTCCATGCCGTCTCGCGCATGTCTCGGACGGCCGGATAAGCCGCCGGAAATTTTGCGAATTCGGTATAAGGCAGGAAGGGCAACGCCTCCGGGGCCGCGTTCATCTGAAACAGGCCGTCAAAGTCGTCGCCGGACAAATGAAAGAAACCGCCGTTGTGAAAATAGTCCAGCTCGCGCTTCTCCAGATCGAGCCGGTTGACGGCCACGGTCGTCTTGCCGTGCTCCTGGCGATAGGTGACGCCGCGGGTATCGGGCAGGTAATAGCTGTCGAGTTCCAGAAGCGTCAGCCGGCCGCGGCCAATCTGCTCGAGCACATGCCGTTCCGGCCTGTCGAAGATCGCCAGTTCCGTGACGCGGATGCCGTAGAGCGCCTCGAGGTCCTCCAGCGGCACCTTGAAGAAGGTGAACTGGTCGCCCTCGAAATCCTGGGTCAGCGTGAAGCCGAGCATGGCTTCCGGCTGAAGGCCCTGCGCCGAAAGCACCTCGATCCAGAGATCCACGTAACAATTGGTCTCCGGCCAGATCCGCTCCGCCGAATGCAGCGAGTGCGGCCTGTAGCTGGCCGGATCAAGAGCAGGCAGCACCGCCGTCATCTTCAGCCCCAAAGGGTGGCGCGGACGTTGTCCGGCCATGTTTTCACGTCGAGCCCGTGGGTGTGGAACAGCGCCAGCGCGATGCGCTCGAGGCCGAAACCGACGCAGGCCGTATGAGCGACGCTGCCGTCCTCCAGGTTCAGGCCCCATTTCAGGCCGAAGCTATCCTGATGATAGTTGAAGCTCATGCACGCGGTCGGCTTGGCAACCGAGGTGATCGGGATCAGAAGCTCGAACTTCAGGTTCTGGTCGCGCTGGTTGTTGACCAGCATCTTGCCGGCGCGGCCGAAGAACGGGTCGTTGGCGATGTCGATCGTCACGTCGAGACCGACCGATTTCATCATCTCGACGCCGCGATCCATCCAGCGCTGGCGGAAATCCGTCACATGGCTTTCGGTGCCCATGCAGACATATTCGCGCATGCGGAAGAGCTGCTGGCGGGCCGGATCCTTGGAGGGCTCATGGCGGAAGCAATAGCTCTGCAGGTCGTAGAGTGCGCCTGACTTCGGCAGCTTGCCGCGGCGGGCAACGGTCGGGTAGAGCGGGTAGCAGGCCGCCGGCGTCAATACGATGTCGGTCGCTTCCTGACCCTTCGTCCAGTCCTCATCGCCCACTTCCATGCATTTCAACAGGCTCATATGATCGAGCTCGTTGCCACAGAAGGAATGCACGGTGCCGGCGAGCTGAGGGAAGCTCTTCATGTAGCCGCTCTGTTCGAAGAAGGCGCGGTTCATGCCGGGCGGAAAGCGCATGGCTTCCGCGCTGTCGGCGCCGCCTATCCTGTCGATCAGGCGCTCGAAGGCGGCAATCACGTCTTCGAACTGGCCGCTGCGGCCATAAAGCCCGTCGACGCCGGTGTCGATCAGAAGGCCTGCATCGAACAGGCGGTCGAGAAAGGAAACTTGCATATCCATGGCTTCACCTCATTCAATTCATTTGACGGGCAATCATTGACGGGTGGGCGTCAGCCGAGAAGGCTGGTGTCCGGTTTCTGTACGAGCAGCATGGTCGACGTGTTGCCCAGAATGCGGTCGTTGGAAATCATCAGCTGGGCCGAATGGGCATCGCGCAGATGCCGGCCGAGGCTGTAGGGCGTACCGTTCTTGTAGCCCATGATGCCGCAGATGATCATCGCCTGATTGATGATGACGAGGATCGTCTCGGACGAAGCGAGCTTGACGTTGTTCATGGCGATCGAGAAGGCCATGGAGGATAGCTGGTCCAGGTCCGCCTTGGCGTCCGCGTAGACCTTCAGGCCGGAAAGAATGTTGGCCTTCAGGAGCTGCAGAAGATTGGACGCTTCCGCCAGGCGCACGACGCCGGGCGGCTGGGCACCATTTGCCTTGCGGGCGGCGGCGCGCACGAAGGCCTGCGCACGCAGCACCGCATCGGCTGCGATACCATACCAGACCGCGCTCCACAGGAGGTGCGAGGAGGCGAGCATGCTCTGCGCCGCGATCTCGGCGAAAGGCTTCGGGAAGATCTGCGCGGCCGGCGCCTCGCCTTTGAAGATGAAGCCGTCCGAGCAGGTGCCCCGCATGCCGAGCGTGTCCCAATCCACGGTCTTTTCCAGCGTGTACTGGTTCTTCTTGAAAACGGTCATCACCTGGTCGCCCGGTGTCGCATCGGCATGGGCGCGGGAGGTCACCATGATGACATCCGCATGGGCGCCGTAGGAAATGACGGTTGCGTCCTTCGTCAGGCGGCAGATGTTTCCGTCGATCTCGATGGCGCAGATGGAATTGCGCAGGTTGCCGCCGATGCCGCCTTCCGTCGTCGCGGAGGCGACCAGAAGCTGGCGGGCGCAAAGCTCGCGCATGAAATCCCTATGCCACTCGCTGTCGCCGCCGTGCTCGACAAGGCTCGACACCTTGATCTGGTGCATGGCGAAGACCATGGCGCTTGCCGCGCATGCCTGTCCCAGGATGGTGCAGACTTCGGCGATCTCAGGGATCGAAGCCCCTTCGCCGCCAAACGAAACGGGGACCTGGATGCCGAGCAGACGCTCGGCTTTCATGGCATCGACCGCTTCCGCCGGGAAGCGGGCTTCCTGGTCGACGCGGTCGGCATTTTCCGCCGCGACCTCCGCCACCCGGCGGGCGCGCGCACCGAGCGTCATGTCGGTGGCAAAGGCTGGAAGGCTCATCACGCGGCCTCGCGGGCTTTCAGGATCTGGGCGACCGTCTGTTCGATCGCCGAGATGCTGGCAAAGGACTTGCGGTTCAGGAGGCTGTCGGGAAATTCGATGTCGAAAGCCTCTTCGATAGCCAGCATCAGCTGCACGGAGGCAAAGGAGGAAAGCCCCGCCGCATAAAGATCGGCAGCATCTTCAAGTTCGGTCACTGCGACCGGAAGGCCACCGACCCGTGCCAGCAGTTCGCGAATGGTCTCGTTCATCTCGACATCTCCAATGACTGGAATTTGCGTTCATCGCCGGGAACACTGTCTACGTTGGAAAGCATAAAATTCCGGTAAGAAACGTCATGAAGTTAAGGCTGCGGGATTCGCTAAAATTGAAAACATCGGCAGCGCCAGCTTTGGCTTGACATGGGCGCTCGCCAGGTTTCTGATGCCGGCATTCACCAGGGGGGTCCCGCCAAGGGGCTGAGATACTGCTGGTCGGATCGGCTTGGCCGCCCGAGGCGCAGTGACCCGTTGAACCTGATCCAGTTCATACTGGCGTAGGGACGGTGCGAGCGCTCACGGCTTCCAGGCGGGATTCCCGCCACCGGCTCAGGCGTTTTTCCATCATTCCAACACTGGAACTGGGTCTCCAAACGTCAAACCTTGGAGCCTCAACCATGAATATTGCCACACCAAAGCTTACGCCGGTTGTCACGACCGGTCCGCTTCCCGCCTCCACCAAAGTTTTCAAACCCGGCGTCGTCCACGCGGATATCCGAGTGCCGATGCGTGAGATCGCGCTGCATCCGACCTCCGGCGAACCGCCGGTCACCGTCTACGATTCCTCCGGCCCCTATACCGATCCGGCACATACGGTCTCGATCGAGGCCGGCCTGCCGCGGCTGCGCGAAAGCTGGATCAGGGCACGCGGCGACGTCGAGCCCTATGATGGCCGCATCGTCAAACCGGAGGACAATGGCTTTGCCACCGGGGAGCGGCTGACGCCGGAATTTCCCGTTAGCAACACGCCGCTGAAGGCAAAGGACGGCAAGGCCGTCACCCAGCTAGCCTATGCGCGCGCCGGCATCGTGACGGCGGAAATGGAGTTCATCGCCATCCGCGAAAACCTCGGCCGACAGGCGGCCAAAGAAGCTCTCATGCGTGACGGCGAAAGCTTCGGCGCGCATATCCCGGATTTCGTGACGCCGGAATTCGTTCGCCGAGAAGTCGCCGAAGGCCGGGCGATCATCCCCGCCAATATCAACCACCCCGAAAGCGAGCCGATGATCATCGGCCGGAATTTCCTGGTGAAGATCAACGCCAATATCGGCAATTCTGCCGTTACCTCCTCGATGGCGGAAGAGGTGGAAAAAATGGTCTGGGCGATCCGCTGGGGCGCCGATACGGTGATGGACCTTTCGACCGGCCGCAACATTCACAATATCCGCGAATGGATCATCCGCAACTCGCCGGTTCCGATCGGCACCGTGCCGCTCTATCAGGCGCTCGAAAAGGTGAACGGCATTGCCGAAGACCTGACCTGGGAAGTCTATCGCGACACACTGATCGAGCAGGCCGAGCAGGGCGTTGATTATTTCACCATCCATGCGGGCGTACGGCTTCCGTATATTCCGCTCACCGTCAACCGCGTCACCGGAATCGTCTCGCGCGGCGGCTCAATCATGGCCAAGTGGTGTCTGCATCACCACAAGGAGAGTTTTCTCTACGAGCACTTTGAAGAAATCTGCGACATCTGCCGTGCCTATGACGTGTCCTTCTCGCTCGGCGACGGCTTGCGCCCCGGATCGATTGCGGACGCCAATGATGCGGCACAGTTTGCGGAACTGGAAACGCTTGGCGAACTCACCAAGATCGCCTGGGCGAAGGACTGCCAGGTGATGATCGAAGGCCCCGGCCATGTGCCGATGCACAAGATCAAGGAGAACATGGACAAGCAGCTCAAGGTCTGCGGCGAGGCGCCGTTCTACACGCTCGGGCCGCTCACGACCGATATCGCTCCCGGCTATGACCACATCACTTCGGGCATCGGTGCGGCGATGATCGGCTGGTTCGGCACGGCGATGCTCTGCTACGTGACGCCGAAGGAGCATCTCGGCCTGCCGGACCGCAACGACGTGAAGGTCGGCGTCATCACCTACAAGATCGCGGCGCATGCGGCCGATCTCGCCAAGGGCCATCCGGCAGCCCAGGTGCGTGACGATGCGCTCTCACGCGCCCGGTTCGAATTCCGCTGGGAGGACCAGTTCAACCTCTCGCTGGATCCGGAAACGGCCCGCTCCTTCCACGACGAAACGCTGCCGAAGGAGGCGCACAAGGTGGCGCATTTCTGCTCGATGTGCGGCCCGAAATTCTGCTCCATGCGGATTTCCCACGACATCCGCGCCGAGGCGCAGAAGGAAGGTCTGGAGGCCATGGCCGCGAAATATCGCGATGGCGGCGATCTCTATATGCCGGTGGGGGAAGGCGTGAAGTGATCCTGCCCTTCGACCGCGAGGCCACGTCAGGGCGGCGCGAGGAGCCCTCCCCCTTGTGAGGGGTTGGGCAGGGGTCTTTCTCCGTATCAAAACCCCTCCCGCCTGCCGGCCACCCTCCCCACAGGGGGGAGGGTTAGGAATGCCGCGCCGCCTTGCGTCCCTATGCGATTGCCCTCTCCTGGGGGGAGATGTCCGGCAGGACAGAGGGGGTATGGCGGGGCACGCCTTCCGGCTTTGGACAATTAACCGCCCCTGTTCAGCATCTCCAACGACTTAACGGCATCATCATCCCCACCCTCCCATTTCGTGCCTACAATTCCCCCGCTTCCGTCGCCGGAGTGTTTCGCGAGACGTTTGCGGGCAGGCGGGAGCCGGCGCTTTCATCGGATCCGTAACGTGCGGAGACGGTGGAAGAGGTGAAAGCCATGGAAGGAGACCGGGCAACCGGATTTCCTCCTATCAAGCCTCCCCCTGGCCGCCGGGCCGGGTTCGGTTGAGCCGTCCAAGTGGCAAGGTTTCCCGAAAGGAGACCGCAAATGCAGCCACACAGCGAGGCGAGGTGATCACCTGTAGGGACCGGAAGTCCCGAGAGAATGCCGAAGGCCACGCGAATGCGGAGCCACACATACATACTCAATGAGGTTCTGCATTCGTGTGGGCTCTCTAAAACACGGGCAAAAGCTGTCGCGTGAAGGCAAACGCGCGTCACTTCGGAGGATATCTGTGCTCCTCGCCACGGAAATCGTTGACGGAATAGCAGCCACCCTCATTGCGTGCGGCGCTTTCTCCGATCACGGCCTTGCCATGACCGCCCGGAATGTCCAGCACATAAGTCGGCTGGCACAACCCGGAAATATTGCCGCGCAGCGCCGAAACGATCTTCTGGCCTTCGGCGATATCGAGCCGGAAATGGCTGGTACCGGGCGCCAGATCGGGGTGATGCAAGTAGTACGGCTTGATGCGTGTCTCGACAAAAGCCTTCATCAGGTCGCCGAGCACGACCGGATCATCGTTGACACCCTTCAGCAGCACGGTCTGGCTGACCATGGGAAAGCCGGCATCGATCAGGCGGGCGCAGGCGGCGCGGGCAGTGTCAGTGAGTTCGCGGGGATGGTTGGCGTGGAGCGCGACATAGACGACTTTGCCGCTTTCCATCAGGGCCGCAATCATCGTCACGTCGATACGGTCCGGCTCGACCACCGGAACCCGCGTATGGAAGCGGACGATCTTCACATGCGGGATATCGGCAAGCCCCTGCATGATCGTGGAAAGCCGCCGCGGCGAAAGGACCAGCGGATCTCCGCCGGTGAGAATCACTTCCCAGATCTCGGAATGCTCCCGGATATAGGCGAGCGCCGCCGACAGCTCTTCTGGCGCCAGCGTGCCGTCGCCTTGAGGCCCGACCATCTCGCGGCGAAAACAGAAGCGGCAATAGACCGGGCAGATGTGCACGGCCTTCAGGAGTACCCGGTCGGGATAACGATGCACGATGCCCTTGATCGGGCTATGCGCCTGATCGCCGATCGGATCGGCACGCTCTTCCGGTGTCGTCAGCAGTTCGGCCGGATCGGGCACGAATTGCCGGGCGATCGGATCCTGCCGGTCGGTACGGTCGATCAGCGAAACCATGGTAGGCGTCAGGGCGATGGCATAACGATCCGCCACGGCCCGAATGTCTGGAAGTTTTTCCGGTTCGATCAGTCCAGCAGATACCAGCTCTTCGGCGGTTTTTAATGAGCGTGCTGCGGTCATCCAAAAACCTCCGCGACCGGCGCCCACATCACCTCATCGATACGCGTGGCGCCCGTCGCCAGCATGGCGAGCCGGTCGAACCCGAGCGCTGCGCCGCTCGCTTCCGGCATGACCGAAAGCGCCTGGAGGAAATCTTCATCTATCGGATAACGTTCGCCGTAGATGCGCGCCTTTTCCGCCATCTCATGCTCGAAGCGGCGGCGCTGCTCCCCGGCATCCGTCAACTCCCCGAAAGCGTTCGCCAGTTCGACGCCGCAAGCGTAGAGCTCAAACCGTTCAGCTACACGGGGGTCGCGAGGGGAAGGCCGTGCGAGCGCTGCCTCGGAAACCGGGTATTCGCAGAGGATGGTTGCCCGGCCCCGTCCGAGATTGGGTTCGATCTTCTCCACCAGCACCTTGCTGAAAAGGTCTGCCCAGGTATCGTCCTCGGAGAACCGTATACCGCCTTGCTTCAGGCCCGTTGCGAGCAGATCGCGGCTCGTCTCGCCGCCTGTGGCGACGGAAGCAAGCAGATCGATGCCGGCAAACCGGTCGAAGGCTTCGGCCAATGTCAGACGCTCCAGTTCCGCAAATGGATCAACCTCCATGCCGCGGAAGACGAAACGCCTGGTCTTCGCGGTTTCGGCCGCCAGTGCCAGCATGTGCGCGCAATCGTCCATGAGCCGCTCGTAGCTCTCGCCGACGCGATACCACTCGAGCATGGTGAATTCGGGATGATGCAGGGGTCCGCGCTCGCGGTTGCGATAGACATGCGCAAAGGTGAAAATGCGTTTCTCGCCGGCGGCCAGCAGTTTCTTCGCCGCAAATTCGGGAGATGTGTGTAGGTAGAGCGGCGCAGTCTTCCCGTCGATCGCGATGGCTTCCGTCGCGAAAGCATGCAAATGGGTCTCGTTGCCCGGGGAGACCTGCAAAGCGGCCGTATCCACCTCGACGAAGTCGCGCTTGCCGAAGAAGCCGCGCAAGGCCGTCTGCACCGCGTTGCGGCCCAAGAGGAAGGGCCGGCGGTCCTTGTGGCTTTCCGGCGTCCACCAGGGCGGCCGGGATATGGCGGGTCGGGGCGAGTTCATTTATGGCTTTCTTTGCCGGTTCTCTGCGGCGAGGCTTCCACTTCGCGTGGTTTTAGGGTAGTTCCCGCGCGGAAAACAGACGATCCGTCCTTCAGGCCGGTTATCGCCCGGTCCTCTACGACGCATTTTCGGCAGTGACAAGCCGGCAGGCTATATAAGGATTATCATGGTCAAGATCATCGCTTCTTCGGTCCGCAAGGGCAACGTTCTCGACGTGGACGGCAAACTCTATGTCGTTCTTACCGCCGAAAACTTCCATCCCGGCAAAGGCACGCCGGTCACCCAGGTCAATATGCGCCGCATCGTCGACGGCGTGAAGGTGTCGGAACGCTGGCGCACCACCGAGCAGGTCGAGCGCGCCTTCGTCGAAGACGTGAACTTCCAGTATCTCTATGAAGATGGCGAAGGCTTCCACTTCATGAACCCGGAAACCTATGACCAGGTCGTGGTCGATGTCGATACGATGGGCGATCAGAAGGCTTATCTCCAGGAAGGCATGACCTGTATCCTGTCGATGCATGAGGGCGTTGCGCTGGCTCTGCAGTTGCCGCGTCACGTGACGCTCGAGATCGTCGAGACGGAACCGGTGGTGAAGGGGCAGACGGCTTCGTCCTCCTACAAGCCGGCCATTCTTTCCAACGGCGTACGTACCATGGTCCCGCCGCATATCGATGCCGGCACTCGCGTCGTCATCGCAACGGAAGACAATTCCTACTTCGAGCGCGCCAAGAACTGATCGTCCCCGGCCTATCGGCCCATGATAAAAAACCTCCGAAGCCAGGGCTTCGGAGGTTTTTTCTTTGTCAGACTGTCGAGTGAGCTTATTTGGTTACGACGACAGCGGCCACTTTGGTGTCGGCCGTGCCGAAGGCATAACCGCCGCCGATCGCCACGTTGAGCGACACGTAGTCCTGCGCCACCTGCTGTACCGCCTGAGCAAGGTTCGCCTGGGCGGTCGAGACCTGACGCTGCGCATCGAGAACGTCGAGCAGCGACGAAGCGCCGTCACGATAGCTCGCGGTCGCAAGCTGCAGCGCCTCCTGATAGGACTTCACCGTTGCCTGAAGGGCATCCACGGTGCGGCGATCGCGGGCAACCGCAGCAAGCGCGTTTTCCACTTCCTCGACGGCGTCGAGAACGCTCTGCTTCCAGCTCAGATAGGCTTCCCGAGCGGTCGATTCGGCGAGCTTTACGTTACCCTTGAGGCGGCCGCCATCAAAGATCGGCAGACTGAGCTGCGGCCCGAAGGACCAGGTCAGGGAGCGCGTGTCGAAGGCGCCGGCAATGGCGTTGTAACGCGGCGAGATGGAACCGCCGAGCGTGATCGCCGGATAAAGCTGTGCTTCGGCAACGCCGATTTCCGCTACTGCGGATGCCAACTGACGTTCGGCCGCACGAATATCCGGACGGTTGCGGATTAGGTCGGCCGGAATGCCGGCCTTGACGTTGAACCGGGGAACCGGCTGGCGTGCGCCTCTCTGCAGCTCGGGTACCAACGACGAAGCCGGCTGGCCGAGAAGCGTTGCGATGCGATGGGCTGCGGTACGGAACTGGGTCTCGAGACCAGGAATTTCAGCCAGGGTGGAATTCACCAGGCCTTCCGACTGAACGACATCCAGACGGGAGGCGGCACCCGCTTCCAGCTGAAGCTTCGTAAGGTCCAGCGTTTCGCGCCGCGAGCCCAGGTTCTGGCGGGCGATCGCGATCCGCTCCTGATAGTAACGAACGTCGATATAGGCTGCCGCAACCTGCGACAAATAGGTGAGGCGAGCCACGTCGGCGGCAGCATAGGACGCGTCGAGGCTGGCGAGCGCGCTTTCCTTCGAGCGGCGATAAAGACCGAACAGGTCGAGGAACCAGGAGGCATCGAGACTGCCGCCGCTGACCGTGGTCCTTGAGAAGGATGTCGATTCGGAAGGATGAACGACCTTGGTGTGCTGGCCGGTCGTCGTGCTGGAGGCCGACAGATCCAGCGAGGGAAGGCTGCCTGCGCCGGCAATGGTGACATTTGCCTGTGCGGCGTTGATTCGTTCCAATGCCTGAAGAATATCGAGGTTTTGGTTGAGACCCTGCTGGACGTAGCCGTTCAGACGGCTGTCGTTGAAGGCCTTCCACCAGGCGACTTGAGAGACATCCCCGTTACTGGCTGCCTTGGCTTCGGCGAACTTGCCCGGCAGGGCAATCTCCGGCGCCGTGTGATCGGGACCGACAACGCAGCCCGAAAGCAGCAGCAGAGTGAGAGGAGCAACAATACGAATGGATAACATTTTTCTGTCCCAGTGCCCTACAACGGCGGAAGGCGGATTGTTAGGCCGCTTCCGATTGATCCGCCAGAAACGATTCGTATCCTTCCTGGCGGCATTACACGTCGAATATGTTAACGAACGTAATCTCTATCCTACCTTTTTTCACGATTTGATAACCGCCTAACGACAACAAAAAAGGACGGAACGAAGAAAATTCCAAGGAGTGTTGCAGAAAGCATACCACCCAGCACCCCGATTCCGATCGCGTTCTGAGCTGCGGAGCCGGCCCCGGTGGCGATTGCAAGCGGTACCACACCGAGGATGAAGGCGAGCGAGGTCATGACGATCGGCCTCAGGCGCAACCGGGCCGCTTCGAGTGTGGCATCGACGAGATTCATACCGCCCCCTTGCCGTTCCTTGGCGAATTCGACGATCAGGATGGCGTTCTTTGCCGCCAGGCCGATCGTCGTCAGGAGGCCGACCTTGAAGTAAACGTCGTTGGCCTGCCCGAAGAAATGTGCCGCCGTCAGCGCTCCGAGCACGCCGACCGGAACCGCGAGAATGACCGAGAACGGCACCGACCAGCTTTCATAAAGGGCTGCAAGGCAGAGGAAGACGATCAACACCGATAGTGCGTAGAGCATCGGCGCCTGCGAGCCCGAAAGCCTTTCCTGATAGGAGATGCCCTGCCAGGCCACCGTGTAGCCGCCCGGCAGTTCCGCCGTCAGCCGTTCCATCTCGTCCATCGCCTGACCGGTGCTGACGCCCGGGCCTGCGGCACCATCGAGCGAGATGGCGCTCGTGCCGTTGAAGCGGGCAAGCTGCGGCGAACCGGTGACCCATTCGACAGTGCTGAACGAGGAGAAGGGGACCATCTCGCCCGCATTATTGCGTGCGTACCAGTGCTTCAGGTCGTCGGGCTGCATGCGGTAGGGCGAGTCGCCCTGAACATAGACCGGCTTCAACTCGTTGTTGAGGGTGAAGTCGTTGACGTCGCGCCCGGCGAAGATCGTCGCCAGCATCGAGTTGACGGAAGCGAGGTCAACTCCCATGGCGCCCAGTTTTTCCTGGTCGAGCAGGATCTTCATCTGAGTTTCCGAACGCTGGCTATTGCTGCGTAGCGAACTGATATTGGGGTTGCTGGTGCCGGCCTGGATGAGCTGCTGCGACGCTTCCGTCAGAGCATCGTTGCCATTGTTGCCGCTGTCCACGAGATACATCGAGAACCCGCTCGACGTTCCAAGTCCCTGGATCGCCGGTGGCAGCAGGGCGAAGACCTGAGCGTCGCGCAGCGTGAAGAAATAACCGCTGGCACGCTGGACGATCGCTGCGGCGGACTGCTCCGGGTTCGTGCGCTCCGCGAAATCCTTCAGCTTGGTAAAGACGATGGCATTGTTCTGTCCGCTGCCGTTGAAGCTGAAGCCGAGGACACCGAAGACCGCGTCGACGTTGTCCTTTTCCTTCTCCTGGAAATACGCCTCCACCTTCTTTACGACCTCGTCGGTGCGAGTGGTCGTGGCGCCGTTCGGAGTCTGGATGATGGTCAGCAGCACGCCCTGATCTTCCTGCGGCAGGAAGGAGCTCGGCAGACGAGTGAAAAGCCAGCCGCAGCCTGCAATGACCAGGACGAAAAGCAACGCAACCCTTAGCGGTCTCTTCAGCAGATATCCGATCGTGCCGACGTAGCCGCTCGTCGTGCGCTCGAAACCGCGGTTGAACCAGGCGCCGATACCCCGGCGCTTCTTGTGATGGTCAATCGGTTTCAGCATCGTGGCGCAGAGCGCCGGCGTCAGCACGATGGCCACCAGAGCCGAAAGCAGCATGGCGGAGACGATGGTAATCGAAAACTGGCGGTAGATGATGCCGGTCGACCCACCGAAAAATGCCATTGGAATGAAGACGGCGGTGAGCACGAGTGCAATCCCGATAATGGCACCAGTGATCTCCCCCATGGATTTCTCGGTTGCCTCCAGCGGCCCCAGTCCCTCCTCGTCCATGATGCGTTCGACGTTTTCCACCACGACGATCGCGTCATCGACCAGAAGGCCGATAGCCAGAACCATGGCGAACATGGTCAGCGTATTGATCGAATAACCGGCGACCGCCAGAACTCCAAAGGTCCCAAGCAGAACCACCGGTACTGCAATCATCGGAATGAGCGTCGCCCTGAGGTTCTGAAGGAATATCAAAAGCACCACGAAAACGAGAATGATAGCCTCGATCAGAGTATGGACCACCTTCTCGATTGAAAGTTCAACAAAAGGCGTAGTGTCGTAGGGATAGGTGATCTCGACGCCTTCCGGAAGCGTCGGGGCCAGCGCCGCCAGTTCCGCCTTCACGCGGGCCGCCGTATCCAGAGCATTGGCGCCAGTGGCGAGGTTTACTGCAAAGCCCGTCGACGAAAGCCCATTCTGCCGCGACTCGCCGCCATAGGTTTCCTGGCCGATTTCCGCACGGGCAACATCGCTCAACCGAACCGTCGCGCCGTCCTGTTCGACCTTCAGGATTATCCGCTCGAACTCGTCGACGGTGGTCAACTGGCTTTGAGCCGTCATGGTGACGGTAAGCTGCTGGCCCTTTTCGGCCGGCAGGCCGCCGAGGGCGCCGACCGAGACCTGGGTATTTTGGGCCTGGATCGCCGAGGTGACATCGGCTGCCGTCAGCTGGTATTTCTGCAGCTTGAACGGATCCAGCCATATGCGCATGGCGTAACCGGAGCCGAAGATATTGATGCTGCCGACGCCTTCCAGGCGCTTGACGGAGTCTTCGATCTGGGTGGAGAAGACGTCGCCAAGATCGACGGAATTGCGCTTCCCATCCGTGGAGACGAGCGCGCCGACCATCAGGATGCTGGATGTGGAGCGCGCGACCTCGATGCCGGCCTGTTGCACGACATCGGGCAATTGCGATTGAACAAGCTGCAGCTTGTTCTGCACCTGAACCTGCGCGATGTCGGGAAGGACGCTGTTGCCGAAGGTGAGGGTGATCGTCGCTCTGCCCGTGCTCGAGGCCGAACTCATATAGGTAAGGTCGTCGAGGCCGGTCATGCCGTCTTCGATAATCGTCGTCACCGACTTCTCGACCGTTTCGGCACTCGCGCCGTTATAGCTCGCCGTGATTTGAACAGTGGTCGGAGCGATCTCCGGATATTGTGAGATCGACAGCGTTGCGATTGCGAGTGCGCCGCCGAGCATGATGACGATCGCGATGACCCAGGCGAAAACGGGTCGCCGGATGAAGAACTTTGCCATTCAGATATTCCTTGCGGCTTTTAAGCGCTGACTCTGCTGGTTCCGTTAAGGTTTGGCGGCTTCGGCTTTCGGGGTCTCGATAACGAGTCCGCGATCGTCGAGTTGCACCTCGACCGGCTGAACCGGCGCGCCGTCGGCAATCCATTGAAAGCCGTCCACGATCAGTCGGTCGCCATCGGCAATACCTTCCGTCACCAGCCAGTTGTTGCCCGAAACGACGCTGGTGGGGAAGGTGCGGGTCTCGACCTTGCCGTCCGCGACGACGAATTTGGCCGAGAGCTCGCCGCGGGCATTGCGGGTCGCAGCGCGCTGCGGGATCAGGTAACCGTTTTCCTCGCCCATGGTGACGGTTGCACGGACATACATGCCGGGCAGGATGATATTGTCGGGATTTTCAAAAAGAGCGCGGATCTGATAGGTGCCGGTCGTTTCGCTGACGGCCATGTCGGCCATGTCAAGCTTGCCGGTCCGTAAGTATTCCGTTCCGTCCTCGAGTCTCAAGCGGATATCCGCCTTGCGAGGGTCGCCGCTCAGCCGGCCGGACGCCATGGCCCCGCGCAATTCCAACAGATTGGTGCTCGAGTCGATAAGATCGATGTAGATAGGATCAAGACGGCGCAGCGTCGTCAGGGCAGTCGTCTGGTTGGCGGTGACGATATTGCCGACGCTGACGTTCGAGATCGATGTGACGCCATCGAAGGGGGCGCGGATTTTGGTGAGGTCGAGATCGATCTCGGCCGCCTGAAGTGCCGCCTTGGCCTGTTCCACATCCGCTTGCGCCTGCAGCAGCGTCACCCGGGCATTTTCAAATTCGATCTGCGTGGCGCCGCTGTTGACGAGGCGCTCATACCGGGTGAGGTTCGCCTGTGCCGCCGGAATGCTGACCTCAGCCTTGGAGAGCGTCGCACGCGCCTGGGCAATGATTGCCGCATAGGTGTTGTCTTCGATCTGATAGAGGATGTCGCCGGCCTTGACCTCGCTGCCCTCCTTGAACGCGATTTCCTTGATCGCTCCGGTGACGCGAGGTCGGATATCCGCCGTCTGATAAGCGACGGCCCGCCCGGGCAAGACGGTTGTGATGGGCTGCTGCGATTTCTTCATGGCGACGATGCTGACCGGCTGGGGCGGACGTTCAGGTGCGCCCCCTGCCGTCCCGTTCGCCGTCTGCTGGCTCGAATCGCTGCAGGCCGCCAAGGTCGCGGCGAGAAAGAGGGGAAGGATCAACTTACGTCCGGTCATGGCGTTCCATCCAAGGCAAACATCAAGAGAGATGACCCACGGCAGGCATTATTTACCGGGGCACGGGCTGGAGAAGGTAACTTGTCTTCAACAGTCAGAATAGGGGCAGGTCGCCGCCCTGATAGGCTTGGCGGCGTACAGCTTGAAAGTGACGTAATTCAATAATCGTCACTTTACAAGAGGATTTTGCAATGCAGCATTCACAAGTTTGGCAAGGCCAGCGCACCGATCCTGGAGTTCCGCCTCATCTTCCCCCGCCAGGAAGACGGGGTGCAGCACACTCATGAAGGCTGCCGAGACATGCCGGCCGGTCGCTTGATAATCAATACAATGATAGACACCATCCTCCACGCCCTGGCGGACCAGGTCGTAAAACAGCGCGTCGATGAGTTCCTTGTAATGCTGACCGCTCGGCAGGTCCGCGTCCGACATCAGGAATATGATTTCAAGGAAGAAAGGGTTCTTCCTGATATCCTCAAGATGCGCTTCCATCAGGTTGCGGACGACGGCGCCCAGTCTTTCCGGAGCAGGGGATGGCTGGTCGAGTGTCTTGAACCGGCCGATCATTCGGGTGATGTGACGATCGCAGATCGCGTCCACCAGCGTCGCCTTGGAATGGAAATGCTTGAAGATGTTGGCGGGCGACATGTGCAGAGCCTGAGCGATATCGGCGATCGAAGACTTGGCGATGCCGCGCTCCCGAAAGAGGGCCTCCGCCATGTTCAGGATGTCCTCTCTTGTTTCCTCTGCCTTGCGCCTTGGTTTTCGCACTCTCACTCTTCAAACCTGCCAGATCCGGATGCTCTCTTAACTATAGGCTGAAATAGGGCTTCAGATTCTGCCGGATGCGGTCCAGGACGCTTGTGCCTGTTGTATCGGCAGTGAAAGTTTCGCCGCTGATGGTCTCGTAGGCGTCCCGGTACACTTTTGCCGTTTCCTCGACCAGTTCCGCCGGGATGGGGGGGATCTCGTCTTTATACGGGTCGCAACGTTCGACCACCCAGGCGCGGATGAAATCCTTGTCGAAACTCCTCGGCCTCGTGCCGTTACGAAAGGCATCCTCATAACTGTCCGCCATCCAGTAGCGGCTGCTGTCGGGCGTGTGGATTTCGTCAGCAAGTATGATCTTGCCGTCCGGGTCCGTACCGAACTCATATTTGGTGTCGACCAGGATCAGGCCGCGCTTGCGAGCCAGCTGCTGGCCGCGCGCGAAAAGGGCGAGGGCGTAGCCGGACACGGTTTTCCACTGTTCAGCCGTCAAAAGACCGTTCTCGACTATATCATCAGGCATCAGCGGTTCGTCGTGGCCGCCGTCGAATGCCTTGCTGGTCGGCGTGATCACCGGTTGGACCAGTTCCTGGTTGTCCTTCAAACCGTCCGGTAGGTCGAGGCCATACATGGTCCGCTCTCCCTTCTTATAGAGAGTGAGCAGCGATGTGCCGGTCGTGCCGGCAAGATAACCGCGCACGACGATCTCGACCGGCAGGATATCGAGCCGTTTGCCGATCACCACATTCGGATCGGGATAGGCAATCACATGATTGGGGCAGATGTCTTTGGTCGCCTCGAACCAGTAGCGGGCCGTCTGGGTCAGAACATGACCCTTGTCCGGAATGGAGGTGAGGATGCGGTCGAAGGCGCTTAGGCGATCGGTCGCTATAATAATGCGGCTGCCGTCCGGAAGGTCATAGTTCTCACGAACCTTGCCGCGGTAGGGGTTCGGCAATTCGGGGATGAAGGCATCGGAGAGAATACGCACGGGAGCCACTTTCTGGAGAATTTCGAAGCGCCTTGGATATCGCATGTTTTTCTGCGGATGCACAAGAATGGAGGGCGAGGACCATCCACGGCCACTCTTCTTAAGGGGTGGGGTGGCTTCAGGTCGAAGAGAGCCAGGTTAACGATGATTAACTCTTTCGAAAACAGAAAAATTCATAATATCAATTATATTTCAATCGGTTATAAGTTTTATTGCAGTTTTTTAAAAACGAGTGTTG
>UBYX01000009.1 GCA_900469955.1 Hyphomicrobiales bacterium | reverse complement strand
GCCTTCATCGACGGCTTCCACTTCCATGGTCGCCTTGTCGGTTTCGATCTCGGCGATCACATCGCCGGACTTGACCTTGTCGCCTTCCTTGACGAGCCACTTGGAAAGATTGCCCTCTTCCATGGTCGGCGAAAGGGCAGGCATGGTGATGTTGATCGGCATCGGAACCTGCTCCCCTTATTTGTAGCAGACGGTTTTGACCGCCTGGACGACTTCGCCGACATTCGGCAGAGCGAGCTTTTCCAGGTTCGCCGCGTAAGGCATCGGAACGTCCTTGCCGGCGATCGTCAGGATCGGCGCATCGAGATAATCGAAGGCCTGTTGCATGACGCGGGTGGCGATCTCGGTACCGACGGACGACTGCGGATAACCCTCTTCCACGGTAACGAGGCGGCCGGTCTTCTTGACCGATTCGATGACCGTCGGCAGGTCCATCGGGCGGATGGTCCTGAGGTCGATCAGCTCGACGTCGATGCCTTCCTTCTCCAATTCCGCAATCGCCTTGACCGAGTAGGTCATGCCGATGCCCCAGGAGACGATGGTTACGTCGTTGCCGGTCTTGTGGATGCGAGCCTTGCCGATCGGCAGAACGAAGTCATCGAGCTTCGGCACTTCGAAGGAATGGCCGTAGAGGATTTCGTTTTCCAGGAAGATGACCGGGTTCGGATCGCGGATGGCAGCCTTCAACAAGCCTTTGGCGTCGGCAGCCGTGTAGGGCATTACGACCTTGAGACCCGGGATCTGGCTGTACCAGGCGGCGTAATCCTGGCTGTGCTGGGCCGCGACACGGGCGGCCGCGCCGTTCGGGCCACGGAAGACGATCGGTGCGCCCATCTGGCCGCCGGACATGTAAAGCGTCTTGGCGGCGGAGTTGATGATGTGGTCGATCGCCTGCATGGCGAAGTTGAAGGTCATGAACTCGACGATCGGCTTCAGACCGGCCATAGCCGCACCGACGCCGACACCGGCAAAGCCGTGTTCGGTGATCGGAGTGTCCACTACGCGGCGCGGACCGAACTCCTGCAGGAGACCTTGAGTGATCTTGTAGGCGCCCTGATATTCGGCGACTTCTTCACCCATCACGAAGACGTCTTCGTCACGGCGCATTTCTTCGGCCATCGCGTCGCGCAGCGCTTCACGTACCGTCATCGTCACCATTTCGGTGCCGGCCGGAATGTCCGGATCGGAGGCAACGTCCAGCTTTGGCTGGGCCGGGACCTTGCTGTCAGACGCGGCAGTCGGCTCTTCGGCCGATTGACGAGCCTTGCCGCCGGCAGCATCGGACGTCGCAGCAGGCGTGTCCGCATCGGCCTTCGGCGCGGACGGCGCGGAAGAACCGATGGAATCGGCGCTTTCGCCTTCGGCAAGCAGCACGGCAATCTTGGTATTGACCTTGACGTTTTCGGTGCCGGCCGGGACCAACAGCTTGCCGATCACGCCTTCATCGACGGCTTCCACTTCCATGGTCGCCTTGTCGGTCTCGATTTCGGCGATCACGTCGCCGGAGGTGACCTTGTCACCTTCCTGTTTCAGCCATTTGCTGAGCGTGCCTTCCTCCATGGTCGGGGAAAGGGCGGGCATAAGGATGTCGATAGGCATGAAGTTCCCTCCCCTCGATCAGAGCAGAATGTCGGTGTAGAGCTCGGAAACGTCCGGCTCCGGATCGGCCTGGGCGAAATCGGCCGAGTCGGCGACGATGTCGCGGACGTCCTTGTCGATCGCCTTCAGTTCGTCCTCGGTGGCCCAGCCCTTTTCGAGAAGGCGGGCCCGCACCTGCTCGATCGGATCATGCTCGGAGCGCATCTTCTGCACCTCGTCCTTGGAGCGATACTTCGCCGGGTCGGACATCGAGTGACCACGATAGCGGTAGGTCAGCATTTCGAGGATGATCGGACCCTTGCCGGCACGGCAATGGGCGACTGCCTCATCCGCCGCAGCCTTGACGGCGCGCACATCCATGCCATCCACCTGGAAGCCCGGAATGCCGAAGGAGGCGCCGCGCTGCGAGAAATCGGTCTGGGCCGAGGCGCGGGCAACGGAGGTCCCCATGGCGTAGCGGTTGTTCTCGATCACGTAGACGACCGGCAGCTTCCACAGATTGGCCATGTTGAAGCTTTCATAGACCTGCCCCTGGTTGGCCGCACCATCGCCGAAATAGGCGGTCGAGACATTGTCGTTGCCGCGATATTTGTTGGCGAAGGCGAGACCGGTGCCGAGCGACACCTGCGCGCCGACGATGCCGTGACCGCCGTAGAACTGCTTTTCCTTGGAGAACATGTGCATGGAGCCGCCCTTCCCCTTGGAATAGCCGCCCCGACGACCCGTCAGCTCCGCCATGACACCGCGCGCGCTCATCCCGGTCGCCAGCATGTGCCCGTGGTCGCGATAACCGGTGATGACCTGATCGCCTTCCTTCAGCGCCATCTGCATGCCGACGACGACAGCTTCCTGGCCGATATAGAGGTGACAGAAACCGCCGATGAAGCCCATGCCGTAAAGCTGGCCGGCCTTTTCCTCGAAACGGCGGATCAGCAGCATATCGCGATACGCGGTAAGCTCCTGGTCCTTGTTGAATTCGGCGAAAGTGCCGCCGTTGAAATCTTTTTTGACTGGCTTGGAGCTGGTTTTGGTAGCAGACCTTGCCGCGGGCTTGCGGCCGGATACAGACGCGGTTTTAGTCGGCGCCATTCATCCCTCCCTGTGTGCTGCGTTTTAGAATGGAACAGACGCCGAGGCTTGCATCGCCGGAATCCCATTCTGGTTTCGGGGCGTACCATAGGGAAGAAACCGCGCCCCAGCAATGCCATAAATGCATGGCTCACATTCCGTACAACCCATTGAAAAGATTGACGAATGGTAAAGTTAACTGATTTCAGGTTAATTCAGAAGTAGCTGTCGAAGATGACGATTTCGTCAGGGCGCGAAACATTGAGCTGATAACGCGCGATCTCGTCCAGCATATCCTTCTCCAGCGAACCATCACTCATCAGCCGAACTTGCCGCTCGAGTGCTTCACGCCTTGCGGTCAGCTTGCCGAGTTCCTCCGCACGAGCTTGCCGCTGACGTTCGAATTCCTCCGTGGCGATCAGCCCCAGATCGCCATGTACCGAATGATAGCCGAAGTAGGAAAGAAAGGCGATGGTGATGGCGGGAAGAACGAGGCGGCCAAATTTCCTTTTTTTATGATGCTTGGTCCACATGCCGTTCAACGCCCTGCTACATTCGCCGGATCAGCGAACGATCCGGAACAGAAGGTAAAATTCGCAGAACTTGCTTAAGCAATCGTTTCCAATACCGCGACGCAAAAGCCCGCGCTTTCGGCGCGGGCTTTCATAGTCACCGTAAATAATTGGGCAGGCTCAGACCTTGAGGACGGAGCGGCCGGCATAGGCCGCCTGCGGGCCCAGCATTTCCTCGATGCGGATAAGCTGGTTGTATTTGGCAAGGCGATCCGAACGCGAAAGCGAGCCGGTTTTGATCTGACCGCAATTGGTGGCGACGGCAAGATCCGCAATCGTCGAATCTTCCGTCTCGCCGGAGCGATGCGACATGACGGCGGTGTAGTTTGCCTTATGCGCCGTTTCGACCGCATCCAGCGTTTCCGACAGCGAGCCGATCTGATTGACCTTCACGAGGATGGAATTCGCCACGCCCATCTTGATGCCGTCGCGAAGGCGCGCGGAATTGGTGACGAAAAGATCGTCGCCGACGAGCTGGACGCTGGAGCCGATCTTGTCTGTCAGGTACTTCCAGCCATCCCAATCGTCTTCGGCCATGCCGTCTTCGATCGAGATGATCGGGTACTTCGCCGCAAGCTCGGCAAGGTAATCCGCCATGGCTTCCGGCTCCAGCGTGCGGCCCTCGCCTTCCATCTCGTATTTGCCGTTCTTGAAGAATTCCGTCGAGGCGCAGTCGAGGGCGAGGCAGACGTCGTCGCCCGGCTTGTATCCTGCCTTTTCGACCGACTTCATGATGAAGTCGAGAGCTTCCGGAGCGCTTTTGAGGCCCGGGGCAAAGCCGCCTTCGTCACCGACGTTCGTATTGTGGCCCTGGGCCGCAAGTTCCTTCTTGAGAACGTGGAAGATTTCCGAACCCATCCGCACGGCGTCACGCAGGGTATCGGCACCGACCGGCATGATCATGAATTCCTGGAAGTCGATCGGGTTGTCGGCATGCGCGCCGCCGTTGATGATGTTCATCATCGGCACAGGAAGCACGTGCGCGTTCGGGCCGCCGACATAGCGATAGAGCGGCAAGCCGGTCGTTTCGGCCGCTGCCTTGGCGACAGCGAGCGATACGCCGAGGATGGCGTTGGCACCGAGACGCGACTTGTTCGGCGTTCCATCGAGGGCGATCATCGTCTTGTCGATATGGATCTGGCTCTCGGCATCGAAGCCGCCGATCGCGTCGAAGATTTCGGTATTGACGGCTTCAACTGCCTTTTCGACACCCTTGCCGTGATAACGCTTTCCGCCATCGCGCAGCTCGACCGCTTCGTGCGCGCCGGTAGAAGCGCCGGACGGAACGGCGGCGCGGCCCATCGAACCATCTTCAAGATGGACATCCACTTCGACGGTGGGGTTGCCGCGGCTGTCGAGGATTTCACGGGCGATGATATCGGTGATGGCGGTCATGGCTCTTCCTGCTGTGGTGGTTTGGTGGGAACCTGTCTTAATGGAAGGCGTGCAAAATACAATCCGCCGACTGGCCCCGAGCGAAAGAGCGGTATCGGAAGAATATGTCACGGTTTTGAAGGCGTCTGGCCGAAGAGTCGCAGCCTTGCAAAAGTCGAGCTTATCTCGGAATTAACCATTGTATTTTACGGTTAACGGAAGATGAGGCAAGTATAAGCCGGTAAGGCACGCCGCACACGAAGCCGCCCTCGTCTCGATTTAGTTGAAGGTATTTCATTCACACCGGCGGATTGTCCGCCCAGAGGGGCTCTGTGGGGGAGCAACGATGAAACTCAATATCGCACGCAGCCTGGCAATCTTTGCCGGGGTGGTCACTACTGGACTTATCATTTCGATCGGCATTCAGAACCACGCATTCAACAAGCTTCGCGTCAACGGCGAGGTCTACCGGCAGATCATCTACGGCAAGGACCTCGTCGCCGATATCCTGCCGCCACCTCTCTATCTCGTGGAAAGCTACATGCTGGCGCTCGAAGCGGTCCAGCGACCGGCTGCTGCCAAACCCAATCTCGAACGTATCGCGGCCGTCCTGAAGCCGGCCTATGAGGACCGCCGGAAATATTGGCAGGAAACGGCACTCAGCGCCGACCTCAAGCAGAAGCTTCTCGCTGACGTGCTTGTGAAGGGTGACGACTTCTGGAAGACGATGAAGGACGAGCTGTCGCCTGCAATCCTCGCCGGCAATACCCCCGCCATCGGCGCCGCCTTCGAAAAGCTTGCCACGCAGTTTCATGTGCACGAGGCGGCGGTCAACCAACTCGTGGAGATGGCGAATGCCTTCCTCGCGGAGGCGGAAAAGGATGCGACCGAGCAGACCAAGCTTCTCTCCTCGATCACGCTTGCCGCGGCTGCGACCTCCCTGCTTCTGCTTGTTGGCGGGCTCTATCTCTTTCGCCGTCGCGCCATTGTGCCCCTCTCCGTGATGCGCGATTATATGACCGTGCTGGCGGGCGGCGATTACTCCCGGGAGGTGCCGTTCAGTCGCCGCGAGGACGAAATCGGGGAAATGGCGCATGCCGTCACCGTCTTCCGACAATCCGGGCAGGAGCGCGACAATATCCGCCTGCGGCAGGAAGCCGATCGGCAAGCGCAGGCCGAACGGGACCTGGCGCTCGCGAAGGACAAGGCGACCGAAGAGGCCGAAAGAGAGACCGTCATTTCGCACCTGCGGGCGGGTCTCTCCCGCCTGTCGCACGGCGACCTGACAGTGCAGATCAACCATCCATTCCAGGAGGCCTATGAGGAGTTGCGGGAGGAGTTCAACTCCAGCATCCGCACACTTTATTCCGTCATGCAGGAAATCTCAGGCGTGACGGAGACGGTACGGACGGGTTCCGGCGCGATCGCCAACGGCACCGACGACCTGGCGCAGCGCACCGAACATCAGGCAGCTTCGCTTGAGCAGGCAGCCTCGGCGCTCGATCAGATCACCGTCACCATGAGAAACGCGACCGCGAGGGCGCAGGAGGCGAATACCATGATGACTGCCGCCCAGCAGGGTGCGGCCCATTCTGCGGGAGTGGTGCGCGAGGCGGTGCTGGCGATGGAGCAGATCGAGACCTCCTCCGCCCAGATCAGCAGCATCATCAACGTGATCGACGAGATCGCGTTTCAGACGAATCTGCTGGCCCTCAATGCCGGCGTCGAGGCGGCCCGTGCCGGCGAGGCCGGCAAATCTCGCCCACGAAATCAAGCGGTTGATCGAAACCTCCGCGAACCAGGTGGCAGCCGGGGTTTCGCTGGTGAACCGCACGGGCGAGGCGCTGGGCGACATCGACGGCCAGGTCGCCAAGGTCACCGAGCTCATCGGCTCGATCATGCGCGCTTCCTCGGAGCAGTCGACGGCGCTCCAGGAGGTCAATACGGCGATCAACCGCATGGACACGGTGACGCAGCAGAACGCTGCGATGGTGGAGGAGACAAGTGCTGCATGCCATGAACTCGGCGAGGAGGCGGCCAAGCTCAACCGCCTTCTATCGCGCTTCAAGCTCACGTCTGCGACGGCCGGAAGTCACCGGCCGGCGACGGGCTTGAAATTCGCCGGCTGAGGGCCTTCTCAGGCGGCCTTTGCGATGGCGTCGAAGGCGAGAAGCTTTTCGAGCAGCCGCGGCATGTCCTTCAGGTGTACCATGTTGGGGCCATCGGACGGGGCATTGTCGGGATCCTCGTGGGTCTCGATAAAGACCCCTGCAACGCCGACCGCAACGGCGGCGCGTGCCAGCGTTTCCACGAACTCGCGCTGGCCGCCGCTTGAACCGCCCTGCCCGCCCGGCTGCTGGACCGAATGGGTGGCATCGAACACAACCGGCGAGCCCAGGGCCGCCATGATCGGCAGCGACCGCATGTCCGAAACAAGCGCGTTATAACCGAAAGACGCGCCGCGCTCGCAGAGCAGCACGTTCGGATTGCCGCTCGCGGTGAACTTGGCCAGGACATTCTTCATGTCCCAGGGGGCGAGGAACTGGCCCTTCTTGACGTTGATGACGCGGCCGGTCTTGGCGGCGGCGATCAAGAGGTCCGTCTGACGGCTGAGAAAGGCGGGGATCTGCAGGATATCCACGGTCCCAGCGACCATCGCGCATTGTTCTTCGGTGTGGATGTCGGTCAGGACGGGGAAACCGAACTCCTTCTTCAGATCGGCAAAGATTTCCATCGCGTTTTCCAGCCCGATGCCGCGCTTGCCGGAGATCGAGGTGCGGTTTGCCTTGTCGAAGGAGGACTTGTAGACGAGGCCGATGCCGAGCTTGCCGCAGAGTTCCTTCAGCGTGCCGGCGATCATGAAGGCGTGGTCGCGGCTTTCCATCTGGCAGGGACCTGCGATCAGCGACAGGCGCGCATCCTGCGCGAAAACCACCTGACCGTCCCCTTCGCCGACCAGGACGCGCGGATTGGCAGAAACTTCCATAAATCTATTCCTCGAAGCCGAACAAAACACCTTGGCCGGGGGCCGCCGAGACCAGGACACGGCCTTCGCGACGGACGAATGCCACGTCATTAGCAGCAAGGATGATCTCTGTCACGGCAAGATCGGCCGTCTTGAAGATGATCGCGCGGCCATGCAAGCCATCGGCACCAGCGACCGGCGGTAGCGCGAATTCCGCCTCCAGATCCTCATTTCCCAAGATTCGGATGCGAGCATTTGCGGCGGCCAGCTTTAGAAAACCGGGCTCCGCCTCCCCCCGCGCCATCACCACCTCCTCGACCAAAGGAGCGAAGTCGGACGGCGCCGGAGCAGACAAGATGATCTCGCTCAGGCCGATAACCGTGTTGGCATGTCGCTCCAGTTCGCCTCGGTCGGACGGCAGCGGAGCAAGGCGCTGAACGGAAAACAGGAAGAAATCGGGCGCCCGGTCATCGCCCGCAAACGCCAACCGGAAACTTGCCTCGGTCTCGGAACCGCCGGGCATCGTCACCGTGCGCGAAAACTCCAGAATGTCGCCGGCGGAAATTCCGCGCAGCCTGAAGCGGGCATGATCGGCGGCGACATCCTGCGATGCGACGACCAGCGCCGAAAATCCCTGCTTATTACGGCCCTTGCGAAAGGCGAGATCACGCGCGGTGAAGACATTGCCCCGCTTCGCAGCAGCGCTCGCGTGGCGACGGTTGTCGATCGCCAGCGGCTCCAGATAGATGCCGTCAGAGAAAAACACGCAAGCATTGGCAGTGCCGAAAGGGTGAAACGCATCCGGCGCAACAGTAAATCCGAGATCGGTGAGCCGCGAACGCGCGAACGCAAGGTCCGCCACCGGCAGTACGAGATGATCGATCGATCTTGCGTTCAAGCTGGGCCCCCAGGAATTTCAGAATCGCGAAGCTAAAATGGCAGCGGGCACGCCGCGCGCAAGTGGTAACGCAAGAGATATGTTACAGACATCTATGAAGAAAAAATCATCATACTTCACGAAAATTTAGGGACTTGCGGAACACATATGGAACATATAGTGTCCGTTCTTGATTTGTTTCCGACTCTTGAGGGTGCCTACGATGCTCACGCGCAAACAGCAGGAATTGCTTCTGTTCATTCACGAACGCATGAAGGAATCCGGCGTACCGCCCTCCTTCGACGAAATGAAGGATGCCCTCGACCTCGCGTCGAAGTCGGGCATCCACCGGCTGATCACCGCGCTCGAGGAACGCGGCTTCATTCGCCGCCTGCCAAACAGGGCGCGCGCGCTGGAAGTCATCAAGTTGCCGGAAGCCTATGCGCCCAGCCTTCAGCCACGCCGCGGCTTTTCGCCGAGCGTCATAGAGGGCAGCCTTGGCAAGCCGCAACCGGCCGCCGCCCCCGCGAAGCCGGCCGCCAACGACGACAGCTCCAATTCGACCACGGTTCCCGTGATGGGCCGGATCGCCGCCGGTGTTCCAATATCCGCCATCCAGAACAATACGCATGATATTGCCGTTCCCGCCGAAATGCTCGGATCCGGCGAGCATTATGCGCTCGAGGTCAAAGGCGATTCGATGATCGAGGCCGGCATTCTCGACGGCGATACTGTGATCATCCGAAACGGCACTACGGCAAATCCGGGCGATATCATCGTCGCCTTGGTGGACGAGGAGGAAGCGACACTCAAGCGCTTCCGTCGCCGTGGGGCATCGATCGCGCTCGAAGCGGCAAATCCGGCTTATGAGACGCGCATCTTCCCGCCGGATCGGGTCAAGATCCAGGGCAAGCTCGTCGGCCTCATCCGCCGCTATCACTGACCAGCTTGCCGAGCGGTTCCGGCAGGGACGAATCGAAGATCTGACGTCGCCAATCGTAATGGCGATGGCGGGTCCACGGGCGGTCCTCACCAAGGAGCGCTGCTTGAAGCCGCCAGCGGCTGATGTCGGGGGAATCGTCCAGAAACAATTCGAGCGCCCCCGCGGTCCTGAGCGCTTTGCCGTTGATCATCAGGGCTCCGGAGCGGCAACGGTCAAATCGGGCACGTGGAGCGACGATGATACGCGCGGCGTCGCAGGCAGCGCCGGCATAACGACCGTCCTCCACATGAACGACCGGCACGCCTTCGGCGGTTTTTGATGCGCACCAGGCTCGCGGCGTGCAGATGAACCGCCCGGAAGGCGCCTCCCTCATCTGGCGGCTTGCCGTCTCTTCCTCTTCCTTCGTCAACTCATCGCGCGTACCGGAGCTGTTCGAGGCGGGCGGCTCTCCTCCAGATTTTCCTCCCTGCAATTTGTCTCCGACCGGAGACTTGTCTTTCGCGGGCAGCAACTCCGGTTTCACCGGGTCTCCAAGCAGAAGCGCCCGCCGCCATTGATCATAGACAAAGTCCGGAGGACGGCTGCGGTTGGTGGCGATGCCGTTATTACCCTTCAGGGCAATCATGGTTCCATCGTCCGAGATCAGAATATCCGGAATAGGTTTTGACCGCTCCTGCCATGACAGCAGCAATCCGGCTGCGAGAAGAGGAATACCGAGATATCTCAACCGGGTTCTCAGCAGCGTCAGCAGAAGGAAACCCGCCGTTGCGACCACGAGGAACCAGGGATGCTGGCGGCCGATGCCGACGTCCCCGCCCCAGGCCGCCACATGCCTGGCGATCGCGATCACGGCTTCCAGGCCGAGACCCATGAGCTTCAGGAACGGCGCATCGAGCCCGAAGGGCATCAGCAGCATGCCGATCAATCCCGACGGCATGACGACGAAGGAAATGACCGGCATGGCGGCGAGATTGGCGGCCAAGCCATAGGTCGCGATGCGGTGGAAATGCTCGATCGAAAAAATCGCCGTCGAGATGCCGCCAATCAAGGAAGTGACGAAAATGCCGGCGGTGAAATTCCAGACGGCCAGCATCGGCATGATCACGGGGTGACGGAACGGCAGGCGCTCCGGATCACGCTTGTCCGAGCGATGTTTCCAAAGTGCGTAACCGGCGACCAGCGCAGCGGTGGCTGCGAAGGACATCTGGAAGCTGGGGCCGAGGATTTCCGAGGGAGATACGGCAATAATGATCAATGCGGAGAGCGCGACATTGCGCAGGCTGATGGACGGCCGGTCGAAGAGGACCGCGACGAGCATCACCGCCATCATGATATAGGCTCTTTCGGCGGAGACGCCAAAGCCGGAAATAAGATAATACGCGGTCGCCATGAGGAGAGCGCCCAAGGCCGCGAGCTTCTTCACCGGGAAAGCCTGGGCAAGTGGAGTGAACAGCGAGAGCACCGTGCGCACGCCGACGAAGAAGATGCCCGCGGCAAGCGCCATATTGAGCCCGGAGATCGCGACGATATGGGCAAGGCCTGAAAGTCTGAGCGCTTCGACGGTCTCCTCGGAAATCGCCCTCCGCTCGTCGGTGATGATCGCCGCAGCGAAAGCGCCTGCGTCGCCGGGCACTGTCGCGCGGATATGGCTGGCGATCATGCTGCGCAGATCGAAGAGGCGGCGCTCGGCATCCGAAAGCCACCCATTCGGCAGTCCTGAGTTGCCGCCGCTCTTGGGGGCTCCGTAAAAGAAACCTACGGCGCCGATCCCGTCGTAGTAGGAAGAGAAGGCGAAGTCATTGAGGCCCGGAAGCGCCGGTCCGGATGGAGGCGATAAACGGACCCTGCCGCTGATCGTATCCGACGTCTGCACTGCCTCATGGCGCGCCCGCGCAAGCAGCGACACCCGCTCCGGCGGGCGCCTGATTTCAGGATCGGAGGTACGCTCGACGCGTACGATATAACGCCACCGCCCGCGGGCATCGACCTCCCGCCTTTCGACCACGCCTGTCAATTCGGTCGTGACAGGGGAATCGAGAATAACGGTGCCCCGGCGCCAGGTCTCGAGTTCAGCAAGCATCAGCCCGCCAAGAAAAAGTGCGGCAGCGGGAGGAAAAATGCGCAAGACGCCGGAGGTATGACGCGTGGCGACTGCCAGCATCAGGCAGACAAGGAAGGCCACGAAGATTGGCCAGAACGGGGGCGTGTCATGCAGCGAGAACCAGACCGCAGCCCCGGCTCCGACCAAGACGGGGACGAAAAGAAAGGCGTGTCCGTGCGCCGCCTCCTCCTCCAACATGCGGGGAATGCTGAGGCGCAGCCGGCGGACCCAGCGCGACAGCGAATGGCCGCGGGTATACGTCGCCGAGCGTTTCTCCAGACGCGGGCGACGTTCCGAAAAGGGTTCCAGGACACGAGGTCCGGATACGCCCGCATCCGGCAAAGCGGGAGCCTGCCGGAAGATCGCCCCCCTGCTCCCCACCAACTTTGGAAACGCTGTGTCTTCCGACATGAAACGCTCGACCCAATTTGCCCCGACTGAGCGATAATACAACCTGCGCGTTTCCTCGGGCGTCGTCAACTGGCGGCAAAAGCCAAGCAATCCCAAAGAGCTCGGTTGGGTTGCACCAGGAAGTTGGATGCCCAATTATGTGGTGCTGCCTCATATTCTGCCGCGCTGCACAAAATGCTACCAAGGACTGCTTGGCATGAGCTTTCGGATCATATAGCAAGGCAGGGAACGCTTAATTCTTGTGGTGCTTTTTGGGCGCCACGCCGCCAAAAGGTTGGAGGATCAGCATGACGGGTAAAAGCGCAAATATGGCACTCGGCGACAAGCACGTCGACCTGCCGGTAAAGTCCGGCTCGATCGGTCCTGATGTGATCGACATCGGCTCGCTCTACAAGCAGACCGGTGCCTTTACTTACGATCCGGGCTTCACCTCCACGGCATCCTGCGAGTCCAAGATCACCTATATCGACGGCGACGCGGGCATTCTTCTGCATCGCGGCTATCCGATCGAGCAGCTCGCTGAGCATGGCGACTTCCTGGAGACCTGCTATCTGCTGCTCTACGGCGAATTGCCGACAGCTGCCCAGAAAAAGGACTTCGACTACCGCGTCACCCATCACACGATGGTCCATGAGCAGATGAGCCGCTTCTTTACCGGCTTCCGCCGCGACGCGCATCCGATGGCCGTCATGTGCGGCTGCGTCGGCGCGCTCTCTGCTTTCTATCACGACTCCACGGACATCACCGATCCGCACCAGCGCATGGTCGCGAGCCTGCGGATGATTGCCAAAATGCCGACGCTTGCTGCGATGGCCTATAAATACCACATCGGCCAGCCGTTCGTTTATCCTCAGAACAATCTGGATTATGCGTCCAACTTCCTGCGCATGTGCTTTGCAGTGCCCTGCGAGGAATATGTGGTCAACCCGGTGCTTTCGCGCGCCATGGACCGTATCTTCATCCTGCACGCCGATCACGAGCAGAATGCATCGACCTCGACGGTCCGTCTCGCCGGCTCCTCCGGCGCCAATCCGTTCGCCTGCATCGCGGCCGGCATTGCCTGCCTCTGGGGTCCGGCGCATGGCGGTGCCAACGAGGCAGCGCTCAACATGCTGACGGAAATCGGCTCGGTCGACCGCATTCCGGAATACATTGCCCGCGCGAAGGACAAGAGCGACCCCTTCCGCCTGATGGGCTTCGGCCACCGCGTCTACAAGAACTACGATCCGCGCGCCAAGATCATGCAGAAGACGACGCACGAGGTTCTCGGCGAACTCGGCCACAAGGACGACCCGCTGCTGCAGGTCGCCATGGAGCTGGAGCGCATCGCGCTCACCGACGAATACTTCATCGAGAAGAAGCTTTATCCGAATATCGACTTCTACTCGGGCATCACGCTGAAGGCGATGGGCTTCCCCACCACGATGTTCACCGTGCTCTTCGCTCTCGCCCGCACCGTCGGCTGGATCGCCCAGTGGGCAGAAATGATCGAAGATCCGGAACAGCGCATCGGCCGTCCGCGCCAGCTCTATACCGGCGAACCGCAGCGTGACTACGTGCCGGTTTCCAAACGCTGATCCAGACGTCGCGTCAACAAAAAACCCGGTCAGCGATGACCGGGTTTTTTCGTGTCCAGAACCTGGAGGACGATGCCGGCTGCGGCTTCACCGGGTGGTACCGGCACCTGCAGGCGCTGCCAGGTGAGATCGAAACCCTCCATCATCGCCTGCCGCTGGGCGGTATCCGAGGAGAGGCGCTCGGCCCAGCGGCATAGACTGCCGGGGCGCACGACGTCGTTTATATACTCCGGAACCACAGGATAATCGGCGATCAGATTGGGCAGCGCGCCCGACCAGATCCTGATGCGCTTCGACATCAAGGTAATCAGCCAATCGGCCTTGTAGGCGGATACGACCGGCACGTTCGACAGGCCAAGCTCAAGGATCACGGTCCCGGATGCGGCGATTGCGGCGTCTGCCTCGGCGAAGGCGGTCCACTTGCTATCCGCATCCACGGTGATCTCCGGCTTGATCGGCAAAGCCGCGGCGATCTCGCGTACCAATCCTTCCTGTCGCGGCACCGTTGGCAACAGGAAACGCGTAGGGCCATTGCGGGAGACGAATTCACGTGCGGCTTCCCCAAAAACCGGCAGAAGCGCCTTTATCTCGGCAGAGCGCGAACCGGGCAGAAGCAGGATGGTCTTCTCCTCTCCCTTCCACTTCACCGGGCGTTCCGCACGGATGCTCCGAACGCGGAGCAGCGCCGGATCGTCCGTCAGGCGGTGGCCGACGAAAGTGGTTTCCGGCCCGCCGAGCCTCTTCATCGCGTCCGGCTCGAACGGCAGGACGGCCAGAACGTGGTCCACATAGGCAAGCATGGCGGTTGCCCGGTATTCCTTCCAGGCCCAGACGCTCGGGCAGACGTAATTGACGATCGGCAGGTCGGGCGAAGCGGCGCGGACCTTCTTGGCGACGCGATGGGTGAAATCAGGACTGTCGATGATGACAAGCACATCCGGCTTGGTTGCGATGATCGCATTGGCGGTCTGATTGATCCGCTTGATCAGGTTCGGCAGGCGGGCAAGCACCTGGGTCAGCCCCATGATCGACAGCTCGGAAAAATCGAAAAGCGAGGCAAGCCCCTGCGCTGCCAGCGCGTCGCCACCGACACCCACCAATTCGACAGGCCCCTCATGGGCCGCCTTAAGGGCCGCGATCAGATCGCCGCCCAGGAGATCGCCGGAGACTTCACCGGCAACGACGCCGACCTTCAAGGCCTTGACCATCACAATCCTCCTTGCGGCAAGCCGGGATCGATACCGCAGACGAAAAGACCGGCGGCGTCGGCGGCGGCAATCATCTTCGCTTCATCCAGCACCAACGCGCGGCCCGCCTCCACGGCGATGCCCGCGAGCCCGGCGTGAATGGCGTTTTCGATGGTCGACGGCCCGATCGTCGGCAGATCGGCACGCATATCCTGCTGTGGTTTGCAGAGCTTGACGAGGACGCCTTTGCGGCGGGCGGAGATGCGGCCCTCGGCGCGCAATGCCGTCACCCTCTCCAGCATCCGGTCCGTACCCTCGACGCCTTCCAAAGCCACGACGCGCCCGCCGACGCTGACCGCGCCCTGGCCGATATCGAGTTCACCGAGACGCTTGGCGGCTTCGGACGCCCGATCGATATCACGGCGGTCATCGTCGGACGGCGCGTGGGCGCCGAGCGGTCCGGTCTTCGCAAGCAGGCCGGGCACGATGTCGTGGGCGCCCAGCACCTCGCAGCCCATCGCCTCGATGAGCTTGATGACCATCTGCAGCACCGAATCGTCGCCGCCGGACAGAAGGGTGCGGACGACCGAGGGGACTTTCAGGATGGTGCGGAAGGTGGGATGGATGTCGCGCCAGTCGGGCCTTCGGGCGACACCGCCGGACAGGATGACACGGGTGATGCCGTTGTCGCGAAACAGGCGTTCGATGGCGGAAAGATCGCCGACGCCGACGGAAGCCGATTGGAAGCCATCGAAGCTCTGATCGGATTCGTTTGCAAGCGCTACGATCAGAGGTGCTTCACCGGCCGCCTGGGCGGCTTTCGCCACATAAAGGGGCAAGAAGCCCTTCCCGGCGATGATCGCCAGCCGGCCCTTCGGCGCAAGGCTCGGGAGGCCGGGCACGGCCGCTCAGCTCTTGCTGCGGAAGGGGGAAGAAAGTGCGCGCTCGCTGTCAGCAGCGATGAAATCGAGGATCTCCATCACTTCCTTGCAATCGGCGTAGTCGTCGCGGATTGCCGCTGCATTGTTGCGGACATTCCCTGCGCCTTCAAATATCTGCTTGTAGGCACGGCGTACGGTATGGATCGTCGCGCGCTCCACTCCCGAGCGTGTCATGCCAACGACGTTCAGCCCCCCCAGGATCCCCGGATTGCCGTTCAGCATGCCATAAGGAATGACGTCGTAATTGACGGCCGAAAGCCCACCGATAAACGCCTGGCGGCCGATGCGGGTAAACTGATGCACGGCGCAGCCGCCGCCGAGGATTGCTTTGTCTCCCACATGAACGTGGCCTGCCAGCATGACATTGTTCGACATGATGATGTCGCTGCCGAGCTGACAATCATGCGCCACGTGCGAATTGGCAAGGAAGAGGCAATTGCTGCCGACGACGGTCTTGCCGCCACCGCCGACCGTGCCGCAGTTCATGGTCACGCCTTCGCGCATCGTGCAATTATCGCCGACGACGAGCGAGGAGTCCTCTCCCGCCTCGTGAAGGCTCTGCGACACACCACCGATCACAGCCATCGGGAAAATACGACAATTGCGACCGATCTGCGTATTCCCCGTTACCACGGCGTGCGAGGATAGTTCGACACCATCCATCAGTACCACGCGCGATCCCACATGCGAAAACGGGCCGACAACGACATTCTCGCCGATCTCGGCGCCGTCCTCGACAACAGCAAGAGGGTGTATCCGCGCGCTGGCAGCAATCTTGCTCATTCCGCGTCCTTACGCACGATCATCGCGCCGATATCAGCCTCTGCGACGAGTGCGCCGTCGACCTTGGCGTCGCAATGAAACTTCCAGATATTGCCACGCTGCTTCTGCTTCGTGACATGATATTCCACCCGATCTCCCGGTATCACCGGCTTGCGGAAGCGGGCGTTGTCGATCGTCATGAAATACACGAGATTGCCGCCCTCGCCTTCCTTGCGCGCGCAGATCGCGCCGGCCGTCTGGGCCATGCCCTCGACCAGGAGCACGCCCGGCATGATCGGCCGATCGGGGAAATGGCCGGTGAAATGCGGCTCGCTGGCGGTCACGTTCTTGATGCCGATCGCGGAATTGTCACCGTCGATCTCAACGATCTTGTCGACCAGAAGAAACGGATAGCGATGCGGCAGCAGCTTCATGATTTCCTGAATATCGGCCGCGCCGAGCATCGGCTTGGTCTCATCAGTCATTTTTCTTCTCTCCTTTGCGCTTCGCGCGCTCGTCCGACTGTGCCATTTTATCCGCCATTTCGCGGAGGAAATCCTTCATCGGCCGCGCGGGAATGCCGCCATAGACAACGCCGGGAGGCACCGAACCGATCACGCCGCTAAACGCAGCGAGCTGGACGCCGTCACCAATGGTGATATGCCCGTTGATTGCCGCCGCGCCACCGATCAACACGCCATTGCCGATCTTCGCAGATCCAGCAATACCAACGCCAGCCGCGATGCCGCAATGCCGACCGATGCGGACGTTATGCGCAATCTGCACCTGATTGTCGATCTTTGTGCCTTCGCCAATGACCGTGTCATCCATCGCGCCGCGATCGACCGTGGTGTTGGCGCCGATCTCCACATTGTCCTGGATGATGACGCGTCCGATCTGAACGAGCTTCAGCATGCCCTTGGGGCCTGGCGCATTGCCGAAACCATCCTGGCCGATACGCGCGCCATTATGGATAATGACACCGTTGCCGATCAGCGCCGCAAGAACGCTGGCACCCGCCGCGACGGTGCAATCGCGGCCGATCTTGACGTCGGCACCGATCACGCTGCCCGCACCGATCCGCGTGCCGCTGCCGATCTCGGCTCGGGCTCCGACCACGGCCATGGGCTCGACTTCGACGCCCGGCTCGAGCATCGCCGTCGGATCGACATAGGCCGCAGGCGAAATACCTGATGGTGCGGACGTGACTGGCGCCGGTCGCATCGCAATCGGGTGCAGAATAGCACCGGCCATTGCAAAGGCCGTCAAAGGCGTCTTGGAAAGCAGGACTGGAATGTGGTCCGGAACAATCGGTCTAATCGCCGCGTCGCAGAGAATGGCGGAGGCGTGACATGTTTCCAGTTCATGACGGTTCTTGCGAGAAATAATATAGCTGAGTTGCCCCTCGCCGGCCCGGGCTACCGGTGCGATCGACCGGATCAGTCGACCACCGGCGCTCTCATCCAGCAGTTCGGCCCCAAGACGGGCGGCCAGCTCGCGCAGGCTCACGCCATCATGGGGCGGAAAGAATTCGTTTTGGTCCATAAAGCCAGAGCTCCGGAACAGATTTCCGCCCGTCNNGACGGGCGGAAACGATCAGAACTGGTTCGCCATGCTGAAGCGGAATTCCTGAGTTTCGTCAAAGTCTTCCTTGACGACCGGAACGGCATAGTCAAAGCGAATGTTGCCAAACGGCGAAGCCCACATCACGCCCGCACCCACGGATGCGCGCCAGGACATATCCGTACCAACTGCACCGGCACTGTTGCCTACGTCGTTGCCGTAAAGCGTCCCGGCGTCAGCAAACACGGCGGCCCGCAAACCAAAGTCCTCCGGGAAGACCGGCATGGGCATGGACATTTCAGCCGATGCGGTAAAGTAGGTCGTGCCGCCCAACGCGTCGCCGTTCGGCATACGCGGTCCGATGCCGTCATTCTCGAAGCCGCGGATCTGGCGGCCACCGATGGTGAACTGGTCGAACACATTCAGATCATTACCCGTTCCCACGACATGACCCGCGCCAACAGCAACTGAGCCAATGAGGTCGGCTTCCGTGGAGAGAAGATGGAAGTAACGTGCACGGCCCGAGATCTTGTAGAACTCGGAGTCTCCGCCAAGACCGGCATATTCATGCGTAAGGGTCGCATAGATCCCTTCGCGCGCCAGCGTTTGATTGTCGAGCGTGTTGTAGGTCAACGTCTGCGAGATCGTTGACTGAATAAAATCGCCTTTTTCGACAAGATCGCGATAAGGCGCAGAAAGATTGTCATCTTCCGGACCGGGGCCGCCGAGATCGTCCCAATCGCCGTCCGGGCTATACTCGATTTCCTTGTAGGTATAACGGAAGGTCGTCGCCAGATCCTCGGTGATCGGCGCGGTCACACGCAAAGTGACGCCCTGCTCGTCATAGTCATAAAATTCGTTCGAAGAGGTCGAGCTCTTGAAGAGATCGAAGCCTGCCGCGAGACGGTAACCCAGGAAATAAGGTTCCGTGAACGAGATGTTGTAGCTGCGAGCTTCTTCGAGACCACCACCAACAGCAACGCGGATGAACTGGCCGCGGCCGAGGAAGTTCTTTTCCTCGATAGAGGCTTCCAGCATGAACCCGTCGCCGCCGGCGGAATAACCGGCACCGATACCGAACGAACCGGTCGACTGGTCTTCCACATCAACGACGACGACCACGCGGTCCGGAGCGCTGCCCGGAGCGGTCGAGATATTGACCGTGGTGAAGTAACCAAGGGCCTCCAGACGACGCTTGGCGCGCGAAATCATTTCCTGATTGAATGCGTCGCCTTCGCTGAAGTCGAATTCGCGGCGGATGACGTAGTCGCGGGTGCGGGTATTGCCGCGAACTTCGATGCGCTCGACATAGGCACGCTCGCCCTGATCGACGAGATAGGTCACACCGATCGTGTGCGTTTCCATGTTGCGGTCGCCACGCGGCGTCACGCGTGCGAAGGGATAACCTTTCGCTGCGACGCGCTTGGAGATCGCCTCCATGGTCTTCTGGACTTCGCGGGCGTCATAGGTACGACCTTCCCGCGTCTCGACCAGACCCTGCAGCTCCTCGCTGCCAACGCCTTCCACTGTCGATTCGACGCCGACGCCGCCGTAGCTATAACGCTGGCCTTCTTCCACGGTGAAGGTGATGTTGTACTTGTTGTTCGCCTCGTCGAGAACCGCTTCAGAAGAGATGACGCGGAAGTCGGGATAGCCGTGATTGTAATAGAACTGGCGCAGCGTTTCCTCGTCGGCGCGCAGCTTGTCCTCGCTGTAGACGTCCTTGCGGGTCAGGAACGACAGCGGGCTGGATTCCTTGGTGATGATGACGGACTTCAAGCGACCGTCGCCATAGGCCTGATTGCCCACGAAATTGATATCGGCGATCTTGGTGCGATCGCCCTCGTTGACGACAAAGGCCAGGTTGACGCGGCCCTGACCGACCGGAGCGGTCTGCGTCGTGATCTCGACATCGCTGCGGCCGATCGCGCGATAAGCTTCGCGCAGGCGCTCTATGTCGGCATTGATCATGGTTTCGCTGTAGGGGCCGAGCGGCTGGGTCTGAACCACCGCCTGCAGCTTTTCGTCGGTAATCTTGCGGTTGCCGTTGAAGACCACCTGATTGACGAGCTGGTTCTCGTTCACCGTTACGACGAGCGCGCTGCCGGAAACGCTGATGCGGACATCGGAGAAATATCCGGTCGCATAGAGCTTGCGCACAGACTCGTCGATATCATTGTTCGAAAAGCTGACACCAGGACGAATGGTCAGATTGGAACGAACGGCTTCTTCCCCCGTGCGCTGGGCACCGCGAACCTGGACGCTCCGGATCACCGCCGCTTCGGCGGAAAGTGCGGAAGCAAGTACCAGCACACCTGCACCCGAGGCAACAACACTAGCAGACAGCGCAAACGCCGACACTGCGTTCAAAAACCTTGAACCAGCCTTCATTTCAATTCTTACCTTTTCCCGTTGTCCCTCGGCGGGTGGAGCCCGACTCCGGCCACGTGTGTCGTTTTACCTTCTTTTGCCCTACAAGCAAGGTATCGCGTTAATTTCTATTTACTTCCTTCTCAGGCGTGACCCAATGGCCACGCAAGAGTTGCAAACATGGTGAATAAACAGTTTCCTTCAACGATTTTAAGGGCATCAGCCAATAAGATTGCTGATGTCGTTGAAGGTCGCGAAGACCATCAGGCTGAGCACCATAGCGAGACCGATGCGAAAGGCAATTTCCTGCGCACCGGCTCCCAGCGGTTTGCCACGTACCGCCTCTATTGCATAGAAAACGAGATGTCCACCGTCCAAAACCGGAACCGGCATCAGGTTGAGAAGGCCGATCGAAACGGACAGAACAGCTGCGAGCTGTACGACCGCGGCAAAGCCGAGCGTCGCCATCTGACCGGAAGCCTGCGCAACGCGCACAGGCCCCCCCAATTGATCGGCTCTCATACGGCCAGTCACGAGATTCCCGATATAGCGGACCGTGCCCGTGACAATATGGCCCGTCTCCTTGACGCCTTCGACCACCGCCTGCAGCGGGCTGAAGGTCTCGACCCGGAATTTGCCGCGCTCTTCGTTGGTGACGATGCCGATCAGCCCCAGCTCGACCTTGTTGCCGAACTGGTCGGTGATCTCCGTACGCTTCGGCAGCATCGGCAGATCGATTTCCTGACCGTTACGATCGACCGTCACGACGATCGGCGTTTCCGGACGAATGCTGACGTAACGCCGTACGTCGTCAAAGGTCCTGATGCGCGCGCCATCCAGCGCCACCAGCCGGTCGCCCGGCTGAACGCCGGCGGCCAGGGCCGCGCTGTTTGGCTGAACTTCGGCAACGACGGGATCGGCAATCACTTTGCCGTAGACGCTGAACAATACGGCGAAGATCGCGATCGCCAGCAGGAAATTGGCGATCGGCCCGGCGGCTACGGTCGCCGCCCTTTTCCACAGTTTCGCGCCGGCCAGCGTCTGCGCCTTCTCCTCTTCCGTCATGCCGACAAGGCCGCTGGCATCCGGCAGGCTCGCAACATCCTCGTCGCCGTAAAATTTGACGTACCCGCCGAGAGGAATCGCTGAAATCTTCCAGCGTGTACCGTGGCGATCGGTGAAGCCGAGGAGTTCGGGGCCGAAGCCGACCGAGAAGGCGGTCGATCTGATCCCGCACCAACGTCCGACCAGATAGTGCCCCATCTCATGCACGAACACGAGCAGCGACAGGACGAGAATGAAGGGGATGATATAGCCGGTGACGAAGCTGAGGATGGCCATCAAAGTTTCCGTTTCAAATGCGACGGCGACAAGGCTCCTAAAGCCCGAAAAGAAAAACAGCCACCGGTATATCAAGATGGCCTGTTGCGGCCGTGTAGACAAGAGTTAGCAGAAACGCCGCGAAACAGGCGAAAACGAGGCCATCCACCCGATCCATGACGCCGCCGTGGCCGGGAATGAGATGGCTGGAATCCTTGACGCCGAAGCGGCGCTTGATGAACGATTCGAAGAGGTCCCCGACCTGGCTCGCCACCGACAGCGCGAAGGCGATCGCGACCGTCCAGAAGGACAGTCGCGAAAAGACGGCCAGGGTTACCGCCGAGCTCGCAACAACACCGGCAATGGCGCCGCCGATCGCGCCGGACCAGGTTTTTCCCGGTGATATCTTTGGTGCCAACTTGGGGCCTTTGAGCGCACGGCCGACGAAATAGGCGAGGATGTCGGTCGCCCAGACGACGGCGAAAATAAAGATCGTCGCCACGAACCCGGCCTGATCGTCGGCGCGGATTGCAGAAAGCGAGATGCCGCTCAGTCCCGCATAAACAATGCCGCCGGGCGACCACCAGCTACCCTTGCGCCACAGAACCAGAAGAATGGCGGTAATGACGGACCCGCCAAGCAGCGGGATTGCCAGATCCCTCTCTCCAAAGACTATATTGACGGCGATCAGCAGGACAGCGACCCAGCTGAAGGCATTGGTGTGAAAATCCCGCTCCTCGAGCCGGGTAATTGTCGACCACTCGTAGTAGATCAGAACCGCCATGGCGGCGGCGACGAGACGAAAGGGAAAGCCGCCGGTCCAGGTTGCTCCCAGCACGATCGCCGCCAGAATCAGGGCGGAGATGATCCGAAGCCTGAGTTCGCTGCTCATCAACCAACCACCGCGGCTGCCTTGCTCGACAGACCGCCAAAACGGCGATCGCGGGATGCAAAAACCTTCAATGCATCAAAAAACAGATTTCGATCGAAATCCGGCCAGTAGTCCGGCAGGAAAACCAGCTCCGAATAGGCGGCCTGCCACAGCAGAAAGTTCGACAGCCGTTCCTCACCGCTTGTTCGGATAATGAGGTCGGGATCAGGAATGCCGACCGTATCGAGGTTCTGGCTGATCATGTCCGCGTCGATGTCCGACGCTTTCAAGACGCCCAATTCGACATCACGGGCGAGCTTTGCGACGGCTCTGGCGATCTCGTCTCTGGCGCCATAGTTGAAAGCGATCACCAGCGTCAGCGCGGTATTGTGGCGCGTCGTCTCCTCGGCCTCCACAAGCAAGGGCAGGATGTCTCCCCGCAGGTTGTCACGATCGCCAATCACCCTGATACGCACGTTTTCACGGTGAAGTTCGGCCAGATCGCGGCGGATGAAGCGCCTGAGAAGACCAAGGAGATCATTGACCTCCGAATGGGGACGGCTCCAATTTTCCGAGGAAAACGCAAAAAGCGTCAGGTATTTGACGCCCGCCTCACCAGCGGCACGCACAGTTTCGCGAACCGCCTCCACGCCTTTGCTGTGACCGATCGTACGGGGAAGCCCACGCTTGTTTGCCCAGCGGCCGTTGCCATCCATGATGATCGCAACGTGTTGAGGAATAATCGCAAGTTCGGGATTCGCCATATTTTACGCGGTTCCTTGAGCGGCCAGGATCAGGCTGGAGAGGCGCCTGCGCTAGACCTGCATGATTTCCTTTTCTTTGTCGGCAAGCAAGCGGTCGACTTCGGAAATCGTATCGTCCGTCATCTTCTGCACCCTTTCCGACTGCGACCGGCTGTCGTCCTGACCGATTACGCCGTCCTTTTCGGCCTTTTTCAGGCCGTCCATGCCGTCACGTCGTACATGACGGATCGCGACCTTGGCTTTTTCCGCATAATCATGCGCAACCTTGACGAGCGACTTCCGGCGCTCTTCGTTAAGTTCAGGAAGCGGGATGCGCAGGTTCTGGCCATCAACGATCGGGTTGAGACCGAGATGCGATTCGCGGATCGCACGGTCTACGGCGCCGACCATCGACTTGTCCCAGATCGACACGCCCAGCATGCGCGGCTCCGGAACGGTGATGTTGGCCACCTGGTTCAGCGGCACGCGCGAGCCATAGGCTTCGACCGTCACCGGATCGAGAATGTTGGCCGAGGCACGGCCGGTCCGCAGCGATGCGATATCGCTCTTGAAAGCGGCAATGGCGCCGTCCATGCGGCGCTTGATGTCGTTGAGATCGATTGCTCCACTCATCCGTCTACTCCCGTGTCATTATCTGGCGGCTTTGACGCCGCGCCTCAATTGTCCGTTACGATGGTCTTGCGGCCGCCGCCGGTCAAGATTTGAGCGAAACCGCCCTTCTCATGAATCGAGAAAACGATGATCGGAATCGAGTTTTCGCGGGCGAGCGCGACCGCCGCCACATCCATCACCGCCAATCCCTTGCCGAGTACCTCGCCATGGGTCAAAGTTTCGAAACGTGTCGCGGCTGGATCCTTTTTCGGATCGGCCGAATAGATGCCGTCGACCTGCGTGCCTTTGAAGATCGCCTCGGCGCCGATTTCGGCAGCGCGTAGCGCCGCAGCCGAATCGGTGGTGAAGAAGGGGTTCCCCGTGCCGCCGGCAAAGATGACCACCCTTCCCTGAGCCATATGATGCACCGCGCGCCGCTGTGAGAAGCTCTCGCAAATTTCCGGCATCGAGATCGCCGACAGGACCACCGTCTCCACATCCAGCTTGCGAAGCGATGTGGCCAGCGCCAGAGCGTTGATGATCGTCGCCAGCATGCCCATGTGGTCGCCGGTCACCCGGTCGCCACCCTTTGACGCCACGGCAACGCCGCGAAAGATGTTGCCGCCGCCGACGACCACACCAACCTCGACGCCGATGGCACAGGCTTCGGCAATATCTGAAGCGATGCGGTCGGCGACATTGACATCGATCCCGAACCCTTGGCTGCCCATGAGGGCTTCTCCGGAGGCCTTGAGCAATACGCGCTTATAGATTGGCTTGGGCGACATGAAGGCTCCTTGAATTCAAAATTGCCTGCGGAGGACACAAACGGCTTGCGGATACACGAAGGGCACCGGCTTGTCACCCGGTGCCCTTCCGTTTTTAATCGCTTTAGAGACCGCCGCTCATCTTTTCACAGAAATGATAAGCGACCCTATCCCCTTGTTTTCCCGATGCTCCGGTGCGCTGCAAGCGGATTTTGCGAAGCCCTGTCGGCGGATGTCAGCCCTTGGCGACTGCCGCGACCTCGGCCGCAAAATCCGTCTCTTCCTTTTCGACGCCTTCGCCGAGCAGCAAGCGGGCCATGCCCGTTACTTCGATCGGAGCGCCGACTTCCTTTTCGGCAGCCTTCACGGCAGCACCGACGGTGAGATCCGGATTGATGACGAAAGCCTGGGAGAGGAGAGCAACTTCCTCAAAGAACTTGCGCATGCGGCCTTCGACCATCTTCTCGATGATCGCATCCGGCTTGCCGGAGGCGCGGGACTGCTCGATGAAGACGTTCCGTTCGCGCTCGGCTACAGCGGCATCGACTTCTTCCGGACGGATCGCCAGCGGATTGGTCGCTGCGATGTGCATGGCAACCTGACGGCCAATTGCGTTCAGCGCGTCCTTGTTACCGGTCGACTTCAGGGCAACCAGAACGCCGAGCTTGCCGACGCGATCGGCAGCAGCGTTGTGGATATAGGTGGCGACAACGCCATCCTCGACGGAGAGCAGTGCCGAACGGCGCAGGCTCATGTTTTCGCCGATGGTAGCAACCGCGTCCTTGATGGTGTCGGTGACCGACTTGCCGGTCGCCGGAACGGTCGCCTCGCCAACAGCATCGACGGCGCCGTTGGTGCCGAGTGCGACGTCGGCAACACTGCGAACCATGGTCTGGAAGGCATCGTTGCGGGCTACGAAGTCGGTTTCGGAGTTGATTTCGACGACGACTGCCCTGGTGCCGGCGCTGGCAACACCGATCAGGCCTTCGGCAGCGGTACGGCCGGACTTCTTGTCGGCCTTGGCAATGCCCTTGGCGCGCAGCCAGTCGATCGCCGCTTCGATATCGCCGTTGTTTTCAGCGAGCGCCTTTTTGCAGTCCATCATGCCTGCGCCGGACTTTTCGCGCAGTTCCTTGACCAATGCAGCGGTGATTTCAGCCATTTTCATGCCTCTTGTCGGTTTAAGTTGGGTATTGCCGGAAAACCGTCGGCGACACCAAAGTTTGGGACGAATGTACCCGGAAGTATGACAGCGTGATGAAGGACATCACGGCAGAGATCGTCTCGACGATTGGCGCAAGGCCGGCGGAGACCATCGTCTTAATCTTAAACAACCGAGGCCAGGGATAGCGGTATCTCTGGCCTCGGTCGAACTCGTAAAACGGGGCGGCAGGCGCCGCTCCAAACAGGCCTTAAGCTTCGGCTTCGCCTTCGAGCGCCGGCTCGACCGGAGCTTCGGCGGATGCGCCGATGTCGCGGCCGGAGGCACCCTGCTGACGGGCGATACCGTCGATGGCAGCGCGAGCGATCAGGTCGCAGTAAAGAGCGACCGCACGCGAAGCGTCGTCATTGCCCGGGATCGGATAGTCGATGAGGTCCGGATCGCAGTTGCTATCGATGATGGCGACGACCGGGATGCCCAGGCGCTTAGCTTCGTCGATGGCGATCTTTTCCTTGTTGGTGTCGATGATGAACATCAGATCCGGAACACCACCCATGTCGCGGATACCGCCGAGAGCCTTTTCAAGCTTCTCGCGTTCGCGCTCGAGGTTCAGGCGCTCCTTCTTCGTGAAGCCCGAAGCTTCCGAACCGAGAATCTCGTCGAGCTTGCGCAGGCGCTGGATCGAGTTCGAGATCGTCTTCCAGTTCGTCATCATGCCGCCGAGCCAGCGGGAGTTGACGTAATACTGAGCCGAACGCTTGGCGGAATCGGCAATGAGTTCCGAAGCCTGACGCTTGGTGCCGACGAACAGGACGCGGCCGCCGCGAGCGACGGTGTCGGACACGACCTGCAGGGCGCGCGACAGCATCGGAACGGTCTGAGCCAGGTCGATGATGTGGATGTTGTTACGATCGCCGAAAATATACGGCTTCATCTTCGGGTTCCAGCGATGGGTCTGGTGGCCGAAGTGAACACCAGCTTCCAGAAGCTGGCGCATGCTGAAATCAGGCAATGCCATGCCTTTTTCTCCTTTTCCGGTTGAACCTCCGCAAGGCGAACAGCATACCCTTCAGGAATGCCACCGGCGGAATAGCCCGGATTTCTCCCGGACGATCCCATGCCTTACGTGTGGAATGCCGGTGCCCATACATGCGATTTATCGGAAAAGCAAGGGTATCGGCAAAAAAGCTCGGATCATCGTAGAGCCAGGCCGTAACGATAGGACCGGATCACTTTGCCGGGGCCGGGCACGGATCCTGCTGCTGTTTCAGCAGTTCCAGTTTGGTGAGGCTGCCCGACAGGACGAAGTCGCCATAATCCATGGTGAGGTCGCGGGTGACGCCGTTTTCATAGAGCTTGAACGACATATTGTAGACGGGCGTCGGATCGCCCTGGGCCGCTTCGTTGAAATAGGCGATCGTTACCGGCCAGAACGGCGCCCGGGAAAAGTCGCCGGCTTTGTCGGCGTCGACATCGTCTTTTTCCGGCTCCTGCCGCTTGCCGATAACGGTCGTCGTAAGCAGCGCCTTGTCGCCGTCCTCGGAGCCGTCGAAGACGCGTGCTTCGAAGAAATTCTTGCCATCCTTGGCATTCTGGATGACGTCCAGCATATGGCCGGTCGGAAAGACGCTCGCCGGAAGATCGACTTCACGGCCGTCCGGCTGGGTGATTTCCACCTTCACGCGGTTTTCCACCATGCTCGCATCGCCGCTGATCTGCTTGTCGAGCTGCTCGTCGGTGAAGGATTTGGTCTCGAAATGGAACTGGCGGGCGGCCATGTCCTCGAACGTCGTGGTCTGCTGGTCGCTGAGACGCGTCTCCTCGCCCGTGTTGATCTTAGTGACGAGCCGGAAACTGGTCGAGAACCCGGTGCAGGCCGAGCCCGTGAACTCATAGACCATGCGGCCGACCATGCCTTCGATACCGGAACGTTCGGAGGCGTCCTTGAGCTTCAGGTCGTAAATTGCGCGGTGCGGCACCAATGCACGGGAGGCGCTATCGGTGTTGGCGTCCGCGGAGACGCAGGCCACAAGGCTGACGCCGCCGGCAAGGATCACCCTTAGGCTCATGCGCAACATTCATAATCTCCTGTTGGACTCGGTCGGCAGTGTTATAAGAACGCCATCTGACCAAGCTAAGGCCTAGATGCAGGATTTTTGAAGAATTTACAACAAAACGGGAGTCGAAAATGACCGAAGCCATCGAAGCGCGCCTGAAGGAACTGGGGATCATCCTTCCGGCCGCCGCCGCACCCGCCGCCAACTACGTGCCCTACACCATCAGCGGCAATACGCTTTATCTTTCGGGCCAGTTGCCGCTCGAAGGCGGCAAAGTGGCGGTGACGGGTCTCGTCGGCCGCGACGTGGACGTAGCCGGCGCGCAGCGGGCGGCGGAACTCTGCGCCATCAACATTCTCGCTCAGGCGAAGGCGGCACTCGGCGGCGAGCTCGGCAGAATCCGCCGCATCCTGAAGCTCAACGGCTTCATCGCCTCCACCCCGGATTTCGTGGAGCAGCACCTCGTCATGAACGGCGCCTCCAACCTCATCGCCAATGTTCTCGGCGACGCAGGCAAACATGCCCGCGCAGCCGTCGGCATGGCCTCCCTGCCCTTGAACGCCTCCGTCGAAGTCGACGCCATCATCGAGATCGAAGCATGACCGCCGTATCCTGGATCAAGGACCTTCCCGTCGCCCATCGCGGCTATCATGACATGAACCAAGAGGTCTGGGAGAATACGCTTTCCGCCTTCGATCGCGCCGCCGAAGCGGGCTTCGCGATCGAATGCGACGTTCAACTCGCCGCCGACAGCGTGCCGGTGATCTTTCACGATCACGACCTCGAACGCCTCTGCGGCATCAAGGGCGACGTGCGGGAGCGAACATCAGCCGAACTCGGGATGCTCTCCGTCGGCGGCACCAAGGACAGAATTCCGACACTGAAACAAATGCTCGAGCTGGTGGCCGGCAGAGTACCGCTGGTGATCGAGATCAAGGGGCGCGACGGCGAAGGCGAGGACGACGGCTTTGCAGAGGCGGTGCTGGAAGTGCTGGAAGGCTACCAGGGCGAGGTGGCACTGATGAGCTTCGATCATCACATTCTGCGCGACCTGAAGAAGGCCGCATCGCCCTATCCGCTCGGCCTCACGGCCATGGGCGACAAGCCGGAGGAATTCTTCCGCCACGACGACGCCATGCAACTCGGTCTCGACTTCATCTCCTACCACTACCCCCATCTGCCAAACACCTTCATCACCGCCCAGAGACAAGGTGGAATTCCGGTCATCACCTGGACCGTGAGGGATGTAAACGGCCGCGAACATACCTATAAATATGCAGACCAAATGACGTTTGAAGGTTTTGATCCGCGGGAGGTTCCCGGCGCTTAATTTAAGAATATGACCGACAATCTCACCATCCGCATCGAAAAGTCCTTCTGCGCGATCAGCCCCGAAAGCTGGTCGCGCCTTTCGGGCAGTTCCAGAACCTCGCCTTCCGAAACGCCCTACAATCCATTCCTCTCGCATGCCTTCCTGTCTTCGCTGGAAGAATCCGGCTCGGCTACCGCCAGAACCGGCTGGCACGGTCATCATTTGCTGCTCGAGGACGACAAGGGCGCTCTGATCGGCGCGGTTCCCGGATATCTCAAAAGCCACAGCCAGGGCGAATACGTCTTCGACCACGGTTGGGCGGACGCGTTCGAGCGAGCGGGCGGCCGATATTATCCGAAACTGCAGTGCGCTGTACCCTTCACCCCGGCGACAGGGCCACGGCTGCTTGTTTCGGCCGGTTACGACAGGGACGCAATCGAACTGACACTGGCTGCCGGTCTCCAGGAGGTGACACGCCAGCTCGGAATTTCGTCCGCGCATGTCACCTTCATTCCGGAGAACCAGCTCGCCGCCTTCGAGGATGCCGACTATCTGCACCGGACCGACAAGCAATTCCATTTCATCAACGAAGGTTACGCCGATCACGAGGCTTTCCTGGAAACGCTTGCCTCGCGCAAACGCAAGGCGTTGAGGAAAGAGCGGCGCGCCGCGCTCGACAACGGCATTTCGATCGACTGGCTGACCGGCCGAGATCTGACCGAAGATATCTGGGACCAGTTCTTCCACTTCTATATGGACACGGGAAGCCGCAAATGGGGGCACCCGTATCTGACCCGCTCATTCTATTCTCTGGTCGGCGAGCGCATGCCGGAAGACATCCTGCTGGTGATGGCGAAACGCGAGGGCAAATACATCGCCGGCGCGATCAATTTCATCGGCGGAGACGCACTCTACGGCCGGCATTGGGGCTGTATCGAGGACCATCCCTTCCTGCATTTCGAGGTCTGCTATCATCAGGCGATCGACTTCGCCTTGGCCAGGGGTCTCAAACGGGTCGAGGCCGGCGCGCAAGGGGAGCACAAGCTGGCGCGCGGCTATCTGCCTGTCACCACCCATTCCATGCACTATATCGCCCATCCAGGGCTTCGCCGCGCGGTTGCCGACTATCTGGAGCGGGAGCGACACGAAGTGGAATACATGAACGAATATCTGTCGGAGCACAGCCCGTTCCGCAAAGGCGAGCGCCAGCAGGAAGATTGACGAGAACACAAGGAGAGGACCCGAGATGAGCGGCCAGACCTACGACACCAACAACATCTTCGCGAAGATCCTGCGCGGCGAAATACCCTGCCACCGGATTTATGAGGATGACGACACCCTGGCCTTCATGGACGTGATGCCGCAGTCACCGGGTCACCTGCTGGTCATCCCCAAAGCCCCGTCCCGCAACATCCTGGACGCCGATCCGGCAGTGCTGTCGAAGATGATCCCGATCGTCCAGAAGCTCGCCAGGGCCGCCAAGGAAGCTTTCGAGGCCGACGGCGTCACGATCATCCAGTTCAACGAGCCGGCATCCGGCCAGACCGTCTACCATCTGCATTTCCACATCATACCGCGATACGAAGGGCTGCCGCTGAAGCCGCATTCCGGACAGATGGAAAACAATGGAGTGCTCGCAGCAAACGCCGAGAAGATCATCGGCGAGCTTGGCAACTAACGGTTTCCGAAGCCGGTCCACCAGAGGCCGGCAAGCAGGAGCGCCATCGGCACGGCGACACCGACCGCGACCCTGCGGCCGGTCGCCAGGAAGACAGCAAAACCAATGCCGGCCGCCGCCAGCCGAAGCCAGAGGGGCGATTCGGCCAGCGATCCGTTCGGAAAAACGATCAGCTTCGCCGTGACGGCCATGACGAGTGATGTGGCCACCGCCCTCACCCAATAAAGTGCCTCGGACTCCTCGTTCAACCGATTGCCGGCGACGACGCCGAGCCAGCGCCAGATATCCGTGGCGAGGAAGCCGGCGACAATGATGACGATAAAGGTCCAGTACTCGTCGATCACCGCACGCCCCCCTTTTCCGCACGTCTCCTTTTCCGCCTCCATCTATCGATGAGATATGCCACCGTGCCGCCGCCAATTCCGGCATAAAGAACGTCGAATTCGGGCGTGACGAGCGCAAGAAGCGGACCCAGAATCACGCCCATCACGAAGGCGAGCTTCACCACCGGCTGGCCTGCGCTCGCCCAGATCGACGCGTTGAAATAGACCGGCGTCAGAAAGAAAAGCACGCCCGCGATCAGTGGCGGAAAGCTCGCAGCGATCCCGTAGAAGATCGCAACGACCAATGTGCCGCTGGTCGTCAGGGTGACACCAAAGCCGGCAAAATAGACCGCGCGGTGTTGACGCGGCACGTTGCGCAGCGTGGTGATCGCGAATACCCAGGCCGTGATCGCCACGAAATGCGAGAGGATCAGAAGAAGCCATGTCGGCGTCCGCTTCGTCCGCATCTCCGGGACGACCGAGGCTACCATCGGCATCATCCGGATCGAGGACAACGTGACCGCCAAAAAGCAGGCTGCGATATTGGCGCCGCTTGCCATAGTGCCGACCAGGATCACCTGTGCCGGCAGTGCCCAGATAGCGAAAGACATGAAAACCGCCTCTGCGCGCGTGAGTCCGGATTCAAGTGCGAAGGCGCTGAACCCGACAATCGAGGTCATGAGGATCAGCGCCGGCAGCGAAAGCATCCCCCGCATGCCGGTCAGGAACCAGGACAAGGCGCTGCGATCGTCGCTATCTGGAGACATCGGCATTCCGGCGGTATCGGGGACAGTCACAAAAAAGACGATGCCGGGACAAGCCCGGCATCGCAATGGCTAGATCTGACAGCCTTATTTACTCTTCGGCACGCGCGGCACCGTCGATCCCTTGCGCGCAGGGGTCTTGTGAGCAACCGGGGGCGTGGTCTCGGCGATCACGTCGGCATCGACCATGGCACGCGCCTTCGAGGAACCGCCATCCTTGTCCTTCGGCGCCGACTTTTTCGGTGCCTTGGGCTTCGAAACCTTCGCTTCAGCCTCCTCGACGGCCTCTTCCACCTCCGCCTCCGGCTTCGGCTTCACAGGCGTGGTCTCCGGAATGGCGTCCAGAACCAGTTTGTCCTTGCCGTCCTCGCCCTTGCCGACAGTGACGTTGACCACACCACCCTTGCGCAGCCTGCCGAACAGGATCTCGTTCGCCAGCGGCTTCTTGATGTGCTCCTGGATGACCCGCGACAGCGGACGGGCGCCCATTCTTTCGTCGTAACCCTTGTCGGCAAGCCAGGCGATAGCGTCCTGATGCAGGTCGAACGTAACGTTGCGTTCGGAAAGCTGCGTTTCGAGCTGCATGACGAACTTCTGCACGACCTGATGAATGACCTCCGTCGGCAGCGGTGCGAACGGAATCACGGCATCGAGGCGATTGCGGAATTCCGGCGTGAACAGGCGGTTCAGCGCCTCTTCATCCTCGCCGGTGCGTTTCGACGAGCCGAAGCCGATGGCCGCCTTGGCCATTTCCGATGCGCCCGCATTGGTCGTCATGATCAGGATGACGTTACGGAAGTCGATCTTCTTGCCGTTGTGGTCGGTCAGCGAACCGTGGTCCATGACCTGCAGCAGGATATTGTAGATATCCGGATGCGCCTTCTCGATCTCGTCGAGCAGCACGACGCTGTGCGGATGCTGATCCACGCTATCGGTCAGGAGACCGCCCTGGTCGAAGCCGACATAGCCGGGAGGTGCGCCAAGAAGCCGCGAGACCGTATGGCGTTCCATATATTCCGACATGTCGAACCGCAGCAGTTCGACGCCGAGCGACGACGCAAGCTGCTTGGCCACCTCCGTCTTGCCGACGCCGGTCGGGCCGGAGAAGACGTAGGAGCCGATCGGCTTGTTCGGCTCGCGAAGGCCTGCGCGGGCGAGCTTGATCGCCGTCGAGAGCGCCTCGATCGCCGCGTCCTGTCCGTAGACGACGGAACGCAGTTCCTTTTCGAGGTTGGCTAGAACCATCTCGTCGTCCTTGGAGACCGTCTTTGCCGGAATCCGCGCCATCGTGGCGATCGTCGCCTCGATCTCCTTTTCGGTGATCAGCTTACGACGTTTGGAGGCCGGCAGAAGCATCTGCGCCGCCCCGGTCTCGTCGATCACGTCGATCGCCTTGTCCGGCAGCTTGCGGTCGGAGATGTAGCGCGCGGAGAGTTCCACGGCGGACTTGATCGCCTCGTTGGTGTAACGCAGCTTGTGATAGTCCTCGAAATAAGGCTTCAGGCCCTTCATGATCTCGATCGCATCGTCGATCGACGGCTCGTTGACGTCGATCTTCTGGAAGCGCCGAACCAGAGCCCGGTCCTTTTCGAAGAACTGGCGGTATTCCTTGTAGGTGGTCGAGCCGATGCAGCGGATCGCACCCGAGGAAAGCGCGGGCTTCAGAAGGTTCGAGGCATCCATAGCCCCGCCCGACGTCGCTCCGGCTCCGATGACGGTGTGGATCTCGTCGATAAAGAGTACCGCGCCCGGGTAATCCTCGAGTTCCTTGACGACCTGCTTCAACCGCTCCTCGAAGTCGCCGCGATAACGGGTGCCGGCGAGCAGCGTGCCCATGTCGAGCGAGAAGATGGTGGCGTCGGCGAGCGCTTCCGGCACCTTGCCCTCGATGATGCGCTTGGCGAGGCCTTCGGCGATCGCCGTCTTGCCGACGCCCGGATCACCCACATAGAGCGGGTTGTTCTTGGAGCGGCGGCACAGGACCTGGATCGTCCGGTTGACCTCGGCATTGCGGCCGATCAACGGATCGATGCGGCCGTCGCGGGCCTTTTCATTCAGGTTGACGCAATAGGCCTTCAGGGCATCCTGCGGCTTCTTGGCCGATGCTTCGTCCTGGTCACGCGAGGACGGCTTGGCGTCGGAATCAGCTTCCTCGGCACCGCGCGGCGTGCGGGTCTGGGAGGCGCCCGGACGCTTGCCGATACCATGGGAGATATAGTTGACCGCATCGTAGCGGGTCATTTCCTGCTCCTGCAGGAAGAAGGCGGCATGGCTTTCCCGTTCCGCGAAGATCGCGACGAGAACGTTGGCGCCGGTGACTTCTTCACGACCGGAGGACTGGACGTGGATGACGGCGCGCTGAATGACACGCTGGAAGCCGGATGTCGGCTTCGAATCCTCGTCGTAACCGGTGACGAGGTTGGCAAGTTCGTTGTCGACATAGTCGGCAACGGTCTTGCGCAGGGTTTCCAAATTGACGTTACAAGCGCCCATGACCGCCGCTGCGTCGGCATCGTCGATCAATGCCAGAAGCAGGTGTTCGAGCGTGGCATATTCGTGATGCCGCTCGTTCGCGAAGGTCAGTGCCTGATGCAGCGCCTTTTCAAGACTAGGCGAAAATGTTGGCACGTCGGGTTCCTCACTTCTTTTCCATGACACATTGCAGCGGATGCTGGTGTTGCCGGGCGAAGTCCATAACCTGGGACACTTTGGTTTCCGCTACTTCGTATGTAAATATCCCGCATTCCCCCACGCCGTGGTTATGGACATGGAGCATGATGCGCGTCGCGGCTTCCCGATCCTTCTGAAAGAAACGCTCCAGAATGTGAATGACGAATTCCATGGGAGTGTAGTCGTCATTCAACAGGAGTACGCGATAAAGATTGGGCCGTTTGGTTTTGGGTTTCGTGCGTGTGATGACTGAGGTTCCGCGGCCCGCGTTATCTCCGTCTCCACCTTTTTCTCGTTGCATTAAGATCGGCAGTGCGATCATCTTCATTCATTCCCCAGGAATCCGGCGGCGGTTCTGTGAAGGGCCGATCAGCCGAACTTCAGTCTTCCTAACGTAGTTCACTGAGTAGCGATTTTAAGCCCCCTTTGCGCCCACGCAATCACTATTCCGCTAGAGAGACCGCGAAGATGCGGAAAAACAGGATTTTCCGCATCTGCCGGAATCAAAAAGGCCGGCAACGCGAAACGCCGCCGGCCTTCGATCGTGAAGGCGTCGTTGAAAAGGCTTTACTTGCCGTCAGGCCGCGTTTGCGGTCGTGAGGGCGGTGGATTTGGCAACCGGTGCCTCGTAGGGCTTATAGGCCAATTTCGCGAGGTCCGCGTACATATCGCTCATCTTGGTCGCCTCGACGATGAAACCATCACAGGTCGACTTGATGTACTTGGTCTGGAGCTCGTAAGCGGCCTCGATGCTGCGCACTCCCGTGAACGCTTCCACGAAAGAAGTCATTTCCTGAAAGGACTTGCGCGAATACTCGTTTGCTTCGGTAGCGATCGCCTGGAACCCTCTGGCGACTTCCGTATAGCTTTTCAGCACGCCGTCCATCGCTTCCTTGCTCTTCTTGCTGGCTTCATCGAAATTGAACATAGCCTGATCCCTTGTTCTATTCGGAGAAGCTCATACAACCGGCCCATCCGGCAAAAGTCAAGGCTGTTTTGTGCAATGCAAAATGACTGGCATCCCAACCTTTCTCCAGGCGGAGCGAAAAACGATTCGATGCGATGATTCGGGAGAGAATTTCCGGCACGCGAAAGGGCTCTCAACGCGGCTTTCTGCGCGTTTGCGACTAGCCCTGAATCAAGAAACGGACCAAAAGGTCCGCTTCGCAGGTGCCTTGAACGGGCAATCAGAGATCGACGTCGAGAATTGCCATCGAGAAGTTGTAGGAACGGTCGCCGTCCTCGTCGTCAACATAAACGACGCCCAGGAATTCCTCGCCCAGATAAACTTCTGCCGAATCATTCTTGCGCGGACGTGCCTTGACGACCGCCTGAGGATTGATCACGCGCTTGAAGTAGGCGTCGAGCTTCTTGATTTCGTCCGGTTTCACCATTCTCTCCGTCAGCGATTCAAGTTGCGGCGCTTTTGACATGGGACAAAGGCGAAAGTAAAGCGGCCAGAAGCTGCGGCCGCTCTTTCTGCTGTCGAGCCACGCTCCGGAACTTCAGATGTCCGCGCCCAACAGCTGATCCATCAGGCGTGCCGGCTCGGAACACCCGGCTTCCCCAACCACCTTGGCGGGAACGCCTGCTACGGTGGACTTCGACGGAACAGCCTTCAAGACCACCGAGCCTGCTGCCACACGCGAGCAGGAGCCTACCTCGATATTGCCGAGGATCTTTGCCCCGGCGCCGATCAGGACGCCGTTGCCGATCTTCGGATGACGGTCAGCGCCCTCCTTGCCGGTGCCGCCGAGGGTGACGCCATGCAGGATCGATACGTTGTCGCCGATAACGGCCGTCTCGCCCACCACGAGGCCCGTGGCGTGATCCAGGAATATGCCCTTGCCGATGCGGGCGGCCGGATTGATGTCCGTCTGGAAAACGCTCGACGACCTGCTCTGCAGGTAGAGCGCAAAATCACGGCGACCCCGGTCAAAGAGCCAATGGGCCAGCCGGTGCGTCTGGATTGCATGGAAGCCCTTGAAATAGAGAACGGGCTCGATAAACCGCAGGCAGGCGGGATCGCGGTCATAAAAGGCCTGGATATCGACACGCAGAATGGCGCCCCATTCCGGCCAATCCTCAAGCATCTCCATGAAAGTCTGACGCAGAAGCACAGCCTGCAAGTCCGGGTGATCGAGGCGCTCGCAGATGCGATGCACTACGCATTCCTCGAGAGAATGATGGTTCAGCACCGTGGAGAAAAGAAAGGCCGCAAGCAGCGGATCCTGCTCAGCCGCCATGCGGGCCTCTTCCCGCAGCGTATCCCAAATGGGATCCACCGTCGCGACCTGCTCCTTCTGCCGGGCGTCAATTCTCGCGGCCATAGCCGTCTCCTCGTTCAACCTTCAGGCTCACTATATAGAATAAGTTTACACGAAGACCAACGGCCTCAAAATTGCATTCCGTTGATCGTTAATATGAAGAAACCTCGGACCTTCCGCGGGACGGCTATCGCTCCGCAAGCCCTGCATAGAAATCGAGAACCGCTTTCTTGAAGACCCGGTCGCCGACGGCGAGCATATGATCGCGGCCGGGAATGTCGAGAGCCACGGCATGCGGCATCAACGCCGCCAGTTCCTGGGGCGAGCCCGCGATATCGTCGGTGGTGCCCACTCCTATCAGTGTCGGCGCATCGATCTTGCCCATATCCGCACGCGAAACAAGGTCTCGGGAGCCGCGGATGCAGGCGGCAAGAGCTTCTTTGTTGCTTCTGGTCTGGTCAGCGAAGGCGCGGAACATGCGGCCGCGCGCATGGCTGACATCATCGAGCGATGGGGCAAGAAGAGCGTCGGCGATCGGGTCCCAATCCCCTACCCCGTCCGTCATGCCGATACCGAGACCACCGAGCACCAGCGAGCGGACCCGATCCGGATGGGCGAGTGCTGCGAAGACCGAAATCCGCGCGCCCATGGAATAACCGAACAGCTGCGCTTCGGGAATGCGCAGATGGTCGAGCAGCGCGATCGCGTCCTCAGCCATCACCCAGGGGCGGTAACTTTCCGAATCCATCGGCTTGTCGCTCGAACCGTGGCCACGATTATCGATAGCGATCACCCGAAAGCCCGCGTCGCCAAGGGTCTTCAACCAGCCCGGATTGACCCAGTTGACCGTCGCGCTGGAGGCAAATCCATGAATGAGCAAGACCGGGTCGCCCGAGGGATCACCCTCGTCGAAATAGGCGAGCTTCAGCCCGTCGTGATGGAAAGAGGAAAATGCTGGGGCATTGAGATTCATCGGGGCATCCTTTTGGGCGGAACATAGGCGATCCGCCACACGCTTTGAAGCCGTGCACCAGATGAAATCGAAGAGCCTGCGGCGGTTTTCCCACTACACATTTGGAATATGGGACGGTATGGTCCGCCGCAAATCAGACGCATGGAGACCATCATGGCCGGGCACAGCATTCCCCATTTCCAGAACGACGGCGGACATCGGTTGGTCCAGATCGGCGTAAAGGAATTCATGTGCACCGGCGCGTCGGTGCCGTTCGATCATCCGCATATTTTCATCGACATGGGCGACGACAATGAAAAGGTCTGCTCCTATTGTTCGACCCTCTATCGCTACAATCCGTCGCTGAAGCCGGAACAGACGGACCCGCCCGGTTGCGTCTTTCACCTCAAGGCTGCCTGAAGCCCCCGGTCTTAGCGGATGCCTATCGAAAGGGTAGCAATCATCGGTGCCGGCGTGGCCGGACTGACGGCTGCGCTGTCTTTCGCCCGGCACGGTATAGCCTGCGACATCTTTGAAGAGGCGGCCGAACTGATGGAAGTCGGCGCCGGCCTGCAGATTTCGCCGAATGCTTCCCGGGTCCTTGCCCGACTTGGCGTGCTTGCCGCACTCGAGGCGGTCTGGGCGGAACCGGAGCGGGTCGCGCTGGTGTCCGGCACCTCGCTGAGGCCCCTGGCCCATGTGCCGGTGGGTCGCTTTGCCCGCGAACGCTGGGGGGCGCCCTATGGTGTCCTACATCGCGCAACACTGCAGAAGGCACTGCTTGCGGCGGTCGAACGAAACCCGCTCTGCACCCTACATCTCGATGCGCCGGTGCGGGACGACGTTCACCAGGCATTGGCAGAGATGACCCATAAGGATTACCCTTTGATCGTCGGCGCCGACGGCGTCTGGTCCAACCTTCGCGCTGCCATTCCGGGCGCTCCGGAACCGGATTTTTCGGGCAATATCGCCTGGCGCTTCACCGTTGCCCGCAGCGAAGTGCCGACATGGCTGGCTACCAACCAGGTCACCGCGTTTCTCGGGCCCTCCACCCACCTCGTCGCTTATCCCCTCAAGGAAATGGACGGTTTCAACATCGTCGCCATCGCATCGGGCCTGACGCCCGGCCAAACCTGGGATGCGGAAGCGAGCGACGCTCAGAGACACATGCTGACGTCCCAATTCCACCGTTGGGACCGGCGCATCGCCGACCTGCTGAAGCAGGCGCCCAACCCTACATTCTGGCCCCTTTATGAAGTCAGCGCGGGGCGCTGGCACAACGGTCGCGACAAGGTGCTGATCGGCGATGCGGCCCATGCGATGATGCCGTTCGCGGCACAAGGCGCGGCCATGGCAATCGAGGATGCGTTCGTGCTCGCCAATCGCGTCGCCGGCGGCCTTTCCCTCACGGAAGCGCTACCGGCGTATGAAACCGTGCGCCGGGAACGGGCGGCCAAGGTCCGCGCTCGCGGCCTGTTCAACCGGTTCGCTTATCATGCCCGCGGCCCGATCCGCCTCGGCCGCGATATCGTCCTGTCCCTTCGTCCGCCGCAATCGCTGGCGGCGGACCTCGACTGGATCTATGGCTTCACGGCCGAATGATCAGACGGCGGCCGCCGCGGCGAAACCTGCCTCCAGGTCCTTTTTCAGATCCGCGACGTCTTCGAGCCCGATCTGCAGGCGGATCACCGGCCCTTCCGGCGGTGCGGTGCGGATGGTGCGGTCGGAGAGATTGACCGCGACGGCGAGGCTTTCGTAGCCACCCCAGGAATACCCGAGACCGAAGAAGGAAAGCGCATCCAGGAAGGCGTGCGCCTTCGCCTTGGCCCTATGGGTTTCCGCCTTCAGGACGAAAGAAAAGACGCCGCTCGCGCCCTTGAAGTCGCGTTTCCATATCTCATGGCCCGGGAAACTCGGCAATGCGGGATGCAGGACGCTGAACACATCGTCGCGCGTCTCAAGCCATTTCGCGATATCCAAGGCGCTTTTCTGGTGATGCTCCAGGCGGATGCCCATGGTGCGCAGACCGCGCAGGATCAAATAGGAATCATCCGGCGCGCCACAGATGCCGAGCGTGATGCGCGCTTCCTCGAGCTTCGGCCAGTGCTTGGCATTCGCCGAAACCGAGCCCATGATGATGTCCGAATGTCCGGACGGATATTTGGTCGTCGCGTGAATGGATACGTCGACGCCGAAGTCGAGGGGACGGAAATAAAGCGGGGTCGCCCAGGTATTGTCCATGGTGACGACGCAGTGGTGCTTGTGCGCCACATCCGCGATCGCCCGGATATCCTGCATCTCGAACGTATTGGAACCGGGCGCCTCGGTGTGGACGAGTTTGGTATTAGGCTTGATCAACGCCTCGATGCCGGCGCCGATTCCCGGATCGTAATACTCGATCTCCACGCCAAGCCGCGTCAGCATCGTATCGCAGAAATTGCGGCACGGCGTGTAGACCGAATCAACGATCAGAGCGTGGTCGCCTGCCGAAAGATAAGCCAGGAAGGGTACCGAGATGGCGGCCAGACCCGATGGCACCAGAATGGTGCCCGCCGAGCCCTCCAGTTCGTCAAGAGCCTCGCAAAGCGCGTCCGTCGTCGGCGTTCCGCGGGTCCCATAGGTATATTTCTGAGAACGCCTCTCCATGGTCGCAGAGTCCGGAAAGAGGACCGTGGAAGCATGCACGACAGGCGGATTGACAAAGCCATGATATCCCAAGGGATCATGGCCCAGATGGGCGAGGCGCGTGTTGGCGCCGGCGCCGCTAAGCAGGGACTCTTTCTTCTTCATATCCGGGAATGCTTTCGTTGGCGGTAGGCGCAGAGTTTTGCCGCCGGAAAAAGGTCTGGTCAACCCCGGCTTCCGGAGCCCAAACGATCACCTCAAGGTTTAGCGCATTGGGTTGCAGCGCTTTCGTTTTGATCAAAGGGTGCCCAGACTTTAGGTATGTGATCGTTTCGCGGGCCGAGTTAACGAATTTACCTTATTTCGGTCGCAATTCGAAACGGCGACACTTGACCCTGCGTTGTTTTGCGAATGAGATAGCAGATGTCCGCACCGGGAGGTTGGCGGTCGACCCGCCGTATTCGAAGGAATCGGGGAGCGGCGTGGTGTCACCAAATCACAGAACACCATAGATAAAGGTTGGGAAAAATGAAAAAGACGCTTCTGTCAGCCGCAATTGGCACTGCGGTTCTGGGCTTTGCTTCGGCGGCTTCCGCCGCGACGCTCGATGATGTGAAGGCGAAGGGCTTCGTCCAGTGCGGCGTCAACACCGGTCTTGCCGGCTTTGCACAGCCGGATTCCGCCGGCAACTGGAAGGGCTTCGACGTCGATTACTGCAAGGCCGTCGCCGCCGCCGTATTTGGCGACGCGACCAAGGTCAAGTACACGCCGACCACCGCGCAGAGCCGTTTCACGGCGTTACAGTCCGGCGAAATCGACCTACTGGCCCGTAACACGACCTGGACGATCAACCGCGATACGGCCCTCGGTTTCAACTTCCGCTACGTCAACTACTATGACGGCCAGGGTTTCATGGTGCCGAAAAGCCTCAACGTGAAATCGGCTCTCGAACTCTCCGGCGCTGCTGTCTGCGTGCAGGCGGGCACGACGACCGAACTCAACCTCGCCGACTATTTCAAGGCCAACAAGCTCGAATACAAGCCGGTCGTTTTCGAAAAGCTCGAAGAAGTCAACGCCGCCTATCAGGCCGGTCGTTGCGACGTCTACACGACCGACCAGTCGGGCCTCTATTCGCTGCGCCTGGGTCTTTCCAATCCGGACGATCACATCATTCTGCCGGAAATCATCTCCAAGGAGCCGCTCGCTCCGGCCGTCCGCCAGGGCGACGACAAGTGGTTCGACATCGTCACCTGGACCGGTTATGCGCTTATTCAGGCCGAAGAGTTTGGCATCACCCAGACGAACCTCGACGAAATGAAAAACTCGACCAACCCGGATATCCGCCGCTTCCTGGGCGTCGAGAAGGACACCAAGATCGGTACCGACCTCGGCCTGACCAACGACTGGGCCTACAACATCATCAAGGGCGTCGGTAACTACGGCGAAGTCTTCGAACGCAACATCGGCGCCAACACCCCCCTCAAGATCCAGCGCGGCCTGAATGCGCTCTGGACCAAGGGGGGCCTGCAGTACGCTCCGCCGGTTCGCTAAGCTCCGGCCTCACGACACCCCGGCAAGGCGGCTCCACCGCCTTGCCCAGTACAAAAAATAAAAATATCAAAAAACAAAAAAAGCCTAAAGGCCAACGGGGAAAGGCAGCATGACAGATCACGCCATACGTGTGTCATCTCACAAGGGGGAGCCTCGAGTTTCCCCGATATACGACCCGAAGGTGCGCAGCATCTTCTTCCAGATCCTCACAGCAGTGATCGTGGTCCTGGTCACCTGGTCGATTAGCCACAACGTCTCGGTCAATCTAGCGCGCGCCAATATCGCCTCGGGCTACAGCTTCCTGGCCGGCCGTTCCGGCTTCGACATCGGCTTTGCGATGATCTCGTATTCGAGCGACTCGACCTATGGCGACGCTCTGCTTGTCGGTCTGATCAACACGATCCTGGTCGCGATCACCGGTATCTTTACCGCGACGATCATCGGCTTCATGATCGGCATCGGCCGCCTTTCCAGGAACTGGCTGATCGCTAAGCTGTGCACGGTGTATGTCGAGGTGTTCCGCAACATCCCGCCGCTGCTTGTCATCTTCTTCTGGTATTCCGGCGTTCTTTCCTCCCTTCCGCAGGTGCGCGACTCGCTGAATCTGCCTTTCAGCATGTTCCTCAACAACCGCGGCCTGGCATTCCCGAAGCCCCTATGGGGAGACGGCGCATATCTGATCTTGGTCGCTTTCCTCGTCGCTGTCATTGCAACCTTAGCTATCGCCATGTGGGCGAAGCAGCGTCAGATGCGCACAGGCAAACAGTTCCACACGATCTGGGCCGGCGCCGGCCTGATCGTCGGCCTGCCGCTCCTGACCTTCCTGGCGCTCGGCGCACCGCTTTCCTTCGATTATCCGATTGCCGGGCGGTTCAATCTTTCCGGCGGATCGGTGATCGCTCCGGAATTCGTAGCCCTTTATCTGGCGCTCTCCTTCTATACCGCCGCCTTCATTGCGGAAATCATCCGCGCCGGCATCCGCGGCGTTGCCAAAGGACAATCGGAAGCCTCCTTCGCGCTCGGCCTCCAGCCTTCGACGACCACGCGCCTGGTGGTCATCCCGCAGGCGATGCGCATCATCATTCCGCCGCTGACGAGTCAGTATCTGAATCTGACCAAGAACTCCTCGCTCGGCGTCGCGATCGGCTTCCCGGAACTGGTTTCGACGGGCGGCACAACCATGAACCAGACGGGTCAGGCGGTCGAAGTTATTTCGATCTGGCTCGTGGTGTACCTGACGATCAGTATCGTTACATCGCTGTTCATGAACTGGTTCAACGCCAAGATGGCACTGGTGGAGAGGTAAGATCATGGTCGATGCTAACGCCTCCTACGTGCGTCGCGAGATGCTGCCGGCTCAGCCGGCTCCGATTGCCACAAGCAATGTCGTCGGCTGGATACGGGTCAATCTACTCGCCACGCCTAAGGACATTGTCCTGACCATCCTTGCGCTGGCCGCCTTGGCTGCCGTTGTTCCGCCAGCCCTGAACTGGCTGTTCATCCAGGCCAGCTGGTTCGGCAGCGACCGGTCAGTGTGCGCCACCGTCGTTCAAGGCGGCATCCAGCCCGATGGCTGGAAAGGCGCCTGCTGGGCTTTCGTCAAGGATCGTTTCGTGCAGTTCATATTCGGGCGCTTCCCGCTCGATGAGCGCTGGCGGCCGACCCTCGTGATCATCATGCTGATCGCTCTGCTTGCGCCGATGCTCATCCCGAAGGTGCCGCGCAAGGGCCTCAACGCTCTCGTGCTCTTCATCGTTTTCCCGATCGTCGCCTTCTTCCTGCTGCACGGCAACGTGTTCGGCCTGGAACGGGTGGAAACGCCGCTCTGGGGCGGCCTGATGGTGACGCTGATCCTGTCCTTCATCGGGATCGGCGTATCCTTTCCGCTCGGCATCCTGCTTGCGCTGGGGCGCAGGTCGAAAATGCCGGTGATCAAGACGCTCTGTGTCACTTTCATCGAAGTGATCCGCGGCGTGCCGCTCATCACTGTCCTCTTCATGGCGAACGTGATGTTGCCGCTCTTCCTGCCGGTCGGCTGGACGATCGACAACCTTCTTCGCGCTTTGGTGGCTGTCGCCCTGTTTACCTCGGCCTATATGGCGGAAGTCATCCGCGGCGGCCTGCAGGCGATCCCCAAGGGTCAGTCGGAAGGCGCCGATTCGCTGGGCCTCGGCTACTGGCAGAAGATGCGGCTGATCGTCCTGCCGCAGGCGATCAAGCTGGTCATACCAGGCATCGTCAACACGTTTATCGGCCTCTTCAAGGATACCTCGCTCGTGTCGATCATCGGCATGTTCGATTTCCTGAACATCGTGCGCCTGAACTTTACGGACACAACCTGGATCACGCCGGTGACACCGATCACCGGGCTGATCTTCGCAGGCTTCATATACTGGCTGTTCTGCTTCAGCATGTCACGCTACTCTGCCTTCATGGAGCGGCATCTCGACACGGCTCACAAGCGGTAACCGCGACAAAAGGATCAAAAGGGGAAAACAATGGCTGACGCCCAACCCAAGAAACTGACCGTCTCCGCTACCGACGTCGCCGTCGAAATCGTCGGCATGAACAAATGGTATGGCGATTTCCACGTGCTGCGCGACATCAACCTGAAGGTGATGAAGGGTGAACGCATCGTCATCGCCGGGCCGTCCGGCTCCGGCAAGTCGACGATGATCCGCTGCATCAATCGTCTCGAGGAGCACCAGGCCGGTACGATCATCGTCGACGGGATCGAGCTGACGAACGACCTGAAGAAGATCGACGAAGTGCGCCGTGAAGTCGGCATGGTGTTCCAGCATTTCAACCTCTTCCCGCATCTGACCATCCTGGAAAACTGCACGCTTGCGCCCATCTGGGTCCGCAAGATGCCGAAGAAACAGGCTGAAGAGATCGCGATGCATTACCTGAAGCGCGTCAAGATCCCGGAACAGGCCAATAAATATCCGGGCCAGCTTTCCGGCGGACAGCAGCAGCGCGTGGCGATCGCCCGTTCGCTCTGCATGAAGCCGAAGATCATGCTGTTCGACGAACCGACCTCCGCACTCGATCCGGAAATGGTCAAGGAAGTGCTGGACACGATGGTAAGCCTTGCGGAAGAAGGCATGACCATGCTCTGCGTCACCCATGAAATGGGCTTTGCCCGTCAGGTGGCGAACCGGGTCATCTTCATGGACCAGGGTCAGATCGTCGAGCAGAACTCGCCTGCCGAGTTCTTCGACAATCCGCAGCATGAACGCACCAGGCTCTTCCTCAGCCAGATTTTGCACTGAGCGGCTGACCGACACAGGCTTTCAGGGGCGCTCCGGCGCCCCTTTCCATTTACCACCTGAAGAAATACCGAGCGCCGACCCGCGCCGCGGGTGCTGCGGAGTCCGACGAACGATCGATCGAGCCACTCACCGTCATCCGTGTGCCGAGCTTCTTTTCCACGGCCACGCCAGCGGTCACGGTCCTGAAGCCATCGCTGCCAGTCGCGCGGCCGATCAGCGCCGTGCCGCTCGCGGCATGCGAGACCCGCACCGACTGGCTGGCGTCGACCCCCCGCCATTCGCCCGAAGCGCCGTCATAGTGAATGCCATAGCTGCTGCGCCTCTCGATATCGATCTGCGGCGTTGCGATTTCCTTTTCGTAATAGTTCATGGTGATCCCGGCGCTGCCGGTATTGCCGTCGAGATCGACACCGACGTCCCGACCGATCTGGCCCGCCGGCGTCCTGGTTTTTTCGGCCGTGAAATTGCTCCAGAATTTGAGGGGGGTATCGACCGGCGCGCCGCTGTTCGTCGTATTGACGTCCATGGAAATGCCAGCCTCGGTCTCGATCCGCGTCGGCAGTTTGAGCCCGAGCTTCACCGAATAGCTCGTATCGGAGGCCTTGGAAGGTTTCCAGATCAGTGGCTTGTCATCCGCAAAACCCGGGCCGGGCGAAAAAACAGTCGCAATGGCGCATACCGTCGCGGCCCAAAAGATCCTGTTCATATCATCCCCGCTGAAATAATGAATGCGAAGCGTACGGGAAGCCATCGAACCGCCCGGACAAAAGTGATTTTGAAATGTCTTGGAAGCGCATCCGCAGACCTAGGGTCGCTGTGCGCCAATCTTGCCGCCGGATGCCAAACACGGGCGGAAGCGACGTCCGCAATGATACGAAATAATGCGGCAATTCGGAATCCGGAATACGGCGAGACTGGGGTTTTGAAGATGCCGACCTTCCGGGGACGCCTTTGATGGAGAGCGTTGTCCGGAACGGACGGCACCGTATTTCGAGCCCGCACTCGAACGGTCCTCGATATCGTCATCCACCTGTCACATGACGATGATGTGCTCACATTCGGGACGCTGAATCGAGGCTGTATCGGAGCTGCGGCCAGAGACAGCGCGCGGCTCCATCGGGATCATGTTCATGGAATATTACTTTGCCTTCGCCGCAGTGGCCCTCCTGCTCATCAACCTGATCAGCCTGGCCATCGCGGCATGGAGGTTGTCGCCGCTTGGCACGCCGGCTCCCGTCATTTCCGATAGGCCGGCGGTTTCGATCGTCATCCCCGCGCGCGGCATCGAGAATTTCACCGCATTGACCTTAACCCACGCCTTTAAGCTCGACTGGCCGCACTACGAATTGATTTTCTGCGTGGCCGAAGAAAGGGATCCGATCGTCGCCAGGATCGAAGAGGCGATGGCGGCCCATCCGGAAATTCGCGCGCGCATTCTGGTGGGCGACGACCGCATAAGCGCCAATCCAAAGCTGAACAACTGCGTCAAGGGATGGCGGGCCGCCGCCAATGACTGGGTGATTCTCGCCGACTCCAATGTTCTGATGCCTGCCGACTACGTGGAGCACCTCATGTCGGCCCGGCGGGGTGACACGGGCCTGGTCTGCTCCACGCCGCTCGGCTCCCGGCCGAACGGATTTTGGGCCGAGACCGAATGTGCCTTTCTCAACGGCCACCAGGCCCGCTGGCAATATGTCGGCGAGGCTCTCGGTTTCGGCTTTGCCCAGGGCAAAAGCATGCTGTGGTACAAGCCGATGCTCGACGCAGAAGGAGGTATCGATGCCTTGGCCGCGGAAATCGCCGAGGATGCGGCAGCCACGAAGCTCGTCAACAGGCTAGGACGCAAGGTGCATCTCGTTTCATCGCCGTTCGAACAACCGCTCGGCCGGCGCAACCTCGGAGAAATCTGGGCGCGACAGAGCCGCTGGGCGAGGCTCCGCCGGGTGACCTTTCCAGTCTATTTCGCCCCCGAGATACTGCTCGGCGTCGTGCCACCTCTCACGCTTGGAACCGCCGCTGCCGTGATCGCCGACATCAGCCCGGTCGCGCCGGCGGCAGCGATTCTCGCCACCATCTATCTTCCGGAATTGGGCCTGGCAGTCGCGAAAAGCTGGCCCGTATCGCTCAGACTGTGCTTCGCCATGATGGTACGCGATATTCTGATGCCGGCGATCTGGCTCAGAAGCTGGATCGGAGGCTCCTTCGAATGGCGCGGCAATACGATGACGATCGGCACGGACAGCAGTGAGTTGAATCAGCCGTCAGTGGCCTGAGCCCAGGCTGACAACGGACCTGAGGAAGAAGAACAGGCCCTACCCTCGGAAAACTGTCAAAGGTGCCAGCCCGGCTGCATGCCGCCTGGCCGAGCGGCGTGACGGATCAACCGACAGGGCGTGTGAGCTCTCTGATCAGGCTTATATAGAGATTGATTGTGCGCTCGATCTCGCCGATGAGATCCTCATTCGAGCCAGCTTCGGTCCAAAATCCGGTATCCCGCAGCCACTCCATATCCTCCCTCAAGCGAGCGATCGTTTCCTCGTGACGTCTGATTCTCTCTTCAGGGGCCATAGCGCTCTCCGTTATCGAAGAGACGATAGGGCTAAAGAACCGGCGGGCAAGAGGCTGTCACTTATATGTCAGGTAGGACGTGTTGCCGGGGTCTTCGCGTCGGACCGGTGCCCGACCCGAGAGATA
>UBYX01000040.1 GCA_900469955.1 Hyphomicrobiales bacterium | reverse complement strand
TGAGGCGGTTTATAGATCCAAGCCTCTCAGCAAGTCAACACACTTGTTTCGGAATTTTCCAGAAAAATCACAAAGCTTTGAATTTGCTGGAGAACTTTCAGAATTCGCTGAAAAATCCGTGCCACCGGGGAATGTGACTCCTTACGAAAGCCGGCGGCACATCTGCCAAAGAGCAGACGCCTCCAAATTGCCCCGACAAGATCACAATCTCATGGTTACAGGGTAGTAGATGGGGATTCGCAGGCCGTTTTCAAGCAATGCACGCCTTTGCAACCTGGCCGATTTGACTCTCCTGTTCGAAACGGGCACATGTTTGGCCCAAGGTTCCAAAGGCAGGATGGTTATTCTGCATGCGGTATTAACGAGTATCAGGGAACTGGCTTAAGACGGCATGATCACGGCCCGCAGCATGATCCGCTCACTCGGCAACGAACCGCCGATCCTCGCCGACGGTCGTCGCGCTCCGGATCGCCGCGAGATTTCGCTTCGTTGGCTGTCGGGCACCTTTCTGACCGGGATCACCTCTTCTATCCTGATGGGCGTTGCGCTGTTTGCGGCCCTCGACGGGCGCCAGCAGCTTGCCATCCCCGCAGAAGCTTCCGCCTCGATTCCGACCAATGATTCCGATAGCGCGTCGCGAGGCAAGCGGCTTCTTGCCGGCAATATCGTCGCCATGCCAACCGACCGGAAGATCCTTGAGGTCTCCACCGTAGCGCACGAGGGAAGCAAGGAAGTCATCCGCCGCCGGCCCTTCGCCCATGTGAAGATGACGCTTGCCGCCAATCACGTGGCGCAGGAGGATTATCCGAACTTCGATCCGCTGACGATCTTTTCCTCCAGCGAAACCCCTCCTCCGCCCGCGGCGCGCGCCGGGACCATCTACGGCTCCAACGTCGAATCCGAAGTCAGCCTTCAGACCATCGCCTTTCCGGTAAAGGGCAGCACCTATGCCTATGCGCCGACGATGACGCTGGAGGAAGTGGAGGAGAACGTCCGCTCCAACGGCTCCGTCCTCACTGACGGCAATACCCAGCTCTCCGCCCTCTATTATGTCGACCCCCAGCGCTTCTCCTCCAAGGACGATGATGGCGGCGTCGACATAACCGCGGGGCTCTCGGCGCGTATCGTCGAAGAGAACATATCGGTTTCGGCGCCCGAACCGATCACCTCGCGTACCCGTGAATACGCCGACGACATCATTCCTGTCCGCAAGCCCGAAACCGTGACCCAGGCAATGACCGAGGTCGGTTACCCCGAGGGCAAGGCTCGCGAAATATCCGGTTATCTGCAGTCTCGCCTCGGCGAAGCCGATCTTGGTCCGGGCGACGTGCTGCGCATCGGCGTGATCCAGCAGGGCGACATGGTTCTGGTCGTGCGCGCCAGCCTTTACCGGAAAGGCCGGCATGAGGTGACCGTGGCGCTTGATGATCACGGTCGTTTCGTGAAAGGCGAAGAGCCGCCGATGCTGGACGCGGTCGCATCCGCCTTCAGCGAGCAGCCGCCGCAGATCGTCACCGGCCGCGAATTGCCGCGCGTCTATGACGGCATCTATCGCGCCGCACTCTCCTATGGCATGAGCAAGGAGATGACTGGCCTGCTGGTAAAGCTGCTGGCGAGTAACGTCGATCTTCAGGCACAGCTGAAACCGACCGACCGGATCGAAGCCTTCTTCTCCGTTACCGACGAAAAGGGTCAGGCGGGCAAGAATTCGGAACTCCTGTACGTGGACGCCCATTTCGGCGAAACGTCGACACGCTTTTACCGTTTCCAGAATGCCGATGACAATTCGATCGACTATTTCGACGAAAACGGAAAAAGCATACGCCAGTTCCTGCTGCGCAATCCGCTTCCGAACGGCCGCATGACCTCCGGCTTCGGCATGCGCGGCCATCCGCTCCTTGGCGGTTATGCGCGTCTCCATACCGGCGTCGACTGGGCGGCCCCCCGCGGAACCCCGATCATCGCCGCGGGCAACGGCGTGGTGGAAAAAGCCGGCTGGGATTCCGGCGGTTACGGCAATCAGACCATCATCCGGCATGCCAACGGCTATGAATCCTCCTACAATCACCAGAGCGCGATCGCTTCCGGCATCCGCGAAGGCGCCAAAGTCACCCAGGGCCAGGTGATCGGTTATGTCGGCTCGACCGGCCAGTCCACCGGTTCGCATCTGCACTACGAACTGATCGTCAACGGCACCAAGGTGGATCCGATGAAGGTCCGCCTTCCCGGCGGCAGCTCGCTCAGCGGCAAGGCGCTCGCTCGTTTCGAAGAGGAACGCAAGCGCATCGACGCCCTTCTCAACACCCAGTCGCCGGACGAAGTCGCCAGCCGGTAATCCTCCCGATCCCGGACATGAAAATGGCGGCCGAAGCCGCCATTTGCTTTTTGTCTGTTCGCCTGGCCTTACGCGGCCTCGCTGACATCCCGCTTGACGCGGAACAGAAGCCGGTCGGAGCCCGAACTGACCGCGACCGTCGAAGCATCCGGGATCTGGCCGCCGAGGATCTGCTCGGCAAGCGGATCCTGAAGATATTTCTGGATCACCCGCTTCAGCGGCCGTGCGCCATAGACAGGATCGTAACCCTTCTCGGCCAGCCATTCGCGGGCATCCTGGCCGAGGTCGATGCCGATCTTGCGTTCGGCAAGCAGATTCAGGAGCCGCTTCATCTGGATATCGACGATCGCCCCCATCTCGCTGCGGCGCAGGCGATGGAAGAGGATGATCTCGTCCACGCGGTTCAAAAATTCCGGCCGGAACGAAGCCTTGACCACGTCCATCACCTGATCGCGAACGCTGTCGACATCCTCGCCGTCGCGCAGACCGGTCAGATAGTCCGCACCGAGGTTGGAGGTCATGATGATGATCGTGTTCTTGAAGTCGACGGTACGGCCCTGCCCGTCCGTCAGCCGCCCGTCGTCGAGCACCTGCAGGAGGACGTTGAAGACATCGGGATGGGCCTTCTCGATCTCGTCGAACAGCACCACCTGATAAGGCTTGCGACGGACCGCTTCGGTCAGAGCGCCGCCTTCCTCGTATCCGACATAACCGGGAGGCGCACCGATCAGCCGCGCCACCGAATGCTTCTCCATGTATTCCGACATGTCGAGACGTACCATCGCGGCCTCGTCGTCGAACAGGAAGCGGGCGAGAGACTTCGTCAGCTCCGTCTTACCGACACCCGTTGGACCGAGGAAGATGAACGAACCGATCGGCCGGTTCGGATCCTGTAGACCGGCGCGCGAACGGCGAACGGCGCGGGAAACGGCCTGCACGGCATCCCCCTGGCCGACAACGGATTTCGCCAGCTCGTCTTCCATCCGCAGCAGCTTCTCGCGCTCGCCTTCCAGCATCTTGTCGACCGGAATACCCGTCCACCGGGAGACGACATGGGCAATGGCATCGGGCGTCACGACCTCCTGCACCATGGCATTCGTCGAACTGTCCTTGGCTTCGGCATCCACGAGGCGCTTTTCGAGATCCGGGATGACGCCGTAGGTCAGCTCCCCGGCGCGCTGGTATTCACCCTTGCGCTGGGCGGTCGCCAGTTCGTTGCGCGCTTCGTCGAGCTGCCGCTTCAGGTCGGCGGCAAGGCCGAGCTTCTGCTTTTCCGCCTGCCAGCGGGCGGTCAGCGCATCCGCCTGCTCTTCGAGCGAGGTCACTTCGCCTTCGAGACGCTGCAGCCGGTCGGCCGAGGCGCTGTCGGTTTCCTTCTTCAGCGCTTCCCGCTCGATCTTCAGCTGCATGATGCGGCGGTCAAGCTCATCCAGTTCCTCGGGTTTGGAATCCACCTGCATGCGCAGCCGCGAGGCGGCTTCGTCCATCAGGTCGATCGCCTTGTCCGGCAGGAAACGGTCGGTGATATAGCGGTTGGAAAGCGTCGCAGCCGCAACGAGCGCCGAATCCGAGATGCGGACCTTGTGATGCTGTTCGTATTTTTCCTTGAGGCCACGCAGGATCGAGATTGTATCCTCGACGGTCGGCTCGTCGACCATCACCGGCTGGAAACGCCGGGCAAGGGCTGCATCCTTTTCCACATGCTTGCGGTATTCATCGAGCGTGGTCGCGCCGACGCAATGCAGTTCGCCGCGGGCAAGCGCAGGCTTCAGGAGGTTGGACGCATCCATCGCGCCCTCGGACTTCCCGGCGCCGACCAACGTGTGCATTTCGTCGATGAACAGGATGATCTCGCCGTTTTCCGACTGCACTTCGTTGAGCACGCTCTTCAGGCGCTCCTCAAATTCACCGCGATATTTCGCGCCGGCGATCAGGGCACCCATGTCGAGCGCCATCAGCTTCTTGTCCTTCAGGCTTTCCGGCACGTCGCCGTTGACGATCCTGAGCGCGAGACCCTCGGCGATCGCGGTCTTGCCGACGCCCGGTTCGCCGATGAGCACCGGGTTGTTCTTGGTGCGGCGGGAAAGAACCTGGATCGTGCGGCGGATCTCGTCGTCACGGCCGATGACCGGGTCGAGCTTGCCGTCGCGGGCTTCCGCCGTCAGGTCGCGCGCATATTTCTTCAGCGCCTCGAAACCCTGTTCGGCATTGGCGCTGTCGGCCGTGCGGCCCTTGCGGATATCGTTGATGACCTGGTTGAGACCCTGCGCGGTCACCCCGGCCTTTTTCAGCGTCGCTGATGTGGAAGCCGAGCTCTCGATGATAAGCGCAAGAAGCAGGCGTTCGACGGTCACGAAACTGTCGCCGGCCTTCTTGGCGGCATCCTCGGCGGTCGAAAAGACCTTGGCGAGCGGCTGGGACAGATAGATCTCACCGCTGCCGCCGGAAACCTTCGGCAGTTTGGCGAGGGCCGCGTCATTCCCGATGCGCGCTTCCTTGGCACTGCCGCCTGCGCGCTCGATGAGCGAGGATGCCATGCCCTGATCGTCGTCGAGCAGGACTTTCAGCACGTGTTCGGGCGCGAATTGCTGGTGTCCCGAGGCCAGAGCCTGGGTCTGGGCCGATTGCAGGAAACCGCGCACGCGCTCGGAATATTTCTCGATATTCATTCTCTGACCTCCAGTGATCGACCTGCCCTTTGTAAGGCACAAGCCGATGATTGAGATTGAGCTCCCTCAAAGGCGAGCCCCACCGGCGAAAACCGGCTTCGCTGGAAATATGGTTAGCATTTTTGAGGATTTAAAGGACCTGCAGAAGAGCTTTTCGTCCTTCTTTGAGGGAGAGGCGTTGGGCAGCCGAACGTGGTTGGCAATGACACCTTCGCGTCAAAACAAGACGCCCGCCTCACTTGAATGACTGACCGATTTGGGGCCGGTGGCGGTCTGTCCACTCCTGGTTACCGCTTCTCGAAAGCAGGCATCGGCGTGCGGGTTGCTCTTGCCTCCTTAGCCGCAGGGCGTACTGCGGGGTCCTCAGCCAGTCGGTTTTCCGTGACACCGGCCCGCAACATTCAGAATATGATAGCCCGCAAGGAAGCCGGTGCTGGTTTATCAGAAGGCCCCGCAGGCGGCAGCGGCGGAATAGTCAGAGCCAGCGGCGAACCTCGGCCTTGTAGCGGCGGTAGTCGCCGCCGAATTTCGCTTCGAGATAGCGCTCCTCGCGGGCGATCACCTGCGTCCGGATCACGATCAGCACCAACGGGAGCAAGGCCAAGGCGATCGGCCCGTCGAAGCCGATCGCAAGGCCGGCATAGATAAGCGCCATACCGAGATACATGGGATTGCGGGTCCACCGATAAGGACCGGTCGTTGCGATGAGGGTCGTTGGCCGCGAGGGCGGAACGTTGGTGCCCAGCCGCCGGAACAGCCCTGCCGCCGCAAGCATCATCGCCGCGCCGGCTACGAACAGCAGCGCGCCGGTCGCGGCCAGCAACCGCCAGTCGATGCCGAAAGAGCGCAGAGTGACGAACCGCTCCGCCGCCAGCCCCAACAGCAGCGCTCCCAGATAGACGAAGGGCGGAGGGAAGCGCACACCCGCGCTGTCCGGCTCGACGGCCATGCTCATCTCCAATCTGTGTTCTCAAACCAGCATCGACTGCTGGGCGGAGATACCCGCCGTCGCGCCGTACGATATTGCCGTGGTGACCGAGGCCATGAGGGGGTTGGCGAGGTCGCCGGCGGCGTAGATGCCTGGCATGCTGGTTTCGCGGCGCTCGTCGACCTTGAGGGCGATGCCGAGGGGCGTATCGACCGTGGCGAGGCCCAGTGATTCATGCAGGCTCGCGGACGGCTTGTTGCGCGGATGGGCGAACAGGATGTCGACCGCGACATTGCGGCCGATATCGAGATAGACGGTGGCGGTATGGCCCTCGTTCTTGGCGATCTCGATGATCCGGCCATCGACGACAGCTATGTTGCGGCCCGCCAGATCGGCCCGGATATCGAGCGGAATATCGTGACCATCGGCGAAGACCGTCAACCTGTCTGTCCAATCGTGGTACAGCTTGACATAATTGTGGGACTGCCGGCCGGACCAGACGAGGCCCCAATGCTGGCCGGCGACTTCAAAGCCGTCGCAATAGGGGCAGGGCACGATGGCCGTGCCCCAGCTCTCGGCAAAGCCCGGAACATCAGGCATTTGATCGGCAACGCCATAGCTCAGGATCAGGCGGCGTGCCCCAAGACTTTCGTCATTGCCGGTGAGGACGGAGAAATTGTCGAGGGCGCCGGAGACGCTGTCGGCCCGGGCATTGACCAGCCTGACCGTGGGGTAACGCGTCAGCTGCTGCCGCGCCTCTGCCAGGATGTCCAGCGGCGGCTTGTGATCGTGGCCGAGCAGACCATGCGAGTGGCCGGCGAAGCGATTGCGCTGCAGGCCGGTATCGAGAACGGTGACCTTGCGGCGGGCACGGCCGAGCTGCAGAGCGGCTGCGAGGCCGGCAAAGCTGCCGCCGATGATGATGACGTCATCCATGGTGATGGGCTCCGTGCTGTGGATGGTGGGAGTTGGGCTGAGCCTGGCGCGCAATATCGTCCGGCGATACGCATTCGATATCGCTGGGCGGCCAAGGGAAACCTGATTTGGAAAACACGATAAAATCCACTCTTGGAATTTCGGACACTAAGTAGTATCGTAATTCAAGAATAATGATACTGTCAAGTACTGGAATTATCGTGACCGAAAATAATCGGGGCCGGCGCGGCCGTCCCGTAAACGAGGCGCTTGGCCAAACGATAATCGACGCCGCGGGCGAACTCTTTGCGGAACTCGGTTTTCAAGCGACGACATTGGACATGGTCGCCCAGCGAGCGAAGGTATCCAAGCTCAGCATCTACAGGCACTTCGAGAACAAGGAGGCGCTGTTCGGCGCGTCCTTTACGGCCCGCTGCCAGCAGTTTGTACCACAGGCGCTCTTTGAAGGGGTCGACGGTTCGGCCGAAGATCAGCTCACGGCTGTGGGGTCATCGCTGCTTCGCACGCTGTTGCGCCCGGAGGTCCGCAATGTCGAAGCCATGGTCATGGCCGACACGCCGCTTCAAAAGTCGTTGAGCAAGGTCCATTACGAAGCCGGACCCGCCCACATCATCGCCCAGATCGAGGCGCTGTTGCGTCAGTTGCACGCGAAGGCGGTTCTGAACGTGCCCGATCCTCTCCGGTCCGCCCGCTTGTTTGCCGCGCTTATCAAAGGATCCGATCTCCTGATTATCGCACGCTTCGATCAGGCGAGAGCAGAGGACGAGAACGAAATCGAGTCCTATTGCCGGTCGGCCGTCGCCATGTTCATCGCCGCGCACGGTGGCAGCGACCACGCGGCGGGATAGCTAGGACGAGGCCGCGAAAAGACCGTTAGCCTTCGGGAAGCTGCAATGGCGGTCTGAGTGGCGGAAATGAGGGAGCGTTGCCGCCCGGCGGCATTAGCGATCAGTCGGTGGTGTCTCTGACCGCATTTCTGATAAAACTGGGAAGCAAAATCGCCCGCGATGTCACCAACTGCCGAAGTGTGAAGGGCGCAACGGGCTGGTGGGCCTCTCGCTCATCAGGCCTCTTGTCTTGAAGGAGGAGCGCTAGGATGAGCACCGACCTGGATACCGTGCGGTCCTATGATGTGGTCGCGGCGGAGTACGCTGCCGAGGCCGCGGCGATGCCCGGATGGGTCGCGACAGAGATCGATGCGTTCGTGTCCGAGCTGGGCGGCGCGGGCAGAGTGCTGGAGATCGGAAGCGGTGGCGGGCGAGACGCGCTTGAGCTTGAGAAGCGGGGAATTAGCGTCCGGCGCACCGACATTTCAAAGGGTTTCGTCGAACTGCTTCGCGAAAACGGCTTCGAGGCCGACCTGTTGGACCCGCTGACCGAAGACCTGGCCGACCCGCAACGCCCCGGCACGCCGTACGACGGCATCTGGGCCTGTGCCTGCCTGATTCATGTCGCGCGCGAGGATTTCGGCACGGTGCTTGGACGGCTTGCCGAGGCGACCCGGACCGGTGGCCGACTGCACGCCTCGGTTAGGGAGGGCGACGGTGAGGATGTGTCCGCACACGGCAGTGCTGCAACGCCTCGGCGCTACGTCGAGACGTACTGGCGCGAGTCGGCCCTGCGGACCGCACTCACAGACGCCGGTTGGATCGTCAGCGAGATACGTCGGTGCGTTGGAAAGCCCCAAGATCGGTGGCTGAGCGTTCGGGCAAGTCGCGCGTGACGCATACAGAACTTGCGGAAATGGCCGATTGTGGCGCGACTATGAACTCCAAGTGATCGCCGCAAATGCCGGCTTCCGGGCGAAGGCAAAGATCCCTCTGTGGCCGACATTGGACGCATTGATCGGGTATATCAGCTTCGGGGCCGGAAGCGACGAGAAGCCGGGCTTCAGATGTGCCGAACACGCCCGGCCCCTCCTGCCGCTAGAACGAAAGCGTTGCCGCTCCCTCCTTGATCTCGGCATGCATCGCGCTCGCCCCGACGACCACGACGCCTTCGAGAAGGTCGTCCTGATCGTAACCCCGCGACTTTACGCAGGGCGGGCAGGCCCAGATGGTGCCACCGCGGCTCTGGAAATCGGCGATCGATTGCGCCAGTGGGTCGAGCGGGGGGACATGGGTCATCTTCTGCCCACCCTTTCGAACCAGATCGATCGCCGCGCTGGTGAGAAATACCGAGACCTTGAGCCCGGCTGTTATGCCGCCATTGGCAATCGTGAAGGCGACGGACGAGAGTTCGGAATCGATGCCCCTGGTAACGAGCACCACCAGTTTGTCAGTTGCTGTTTGCATAGTATCCTCCGACAGTTGAGTTGAACGTGTTCACTGTAGGAAGGCGGGCGCCGCCCGTCTTTGGCCGAAATGCGTGAAGCCTTGTCCGAAAATCCTGATCAGGCGCGCGGCGTGGCGCGGGACGACGTGCTGTCGGCACTGCTGTCGACGATCCGCCTTTCGGGATCGCTGCAGTTCTGCTTCATGCCCTCCGGAAACTGGCAGACGGATGCGACACCCTCGATGGCGGGCCTGTCGGGAAAATCCGGCGGCACGGTGCCGTTTCACATCGTCGCCGCCGGTCATTGCTGGTTGAAGATGGAGGGAGAGGAGGCCGTGCTGGAGCCGGGCGACGTGCTGGTTTTCCCCTTCGGCACCGGCCATCAGCTGGGCGCCGGGATCGACGGCAGGCTCATCAACCCGACCCGCGAACTGCCGCCGAAGCCGTGGCGGCAAATTCCGGTTCTTCGGCATGGCGACGACGACCAGGGCGTCAGGCTGCTCTGCGGTTATCTCCAGTGCGACGCGCTGTGTTTTGCGCCGCTCAAGCGGGCGCTGCCCAGGCTGATCCACGTGAAGACGCGCGGCGCAAACGACGGCGACTGGCTGCGCGCCACGATCCGGCAGATGGTGGATGAGGTCGACACTCCCCGCGCGGGTGGGATTTCGATGCTGCCAAGGCTCACCGAGATCATCTTCATCGAAATCCTGCGCCACCAGATCATGATGGCGGAGCCGCAAACCACCGGCTGGCTGGCGGCGCTTGCCGACGCGGCGCTATCCCGCTGCCTGTCGCTCATTCACGACGAACCGATGCGCGACTGGTCGCTGGATGAACTGTCGGCCGCCTCCGGCATGTCGCGCAGCGTGCTGGCGGAACGTTTCCAGACGGTGCTCGGCACCTCGCCCATCAGATATGTGCGCGACTGGCGCCTCTATCTGGCGAGCGTGGCACTGGCATCAAGTGGGCGGGCGATCGCCACCATCGCCTATGAAACCGGATATGCGACGGAGGCGGCTTTCAATCGCGCCTTTTCGCGAGCCTTCGGCACACCGCCGGGGAGCTGGCGCGCGATGGCGCAAACCTGACCTCCTTATGCGGGCACGAGAGCGCTGCCGCGGGCCGGAAATCTACGATCGGCGGCGTTTCGCTCTCTCCGAAGAAGCGAAGGGCTCGGCGCCGCCCCATCGGACGACAGACTCCGAAAACGAAAAAACTCCGGCCCATCGGACCGGAGTTCCTGATATTCCGCCTGTTGAGAGGCGACTTATTCGCCGGCTGCTTCCACCAGCACCGGCGGCACGTCGTCGCTCGAAGCCTCGCCTTCCTCAGCACCTTCACCGCGGCGCGGACGGCGCGGACGGTTGCTGGCGGTGCGGCGGCGGCGCTCGCGCGGAGCGCCCTCGGCCTGGGCCTCTTCCTCGACTGCCACTTCCGCCGGGGTACCTTCGATCACCGGCTGCGGACCGGATCCGTCGACGACGACGGGAGCGGCCTCGGCTGCCTGGGGAGCAGGACGCTCCTGGCGACGGTCGCGGCGTTGCTCGCGGTCGCGGCGGTTTTCACGCGGCTGCTGCTCGCCGCCCTGGGAATTCTGGCCCTGGGCGTTCTGCTCGCGGGGTTCGCGGCGCGGCTGCTGTTGCTGCGGTGCCGCCGCCTCGCTGGCCACCGCAGGCTGCTGGCCGAAACCGGCTTCTTCTGCGTCCATGCCTTCGAAATCGTCCTGGTCGGAGGCATTGCCGTCGCGGTCCTGGAAGTCGCTGCGGTCGTCGCGCTGGAAGCGATCCTGCATCTGCGCCTGAGCGGCTGCGATGATGCGGTTATAGTGCTCTGCGTGCTGGAGATAGTTTTCGGCCATCACGCGGTCGCCGGAACTCTGTGCATCCCGGGCAAGAGCTGAGTATTTTTCGGCGATATGTTGAGCTGTGCCGCGGATCTTCACGTCTGGGCCGGAGCTGTCATACGTCCGGCTGAGGGGATTGCCGCCCTTCCGGTTGAAGTTGTTACCGCCGCCGCCGCCGTTGTTATTGTTGCTGCCGCGCCCTCGACCGCGTTTGTTTTGCTGTCCTGGCCTCATCTATCGTTCACCAACTCTCTGTCTTCGCTGATAAGGGGCCACGCGGTCCGCCGGTCAAAGGCCGGAGCAAGACTTCGCGTGCCGCGCACAGGACGAACAAAGCGTCCCGCCGCTTGTCTCATTTAAATTAACTGAATCACGCACCGGGAATTGCTCAACCTTCGCAACTCTCCGAAAAGAGCAGGATCAAGGGTTGACCTTAAACCCGAACGAATCGCTGTTCATTCCCAGCCGCCCCAGTGCGTTCCTTGCAAGCTATCCCGCTTCCTGCGTGAATCCAAGCCTTTTCTTTTGCGTTCAAAATCAAAGGTCGTTCCGGGTAAACACGAGAACACGATCGTTGTCACCGTAATCACGCATGGCTTGCGCCAGGGTGAAGCCGGCGGAGCGGAAAATCCCGGTTACCGCTTGCCTCTGATCGAACCCGATCTCGACGCCGATCACGCCATCCTTTTCCAGAAAATCTCCTGCACCCGCAGCAATCGCTCGATAAGCTTCCAGGCCGTCAGGCCCTCCGTCCAATGCCGCTGGGGGATCGAAATCCCGAACTTCCGGTTCCAGTCCGGGGATAACGTCACTGCGTATATAGGGTGGATTTGACACGATTATGTCGAAACTCGCAGTAATTTTGTCGAACCAGTGGCTGCGAACCGTGGCAAACCTTTCCGCCAGCCCCAAACGCGCTGCATTCTCCGTTGCCGTTTTCAATGCATCCTCGGAGACGTCGCTGCCCGTTCCATGGGCCTCCCGCACCTCCTTCAGCAATGCCAGGGCGATCGCGCCTGTGCCGGTGCCGAGGTCGAGAATACGTGCCGCGCCTTTCGCTGCGACAATCTGCCTCACATGAGGAAGCAGGCAATCCACCAGGATTTCCGTGTCCGGGCGAGGCTCCAGCGTCTCCTTGGAGATCTTGAGATCCATCCCGTGAAATTCACGTGACCCTAATATGCGGTGCACCGGTTCACGTTTCAACCGCCGCTCGACAGCTTTTTCGATCCGCGCCAGTTCCTCATCCGTCAGAACCCGTTCTCCGCCGGTAAAAACCTCGGTGCTGGTAAGTCCTAGCAATCCTCCGACCAACAACCTCGATTCGATTGCCGCGTCCGCCAGGCCGGCGCCGGAAAACCGGTTCTTCGCCTCCGCGACGGCTGCAGCGAGCGTCGTCATCCCTGTTGCTCGCCGAGCTGGGCGAGCTGGCCTGCCTGATAGTCGGCAATCAGCGCATCGACCACCTCGTCGATTTCGCCCTCCATCATGCGGTCGAGCTTGTAGAGCGTCAGGTTGATGCGATGGTCGGTGACGCGCCCCTGGGGAAAGTTATAGGTGCGGATCCGCTCGGAGCGGTCGCCGGAGCCGACCTGGCTCTTGCGGTCGGCCGAGCGCTCGCTGTCGGCCCTTTGCCGCTCCATGTCGAAAAGCCGCGACCGCAGTACCTGCATTGCCTTTGCGCGGTTCTGGTGCTGCGACTTTTCCGAACTGGTGACGACGATGCCGGTCGGCAGGTGGGTAATGCGCACGGCGGAATCGGTCGTATTGACGTGCTGGCCGCCCGCGCCGGACGATCGCATGGTGTCGATGCGGATATCTTCCGCGCGGACCTCGATGTCGATCTCTTCCGCCTCCGGCAGCACCGCGACGGTCGCCGCCGAGGTGTGGATGCGACCCTGCGTTTCCGTGTCCGGCACGCGCTGGACGCGATGAACACCGGATTCGAACTTCAGCTTGGAGAAAACCCCGCGTCCGGTCACCGTCGCGATGATTTCCCGATAACCGCCCGCCTCGCCTTCACTGGCGGAAAGCACTTCCACCTTCCAGCCATGCGCGCCGGCGTAACGCTCGTACATGCGAAACAGATCGCCGGCAAAAAGGGCCGCTTCGTTGCCGCCGGTGCCGGCCCGGATTTCCAGGATGGCGCTCTTCTCGTCCGCCGCATCCTTCGGCAGGAGCAGGATCTGCATGTCCTTTTCGAGTGCTTCGATCCGAGTCTCCGCCTCGGGCAATTCCATTTCCGCGAGTTCGCGCATTTCCCGGTCGGTCGTCTTATCCGTGAGCATGGCACGCAGATCGGCCACTTCCGCGACCGTCTTCTCATATTCGCGGATCGTCTTCACCACCGGCTGCAGTTCGGAATATTCCGACGCCAGCTTCACATAGACATCGGCAGCCGGGCCTTCCGACATGCGCGCTTCGATCTCGCCGAAACGGCGCTCCAGCTCGCGCATTTTTTCCACAGGAAGCTTCGCCAACCTGATCTACTCCGTATCTTTTATGTTGTCCGCTAGATGGGGATGTCGTTCTTCTCGGCGTGCCGGACAAGGAGGTCGCGGATCTTTTCCGAAGACCGCGTATCGTCGAGCGCGGCGTTCAGTTCGTCGGCCAGCTTATCGGCATCGAGTCCGAGCAGCATCGCCTTGACCGGACCGATCGAGGTTGCGGCCATCGAAACCGAGCGGAAACCGACGCCGATCAGCGCCATGGCCGAAAGCGGCTTGCTCGCCATTTCGCCGCACAATGTCACCGTCGTCTTGTTGCGTTCGCCGGCCCGCGCGATGTCTCTGAGAATGCGCAGGAAAGGCTTTCCAAGATTGTCGAACCGGTCGGAGACGCGCGCATTGCCGCGGTCGGCCGCCATGGTGAACTGGAAGAGGTCGTTCGATCCGACAGAGACGAAATCCACCTCCGCCATCAGCTCGTCGAGCTGCCACATGAGCGCCGGCACTTCCAGCATGGCTCCGAACTGCAGCTTGCGCGGCAGGCTGTGGCCGAATTTCGAAAGATGCTGCACTTCCTTCTGCATCAGGTCGCGCACCGCGTGGATTTCCGAAACCTCGGTCACCATCGGCAGCATCATCTTGAGCTCGGCACCCGCCGAAGCTCTAAGCAGGGCTCGCAACTGCGTGCGCAAAAGCCCGGGGCGATCGAGCGACAGGCGGATCGCCCGCCAACCGAGAGCCGGGTTTTCCTCTTCATGCGCGCGGAAATAGGAGACGACCTTGTCGCCGCCGATGTCGAGCGTCCGGAAGGTAACGGGCCGCCCCGCCGCCTGTTTCAGGACATTGCGGTAGAAATTCTCCTGCTCCTCCAGCTTTGGCATGGTGGAAGCGATCATGAACTGCAATTCGGTACGGAAAAGGCCGATCCCATCGGCGCCCGACTCGGCGAGCTGCGGCAGATCCACCATCAGGCCGGCATTCATCTGCAGGCTGATGCGCTTGCCGTCCTTGGTGATCGGCTCGACCGAACGCAGGGCCCGGAACTGTTCCTGCCGGCGGGCCCTCAGCCGCACCTTCTCTTCATAGGCCTTCTGCAGATCCAGCATCGGCCGCAGGTGGATCTGACCGTCGTCGCCGTCGATGATGATCGGATCGCCGTTTTCGGCGAGTGCCACCACCCCGGCACCCTGCCCCACGACCGGAATGCCCATGGCCCGCGCGACGATGACCACGTGGCTCGTCACGGCTCCGTCTTCGAGCACCAGACCGCGCAGCCGTTCGCGGGGATAGTCGAGAAGCTCCGCCGCGCCCATGGCGCGCGCCAGAATGATCGCATCGACCGGGAAACCTTCGTCGAAGGCCCGACCCGAAAAGCCGGTCAGCTGCCGCAGCAGCCGGTTTGCCAGGTCGTCGAAATCGTGCATCCGCTCGCGCAGATAGGGATCGGTGAGGCGCATCATCCGCGCCTTGGTGTCGCTCTGCACCTTCTCGACGGCGGCTTCCGCCGTCAGTCCGTTGTGGATCGCCTCCTCCATGCGGCGCACCCAGCCCTGGTCGTGCGCGAACATGCGATAGGTTTCCAGAACCTCGCGGTGCTCGCCCTCCTGGGCGACCTCCCGGCGCGACAGCATGTCGTCAATCGAAATCCGCAGCGAACCGAGCGCCTCGGCAAGCCGCTGGATTTCCTGGCCGGCATCCTCGTTCAAAAGATTGGTGACGACGATGCGCGGTTCGTGGAGCACCACATGGCCGAGCCCGATGCCCTCGTTATAGCCGTCGGCGTGGATCGTCACGGCACGGGTGAGGTCGAGTTCCAGCCCCGGGCGGGTGATCTTCTTCAGCTCGCCGGTCGCGATCATCTCGGCGATCACCATCGCCGTGGTTTCGAGCGCCTCGACCTCGTCCTCGCGGTAGTTTCGGCTCGCCTTGTTCTGGACGACGAGAACGCCAAGCGTACGGCCGGCACGCAGGATCGGAACGCCGAGGAAGGAGTGGTAGATCTCTTCGCCGGTTTCCGGCAGATAGCGGAAGGCCGGATGCGCCTGGGCATCGGAGAGATTGAGCGGCTGCGCGGAGGCGGCGATCGTACCGACCAGGCCCTGCCCCATCTTCAACTGCGAAAGGTGGACGGCTTCCTTCTTGAGGCCCTCGGTGGCGTAAAGCTCGAGCACACCGTCGGAGCGCAGCACGTAGGCCGAACAGACTTCGGCCACCATGTTGCTGGCGATCTGCCGGACGATCCGGTCGAGGCGCTCCTGCGGCTCGAGCGGCTCCGCCATCAATTCGCGCAGCCGCTTCAAAAGAACGCGCGGTCCTGCCGACAGGTCTCTCATCGGCATCAATGCTCCCGAACCCAGATCACCCTATCCGGGACGCCGCGCCGGAAAACTGACGCGCGAAACCGGCTCACCCTCAACTCTTATCGAGACCGTAGGCGGAATGCAAAGTCCTAACTGCGAGTTCGGAATAAGCGCCGTCGATAAGAATGGAAATCTTGATTTCCGAGGTGGTGATCGCCTTGATGTTGATACCTTTTTCGGCAAGTGCCTTGAAAGCGAGCGCGGCGACGCCGGCATGGCTGCGCATGCCGATGCCGATCACCGACACCTTGGCGAGACCTGATTCGGTCTGAACCACATCGAAGCCGATCTTTTCCTTGTTGTCGTCGAGCACCTTCATGGCCTTCTGCACGTCGCCGGACGGCACGGTGAAGGTCATGTCGGTCTTCGAACCGTCTTCCGATATGTTCTGGACGATCATGTCGACATTGATATGAGCCTCGGCGAGCGGGCCGAAGATCGCTGCCGAAACGCCCGGCCGGTCGGAAAGCCGGCGGAGCGAAATCTGCGCTTCATCCTTGGCATAGGCGATGCCGGTGACGACTTCCTGTTCCACGATTTCTTCCTCGTCGCAAATCAAAGTACCGGGCGGGTTCAAGAGGTCGCCCATGCCCGGCGCATCGGGATCCTCGAAACTGGAGCGCACGAACGTGCGGACCTTGTGGACCATGGCAAGCTCGACGGAGCGCACCTGCAGCACCTTCGAGCCGAGCGATGCCATTTCCAGCATTTCCTCGAAGGACACCTTCTTCATGCGGCGCGCCTTCGGCTCGATGCGCGGGTCGGTCGTATAGACGCCATCCACATCGGTATAGATGTCGCAGCGGTCTGCCTTGACCGCTGCCGCGATAGCGACGGCCGACGTATCGGAACCGCCACGGCCGAGCGTCGCGATCCGGTTGTCGGGGCCAAGCCCCTGGAAGCCGGAGACCACGGCGACTTGTCCCTCGCCCATGCGCTTGATGATGTCGGAACCGTCGATCTCGAGGATGCGGGCAGCGCCGTGAGCACTGTCGGTGCGGATCGGGATCTGCCAGCCCTGCCAGGAGCGGGCGTTGATGCCCATCGACTGGAGCGCGATGGCGAGAAGCCCCGACGTCACCTGTTCGCCCGAGGCGACCACCGCGTCGTATTCGCGTGCGTCGTAGAACGGGGAGTTAGCGCCGGTTACCTTCGGTGCGTCCTGCACCCAGCCGACAAGCTCGTTGGTCTTGCCGGACATGGCCGACACGACGACCGCCACCTCATGGCCGGCCTCGACTTCCCGTTTCACATGGCGCGCGACGTTGTGAATGCGTTCGAGATTGGCGACGGAAGTGCCGCCGAACTTCATGACGATGCGAGCCATACGACAAAAACCACTGTTCCAACCCAGGCTTTTGGAATGCCCGGGCGTCTGCTTTCGAACCACCTCAAAACCCGGCCGTTCGCGGCAGGATTGTCAAGTTGCGCGGTCTCTTATCGAAAAGGGGGGAAAGGCGCAATGGCCGGAACAGGGCCGAACGGTACGCTCTTTGTGAACATCGCCTGTGGCGGACATGAAAAGGGCCACCGGATCGGTGGCCCTTGCCAACAAGCATTAAGTTATTGGCGCGGCGCGCACCCTTCCACGCCCGGGGCGCACCGCAGACTATCACCGCTCGGTTCGGGCGGCGGCGGAGGCCGCCGGTCCTCACCCCGATTGAAACGTGGAGTGAGTGAGCGATCGTCGTCCTGATCCACCCGAGGAGGTGGCGGCGGGCGCCTGGGCTCGTCCCGGTCTATGCGCGGCGGCGGGCGTCTCGGTTCGTCGGGCTCTACCCGCGGCGGGCGCCTGGGTTCGTCGCGGTCGCGATCCCAGTTGTCTCGGTCCCGGTCCCAGCGAGGCGGACGGCGTTCATCTCTGTCCCAGCGCGGAGGATCCCGATCCCAACGCGGCGGATCGCGGTCCCAACGGGGAGGATCGCGGTCACGGTCGCGGTCCCAGCGCGGCGGCCGAGGTGGGGACGGACGGTCATAGGGGTCCCAGGTGTAACGCCGCCAGCGATCGCGCTCGCGGTAGAAATCGCGGTCGCGATAATAACGGCCCCAATAGGTGTCGACATCGAACGTGATCGTCGGGATGCCGAGCGGACGATAATATTGCGGCCCGACATAGACCCGGTTGGAACGGTAGCTGGCCTGTACATAGGTGCCGGAAACCCAACCGCGGCCGCCGTAGAACGATACGTCGCACCAGTTCACGTTGCTAAGGCAGCCGTTGATGGTGACGGATTCCCCGGCGGGGATGACGGTTACGGCGGGGTAACCGGTGCTCGGTCCGGACCGCATGTTCACATTTGCGGTGGCAAATCCGCGCACTGCCGCTTCCGCCAGCGTCGGCGCCGCAAACATGGCGCAGAGTGCTGCAACGGATATTAGAATTTTCTTCACGGGCTTCCTCCTGAGAAACCTATTTTCGCCGGATCAACGATCTGCCGGACGGACTGTCTCGTCACATAAATGTACGAGACATGGCCATTGTTCCCGCGCGCCTCTGAACGGCGCATGAATGATCTAGTTTGGTTTTGTTAAGCTTTTATCTTCGCCGGGGCCGTGGACTGCCTTTCCACAATATGGCAGGCGAGCTCCACCCGCCGCACCGGGCTCGCGAAGCCAGAAAGCGCGTCGCGCAACAGGTCCAGAGCCACGCCGCCGAGTTCGCGCATCGGGATGTGCATGGTCGTCAGCGGTGGGTTCAGGAAAGCCGCCTGCGGCAGGTCGTCCATCCCCATGACGGAAACATCCTGCGGCACCGAATAGCCCATTTGCTGCACCCCCATCATCGCGCCGACCGCGAGACTGTCGCCGGCGGCCAGCACCGCCGTGAAGTCGAGACCCTTGCTGCGTAAGCGCTCACTGACGGCCTGGGTCGCCAGGTCCGGCAGCCAGTCGTCGATGGGCATCACCAGATCGTCGGACCACGGCAGGCCGTGCTGCAGGAACGCGTCGTGCCAGCCTTCCCGCCGCCGTTCTATGGTGCGCCGCCCGGGACGCATCAGAAAGAGGATACGCCTGTGCCCCAGGCGGATCAGATAATCCGTCGCCACATGTGCCGCCGATCTGTTGCAAGGGGTGACGCTCGAAAGCCACATATAGGGGTCGTCGCCGTTGATGAGCACGACCGGCTTGCCGAAGCCGCGGGTGGCGGCCAGCATCCCCTCGTCGTCGACCGTCAGGAACAAGAGGCCGGCGACATCGGGATCGGCGCGAGCTTCCTCCAGCACCACCTTCTCTTCCGCCTGATCGGCAACCGCGCGCGTCACGATCTCGAGTCCGAGCGCCTGCGCCCGGTCCCTCAGCCCCTCGAGAACGTACAGCGTGAACTGGTTGCGGACATAGTCGATCATCGCCGCGCTCGACGCGGCAAGGATCACCTTTTTCCCGGCGACAGGCGTCGGTATCGTGTAGTTCGCGTCCTTGGCGGCCTCCAGGATACGTTCGCGCACATCCGCCCGCACGCCCTTTTCCCCGGCGAGAGCCCTTGAAACCGTGCTCAGCGACACGCCGACCTTTTCGGCTATGTCCTCGAGCCGCACCCTTCTGCTCTTCTTGCCACGCTTTCCCGCTTTGGGCTTGACCGTCATGACCGTTCTCCTCCGTCCTTCGCAAACTGCAAAAAATTTTCAGATTGCGCAATCAATTTTCAGATGTTTTCATGAGATCACCGCTCGGGAGAAGCGGACCTGGAATGTGCGCGCCATGGAAGGCGCTGCAATGGGAGGAATGACTGATGGGCCTTTCAGCCCGGGACATCCGTGAAAAGCTTGATCGCCTTGTGGCCGGTTTCACCGGCCTTCGCCATGAGGGCCGCTTTCACGAACCCAATCTCGACGGCACCGCCGGCGACTACATCTCCTTCGACAGCTGGGAATGGCCGCAGGGAGTCGGCCTCTACGGCCTCATCCGGCTCTGGCTTTTCACCGGCCGCGACGACCTGAAGGCGCTCATCGAGAACTGGTATTCCAAGCAGATCGAGGCAGGCCTGCCGTCGCTCAACGTCAATACGACCGCCCCCATGCTCGGCCTGTCGGTCCTTTGGCGCGAAACCAGGGATCCCCGCTGGCAGCCGGTGCTGGATGCCTGGGCAAACCGCGTCATGACGGAAATGGGCCGCACCGAGGAAGGTGCCTTCGAGCATCACGTCTCCGACAAGGTCAACGACGACGAACTCTGGGACGACACGCTTTACATGGTCGCCCTCTTCCTCGCCTCGTATGGCCAGGCGAGCGGCCGGACCGAACTTGTCGATGAAGCTGCCAGGCAGTTCCTCGTCCACACCCGCTATCTCGCCGATCGCAAGTCCGGCCTCTGGTTCCACGGCTGGACCTTCGACGGCCATCACAATTTCGCCGAGGCCCGCTGGGCGCGCGGCAATGCCTGGATTACCGCCGGCATGCTGGATCTGTTCGACCTCGCGGACATGGCAAAGCCGGTAAAGGACTACTTGCTCGGCGTTTTGGTCGCCCAGGTCAACGCGCTCCTGCCTCTGCAGACCGCTTCTGGCGCCTGGCGCACCCTCTTGGACGATCCTTCGTCCTACGAGGAGATCTCCGCGACCGCCGGCTTCGGCTACGGCCTCCTGAAAGGTTACCGCCTCGGCCTCGGAACGCCCGAGTGGCGGGCCGCCGGCTTGAAGGCCGTCGACGCGGTCCTCGCCAATATCGACGACACCGGTACCGTGCTCAACGTCTCCTACGGCACGCGCATGGGCCATGACCTGCAATTCTACAAAGATATCCCGATCCAGCCGACAGGCTATGGCCAGGCGCTGGCGATCCTCTGCCTCTCCGAGGCTCTTCGCCATGTGGAAGCGGGAGAACAGGCGGCATGACGATGAAAATTCTCTACGGGGCCGGCCCGAACGACATCAAGACCTATGATACGGCGCGGCTGCGGGCCGAATTCCTGATGGAAGACCTTTTCCAGGAAGACAAGGTCAGCTTCACCTATACCCATGTCGACCGCCTGATCCTCGCCGGCGCGGTGCCGGTATCGAGCACGCTGACATTTGGCTCCGGCGCGGATATCGGAACCCCCTATCTCCTTTCCGCCCGCGAAATGGGCGTCGCCAATCTCGGCGGCACAGGCATCGTCTCGGTCGACGGCAAAAGCTTCACGCTCGAAAACCGCGACGTGCTTTATATCGGCCGCGGTGCGCAGCAGATTTCGGTCGCCAGCGCCTCCGCGGACAAGCCTGCCCGTTTTTACATGAACTCGGTGCCGGCAGGCGCCGATATCCCGCACCGTCTCATCAAGCGGGCGGAATCCAAGATGCTGACTTTCGGCGATCCCAAGCGCGCCAATCTGCGGAACCTCAGGATGTACATCCATCCGGAAGTCACGCCGTCCTGCTTGCTTTTGCTTGGAATCACCGACCTTGCCGAAGGCAGCGTCTGGAACACCATGCCGCCCCACCTCCATGAGCGGCGGATGGAAGCCTATTGCTATTTCGATCTGCCGCCCGAAGAGCGGGTCGTCCACCTCATGGGCCGCCCGGAAGAAACGCGCCACCTCCTCGTCAAGAACCTCGACGCGGTGCTTTCTCCGGCATGGTCGATCCACATGGGCGCCGGTACCGGCCCTTACGCCTTCGTCTGGGGCATGACCGGCGAAAACCAGGAATACAACGACGTGGCCCCCGTGGCCCTCAGCGAACTCAGATAATTGCAGGCTCGACATGAATCCTGAAGCGAACTGGATGCGAAAAACCTTGAAGCCGGGCGAAGCCGTCCGCTACTGGCAGCTTGGCCGCACGGCGCAGGAACGGTTCGACGTGCCCGACGCCCCGATGAAGGGCGAGATGGATCCCTTCTTCTTCCTGACCAAGGTGAAGAACTTCATCCCCCACGAATATCCATGCCGCACCATCTTTGCAGAAACCTACCGCGGCAAGCGGCCGGACGTGCGCGGCGAGTTCGAGGCCGCCCGCTGGTGGCTGCCCTTCGGTTCGCCACGTCTCGATCTTTCCGGTTTCTGGTTCCGCCCGACCCGGCTCGCCACCTGGACCCGCACCTATATCGAGGCGGAAACCGCCGGTACGGCGAAGATCCGGCTCGGCACCTGCGGCGGCGCGGTCCTCTGGCTGAACGACCAGGAAATCGGCTGGATGGCGCCCTATAGCCGCAATCTGGAAGCCAAGCAGGAATTCGAGCTGCCGCTGAAAGCCGGTCTCAACGAGATCACCCTCTTCTTTGACGATCTCGCCGAACGCGACGCCCGCTATTTCTATCAGTTCGATTATCTGTCTGGTCCGGCGGCCAGCGTCGCCTTGCCCGTGCCCGTCGCGGGCCACGTCGCCGAGAGCCTCGAAGCGGCGCTCGACGGCATGCATCTCGACCGCCCGCACTATTTCGGCGGCGACATCACCCTTCTGTTCGCGGAAGCGCTGCCGGTCGAGGTCAAAGTCAATGTCGCGGTCGAAGGCGATTTCATGTCGCGCGAGCGTTTTGACTTCGACTTCGTGCTGCCGGCCGGCGCCAAGAGCCTCGATGTCGGCCCGTCCGAAAAGGCGCCTGCCGATTTCCGTCACCTGCGCGTCACGCTTGATGCCGGCGGCTTCGTCGCCTCCCGTTCGCTCGGTGTCGAGATCTGCCATGCCGAGCGGCAGGGCAAGGCGGCAGCGACGCTGACGGAACGTATCGCCGAGACGCTCGCGGAAGTATCCGAATATTCCGAGCGCGACACGGTTCGCGCCTTCGCCCGCCTCGCAAGCGGCCGCGCCGGCGAAGATACGGATGCGATGATCGAGGAAATCCTGCCGTCGATCGAGGATTGCCACGATTGCGCCGATTTCTCGCTGGTGCCCCTCATCTGGTCGCGCACGACCTGGGGCGGCGACATCAATGAAAAGACCCGTGCCCGCATCGATGCGGCGATCCTGAACTATCGCTTCTGGATGGACGAGCCGGGCAATGACGTTCAGTGGTATTTCTCCGAAAACCACGCCCTGCTTTTCCATACCTCCGCCTATCTTGCCGGCCATCTCCTCCCAGAGGCCACCTTCGTCCGTTCCGGCCGTAAAGGTTCGGAGCAGGCGAAGGTGGGCGCGGAGCGCGTGCGTGCCTGGCTCGATCATTTCGAGCATTGGGAAATGGCGGAATTCAACTCCGCTCCTTACTTCCCGATCGATCTCAAGGGTCTGACGGCGCTGGCAGCGCTCTCGCCGGACAAGGATATCGCCGACCGCGCCAAGGCCGGCATCGTCAGGCTGTGCGAAGTCATCGCCCGTTCGGCCCATCACGGCATGGTCACCGCGGCTCAGGGCCGTTCCTACGAGCATACGCTCTGCGCCGGCCGCTCGCTGGAGCTTTCCGCCGTTGCCCGTCTGCTTTGGGGCAAGGGCTGGTATGGCCGCCGCGTGCATTGCCTGCCGCAGATGGCGGTGTGCCTGCGCGACCACGGTCTGGAAGTACCCGCATCCTTTGCTGCGATTGCCGATCATCGCGACGAAAAGCATCAGGAATGGCGTTTTGCCCAGGGCGAGAATTCCTTCGCCGCGCTCTACCACTACAAGGGCGAGCATTTCGCCATGGGTTCGACAGTCCATTACCGTTGGGACGAATGGGGCTATCAGGAAACCGTCCTGCACCTGCGGATCGGCGAGAAGCCCGAGGCGGCGATCTGGATCAACCATCCGGGCGAAACCATCCAGTTCGGTTACGGCCGGCCCTCCTATTGGGGCGGTTGCGGCACCATTCCCCGCGTGCAGCAGTATCGCGGGCTCGCGGTCCTCGAATTCACCACCTACGAGGAACAGCCGGATTTCACCCATGCCTGGTTCCCGAAGGCGGAATTCGACGAAGTCAGCGTTTCCGGCACTCTGGCGCTCGCCCGCTCCGGCGAGGGCGCTGTCCTTTTGCGGGCCGGTTCCGATCTCGTGCCGACGACCGAAGGCCCGTCGGCGGGCACCGAACTGCGTCAATACGGCCAGAAGACCCGCTGGATCGTCCGCGTTTGCGAGGCCGGTGACCTGGCCTCCGTCGAAAGCCGCTTCGGCGCGCTTGCCGCGACGCGAGAACCCGATGGCACCTTCGTTGTCGAAGACCCGGAATATGGTAGCGTGCGCTTCAAGGCCGACGGCAGCGTGGAAGCCGAAGGCCGCGTGATCGCGCGGGCAGACTATACGGTCAAGGGCGAGGCAAGTCTGCTGAACCCGAGTTGAGAAGAAACCGGACGGGAGGAGGCCCCGTCCATAAAGAGGAGGAAATGAACATGAAAATGAAATCGATTCTGGCGGGCGCAACGCTCGCCCTTCTGATGTCGACGGCGGCGCACGCCGGCGACGTTCGCATCATGTGGTATTCGGACGGCGTCGAAGGCGAAGTCATGAAGGACCTCGTCGGCCGCTTCATGAAGGAAAACCCCGGCATCAACATCATCCTCGACAACGTGTCCTACGGCGTGGTCAGGGAGCAGTTGCCGGTTCAGCTCGAAGCCGGCAACGGGCCTGATATCGCGCGCGTCGCCCAGATCAAGGACAATGCCAGACACTGGCTCGACCTGCGTCCGCTGGTGAAGGACCCCAAATACTGGGACGACAATTTCGGCGCCCAGGCAGACTGGATGCGCCCGGACGGCTCAAAGCAGATCTCCGGTTTCATGACGCAGATCACGCTGACCGGCGGCTTTGCCAACAAGACCCTGTTCGACCAGGCCGGCGTTGAAATCCCGGGCCCGAAGGCGACCTGGGAAGAATGGGCCGCCGCCGCCAAGAAGGTGAAGGAAAGCCAGCAGGTTCCGTTCGCCATGGCGATCGACCGTTCCGGCCACCGCATTACGGCCCCGCTGCTCTCCTACGGAGCGAATTATATCGGCAAGGACGGCAAGCCGGCCCCGCTCGACAAGGGTGCAAAGGATTTCCTGACCAAGTTCGTCGGCTGGAACCAGGACGGTTCCTTCTCCAAGGACGTCTGGGTCTCGGCCGCCGGCAACACCTACCGCGCCGCCGCCGAAGACTTCATCAACGGCCAGCTGCCCTTCTACTATTCCGGTTCCTGGCAGGTCGCCAACCTCGCAACCAAGATCGGCACGAATTTTGACTGGGTCGCGACCGGCAGTCCCTGCGGTCCGGTCACCTGCACCGGCATGCCGGGCGGTGCGGCTCTGGTGGCGATCAAGTACACCAAGAACCCGAAGGAAGTCGCCCAGTTCATGGACTGGTTCGCACGGGAGGAAATCGTCAAGGAATTCTCTGAGCGCACTCTTTTCCTTCCCGGTCACAAGGCAGTCGTCGACAAGGGCGGCCTGGACTTCAAGACGGATAATGCTCTTGCCAAAGCCGCTCTGACGAAGTTCGTGGACGCGTCCAAGACCACCTCGGAAACGGCGCTCAAACTGCCTGCCTGGCGCTGGTCCGACACGTTCTATGCCGCGATCGTCACCCGCGTCGGCCAGACGATTGCTGGCGAATTGAAGATCGACGACACCTTCGCGCGCATCGACGCCGATATCGCTCAGAAGGTCAAGGACGCCGGTCAGTGAGGAACTGGCGGCGCATTGGCAGAAAACCGGTGCGACGGAAAGCAGCGGTGCGCCCAGCCGATCTCCCCCCTTGTGGGGGAGATGCCCGGCAGGGCAGAGGGGGGTATGGCTTAGGCACATCGTCAACCCTCCTGTTTGCCGCACCGCCGCTACCCCCCTCTGTCACCTTCGGTGACATCTCCCCCACAAGGGGGGAGATCATCGGGAGTTTGCCACACCGCCTCTCATACTCAGATCCCATAGTCCCGACAGCATGCACATCTGGAAGCGTAACCGCGGGAGGGAGTTCAATACGATGAGCACAACGACAAACACCTCCCGCCTAGGCTCGCTCCTCATGACGCCCGTGCACTTGTTGATGCGCATCGTCGACGTGCCGCTGCGCAGCCTGCAGAAAGCGACCGGCATCAGCGGCATGGCGGCCTTCTTCCTCGCCCCGAACATGCTGATCTTCGGCATCTTCGTGCTCCTGCCGCTCGTCATCAACTTCGTCTACTCGATGACCGGAGGCACGGCCTTCTTCCTCGCCGAACGCAATTTCGTCGGCGCCGAGCAATATTCACGCCTCTTCACCTGCGGCAGCTATCTCGATCCGATGTCCTGCCAGGAAGACGCCTTCTGGACGGCGGTGGGCAACACCTTCTGGTTCGTGATCCTGCAGGTCACGCTGATGATCCTTGTCGCACTCGTTACGGCGCTGATCCTCAACCGCGATCTGGCCGCCCGCTCCTTCTGGCGCGCCGTCTTCTTCTTCCCGGTCCTCCTCTCGCCTGTCGTCGTCGGCCTGATCTGGAAGTGGATCCTGCAGCGCCAGGGTCTTTTGAACTTCGGCCTCTATCAGTTCGGAGTCGAACCCTATACCTGGCTCACCGACCGCAACTGGACCTTTGTCGCAACGATCGGGGTCTCGCTCTGGGCGCATATGGGCTTTTACGCGCTGATCCTGCTCGCCGGCCTGCAGGCGATCCCGAAGGACCTCTATGAGGCCGCCGAGATGGACGGCACCAAGCCGGCGCGCGTCTTCTGGCGCATCACGCTGCCGCTGCTCATGCCCAATCTTCTGGTCGTCGTAGTCCTGGCGCTCATCCGCGCGGTGCAGATCTTCGACGAGGTCTACGTGCTGACCGGCGGCGGTCCGGGCACCAGCACGCTCTACCTGACCCAGTATATCTATGAGACTGGCTTTGCCTCGGCGCTCCGCAATCCGGGCCTCGCCGCAGCCGCCTCGATCCTGATGGGCCTCGTGCTCGTCGTCCTGACACTGATCCAGCTTGGCATCGGCCAGCGCGGCGAGAAGAAGGGGAAACGCTAATGGGTGTGGCCTCTCGCTTCATTCTCCGCCGCAAGGGCGGCAAGGGTTGGCACTGGACCGACATCGTCACCTGGCTCTGGCTGGTGGGCGGACTGATCATCATGTTCGGCCCGGCCGTCTGGCTCGTCTTCTCCTCCTTCAAGACGCCTGCCGGACTTGCCGAGTTCCCGCCGTCCATCCTGCCCTATGTCACCCAGCAGGCGACGGTCCAGGGTTACGACAAGCCGCTGCAGCTCTTCGAAGCCAAGCTTCCGGACGGCTCGACGCGGGTGCTCGCCGAAGTGCGCCGCATCGGCATCATGAGCCAGATGGTCGATCCCAAGACGCCGGGCGAACTCATCCGGGTCAACATCAATGATCGCACACCGGTACGCACGCTGTCCTTCGCCACGGAGAACTATACCCAGCCCTTCGTGCATTTCGATTTCCTGCGCTATCTCTGGAATTCCGTCTTCGTGACAGTCACCGCGACACTGATCACGCTCATCGTCAATTCCATGGCCGCCTTCGCTCTGTCGAAATACGAGTTCAAGGGCCGCTCCGTGGCCATGCTGATCATCCTTGCGACCCTCATGGTGCCGCTCTCCGTCATCATGGTGCCGCTCTATTCGATCATCTCGTCGCTCGGCCTGTTCAACAATCTCTGGGGCGTCATCCTGCCGACGGTCGCGACCCCGACCGGCGTCTTCATCCTGCGCCAGTATATGCTCACCATTCCGGACGAACTGATCGACGCAGCGCGCATGGACAAGGCGTCGGAATGGCAGATCTACTGGCGCATCGTCCTGCCGCTGACGGCGCCGGCGCTGGCGGTTCTCGCAATCTTCTCGGTCGTCTGGCGCTGGAACGACTTCCTCTGGCCGCTGATCGTCCTGTCTCGCCGCGAACTTTACACCCTGCAGGTGGGCCTCAGCATCTATTCGGGCGAGTTGAACGTCCAATGGCACTTCATCCTGGCAATGACCGTCGTGACCATGATCCCGGTCGTGCTGGTCTTCATCTTCCTGCAGCGTTTCATCACCACCGGCATTGCCGGCACCGGCCTGAAGTAAGGAACATCGATCGATGGGCGAAATCAAACTCACCGATATCAAGAAGTCCTTCGGTTCCGTCCATGTCCTGAAGGACATCGACCTCCACATCAAGGACGGCGAGTTCATCGTCTTCGTCGGCCCGTCGGGCTGCGGCAAGTCCACGCTGCTGCGCACCATCGCGGGCCTCGAAAAGGTCACCGGCGGCGAGATCGAGATCGACGGCAAACGGGTGAACGAGGTCACCGCCGCCGACCGCGGGCTCGCCATGGTCTTCCAGTCCTATGCGCTCTATCCGCATATGAGCGTGCGCCAGAACCTCGCTTTCGGCCTTGAGAATTCCAACATGCCGAAGGCGGAGGTCGCCGAGCGCATTACGGAAGCCGCCCGCATGCTGGAGATCGAACCCTATCTCGAGCGCCGCCCGGGCCAGCTTTCCGGCGGTCAGCGCCAGCGCGTCGCGATCGGCCGCGCCATCGTCCGCCGTCCGACCGCCTTCCTCCTCGACGAGCCGCTGTCGAACCTCGATGCGGAACTGCGCGTCTCGACCCGTGCGGAACTCGCCGCGCTGCACGCCCGCATCGGCTCGACGATGATCTACGTCACCCACGATCAGGTCGAAGCGATGACGCTCGCCCACCGCATCGTGGTCATGCGCGCCGGCAAGATCGAGCAGGTCGGCACGCCGCTCGAACTCTACAACACGCCCGCCAACCGCTTCGTGGCGGGCTTCATCGGCGCGCCGCATATGAATTTCCTTTCCGCCGAGGTGGTGGAACAGGAAGCAGGCAAGGCGACGCTCCTGATCGGCGGCAGCCACCGCCTGCTGGTGCCGATTGCCGGACACGAACTCTCCGTCGGCGACAAGCTGACTGTCGGCATCCGTCCGCAGCACATCACGCTGGCCAACGATCCCGGCAGCCTGACGGTCAAGGTCCGCCTTGTCGAAGCGCTCGGCTCCGAAACGGTCATCCATGCGGATCTGAACGGCGAAAAGCTCCTCGCCGTCGTCCCCGGACAGCGCCAGATTTCCCCCGGCGACGACGCGCATTTCTCCGTCGCCGGCGCTCCGCTGCACCTGTTCGACGGGAATGGCTTGCGGATCAAAGACAAATAAGCGGGAAATGCAACCTGACCTTTTGGCCACCTTCTCCTCCGTAAGGAGAAATGGTCGTCTGATGGACCGGCAGGTAATGTTGCCGATCGATCAAGCGAGGGAGGTTCGAATGTTCCGTCTAGTGCTGACTTTGTTCCTGGGGACGGTTTTCCTGGGCCCGGCGATAGAAGCTCCGGCCCATGCCCAGATAAAGACGGTGACCGCACAGCCGACGGTGAAGTCCATGGCGTCCGGTGAGGTCGTCCTCTTCGACGACAAGAAGTGCCCCAAGGGCCAGATCATGCGATACACCAAGTCGCAGCGGAAAGAGCAGATCAACAAGAAATGCATCCATGTGACCGGCCTCGGCAAATAGAGCGTTTCCAGCAAAAGTGCATCTCGGTTTTCCGTCGGGAATGCGTGAAGACAAACAGCCTTTCGCCGCCTCACAGATATCCCTTGAAGAAGCTCAGCACCGCCCGCCGCATGGCGGGCGTTTCGCGGTGGCCAACGCCGGCCTCCGGCAGGAAGACCAGTGCCCCGAGCGCTTCGGCCTTGAGATAGGCTGCCTCCGTCTCCCCGAACGCGATGTCGACCGCCTCCGGCGGCGTCAGCGGATCATCCCAGCCCACGCAGATCAGCTGCGGTCGCGGCGCCACGAGCCCGGCGATCTCTCCGATGGACGTCTCTCTTAATAACCCCGGCACGGTCAGGTAGTGTCCGTGGCGGTTATGCGCGCCGGTCCTGACGAGCGTGTCAAAATCCGCATAACAACAGAGATGCGCCGCCGCTTTTACCCGAGGATCGACCGCCGCCAGGAAATACGCGAGCGTCGCCCCCATGGAAATCCCGGTGATCCCGATCCGGGCCGGATCGACCTCCGGGCGCATCGCGAGCCAGGAAAGCGCCGCTGCCTGCTCCGAAACCATTTGCCCGAACAGCGTCTTGCCGTGCCAGAGAGCGGCCTTGGCGGCCGCGTCCTCTGTTGCATCCGCCCGTTCGCCGAAGGTCGGCATGTCGATGCACAAGGTAACATAGCCCTCACCCGCCAGCACCGGGCCCGGAGCATCGAGCAGAGCCGGCCTGCCGTCGATCAGTTCGGAAGCGCCGATATCGTAGCGGCCCCCATGCGCATGAGCGTAGACGATGGCGGGTCCAGGCCTGACGGAAGCTTTGCTCGGCCGCGTCAGAAAACCACGCACCGGCGTTCCGTCCGACAGCCGGAACTGGAGGCGTTCGATGACATGCCCCTCGTGAAATTCGGTTCGGCTCTCGACGAGGGTCAACGAGAGATCCTCGAAAACCAATAGCTCCTTCAGGCGTGCAACGGTGATTGTCCCCTTGCCCATCACTCCCCCCGGCATCATCCCTCCGGGGATGTTTTTCTTCCATCCCCACCCGTTTTTCAAAGACATAGACGAAATCTCATTCCCCCGCATCCCCGTCCGCGCAGGCTCCGCCTACAATTTGCCCGTCCCGCTTCGGCTACACCGGCCTGCATTACCGGCGAGGCGGGACCGGTGATCTGGCGAACCGCCCTTATGCACGCGGATCGTCAGGGGCTGCGCAGAAAATGGCTCCCCTCTCGCCGGTAACGGCGGGGCGTGCGTGTGTCGCACACAAACCGGGCATGGCAACATGAACGGAGGCAGAGGAACCGGAGTTGCGTGGAAAAACAGACCGAACGGGACACGTCGTGTGTCATATTAAAAATTTCATTCGAGGCACTCGACGTGTCCCGGCCGAAACTGAAAAACCGAAGATCACCAAGGGATGACTCTGCCCAGGATACGAGAGCTGAGATGAAGAAGGAAAATCTGATACGCTACGAACTCTTGCGCGCGCAGAGTCATGAGCTGCTGCATAGGGTTGCCGCCACTGACGCCGGCGCACCTCACATCCTCTGCGCTATCCGCAAATGCCGTCGCGACGGCGGTTGTGTAGGGCCGATGATGCAAAGCCGACATATGGGAAGTGCCGTTCGCGCCCAGCAGGCTCTCGGAATGTCAGGTCAAGCTTGTGCGCGGTTGCCCGCCTGCATCGCCCATCAGGCGGACGACAATTTCGAGGTCTACAAAATCTATGCCGATAGCCAACGCAACTCCGTTGCGCCAGGGAGACTTGAGCCCCGGCGGATGAGACAATTGAAAAGCCGTCCGTGGCCCGATCCTGCGGCGACGAGCCTCTTGACTTCCAATCCCTATCATCCGACTTCAGACGCTGAAACGAAGGGATGAAGACCATGACCGAAGCCGCCCGCAGCACCATCGACCAGACCGAAGTCGACCGCTTCTCCGCCATGGCCGCCGAGTGGTGGGACCCGACCGGCAAGTTCAAGCCCCTCCACAAGTTCAACCCTGTGCGGCTCACCTATATCCGCGACCGCGTCTGCGAGAATTTCGGCCGCGATCCGAGAAGCCATCTGCCTCTCTCCGGCCTGCGCTTCCTTGATATCGGCTGCGGCGGCGGTCTTCTGTCGGAACCGATCGCCCGCATGGGTGCGACCGTCGTCGGCGCGGACCCTTCGGAAAAGAACATCGGCATCGCCTCGACCCATGCGGCCGAAACAGGCACTTCGGTAGACTACCGCGCCGTCACCGCCGAACAACTGGCGGAAGCCGGCGAGACCTTCGATGTGGTCCTCAACATGGAGGTGGTGGAGCATGTTGCCGATGTCGATTTCTTCATGACCACCTGCGCAAAAATGGTGCGGCCCGGCGGACTGATGTTCGTCGCCACCATCAACCGCACCTTGAAGGCCGGCGCGCTCGCGATCTTCGCAGCCGAAAACATCCTCCGCTGGCTGCCGCGCGGCACCCATCAATACGAAAAGCTGGTCCGTCCGGAAGAGCTGGAAAAGCCGCTATCCACAAGTGGCATGCAAATCATCCACCGCACCGGCGTCTTCTTCAATCCGCTCCAGGACCGCTGGAACCTCTCCCCCGACATGGACGTCAACTACATGCTGCTGGCGAAGCGGCAGGGGTGATAAATCGGAATTTATGCCGCAAACGATATCTGATAGACTTCATCCGGGAAAGTTAGGAGATCGGCATGAGCAAACCATCGGAAGTCGTCGTGAAGCTGGAGCCAGCTCTCGATGATTTCATTCGGGCAGAAGCTCAGCGCGGCTCCTTCGCTTCCAGCAGCGAATATATTCACGACCTTCTGCAGGACCATTTTGAAGCAACGCGTAAACGCAAGCTGGAAGCTTTGGATGCCGCGTTGGATCGAGGGCTTGCGGATATTGAAGCCGGCCGGTACCTCCCGCTGGATGAGGCGTTTGCGGAGGTCCGCAGGCGGCTTGGGATAACCGACCGCGGACAATGAGGGTCATTCTTTCTCGAGAGGCGATCGAAGACCTTGTCGCGATCGGTGAGCACATTTCCGAATTCAATCCGGGACGCGCAGCAAGCTTCTTGGCAGAGTTACAGATCAAGTGCTTCGAACTGAGCTCTGCACCCTTTGCCTATGAGCGATTGGTCCACAGGACGAACCCGGAAATCCGTCGGCGGCCTTACGGAAATTATCTTATATTCTATCGCGTCATCGACTCGAACATCGATATTCTCCACGTCCTCCATGGCGCTCAGAATTACATGAAAATCCTCTTCCCCGAAGACTGATCGTCCCCGCCCTCCGCCGCCCTGCTACACTTCGTCCATACATGCGAAAGGCCGGAGCGATCTTCATCCTCTACAGCCTTCGGTTCTTTGAAATCCAGTCCTGTCCGGCGAACTCAGTTCGCATCCTCAGGCAGCGCCGGCAGCGGGGCCACCTCGATGCCTTCGTCCAGAAGGTCCTTGACCTCGCCGAGGCTCGCCTGGCCGATGATGCCCCGGGCATCCGCTTCGCCATAATGGATCTTGCGTGCCTCTTCCGGAAACTTCTCGCCCACATCCTCGGCACTGGCCTTGATCGCGGCGACGGCCTCCTTGACCTTGGCGATCAGTTCCTGGCGCGCCAGGTCCATGACCATCTCCCGCTTCTCTTCCTTTTTGCGGGCGGTCGAAACCGACGGCGCCATCAAGGTCTTGGAGATCGATGCGGAATGGCAGGCCGGACAGGTGAGGAACCCGCTTTGCGTCTGGCGATCGAATTCCGCGCTCGTCGAAAACCAGCCTTCGAACGTGTGGGCATTTTCACAACTCAAGGAATACTTGATCAAGCCGCAACGCCTCCGGCCGCATCAGACACGGTGTCGAGCGTGAATTCGCGGGCATTCTTGAGGTTCGGGATTTTTTGACGCGCGGCCTTCACCGCGGCAGTGTCGATTTCGGCAAGCACGATCGCCTCGCCCGTTCCGCCGGCCGAGGCCAGCACCTTGCCCCATGGGTCGACGATCATGGAATGGCCGAAGGTTTCACGGCCGTCTTCATGTACGCCACCTTGAGCGGCTGCGATCACGAATGCGCCGTTCTCGATGGCGCGCGCCCGCAGCAGCACTTCCCAATGGGCTTCGCCGGTCTGGCGGGTAAAGGCTGCGGGCACCGTCAGGATTTCCGCGCCGGCCAGCGCCTCTGCCCGGAAAAGCTGCGGAAACCGTACGTCGTAGCATATCGCAAAGCCGAGTTTTGCGAACGGAAGATCCGCGACCCGCGCCTCGGCACCCGGCTCATAGGCCGAGCTTTCGCGCCAGCTCTCGCCGTTGTCCAGATCGACGTCGAACATGTGGATCTTGTCGTAGGTCGCGATCTGCCGGCCGCCGGGGGCAAAGAGGAAGGAACGATTGGCGATCTTGCCGTCGTTCCTCGCAATCGCGGTCGAGCCGATATGCAGATGAATGCCGAGTTCGTGCGCGAGGCTGCGGGCGGTCGAAACGATGATATCGCCGGTTTCGTCACGTAGCGCGGCGCGCATCGCCTGACGGTCCCGCTGCAGCGCCCCGGTCATTTCCGGCGTCTGGATATAGACCGCGCCCTGGGCAGCCGCGTCCCGCACCAGCCGCGCCATATCGGCGGCATTCCTTTCCGGATCGACGCCGGAACACATCTGGATTGCTGCTGCCTTGAACGCCATGGTCAGATCCTCAAATCGCCAGCATCGGATCCAGCTTGCCCGATCTGTCCAGCGCATGCAGATCGTCGCAGCCGCCGACATGCTCGCCGTTGATGAATATCTGCGGGAAGGTCGAGCGGCCGTTCGACTTGCCGATCATCTCCTCGCGCAATTCCCTGGAATAGGTCGCATCGTGTTCGACATACTTGATGCCCTTGGACTCGAGCAAAGCCTTTGCGCGAGCGCAGTAACCGCAATATTCGCGGGTATAGATAGTCACATCTGCCATGGTCGTCTCCGGGCGCAGCCGCATTGGGAGGAAGCCGGGAGGACGGCCGCGCGTGAACTGTCATCTATTGTCATATAGGGGTGGAAATGGCCATTGCAAAGGTCAAAACCGTGACCTCCGCGGCCCCGGCCTTCTTCAGGACACGGGTGGCGGAGGAGACTGTCGCGCCGGTGGTATAGACGTCGTCGACAAGCACCAGCCGCTTGCCGAAGACATCCGCCTCATGGCCGGGCGCGATGGCGAAGGCCGCCCGCACATTGTCCTGCCGGGCCCGGGCCGAAAGCCCGACCTGCCGGCTCGTGCGTTTGATGCGTACCAACGTCGACGACAGGAACGGCTTGCCGCTGTTCTTTGCCAGATGCCGCCCCAACTCTGCCGCCTGGTTGAACTTCCTGGAAACAAAACGCGCGCGGTGCAGGGGAACCGGAACAATGCCGTCACACCGGTCGACATGGCCTTCCGCCGCCCGCAGCATCCAGCCGGCCATCATGGGCGCCAGATCGGTCCGGTCCCTGTATTTCAGCGCGTGTACGAGATCGCGTGCCGCTCCGTCGAAGATCGCAGCCGACCGCAGCCGGTCAAAGACCGGCGGATCAGCGATTGCCTGGGCCGAAAGCATGCCCGGGCCGGGATCATGGGAAAATGGCAGGCCGAGCGCCTCGCAAAAGGGGCGCTCGATGAAACGTATTTCCCGCCAGCAGGATGGGCAGAAGCCCCCGTGCCGGCCGGTATGGATACCACAGCCGGGGCAAGCGGGGGGATAAACGAGATCGCCGAGCCGTCGCGTCCACGCCAGGGCAAACGGTGGTACAAAACGAAGAATGCTGGTGCTTGGCTCTGCGGGCATGTCTTGACAATAACGCAGAGAGCGCGCCTTTGCGAAGCAGGAATGTGAGTGCGCTGGACATGGAAATTCTCTTCGACGAACAGCTGGTGAAGGCCAGACGCGAGCGAGCCCTCGCAAACGCGGACCGCCAGGCGGCCTTCCTGCTGGAGATCGCCGGAAGCGAGATGGCAGACCGGCTTGCCGTCGTCGAACGCCGTTTCGAAACCGCCGTCGAGTTGCACGGCGGCATCGGCGCAGCGGCCCGCGACGCCATGGCGACTGGCAAGATCGGCAGCATGCACCGTATCGAGACAAGCCCGGCCTTTGCCGCGCCCGGAGAGACGATTGAGGCCGCGCCCTGGGAGGATGTGCCTCTCGAACCGGAGTCGGTCAACTTGGTGCTCTCGCCGCTCGCCCTGCACCTTATCAACGACACGCCGGGGACGCTGATCCGCATCCGTCGCGCCCTGAAGCCGGACGGGCTGTTCCTCGCTGCGATTCCCGGAGCCGGCACGCTTGCCGAACTGCGCGATGTTCTCCTGTCTGCCGAGGCGGAGTTGACGGGCGGCGCCAGCCCGCGCGTCGTTCCCTTTGCGGATGTCCGCGATGTCGGGGCGCTTCTTCAGCGCGCAGGCTTCGCATTGCCGGTTGTCGATATCGAGACCTATACCGTCCGCTACGATTCACTTTTCGGGTTGATGCGCGACCTTCGCGCCATGGGCATGACCAACCCCCTCGCGGGCCGCAGCCGTGTGCCGGTAACCAGGGCCTTCTTCGTACGGGCTGCGGAGCTTTACGCCGAGCGTTATTCCGATCCGGACGGCCGCATCCGCGCCACCTTCTCGGTCATCTACGCATCCGGCTGGGCGCCGCACGAGAGCCAGCAGCAACCGCTGAAGCCGGGCTCCGCGAAGATGCGGCTGGCCGACGCCCTGCGCAAGGAAACGGAATAGGCCGTCAATCCATGGCGTTGTTGTAGGTGTCGGCAATGCCGCCGAACAGGGCGTCCATCGCCTCATAGTAGTCGCCCAAAGCAGCAAAAAGGGCGACGGCCAGGATCGAGATCAGCAGGCCGTATTCCACCGCCGTCGCCCCGCCTTCGTCGCGCATGAATATCCGAAGGAGACGCATGGGCTGTCCTTTTTAAGGAGAAATCGCTGAACTGCCCCACCCTACGGTGGAAACGTTAATTAGCAGTCATTACCGGAGCCGTAGCCCTGCACGATGCAGACGGAGCCCGGCGTTTCCTGCAGCACGCTGCGGCGGATCGTGTAGACCTTCGTGCCCTTTTCGGCAGGCTTGATCGACCCTGTCGTGATCCGGTCGAAATCTTCCTGAACATGCGCCAGCCGCTCGTCGCTGCGGTCTGCCAGCATCGGCGTCACGATCAGCGCAAGCGCGATGGCGGCCGTGCCGAACAGGAGCGCGATATTGAGCACACCGGTCCTGCCGGAGCCATGCGTCGCCCGCTGCCGAACCCGCACAGTTTTCCAGAATTCCTCGTCCATGCCTTCGAAGTCTCGTAAACGCGGTTACTTGGTGAGCCTCGAAGGTGCCACAATCGGCTAAACGAACCCTTAACGCAGAATGAATTCGATTCTTCTAATTTTAATGATCAAAGGAGGTCTTGAAGGATCGGTATCAACGGCTCGTCGGCAGGCGGCATGGGATAATCCCGCAATGCGTTAGGCCGCACCCATTTGATCGCCTGCCCTTCCCTGCCGACCGGCATGCCCTCGTAACGCCGGCAGATATAAAGCGGCATCAGAAGGTGGAAGGTCTCGTAGGTATGGCTGGCAAAGGTGAGCGGCGCCAGGCACGGGATCTTCGTCGTGATCCCAAGCTCTTCGTTAAGTTCGCGCACCAGCGTCTCTTCCGGCGTTTCGCCGGGCTCGACCTTGCCGCCCGGAAATTCCCAAAGGCCGGCCAGAGCCTTGCCTTCGGGACGCTGTGCGAGCAGAATCCGCCCGTCGGTATCGATCAGGGCACAGGCGGCCACCAGCAGGAGCTTGCGGGGAACCTCGCTCATGCCGGTACGTCCTGCCGCCAATAACGGTATTCATAGGCCTTGCGGAAGCCGAACCTGCGATAGAGCGCAAGCGCCGGCGCGTTGTCGGCAACGACCTGCAGCCAGGCCGAACGCGCGCCGCTGATGCGTGCCCAGCGCAGCGCCGAGGAGAGAATTTCCGTACCTATGCCCTCTCGCCGGTATGCTTCGATCACGGCAAAGGAAATAATCCCGGCGAGATCGTTGTCCTGCACGCAGAGCGCTACAGCGATCGGCCCGTCGATGGCGCTCTCCTTGATGAAGAAGCCCGACGGCGGTTTGATGGCCGAGAGAATTTCCGCCATCGCCGGCTTCAGCGCGACGTCCTCGCCGTTGACCGCAAGCGTCGCGTCGATGAACCGGCCGACGTCGTGGCTCGGCAGATAGTCGAGCGTATCGGGCAGCTCCAGTGCCGTGAGATCGACTGTCAGCACGTCGACCGTTTCGAAGGCCTGCCACCCCTCCGCCTTGAGATGGTCGAGCAGCAGGGGCGGGGCGAGCGGCGTCTCGCGGACGACAAGCGGCCGGCCGTAGCTTTCGAACCGCTTGCGCGCCTTCTGAAGCCGCATCGCCATGTCCCTGTTATCGGAGGGATCGAGCGGTACGAGGCAGTTCAGACGCTTGGAGGGATGGCCGCCGGTGAGCCGCACCTGCCAGCTTCCATCATAGACGACAGACGCCGCCGGCCAGGCCCGGAAGCCCACGGCTTCGAGGCGTCGCACCAGCGGCAGGTCGCCTTGTGGAGATGATGACTGTATCAATCCTGTCAGCTCCGGTAGTCGCCGTTGATGGCGACATATTCCTTGGTCAGATCGCAGGTCCAGACGGTCGCCCTGCCGTTGCCGAGGCCGATGTCGACCCTCACCGGGATGTCTTCCTCTTTCATGACCGCCGTGGTGGCGGCTTCCGAATAGGCGGGATCACGCTCGCCGTCGACGGCCACCCGCACATCGCCGAACCAGATCGCCAGGCGGTCACGGTCGGCCATCTCGCCGGATTTGCCGACCGCCATGACGATGCGGCCCCAGTTGGCGTCCTCGCCGGCGATCGCCGTCTTGACCAGGGGGGAATTGGCGATCGAAAGCGCAATCTTCTTGGCCGCAGCATCGCTCTCGGCGCCGGTCACGGTGATTTCGACCATCTTGCGGGCTCCCTCGCCATCGCGCACCACCTGCAGGGCAAGATCCTTGAGCAGATCGTTGAGCGCGGCACGAAAACCTTCGAGGCGGACATCGTCGGCGCTCTCGACACGCGTCTGACCGTCCTCAGCCGCCGCGCCGGTCGCAAACAGCATCAGCGTGTCTGAGGTGGAAGTGTCGCTGTCGACAGTGACCGAATTGAAGCTGGGCCCGACCCCGGCCGAGAGCAGCGTCTGAAGCACCGGCGCGGCGATATCCGCGTCGGTCGCCACGAAGGACAGCATGGTCGCCATGTCGGGAGCGATCATGCCCGCACCCTTGGCGATGCCGTTGATCGTCACCTTCACGCCGCCGATCTCCGCGGTGCGGGTCGCCACCTTCGGATAGGTGTCGGTGGTCATGATCGCCTTGGCTGCCTCGATCCAGAAGTCGCCGGACGCCTGGCCGTGCATGTCGCCGAGGACCCCGGCAAACTTCGTGGCATCCAGCGGTTCGCCGATCACGCCGGTCGAGGCGAGATAGACCTGCGTTTCGTCGCAACCCACGGCTTCTGCGGCCGACTTGGCCGTGAGTGCGGTCGCAGCCTTGCCTTTCACGCCGGTAAACGCATTGGCATTGCCGGAATTGACCACGACGGCACGCGCAGCGCCGTGCGGCAGATTGGCGCGGCAGAAATCGACGGGAGCCGAAGGGCATTTGGAACGGGTAAAGACCGCTGCCACGGAAGCCGGCTTGTCGAAAACCATCAGAAGCACGTCGGTGCGGTTCTTGTATTTGATGCCGGCGGCGGCAGTCGCCATGCGCAGACCGCGCAGTGCCGGCATATCCGGGTAGGATTTCGGAGCGAGCGGAGAAACGGAAGCGGACATCTGAATAACCTGGCTCAATAAGGAAAGGCCCGGAAAATCCGGGCCTCAAGGTGGCTCTTTGGACAGTTACTGCTGTGCAGGAACAGCCGGCGCCTCGCCCGCTTCCCGCATCTTGTTGACGTCGTCATAGCCCTTCTTGAGGGCCTCATCGACGATCTCGACCTTCTGGTCGGTCTTGGCCTTCTCGATCAGCGCCACATACTTGTCGCGCATCACGAGCTGACGGACCTGATCCTCGACCTGATCGAGAGCCGGAGGCGGAGCGTCGCGCTTTTCTTCGAGCTTGATGACATGGAAGCCGAACTGCGACTGAACCGGGGTCTTGGTGTAGGCGCCCTTTTCGAGGGCAAACGCGGCTTCCTCGAATTCCGGCACCATGCGGCCACGGCCGAACCAGCCGAGGTCACCACCTTCGTCCTTATTGGAATCCTGCGACTTTTCCTTGGCGATCGCGGCGAAGTCCTTGCCCTTGTCGAGATCGGCAATCACAGCCTTTGCCTCATCCTCGGTCTTCACGAGAATGTGGCGGGCATGTATCTCTTCCTGCTTCGGAATGCCTGCGATTTCCTTGTCGTAGCGGGCTTTTACCTCATCTGCGGTGACCGCGTCGATGACATGCTTGCGGAAATAGGCATTGTGCAGTTCGCGGTCGCCGATATAGGCCATTCGCTTCTTGAAATCCTCGGTATCCTTGACGCCTTCGGCAATCGCGCCGGAGGCCAGAAGCTTGACGTCAATGGCGCCCGAAAGAGCCGCGACCTTCTTCTGCTCATCCGGAAGCTGGGCGAGCTGCGGGTCGAGATTCTGGATTGCGAGGTCGAGCTCCGACTGACGGATCTCCAGGCTGCCCACCTTGGCGACGACGGCGTCGTCCGCCGAAAATGCCGGGGCCTGGGCGAAGATCGCAGCGGCGAGCGCGGCCGTTACGAGGAATTTGTGGCGCAACATCGATTTACCTTTCAATAGGGCGCCGGCTTCAGAACGTCTGAATCCGGCCGGAAAACCTTCACAAACACCGGATTGTGGCCATTCTGTATCGGCCGCCACCGTTGACATAATTCGACCCCCCTCTTATCTGTCACGCAACTTCGCGTCCAGAGAGTTTCCGGGCGTGGCGGGTCATTTTGCCGTCATCAAACGACAACGGCAGCCGGGCTCGCCGTCCCAAGAACTGAGATCAGAAAGGACCATTCGTATGGTCAGCCTTGGCGGCATTGCCCGCAAATTGTTCGGTTCAGCAAACGACCGCCGTCTGCGCGGCTACCAGCCGAACATAGACGCCATCAGTGCGATTGAAGAAAAGACCAAGGCTCTCTCAGACGGGCAGCTCGCGGCCCAGACCGCGGAGTTCAAGAAACTGCTCGCCGAGGGCAAGACGCTCGACGATATCCTGATCCCGGCCTTCGCCGTCGTGCGCGAAGCGTCCCGCCGCGTCCTCGGCATGCGTCCCTTCGACGTGCAGCTGATGGGCGGCATGATCCTTCACGACGGCGCCATCGCGGAAATGAAGACCGGCGAAGGCAAGACGCTGGTAGCAACCCTGCCCGTCTACCTCAATGCGCTCTCCGGCAAGGGCGTTCACGTGGTGACGGTCAACGACTACCTCGCCCGCCGCGATGCGATGACGATGGGCAGGCTCTACGGCTTCCTCGGCCTCACCACGGGCGTCATCGTCCATGGCTTGAGCGACGAGGAGCGTCACGCCGCCTATGCCTGCGACATCACCTACGCCACCAACAACGAACTCGGCTTCGACTATTTGCGCGACAACATGAAATACGAGCGCAGCCAGATGGTCCAGCGCGGCCACAACTACGCGATCGTCGACGAAGTGGACTCGATCCTGGTCGACGAGGCACGTACGCCCCTCATCATTTCCGGTCCACTCGACGACCGCTCCGAACTCTACAACACGATCGACGCCTTCATTCCGTTGCTCTCGCCGGAAGATTACGAGATCGACGAGAAGCAGCGGTCGGCCAACTTCTCTGAAGGCGGCACCGAAAAGCTCGAGAACCTGCTTCGTCAGGCGGGTCTTCTGAAGGGCGAAAGCCTCTATGACGTCGAGAACGTCGCCATCGTCCACCACATCAACAACGCGTTGAAGGCCCACAAGCTCTTTACCCGCGACAAGGACTACATCGTCCGCAACGGCGAGATCGTCATCATCGACGAGTTCACGGGCCGCATGATGCCCGGCCGCCGCTATTCGGAAGGCCAGCACCAGGCGCTCGAAGCCAAGGAAAAGGTACAGATCCAGCCGGAGAACCAGACGCTCTCCTCGATCACCTTCCAGAACTATTTCCGCATGTACGGGAAGCTCGCCGGCATGACCGGCACGGCTTCGACGGAAGCGGAGGAATTCGGCAACATCTACAAGCTCGAAGTGGTCGAAGTGCCGACCAACATGCCGATCCAGCGTATCGACGAGGACGACGAGGTCTACCGGAGCTTCGACGAGAAGTTCAAGGCGATCATCGCGGAGATCAAGGATGCCCACGAGCGCGGTCAGCCGGTCCTCGTTGGCACCACCTCGATCGAAAAATCCGAACTGCTGGCGACCATGCTCCGCCAGTCCGGCTTCGAGAACTTCCAGGTTCTGAACGCCCGCTACCATGAACAGGAAGCCTATATTGTCAGCCAGGCCGGCGTGCCGGGTGCGGTGACGATCGCCACCAACATGGCCGGCCGCGGTACCGACATCCAGCTCGGGGGCAATATCGACATGCGTCTCGAGCGGGAACTCGCGGAGATCGAGGACGAAGCGGAGCGCAGCGCCAAGGAAGCCGCAATCCGAGAGGAAGTGAAGCATCTCAAGGAAAAGGCGCTCGCCGCCGGCGGTCTCTATGTCATCGCCACCGAACGCCACGAAAGCCGCCGCATCGACAACCAGTTGCGCGGCCGCTCCGGCCGTCAGGGCGACCCCGGCCGCTCGAAATTCTACCTGTCGCTCCAGGACGACCTGATGCGCATCTTCGGCTCCGACCGCATGGAAGGCATGCTGCAGAAGCTCGGCCTGAAGGAAGGCGAGGCGATCGTCCATCCCTGGATCAACAAGGCGCTCGAACGCGCCCAGAAGAAGGTCGAAGCCCGCAACTTCGATATCCGCAAGAACCTTCTGAAATATGACGACGTCACCAACGACCAGCGCAAGGTGATCTTCGAGCAGCGCCTCGAGATGATGGATTCCGAGGACGTTTCGGAAGTGGTCGAAGAGATGCGCACCGAGGTGATCGAGGTTCTCGTCGCCAAGCACATCCCCGAGCGCGCCTATGCCGAACAGTGGAACGCTCAGGGGCTTCGCGAAGACGTCGGCCGCCAGCTCAACTTGGATCTTCCGATCGAGGATTGGGTCCAGGAGGAAGGCATCGGCGAGGACGACATCCGCGAGCGCATCACCGAAGCGGCAAACAAGGCTAACGCCGATCGCCGCGAACGCTTCGGCGCCGACATCATGAATTACGTGGAGCGGTCGGTGCTGCTCCAGACGCTCGACCACCTGTGGCGCGAGCATATCGTCAACCTCGACCATCTGCGCTCGGTCATCGGTTTCCGCGGTTATGCTCAGCGCGATCCGCTGCAGGAATACAAGGCCGAGGCCTTCGAACTCTTCCAGGCACTGCTTGCAAACCTGCGCGAGGCGGTGACGGCCCAGATGATGCGCGTCGAACTCGTGCAGAACCCGGAGCCGCCGGCACCACCGCCGGTCTTCGAAGGACATCACATCGACCCGACAACAGGCGAAGACCAGTTCAGCGGCCAGGACGGCGAAAACTTCATCGCCGCTCCGCAGGACCGCCATCCGGAAGACCAGTCCACCTGGGGCAAGGTCGGCCGCAACGAAGCCTGCCCCTGTGGCTCGGGCAAGAAATACAAGCACTGCCACGGCGCCTTCGAGCAGGTCTGAGCCTTAAGATAGGTTGATGGTCAGGCCTCGGCGCGTTCTTCTTGCGCCGAGGCCGCACAGACATCCCGGACGCAGCCGCGCAGCCATCGGTGGGCGGGATCGGCATCCATCCGCGGATGCCAGAGCAGCGATACCGTTATCTCCGGCATCGGAACGGGAAGCGGGAAGCTGAACAGCCCCTTGCGCAGGTTGCCGGTGTGGCGCTCGGGAACCGTCGCGACGAGATCCGAACCTCGCGCCAAGGCGAGCGCCGCGGAAAAGCCGCCGACGATCGTAGCGATCTCCCGCCTGAACCCCAGGGCCTCAATAGCCTCGTCGAGCGGACCTTTGTCGAACCCCCGCCGTGACACCAGCACGTGCCTGCCCGCCGCGTAGCGGGAAAGCGTCATCTCTCCGAGGCTCAGCGGATGGCCGATCCGCACCACCCCGACGAAGCGATCGCGGAACAAAGCCTGCACACGCACCTCCGGACCGGTCGCCTCGCCCACCACGCCCGTTTCCAAATCCACCGTGCCGTCACGCAAGGGGCCGCTGTCCTTGTCCGGTTTCGGTATGAAACGCAGCTGGACGCCGGGAGCCTGCTCTCCGGCCAATGCAATGAGCCCCGGTCCGAAATTCTCGACGAAGCCGTCGCTGCTGCGCAGCGTGAAGGTCCGGACGAGCTTCGTGAGATCGAGCCTTTCGGCGGGCCGCAGCACCGCTTCGGCATCCTGCACCAGCCGGCCGACCCGTTCGCGCAGTTCAAGCGCGCGGGGTGTCGGCACCAGGCCGCGGCCGGCTCTGACCAGAAGCGGATCGCCCGTCGTCTCACGCAGCCGCGCCAATGCCCGGCTCATGGCGGATGGACTGAGCTGCAGGCGTTTGGCCGCGCGTGCGACGCTGCCTTCGGCAAGCAGCACATCAAGGGTGACGAGCAGGTTGAGATCGGGATGCGACATGCACCGAGGATAGCACAAAGGTGGCGGCATGACATGGCGTTGAATGCACGAATTCAATGCAAGTGATGCGTCTTCCGCCATGAGCGAAAAATAGGCTACGCTCTATTGGAGCTGATCGCCGAACGGAGCTTGCGACGATGCGAACCAACATGAAACCAGACCTCGCGGCTACCGCCAGCAGCGGGGAACCGCGCGCGGCCCGTTGTGCACTCGCGGCCGTTTCCCTTTCCATGTTGCTCTCCTCGCTCGGCACAAGCATCGCGAATGTCGGCCTGCCGGCCATGGCTTCCTCGTTCGGCGCTTCCTTCCAGGAGGTCCAATGGGTCGTGCTGGCTTACCTCCTAGTCATCACCGTCCTCATCGTCGGAGTCGGGCGGCTCGGCGATATTGTCGGCCGGCGGCGATTGCTGCTCGTCGGGCTTGGGCTGTTCATGCTCGCCTCCGTCGTGTGCGCCGGTGCGCCGACCCTTGGGATACTCATTGCTGCCCGCGCCGCACAGGGCCTTGGCGCGGCGATCATGATGGCGCTTTCCATGGCAGTGATCGCCGAGATCGTTCCCAAGGATAGAACCGGGAGCGCCATGGGGCTGCTCGGAACCATGTCGGCAGTCGGCACGGCCCTTGGCCCGTCGCTCGGAGGCGTTCTGATCGCGGCAAGCGGATGGCGGGCGATCTTCCTGGTTACCGTCCCGCTCGCGGCACTCGCCTTTGTTCTCGCCTACCGATATCTGCCCTCCCCTGCGCCCGCAACGAGCCGTCAGGGCAAACCGCAGTTGGACATCCTGGGGACAGTGCTGCTGGCGCTGACGCTTTCAGCCTATGCACTCGCCGCAACACTCGGACGCAGCAGTTTCGGCTCTCTCAATGCGGCGCTGCTGGCGGGGGCAATCATCGGACTTTGCCTGTTTCTATTCGCCGAAACCAGAACGGCATCGCCCTTGATCCGGCCGGCCATGCTGCGCGATCCGTCGCTGGCGGCCGGCCTTGCCATGAGCGCACTCGTCTCGACAGTGATCATGGCGACCCTTGTTGTCGGCCCGTTCTACCTTTCCCGATCGCTGGGGCTCGATGCGGCCCTTGTCGGGCTCGCCATGTCGACTGGCCCTGTCGTCTCAGCGCTGACCGGTTGGCCGGCCGGGCGCTTGGTGGACCGCTTTGGCTCTCCCCGCGCCACGGTTGTCGGTCTCCTTGCAATGATGGCGGGCTCCCTCGCCCTCGCGATGCTGCCGAGAACGTTCGGGATAGGAGCGTATGTCACGCCCCTCGCCGTCATGACCGCCGGCTATGCTCTCTTCCAGGCTGCCAACAACACGGCTGTCATGGCGGATATCCAGCCGCATGAGCGAGGGCTGGGCTCGGGCCTGCTGAACCTCTCGCGCAATCTCGGCCTCACTACTGGCGCATCCGTCATGGGCGCCATATTCGCAATCGCATCGGGGGCGAGCGACGTGACCGTGGCGTCCGCCGATGAGACCGCCACCGGCATGCACTCCGCTTTTGCCACGGCTGCCGGACTGATCGCCGTCGCGCTCGCGGTTGCTGCCGCCAAGCATGCGGCCGCAAACCGTCCCGCTTCGCCTGCAAAAACGCCCTGACTTATCCGATGAAACCGAGCTTTTTAACCATCCGGCGAACCCTTTCTTAACCCTGCTGTGGCAACACTTTCGCAATTGTTCCCCGTCGTCGCTACGAGTATTGCGTGCCCATCATGGCGGTCATCGAAACAGCGGAGAGATTGCTGCCGCCAGGCCTGCGCGCCCGGCTTCATCCGCTGACGCGCAAGCTGGAAACGATCCTCACCGACGACGACGAGACCGCTCGCGCCCAGCGCCGGGCGCTGATAGCATTCGTCATCCGCATCTTCAGCGCGGCGATCGCCTTCATCTCGCAGATCGTCCTTGCCCGCCTGATGGGCGAGTTCGAATACGGCATCTTCGCCTTCGTCTGGGTCGTCGTCGTACTCGCCGGCAACCTCTCCTGCCTCGGCTTCCACACCTCGGTGATCCGTTTCCTGCACCAGCACAAGGCGCGCGGCGAAGTCGACGCCGTGCGCGGCCTCAATCTGGCCGTCCGTCTGGTGGCCTTCGCCTCCGCAAGCTTCATAGGCGCCGTCGGCCTGGTCTTTCTGCAGGTCTTCGCCGACAGGCTCGAGGCCTATTACCTGGTGCCGATCTCGCTTGCCTTCTTCACCATGCCGATGATCGCGCTCGGAGACGTGCTGGACGGGACGGCACGTTCGAACGGCTGGACGGTGACGGCCCTGAGCCCCACCTATCTCATCCGCCCGACCCTGATCCTCGTCTTCATGCTGGCCGCACTCTGGTTCGGCGCTCCGCGCACCGCCGTGACCGCCATGGAAGCGGCACTTGCCGCAACCTATGTGACGACACTCCTGCAGCTTCTGCGCCTGACCCTCCGCCTGCGCCGGCTCTACGGGATCGGTCCCAGGCGTTTTGAAATGGCTGCATGGTTTCGCTATTCGCTGCCACTCTTTCTGGTGGACGGCATCGGTTTCCTGCTGACCAATGCGGATGTCGTGGTCGTCGGCCTTTATCTGCCGCCCGACCAGGTGGGCATCTATTACGCGGCCGCCAAGACGATCGTGCTCGTCCAGTTCGTCTATTTCTCAATCAAGGCCGCCGCCGGTCCCCGCTTCTCCGCCATCATGGCGGAGAAGGACATGACGGCGCTCGGAGCCTTTGCCGGACAGATGGCTCGCTGGAGTTTCTGGCCGTCGCTTGCCGTCGGTCTTCTGGCGCTTGCGGGCGGTGAGCTGCTGCTCTCGCTCTTCGGCAGCGCCTTCACCGCCGGTTACTGGCTGATGGCGATCCTCTTTGCCGGCATCCTCGCCAAATCGATGGTTGGGCCTGGCGAAGTGCTGCTCAGCATGGCGGGACACCAGAACCTCTGCGTTCTGCTCTATGCCGTCACCCTTACGGCCAGCATCGGCCTCAACATCGCGCTCATTCCCCATTTCGGCCTTGTCGGTGCCGCGACCGCAACGGCATCGGCAATGATGATCGAGGCGGTGTTGCTGCATATCGCCGTGCGCCGCACTCTCGGCATCGTGCTCTTCGCATTTGCCGAGCCCATGCCCTCCGTTCCTTCAAAGGCTTCCTGACCATGGCTCAACCACCGATCAGCGGCGAATTCGAAGGCAATGGCGGCGGGCATTTTCCGCCGATCCAGCGGTTCCGCACCGAGCGCCCGGACGCCGACACCCGGTTGCCGATAGGGCGGTCGGGCCGCGAACTCTGCCTCTATCCCGCCGCCTTCGGTTACGATCTCCAGGAGGAACTGGAATTCCTCTCCAACCGGGCCATGGAGCCGAATATCTTCTTCTCGGCAAGATTGCTGGCGCCCGCCATGCCCCGCGTCGAGGACAAGCAGGTCCGCCTGGCGCTGATCCGCGATGAAAGCGGGGCGCGCAGCCGTCTCAGACTGCTGATGCCCTTCACCATAGAAAAACCCGGCTTCTCGATGGGTGCGTCGATCATCCGCACCTGGGCCAATCCCTTCGGCCCGCTCGGCACTCCGCTCGTCGATGCAGAAGATGCCGCAGAAACGATCGACAATCTCTTCGAGGCGCTGACCCTCAAGGAGGCGCGGCTTCCCGGCGTGCTGGTGTTGCCGGACGTGCGCCTCAACGGCCATTTCGCTCAGCTCGCCAAAGCGGTCGCGATCGGCCGCAACCTGCCGGTGGCGGTCACCGATCCGTTCCGGCGGCCGATGCTGGAGAGCCTGCTCGATGGCGAGGCCTATCTGAAACATGCGGTCTCTCCGCACCATTTCCGCGAAATGCGCCGCGTCTGGCGCAATCTCGCAGCCCGCGGCACCCTTGCCTATTCGGTCGCCCGCCAGCCGGAGGAGGTCCGGCTGCGCATGGAGGAATTCCTGCTGCTCGAGGCGAAAGGCTGGAAGGGACGCAGACGCTCCGCGCTCATCAATGACCGCTTCCGCTCGGCTTTTGCCCGTGAAGCGATCACCAATCTTGCCGAAGTCGATGCCGTGCGCATCCACACGGTCGATTTCGACGGCCGCGCCATCGCCTCGCTCGTCGTCTTCCTCATGGCTGGTGAAGCCTATACCTGGAAAACGGCCTACGACGAGAATTTCTCCTCCTATTCACCCGGCAAGCTTCTGATGATGAAGCTGACGGAATGGCATCTGGAAGACGCCAACATCACCCGCACCGACAGCTGCGCCGTGCCTGATCATCCGATCATGAGCCGTTTTTGGGAAGAGCGTGAGGAGATGGGTACCCTGGTGATCGGTCTCAACCAGAACGGCGACCGCGACGTTCGCCAGGTGGCGGCGCAGCTCCACCTTTACCGCAACACCCGCAACATGGCCCGCATCTTGAGAGAAAAGATCCTGTCGATCGCCGGCCGCTCGGAATAATCACTCCGCGGCCGCTTTTTCGCGAAGCAGCCGGCGGATGACCTTGCCGCTGGTGGTCAGCGGAATCTCGTCCACAAAGGCGACCTCGCGCGGATATTCATGCATGGAAAGCCGCGTCTTCACCCATTCGCGGATCTCAGCCGCCAATTCCTCGCTCGGATCGTAGCCGGGTGCGACGACGATATAGGCCTTGACGATTTCCGTGCGGACCGGATCCGGCTTGCCGACGACCGCCGCCAGACGAACGGCCGGATGCCCGCCCAGACAGTCCTCGATCTCGCTCGGCCCGATGCGATAGCCGGAGGAGGTGATGATGTCGTCGTCGCGGCCGATGAACTCGATATAGCCGTCCTCGTCCCGGCGGCCCAGATCACCCGTCACCAGCCAGTCCCCGACGAACTTGGATTCCGTCGCCGCCTGGTCGTTCCAATAGCCGAGGAACATCACGGGATCCGGCCGGCGGATGGCGATCTGCCCGATTTGCCCCGCAGCGCGCTCGACACCCTTTTCGTCGATGACGCCGACGATATGTCCCGGCACCGGGCGGCCGATCGCACCCCCGCGCGACACGCCGAGATGGGCGGCCGAGGAGAGCACGAAATTGCATTCCGTCTGGCCGTAGAACTCATTGACGGTAAGTCCGAGTGCCGATTTAGCCCAGTCGTAGGTCTCCCGGCCAAGCGCCTCGCCGGCCGAGGCGATCGTGCGCAGCTTCAGATCGTATTTCTCCAGCGGTCTCTCGACCCCCTTCAGAAGACGCAGAGCGGTCGGCGGGATGAAGGCATTGCGAACATCCATCTCCGCCATGATCCGGAAAGCCATGTCCGCGTCGAATTTCTGGGCCGGCGAGGAGACGACGGGAACGCCGAGCATCAACGCCGGCATCAGCACGTTGAGGAGCC
>UBYX01000019.1 GCA_900469955.1 Hyphomicrobiales bacterium | reverse complement strand
CTAGGGCGTGCCACTTCCTTCTTCCCATGATTCCCAAAACGGCTTTCAGGCAGAGCGTACTGCGTCGAGCAGGCGAAGCTGGATTCGGCGGTTGCCCTGCCAGTGGTCCGCGCTGAGGCAGCCGGCGGCGTGTATCTGCGATCCGCGGGAATTTAAAAGCATATTGCCGAGCGGCGTCTCAGCCGCGCGGAAGGCTATCCCCTCCAGGCGCGTGCCGTCTGCCGCTTCCAGCGTCACCTTGATGTGCGCCGTGCCGACGAGACGTGCGTCTTTCAACCTATGCGCGGGGATCGCGAAGATCGGCTGGGGATGGCCGGATCCATAAGGGCCGGCCTGTTCAAGCAGGTCGAAGAGTTCCAGCGTCGCGCCTGAGGCCGACAAGGCCCCGTCGATCTTCAGCACGTGATTGGCGACCAGCGACGGTACCGCCTCCCCGGCTGTTTCCTCGAAGAAAGCCCGCAGGCGGCCGAGATTGGCCCGCTCGACGGTCAAGCCCGCCGCCATGGCATGGCCGCCGCCCTTGACCAGGAGCCCGGCCTCGACCGCGGAGCGCACCATCCGGCCCATGTCGAAGCCGTTGATCGAGCGGCCGGAACCCGTACCCTTGCCCGACGGATCGAAGGCTATGGCGAAGGCCGGCCGCTTGAACTTTTCCTTCAGCCGCGCGGCAATCAGGCCGACAATGCCGGGGTGCCAGTGCTCACGCGCTGTAACGATGACGCAGGCGCCCTCGCCCGTTCCATATTCCGCCAGCACCTCCGCCTCCGCCTCCGCCAGCATCGCCGCTTCCATGGCCTGCCGCTCGCGGTTCAGCTCATCCAGCCTGCCGGCGATCTCTTCCGCCTCGATCGGATCGTCGAGCGTCAGAAGCCGGCTCCCAAGCGCCGCATCGCCGATGCGGCCGCCGGCGTTGATGCGCGGGCCGATCAGGAAGCCGAAATGATAGGGTGTCACCGGACCGCCAAGACCCGCCTTGCGAAAAAGCGCTGCAAGCCCTGCATTGTCCATATGCCGGGCGGCAATCAGGCCCTTGACCACATAGGCGCGGTTGAGCCCCTTGAGCGGCACCACGTCGCAGACGGTGGCCAGCGCCACGATGTCCAGCCAGCCAAGAAGGTCGAGCGACTTGGCCCGCGAATCGCCGATCTGTCGCAAATGCCGAGCCGCGGCCACAAGGACCATGAAGACGACGCCGGCGGCGCAGAGATGCCCTTGGCCCGACAGGTCGTCCTCGCGATTTGGATTGACGAGCGCCAGGCAGGGCGGCAGCTCGTGACCGAGCTGATGATGATCGATGACCACCACATCGCAGCCCTCTTCGCGCGCAGCCGCCAGCGCGTCGAAACTGGTGGAACCGCAGTCGACGGTGACGATCAGCCCAGCGCCATTGGCGACGAGTTGGCGGATCGCAGCAGGGTTCGGCCCGTAGCCCTCGAAAATCCGATCGGGAATGTAGATTTCGGCTTCAACGCCGAAATGCCGCAGAAAGCGGTAAAGCAGCGCAGACGAGGCCGCGCCGTCGACGTCGTAGTCGCCGAAAATTGCAACCTTCTGGCGCTTTGCGATCGCCTCCGCGATACGGCCGACGGCCTTTTCGCAATCGGTCAGCGTGTAGGGTTCGGGCATCAGCGAGCGAATCGTTGGATCCAGGAAGGCCGGGGCATCGTCGAGGGAAACGCCCCGCCCGGCGAGCACGCGGGCGACGAGGTCGGGTATGCCGTGGATTTGGGCGATGGCAAGAGCACGGTTTTGCGCGGCCTGATCGAGACGCGACATCCAGCGCTGATCGCCTGCCGAGCGTTCGACACCAAGGAATGCGCGCGGCACGGGATCAACCGTTTCCGCCGCAGGGGAAAGCGCGGAGATAAATCTGGTCATTGGCCGCTTCTATCGCATTCCAACCGAAATCGGAATCGATTTGCGAGCACCGTCAGCGGATTGCTGTTCATGCTGACGGCGTCGGTACTCTTCAGAATAGAGACCAGAGAGCGGCCGAAGTGGTCAGCCCCATGAAAGCGGCAAACAGGACCAGCACGAAGGACCAGTTTCTCCGCCCTTCGAAATCATCGCCGCTGTCCCGATCGTTGGCATGCACCAGATGCAGGCGGTGCGGCGCTGGGGATCCGTCGCCCACCCCGCCGAACTGCACTCGATAGGACATGTTTTCCTTACCGATAATGACCACGCAAGCGCCTCCTCCCGATGGTGATTGCGCTTTCAATTTACGATGGCCAAGCAAGCAGGGCTAGTCATGAAATCGTCACGACCAGCCCTTTTTTATAACGATTCTGAACGGGTTCTGCGGCCCTCGACCTTGCAAGTCATGGGTGCCCCTTGCGAGGCCACCGCTTAGAACGCTTTGGGCCGTTCGATGCGAATCACCTGCGGTTCACCAGCCAGATAGCTCTCTGCCTTGATCGCATCGACGGCCTTGCGGACCGAATCTTCGGTGGTCGCATGGGTGACGAGGATAATGGTCTTGGACGTATCGTCGGACACGTCCGGTTTGGCTCGTTGCATGATCGATTCGAGCGAAATGTTGTTTTCCGCCATGCGCGCCGCAATGCTTGCGAAGACGCCCGTACGATCCGCAACGGTTAGGCGGATGAAATAGCCGCCTTCGTGGCTGCGCATCTGAGCACGGCGGTAAGGCGCCAATGCAACCGCCGGCGTACCGAGAACCGGTACCCGCTGGGCGCCCGGCTGGCTTTTGGCGATATCGGCAATGTCGCCGAGCACGGCAGAGGCCGTCGCATCGCCGCCGGCGCCGGGGCCGACCATCAGCAGTTCCCCGAGAATATCAGACTCGATCGCCACCGCGTTGGTCACGCCGTCCACCTGGGCGATAACACTGTCATGCGGGACCATGGTCGGATGCACCCGCTGCTCAATGCCGCTATCGGTCTTCTGGGCGACGCCCAGCAGCTTGATGCGGTAACCGAGATCGGCCGCGGCATGAATGTCCTCGATGGAAATATTGGCGATGCCTTCCAGGTAGATCTCGTCGGCAGCGATCCGGGTTCCAAACGCAAGCGTCGTCAGGATAGCGAGCTTGTGAGCGGTATCGTTGCCTTCGATGTCGAAGGACGGATCGGCTTCCGCATAACCGAGCCGCTGCGCCTCCTTCAGGCAATCGGCAAAGGAAAGCCCTTCCTTCTCCATCCTGGTCAGGATGTAGTTGCAGGTGCCGTTCATGATGCCGTAGACGCGCGATACGGTATTGCCCGTCAAGGACTCACGAAGCGCCTTGATAACCGGGATGCCGCCGGCGACGGCTGCCTCGAAATTCAGGAGAACGCTCTTTTCCTCGGCAATCGCCGCAAGATCGACGCCGGAGGCAGCCAAAAGCGCCTTGTTGGCCGTCACCACATGGAGACCTCGCTCCAGCGCGGTGCGAACCGAGTTTGCGGCAGCACCTTGCGCACCGCCTATCAGTTCTACAAAGACGTCGATGTCCGCTTCGGCGGCCAGCATTTCCGGCGTGTCGAACCAAGCGATACCCGAGATGTCGATGCCGCGATCGCGGGACTTGTCGCGGGCCGTTACCGCCGTGACCTCGATTGCACGGCCGCACGTGACGGCGAGTTCGTTCGCACGGTTCTGGATGATCCGGACGAGCGAGGCACCCACGGTGCCGAGGCCCGCAATGCCGACTTTAAGGGCATCTGCCATGGCTTTTCTTCCTGACTGCTTGGGAAAAGTGGCCCCTGCGGGCCACTGAAAATTTACTTAGATCAGCGGCGCGTATTGAGCGAAATCACGTTGTGCATCGTGTCGTCGGCCGTCGAAAGAAATTTCTTGATGCTGCGGGCCGCCTGCCGAATGCGGTGCTCGTTCTCGACGAGCGCCAAACGGACGTAATCGTCGCCCTGCTCACCGAAACCGATGCCCGGCGCCACGGCGACGTCAGCCTTTTCAACGAGGAGTTTCGAAAACTCCAGCGAGCCGAGATGACGGAATTTTTCCGGGATCTTCGCCCAGGCAAACATGGTCGCTGCCGGCGGCGGCACTTCGAAGCCGGCCTTGCCGAAGCTATCGACCATGACGTCGCGGCGACGCTTGTAGATATTGCGGACTTCCGCAATGTCGGAGCCGTCGCCATTCAACGCATGGGTCGCAGCCACCTGGATCGGCGTGAACGCCCCGTAGTCGAGATAGGACTTCACGCGCGTCAGGGCCGCGATCAGGCGCTCGTTGCCGACTGCAAAGCCCATGCGCCAGCCCGGCATGGAGAAGGTCTTCGACATCGAGGTGAATTCGACGGCAATGTCGATCGCGCCCGGGACCTGGAGGACGGACGGCGGCGGCTCACCTTCGAAATAGATTTCCGAATAGGCGAGATCCGAGAGCACGATGATGTCGTGCTTCTTCGCAAAGGCGATCACATCCTTGTAAAAGTCCAGGGAAGCGACATGCGCCGTGGGATTGGACGGATAATTGAGGATCAGCGCCAGCGGCTTCGGAATTGAATGCCGCACGGCACGTTCGAGCGGCGGGAAAAAGGTCTCGTCCGGTTCCACCGACATCGAGCGGATCACGCCGCCGGCCATCAGGAAGCCGAAGGCATGGATAGGATAGGTCGGGTTCGGGCAAAGGATCACGTCGCCTGGCGCGGTAATCGCCTGCGCCATATTGGCAAAGCCTTCTTTCGAGCCGAGGGTCGCCACGACCTGCGTGTCGGGGTTCAGCTTTACGCCGAAACGGCGGGCATAATAGGCCGCCTGTGCCCGGCGCAGACCAGGAATACCCTTGGACGACGAGTACCGATGGGTGCGCGGGTCCTGGACCACTTCGCAGAGCTTGTCGACGATCGCTTTCGGCGTAGGGAGATCGGGGTTGCCCATGCCGAGATCGATAATGTCCGCCCCGCCCGCTCGCGCGCTCGCCTTCAAACGGTTGACCTGTTCGAAAACGTATGGCGGCAGGCGCCGGACTTTATGAAACTCTTCCATGTGTCTCCCCAAGGTAGATGCGAAACAGGCGTCTTTATCCTGCTTCATGGCGCATCTTAGGCGATTTGTGCTTTGCGGCCAAACGGCCCGAAACGCAAGCGCTATTTGGCGATATCGGCCAGCGCGGCGTTGCCGTGTTCGGCAGCGAGCTTTCGATATTCGGCAACACGCCGCTTATACTCGGCCTCGGAAATCGCACCTGCCTTGCGGGCGCGGGCAAGGGCTGCCAGCCGAGGTTCGGCCTTCTGGTAGTCTTCGTCCTCGATCTGCTCGGCCGCGGCCGTCAGCGTCGGGTCGAATGTCGGATAGGTGCCGGTATTCCTCCGGGCGAGCGGACCGGGCGGCGGCGGCGTCTTCGACTGCGCGATGACGGCCGGCGGGGGCGTGTTCGGAATGCCGTCATCAAGAGCAAAGCTGTTGCTGTTGCAGCCGGCAAGCACGAAAGGCAACGCGCCAAGACCTAGAAAAAGCGGTAAGCCTGTAACCCGATGCCTCAGTTTTTCCATTTCCCTAACCCAGTTTCCGCGCCGGCAACATCCGCCCGATAGCAGCGATCGCTGGCACTTGTATTCGCTTTCAGGCACAATGTACAAACGAAAACAAACGACAACCAGTGGGAGGCCGCACGTGGGGGAGAAGACCGAGGACAAGGCCGAGAACAGACACGATTTTGCGGGTTTCGACCCCAAATCAGTCGAAGCCTACATGGTCAAGGATCCGCAGGCGCTGGCGATAAACTTTGCCCGCGCGCTGGAAAATCTCGGCAAAGCGGCATCCGAATGGCTCGCTCCCCGCGAACGTGGCGAAATCGTCGATTCGGTTGCAGACCCGATGACCGATCTTGTGAAGACGCTCTCCAAGGTGATCGAATACTGGATATCGGACCCAAAGCGGACGCTTGAGGCCCAGACACTCCTCTTCTCCAGTTACATGGGCATCTGGATGCGGACGTTGGGTCAGTTTTCAGGCCAGCCGATGGAACCGGAGACGCTGCCGAAAGACAAGCGCTTCTCCGATCCGGACTGGGTGAAAAATCCCTTTTTCGCTTTCCTTCGGCAAGTTTATCTCCTCACCGCGTCCTGGGCGGAAAAGCTGGTCAACGAGGCCGGTGGGCTGGACGACCTAACCAAACACAAAGCCGCCTTTTATGTGAAGCAGATTACGGCTGCGCTTTCCCCGGTGAATTTCGCTCTCACCAATCCGGAAGTCTACCGGGAGACCGTGGCGACCAGCGGCGCCAATCTGGTTGCCGGCATGAAGATGCTTGCCGAAGATATCGCAGCCGGCGGTGGGGAACTGCGCCTGCGCCACACCGATACCACTCATTTTGCAATCGGCCGCAATCTTGCGCTTACCCCCGGCAAGGTGATCGCCCAGAGCGAGGTTTGCGAGGTCATTCAATACGAGGCGACAACCGACACGGTGCTGAAACGGCCGCTACTCATCTGCCCGCCGTGGATCAACAAGTTCTATATCCTCGACCTCAATCCGCAGAAGAGCTTCATCAAGTGGTGCGTCGAGCAAGGGCATACTGTCTTCGTGATCTCCTGGGTCAATCCGGACGAGCGGCATGCCACGAAGGACTGGGAATCCTATATGCGCGAAGGCATCGATTTCGCGCTGGAAACTGTCGAGAAGGCGACCGGTGAACGTCAGGTCAATGCGATCGGTTATTGTGTTGGCGGCACCCTGCTCGCCGCAACGCTTGCCTATCACGCCAAGGAAAAGAACCGGCGGATTGCATCCGCGACCTTCCTGACCACCCAGGTGGACTTCACCCATGCGGGCGACCTGAAAGTCTTCGTCGACGAGGAGCAGCTTACGGCGATCGAAAAGCAGATGAAGGCCGACGGCTATCTCGAGGGCTCCAGAATGGCGAGCGCCTTCAACATGCTGCGCGCCTCGGAACTCATCTGGCCCTATGTTGTCAACAATTACCTCAAGGGCCAGGAACCGGCCCCGTTCGACCTGCTGTACTGGAATTCCGACTCCACCCGCATGGCGGCCGCCAATCACGCCTACTATCTGCGGAACTGCTACCTGAACAACACCCTCAGCAAGGGCGAGATGACCCTCGGCGGCAAGGTGATCTCGATAAAGGATGTCAAGATTCCGGTCTATAATCTTGCGACCCGCGAGGATCATATCGCGCCAGCGAAATCGGTTTTTCTGGGTTCGTCTCTGTTCGGAGGTCCCGTGGATTTCGTGCTGAGCGGTTCCGGTCATATCGCCGGCGTCGTCAACCCGCCGGACAAGCAGAAATACCAGTACTGGACCGGGGGCAAGGCAAAGGGAAGTTTCGAGGATTGGGTCACCAAGGCGGAGGAAAACAAGGGCTCCTGGTGGCCGCACTGGCACGCATGGATCGAGGCGAAGGATGACGAACGCGTTCCGGCACGCAAACCCGGCGGCTCGGCGCTGAATGCCATCGCCGACGCTCCCGGCACCTATGTGCTCGCACGCGTCTGATCCGTCCAGCCGATGCGTTTCGATCCGCCGCTTGTTCCTGCCACGCTGTCGCAGCGCTACAAACGCTTCCTCTTCGACGCGATCTCCGCAGATGGCGCAGCATTTACCGGCTCCTGCCCGAATACCGGATCGATGCGGGGGCTGACGACGCCCGGTTCGACGATCTGGGTCTCTCTTCACGACAGCCCGACGCGCAAATACCGCCACATGTTCGAGATGATCGAGGTGGAGGGCGAAATGGTCGGCATCAATACCGGGCTGCCGAACCGGCTCGCCGAGGAGGCGATCCGTGGCGGCCTGGTGCCGAGCCTTTTGCCATATGAGACGATCCAGCGCGAACAGCGCTACGGGCGAAACTCCCGCATCGATTTCCTGCTTTCGGGCGCCGGCCTTCCAAATGCCTATGTCGAGGTAAAGAACGTTCATTTCAGTCGCGTCGCCGGACTGGCCGAGTTTCCGGATACCGTCACGCAACGCGGCGCCAAACATCTCGAAGAGCTTGGCGACATGGCGGAAGCCAGTCACCGGGCGGTGATGATCTACCTGATCCAGCGAAACGACTGCTCGCGTTTCCGCATCTGCTCGGATCTCGACCCCCTTTATGCGCTCGCCTTCGAACGCGCCAGAGTCCGGGGCGTCGAGGCCTATGCGCTTCGATGCAGGGTTTCGCCTGAAGAAATCGTGCCGGTGGGGCTGGTTCCGATAGACGAACCGGGTGCGGCTGCTTTATGAACGGAGAAATTGCGAGAGAAGAACAATGGTCAACTACATCGAGGCGGTTTCCGCCCCTTTGAAGAATACGGGTGCGATCCGGCTCTACTCGCCGGAAGACTTCGCCGGCATGCGCAAGGCCTGCCTGCTCACGGCGCGCTGCCTGGACGAGCTTGCGGCGATCGTCCAACCCGGCGTCACCACCCAAGCGATCGACCGCTTCGTCTTCGAATTCGGCCTGGATCACGGCGCACTTCCGGCGACCCTGAACTACCGCGGCTACAAATATTCCGTCTGCACCTCGATCAACCATGTCGTCTGCCACGGCATGCCGGATGACAAGCAGCTCAGGGAAGGCGATATCGTCAATATCGACGTCACCTTTATCCTGGACGGCTGGCATGGGGATTCGAGCCGCATGTATCCGGTCGGGCAGGTCAAACGCGCCGCAGAACGCCTGCTGGAAGTCACTTACGAATGCCTGCTACGCGGCATTGCCGCCGTCCGCCCCGGTGCCCGCACCGGTGCCATCGGCGAAGCGATCCAGACGTATGCGGAAGCGGAGCGCTGCTCGGTGGTGCGGGATTTCTGCGGCCACGGCGTCGGTCGACTCTTCCACGACTCGCCGAATATCCTCCACTATGGACGGGCCGACGAAGGCCCTGAAATGAAGGAAGGCATGATCTTCACAATCGAGCCGATGATCAACCTCGGCAAGCCGCATGTGAAAGTGCTTTCCGATGGCTGGACGGCCGTTACCCGGGACCGGTCGCTGTCGGCGCAATACGAACATGCGGTCGGCGTCACGGCGACAGGCTGCGAGATATTCACCCTGTCGCCCGGAGGGCTGGACCGACCGGGCCTGCCGCCGCTATCGAGGTAGTCATGGCAAACCGCTCGGCTCCTCCGGACGATCAGGCGTCCCTTCTTGAAGACGAGCGCGGCTTCTTTGCCGAGCAGCTTTCCAATCCCGGGACGCTCAAGAAATCCCAGGCGGTCGCGAAGGAAGAGCCGGCTGCCCACTATCATGGCCACCGCGAGCGACTCAGAACGAAATATCGGGATCACGGCGACACGGCGCTGGCCGATTACGAGATCCTCGAACTGCTGCTTTTCCGGCTGATCCCGCGCCGCGATACCAAGCCGATCGCCAAGGCACTGATCGACCGCTTCGGCACGCTGGCAGGCGTCTTCGGCGCTCCGGCTACGCTGCTGCAGGAGGTCAAAGGCGTCGGCGAGGCGGTAGCGCTCGATCTGAAGCTCGTTGCTACCGTCGGCCAGCGCATGCTGAAAAGCGAGTTGCGCGGCAAGCAGGTGCTTTCCTCCTGGTCATCGGTCATCGATTATTGCCACGCCGCAATGGCCTACGAATCCCGCGAGCAGTTCCGCATTCTGCGCTAAGCCATTGAAGTAGCTTAGCCGCGTCCCCTACCCCACATTCGACGTCCTCCACCGCCCTCCGGCATCTGTCGGCGGGCCGCGCCTTCGTGCGCTGATGAAAGGAGAACTATGCAGATCCTTGATTTTAAGACGATCGATGAACCTAGCGGCGGCCATAGAGCCATCGCCGTGTTCGATCTTGCGCTCACGCCGGAGGCCAGACTGTACGGTCTAAGGCTCCTGAAAATGCGAGACGGTCGGCTACTGACATTCGCCCCGCAGTCTGGGTCGCGGCGCGTCGCCACGTTCGCCGCCCCGTTGGCCGAACGCATCACCAAACTCGCCACCGACCAACTGAGGGCACTGACAGCCGATGACCGTAATCAAGCAGCCTGACCCCCGACCTGCGGAATGGGAAGAGTTCCGGGCGTGGTGCCGTATGCTCTCTGGCGACCCGGTGCTTATGCCATTCAGAGATGGCTTGCCGGACTGGGAGGCCACCACACGCGACACTTTGGAAAAGATCAACGATTGGTCAGATTTTGAGATCGCCGATATCCCGCGCCTTGCCATCCTAACCGACAGCTTCGGTCGATTTATCGGTAAGGGCGAAGACGTATCTGTCATAACGCACTGGCGGGAAGGAACACCGGACATTCGCCAGATCGACGGCGAGCCGTGCGCTCGCGCCGTGGACCTGATTATGGAAGCGATCGTCAACGACCTGCCGCTCGAGGACGTCTGTGGGCTGCCTTCCGCGGGGGCGTCTTTCGATCCTCTGCCGGAAACGGCGATGATGCCCGAGCTTGCCGCACTTTCTGATAAGTTTGAATCGCGGACGGACCCTGTCGCAGCGAATGACAACAAGCCGCAATCGGTAAACGAGCCCCGGCTCATCGAAGTCGTGACGCCCTCGGACTGGCATGACCAGTCAGTGCCCGAGCGCGAATGGTATGCCAGCGATCTAGTTCCAATGCGGCAAGTAACCATCCTAAGCGGAGACGGCGGTGTAGGGAAATCGCTCTGGGCGCTCCAACTCGCTGCGGCCGGTTCGATGGGTATTGATACCATCGGGATTAGCCCCACGGCCGGCCGCGTTCTCTATCTAGGCGCCGAGGATGAATCCGATGAATTCCACCGGCGTTTGCTCGATATCGTTCGTTCTCATAGGCGGACGTTGCTGGACCTCACGGACTTTCGGCTGGTTCCCCTCGCCGGCATGGATGCACTACTGTCAATCCCCGACCGCCTTGGCATCATGCAACCAACTGGCCTTTGGAAGGCCTTGGCAGACTATGCTCGGGGCTTCAGGCCTAGGCTCTTGGTATTGGACACCGTCGCCGACCTCTTCGGGGGAGATGAGATCAAACGCGGTCAGGCGCGACAGTTCATCGGCATATTGCGGCGCTTGGCGATCGAGATCGACTGCGCGGTAATTCTCTTGGCTCACCCTTCACTACAGGGGATCCAATCGGGAACTGGCTCCTCCGGATCTACCGGCTGGAGCAATAGTTCGCGCTCACGGCTTTACATGACGCGCCCCGAAGGCAAGGACACGGACCCTGACTTGCGCATCATCAGGACAATGAAAAGCAACTACGGCAAGCTCGGTGGCGAGATCCGACTACGCTGGCTCCTGATACCGGTACGCGGTGACACCTAGGACTTGGACTAATGATGGCGGCTTCACCGCCTGACTGAGATCGGTAAGCGCCACGTCCAGCGCGTCGATCACCCGACGGTACGCGTCTTCGTAAACCTGCATCCCCCGTACCCTTGCAATTTCGCGCCTATTGGCCCCGACACCCGCGCGGAACTCATCCTCGCAATTCAACCTAATTGGGAATTTCGTACCGTGGCAACCGTGGACCTCCGCCGCAAAGGCGCGCCTCAACCTCTGCACAACGATGACGCGGATCTCTCGGATTTATCCCTTTTTGCGGTCTAAGCCTCGATGACACCGTCCTCGCGGAATTGGAAATACGTCTTCGCCCTCTTTAGCAGCAAGTTGTCGTGGGAAAAAACATCCATGCCGTGGAGCGCGTTGGCAAGATTTTCGATCCTAAGATCGGCATTCGGCCTATCAGATTCAAAGCGGCCGTACTCAAAAAGCAAAGAAGCTCGGGCGTAAACCTCCGCTGCATCGAGGGCGCGTCCTTCGATGGAGTTTTGACGAACAGGAGCTCGGGCCATCTCTCTTTGAAGGCCCCGTAATCTAGACGACTGGATTTGAAGGCGCCCAACAAGTGAAGCGTAAATCGCGCGGTCTTCTTTCCCCGAAAGCTCAATCACTAGCTTGAGGTGGTGCACAGCTTCGACTGGAAGTTCCGGAAATTTAAGCTCTCTTGTTTGAGGAAGGCGTTCGTCTTCGCACTCCCGAAGCAGATCAATCATCATCGCTAGAACAGCTTCGGCGTGAGCGCAGATGGAACTCAGAGTGATTGGTAGGACGGCTCTGGCCCCCGTCAGCCGGGCGTCGTGATCGTCATGGGCCGCATTAGCCGAGAACTGAAGTTGGCGCTCTACCGCCCGTTCGTCGGCAGCAATCTGATCCCGGATTGCGCGGATGCTGAGCGCTGCGGCAGCTACAGCGGCGAAACCCGTAACCAGAGTCGTGTCAATCCAACGTAAGCTGCCTACCTGGCGGAGTGCGTAGTCAGCGACCTCAATCGCCGGAGCAGCTTTGAAGGCAAATGCGACTTCGCGGCTAACGGCGAACGTTAGCAGTCCGAGAATCACTCCAATCGCTACGGCAGCCACAAATTTCATCTCGCGATGGAAGCGGAGGCGACGTCGTTCGTCCAGTGGGAGCATCCGCTGCCCACAACTTTAGCGCCAGCAGGCCGTCGATCGAGCCGCATCGGCGGGCTTCACCCGCATACCCAAACCTTACGCCCTGGCCGCGCGCCGGGGCGCTTCTCTATGGGAATTTTATGGCCTTTTCACCAAATGCAGCAACCGTCTTCGCTGACGGGCCAATCAGCATTCCGCACCAACCCTCCAAGTTGGACATCCGTAATCTCTTGGGCTCGTACGAAACGACGATGACCAACGCGCAGAAGCCGCTCGTCATCGTGGCGTCCGGTCAGTCGAATTTTGCTCGCATCTCGTCGTCGTCAACGTGGGAGGTGCCCGATAACCTGAAGGTTTGGAACAACTACGACCTGACGCTCGCAACGCCGTCCTTCACAGTGACGACCGGCACAGCGTTCGTCACTCCTCCCAGCGGAAGGGGCAACGCGGCCATCGCCTTCGCTGCGGAGGCGGCAAGGGATAACCCCACGAGGCCAGTCTATCTGATCGTGGTGGCTCGAGGCGGGACGCCTATCGCGAACTGGCTTCCAAGCGCGCCGGCGCCTGATATGTACGCGGCCATTCAGAACTCGGTCTCGGCCGCACTCTCCGCCCTTGGTCTCTCGGCGATTGATGTTTTCCTGTGGTGGCAAGGCGAAAACGATGCGGCCGCGCCGAGTAACTACCTAACAAACTTCAACGAACTCGTCACGCAGCGTCTTCAGATCGAATCGTGGTTTCCGATCCAGACGCCAATCGTCATCTACGGCATCGTGGGCGACGCGGTGAATTCAAATCCCGTCTATGCCGGATTTGAGCAATACTTGCGCGCGTGCGCCAACCACGATCCGGACTTCCGGATGTACGTCAACACGCCACGTCTGCCAGTCGCCTATTGGGATGACACTTTGCATCCAACCGGCGAGGGATACCGGTGGCTCGGCCGGCAGGCTTGGCAGTCCTTCAGTAAAGGCGTCGGCCAAGCCCACTACTACGGTGAGGGCACTTGGACACCGACCCTGCAATTCGGTGCTGCCTCGGTCGGCATGACGTATGCGAACCGGCAAGGCGTCTATGCCAGAATTGGAAAACTGTACGTCGCGCAGGCGCGGATAACCTTGACGGCTAAGGGTTCATCTACTGGCTTCGCCGTAATTCAAGGTCTGCCAGGCGGCAATATTCTGGAGCCGGTTCGGTCGATCAACTGCTCGCGATATTTGAATATGGCGAGCCTCAGTGGCGGCATCGCCGGTTTTGCGATCGGCGGGCAGGTGCAACTGTATACCCATGGGGCGGCCAGCGTCTCGGTGCTGACGCAAGCCAATTTCACGGACACTTCGGATCTGTGGGTGACGGCGATCTATACGTCGACTTACTGAGGGGCATCTTCTCCTGATCGATGTCCAGACAGCGGTCATGGGCTCGCGATAGCCGGTGCAGCCTAGATTCAACGTGCTTAGTATTCATCTTGGATGCTTAAGTTATTTGGGCATAATGCGGGAATTCAGAAGGAGGATTCGCATGGCGCAGATGACCTATCACAATGTTGGTGAATACCCGCTTGGTTCCGACGTAAATCCCAACTTGTATGATTTGCTAAGCAACCAGGAAACTGAATTGGTTGGCTCTATCACTTCTACACAAGTTCTATATCAAATGACCAATGGCCTCATGCTGAGGATAACGGGAAGCGGATTTACGGCAGATGCTGAGGGTGATCTTGCCGATACCGGGACGATGACCGGATTTGACATCCTTCTAGGTGATGGAGCAACAGTATTGGTCTCCATTGACCTCAACCTGTCAATGGAGACCTTCTACGACGCCTCCATTGCGCTGAACCCCAACGATCTCGCGGCTTTCATTCTCAACGGCGCCGATACGATTACCGGATCGGACGCGGATGACGATATCAGAGGTTTCGCGGGGAACGACATCATCAATGCTGGTGACGGCGATGCCGACTATGTGGATGGCGGCGAGGGAGTCGATACTTTCGACGGGGGAGCTGGTAGCGCGGACCAGCTTGTTTTCGCCAGCGCCTATGGCAGCAGCAGCGCTTATCGAGGGATTCTTCTAAATGCCGTCACAGGCACCGTTATCGATCCGTGGGGCAACTCGGAGACATTCAGCAATTTCGAGAGCTTCCGCGGCTGCCAGTTCGCAGACTCGATGACAGGCAGTAGCCTTGATGAATCATTCATGGGACTTGGCGGCGCTGACTTCATCGATGGCGGCGCCGGCTTCGACATCGTCCGCTACCACCGCGATGCCGACCGGGGCGGTTTTCGGGGCGTGACTGTCAATCTCAACAGCGACACAGCGATAGACGGCTTCGGACGTACCGACACAATTGTCAATATCGAGGGCGCGAGAGGCACCGCGTTCGCCGACACTTTCGTCGGAGACGCGCAGGATAATCGATTTCAGGGCGATGCCGGGAATGACGTCCTTAACGGTGGCGGTGGCGCCGACTATCTAGCCGGAGGTGCCGGAGACGACACCTACGTCATCGACGATATCAATGACCAGGTCATTGAAGCCAACGGCAACGGCACCGACGTCGTTAGATCGTCGATTTCCCACTCACTTGCCGGGTTCGTTGAAAACCTCGTCCTTACAGGAACAGCAGCGGTCAACGGCACCGGCAACAACCTCAACAATACGATCACCGGTAATGCCGCTGCGAACCAGCTAAACGGCGGCGACGGCAACGATACGATGAATGGCGGCGGTGGTGCCGACACGCTGAATGGCGGTGGCGGCAATGACACCTATGTCCTGGGTTCTCAAAATGCGACAATCATCGATTCCGGTGGCGTCGATCTTATTACGTGCTCGATCAGTCGCTCAATTGGAAGTTTGAGCTTCATCGAGAACATGGCGCTAACCGGTAACGCAGCAATCAACGGCATAGGGAACAACCTCGCCAATGTGATTGCTGGAAATTCTGCTGCGAACCTTCTGAATGGAGCTGCCGGGAATGATAGTCTGAACGGCAACCTCGGCAACGATACCCTGACCGGGGGTGTGGGGCAGGATACTTTTCTGTTCAACAGCACGCTAAACGCTTCGACTAACGTTGACGCGATTACCGATTTTACAGTGGTCGATGACACTATCCGTTTGGAGAATGGTATATTCACTGCGCTAGTTTCCACTGGGACACTTTCGGCGTCCTTATTCGCGAGCAACACAACGGGCCAAGCCGGCGATGCGAATGATCGCATCATCTATGAAAGCGACACGGGTTGGCTCTACTACGATAGCAACGGGTCTGCGGCCGGCGGTTCAGTCCATTTCGCGACTCTAACGACAGGACTTGCTCTCACCGCAAATGACTTCTTCGTTGTTTGAAGGCGCAGCCCAAATTTGGGTGAAGGAACTATTGGTGAATACGTAAAGCGCCCCGGAGGGCGCTTTTTTATTGGTTAAATTTTTCGTTCTGCTTCCCCACCGGCGGGTAGCTTCTCCCAATGGAAACCAAGTATTCTGTGATCTCCTTGAGTAAGTGGTCGCGTTCCCCGTAGCTATCGCAAATACGGTGTAAGGGCTCTTGAACCGCCCTCCGCTTTCTTGGCGGCAGGTCGGCGTCGCCGATCACGTAGCCGACGCCTGCGACTCCGATTGGGTCACAGCCGATTGCGATGATGTCCTGAATGAAGTCGGGGATTTCTTCTCGCGTCATAGCTACCTCCTTTGCACGCTGGGATGGTAGCAAAGGATGCAATCGGTTCAACCGGTGGATTTGTGGGGTTTGGGGGCAAGCCTAATCTGGGGACAAGGCGAGTGAGCGATCTCGACTCGAGCTTTGCGACGCAAGGGCGACCACGAAACGGATGCTGAAATGGTGGCTGGGGCAACCCAGAATTTAATCGAACGACCAGTTCTTGTAGACCTCTTCACGCTGCAATTCTGCTCGTCCTTCGTCGGTGATGCGCCATTCACGGAAGCCGCGATTATCCTTTCCACCGGGCCGAACACAGCCAACCTTTGACAAAACCTCCATCGTCTTCTCGCCGGCGTTCGGGATTAGATCGACTGTAGTACATTCAGGATGGTCGGCCAGGAAGCGCAGAGCGCGCATCTGCGGCTTATCCAGTTTATGGACAGGATGATGTTTTTGACGTTCCGCGTCCTGCCTACGCCATCGCTCAATGCCCTTACGGTCATCATATGTCGGGGTTGCATTCGCGCGGGGCGCACGTTCGCGCTTCTGCGGCGGACGATCTCTGATGAACTTCGCGTACTGTTCGGAGATAGCTTCGAAAAGATCGTCTGCCTCCTGCAGGTCGACCGATTGGACGATGATGAACCATGCGATCCATTCGGAATCTGAAGCTTCGTCCAAATGCCTTACGAAGTACCGGCCGACTACCTCCATGATTGACGTGCCGACACCATCGATAGCCAGGGTTATCCGATCTCCGAAACCAGGGACGTTATTGTGCAGGTCAGCGAGCCGGTGCTCACCTTCGATGTGAAATCTTCCGTCCTTCTGTCGCTCGAGGAAGTAGACGAGGTCGTCGACGATGTTGCGCATAGGCTGATACTTAGCCTTGTCGATCCCTAAGCCGGACGCCGGGTCCGTTTCCGTTTTGGTCGATGAAGATGACGCCAGCTGCTTCCAGGGCCGCCTGGATGTCTCGTAGCGTGCGTTCATAGGGTACGGACTTGCCTGCTTCAAAGTTAGCGAGCGTGGCCCGGCCGACGTTCGAGGCTTCACATAGTTCGGTCTGTGACCATCCGATTAGACCCCGTGCGGCACGGCACTGAGCCGCATTTATAGACATTTTTTATAACCCTATACAAAATGTATTGACACGCATTCCAAGACGATGCATTTTGCCCAGCGTAATACCAAATCACTTCCTTTAACGCAACGAGGAGTCCAGATTATGAACATGCACGTCGCCATCCCGACCACAGACAGAACCTTACTCCCAAGGGCGTTAATCAGGAGGACGCCAGCAACACCGCTTAACATGGAAACAGGTGCCTATCAGCGACCCACAGATCTCCCGCCACCGGTCGAGGTCCGCCGATACAAGTTCCGCCTTGGCGCCTATGTCCAATTCCACGACTTCGTCGGCGTAGTCATCGACCGCAGCGCCACCAGCGCCGGCCGGCAAGTCTATGTGATCGAGATCATCGGCGAATCGTATGGCCGGCCGGTCCGCTGCTTACAGGGCCATGCTCTGAGCCGCGCAGCCACGCCAGTTTTCAATCCTGCCGCGTGATACGGCAGGTGCAGTGCCGCTTAGACACGGTACTGCTGGCCTGCGGCGGTTCGCTTTCGGGGTGCCGTCGCAGGTGCTTTTGCCGCCGGCCTCTCCGGCGATTGCCCTCCTTGGCTGTACAGCCGGGAGGGCTTTTTATTGAATGCGAAATTTTCGCCCGCCCTAATACTTGACGTCGGCCAATGTAACCGCCGTTGTTGGCGCACCAAGGAAGAGGAGAGCTGATGCGGCACGCTAATGACAACAACGCCCTATACCTCTCGGAGGCCGCAATCGCCGATCGCGTGCTGGGGCTAAAGAGCAAAGCCCAGTGGGCCGCCCTCGCCTCAGTCTGGGAACGCGAGGGTTTGCCGCGGATCGATCCTATGACGGGTTGCCGATATTGGCCGGCCGTACGGACGTGGCTCGATCGACGGCACGGGCTGCACCAGTCAGCATTGCCGTCTACTGTAGATGGAGCGGAAAACTGGTCATGACTGAAACGCCGGGCCTGAAGCGGAAGCGAAACAAGGACGGCTCATCCCGCGAATATTGGGAGGCGCGTGCGGATCTCGTTAAGCGTGGCTTTCGGCCATCCTCCGTCCGACTGCACTACCCGGAGACGTTAGAGGGTCGGCAACAACTAGCGGCGCGATGCCAGATTCTTCAGGCCGAGATGCTAGCCTGGGCAAGCCGTGAGGGGAAAGCTGAGCCACGTTACGACGGCACGCTCAAAAGCCTCTCCCGGCTATTCCAGACGAACACAGATTCTCCCTTTCACTCTATGAAGTACAACTCCAGGGAAAATGTCCTGAAGACGTTGGTCATCATTGAGAAGACCGTCGGAGCGCGTCAGATCGACAAGCTCCTCGGCCCCGACTTCAAACGCTGGCATACCTCGTGGGGCGAACCCAAGGAGCCAGGCAAGTCCCCTCGCCCGTGGCGCGCCAAACACGCTATCGACACTGTGCGACAGTTGATTAGCTATGGGGTGACGTTAGGCTTCGAAGATTGTTTTCGTGCTGACACCATCATTTCCAAGATCCGTTTCAAGACGCCGCCAGCCCGCACGTCCATAATGACGGCTGCGCATGTCACCGCTGTGAGACAAGCCGCCCATGCCGAAGGCTATCCTTCGGTCGCTCTTGCGACGACGCTCCAGTTTGCCCTGACCATGCGTCAGAAAGACGTCGTCGGAGAATGGGAGCCTGCCGAAGAAGCCGATGAAGGCGGGATCACGTACAAGAAGACGAGGTGGGTCAATGGCCTCACTTGGGCGGACATCGACGAGAAGATGATCCTGCGCAAGACACACACCAAGACCGGGTTTGTCGTAGAGCACGATCTAAAGCTTCATCCCGCCGTGCTGGAAGAGATCGCGCGGGTGCCGCTTGAAAAGCGTGTCGGCCCGATGATCATTTCGGAAGCGACAGGCGTGCCGTACAAGAACCGAAAGTTCACGGAGCGGTGGAGAAAGGTTGCGGATAAGGCCGGCATTCCTCGGACAATCTGGAACATGGATGCCCGCGCCGGCGCCATCACCGAGGCTTACGATCTCGGCGCCGCTGAGACAGACGTGATGAAATCCGCCGGACACAAAAACCGGCAAACCAGTGCCCGCTACAATCGCGGTACTATCGAACAGACCAGCCGCGTCGCAAAGATGCGGATGGAGAAACGGACAGAGAACAAGGGATGAGGGACGCGGCGGGGACGTTTAAGGGATGTCTCCGCTAAATGATTGCGGATGCTTGGCTTTTCGGAACCGGGAAACACATCCGCATCCTCTTCCTCGACAAGCGCAATGCCCTGATAGCGGACGAAGTGCAGGGCCATGGGACGGTCGATCATACGCCGGTCTATCCACGTGAGGTGGTGCGGCGTGCGCTGGAGCTTTCCGCCACCGCAATCATCCTGGTGCACAACCATCCGAGCGGCGACCCGACACCGTCGCGGGCCGATATCGACATGACGAAAACGATCATCGATACGGCAAAACCGCTCGGTATCACGGTGCATGACCACATCATCATCGGCAAGGACGGACATGTCAGCCTGAAGGGGCTCAGGCTGATCTAGCTTTTGCGGCCGTCAGGCAACCTGCACGAGATGCCCATCGGAAACCTCGCGATATTGCCTTTTCGGCGGCTGATAACCGAGCGACCTCACCGGGCTCTTCAGCTCGTCGTTTGAAATTCCCCGCCGGATGCCGCGGCGCGAAGGATCGGGCACCGGCACCGCCGCCATCAGCTTTTTCGTGTACGGATGCTGGGGGTTGTCGAAGACCGCGGGGCGGGGACCGATCTCGACGATCTCGCCGAGATACATGACTGCCACCCGATGGCTGACGCGCTCCACCACAGCCATGTCATGGCTGATGAAGAGGAAAGCCAGATTAAGGCTCTGCTGCAAGTCGAGGAGCAGGTTACAGACCTGCGCCTTGATCGACACGTCGAGCGCCGAAACGCTTTCGTCGGCAACAATCACCTTGGGGTCGAGCGAAAGTGCCCGGGCGATCGCGATGCGCTGTCGCTGGCCGCCCGAGAACTCGTGAGGATAACGGCCTGCCATGTCCGGCGACAAGCCGACCTTGCGCAAGAGGTCGGCAGTCTTTTCCTTCGCCTCCTTCACCGTGCCGAGCTTGTGCTTGACGAAGGGCTCAGCGATCGCGGCCCCCACGGTCATACGCGGGTTGAGCGAGGAGAAAGGATCCTGGAAGATCATCTGGATCGTCTTGCGCATGTCGCGAAGCCCGACATTGTCGAGCCGCAGCACATCGTAACCGTCGAGCGCCACGTCGCCGCCCGTCGGCTCGATCAGCCGCATGATCGAACGGCCGGTGGTCGACTTGCCGCAGCCGGATTCACCGACCAGTGACAAGGTCTCTCCCTGGAAAAGATCGAAGGAGATGTTCTCGACGGCATGAACCGCACCTGTCTGGCGAGCGAACAGCCCGGAGCGGACAGGGAAGCGCGTCACGAGGTTCTTCACCGCAAGAACGGGCGTCCGGCCATTGGCGACCGTGCCGGCCACTTCTACCGATTCGGCCGCCTCGCCCGTCTTTATATCGACGAACGGAAAGCGTGTCGGCCACCTGCGCTCCTGCATCGAACCGAGCCGAGGTACGGCAGATAGCAGCGCGCGCGTATAGGGGTGCCTGCCGCGATGAAAAATCTCTTCCGTTGGACCGCTTTCGACCGCCTCGCCACGATACATGACGATGGTGCGATCGGCGATCTCGGCCACGACACCCATGTCATGGGTCACGAAAAGGACCGACATACCCTCCTCTTCCTGCAACACCTTGATGAGATCGAGGATCTGTCCCTGGATGGTGACATCGAGCGCCGTAGTCGGTTCGTCGGCGATCAATAGCTTCGGCTTCGACGCCAAAGCCATGGCGATCATGACGCGCTGGCGCATGCCGCCGGAAAACTGATGCGGGTAGTCGTCGAAGCGTGCGCCGGCATTCGGGATGCGGACCTTTTCGAGAAGCCGCACGGTTTCCGCTCGCGCCTGCGATTTCGACAACCCCTTATGGCGGCTCAGCACCTCCGAAATCTGCCGTCCGATCGTGAAGATCGGGTTGAGCGAGGTCATCGGCTCCTGGAAGATCATCGCGGCATCGTTGCCGCGCACGCCGCGCATCTCCTTTTCCGAGATTGACAGAAGATCTCTGCCGGAGAGCATGATCCTGCCGTCGATGCGGCTGGTATTGGCGGCCAGCAGACGCATGATCGACAGCGATGTAACGCTCTTGCCGGAGCCGCTCTCGCCGACGATGGCGACGGTCTCGCCGGGATACACATCGAAGGAGACGTCACGCACGACGTTCTTCCACTCGCCATCGACGAGGAAGGAGGTGTTGAGATTCTTGACCGAAAGGACAGGTGCTTCGCTCATGACGGCGTCCCTCATTGGGGCTTCCCGGGTGTTGCAAAGGAGGCGGATGGACGACCTTCCCTCTCACGGGCGGCTTCGAACTCCGCGATCCTCTGATCGATGATGCGCCGATCGATCATGCCGTGGGGGTTTTCGCGGGTCGGCATGGTTTCGGCGACATGCAGGAACCGTTCCTGCGCCACCGCGTAAAGCCTGCGGAGTTCCATAAGCGGATCGGAATGATCGTCCGCATGGATGCGCAGCCAGGCATAGTCCTGGTCGCGGTAGATGACCATGGCGGCGGACTGCTTGCCACGCTTGTCGCCGCCGGCGGCTTCCCCCGCATCCATGGCGGCGAGCAGGCGTTCGGCAAGCGGCGCACCTTCGGCCGCCTTTTCCTTGTAGACCCGCAGCGTCTCGGCGATCACCTGCGGCCCGGCCAGCATGTTGCCGGCGACGGAGATATTGTCCTCCACCAGATGGCCGGCCCAGTCGACACAGATCTCGCCGGTATAGGCGGCATTGCGGCCGCTGGCGTCGATCAGGTGGAACTGGCGCTGCCTGCGGCCGTCGTCCCGTGCGGTCAGTGTTTCGATGATTTCCTCCGGCGATTTGCCCTCTTCGAGCAGCTTCAGTCCGTCGGTGCCATAAAGCGGGCTGACGAAGGCCTGGGTCGCGATCGCACCCACCCTGCCCTTGATATGCGGCACGGCGCAGCCGACCGCGAAGAAGCGGCTCGCAACGGCTATCCCCAAGTGACCGGTTTGCGGATCACGCGCAACGATCGACCAGGTCATGGGCCTATCTCCCCACCGCGTAAGCCTGCATGAGGCGCGGTGTTGCCGCGGCCCGCATGAGGCCGTCCGCATCGCGGCGCGCTGCCGTCAGGCGGCCGACGCTCCAGGGATCGGCAACGGTGACCTGGTGGCCGCGGCGGCGCAACTCGTCCAGAACGTCAGCACCGATATTGCTTTCCACCATGATGTTGCCGGGCTGGCTGGTGCGCGGATAGAAGGAGCCCGGGAAATGCGTCGTGTGGAAAAGCGGCATGTCGATTGCTGCCTGCAGGTTCGGCTTGTGGTGGACGTAACGCAGAAAGAACGGCAGTTGCCACTGATCCTGCTGATCGCCGCCCGGCGTGCCGAAGACCAGTGTCGGTCGCCCCTGATGCAGCGCCAGTGACGGGGTGAGCGTCGTGCGAGGACGTTTGCCCGGTGCGAGCGAGGTTGGCAGGCCTTCCTTGAGCCAGAACATCTGGGCGCGCGAGTTCAACGCGAAACCGAGGCCTGGCACGATCGGCGACGACTGCAGCCAGCCCCCCGACGGCGTGGTCGAGACCATGTTGCCCCAGCGGTCGATGACGTCGATATGCACGGTATCGCCGCGCTTCTCGGTCAGGTGCGACATGGTCGGTTCATAGACTGCACCCTTGCCGCTTACCTCACCCAGCATCGCCATGGTGAGATCGAACTGCCGGTCGTAACCCGGCACACGGCCAGGCCGCAGTTCCAGCGAAGCCTTCTCACCGATCAGCTTGCGACGCTCGGCGTTATAGCTTTCCGAGAGTAGGTATTCCGTCGGAATCTGCGCGAATTCCGGGTCGCCGTAATAGACTTCGCGATCGGCATAAGCGAGCTTCATCGCTTCGATGACCACATGCACGAAGTCCGGACCGGCGGGGTCCATCGAAGTGAGATCGATGCCCTTCAGCAGCGCCAGCGACTGCAGGAGCACCGGCCCCTGCCCCCAGGCCGGCGTCTTGGCAACGGTCCAGTCGTGGTAGTCGTAGGTCTGCGGCGCCTCGATGGTCGCGCGCCAATTCGCCATGTCATCCGCCGTCAGGACGCCTTTGTGACGCGCGCCGCTCGCATCCATCACCTCCGCCGTGCGGACGTAAGCATCGATCGCCTCGGCCACGAAGCCGCGGTAGAAGGCATCGCGCGCCGCCTCGATCTGGTTGTCACGACCGGTCTTCGCTTCGGCCTCTGCGATGACCCGCTTCCAGGTATCGGCAAGTGCCGGGTTCTTGAAGTTGCTCTGCGGCTCGGGTGCTGCGCCACCCGGCAGCCACGTGGCATGGGATGTCGGCCATTCCTTCTCGAAGAAGCCTGCAAGCCCCTTGATGGTGGCGGACACCCGGGCCAGCACCGGATGACCTTGCTCCGCGTAGTAGATCGCCGGTTCCAGGACATCGCGGACGCTCATCGTGCCGTAGTCGCGCAGCATCAGCATCCAGCCGTCAAAAGCACCGGGAATGACGGTCGCGAGCAGGCCGTCACCCGGGATCAGCTTCAGGCCCTCGGATGTATAATGTTCGATCGTCGCACCGGCGGGCGCCGGTCCCTGAGCGCAGATGACTTCGACCTTGTCCTTCTTCTTCGAGTAGAAGACAGCCGGCATGTCACCGCCCGGACCGCAAAGATGCGGTTCGACGATCTGCAGTACGAAACCGGTTGCGACCGCCGCATCGAAGGCATTGCCGCCCTTTTCGAGGATCGCCATGCCGACGACCGAGGCGATCCAGTGGGTGGAGGTGACGACGCCGAATGTGCCAAGGATTTCGGGTCTGGTGGTAAATTCAGTCATTCTCGGAAATCCTTCTAGATTAGGCTTCGCGCGGATCGAGCGCGTCACGCAGACCGTCGCCCAGCAGATTGAAGCCGATGACGACGAGGAAGATCGCGGCACCCGGCCACATGGCCATCCAGGGAGCCTGGTTCAGGAAATTCTTGGCAACGTTCAACATAGAGCCCCACGAAGGGGCCGGCGGCTGCTGGCCGAGTCCAAGGAAGGAAAGGCTCGCCTCGGCGATGATCGCCGTGGCGATCGTCAACGTCGCCTGCACGATGATGGGGGCCATGACGTTCGGCAGGATGTAGCGGAGCATGATTTCCAGATGGTTCAGGCCGACCGCACGGGCGCCTTCCACGTAGTCCTCGGTCTTCACCGCCAATACCTGCCCGCGCGTCAACCGCACGAAAATCGGCATGGCAGACAGCCCGATCGCGATCATGGCGTTCATTAGGCTCGGGCCGAGGAAGGCGGCCAGCGCGATCGCCATGATCAGGAAGGGCATAGCGAGCAGAGCCTCGGTGACGCGCGAGATCACCATATCCACCCAACCGCCGAAATAGCCGGCGACGAGCCCGAAGGGCACGCCGATGCAGACCGAAATCGCCACCGAAAAGACGCCCGCCATCAGGGAAGCCTGCGCACCCCAGATCATGCGGGAGAGGATATCGCGGCCAAGGTCGTCGGTGCCGAGCCAGTACATGGCAGACGGTGCCTTGCGGATCGCCGACCAGCTCGTCGCCAGCGGATCGATGATCGGCAGGATCGGGGCAGTCACGGCAAGGGCGGTGAAGAAGAGAATGATCACCGCGCCGACGAGCGCGCTCTTGTTTTTCTTCATCTTCCGCCAGGCGCGGCTATGTTCGCGCTTGGCCGCCAGGACCGGCGAGGCTTGATCGATCGTCGTCATAGCGTCGCCCTCAAGCGCGGATTGAGCAGGACATAAAGCACGTCGGCAATGAGGTTCATCAGGATGAAGCCGACAGCGGTGCACAGAACGACGCCCTGCACCACCGCATAGTCCCTGTTGAAGACGGCATCGACGATCAGCTTGCCGAAACCGGGAATGGTGAAGATCTGCTCCGTCAACACGGCGCCTGCCAGCAGCTCGCCGAAAAGCAGCGCCGACAGCGTCACGACCGGCAGCAGCGCGTTGCGGAAGCTGTGGCTCAGCACCACCTCCCGCGGCGACAGGCCCTTTGCCCGCGCGGTGCGGATATAATCGGCGCTCATCACGCCCACCATCGCCGAACGCGTATGCCGCATCAGTGTCGCCGCCAGCGCGTTGCCGAGCACGAAGGCGGGCATGACCATGGTCTGAAGCGACCGCACCGGATCAACGAATATCGATTCGTATCCCGAAGCCGGAAGCCAGCCGAGCTGTACCGAAATCAGCAGGATCAGCATGATGCCGAGCCAGAAATTGGGGATCGAGAGACCCGAGAGCGCCACGATGTTGGCGATGTAATCGATGGTCGTGTTCTTCTTGACGGCCGCCAGGATGCCGATCGGAATACCGATCACGAAGGCGAAGAACATCGCCATCAGGGCGAGCTGGATCGTCACCGGCAGCTTCTGCAGGATCAGCTCGAGAACCGGCTGATTGGTACGCAGCGAAATGCCGAAGTCGCCGCTCAGAATACCGCCGAGCCAGTAGAAATATTGCACGATCACCGGATCGTTCAGCCGGTATTTCTCGCGCAAGAACTCGATCACCGCCGGGTCGCGCTCCTCACCCGCCATGGTCAGGATCGGGTCACCGGGAAGAAGCTTCTGCAGCGAAAAGACGAAGATTGAGATGATCAGCAGGGTCGGGATCGCGACGAGAAGACGCTTTCCGATATAAACAGGCATGGTGCCGCCCCTCATGTTTCCAAAGGTGCGTTGAAAAGGTGCCGCGCGGGAAAGCGTCCGCGCGGCACAAGCGGATCAGCTTTTCTTCACGCCCACCAGACGGATCATGCCGTCCGGGCTCGCAGCGAAACCGGTGACGCTGTTCTTGTAAGCCCAGATCCAGGACTGATGGCCGAGATAGATGACCGGCAGCTCGTCATTCAGGATCTTGGCCGCGGCGTCGTATTTCTGCTTGCGGACCGCATCGTCCGTCGAAGCGCGGGCTTCGTTGAGCAGCTTGTCGACATCCGCATTGCAGTATTTGGTGTCGTTGATGCCGCCCTTGCAGGTGATGAACTGGTGGATATTGCCGTCGGGATCGACACGGCCGGACCAGTCGGAACGGCTGAGCTGATAGTTGCCGCGGGTCTGCTCATCCAGCAGGGTCGCAAATTCCGTCGATTTCAGGCTCACGTCGAAACCGGCCTCCGCCACCATCGACTGGACGATCTGCATCATCTGGGCGGCCACCGGATTGTTCGGGATCTGCATCTCGATCGGTACCCGCTCGAGGCCCGCCTCCTTGATCAGAGCCTTGGCTTTCTCCACATCGCGGGCAGGAACCGGCAACGCCTTGTTGTACCATGGGCTGTTCGGGGGGAACGGCTGGTTGCCGCCGACCGCGGTGCCTTCATAGACGATCTGGTTCAGCGCGTCGCGGTCGATCGCCAGCGAGAAGGCCTGACGCAGGCGCTTGTCCTTACCGAAGGGGTTGTCGGCGCGCGGGCCGTTGGCGATGTTCGCGTAAAGCGCCATATAGCCGATGTTGACGACGGAATCGACCTTGAAGCCCGAGGCTCCCTTGACTGCGGCGACATCGGTCGGCGCCAACCGCTCGATCATGTCGAGATCGCCTGACTGAAGGTTTGCGAGACGGACGGTCGTATCAGGAATCGGCAGGTAGGTGACCTTGTCGACGAAGACCTTGTCCTTGTCCCAATAATCGGCAAATTTTTCCAGCACGATACGGTCCTGCTGGACGCGCTCGACGAACTTGAACGGACCGGCGCAGACGGGCTTGGAACCAAAATTGGCCCCAAGTTCCTTGGCCGCCTTCGGCGAGACGATCATGCCGGCACGGTCGGAGAGCTGGGCAAGCAACGTGACGTCCGGCGCCTTCAGCGTAAACTTCACCTCCAGCGGGCCTGCGGCTTCGACCTTGGCGACAGAGCTGAGCTCGCTCTTGCGGCGCGATTCCGGCAAGGTCATGTTGCGTTCGATCGTGGCCACGACCGCGGCGGCGTCCATCGCGGTACCGTCGTGGAACTTCACGCCGTCGCGGAGCTTCATCGACAACTCCTTGCCATCGGCGGACCATTTCCATTCGGTCGCAAGCTGCGGAACAATTTTCAGATCCGGCGATACGTCGACCAGCTTGTCACACATGGCCGTGTAGACAATACGGCCAACGAAGGTGCGGGACTGGGCCGGATCGAGAACGTCGGCATCATCCTGCAGGCCGATGCGCAGCTCGGCGGAAAGTGCCGGAAAGGCGAAAAGCGCGCCGGCCAGCAGCGCTGCCGTCATCTTTGTCATTGGTTTCATCGCAATTATTCCTCTCTTTTTTCTCTGTTCCTGTTTGCAATCGTCCGGCTTATCCGCCGGCTTCTCGTTGCTGGCCGCCTTACGTCGGCGGAAAAATCAACTTGCCTGTCCGAGAGAGTGCCCCTCCATCGAGGTCGCCCGGACGAGCCGCTCCTGAAGCATCAAGAGGTGCTGGCGCATCGCCTCGCCTGCCCGCACCGGATCACGGGCAGCAATAGCGTCGATAATTCCGTCATGCTGGGCGAAGGAGATGTTGACCGTGTTGCCGCTCGAACGGGCGCGTTCCCGGATTGCCTGCCAGGCTTCGTCCTGGCGAACCTGGTTGATGACGTCGAAGATCGACAGGAAAAGTCTGTTGCCGGCACTCTGCGCGATCTGCCGGTGCAAGGCGCCGTCCCAAAGCTCGCGGGCGTCAGCATCGTGGCTCTCGATGATCTTCCGCGCGAGATCACGCATCCGCTCTATCTCGCTCGGCTTGGCGCGCATTGCGGCAAGTTGAGCAAGCTGCGGCTCGATCCTCAGCCGAACTTCCATGATCTCCATGAAATCAGTACCGGCGACGATGTCGCCGACATGCTCGCTCCATCGGTCGGGCCGCTCGCCGACGAAGGTGCCGGAGCCCTGACGGCGCCAGATCAGCCCCTCCGCCTCCAGCACTTCGAGTGCCCGGCGGACCGCGCGGCGGCTGATGCCAAGCATTTCGGCAAGCGCCCGCTCGGTCGGCAGGCGCCCTTCGGAGCCGAATTCTCCTGCGGCCAGATGCTCCCGCAACCGATCAAGCGCGTAACTCGATGTATCGTGAGCCACTTCCGATTTCTGCTGAACCATTGCCGTACCAATTTATGATTGGTTCAAAAGGATGGCATTTGACCGGCGACGTCAAGACATTTTTTCGGCAATTTTTGCAGTGCACAAACTATAGGCATCCCCGCCGCAATCCAGGCTTGGACGGGTCGCAATCAAACCTTTAGAATAAATGGCTACAAAGGATTCGTGAGCGCTGCTGCATCGCGGCGGCTCAAGAGATTCGAAGACGGAGCACCCATGAACGAATACGACCTCATCGTCGTCGGCAGCGGACCGGCCGGGCGTCGCGCCGCCATTCAGGCAGCCAAACTCGACAAGAAAGTCCTTGTCATCGAGCAGGGCCGCCGCGTCGGCGGTGTTTCCGTCCATACCGGTACAATTCCTTCAAAGACCCTACGGGAAACGGCACTCAACCTTTCCGGCTGGCGCGAGCGCGGCTTCTATGGGCGCGCCTATCGTGTGAAGCAGGAAATCAGTGCGGAAGACCTGCGTCGCCGCCTGCTCATCACCCTCGATCACGAGGTGGAAGTGCTCGAACATCAGTTTGCCCGCAACCGGGTGCAGCACATCCGTGGCAAGGCCAGCTTCGCCGCGCCGGATACGCTGGAAGTGCTCAAGGAAGACAACGAGACGATCCACGTGAGGGGCAAGAGCATCCTGCTCGCGGTCGGAACCACGCCATTCCGCCCGGACAGCATCCCTTTCGACGGCAAGACGGTCGTCGACAGCGATGAACTTCTGGAAATCGACGAACTGCCGCGCTCCATGGTCGTCATCGGCGCGGGCGTCATCGGCATCGAATATGCCACGATCTTCAGCGCCCTCGATACTGCAGTCACGGTCATCGACCCGAAAGCCACCATCCTCGACTTCATCGATAGGGAGATCGTGGAAGATTTCACCTATCAGCTTCGCGACCGCAACATGAAGCTGCTGCTCGGCCAGAAGGTCGACAAGGTTGAACGCCTGGACGACGGCAAGGTGCTGGTAACGGTCGATACCGGCCGCAAGATCACCACCGACATGGTGCTTTATGCGGCCGGACGCACCGGGGCGACCGATACGCTGAAGCTGGCTGCGGCCGGCCTCGAAGCCGACAGCCGCGGCCGCCTGAAGGTCAATCCGGAAACCTTCGAGACGGCGGTACCCGGTATCTATGCGGCCGGCGACGTCGTCGGTTTTCCAAGCCTTGCCTCGACATCGATGGAACAGGGGCGCGTCGCCGCCCGCGTTGCCGTCGGCGCGATCGCCAAGGAGCCGCAGAAATATTTCCCATACGGCATCTATGCCGTGCCGGAGATTTCCACCTGCGGCCTCACCGAAGAGGAGATGAAGGAGCGCGGCATTCCTTATGAATGCGGGATCGCGCGCTTCCGCGAGACCTCGCGCGGCCACATCATGGGTCTCGATACGGGCCTGTTGAAGCTGATCTTCTCGCTGAAGACACGCCGCCTCCTGGGTGTCCATATCGTCGGCGAGGGTGCGACCGAACTCGTCCACATCGGCCAGGCAGTGCTGAACCTCAAGGGCACGGTCGAATATTTCGTCGAGAATACGTTCAACTATCCGACGCTGGCGGAAGCCTACAAGATCGCAGGCCTCGATGCCTGGAATCGCATGGGCGAATTGCCGAAGGAAGCGCCCGTCGCCACAGCCCAGCGGCTCGATACCACCGCGACATCGGCCGACGAAGCCGCAGCGCCCGAAAAGAAAAAAGCCGCCTCGAAATGAGGCGGCTTCCTTGATTTTGGATATAAAAATGGCCCCTTTCGGGGCCATTTTCGCATGCGATTAACGCGAATAGAATTCGACGACCAGCTGGGGTTCCATGACGACCGCGTAAGGTACGTCGGACAGCGTCGGAATGCGAACGAAGGTTGCAACCATCTTGTTATGGTCGGCTTCGATGTAGTCCGGAACGTCGCGTTCAGCGAGCTGAACCGATTCCAAAACCGAAACGAGCTGCTTCGACTTCTGGCGAACTTCGATGACGTCGCCAGCCTTGCAGCGGTAGGAACCGATGTTGACGCGCACGCCGTTAACGGTCACGTGGCCGTGGTTGACGAACTGACGGGCAGCAAAGACCGTCGGAACGAACTTGGCGCGGTAGACGATGGCGTCGAGGCGCGATTCCAGGAGACCGATCAGGTTCTCCGAGGTATCGCCCTTGCGGCGGTTGGCTTCGTCGTAGGTGGCACGGAACTGCTTTTCGCGCAGGTCGCCGTAGTAACCCTTCAGCTTCTGCTTGGCGCGCAGCTGCACGCCGAAGTCGGAAAGCTTGCCCTTACGGCGCTGGCCGTGCTGGCCCGGGCCGTATTCACGACGGTTGACCGGGGACTTCGGACGGCCCCAGATATTTTCGCCCATACGGCGATCGATTTTGTACTTGGATGCAGCGCGCTTGCTCATCGCATTTCCTTCTCAAACAGTTAGATCGGTCTGTTGCCAAACCGGATCAAGGAAACACGCCCTCCTCTGAGCCCTGATTTAAGAGCTCTGACAGGTTTCTCACGAAAGCAATCGGAGAGACCACGGGACATGTCAACAAAAACACCGGGCGTTGAAACCCGGCGTTGGCGGGGTCTTTAGGCGGATGTCATGGAAATGTCAACAGCGTCGGGGCCGTAACCTTTCGGTAAGCCTATTCCCAGGCTCCAATTGATTCTTAATACATTCAAACCATCTCATATACGCAGGAGGTATCATGTCATGAACCCGACGGCCTGGAATAACCCGATCAGACTAGAAGACCCTGAAACCGGAACCACCTGCACGGTGAAAACGGTGCGTCAGGCAAAGACCGTGCTCGACCGCTTCTGGCCATCCTATCACGGCAGTCAATACAGCCGAGCCGAGCAGGTCTGCGGCGATGCCCTCGACGGGAGATCAGGTCCCACGGAAGCGCGAAGAGCCTTCATCGCCGCGGCCGTGGAAGCGCATTTCCACATCCACTAGCGGGCTATTCGGCCGCTATCCTCGCCTCGCCCTCGTCCGGCGCGTCGGCGCTGCCGGGAGCGGTCTCCGACTGCAGGTCCGGAAAGGCCACGACGCGCTTTCCCGAAAAATCGGTGTGGACCACGATCAGCCCCTGCTCCTCGAAATAACCGAGCAGACGCCGCGCGCGGCGGGCGGAATGGGTGCCGTAGGCGCGGGCGATACGGGCATCCGAGGGACATGGCTCACCTGATATCGCCGCCTTCGCCATCAGCAGGAAAACGCCCTGAAGATCATCGGAGACCCCGCCGGACAGTGACAATGCCGTGCGCCATGTCTCGCTTGCCGCCGTTTCGGCATCGACGCCCGAACGCGCGACAGCCACGCGGCGGCGGAACTCGGAGAGCGACAGTGGCGGTCCGGGCAGGCGCCGCATGCGGGCGCGCACCAGAAATTCCTGATAGAGAACCGCGTCCGTCCGATAGCCCGATTGCGGATCGTCGAGAATTTCCGAAAGCACCGCGGCAAGCCGCTCCTCACGCTCTTCGGGCGACAAATCCGGCTGGGTGGCACGCGGCTCCTGAGGCGCCGGCGAGGCGGCAGGCATGGAGCGGGAAAGCTCGGCCAGTATGTCCGTCGTCGGACGGGGCGCCGGCGGCGCCCTGCGAACAACAGGCCGGGCAAACTCCTCCGGATCCGGAGTGAAGATCAGATCCTCGACATCCTGCGGCGCATCGGGCAGCGGCATCAGTTTCGGGCTCGAGGACCGGGCAGACGTCTCCACGGTGCCGATGACGATCGGCAGCGGCCGGCGGGACAGAGCCGGACCGAGAGCGACAAAATTGCCGCGCTGCAGGTCGCGGAACATTTCCGCCTGACGCCGGTCCATGCCGAGCAAATCGGCCGCGCGCGCCATGTCGATGTCGAGAAAGGTGCGCCCCATCAGGAAATTCGAAGCTTCCGCCGCGACGTTCTTGGCAAGTTTTGCGAGGCGCTGGGTGGCGATCACGCCCGCCAGACCGCGCTTACGGCCGCGGCACATCAGGTTGGTCATCGCGCCGAGAGAAAGCTTTCTCGCATCTTCCGAAACGTCGCCGCCGACCGAGGGCGCAAACATCTGGGCCTCGTCGACGACGACCAGGACCGGATACCAGAATTCACGGTCGGCATCGAACATGCCGTTGAGGAAGGCTGAGGCGGCACGCATCTGCTCTTCGAGATCGAGTCCCTCGAGCGTCAGCACACAGGACACCCGGTGCTGGCGAATGCGGTTGGCAATGCCGGCAAGTTCGGCTTCGGTGCGCTCGCCGTCGACCACCACATGGCCAAACTTGTCCGAGAGCGTGACGAAATCGCCTTCTGGATCGATCACCACCTGCTGCACCCAGGGGGCAGACTGCTCCAGGAGACGCCGCAGCAGATGCGATTTGCCGGAGCCCGAATTGCCCTGCACGAGCAAGCGGGTAGCCAGAAGCTCCTCGATATCGAGCTTGGCCGGAGCGCCGCCGGCCACAATTCCCATATCGATGCCAACCTGCAATGCACTCACCCCGTATGCCGTCTCTGCGCGGTGACCCGATGGGCCGCGACTCCCGATCCATAACAGAGATCGGGATTCGTTTCGCCGGACAAGTGCGAAAATGCACAGGGTTTGCAGCTATTCGAAATTGAGCTGCCAGGAGACGCCGAAACGGTCGTTCACCCAGCAGAATCTCTGGCTGAAGCCGTAATTGTCGACCGGCATCAGGAACGCCCCGCCCTCGCCGAGCGCCGCAGCCAGTCGATCGAGTTCCTCTGCCGTTGCGCATTCCACGAAGAAGGAAAACGACGGCGTAAACTCGAAAGCGTGCTTAACGGGACTGTCGATACAGTCCACCAGTTGGCCGGCAAGCTCGAAGGTGGCGCGATACACGCTGCCTTCCGCCCCCATTTCTCCCGGCCCGTAGCGTTTGATATCGAGGATCCGGCTTTCGGGCAGAACCGACGTATAGAAGGTTATCGCCTCCTCGCAGGCATTGCCTTGAAACATCAGGAACGGCCGGACGGATTTGATCGGTCTCGCCATCACCTTCTCCCTTTATGAAGCCGCACGACGATAGAGCGCAAGCGATCCGGCGAGCGCCAGAAGCGCGCCGCCGCAAGCCCGGTCGAGCCACAGCGCGCCCTTCCTCTTGAGCAGATGCACAGCCTTCGAACCAAGCAGCGCATAGGCAAACATCACGGCAAAATCGATCGACGCGAATACCACGGCGAGTAAGGCATATTGCGGCACCTGCGGCGCATCGGACACGATGAATTGCGGCAGGAAGGCCGAGAAGAACAGGTAACCCTTGGGATTCATCACCGCGACAAGAAGACTCTTGAGAAAGATCGAGGCGGAAGAGCCTGCACCTGACGCAGCAGCAGCTTCCGTTACGTCAAGAGACCCCTTTGAACGGAGAAGCATGATGCCAAGAAAAGTCAGATATCCCGCGCCCAACCACTTAACGACCGTGAACCAGAATTCGGAGGCCGCAAGCAGCGCGCCCAATCCCAGCGCGACGGCGCCGATCAGAACGAAGTCGGAGAGCATGGCGCCAGCCATACCCGGCAAAGCCCGGCGCAATCCGTAACGGGAACCGTTGGTCAGCGCGAGAAGCACTGTCGGCCCCGGCGTCGCGATGCCGATGAAGGCAACGATCGCAAAGGCCAGAATGGTCATTTCGCTCATGTCGCTCTCCTACCAAAGGTTCCTGCCGTCGATCACGGTGTGCGGCCATTCCTCGGCATCGAAATCGTCGAACAGTCTGGCATTCACGCCGATGCGGCGCGTCTTGCCGTCCCAGCTGCCGTCGAGCTGGAAGTCGGGACTGTCGCTATAGGTCCCACAGCCGCAGGTGCCGCAAAAATGATGCGCCACCAGCTTCGAATTCCAGCGATAGATTCTGTCGCTCCCGGGATCGGCCGTCACACGCAGCTGTTTCGGTTCGTAATAAGCATAGAGCGTGCCGCGCCGGGAGCAGAAAGTGCAGGTGCAGCGCGTCAACGCCTGGGGCAATTCACCATCGATCTCGAAGACGGTCTCGCCGCAATGGCAACGTCCAGTCAGCATTCGTTGTCCTTTCTTGAGATGCTCATGCCGTGGCACGCTTGAAGCTGGCCGAAAGCAGGCCGGCGCCGATCATCAGCGAGCCGCCGGTGCGATTGACGATTCGCTGGACTTTCGGCTTGCGGATCGTGTTGCGGGCCATGGCCGCGAGCAGACCATAGAGCGCTGCGTTGAGCGTCGCGAGAACCAGGAAGGTGACCTCGAAGACGGCCATCTGGAAAAAGAGCGGCTGGCTCAGGTCGAGGAACTGCGGCAGGAAGGCGACGAAGAAGACGATGCTCTTTGGGTTCAGCGCCGTCACGACATAGGTATGAAGGAAGATCCTGAAGGGTTTTGCGGATGCCGCCTCCGCCTCGTCGACCTCGGCCGCGCGGTCGGAAACCGGCGCTCGCCAGAGCTTGATACCGAGATAGATGAGATAGGCGGCGCCCACCCACTTTAGAACGGTGAAGAGCGTTGCCGATGTCGCAAGCACCGCGCCGAGGCCCAGCATCGAAGCCGTCATGGCGGTGAAGTCACCGAGCGCGACGCCTGCGACCGTGGCGGTCGCAACTTTGCGGCCGTGGCTCAGCGCATAGGAGATGACAAGCAGGATCGTCGGCCCTGGAATGGCGAGCAGGATGGACGAAGCGGCCACGAAAGCGAGCCAGTGTTCAAGCGACATGCGAAACTCCTCCATGGAACGAGCCGAGCAAGCCACCGATTTTTTCGCTTTGCAAGCGGTGTTTTATCGAGTTTTGCAACGCCAGCGGTAGAGCACGTCCGGCTCCTTTTCCTCGTTGGCCGAGCCATCGGTCTGCCTGATCGCCACAAAACCGCGCGCTTCATAAAAATCGCGGGCTGCCGTGTTGCGCTGGAAGGTCCAGAGGAAAAGCTGCGGATGGGTTTCCTTGGCCAGATCCAGCAACCGGGAGCCGATCCCCTGCCCCTGCGCTCCCGGCAGTATATAGAGCTGGTCGATCCAGTCCTCGCGGAAGGCGATAACGCCAAGCAAGGCTCCGTCCCTTTCGGCGCCCCAGATGTCGCAAGTCGCGAAGAGATGCCCGCTCCAGTATCCTTGATCCTCCTCCGGCGTGTGAAGCTGAGCCAGCCAGGGCAGCCGCTCGTCGAAGGAAGCGCGGTGCACCAGCGCGGCGGCCGGCATATCGTCACGGCAAAGTTTGCGGAAAACGGGCGTCATTCGTTCAGTTCCAGACATAGAATCCCTTACGTGGATCCCCGGCGGAAAGCACCGCCGGAGACCCATTTCAACCCTTTCATAGCCGGATATCCCAAAGGATAAACCGGACATTTCCACGGTCATCCTCGAGTTCGGGGAAACCGATATCGCGGCGCATCCGATCGGAAAGATCGGAGATCCGGTTCTTCTCCTGACGACGTCTCCAGGCTGCCAGGAGCAGCGCACGGGCAGTCTTCCAGACGCCATGTTCGCGGCAGAGGTCATGAACCGCAGCCGAAAGGGTATCAGCAACCAAAAATTGTGATTCACGCATAATTTTCCGTCCCAGCGCATATCGCGACCAGGTCCTCTGAGATGAAGAAAGACGTGCGGATGCGGACGAGGAAACGCGGTAAATCGCTTCGTCAGCCGGTCACGTCAGATCGATAGGAGAAAGTGCCAAAACGGCGGAAATCCAGACTTATACGGTCTGGAAGCGCATGCCGGCCGGCGTCGATGTGTGATGCACCGAGGCCACAATAGCCGTTCCGCCAGAAAGGCGCATATACATGGTAATGGACTTCATTTCACGCCTCCTGTGTTCGATTTGCGGAATAGTCAGATGATACACGAGATCTCCCGATGAGCAAGCACACAATCGCGAATTGCAACCATCGTGAAGAAAACGTGGCAGAAAAGCCACACTGGCCGACCGTGCTCAGGCCCTTAGGCCAAATCCCTGCATCAGCCGCCTCGTGGCGAAATCGGGATTGCCCGAGGTGAAGACCGCGAAATCATAGCTGTCGGGATGTTCGGCGCCATCGACCAAGGGCACCTTCCGGCGAGCCTGCCTTGCGATCGCCTCGGCCGGATCAAGCCAATCGACCGGCCAGGGCGACAAGCGCCGGAAGACATTGGCCATGAACGGGTAGTGCGTACAGGCAAGAACGACGATGTCGGTCTTGCCGCCGTCCTTCTCGACGAAACAGGGAGCAATCTCCGCCATCACCGCCTCGTCTGATATCGTCTCGCCCCGGATATAGGCCTCGGCCATGCGGGCGAGATTCTGAGACCCGACCAAACGCACGTGGCACTGGGTGGCAAACGACTGGATGAGATCGCGGGTATAGGCGCGCTTGACCGTGCCGGGGGTGGCGAGAACGGAGACGAGACCGGAGCGCGTGCGCTCCGCCGCAGGCTTGATCGCCGGCACCGTGCCGACAAAGGTCATCTTCGGAAAGGTCGAGCGGAGGTCCGCACCAACAAGCGTGAAGGCGGTGTTGCAGGAGATTACGCAAACTTCGGGATCGTATTCCTGCAGAAGCTTGGCAAAGAGCGCGATAATCCGCTCCTTCAGCGCAGTCTCCTCCCAATCACCATAGGGAAAACCGGCATCGTCAGCCACGTAGATAAAGCCGCGCTCCGGCATCAGTACGCGCGCCTCGCGCAGCACCGTCAGCCCGCCGATGCCCGAATCGAACATCAGCACGGGCTTCAACTCATTCGTCTGCGTCATTCCCTGCCGTCTCCCCTGAAGCCTCGCCCGGCTCGCCCACCTTGTTCTGCTTCGGCCATCGGCGCGGAAAACGGTCGAGCGAATTGATGACGCCCCGGAACACGCTGATCTCCTGTTCCGTAAATCCCCGCCGCGAGATGACCGCGCGGAGATTGTCGATCATTTTGGGCTTTTTCGCGGGCGGGTGAAAATATCCGCGGGAATCGAGAGCCTCCTCCAGATGCTCGAACAGCCCGAAGACCTGTTCCTTCGTGGAAGGCCGCTGCTCGACAGGCTGGAAGATCGTCTCGCTGAGGTCATCCAGTCCGGATTTCATCCATTCATAGGACATCAGCAGCACCGCCTGGGCGATATTGAGCGATGCAAAGGCCGGATTGACGGGAAAGGTGACGATCTCATCGGCCAGCGCGACTTCCTCATTGGTCAAGCCCCAGCGCTCGCGGCCGAAGAGGATGCCAGTCTTTTCCCCTGCCCTGAACCTGGTGCGCAATGTCTCAGCCGCCACGACAGGAGAACGTACGGGCTTGAAACCGTACCGCTCGCGGGCCGTCGTCGCATAGACGAAGTTGAGATCCCTGATCGCCTCTTCCAGCGTCTCGTAAACCTTGGTTCCATCGATCACATGATCGGCCTTGGCGGCTGCGGAACGCGCCTTTTCGCTCGGCCAGCCATCGCGAGGATTGACAATGCGCAGCTCAGCCAGGCCAAAATTCGCCATGGCGCGGGCAACCATGCCGATGTTCTCGCCAAGCTGCGGCTCCACCAGCACGATGGCCGGTCCTTCGGCAATCAGTTCTCGCTCGCTATTGGTACCTGACATGATGCCCTTCCGATGATCATTGGCGGGGAATAACCAGCTGCACGGCGATCGGCAAGGGCGTTATGGCCGCGGATAAAGGCGATCGAGCAGATTGCCGACCATTTCGACGCCAAGCCGCGAGCCGTGCCGGAAGATCGGCAGATGCCGCCCTCCGGCTCGCCTCACCTGCCTTGGCATCAGAAAGCACTCCGATCCACGACCGGCGGCACGTTCCGCCGTTTTGAGCGTGGTCTCGATGGCCTCCAGCACCTCAGGCTCCGGCGTCTTTCCCGTCGAAGCCAGATTGCGCGCGAACACCCGCGCCCAATAGGTGGAGGCGAGAAAAATCGCCAGTGTCTGGCGGATGCTGCCAGGTTTGGTGACAAGCGACCAACTGCTGCCGAGCGGGCGGGCAGCGACCGTGAGCTCGCGATAAGCGGCGTCGAGCTTACGGGAGAGTTCAATCGCTTGCATCCCGCCCCCGCCCGCTCTGCCGGCTTCGAGCAGTTCACGCAGGGAAGCGTACCAGCGCTCCAGTGCCAGATCGACCGTCGACCGCGTCGGCGCGGAAAAGACGAGGAACGCCACAGCTGTGCCCGCTGCCGCGCCGATCAGCGTTTCCTCGATGCGCAGCCGCAGAAGATCGAAGGTGAGCTGCCCGATAAGGCCATAGATCAGACACAGCACAATCGAGATGAAGAAGCTCATCATCGCGTAGGAGGCCTGCAGGAAATAGAAGGCCAGGAAGACTCCCGCGGCCGCCAGAACCATGGCCGGCAGCGGATGCCCCGCCAGGACCGTCGCAAGGCCGAGGCCGATGGCAATCCCGAGCAGCGTCCCGATCGATCGCTGGATTGCCCTTATCGCCGTATCGCCGCGCGACTTGGTGTTGGTGAAGATCAGGAAGGCGGTGAGCACCGACCAGAACCAGCGGTCGCGCGAGAGCATCAGGCCGAACACCATTGCGATGCCGGACGCCAGCGTAATCTGAAGGGCGGCGCGGACCTGGGGGTTCTTAAAGGAAAAGTTGATCGGGGCAGGTTTTGCGGGCTGTGGCGGCGAGGCGAGAAAAGCGAAACCTTCCTGCCGCGCCTTCTCGACCTCCTTGGCGAGCGACCTGCGTGCCTGGTGAAGCCAGGCGAAGGCGCGAAGGCTTTCCGACTGCGGAGGATGGTCCTCGTGGCCCGGTTGCCCCGCATAGTATTTGACCCGTGCATCGTCCGCGTTCAGCACCGCCTCCACGAGACCCACCGGCGGCAGGCTTTCCAGCGAAAGCACAATAGCGCTCTCAGCGGCGAGATGGACGTCGAAGATCGCCATGGCAACCGCCATCGCGACATCCTCGTCAGCTCCCTTGCCTTCCTGCTCTTCCTGCGACACCGGCAGGTAACTTTCGGCCATCAGGACCACATCCTTCAGCCGCTCCTCGCGCCTTCGCAGCTCCGCCCTATCGGCTTCCGTCCACCGTCCGGCCGCGGCAAGCAGTTCGAGCTTTGCCAGAACATCGTCGGACCGCCCCTGAACCGCCACGAGCGCATGAAGGAGATCGCGCTTGAGATCGTCCCGGAGAACATAGATGCGAACGACGTGTCCCACGACGACGGCGACCAGAGGGCCGATTGCCGCAAGCGGCAGCTCCGCGAGCTGCGGCTTCAGATAGGCGCCGATGAAATAGGACGTGAAGGCGAACATGCCGATCGCAAACCCCCTCGGCCCATAGATACGCGCCAAAGTCGCGGCCAGAATCACACACAGGAATACGACGTCCGAGACTATCCGGTAGTTCTCCAGCAAGGCTGCCGTTGCGACGGATACCAGACTAGCGAGGCAGCCGAGCAGCCGGGTCTTCAACTGGTTGCCGGGGAACCGGTCCCGCACGGCAACCCCGCCCTCGATCGACAGGATGATCGCCAGTCCGTACGCGATCGGAGGCAGCGGCATGGTTGCGGCATGAAACGCCGCCAGACAGGCGACCGAGCCGAGAATGGTCAACGTGACGCGCGCGCCCATGCGCACCCGCGACAGCGCTGGATCATGAGCCAGCAGCCGATCGGCCAATCTTGAAGGAAATCTCATCAGCACCCCTTCGCGCCGCAAAAGCAGAGCAGACCTGCGAAGGTTCATATATTGCAGCGGTTCAAACTGTCGAACCCACCAGAGGTTACTCGCCCTTGGCGATCGACTGCATTTCCTCGACGACGGAATCTTTTTCGCCTTCCGCCACGCGATGGATATCGTCGATGACCGACTTGCCGTCCTCGCCGATCACGTCGAAATGGACTTCGCTGATGCTGTCCTTGATCTGGGCGTCATCGACGCAGGTCCATTGCTTGAACGTTACCGTGACGTCAGTAACGCCGTTGGCGCCGGGCGCCGTCGTCATCTTGATATCCTGCAGCGGACAGCCGTCCTGTGAGGCTGTCACGACGTCATAACCGAAGGGATCGCCCGGCTGATTGTTTTCAGTTTCGTAGGCCGGATGCTTCGCCGCCTCCGCATAAGCTGCCTGGAACTTCTTGCTGAACAGCCGCTTCAGCGAGTCCGCGTCGAAGATATATTTCCACTCGCTATCGACCGTATTCCAGTTGTCCTCCGTGACCTTCATGACTTCCTTGACCGGATCGGTGGCGTCAGCCGCCATGGCCAAGGCGGAGGTCAGCGAAAAAGCGATAGCGAGCGGCAAGATCCGCATGGGAGGAATCCAGTTGTTCGAGTGGGATTTCCGGGACATTAAACCCGGTTTGTGGTTTGGCAAGGACAATTGTCCGCCAATCGGAATGCGAGACGATTTCTGGCGCGAAAAGCCGCATGACGCGGGCCGAATGCCTTTGCGTTCCGGTCCGGCGGTGCTATAGCGCACACCACTGGTGTCCACCTTTGGGGATCAAATATCCCTCCTACGTCCAAGAGGAATTCCATGCAAAAGATCAAGGTAGCAAACCCGGTCGTCGATCTCGACGGCGACGAGATGACCCGCATCATCTGGCAGCTCATCAAGGACAAGCTGATCCTTCCCTATCTCGATCTCGACATCGAATATTATGACCTTTCGGTCGAAAACCGCGATGCCACCAACGATCAGGTTACCGTCGACGCGGCAAACGCCATCAAGAAGCACGGCGTCGGCATCAAGTGCGCTACCATCACGCCGGACGAAGCCCGCGTGACGGAATTCGGCCTCAAGCAGATGTGGAAGAGCCCGAACGGCACGATCCGCAACATCCTTGGCGGCGTCATCTTCCGCGAGCCGATCATCTGCAAGAACGTGCCTCGCCTCGTTCCCGGCTGGACCCAGCCGATCGTCGTCGGCCGCCATGCCTTCGGCGATCAGTACCGCGCCACCGACTTCAAGTTCCCCGGCAAGGGCAAGCTGACGATCAAGTTCGTCGGTGAGGACGGCCAGGTGATCGAAAAGGAAGTGTTCGACGCGCCCGGCGCCGGCGTGGCGATGGCCATGTACAACCTCGACGAGTCGATCCGCGAATTCGCCCGCGCTTCGATGATGTACGGCCTGATGCGCAAGTGGCCGGTCTATCTGTCGACCAAGAACACCATCCTCAAGGCCTATGACGGTCGCTTCAAGGATATCTTCGAAGAAGTCTACCAGAACGAGTTCAAGGCGCAGTTCGACGAAATCGGCATTACCTACGAACACCGCCTGATCGACGACATGGTCGCCTCGGCTCTGAAATGGTCCGGCGGTTATGTCTGGGCCTGCAAGAACTACGATGGCGACGTGCAGTCCGACACGGTTGCCCAGGGCTTCGGCTCGCTCGGCCTGATGACCTCGGTCCTGCTCACTCCGGACGGCAAGACGGTGGAAGCCGAAGCCGCCCACGGCACGGTCACCCGCCACTACCGCCAGCATCAGAAGGGCCAGGAGACCTCGACGAACTCGATCGCCTCGATCTTCGCCTGGACCCGCGGCCTCGCGCACCGCGCCAAGCTCGACGACAATGCCGAACTCGCGAAGTTCGCCTCAACGCTCGAGAAGGTCTGCGTCGATACCGTCGAATCCGGCTTCATGACCAAGGACCTCGCGCTTCTGATCGGCCCGGACCAGCCGTGGCTCTCCACCACCGCTTTCCTCGACAAGATCGACGACAACCTCAAAAAGGCCATGGCTGCGTAAGCTGCCAAGATCGGCTAGAAATGAAACGGCAGGACGCAAGTTCTGCCGTTTTCTTTTGGGGAGCCAAGCCATGACAACCACCGTCCGTCCGCTCGAGCCATCCGACCGCGCCCAGTGGGAGCCGCTCTGGGAAGCCTATCTCCGCTTCTATGAAACCGTGCTGCCGAAGGAGCAATACGAGCTTACCTGGAGTCGTCTTCTCGATCCCGGCGAGCCGATGCATGGCTTCGGTGCTTTCCACGAAACCGGCAAGATGGTCGGCATTGCGCATACGATCTTCCACCGGTCCTGCTGGCTGCCGGACTGGACCTGCTATCTCCAGGATCTCTATGTCGCGATGAGCGAGCGCGGCCGGGGCACGGGCGAAGCGCTGATCGAAGCGGTGGCCGAGCTGGCGCGGCAGAAAAAGGCCGGACGTCTTTATTGGCTGACACATGAGGGCAATGCGACCGCCCGACGGCTCTACGATCGCGTAGCCCAGGCCTCCGGCTTCGTTCAATATCGCAAACCGCTGTGAAGCCCCCGCAGTTTGCCGGGCTTGATTCCGCAAAACAGTCGCCGTAGCACTCGCGAAACCAAGAGGAGGACGTCATGACGGAAGAACTGGTACTCTACACCAACCCGATGTCTCGGGGCCGTATCGCCCGCTGGATGCTGGAAGAAGTGGGCGTGCCCTATCGGGTCGAAATCCTTCACTTCGGCACGACGATGAAGGGTGAGGCCTACAAGGCGGTCAATCCCATGGGCAAGGTGCCGACGGTTGTGCATGGAAAAACCGTCGTTACCGAATGCGCTGCAATCTGCGCCTATCTCGCCGATGCGTTTCCACAGGCAGGCCTCGCGCCCTCTCCCGCCGAACGTGCCGACTATTACCGCTGGATGTTCTTCGCCGCCGGTCCGCTGGAAGCCGCCGTCAGCAACAGAGCGCTTGGCTTTGAAGTACCGCCGGGCCGGGAGCGAATGGTCGGTTACGGCAGCTTCCAGGACGTGATGGACGCGCTGGAGATGGCCGTCGGCACCCATACGTATATCGCCGGCGAGACGTTCACGGCTGCGGATGTCTATGTCGGTGCCCAGATCGGTTGGGGTCTGCAGTTCGGCTCGATCGAGAAGCGGCCGGCTTTCGAGCAATATTTTGAAAGACTTGCGTCCCGGCAGGCCTATCAGCGCGCATCGGAAAAAGACAATGCCGCGGCCGCTGAAATGCAGGCCGGTTAGGGCCGCAATTAGTCGGCCGACGGCGTGATCTGGCTTCACGCGCCGTCGTCGTCGGCATCCAGCGCCAGAGACGTCGCCAGATAGCCGAGCCCGAAAACGGAGCCGAATCCGTAGATCACGAGCCACATCTCGAGCGGACCGAGAAAGGTGGCGTCGGTTAAGAACCACTGGAAGAGGATCGCGATTGCCGTGGCGGCGCCCAAGGCAAAACCGATCGACAACCGAATAATGATATAACTGATCAGCAGCGGCATCTTCTGGCCTCCTGCATGCCCTCACCGCAATAACCGGGTAGCCTGGCAAGAAGTTCCGTTGCCCCCGATTGGCCCTCGTAGCCCTATTGGGCGACGTGGTTGCGGGTAGTGTAAGCCCCTCGATTGGCCAGGCGGGCTGCCAGAGCAAGATGTGATGCCAGATGTCGACCTAGCCTCGCGGCCAGCGCACTCTCGTGCTACGCACGGGAGACGATATTGACCGGGATGCCGAGCCGGAGAGAATTGGCGACGGTACAGACTTGCCACGCCCTATCCACGACGAGGCGCGCATCCGATCCGTCCGTAGTTTCGCAGCGGACGGCGAGTTCGACGCCTGTTGCCAAAAGTGGCACGCCATCCAGCGTCACGGTCACCGTCACTTCGATCTCTCCCAATACGACACCCATTTCGTGTGCCGCATAGCGGAGGTCGTTGCAATAACAGCCGCCGATCGCCAAGCCGAGAAGCTGGGCGCCGTTGAAGCCGAGACCCTTGCCGCCGGCTTTTCCCTCCGGACGATCGACCACGACCGTATGACCGCCCGCCCATCCCAACGCCACTTCTGTCCCCACGACATTGCGCAACTCGACGGTAGAGGTCACCATTTCGTCCTCCCATCCACGTGAAGGCCTGCCGGCTGCATATAGGCTGCGCGGCAGGGGCAGCCTTTAACATTCCCGCGCAGCATGGATGTGCTGCGACCGGTTATCAAGAAAGATCGTCGGGACAGGTGCCCACACCGGATCTCCAGAGCAGTCCGGCGGAGCGCATCGGGAACATTTTTCAACGACGCGCGTAAGTAACTTGATTAGGAGTTGCGAGCATGTCTAATCGGTTCGGAATGCCCCGATATGAAATTATTGGTGCTCTTATACTGGCGGGGATCGTAGGGATCGGCACCCTGCTCAAAATCAGCAGCCAGGATAGCGAGATGGCGCAAAATCAGCCACGGCAACAGCTTGACATCAGCCCGGTCCCGAAGCCAAACGGCGGCCGCGGATAGCCCAGCAGTTGCTGTGCGCCAGCGTCCAACAGCTAGTCCACCTTCAGGACCTCAGGCCAGGCGCTTCGTAACCGGTCCGCTCGACATATTCCGTGTACCCGCCGTCATAGCGGTGGATACCCTCGGGCGTGAGTTCGAGAACGCGGTTTGAAAGCTCGGCAAGGAAATGCCGGTCGTGCGAAACGAAGAGCATTGTGCCTTCATAATCGGACAGCGCCTTGATCAGCATTTCCTTTGTATCGAGGTCGAGGTGGTTGGTCGGCTCGTCGAGGACAAGGAAATTCGGCGGGTCGAAGAGCATGGCGGCCATCACCAGTCGGGCCTTTTCGCCGCCCGAAAGCACCCGGCACTTCTTTTCCACGTCGTCGCCGGAAAAGCCGAAGCAGCCGGCAAGCGTCCGCAGTGCCCCCTGCCCGGCCCGCGGAAACTCGGCCTCCAGCCATTCGAAGACCGTCAGGTCTCCGTCGAGGACATCCATGGCATGCTGGGCGAAATAACCCATCTTGACGCTGGCGCCCACAGTGACATTGCCGTCGTCGGGCTCCGCCGTACCGGCCACCAGCTTCAAGAGCGTCGACTTGCCGGCACCGTTGATGCCCATGATGCACCAGCGCTCCTTTCGGCGAACCATGAAATCCAGCCCTTCGTAGATCGAGCGGCTGCCGTACTTCTTGTGAACGCCCTTGAGGTTTACGACGTCTTCGCCGGAACGCGGCGCTGGCTGGAATTCGAATGCCACCGCCTGCCGGCGCTTTGGCGGTTCGACGCGCTCGATCTTGTCCAGTTTTTTTACGCGGCTTTGCACTTGCGCGGCATGGGATGCACGAGCCTTGAAGCGCTCGATGAATTTGATTTCCTTGGCAAGCATGGCCTGCTGGCGCTCGAACTGCGCCTGCTGCTGCTTTTCGTTCTGCGCCCGCTGCTGTTCATAAAAGGCGTAATCGCCGGAATAGGTGGTCAAGGATCCGGCATCGATCTCGATGATCTTGGTGACGATGCGGTTCATGAACTCCCGGTCGTGCGAGGTCATCAACAGCGCACCGTCGTAGCCCTTGAGGAAGGACTCGAGCCAAATCAGGCTCTCGATATCGAGATGGTTGCTCGGCTCGTCGAGCAGCATGACATCAGGGCGCATGAGCAGGATGCGGGCGAGCGCCACGCGCATCTTCCAGCCGCCCGAAAGCTTGCCGACGTCGCCGTCCATCATTTCCTGCGTAAAGCTCAATCCGGCCAGCACCTCGCGCGCGCGACCCTCGAGCCCGTATCCGTCGAGTTCCTCGTAACGCGCCTGGACCTCGCCATAACGTTCGATGATCTGATCCATCTCGTCCATGCGGTCCGGATCAACCATGGCGGCTTCGAGTTCGCGGAGTTCGGCAGCGACCTCGCTCACAGGCCCTGCCCCGTCCATCACCTCGGTCGCGGCGCTGCGGCCGGACATTTCGCCGACATCCTGGCTGAAATAGCCGATGGTGACGTGCTTTTCGACCGTGACCTGTCCCTCGTCGGGGATTTCCTGACCGGTGATCATTCGGAAAAGCGTGGTCTTGCCGGCACCGTTCGGGCCGACGAGTCCGATCTTTTCGCCGCGGTTCAATGCCGCCGAGGCTTCGATAAAGAGAATGCGGTGGCTATTCGATTTGCTGATGTTTTCGATGCGGATCATGGCGGAGAACTTTGGAGGTTGTCACAACAAAAAAGCCGGATCGTCGCCGACCCGGCTTTTCTACACATTCAATGCGAAGCTTATTCGGCGCTGTCTTCAGCGGCCTTCTTCTTCGGAGCAGCCTTCTTCTTCGGAGCGGCAGCTTCTTCGCCTTCGCCGGCTTCGTCAGCCGCTTCGGCCTTGGCAGCCTTCTTCGGAGCGGCCTTCTTCTTGGCCGGCTTTTCAGCGGACTCGGCCTCGTCTTCGGCCATCAGCTCTTCCTTCGTCACGGTCTTGTCGGTGACCTTGATTTCGGAGAGCAGCTTGTCCACGACCTTCTCTTCGAAGATCGGGGCGCGGAGCGACGCCGAAGCGCCGGGGGTGTTGCGGAAGAAATCGAGGATTTCCTTCTGCTGGCCCGGGAACTGCTGAAGCTGAGCGTAAAGGGCACGCTGCATCTCTTCTTCCGTCACTTCGACGCCGGCCTTTTCGCCGATTTCGGACAGAACGAGACCCAGGCGAACGCGACGCTCGGCGAGCTTGCGGTATTCGGCGCGAGCATCTTCCTCGGTGGTGTCTTCATCCGCGAAGGTTTTGCCGGACTGCTGCAAATCGGTGTTGATCTGACGCCAGATGTTTTCAAACTCGGCATCGACGAGGCCCTGCGGGGTGTCGAACTTGTAGAGTTCGTCAAGCTGGTCGAGGATCTGACGCTTTACCTTCTGACGGGTAACGCTGCCGTACTGGCTTTCGATCTGGCCGCGGACAATCTCCTTGAGACGGTCGACGGATTCGATACCGAGCTTGGAGGCAAGTTCGTCGTTGATTTCGATTGCGGCAGGTGCCGCGACTTCCTTGACGGTGATGTCGAAGGTGGCGTCCTTGCCGGCAAGGTTGGCGGCCGGATAGTCAGCCGGGAAGGTCACGGTGATCTGCTTTTCGTCGCCGGCCTTGACGCCGACGAGCTGATCTTCGAAGCCCGGGATGAAGCGGCCCGAACCGAGAACCAGTTCGGCGTCCTCGGCAGCGCCGCCATCAAAGGCTTCGCCGTCGACTTTGCCGAGATAGTTCATGGTGACGCGGTCGCCATCGGCGGCCTTGCCCTTCTTGGCTTCAAAGGTGCGAGCGCTTTCCGCGATCTTTTCGATCTGCTCGGCGACTTCCTCTTCGGTGACTTCCACCACTTCCCGTACCACGGACAGGCCGCTGGTCGGCTTCAGCTCGATCGGCGGAATGACTTCGTAGGAGAGCGTGAACTCGAAATCGGCCTGAGCATTCAGGATCTTTTCGGCTTCGGCTTCATCCTCGGTCATGGCGACCGACGGCTGCGTCGCCGACTTTTCGCCGCGCTCCGAGAGGATCTTGGTCGGGCGTTCGCGAACGATCTCGTTGACGAGGTCAGCCATGATCGACTTGCCGTACATCTTCTTGAGATGCGGAAGCGGCACCTTGCCCGGACGGAAACCGTTGATGCGGACCTTGTCCTTGGCGTCGGCGAGGCGAACGTTCAGTTCGGCCTCCATATCCTTCTTCGGGATAACGACCTTGATTTCGCGCTTCAGCCCTTCAGCGAGCGTTTCGGTAACCTGCATTTTTAAACCTTCATATCGTGGCGGCGGTGCTCAGACAGCCGTTCGTTTTTATGAGCACATCGCCGGAACCTTGTGAGACCGGCCGCGGCTTCAAGGAGCGCCGGTCCTGCTCGCCAGACCCGGCTCGGACCGCACTCCCGGCGGTGCTGGTGCGGGTAGAGAGACTTGAACTCCCACGCCTTGCGGCACCAGAACCTAAATCTGGCGTGTCTACCAATTTCACCATACCCGCGCCCCACCGCGTCGAAAATCCTCGTGGCCTGAGGCCTTCCGGAGCGCGCGTCTCTATATCACCCGTTTCAGCGCGCGCAAAGGGAAAATGACGGTTTTTTGGCACTTCCGCAAAAGCCCGGAAAACATGCTTCCCGAGGCCTGTCATCCGGCGGTCGCGGATGCTTAACTTTTTATTAAATTCTAATGTGTATATTGAAACCAACTGGAACGAAGGCATGCGAAGGTTGCATGCCAACCATTCCTATATTGCACTGCACAATGAGCGCGCAGCTTCGTAATATGCAAATACAGAGATTGATTGGAACGTTATCCGGTCTTTCTGGTTCGGACGGTCTGGCATCCGTTTCGGAATGAAGAAGTGCCCTCGGGACGTGATTCCCGCGACGGAATTCGGGCGACGCACTCCTCCTCCCAGCGTGAGCCCGATGGGACTGGCGATCCTCCTCCTCCCAAATCGCCGGTCGTTACAAATGACGCCCACCGGACCTCCTCCCCCGGTGGGCGTTATTTTTTGCGCTGCAAAAGATGATTCCGCCCAGAGCCGTGCAAAAATGCCCATATTTTACCCGCCACCAAAATTGGTTAATCGTTTCGTAATGCGCTCACTGCATAGGTGACATACCGAATAGGCGCTGTTACTTTTTGCGACGCAGCATATATTAGCGGTCATGAGATTGAAGTCAGCGCCGTAGGGGCTGCTGGCAAGGGCCTTGAAAGGGACAAGATCATGAACATCGCACAGAAGCTCACCAGCTGGCGCAAGTACCGCGAAACCGTCAACGAGCTCGGCCGCATGAGCGACCGTGAACTCAACGACCTCGGCATCGGCCGCGCGGACATCCGCCGGGTTGCACGGACTGCAGTCGGCTTCTAAGCCGACCAACCGGTATCGCCGATTTTTAAGAGCGCCTCCCTCCCGGGAGGCGCTTTTCTTTTATTTTCAGCCGTTTGTATTCCGTGCCGGATTTTCAGGCTTAGCTGTAAAATTCATCAACCTCATGCACATTTGCATGGCAGTCGCATATTTTTTGCACTGCACTTTCTTATTATGCGGTCGTATAAGACTGACATCGCTGATGACGACAGAGCATCAGGACAAATCTTGAGGAAACGACCATGAACCCGATCCGCATCGCTAAGAACTGGATCAGCTACCGCCGCACGATGAATGAGCTTGGCAATCTTTCCAACCAGGCGCTCAACGACATCGGTCTGACCCGTTACGATATCCGTAACATCGCATCGCGCTCCTTCCGCTAAGCCGCCCAGCAAGCCGGATTTGCGCCGCGCGACGCCGCAGCGGCGAGAAGCCAACGGCATGCCCGGCAGAACATCCAAGGACGTATCAAAGGCACCTGATCAGGTGCCTTTTTGATTCCGGCCCATTTTTGATTTGGGTTAGACAAACGGCATGATAATGAGCCGGCCATGACGAACAATTCCCTTTCCCCCATCCATGTCATCGGCGGCGGTCTCGCCGGATCGGAAGCCTCCTGGCAAATCGCTCAGGCTGGCGTGCCGGTGGTTCTCCATGAAATGCGCGGCGTGCGCGGCACCGACGCCCACAAGACCGACGGTCTGGCCGAACTCGTATGCTCCAATTCCTTCCGCTCCGACGACGCGACGGCCAATGCGGTCGGCGTCATCCACGCGGAAATGCGGCTTGCTAGTTCCCTGATCATCGCCTCGGCCGACAGGAACCAGGTGCCTGCCGGCGGCGCGCTCGCGGTCGACCGTGACGGCTTTTCCGAAGCGGTTACGGAGGCGATCGAAAAGCATCCGCTGATCACCGTGGTGCGCGAGGAAATCCAGGGTCTGCCGCCGAAGGACTGGGATCTGGCGATCATCGCCACCGGCCCCCTTACCTCGCCGGCGCTCGCCGCCGCCATTCAGGCGGAGACCGGCGAAGATTCGCTCGCCTTTTTCGACGCCATCGCGCCGATCGTCCATCGCGATTCGATCGACATGGGCATCTGCTGGTACCAGTCGCGTTACGACAAGGTCGGTCCGGGCGGCACGGGCAAGGACTATATCAACTGCCCCTTGGATGAAGCGCAGTATAATGCCTTCGTCGATGCGCTCATCGCCGGCGATACGGTCGGCTTCAAGGAATGGGAAGGCACACCTTACTTCGACGGCTGTCTGCCGATCGAGGTAATGGCGGAGCGCGGCCGGGAAACGCTGCGTCATGGTCCGATGAAGCCGATGGGGCTCACCAATGCGCACAATCCGACCGTAAAGGCCTATGCCGTCGTGCAGCTTCGCCAGGACAACGCGCTCGGCACGCTCTACAACATGGTGGGTTTCCAGACGAAGCTCAAATACGGCGCGCAGGCGGAGATCTTCCGGATGATTCCGGGCCTGCAGAATGCGGAATTTGCCCGCCTCGGAGGCCTGCACCGCAACACCTATATCCACTCGCCCGTGCTTTTGGACAAGACGCTGACCCTCAAAAGCAGGCCAGGCCTACGTTTCGCGGGTCAGATCACCGGCTGCGAAGGATATGTGGAGAGTGCGGCGATCGGCCTTCTCGCCGGCCGTTTCGCCGCCGCCGAGCGCAAGGGTGAGCCGCTGGTCAGCCCGCCGGCAACGACCGCCTTCGGTTCGTTGCTCGGCCATATCACCGGCGGCCATCTGGTTTCGGAAGACGAGCCGGGAAAGCGCTCCTTCCAGCCGATGAACGTCAATTTCGGATTGTTTCCAGAGCTGGAGCCCGGCTCCATCGTCAAGCCGGAGGGCGTCAAGCGTTTTCGCGGCAAGGACAAGACGGTGATGAAACGTCAGTTGCTGGCGGCCCGTGCCTTGCAGGACTGCTCTAGTTGGCTCGATCGGGACTGATGCTTCCACCGGAGGCGTCAGCTTCAGCGGGCGCTTCCGACGTTTCGTCGGCTCCGCGATCGGGAATGTTGACGTAGTTGTCCAGCAGCCAGAGCGAGACTTCAGCGGCCTCTTTTTCCGAAGAGAAGACGAAGGTTCCGTTCTGTGTCGGCGCGTCGAGGAATTCGACGCTGAACCCCTTCGCGTTCGGCAGCGGGAAGACCCGCACCCGGCCGGGAGCGATCAGATGGCAGGCATAGTGATTGCGGCGGCTGCGCATGAAGCCGGCCTTGCTGCCGTACAGCCGAACGAAGATCGCCTCGGCGTCGGCGGTCACATGCAGGCTGCGGATCGCCTCGTTCGGAAAGGCCCGTCCGAATTCAAGGATGGCGAGGCCGGTATCGTGACGGTTGCCCTCCTGATCCTTGCCGATCAAACGGGTCACATAGTAGGCGAGCGCCATCAGGAGCACGAAGATGATCAACCAGACAATGACGGGACTCACGCCGCTTCTCCTTTGATGCGCCTGCCTATGCCTTGGCCGCTTTAAACGACGAGCCTTGTGCGAATTTGGCGTCCGTTCAAAACCGGCGGCTAATGCCTGCCTTCAGCAATCTCAGTTGGCGCCGCCATTGCGGCGATTGCAGGGAGAGGTCGAGCGCGGCCGCCCCGGCTCGCGCTGCGCCGCGCAAGACAGGTTCAGCAAGCGCTACCGGCAGGAAGGCCGGGAAGACGGCGGCTGGAACCCGACCGGCTTTCCGCGCCTTGGCAAGATGCTCGAGGCCGAGGCCGGCAAAGGCATCGATCGCTGCGGAAATCCGGGGCTTGTCCTCGCCGCGCAGGAAAGTGTCTCGATCAAGCCCCGTAGCAGCCAAAATGTCGAGCGGCAGATAGAGCTGATGGCGTTGCCTGTGAACCGGCATCAGCAGCAGGAAGCCGGCGATCGCCTGCGCCACGCCCGCATGGCCTGCCGCTTCGGCGGATCGGGCGGCGTCCTCGGCGGAGAGGATCAGGCTCGCAAGCTGGATCAGCGCCGAGGCCGTTTCACCGGCATATCCCTCAAGCGCATTGCGGTCGGCAATCGGGTCGTCATAGAGGTCGAATATCCGTGCCTCGACCATGTCGACGAGCGTCTGCCGAGGCAGACGATACATCTCTAGGGCGGCGATCAGCCCTGCGGCCACGGGGTTTCCGCCGCTGTCGCCATGCGCATTGCCTTCCAAGAGGTCACGCCACCACTGCAGGCGGATTTCTCCCGGCAGCGGTTCGCGCACCACATCGCGCACGCGGGCAATCTCGGCGTTGAAGGCATAGAGCGCGGCGAGCGCGCCGCGCTTGTCCACCGGCGAGAGGAGGCACGCAAGATAGCGATCGCGGTCCGTATCCCGCAGCGTCGAAAGACACAGGTCGCCGGTCTCATTTGGAAAATCACTCATATCAGACCGCAATCAGGGCGGCCGCCACGGCGCGCGATTCGGCCAGCATGATATTGAAGGTCCGGACCGCCGCGCCGGTGCTCATCGGATCGGAAGCAATACCCTTCGCTTTGAGCGCGGCCTTCAAATCGGCGGGAAGCGGCTTCAGGTTTGCACCCGTACCGACAAGCACCACTTCGATACCTTCCGCTTCCGCCAACACCCTGGCGAAGGCCTCGACGGTCAGCGGATCGCCTTCCTGCAGATCCCAGCCATGGATGCCGGACGGAAGGCAGAGCAAGGAGCCGCGATGCGACATGTCGGCAAAACGGAAACCACCGTTGCCATAGGCATCGATCGGAGCGCGACCGGGAAAATGGGCTTCGCGGATTTCGATGCCTTTCGCCATGGTGCGCAACATACCTTAAAAAGTTTCGGGCCGGACAATCCGGCCCTTCCGATTTCTACAAGCTCGCTCGGGCGTGCCAGCCACAATCAGGCTTCGGTCTTAACCGGCTCGCCCTTGACCCGAACTTCCGCGATATAGGCCCGCATGGCGCGGATCTTCACGCCTTCCGCGATTTCAACTTCGACTTCGGAATCGTCGATGACCTTGCTCACCTTGCCGGTGATGCCGCCGCCGAGAACGACCTGATCACCGCGCCGGATCGACGACAGCGTCTCCTGACGCTTCTTCTGAGCGGCACGCTGCGGGCGGATCAGAAAGAAATACCAGACCACCATCAGAGGGGCGAAAAGGAACAGCATTTCAAGGCCGGAGCCAAATGCGGAGGCTCCGGGTGCGGCGCCTTCGGCCTGGGCGAACGCTTCGGTAATGAACATCGAGAACTCCTAAGATTACCGGAGACCCTAGCCCCCGTTACAAGCCGCCGGAATATAGTTGTGATGAGCCGGAATGCAACAGAAACAGGTTGTGAACAGTACCGAATCCACTGCTCGCAGCCTTTTGACGCATCAACTGCCATGATACCGCAGCAACGAGAGCATCGAAGCCGTCTGAACGAGCGGAGGAATACGATGAGCGACGACATCAATACCCTGATCCTGACCGAAGTTCGCAGGCTCGCGGATGCCCTTGAGCGGCTCGCCGGACCGCCGCCGGCAATCAACGATTGGAATGCCGCCGACTGCTTCGTGTGGGTGCCGACCAACCGGCGTCTTTCGCCGGTCCCGCGTCCGAACCGCGTCGCCCTGAAGCTGATCCGCGGCGTCGATCACGTCCGCGACATCCTGCATGAAAACACCCAACGCTTTGCCGAGGGTTTTCCAGCCAACAACGTGCTGCTCTGGGGCGCACGCGGCATGGGCAAATCCTCCCTCGTCAAAGCTGTTCACGAGGATGTCCGTTCGGCGGCGGGCGTCCCCTTGAAGCTTGTCGAGGTGCATCGGGAGGACGTTTCCTCATTGCCCGACCTCCTGGACATTCTGAAAGCGTCCGGCCATCGGGTCATCATCTTCTGTGACGACCTTTCCTTCGATCACGACGACACGGCCTACAAGTCGCTGAAAGCCGCCCTCGACGGCGGGATCGAGGGACGTCCCGACAACGTGCTCTTCTACGCGACTTCAAACCGCCGCCATCTGTTGCCGCGCAACATGATCGAAAACGAGCAGTCGACGGCCATCAACCCCTCCGAGGCCGTGGAGGAAAAGGTGTCGCTTTCCGACCGCTTCGGCCTGTGGCTCGGCTTCCATAAATGCAGCCAAGACGATTACCTGACGATGATCGACGGTTATGCCGACCATTTCGACCTCGGTCTGGAGCGGGAAATATTGCACGCGCAAGCGCTCGAATGGGCAACGACACGCGGGGGACGTTCCGGACGGGTCGCATGGCAATACATCCAGGATCTCGCCGGTCGGTTGCGCAAGCCGATCAGCCGCGACTGAAAGCCAGCCTGTTAAGGCGCCATTCTTAGCAGAGAACGACTTAAACGCAGAAAAGCCCGGCACTGCCGGGCTTTTCCGCCGTCCCCTTGAAACGCACTACATTATTCAAGGAAGGTAATCGGGTTGACCGGGGTCGCGTCCTTGCGAACCTCGAAATGGACCTGCGGGCGCTTGGCGTCGCCGCTCATGCCGGAGGCGGCAAGCGTCTGGCCGCGGGTAATCTTCTGGCCGCGCGTCACGTTGATATTGCCCGCATGACCGTAAACGGTGACCTTGCCGTCATCGTGGCGCACGAGAACCGTGTTTCCGAGCTGTTTCAGGCCGTTGCCGGCATAGATCACCACGCCGTTTTCAGCGGCCTTGATCGGCGTGCCTTCCGGGACCGAGATATCGATGCCGTCATTGCGGTTTCCGTCGACATTCTGGCCATAACCCGCGACCACGGCGCCGTTCACCGGCCAGCGATACTTGCTGATGCCCGTCGACTGCGGTGCAGCGGCGGCTACATCCGACTTCTTTTCGACATCGGAGACCGACGCGGTTTCGACGGGAGCCTTGGCGGCCGGTGCCGAAGCAGGTGTTGCCGGCTGAGCGGCAGCGGGCGCCGCGGCTACGGCAGGCTTCGGCGAGGCGGCTGGTTTTTCGGCCGGCTGCTGCGGAATGGATGCCGTCTTGACCGGATCGGCGACTGGCGCTGCGGAGCCTTTGGCAACCTTCAGCGTCTGCCCCACGCGGATACCGCCGGCGGAAAGTTCGTTAGCCGCCTTGAGCTGATCGACGGAGGTGCCGGTTTCTCTGGCAATCTTGGTAAGCGTGTCGCCTGGCTTGACCGTATAGGTGCCGCCCATCGGCTTGCCACCCGGAGGCGTGAGCTTGGCGGGCTCCGCTAGCGCTTTGTCGCGAGCCTGGGATGGAAGGACTGCCACCTTCTGCTCCGGCTGCTGGGTCGGCGCGGGCGCCTTGTTCTGAATATCGATGTCGCCAGCGGCAACCTTGGCCGAATTGCGAGCCGGTCCGAAGGTCGGGATCACGACGCTCTGGCCGGGAGCCACCGCTCCGCCGTTAGCCTTCAGGATTTCCTTTTCCGGCACGCCATAACGCTTGGAGAGCGTGGCTATCGTCTCGCCGGGCTTCAACGTAACCTTCGGCGCATTGACCGTGGACCAGCCGGACATCGGCTTTACGGTTCCGGTCGTCAGGCCGTCGGCCTTGGCTGACGCAGCGGCCGGGGCCGCAAGCTTTGGTGTGGTGGCTTGGCCGCCGTTCGGGAACGGCTGTGCGAGGGCTTGCTGGCGATTGACCGGGTCACGCGCCGCAGGCACCGAGCTCGGAGCCGAACCGCCTGGAGCCGCAAGCTCGGAACGCTGAACGGCGACCGGGGCGGAAGCTGCACGGGCGGGCGAAGAATAACCGCCGGAACTTGCGGGATAAGGCTGATTCACGGCGGCGCTTCGCGAGCCGTAGTCGCTCTGCTGAACAGGAGGCAAAGCCTGCCCCCCGGCAAGGTCGGCACGGGGCGTCGGCGCCTGGCCGTACGCTCCACCACCCTGACGCTGCGGGATTGATGCCGTGGTGATATTGTCAGACTTGGAGAAGAGGCCCGAGAAGCGCGTCGCATCCGAGCTGCACCCCGTCGCCACGCTGGCGAGAAGCCCCGCAACGGCGAACTTAGCAACTGACTTACCGAATTTCGGAGAACTCTTATGACGCATGACTCGACCTACAGATACGCAACCATCGTGTGAGTCATTAAAGCGCGTTAGTCTTACCGCCCGGTTAAGGCGGCAGCCTTGCATCGATTTTTTTGTCAAATTGATAACCATGACCGCCGGAGGCGATCCGGGCCATGGAACAAGAGGCAACTCGCGCCCTTCAGAGAGCCGCGGCTACGTGCGGAATGATCGGCAGATAGGGCGCCGTGAACAGATCCTCCCGCTCGAATCGGCTGCCTGTCTTGGTGAGGCGCGTCATCATGCAGGTTTCTTCATCGATCATCAGCGGCGCCACCATCGAGCCACCATGGGTAAGTTGCTCGGCATAAAAGCGCGGCAGCGAGGGAAAGGCGGCCGTCACGAAGATGCGATCAAAAGTGCCCTCACCCGGCATGCCGTTGCTGCCGTCGGCCTGGCGCACGACGACATTGCGCAGATCCAGGGCATCCATGCGCTCCTGCGCGGCGGCGACCAAAGTGCGGTAACGCTCGACGCTCAGAACCCGCTCCGCGATGCGACCCATGACCGCTGCGGTAAACCCGCTGCCCGTGCCGATTTCGAGCACCCGGTGGCCCGGCTTGACCTGCAGGCGATGCAGAAGCCTGACGGCGAGATCAGCGCCTTCCATGAAGGATCCGCAGTCGATCGGAACGGTGCGGCTGGAATAGGCGTCGTCCGCCAGGGGCGCGGGGACAAATTGCGAACGCGGCGTCTGCTCGACGGCCGTCAGAAGATCGAGGTCGGAAATTCCTTCCGACCTGAGACGCAGCACCAGCGCCGCGAAGCCTTCCTTTTCGACCATCCCCGATTTCAATCGGTCGCTCCAAATCCCAACGCCTTGGCCACACGATCCTGAACCGAATGATCGGTCAGGTCCAGCTTAAGCGGCGTCACGGAGATCTTGTTTTCCTTGAGAGCCTGAATATCGGTTCCGTCACGGAAATGGCCCTTCCGTTCGCCGAAACGCAGCCAGTAGTAAGGCAGGCCCCGGCCATCGTTGCGGGCATCGATCGTCAGGCCGAAATCGAGCTTGCCCTGGGAGGTCACCTCGACGCCCTGGACATCCTTCGGTTCGCAATTCGGGAAGTTCAGGTTGAGGAACGTGCCATCAGGCAGTTCCACGTCGCTCAGCTTCCGGATCAGGTCCGGCGCAAAGGACTCCGCCACCTCCCACGGTGCGAAGCGACCGTTCTCGCGGCGCACCGCCTGGCTCAGAGCAAAGGAACGCACACCCTGGAGCGTGCCTTCGATCGCGCCGGCGATGGTTCCCGAATAGGTCACGTCGTCGGCCATGTTGGCGCCGTCGTTGACGCCGGAAAGCACGAGGTCCGGTTTTTCCGGCAGGATCTCGCGGATGCCCATGATGACGCAATCGGTCGGCGTGCCGCGCAAGGCAAAGTGCTTTTCACCGATCTTGCGAAGGCGCAGCGGCTCGGAAAGCGTCAGCGAATGCGCAAGGCCACTCTGGTCGGTTTCCGGCGCGACAATCCAGACGTCGTCGGAAAGTTGTCTCGCGATGCGCTCCAGCACCGCAAGACCTTCCGCATGGATGCCGTCGTCATTGGTCAGCAGGATACGCATCAGTTCGCCCGCTCGATCTTCGTGATGCCGCCCATGTAAGGCAGGAGGGCGTCCGGAACGCTGATAGATCCGTCTTCGTTGAGGTAATTTTCCATGACCGCGATCAGGCACCGCCCGACGGCAACGCCGGAACCGTTCAGCGTGTGCACGAATTTGAGGTTCTTGTCATCCTTGACCCGATAGCGGGCGTTCATCCGACGGCCCTGGAAATCGCCGCAAACGGAGCAGGAGGAGATTTCGCGATAGGTATCCTGGCCCGGCAGCCAGACCTCGATATCGTAGGTCTTGCGCGCGCCGAACCCCATGTCGCCGGTGCAAAGCGTCATCGTGCGAAAATGCAATCCGAGCCGTTTCAGGACATTCTCGGCGCATTCGGTCATCCGCTCGTGCTCGGCGATCGAGCTGTCGGCATCGGTGATCGACACCAGCTCACACTTCCAGAACTGATGCTGGCGCAGCATGCCGCGGGTATCGCGGCCGGCCGAACCCGCCTCCGAGCGGAACGACGGCGTCAGTGCGGTGAAGCGGAGCGGCAGCTTTTCCTGCTCCAGCGTCTCCCCCGACACCAGGTTGGTGAGGGTCACTTCGGCGGTCGGAATGAGCCAGCGGCCATCGGTCGTCCTGAACAGATCCTCAGCAAACTTCGGCAGCTGCCCGGTACCGTACATGGCCTCATCACGCACCATCAGCGGCGATGAAACCTCCGTATAGCCATGCTCGGTCGTGTGCATGTCGAGCATGAACTGGCCGAGGGCACGCTCGAGCTTGGCGAGCTGGCCCGTGAGGACCGTGAAACGTGAACCGGAAAGCTTGGCGGCACGCTCGAAATCCATGTAGCCGAGCGCTTCTCCGATCTCGAAGTGCTCCTTGGCGGAGTGGTTCCAGCGCGGCTTCTCGCCGACCACGTGCTTCACGACGTTATCGTGCTCGTCTTTGCCGACCGGAACGTCATCGAGCGGAATGTTGGGGACGCGGGACAAGGCATCGTCAAGCGCGGCAACGGCCTCCCGCTCCTCCTGTTCGGCGGCGGGCATCGTGTCCTTGATCTGCGCGACCTCGGCCTTCAACTTCTCGGCAAGCTCGGAATTCTTCTGTCCGAGCGCGATCCCGATCTCCTTGGAGGCGGCGTTGCGGCGGGACTGCATGTCCTGCAGCTTCTGGATGACAGAACGGCGCTTGTCGTCGAGGGCCAGAAGCGTTGCCGCCATAGGCTCTGCTCCGCGCTTCCTCAGCGCTTCGTCCAGAGCCGCCTCGTTTTCCCGGATCCACTTGATATCGAGCATCGTTCCTTGCCTCTGAAGCGTGATGCCGCCAACTCGCAAGCAGGACCGGGAGGCTAAGCCTTTTCCGTCTCCGCAACGTCCGAAGAGGCTTGCTCAGCAAGGGCTTGGTCAGCACGTTTGCGCTCGACGAGTCGTGCGGCGTAGATGGAAATCTCGTAGAGAAGGATGGTTGGCAGCGCAAGGCCGATCTGAGACATCGGGTCCGGTGGCGTGAGCACGGCGGCGACCACAAAGGCGAGGACGATCGCAAACTTGCGCTTTTCCCGGAGCCACTGGCTGGTCAGGAGCCCGACACGCGCGAGCAGAGTCGTGACGACCGGAAGCTGGAAGACCAGGCCGAAGGACAGAACCAGCGTCATGATCAGGCTCAGATATTCAGACACCCGCGGCAGCAGCGAGATGGCGACATCGCCCTCCCCCGGCGCCTGCTGCATGGCGAGGAAGAACCACATGACCATCGGCGTAAAGAAGAAATAGACCAGCGCGCCGCCCATCAGGAAAAGGATCGGGGACGCGACGAGGAACGGCAGAAAGGCCGCCCGCTCGTTCTTGTAGAGCCCCGGTGCCACGAACTTGTAAAGCTGCGAGGCGATAACCGGAAAGGCGATCACCAATGCGCCGAACATCGCCACCTTCACCTGGGTGAAGAAGAACTCCTGCGGCGCCGTATAGATCAGCTCGGACTTCGCCAGATCGAGTCCGGCCCACACGACCGCCCATTTGTACGGGACGACGAGCAGATTGAAGAGCTGCTTGGCGAAGAAGAAGCAGACCACGAACGCGACAAAAAATGCCCCGATCGACCACATCAGGCGGGTGCGCAGCTCTATCAGATGTTCCATCAGCGGCTGCGGTTTGTCCTGGTAGTCACCGCTCATGCGTCACCCTTCGGCGTATCGGTCTTCTTCGTCGCGCGTTTGCGAGCCGGCGCTTTGACGGCAACCTCCTCGGCAGCCGGCGGGGCGGGTCTTGCAGCACGGCTGCGCGATGGCTTTGGAGCCGCGACGGCCGCGGCTACCGGTTCAGCCGCAGCAGGCTTGGTTTTGGCGGCGGTCCTGCGGGTCGGCTTCGGCTTTTCGGCCGGAGCTTCGGCGGCTGCAACTGCGGGCTGGATAGGCGCCGAGGCTGGCGCAGAGATCGGCGGCGCGGTCGATGGCAGGGTCATGGCCGGTGCCGGAAAAATTGCCGCGGCTGCCGCTTCGGCTGCTGTCTCGCCGGTCGCAACCCCCTCTACCGCTTGTCGAGCCTCGATGTCGGTCGGAACGGCATCAGCCGTCGACACATGGGTCGTCTTCTGCAGGTCAGCCCTGATCTCCTCGCCCATCTGCCGCAGCGGATTGATGGCGTCCCGCAGCGCGTTGGTCGGGTTCAGGCGTTGCGCATCGGAGATCGTCTTGCGGACGTCATCAAGCTCCGATTCGCGCAATGCTTCGTCGAATTGCGTTCGAAAATCACCCGCCATCTTGCGCAAATTGGCCGTCATCTTGCCAAACGCCCTCAGCATGGGCGGCAAGTCCTTGGGACCTACGACGACGATAAGAACGATCGCAATGACAAGTAGCTCGGTCCAGCCGATATCAAGCATGCTAATGAGGCTCCTGGAGCCCGGTCCCCGTTATCAGGACCGGGTCGTTTCCTTGGCCTCGTCCGGCTTGTGATCGACCGTCTTTGCGGTCGTCGTACCATTTGCCTCGGAAGCATCATCGTCGGTGATGCCCTTCTTGAAGCTCTTGATGCCTTTTGCGACGTCGCCCATCAATTCCGGAATCTTGCCGCGTCCGAAGAGAACGAGCACGATGACCAGAACGATCAGCCAGTGCCACACACTAAAAGAACCCATAGTCTACTCCATAAGAAACGTATTATCGATGTAAGCCCTTTATGGTTCTTTTTCAAACACCAAAATGTCTCGGGGAGCGACTGTTATGACGACGTCGTTTACCCCCGGCGCAAGCCGTCCGGCGCGAACCCTGGCGCGGATCGGATCGTCTGTTCCGGCAACCGCGAGAGTGAGCAATTCCACGACGCCGAGGAACCTGCGCGACAGGATACGGGCCTCGATAGCGCCCCCTTCAGCGGCAACATCGACGTCGGACAATCTTACCGCTACGGAAACCGTACTGCCTTCAGCCAACCCTCCTGCCGGCGCCGTCCCTAGCGGCGTCTCCACCACGCCATTTCGCACGATACCCGACAACTCGTTGATCTCAGAGAAGAAAGCTGCGGCAAACAAACTGCAAGGGCTGCTGTAGAGATCCGCCGGTGCGCCCAGTTGCACAAGGCATCCATCCTTCAGAAGCGCGATCCGGTCTGCCATCCGCATCGCCTCCTCGGCATCATGCGTGACAACGATCGCCGTTGCGCGGCTTTCCTTCAGGATCGTCAAAGTATCGGTCCGGATGGTATCCTTTAACCTGGAATCGAGGCCGGAAAAGGGCTCATCCATCAGGAGCACGCCCGGCCTGGGAGCAAGCGCACGGGCAAGCGCAACGCGCTGCTGCTCCCCGCCTGAGAGAGCGTGGGGATATTTTGTCGCATGATGCCACAAGCCGACGCGCTCCAACGCCGCTCCGGCTTCCGCGACCGCCTCTTTCGCGGACAGCGCAGTCAATCCGAAGCGGACGTTTTCCAGCACCGTCATATGCGGAAAAAGCGCGAAGTCCTGGAACATCAGCCCGACGCCACGTTTTTCCGGAGGCAGAAAATCTTGAGGACCGGCCACTTCGCGACCGTCGATGACGATCCGGCCATGGCTTTGGGCTTCCAAACCGGCGGCAATCCGCAGCAAGGTCGTCTTCCCAGAACCGGACGGCCCAAGAAGGCACAGGACTTCGCCGGGCTCGGCCGCAAGCGAGATGCCGCGAATCGTTTCTTTCCCATGGTAGGAATGCCGGATGTCCTCGAAGGCCAGGCGGGAAGCGAACGTAACGCCGGTCTTTCGTCTGGTCTCCCCGCTGGCCGCCTGTATGGTCATCACAATGCCCGTTTGCACCCGCAGTCCGGGCCGTTTTTACAGTTCGACGCTATTCGTCCGCTTCTCCGCCAGGTGTCAAGAGCCCAAGCTCCTCGAGGTCGAGCTGGGTGATCGGATCTTCATCTTCGGCGAGATCGTCGACATTTTGCGGGATCGGTATGGCAAAGCCCGGCGGGATACGGCCGGAGAGAAGTCCCGCCCCCTTCAATTCGTCGAGACCCGGCAGATCGCGCAGTTCCTCCAGGCCGAAATGGTCGAGGAATTCCACCGTCGTGCCGAGCGTCACCGGGCGCCCCGGCGTCCTGCGGCGGCCGCGGAAGCGCACCCAGCCCGCTTCCATCAACACATCGAGCGTGCCCTTGGAGGTCTGAACGCCGCGGATCTCCTCGATCTCGGCCCGCGTGACCGGCTGGTGGTAGGCGATGATGGCAAGCACTTCGAGCGCCGCACGCGATAGTTTCTTCGCCTCGTTCTCATCCTTGCGGATGACGAAGGAGAGGTCCGCGGCCGTGCGGAAGGCCCAACGGTCGCCGGTCCTGATGAGATTGACGCCGCGGGGCGCATAGGCCTCCATCAGCCGGCGCATCACCGCGCCGACATCCGTGCCGCGCGGCAGGCGTTCGGAAAGGAAGGCTTCGGGGACCGGTTCGGCGGAGGCAAAGACCAGAGCTTCCGCTATCCGCTCGACCTCGATCAGCGACATCGGCTCGGTTTCGCCTTCGTCGGCTTCCAGCATCGGCTGATCATTATCTTCGTCAGGCGTCAATCGACGTCTCCTGCAACGGCTTGCAGCACGGGCTTCGTCGTCCCTAAGGGTTGCCCTTTGCGCAGGTAGATCGGCTGGAATGCTCCGTCCTGGCGCATTTCAAGTTTGCCCTCGCGCACCAGTTCCAGCGAGGCGGCAAAGGCGCTCGCAGTCGCGGTGATCCGATCCTCCGGCGGCAGATAGGGCAACAGATAGTGCTGCAGCGCTGTCCAGTCGGCAATTTCGCCGAGCATCCGGGTCAACAGGTTGCGGGCATCCGCCAACGACCAGACCTTGCGCTTCTCGATCGTCACCTGCGTGACGGCGCCGCGTTGCCGCAGATTGGCATAGGCGGAGAGCAGATCGTAGAGCGAGGCATCATAGGCAGACTGCACGCGATGCGGAATATGCTCAGGCGCCCCCCGGGCAAACACGTCGCGACCCAGCCGGTTGCGATTGACGAGCCGCGTCGCCGCTTCCCGCATCGCCTCCAGCCGCTTCAGGCGGAAAGCAAGCGTTGCCGCCATCTCCTCGCCGCTCGGACCGTCGTCACCCCTAGCCTGCTGCGGTATGAGGAGCTTGGATTTCAGATATGCCAGCCAGGCCGCCATGACGAGATAATCGGCCGCCAGCTCTATGCGCACCCGCCTGGCACTCTCCACGAACTGGAGATATTGCTCTGCCAGCGCCAGAACGGAAATGCGGGCCAGATCGACCTTCTGGTTGCGGGCGAGATGTAGCAGCAGGTCGAGCGGACCTTCGAACCCGCCGACATCGATCACCAGCGCCGGATCGTCCGCGGCCCTTTCCGGCTCCTGCCACAGCTTGTCCATCGGAATGGCATTCTGCGATGTCGTCACGGCCATTCCTCAACCTCGCCCTGCCCCGCCGCGCCGTCAGGAGACGGCAAGCAACCCATGAAACTCGGCACGCAGAGCCGATTCGTCAGCCCCGTCACCTGGCCCTAAGGCTCTCTCGACCGCTTCGGCGCGCCTGAGCGCCTCGCCGGCGAGCGGGATCGCCTCCTTCACCACGGCCCTCATTTCTTCCATGACGCCGTTGCAATGCAAGACAATATCGCAGCCGCCCCCAACGATTCTCGCCGCACGCTCTCCGATCGTACCCTTCAGGGCGTTCATCGATGTGTCGTCGGACATCAGAAGGCCGTCGAAGCCGATATGGCCGCGGATGATTTCCTCAATCACCTTTCGGGAAATGGTCGCAGGTTCATCCGGATCGATTGCCGTAAAGACGATATGAGCGCTCATCGCCATCAGCTCGTCCTTGAGGGCGATGAAGGGCAGGAAGTCGTGCGCTTCAAGTTCGGCCCGCGAGGCGGCCACGACCGGCAACTCATGGTGGGAATCCGCCATGCCGCGCCCATGGCCCGGGATATGCTTCATGACCGGCAGTACACCACCGGCTTTCAGTCCCTCCGCCGCAGCCCTGCCCATGTCGGATACGGTCTTCGGATCGAAGCCGTAGGCGCGATCGCCGATCACGTTGCTTGCGCCCTCGATCGGCACATCGAGTACCGGCAGACAGTCGACGCTGATGCCGAGCTTGATGAGGTCGAAAGCGTGCAGACGCGACATCAGCCATGCAGCGCGCAGTCCCTGCTCGCGGTCCCGTCTGTAAAGCTCCCCGAGAGCGGCGGCAGACGGATAACGCTCGATCATGGGGGGGCGTATTCGCTGTACGCGGCCCCCCTCCTGATCGATCAGCACCGGTGCATCGGGCCGCCCGACGGTATCCCGCATGGCTGCGACAAGATCGGAAATCTGAGCCGGCTCAAGGCAGTTGCGCGCAAAGAGGATGAAGCCCCAAGGACGTTCATCCCTATAAAGCGCGATTTCGTCGGCAGTGAGGTTTGGGCCACTGGAGCCCAGGATCATGGCTTTTGATTCGGTCATGGTGCGATCTTAGTTGATGAAAGCCGAAACGAAAAACGGGGCGCTGTGCGCCCCGCTTTGCCATCCGATGCCGTTGCCTACCTCGCGACCAGGCAGCTTCCTCCGGCAGCACGATATTTTTCGCAGAGCGCCACTGCATCGCTCTTGCCGCCCGCGGGGATGCGGACGCGATAGAACGTGCCCTTGCCGGCAACTTCCGCCGCCTTGATGTCGACACCACGGCCGCCGATCACGCTGCCGAATTTCGCCGACAGGCTCTGATAGGATTTTTGCGCTTCGGCCTGCGACGGCAGCGAGGCAATCTGGATCACGTAACCGCCTTCCCCAACCGGAGCCGCCTGGGCAGGCGCCGAGGCAACCTGTTGGGACGCAGCAGGCTGGCCGGGGGCGCGGACATTGCCCTGGTCGGTGACCGCAGCAACCACGTTGACCGGCTGTTCCGCCGGACGTGCCCTCGGAACAGGTGCCTTGATCGCCGGAGCCGACGCCTCGGCCGGAGTCTCGACGGCGGGGACAGCGGGCGATGCAATCGCCGGGTCGGCAGCCGGCGCAGAGGCTGGCGTCGCCGGCGCGGGCTTGGCAGCATTCACCGGCTCGGGCGCAGGCGTTGTCGAAGCGGTAACGGGCTGAGTTTGAACCGGCGTCGCGGGAGCCGAAACCGGAGAATGGGCAGGAACGGCGGCGACCTCCACCGGCTTTGCGCCGGCTGCCGGCAGCTTTTCGGTGGGTGCCGGGGCGGCAAGCGCCGGAGCAGGAACTTCCTGCTCGACAAGTTTGCCGTCGGGCCGCACGATCATCGTCTTGACCTTGCGCGGCATGACGGTCACCGGCGGCTGCTCCGCCGCAGCGGTCTGCTGAGGCTCGTCCTGTGGCAGCAGGCGGGCATCCTTGGTGTCAGCCACCTCCGTCGGCTCAATCTCGTCTTCACCTTCAAGGGGCAGCGAATCGGGCATCAGGGTCTTCTGGACCACATCGACCGGCTCCTCGCTGGAGGAGATCAATGTCGGCTGCTTCGGATCCTGGGCCGACACACCTGCAACACGGTCATAGACCGCCTTGTCCTGGTTCGGAACCGTCTTGCCGCCGGGGTTCGCCGGGGCAACCTTGATCGGGTCCATGTCAGCGGCAATGACGACAGGCTCGCCGCTCGCGACGTTGCCGGGCACGCTGCTGCCCAACCATGCATAGATACCGGCGCCGCCGAGAATAACGACGCCCACCAGAGCCAACGGAACAGCCCAGCGGCTGACCGCAGAGCGACGCGCATTTTCCACCGTCGCCAGGTAATCGGCCTGGCCATAGTGCAGTTCTTCATGTTCGGCCGCCATCAATGGGGCCGTAAGGCTGCGGCGGAAATCCTCTTCCAGCGCGCGTTCGAAGTCGTCGAGGTCGGAATAGCTGGGCGCCTGGCTTGCCTGGGCAGGACGGCTTGCCGTCGCAGGTGCCATGGAAGCAATATCGATTTCCGGCTTGCGCGCGGGCGTCGGCTGCGCCTTTTCCGGCGTCATCAAGAGCGTCGCCAATTCGGCGTCGATATCGAGATCGTAGTCCGGACGATAGGCCGGCGCCTGCTCCGGCTCTTCAGCCGGCAGTGACGGAACATCGAGTTCGGCTATCGCCTCAACATGGTCTTCGGCATCGGCAATCTGGGCGGGATCGAAGGGAAGCTCCGCGACGAGATCCGTTTCCTCCACCACCTCTGCTTCCGCCACCGGCGTTGCAGCAGCAGACGGTATGGCACGCGCCGCCGGAACTTCCGGCTTGTATGGCGCAGTCTCTACTTCCAGCGCGGGTCGAGCCATATGTTCGGGCTGTTTTTGGGTTTCTTCGACAACCAGCTCCGCAAGATCGAGCTCCAGATCATCGAGCGCGATCTCGAACTCGTCGTCGGAGAAAGGATCGAGCTCGTCGATCGCCGCGTCCTCGGCGGCCCGGGCCTCTACAGTCGGCGCAACGACGACTGGGGCAACGGCAACCGGCGCGATCGTGTCCGCAACGGGCTTCGCGACGGGCGCTGAGGTCAGAGCCGCCGTCTCCTCGACAACGGGGGGCGACACGGGCTTCTCGCCGTTAGCGGCAAGCGAATACCGCTGAACGTCATAGATCAGCTCATCGAGTTCGGAAAACCGGTCCTTCGATGCCGACTGAACCGCGGCCGGAGACGTTGCTGCAGCCGGAGGTTCGACCGAAACCGCAGGTACAGGCTCAGCCACCACGGCAGCGGAGGCCGGGGCTTCAGCTACCTCGAATTTTGCCGTCGGAGCCGCCGCGGCCGGCACGTCGTGGACAGGTGTTGTAGCGCCCAGAATCGGAAGATCCTCGAGCACCGGCAGGTCCAGAGCTTCTTCAACCGGTTGGGGCGCCGGAGATTGCGGACGCGGAGCCGGCTCCGCCGCACGCGCGACGTTGAAATTCGCAAGCGGCATGCGGAAGCCCGGTACGTAGCCCGTCTTCGCTTTCGGCTCTGGCTTTACTTCCGGCTCGCTTTCAACGGCAGACTCGGCACCGATCGAATTCTCCAGCTCGGCAGCAAGATCGAATTCATCATCAAACTGATCGGCAGCCTCATCGACCGCATACCTCGGCTGCGCCTGCGAAACGGCCTCGACAGCCGGCAGGTCGGGCAAATCGAATACCGGTTCGACGCGATCGGCGTCCGAAACCTCGGCGACAACAGGTTCGGGTGCGGACACATCGAGATAGCTCTCGGCGTAGCTCTGCGTCGGGAACGAAGGCTCTTCGTCGCGGATCGAGAACGTTTCACCACTTAAGGCGTTGTGGTCGTCCGGAAGCAAAACCGGAGAAAATTCCGCCGTGTCGATGACATCGTCGATTTCGGGACCGAAATCCGGTTCGGCAAACGAAGCCTCAACAGGAGCGGCATGTGACACGTCGTCGATGCTGATGTCATGAATCGGGTCAAGACGCGGCGCGTCGTAGCGCTCGAACTCCTGCAGGAGTTCGTCCTCCAGATTAAAGGCAGGTTCGCGACCCGGCGAATAAGCATCGCCGGCAGACGGCGCTGCCGATTTAGTGACGGGCCGATCTTCGTAACCTACAATGCGGGCGAGTTCTGCCAGCGGGTCATCATCGGCAAAGAAATCCGGCAAATCATTCCGGCTACGCGCAAGATTGTTGTCTGCCATTAACTCGTCCACTCACCTACATTACAACGTATATGCCAGTGCAATGTGGGGAAATGGTGGCGATTCTAGCGCATTTCTTCTGGTGCTGCTGTGCCTGTTATAGCAAGTCCCGACTTCAGGACAGAGGCGACAGCGTGCACCAGCCCAAGCCTGGCGACGCTCAATTGTCGGTTCTTATCGTTAACAAAGCGTAAGTCGACATTTTCGGAGCCTTTGCTCCAATGGCCGTGGAAGGAACTTGCCAGATCATAAAGGTAAAATGCAAGTCGATGCGGCTCCTGCGCAAGGGCTGCGGCCTCAACAATGCGCGGGTATTCCGCAAGCTTGGCAATCAACCTCAGCTCGTTCTCGTCCGAGATCAGGCCGGCATGTGCCGCCAGATCGAGTGTTTCGATATCGAGGTCCGGAAATGCCTTCTGAGCCTGCCGGAACACCGAGGCGCAACGCGCGTGGGCGTATTGCACGTAGAAGACCGGATTGTCCTTGGATTGTTCCGTTACCTTGGCAAAGTCGAAGTCGAGCGGTTCGGAACTCTTCCGGTAGAGCATCATGAACCGAACAGCGTCACGGCCGACTTCGTCGACCACTTCGCGCAGGGTCACGAAATTGCCGGAGCGTTTCGACATCTTCACCGGCTCGCCGTTGCGGAACAGCTTGACGAGCTGACACAAGAGCACCGTCAGCTTGGCGTTGCCGCCCGAAACGGCACGCGCCAGGGCTTCCAGGCGCTTCACATATCCGCCATGGTCGGCGCCGAGCACATAGATCATCTCGTCGTAGCCGCGGTCGAACTTGTCTTTGAAATAGGCAACGTCGGCGGCAAAATAGGTATAGCTGCCGTCGGACTTGATCAGCGGCCGATCGATGTCGTCGCCTACCTCCGTGGAGCGGAACAGCGTCTGCTCGCGGTCTTCCCAGTCTTCGGGCAACTGCCCCTTCGGCGGCGGCAGGGTGCCGCGGTAGACATGCCCCTTGAAGGTCAGATCATTGATGGCGGTGCGAATGCGCTGCGCGCCACCGGCATGCAGCGTGCGCTCGGAAAAGAAGACGTCGTGGTGAACGTTGAGCGCGTCGAGATCCTCGCGGATCATCTCCATCATGGAATCGATCGCCTTGTCCTTGACGATCGGCAGCCAATCTTCTTCCGGCATGTTATGCAGCCGCGGGCCATATTCGTCGGCGAGCGCCTGGCCGACCGGAACCAGATAATCTCCTGGATAAAGACCCGAAGGGATTTCGCCGATCGTCTCTCCGAGCGCTTCGCGGTAGCGCAGGAAGACCGAACGCGCCAGCACGTCGATCTGGCTGCCCGCATCGTTGATGTAGTATTCCTTGGTGACGTCGTAGCCCGCAAATTGCAGAAGGTTTGCGAGTGCGTCGCCGACAACCGCGCCGCGGCAATGACCGACATGCATGGGGCCGGTCGGATTGGCCGAGACGTATTCGACATTTGCCTTTTTCGACGCGCCAACCGTGGAGCGGCCATAACTGGTGTTTTGTTGGATCATCGAAGCCAGCAGGCTTTGCCAATATCCGGTGGAAAGGCGGATGTTGATGAAGCCCGGACCGGCCACGGATACCTCGCTGACATCCGGATCATCACGCAGCGCAACCGCGATAATATCAGCAAGCGCACGAGGATTCGTGCCCAACGGCTTAGCCAATACCATGGCTGCATTGGTTGCCACGTCGCCGTGGCTCTGGTCGCGCGGAGGCTCGATCGCAACGCGTCCGAAATCGACTTCGCTTCGCTTTTCCTTGATGATATCAAGTGTTTCCAAAGCATTCTTAATTCTAGTTTCGAAGTCGGCAAACAGATTCATATCACTCATCCGCGCAAGACTGCGGCGCGGGCCCTTGAAAAGCCGTTGTTGTTGGCGGCTGCCTATCGCAAATCGGGAGTCTGGTCAAACAGCTCGCCATGCGCCCTGACAGCATAGGTGTCGGTCATGCCGGCCAGATAATCGGCTACGTGGCGGGCCTTCGCCCCCTCGTTCAGGCCGGCGATGTGGTTCACCCAGTAGTGGCTTCGCATCAGAGTTGGATCGTTCATATAGGCGTTGAAGAGATCGGACAGGATCTGGGCCGCGCCCGCACGAATGCGCATGATCTCGGGATGCCGGTAGATACGCGAGAACAGAAGCTGCTTGATGCACCGGTCGGTCTCGGCAACTTCGTCGGAAAAAGTCGCCATCACCTGGTCAGCGCCTCTGACGTCGTCGCCGCTCTCCGGCCGCAGCTTCCGCAGATTGTCCTGCGTGACGCCGATCACGTCCTCCACCATGTGGGTGATCTGCCGACGGGTGATTTCGTAGGTGAAGCGGCTCGGCTCAAGGTGCGGATAACGCTGCCTTACGTCCGCCATGACCTTTGCGAGGAAGGGAACATCCTCCAGCATCTCGAAGGTCAAAAGCCCCGAACGCAGCCCGTCGTCGATATCGTGGGTATTGTAGGCGATATCGTCGGAAATCGCGGCGACCTGGGCTTCAAGGCTCGCATAGCTCGCCAGTTCCAGATCATGCAGTTCGCAATAGTCACGGATCGGCTGCGGAACCGGCCCGCGGGTGCCCTCACCCGTTTTGGTCAGGAGCGGCCCGTTGTGCTTGACGAGCCCCTCCAGGCTTTCCCAGGTGAGATTGAGGCCGTCGAACTCCGCATAGCGGCGTTCCAGCTTGGTGACGATCCGGAGCGATTGGGCATTGTGGTCGAAGCCGCCGTAAGGCGCCAGCATATCGTGCAGCGCGTCTTCGCCGGTGTGGCCGAAAGGCGTGTGGCCGAAATCGTGAACCAGCGCCACGCCTTCGGCGAGATCCTCATCGAGCTTCAAGGCTCGCGCCAGGGCGCGGGCGATCTGGGCAACCTCGATGGTGTGGGTGAGCCGCGTGCGGTAGTGATCGCCGTCGGGGCTGATGAAGACCTGCGTCTTATGCTTCAACCGGCGGAATGCGGTCGTGTGGACGATACGATCGCGGTCCCGCTGGAACTCCGAACGCGTCAGGCTGCTAGGCTCCGGGAAGAGCCGGCCGCGCGAAGCCCAGGGATTGGCGGCATAAACCGCCCGCTCGCCGCTGCCAAAGCCGAGAGCACCGGTATCAATCGTCATTCGCTCACCTGTCTCTTCGTTCCAAGCCGGCCATTGACGCGCCGTTCAAGCCTTCATACCTATAGTGAAGCCGTGCGCAACGCCGGTGACAGGAATCTCCGGGATTTTGCCCGGAACTCACCGGGCCTTGAACCCGGCAGGAGACGGATATGGACATAAATGTAACTCTTTCGGATGCCGCGGCAAAGCGCATCACGGAAATCGTCGCCAGCGAAGCGGGCAAGCAGGCGTTGCGTGTTTCCGTCGAAGGCGGCGGGTGTTCCGGCTTTTCCTACAAGTTCGACCTCGCCGACGCGCCGGAAGCCGACGATGTCGTCGTTGCCAATGGCGAAGCCAAGGTGCTGATCGACAGCCTTTCGCTGGTCTACATGGCCGGTTCCGAGATCGACTTCGTCGACAACCTTCTCGGCCAGTCCTTCCAGATCAAGAACCCGAACGCTGTCGCAAGCTGCGGCTGCGGCACCAGCTTCTCGGTCTGAGACGATCTTTGTCCTTCCCAAGGCTTTCTCTTTCGCTAAAAGAGGAAGCGAAAGACGGAAGGACGGTCCGATGAAAATAGCCACCTGGAACATCAATGGCGTGAAGGCGCGCATCGATAATTTGCGTCAGTGGCTTACCGATTCCCAACCCGACATCGTCTGCCTTCAGGAAATCAAATCGGTGGACGAGAACTTTCCGCGGCTGGAAATCGAGGCGCTCGGTTATCACGTCGAGACGCATGGGCAGAAAGGCTTCAACGGCGTAGCCCTGCTGTCGAAGACCCGTCCGGACGAGGTGCTTCGCGGCCTGCCGGGCGGTGAAGGCGACGAGCAGTCCCGTTATATCGAGGGTGTGTTCTCGGTCGCAGGCGGGGCGATCCGCGTGGCGTCCATCTATCTGCCGAACGGCAATCCAGCCGACGACCCGGTAAAATACCCCTATAAGCTTGCCTGGATGGAGCGGCTGCGGCGGCACGCGCAGGAGTGCCTGGCTCTCGAGGAACCGCTGATTCTGGCCGGAGACTACAACGTCATTCCGGAGCCGCACGACTGTTTCGATCCGGCTGTATGGGCAACCGATGCGCTCTTCCTGCCCGAAACCCGCTCAGCATTTCGGCGTCTGGAAAATCTCGGCCTTGTCGATGCCGTGCGTGCGACGACCGATGCGACGAAGCTCTATTCCTTCTGGGATTATCAGGCCGGCGCCTGGCAGAAGAACAACGGCATTCGCATCGACCACCTCCTCCTCTCGGCGGAAGCCGCCGACAGGCTCAAGTCCACCGCGATTGAAAAGCATGTGCGGGCCTGGGAGAAGCCATCGGACCACGTACCCGTCATCGGTATCTTCGATTTCGGCTGAAAGAGCGCCGGTTCAGTCGGCGCCCTGGGCAAATTGCTGGGAGAGCGCGACCGCACCGCGGCGGTCCTCCTCACCGGCGACAGAGAAGGCCTGCTCCTGCAACTGCTGCATCCAGTTGCACTCCTTCGCGGAACACTTGTCGAGTGCGGCGGTCATGAAAGCCAGACCACGGACGGTCTGACCTTCCTGGAAGAGCACATTGCCGAAGACGGACATTGCGCCCGCGTGGCCATTCTTGCGTGCCTGGTTCAGCCATTTCTTGGCCTGCTGGATATTGGCGGTGCCGCCCTCTCCTGCGAGGATCATCTTGGCGAGCTGGAACTGGGCTTCCGCCACGCCAAAGGTCGAGGCCGCCTGGAAATAGAGCTGACGCGCCTGCGACAGGTCGGGCTTCACGGGGCTGCCGGGGATGCCGCGACGATAATAGTTTGCGAGCGACAACAGCGCGTTGATGAAGAAGCTCGTATCTTCCGAGCCAGGCTCCACGCCTTGGGCCGCGATCTCGTTGTAGATCTTGAAGGCTTCGAAATCATCCTTCGCCACGCCGTCGCCATAGGCGTACATGTTGGCAAGCGCCCAGCGTGAGCCGGTATGACCCTTCTCGGCCGCATAACGATAGGCCTCGACCGCGTCTTCCTTCTGGCCGTTCTTGTAGGCCTTGAAGCCGAACTTGAAGAGGTCGAACGGGCCTGACTCCTTGGTCACGCCGGACTTGATGTCAAAGGCCGAGGCCGAACCCGCCAGAAGCGAGGCGAGCGACATTCCAAGAAGCAATACTCTCATGGATCCGATGTCAGACTTCGGCATGTTTCAGTTTCTTTCACTCCGCTGCGAAGCTACGCGGCAGGCGGCCGCAGCTCGAGCACTCCATGTCTTTGCAGAGAGGCTTTGACGGGCATGTCCGCCGGCCACTCCTCCTGACAGGCGTCTGAAACTGTATGCGCCGTTTTCGGCAACACTTGGACCCATTGCCGGTGGAAGTACGGCGAAGCATATCGGCGCCGATACACGGCAGCCATTGTGCCAGACTCCCGGCATTTCTTTGGGAAACCCGCCCATGATACTCCAAACTTGCGCCCCGCCCCCGCGGTCCGCCCCTGCTGTCCATTTATCGCTGCGCTTCGTTTGTGGCGGGAAATGGACAGAAGGCACCCTCTCGGTGCGCCTGACAATCGTCCCAAAAAAGTGTTGCCAAATCGTCACAAGTGGAACAACGACTTTATCTGTCGGCTCTTTGCCGGCGGCCACAAAAAAGCCCGGTCGCAACCGGGCTTTTTTCTTGATGATGGTCAGATCAGAACTTGATCTTGAGGGAGGTCGAGAGAGCCGCAACCAGATCGTTGTCGAACTCGTAGGTCGCCTCGTCGCCCACGCCGACTCCGTCGATCGTCGTTGGGTTTGACTCGCCGCCGGTGAGAATGCCGATGACGCCGCCGAGACGGATTTCGACATTCTGATTGGGCGAATATGCAACGCCTGCACCGAACAGCCAGCTGTCGGTCTGGGTGCCGAATTCCTGCGACGTCCCGCGATCCCAGGTGACGCTCACGGCGCCGCTCCACTGATCATTGAACTTGTGGCCGATGCCGCCGGTGACCGTCCAGCCATCCTGATAGCCAAGATCGAGAGACGTGATTTCGACACCGCTATTGTAGAAAGCAATGCGCTGCAATTGGCTCCAGTCAGTCCACTTCACCGAGCCGAACGCCAGCCAACCGGGAGCAATGCCCGACTGAACCTTGAGTTCGAGAGCGTCCGGCATGGAGGCCGATCCCTCTACCGGCAAGATCAGCCCGCCAAGAGGGCTGACTATGGCAGGTACCTGCGTGAGATCGACCGTACCGGTGATGTCCTTCAGCTTTACTTCGCTGTAGTACATAAGACTTGCGCGGAAAGCATATTCCGGAATTTCGTAGGCCAGACCGGCGCGCCAGCCCCATCCGTCGGTTTCAAGATCGAGACGGCCAATGCCCGTAGCCGCGAAGCCGATGGCCTCCGGCGGCACAAGAAGGCGCTCCTTGAAGCCATCCATCTCAAGATAGTTGGCACCACCGATGACGCGAAGCTGTCCCGGGCCCACGTCGAAACGATAAGAGCAAGTCAGAGCATAGTTGTCGCTGTTGACCTTCGTTTCCACGTTGTCGCTGGCGCCTGCCCAGCGTGCTCCCGGCTTGGTGTGGGCGCCATAGGGCTGCGAGTAGTCGAACATGCAGTCAGCCGCATCGCCGATCGCGGCCTTTGCACCGATGCGTGGAGACCAGTAGCTCTCGCTATCATCTGCCGAGTCCGAATAACCGGGGATCGCGTTCAGGTTGCCGTTGGCCGGATTGATATCGGTGACGTTCTTCACCTTGCGCTGAGGCATGACGAAGGTAGCGCTCGATTCCACCGCGAACTGAGAAGGATCGAAAAGCAGGTCGATATTGTAACCGCCGCGCTCCAGCCCTCCCGCAAGGGCCGTGGACTGCAACCCGCAACCTGCGGCAACAACCAAAAGACCCCTCGATATTATTTTGCTTACCATAATTGCTCCCACTCCCTGGTAAGTGACCGGAATCACTCTAGATGTTTCGCTCTGATTGACAACTTTCAGCTGTCCACCACTTTCCGGCATTCGACGGCAATGGTTTACGTAACAAACTCAGGAACCTGCTGAAGCGACCATATGTCGCAAAATTTTTCCGTCTTGCAGCAGTATTGGGCGGAAACATTAGAACTGTATTACTTTCCCGACGGATTCTGTGTCGATGTGGCAACATTGCGGCTTTCTCGGGAACAAGCCGCTGCATATTTTTGCGACAGATTGACGAAGCCTGGAAAAAGAAATGCCGCGCCTGTTTCGACGCTGCATTCGCTCAAAAACGGTCTCGGGACGAATCAGCCTGCTTCGGTGATTCTGAGCAGCGCCGTCTTCAGATTGGTCATCTGCACCTCAAGTTCCGCAAAGCGCTCCCGTTCAGCCGCGACAACGTCCGGATCGGCGTTGGCGACGAATTTCTCGTTCGCCAACTTCTTGCCGATGCGGTCCATTTCGCCGTGCGTTTTGCCCATCGCCTTCTCGATGCGCGCCTTTTCAGCGACCAGATCGATCAGGTTGCCAAGCGGCAGGCAGGCTGTCGCCTCTCCGACGACGATCTGGGCCGCGCCCTTGGGGGCAATGTCCGCAAGTTCGATGTTTTCGACACGAGCGAGACGGCGGATCGCAGCCTCGTGACGCTTGAGGCGCGCCTGGCTGGTCTGGTTGGCACCCACGACGATCAGCGGTGCCACCGCCGAAGGCGGAACGTTCATCTCCGCCCGGGCCGAACGAAGCCCGGTCACGAGATCGATCAGCCAATTGATCTCTTCGGCCGCTGCCCGGTCGGAAAATTCCGGCGCCGGCCAATCGGCGTGGCAAAGCAGGCCTTGGCGGGTATCGGTATGGACCCAGAGCTCTTCCGTCATGAAAGGCATGAAGGGATGAAGTAGCTTGTAGGTCTCTTCCAAAACGTATGCCGCGCAGGCCTGGGCTTCCGCCTTGGCTTTCTCATCCTCGCTCGCGAAGACCGGCTTCAGGAGTTCGAGATACCAGTCGCAGACCTGGTTCCAGACGAAACGGTAGAGTGCGCCGGCCGCCTCGTTGAAGCGTTGGCTCTCGATCGCCTCGGTCACATCGCGGATCGTCGCGGAAAGCTCCGTGAGAATCCAGCGGTTGATGGTGAGCGTCGTCGTCTCCGGGCTGAATGCCGGATCGTTCTTGACGCCGTTCATCTCGGCAAAGCGGGTGGCGTTCCAGAGCTTGGTGCCGAAGTTGCGATAACCTGCAATACGCGCCGGATCGAGTTTGACGTCGCGACCCTGGGCCGCCATGATGGCCAGCGTAAAACGCAAGGCGTCCGCGCCGTATTCGTCGATCAGTTCCAGCGGGTCGATGACATTGCCCTTGGACTTCGACATTTTCTGGCCGTTCTTGTCCCGCACCAACGCATGGACGTAGACCGTGTGGAAGGGCTCGACCGGATTGCCCTCCTCGTCCTTCATGAAGTGAAGGCCCATCATCATCATGCGGGCGACCCAGAAGAAGATGATATCGAAGCCGGTGACCAGGACGCTTGTCGGGTAGTATTTCTCGAGCTCCCTCGTCTGATCCGGCCAGCCAAGGGTCGAAAACGGCCATAGCGCCGAGGAGAACCAGGTATCGAGCACGTCTTCGTCACGCGTGAGGATTTCGCCCGGCTTGAAATTCTCAAGCTTGTCCTGGACGAAAGCCTTCATCGGCCCCTCATGCGCAAGATAGTGCTGAATGGCCGCCTGGAGCGCCTCCTCTTCGGTCTTCTCAACGAAGACCTGGCCGTCCGGACCATACCAGGCCGGGATCTGGTGTCCCCACCAGAGCTGGCGCGAAATGCACCAGGGCTGAATGTTCTCCATCCATTCGAAATAGGTTTTTTCCCAATTCTTGGGGACGAACTTGGTGCGGCCTTCGCGAACAGAAGCGATCGCCGGCTGAGCCAGCGTATGGGCGTCGACATACCACTGCTCGGTCAGCCGCGGCTCGATCGGCACCCCGCCACGGTCGCCATGCGGCACCATGTGCTTGTGCGGCTCGATCTTGTCGAGCAGACCGGCTTCCTCGAATATCTCGACGATGATCTTGCGCGCGGTGAAGCGATCCTGGCCTTCGAGCCGATCCCAGGCGCCATGAAGTGCGGCCGGATGATCGAGGCCTTCGAGGAAGTCCTCGTTTTCCTTGATGGAGATCGTGCCATCGATATTCATGATGTTGATGGCGCTGAGCCCCGCGCGTCTGCCGACTTCGAAGTCGTTGAAGTCGTGGGCAGGCGTGATCTTGACGGCGCCGGTACCGGCGGTCGGATCGGCGTAACCGTCGGCGACGATCGGAATGCGGCGGCCAACGATCGGCAGGATGACATGCTTGCCGATGATCGCCCTGTACCGCTCGTCCTCGGGGTTTACGGCAATGCCGGTATCGCCCAGCATGGTTTCAGGCCGCGTCGTCGCGACGACCAGGTAGTCGCGCGTCTCGTATTCGGTAGCCTTGCCGTCTTCGTCGAAAGCAACCGGATACTGGTAGGTGACGCCCGGCTCGAGCGGATAGCGCAGATGCCAGAGATTGCCCTTGATCTCGATCTGCTCGACTTCGAGGTCGGAAATCGCGGTGAGCAATTTCGGGTCCCAGTTGACGAGGCGCTTGTCCTTGTAGATCAGGCCTTCCTTGTAGAGCGTCACGAAGACTTCAAGAACGGCCTCGGACAAACCTTCGTCCATTGTGAAGCGTTCGCGCGACCAGTCGCAAGAGGCGCCGAGCCGCTTCAGCTGGTTGAAAATCAACCCGCCGGATTCCGCCTTCCATTCCCAAACCTTGTCGACAAAGGCGTCCCGGCCCATTTCGCGCCGCCCAGGAAGCTGGCGCTCCATCAACTGCCGCTCGACGACCATTTGGGTCGCAATGCCCGCATGGTCCATACCCGGCTGCCACAGCACGTCCTTGCCGCGCATGCGCTCGAAGCGAACCATGATGTCCTGCAGCGTATTGTTGAGCGCATGGCCCATATGCAGCGAACCAGTCACATTCGGCGGCGGGATCACGATCGTGAAGGTTTCCGCCCCCGGTCTTGCGTTCGCGCCGGCGCGGAAAGCATCCGCCTCGTCCCAGGCTTGCGCGATTTTCGGTTCTACGGCTGCGGAATCATAGGTCTTTTCGAGCATTTCCTGACCCGGTTCTGTTCTTTGAGAGGTATGGCGGTGTAAATAGGATGGGGTGTTCCAAGTCAATAAAAAAGCCGCCCCGTCACCGGAGCGGCCCCATCATCGGTCTCGGATACGGGATCAGCGGCGTGGGCCGCGCGCCACGCGTTCGATCTCCTCGCGCACGAGGCGCTCGACCAATGTCGGCAGGTTGTCGTCCAGCCATTCCTGCAGCATCGGCCGCAGCATGTCGCCAGCCATGTCTTCCAGCGAACGCCGCTCGATGCCGTTGAAGACAGCGGCGAGTTCGCCGAAGGACTTGGCAACCTGGGCGCCCGCCTCGATAGAGAGGAGATTGGCGGTTTCCTCGATCTTTGCCGGCAGGCTCTGTGGCGCCGGCTTCGGCACCTGCTGCTCTGCCACATCGAGCCGCATCGGGGCCGGCTGAGGCGGATCGAAAACCGGCATCACACGCTGAACCGGCTCGGGCTGCGTCGGTGCGGGGGCGGGCTGCATCGGTGTCGGAGCGGCTTGTGCGGCAGGCGCCGGCTCAGGACGGGGTTCACGGAATTCAGGCATACGCGGCGTCAGGGGACGAAGCGAAGACGGCTCATCCTGGCGGGCCGCCTGAACGGACGCTCCGCCAGTCTGGGACGTCGGAACAACCCGCGCGGTCATCGGCTCCGGCTGGCGCGAGGAGGCGGCGCGAACTCGGGCGGCGACATCCGCCAGCGACAGGGTGCGCTCAGGCTGGCTCGACGAAGCGGAAGCCTCAATCGGCGACCCGCCGCGGGACGGCATGCCACGATCGTTCGCGGCCATGTCGGGAGCGAAACCCTCGTCTTCGGATCCTTCCAATTCGTCGTCGCCATAGGTCTGAGGAAGCGAACGGGAGAGCGCATTCTCGGCGGTTGGTTCATTGCTTTCAATGATCCGACGGATCGACGCCAAGATTTCTTCCATGGAGGGTTCACGCGCTACATTTGGCTGAGCCATTTTCATCCCCGCTGTTACCGGCAACTGATTCGCTCCCCGGACAAAAGGGTTCGAATCGCAGTCAGCTTAAGGTGTTGGGGGGGCTGGAAACAATGACAAGTGCCCCAGGCGCTCTACCGATACACAGTTTTGTTGGGGATGTGAATCCCGTATGTCACACTCTTCTAAAGCAGGCCCGAGGAACCGTGCCTCAAACAGCAAAAGAGCCGCTTCCGCGGCTCTGCTTTTCACGACGGGATCAGCACGTCGATCAGAAAACGAATTCCTTGATCTTGCCAAAGCCCGGCAGCGGTTTCACCGACGCGTTGAAATAGGTGCTTTCGGAGATCGCACCCTGCTCCTTCACGAGAACCTTCGCCTGGGCTGCATTACCATAACCGACAACCGCCACGAGGCGCCCGCCGTCACGAAGCTGTTCGAGAAGCGCCGACGGCACCTCCTCGACAGCGCCGTTGACAAAGACCAGATCGTAGGGCGCTTCACTCGCATAACCGTTCTGCAATTCGCCCGTCACCACCGCGACGTTATCATGGCCGAGCGACGACAGGCTCTCGGTCGCCTGCTCCGCCAGCGCCCCGTCAACCTCGACAGAGATCACCGACCCCGCCAGTTGCGACAGGATCGCGGCGACGTATCCGCTACCCGTTCCCACTTCCAGCACGACATCGTTTTTGGTGACCGCGGCAAGCTGCAGCAGCTTGGCGAGCGGCGAAGCCTCCATCAGATAGCGTCCGGGAGCCACTTCGATGTCGGTATCGATATAAGCGAGCGACTTGGCCTTGGCGGGCACGAATGCCTCGCGGGGGACATTGTAAAACGCCCGCAGAACCGAATGCGACGTAACATCGGTGGTGCGGATCTGGTTCTCGACCATCTTCGTACGTGCTGCTTCGAAATCCATCATCTCAGTCGTCCCAAATCATCCGGCATGAGGACCGGTTCATGTCCCGTCTTACTGACGGCGCGATCCGCTTTCAAGACATTGGAGGTCTTCGAGGCAAAAAAGCGCAGGCGAGCGCGGAACGCGGGGCGATTCGATCGAAGCCGACTGATCACGCGTAGGCGCGCGGCGCCTCGTCCAGACGACGAACGACGACGTAATCCCGGGTGTAGGACGTGCGCAGCCCGTGATCCTTGTCGAAGGCCGACTGCTCGGCCGAGGTCAGCGGAAAGATACCGTCAGCGAAGGTACCCGTGCCTTCGGCCTCATTGGCTGGCTGACGATGGACGGTGATAATTCTGGTGATCATGTCGCTTTCCCTCCGTTCGGCGCATAAAGCAATGAACAGGCCGTTCTGTTCCGAGACTAGGAGGAGAAAGTTAAAAATTAACCATATTGCAGCGCACACAAAACCGCATGGTAAATGCTTGATCAAAAAGAAAGATCGGATTGTTGCCATTGTGGGAGAATGGAGGCCTCGCCGAGAATCGAACTCGGGTGCAAGGATTTGCAGTCCTCTGCGTCACCACTCCGCCACGAGGCCGTCCGTACGCATAAAGAGCGAGTGGTGTCGGGCGTTTAGAACGAATCGAATGATGGCGCAAGCGGGTTCATTCCGAATATCGCCGTTTTTTCCATTCCGGATCGCGGTTCGCTTCCGTTTCCCGTAACGCTTCGAGAATCAAGCGAAAGCAGCCCTGCGGATAAGTTGTTTCTCTTCATCCTTCCTTTTGGCATTATCGCCGCGCAGTCACGTCGGACGGCGGTCCACTGAGGTTGGTTATGAACTCTCGTGTTCTGTGGAGCATCTGCGCGTTGGCGCTGGGCATGGTGCCGCTTCCGGTTCATGGCGATGCTGCGGCAGAGGAACCAGCGGAAGACCGGTGCCTTTACGAGCGGAGCGCGGAAGACGGAGGGCTCCCGCTATGCATCCGCGCCAAAAGCTTCAATCACGACCTTTGCAAGGTCCTGGAGCATACGGCGGCAGCCAGCAATATACCTCCCGAGTTCTTCGCGCGGCTGATCTGGCGCGAAAGCCTGTTCAGGCCCGGCGCCGTCAGCCACAAGGGCGCCGAGGGTATCGCTCAATTCATGCCGGGAACGGCGAGGTTGCGCGGACTGCAAAACAGCTTCGACGTGATCGAGGCGCTGACGGCGTCTTCCCGCTATCTCGACGACCTGCGGCAACGGTTCGGAAACCTCGGGCTGGCGGCAGCGGCCTATAACGCGGGCGAGACCGGGCTGGAGACGTTCCTGAAGCGTGATCGTCTGCCGATCGAAACGCGCGACTATGTGTTTGCGATAACGGGACATACCGCCGAGACCTGGAGAGATGCTCCCCCCGATAAGCCGGCCCCTCCCCTGGCAGCCGAAAAATCCTTTATGGAAGGCTGCGTCACGCTCGCCGAGACGAGGAACCTCAACGAGCCCGTTCTGCTGAGCGGCGCCGACTGGGCGCCTTGGGGAGTGCAATTGTCCGCGCACTATAATCCGCACGTCGCCAACCGGCTGTTCACCAATGCGATGGCGAGACTTCCGCCCTCCCTCAGCGACGAACGCCCTCTCATCGTTCGGCAAAAAGGCGGAAATTTTGGCTACCGCCCCCGATATGCTGCGAGAATCGGCAAGGCGACCAGAGCGGAGGCTACCGATCTCTGCATGCGCGTCAAATCGGCCGGCGTCCCCTGCACTGTCTTCAAAAATTGACGGTTTCGGACGGTTTGCCGAAGTCTGTTAAAATTTGTCGCAGCGGGGGAACCAATCCTTGCGAAAGGAGTTTTCGCGCCGCAATGCAAGGTGTGGAATGATGAGTAAGGCAACGGAAGTCGACGAAGTTCTGTGGAGTGCTCCCGTCAGAGTGCGTGTCGGATACGGATTTCCCGAAATGATACGGGGCCCTCGGGAGGCGCTTGATTATCTCAACTGGCGCTGGCCCATCCGGGAAGGCACTTATTATCTCAAGGCTCTCAAGGAATGCGCCGCCGGGCTGCAGCGAAAGATCCCGCTCGAAAGAGTTCGGGAAACCTTCGTCCTCGCGAGCATAGAGGCCAAGATGCTGAGCTGATCAGCAGGGCCTGCAAAAACGATCCGCTTCGGTGAAACCGACGAAGGCACCAGCCAAAGGTTAGGGATGTCTTGCGACGAAGCGGTCGTTAACCATTGTTATCAAGGGCTTCTTTAAAGGTTTTCCTTAAATTCGGTGAGCGATGGCGATGCTGCCATCAATATCCTTATGAGAAGGGTCGCCATGACGGCGATGATCAGTATGAAGCTCACTGTATCCGACGCCTTGGCGGCGTGCGCGACCATAGCGTCGCTTGTCGGCATCCTCTATGTCGTTCATCTCTTCATGACGTTGTTCTGATACCCGCGGCGGCGACTACGCCGGCCAATAAAAATCCGCGCGGAAATCTGCGGGAATCTCTGCCAATCTGCCGATGGCATCCGCTGCGTAACCGATTTGCATCGCGAGATACCTGATCTCGCGGGGAATCGGGATGCCGGTGAGCTGCTCCCGGTTGCGCCACCGGTCGTAACCCGTTGCCTTGCGTCGCCTCTCGGCTTCCCGCAATACGTCGTCTCGCGTCGGCGCCTCGTCTCCGGCCGCACAGGCAGCCGGCAACGGACCGGCGCCCATCCCGCCCTCGATCACTCTGAACATCATCTTCGCGCCCTACGTCTTTTATCCCACGATTCCTCTGAGGGTGTCCCGCTTTCCTTGCCAGATCCCTAAAGTAGCGAGACGACAAAAAGGGTGTTAGAATTCCCATATGGCCCCGTTGGGAGACGTCGGGCGGACATGCGGTAGAGGAGACCGACATGCAATATCTGGAATTCATAACATCGCTGAATCCCGTGGTGGTGGCAATCCTCGCCATCGTCCTGGTCTGCGGCGCCTATGACCATTGGCTGGCTCCGAAATAAAGGGGCTGCCGCGCCGAAAATCACGGTTCTCGCTGTCCGATAACCGCCGATGCGGGTGAGCGGTCTTTGCTCGCAAACCGAATGCTGCTATGCATCCGGCCCGGTAGAGACTGTGCGGAGCATCAGCTTGGACGGAAGCATCGAATTCCAGGATAACTCGACCTCCTTGAGCGGCACCCTGCGCCAGCTCATCAACGGCATCAGGGGCCAGTCGGTTACGCTGCGCGAACTGATGGATGCGGTCGGCGAGCAGGGCTTGCTGCTCATCTGTGCCGTCGCCTCGCTTCCCTTCCTCATTCCTGTTTCGATTCCAGGCGTCAGCACCGTTTTCGGTGCGGCAATCATCCTGATCAGCCTTGCGATTACCGCAAACCGCCTGCCCTGGCTGCCTAAGAAGATACTCGACCGCCAGCTCGACACCAGGAAGCTCGTGCCTGCGCTGGAAAAAGGCGTCAATATCGTTTCAAGGCTCGACCGGTTTCTTAAGCCGCGCCTTTCGGCGCTCACGACCGGCAAGTTCGTCAACCGGCTGAACGGGCTTGCGATCACTCTGGCGGGCGTACTGCTGATGTTCCCGCTCGGCCTCATCCCGTTCTCGAACACGCTGCCGGGGATCGCGATCCTCCTGCTGTCCACCGGAATGATCCAGCGCGACGGCCTGATCGTGCTGGGCGGCTACCTCTTCAACGTGATCACCGTGATCTATTTCGGCGTGCTGGCCTATGCGGCCTTCAGTGCCGGCCAAGGGCTCGCGACTCTGCTCAGCTGAATTGAGGGGCGCTCGCCCGCTCCTCACCTGTCGGCCTTGCGGGCCTGCCGCCTCGCCCACCAGACGGCGATGCGGCGGCGCTGACGCCGGACAATCGGCAGGTCGTGCGAGAGAACCAGAAAACCGAGCGGCAGCATCCAGAAACCGAGGATCGGCAAAAAGCCGAGCGTACCGCCCACGATCAGCGTAAGGCCGATGATGACGCGGCCGATACGAGAGCGAGGCATGGGAATCTGCCAGCCGCCCAGCGCGAGTTTACCGGTTTGAGGGTCCATTCCGAATCTCGTCGACTTCCGCTCTTCAGTCACCAGAGCTCATTCTCCTTATTTCCAAAGGCTGCGTTTCCGAGCAGATGGGGCTTAAACGGGGATAAAACAACGAAGTTCGATTTTTTTGCAAAAAGCGCTTGGCAAAACGGCAAAGCATTTGTATTACCCCGCTCACACCGCCACCGAGCGGTTGATCCCTGGTAGCTCAGCGGTAGAGCATTCGACTGTTAATCGACAGGTCGCCGGTTCGAATCCGGCCCGGGGAGCCATTTTTTCTCTGTCCATACCGGAGACATA
>UBYX01000070.1 GCA_900469955.1 Hyphomicrobiales bacterium | reverse complement strand
AAGGACGCCGGAAGCATGCTCGACGAAATCTGCGAACATTTCGTCGAGCATGCGGAGGTGCAGCGAACGGAGGATATCGCGCTGCTTTCCAGCAAAACCGGGAGCGCGAGCATTCGCATCCGGGACCAGAAGTTGCTGATCGAGCCTACCTGCCCGTCGGAAGCAGAGCTTCAGATGAGCCGCACCATCATCGCGGAACACCTGTTTTATTTTGCCAAGGACGAGCCGCTCGAGTTGAGTTGGTCGGAGCCGGCATCCCTAGCGGTACTGCCGAACATCCACGAGGTCACTGTCGTTTCTGCGCAGGACATCACTCCGCACATGCGTCGGGTGAAGTTTGCGTGTACCGACATCGCCCCCTTCGTCGGCGGGGACGTGCATGTCCGTCTCCTCGTTCCGCCAAAGGGTAGATCACCGGTGTGGCCGGGACTTCGCGAGGACGGTCGCGTGGCTTGGCCAGAAGGAGAGGATGAACTTCTGCTTCGGGTCTATACGATCCGTGCCGTCGACATCGAACGCCGAGAGCTTTGGATCGACTTCCTCCAGCACCCGGCGCTGGGCGTCAAAACTCCCGGAGCCGATTTTGCCCGGGATGCGCAGCCGGGGAAAAAATCGCGCTGCTCGGCCAGGCGGTGGCGGCCTGCCGGAGACACAGTCCATTCTTCTGACCGGGGACGAAAGCGCACTTCCCGCCATTGCGCGCATCGCCGCCGAGGTGCCGCCGGATACGCGTATGCAGGCGATCATAGAAGTGTTGGATGAGACTGAAGAGCAGCCTCTTCCGTCGGCAGGTTCGCTCGAAGTCCGTTGGCTGCATCGGAAGAGTTAACAGCCTGGAGCAAAAAACGTCCTTGCGAAAGAGATCAAAAAAGCGATCTCGTCCACCGATGACCAAACGTTCGTCTGGGCCGCCTGTGACAAGGACGACGTGCGGTCCATTCGGGCCTTCCTGAAAGCCGTCGGCATGACCGGAAGAACATGTATGTGGTGTGGTATTGGAAGCGCGATCCTACCTGAGCCGATTGCGCGCGGCCTTGCCTGTGCGCGCAATCGGCAGCGGCCAGCAACACCATGTCGGCCGCGCGTATGTTTCGTCAGTGTGTCTTGAGCGGTTTGGGCTTCCGTTCGGTCCATTCGGGCGGTGCGCCATACTTGGCGGCGACGGCTCCATCGCGTTGCAACGAGATTGCT